>CAVRTQ010000024.1:0-208172 GCA_963724195.1 uncultured Solirubrobacteraceae bacterium | reverse complement strand
AACTGGCGCGACGCTCGATCACCGGCTTCGCGGAGACGCTCGCGAGTCTGGGGCGGACCGGCGTGCGGGGCGCGACCGAGGTCCGTACGCCGGGCGTCGTGGGAGCTCGTGTGCCGTGGGCCACGGACAACCACTGGGTCGACGCGGTCGTGGCCGACGCCGGCGCGGAGCTCGTCGAGCCGCCGCACTGCGTGTGGAGCACCGTGGTCCCGGAAGGCCGACGGGAGCTCACCGAGATCGCGATGCCCTGCATGGGACTTGAGCTCGATGACTGGCAGGCGCCGCGGGCGGAGCGCGTGGAGACGCCGTCACTGGCGATCGTGGGCGAGCTCAACGACCGTGCCTATGGTCAGCGCGACCGGCTCGCCCCGCTCATCGGCGCCATCGCCGACGAGCGCGTGCGCACGCACGGGCTGCGGGTCGACGACGAGTGGGCGTGCGTCGTGCTGACCGTGCGCGTCGAGGAGGACGTCAGCGTCCAGTACGTCGCCACCGACGCCCGGTTTCGCCGCCGCGGCCTCGCGGCCCAGGTCGTCGGTGCCGCGCTCGCCGACGCCCGCGACGACGGCGTGCGCACGGCGACCCTCCAAGCGAGCCCGGATGGCTTCGGCGTCTACGAGCGCCTCGGCTTTCGCACGGTCGCGACGCTGCGCGCTTCAACCGGCCGCGACTGAAGGGCTTCGGCGCGCGGGCGCGCACGATCGGGACAGGTCGCCTGACACGGGTGACGTAAGGTCCCGGCATGGGCTTCGACCAGTACCACGAGCCGCCGGAGGAGCTGCCGGCGCGGACCAGAACGTTTGCCCGCTTGTGCGCTTCGCTGACGGAGGAGGCCGAGGCGATCGGGTGGTATGAGCAGCGCCTCGCGGTGGAGCAGGACCCGGAGGCGCTGGCGGTGATGCGCAACGCGCAGACCGAGGAGTTCAAGCACTTCGCGATGGACCTGGAGTTCCTGCTGCGGCGCACGCCGGTGTGGCGGGAGATCGCGCGCGGGGTCTTGTTCCAGGAGGGCGACATCGTGGAGGCGGGTGAGGAGGCCGAGGAGGGCGCGGGCCTCGGCGGATCGGGCGGGGGCGCTCAGCCCGGCTCGCTGGGCATCGGAAGCTTGAAAGGGGCGGGGTTGTGAACCATCTGCTGCGCGAGCGCGCGCCGATCACCGAAGCGGCATGGGCCGAGCTGGACGAGGAGGCTCGGTCGCGGCTGGAGCCGGGATTGGCGGCGCGCAAGGTCGTGGACTTCTCGGGCCCGCTCGGGTGGGACTACAGCGCGACGAACCTGGGCCGGATCGAGCCGCTGTCGGGTGGCTCGGACGGCCTCACGAGCGCCCGGCGGCGGGTGCTCCCGCTCGTCGAGATGCGCGTGGACTTCGCGCTCTCCCGCTCCGAGCTGGCGGACCTGGAACGCGGCGCCGACGACATCGACCTCGAACCGCTGGAGATCGCCGCGCGGCGGATGGCGCGGGCCGAGAACCGCGCGGTGTTCCACGGGTGGGAGTCGGCCGGCTTCCGCGGGATCGCGGAGTCGTGCACGCACGACGCGATCGCGCTCTCCGGCGACTTCAACGCGTACACCGGCCACGTCGCCGAGGCGGTGGAGACGCTCCTGCGCAACGGCATCAAGGGCCCGTACGCGCTGGCGCTCGCGCCTGAGCAGTACACGGGCGTCGTGCAGAGCACCGAGCACGGCGGCTACCCGCTGTTCGACCACCTGCGCAAGATCCTCCAGGACGGTCCGATCGTCTGGTCGCCGGGCGTGCACGGCGCGGTGGTGGTCTCCCTGCGCGGCGGCGACTTCCTGTTCGAATCCGGCCAGGACCTGTCGATCGGCTACAGCCACCACGACGCCGAGTCCGTGTCCCTCTACCTCGAGGAGAGCTTCAGCTTCCGGGTGGCGACGCCGGAGGCCGCTTGTGCGCTGACGCCGCCCGCCTAGTGGCTCCCCGATGATGGACGCGACCGGGCGCAGGTCAGGCACGCGTGGAGAGGTACGTGGGCGCAGGAACAGCCATACGCCGGCGACGATGGCCCACGCCCACCACACGATCGCGAAGACGAGGTACGCGGGCGCCAGTCCAATCACGCCGGCGGCGGCCCGCGTGAGGAAGCACGCAACGGTCACCGACCGCCGCACACGGATGGCGACCAGGTCCGTCCCCCGGTCGAGGCGTGTCGTCAGCGGGGCACCGTGCGCACGTAGCGGCCGAGCACCTGGGCGACCGGCACGGCGCCGTAGAAGCGGCTGTCGTCGGAGGCGCCGCGGTTGTCGCCGAGGATGTACACGTGGTCGGCAGGGACGGTGATCGTCCGGGGATAGTCGCAGGCTTGGTCGAGCCGGCACCTGCGCAGGTGCTTGCGGGTCTCGAGCTTGCCGTTGCGCACCACCCGGCCACGCCGCATCGAGATCCGGTCACCGCCGACGGCGACGATCCGCGCCGCGAACGTCATGGACGTGATCGGCCCGCCCTGGGGCGTGGCGCACGGTGCGCCGCGCTTCGGCTCCTCGCCGCACTCGTTGGTCTCCGCGCCCTCGGGCGGGTGAAACAGCACGATCTCGCCGACCTTGCGCTCGCGGGCGGACAGCGTCGAACTCCACGCGCTGGCCCGGCTTCAGGCGCGGGAGCATGTTCTCGCTGCGGATCACGTAGACCTCGGGAGCGAGAGCGGCGGCGAGGGCGAGCTCGAGCAGCATCCACTGCTCCGATTACCCGGATTGCAGCTCGCGCAGTGTCCGGATGCCCTGCTTGCCGACGCCGTGCAGGGCGAGCAGCTCTGCGTCGCGCTTCGCCCAGGCGGCCCCGAGCGTCGTTATCCCGGCGGCCAGCAGCGCGCGCACGAACGGCTGGGAGAACTTGATCGCGGGGTCGTCGATCGGCGTGTCGGGGCTCATACGGGGATCCCATCCGCCGCGGAGGCGATCGCCTCCGGCCGGCTGAGCGCGGCGAGGTGCCCACCCGGGACGGGCACGACGTCGAGGCCCAGGCGCTCTTGGGCGACCCGCGCCTGGAAGTCGTAGGGGAAGAAGCGGTCCTCGCGGCTCGCGAGCACCACCGTCGGCACGTCCGGCCAGCGCTCGAACGCGCACGGCTGGGAGAACGCGATGTCGGCCTCCGGCCGCACGTGCGCTGCGCCGGCCGCCGCGATCTCCGGCGGGACGTCGTGCAGGAAGTAGGTGTCCTCGTCGAAGTCGCTCGGGAACTCGTGGCCGGTGTTGGCCCACCACTCGCCGGGGGTCTCGCCCGGCGCGGGGACCATCGCGTTGAGCAGGACGAGGCGCTCGACCGGCAGCCGCTCGCAGACGCCGAGCGCGGTGAACGCGCCCATCGACTGCGCGACGAGCGTGATGCGGTCCGAGCCGGCGGCGGCCGCGAACACGATGCGCTCGTACTCGCGCAGACCGGCGGTGGGGTTTGCGCCGGGGAGGTCGACGGCGATCGCGGTGTGCCCGGCGGCGGTCAACAGCGGGACGACACGGTGCCAGTACCAGGCGGCGCCGCCCGCTCCAGGAAGCAAGACAAAGGTGCTCACACGGGCTAGGACGGACGCCGTCGTCCGAACTCATCGGTCCTAGTCGCTTCTATTTCCGAAGTCGCTAATATTTCGTGCGTGAAGCAGCTCACCCAGCATCAATGCCTCAGCGCCGAGTCGGCGCTCAGCAAGGCGTTCGGCCTGCTCGGCAAGCGCTGGAGCGCCGTCGTGCTCGGCACGCTCGGAGCCGGTGGCCCCACCGGCTTTCGGGAGCTGTCGCGAACGGTCGGCGGGATCTCTGACTCCGTGCTGTCCGATCGCCTCACCGAGTTGACGCAGGCCGGCCTCGTGACCCGCACCGTCGTCGCAGGCCCGCCCATCTCGGTCACCTACGCGCTCTCAGAGCGCGGCGCCGCGCTCATGCCGGCGTTCGAACAGATCTCGACTTGGGCCCAGGAGCACCTTTAGCCATGGCCGACTATGGACACGAACTGGTCTTCGGCACCTTTCTCACGCCGCAGGCCGCCAACCCCGAGAGCGTCGTCGCACTCGCGCAGCTGACCGAGCGCGCGGGGCTCGAGCTCGCCACCTTCCAGGATCACCCGTACCAGAACGCCTTCCTGGACACGTGGACGCTGATGACGTGGGTCGCCGCCAACACGGAGACCCTGCGCATCTCCCCGAACGTGCTCAACCTGCCGCTGCGCCCGCCGGCCGTGCTGGCGCGCGCCGCCGCCAGCCTCGACGTGCTCTCCAAGGGCCGGTTCGAGCTCGGCCTCGGCGCGGGCGGGTTCTGGGATCCGATCGTCGCCATGGGCGGCCCCCGCCGTACCCCGGGCGAGTCGGTGACCGCGCTCTCCGAAGCCATCGACATCATCCGCCAGATGTGGGACGTCACCACCCGCCGCGGGGTGCGCGTCGAAGGTGAGCACTACACGGTCAAGGGCGCCAAGCGCGGCCCGGAGCCGGCGCACGAGATCCCGATCCACCTCGGCGCCTACAAGCCGCGGATGTTGCGGCTCACGGGCGAGAAGGCCGACGGCTGGCTGCCCTCGCAGGCGTACATGCAGCCGGGCGACTACGCGCCGGCGAACGCCCGCATCGACGCGGCGGCGGAGCAGGTGGGCCGTGATCCGCGCGAGATCCGGCGCATGCTCAACGTCACCACGAGCGACGTGGACGAGCTCGTCGCGCTCGCGCTGGAGCACGGGTTCGCCACGTTCATCCTCGCGAGCGACGACCCGTACGCGATCGAGCGCTTCGGGCAGGACGTCGCGCCGGCGGTGCGCGAGGGCGTCGCGGCCGCGCGCGCGGAACGGGGGACGGCCACCGGCCCTTTCGGTCGTAGCCCGGCCGTCCGCGCGCAGCGGATGCCGGGGATCGACTACGACGCCGCGCCGGTCGCGGCCGTCGAACCGGGCGACCGCGCCTACGGCAAGGTCCGCTCGACGTACATGCGCAAGGGGTCGCCGGGGCTCGTCCTGCAGCCGTCGACCGCCGAGGAGGTGTCACAGGCGCTGGTCTACGCGCGCGAGCAGGACGTCCCGCTCGCCGTCCGCAGCGGCGGGCACGGCATCAGCGGCCGCTCGACGCTCGACGGCGGCATCGTGATCGATCTCGGCAAGCTCAACGGCATCAGCGTCGACGGCAACGTGGCGCGGCTCGGGCCGGGCGCGCGCTGGGGTCACGTCGCGCAGGAGCTCGGCCAGCACGGGCTCGGGATGAGCTCGGGCGACTACGGCGACGTCGGCGTCGGTGGGCTCGCGACCGCGGGTGGCGTCGGCTTCATGTCCCGCAAGCACGGGCTGACGATCGACCACGTCGTCGGGGCGCAGGTCGTGCTCGCGGACGGCAGCATCGTCGACGCCGACGAGGACCTGCTGTGGGCGCTGCGCGGCGCGGGCGCGAACTTCGGCGTCGTCACCGAGTTCGAGCTCGAGGCCTACCCGGTCGGCAACGTCGTCTTCTCCAGCATGGCCTTCGACGCGCGCAACACCGCCCAGGTGCTGAGCCGCTGGGGCGACCGGGTCGAGCGCGCGCCGCGCGAGCTGACGAGCTTCCTCAGCCTCGTCACGCAGCAGGGCGGTCCGGTCGTGCAGCTCTACTCGGTGTACGCGGGGGACGACACGGACGCCGCGATCGCCGCGCTCACGCCGCTGCTGGACATCGGCCCGGTGCTCGACCAGCAGGCGCAGCTCGTCCCGTATCCCGCGATCGTCGCGCCGCACGGCGGCATCCACATGGGTGGCTCGCCCGACCGCGATCCGCGCCGGCCTGCTCAACCACATCTACGAGCCGACCGCTCACGCGTTCGAGGACTTCCTGGCCACCGGCGAATCGTCGTGGATCCAGATCCGCGCGGTGGGCGGCGCCGTCAACGATGTCCCCGCCGACGCCACGGCCTACGCGCACCGGACGCAGAACTTCAGCGTCAACGCGGTCGGCCGCAGCACGATCGAGCGGCTGAACCCGGTCTGGGACGAGCATCTGTATCCGCACATGAGCGGTCTGTACCTGAGTTTCGACACCGATCCGCGGCCGGAGCGGCTGCTCGACGCCTTCCCGGAACCGACGCTGACGCGCTTGCGCGAGCTCAAAGCGAAGTACGACCCGGACAACGTCTTCCGGCAGAACTTCGCCATCGAACCCGCGCCGTCTAAAATTGCTCCGATCGCGACCTCGTAGTTCGGAGACTGGCATGGCTGAGAAGAAGAAGAACGCCAAGATGGCGAACCGCAACGTCGGCGTCGAGACCATCAAGGACGATGGCGACAAGTACGTTGTGCTGCGCAATGGCGCCCAGGTCTACAGCGGCAAGGGCGTCGCCCTCGCCGAGGCCGTCCGCCTCGCCACGAGCCTGCAGGAAGGCGCCGGCATCGCCAAGGTCGAAGGCGGCGAGTGGACGCCCGGCACCGTCGACGAGAACAACGAGTTCGTCGCCTTCCAGGCGGCCTAACGGGCTTTGAGCCGGCCTCCCGTCAGGGAGGCCGGCAGTTTCGCTAGAACCAGCCGCGCCGCTGTCCCAGCGCGTGCAGCTGCTGCTCGACGATGCCGTGAATGTCGCGGCCACCGGCCGTCGGGATCGAGAACCACTGCACCGCGTCGCGGCCCTCGCTGAACCAGCCGCCGCGCATGTCCGCCTCGAACACCACCCGCGTCTCCTGCGGGCCGCCGAGGAACGTGACCTCGAGCTCGTTGAACCGCCCGCGGTACTGACCGCCCGCGTGGAACTCGATCTCCTGGAAGAACGGGAGTGAGCTGCCGCCGGGCAGCTGGCCCTGCTCGACATCGGCGCCCTTGAAGCCGAACCCGAGCGCCTCGAGCGCCTCGATCAACGCCTGCTGGCCGGCCAGCGCGTGCACCTGCACGGGGTCCAGGTCACCGCGGTCGATGCCGCGCGCGACCGTCAGCTCCGTCCGGACGCCCATCGACACGCCGCGCAACCCCTGCCCGCCGATGTGCGTGAGCGGCGTCTCCCACGGCACCGGGAGCGAGAACGGGAACTCGAGCGCATCACCCGGCCCGACCGTCAGCGCGCCCGTCACCTCCTGGGTGCCGAACGTCTGGTTCGAGCGGAACTCGCTGTCGCCGGACTCGACCTCGACCACGGTCTCGAGCGCGACCGTGATCCGCTCGATCTCCTGGTCGATGTCCCCGCCTTGGACCCGCACCACGCCGGACACGTTGTCTCCGGGGCGCACTGCGCCGACCGCCAGAACCGCGTCAACGGTCGCCGCGCCGGCGCCCATGGCTGCCTTGAGCTTCTTGAGCATGGCCTCCAGGACTAATGAGGGGACGGTGAGCCAGCTCCGACCTGCGGATCTCGGCGACGTCAGGGCGATCGAGCGCACGGACGGCCGAACGGAGTCGTCAGCGCAGCGTCACGGGTCGCGGCACGTATCCGCGGCCCGGATTTCACCGGCGCGCGGCGACTCCGTCGAGCTCGAGGCGGTTGCTCGGGTCGCTGTGGGTGCCGCCGCTGTTGACGTGCTTGTCGCCGATCTGAGCACCGTTGCGGAAGACGTGCACGAGCGCCATCCCGTGGCCGCGGCCCAGGCCGAAGTCGTCGCTCAGCCACTGCAGGATCGGCGTCGCCTTCACGCCGGGTTCGGTGAAGCCCTTCGCTTCGGCGAGGGCGATGAACTCACGCGGCGTCTTGCCGGTCTTGAGCTCGATGTTGTCGAGGTAGCTCTGAAAGGACATGCCGCCAAGACCGACGGCAGGTCCGAAACTCATCGCAGGTCGAGATCGACGAGCTGGCCGGGCGGCGCGGTGGCGGGTTCGCCGGCCAGGTAGGGGGAGAGGTAGCGGCCCGCGATCTTGGTCGGCGGCCAGAACAGCGCGCGGCGCTGGGCCTCGCCTTCGGTGCCCTCGTCCGCGCGCCGCAGCCAGGCTTGGCCGCGGCCGGTCAGCAGCACCCCGCGCAACACGGGCTTGAACGGCTCGGGGTGTACGTCGGCGCCGGCGCGCGCCGCGATCGACTGCGCCGCGGCCAACGCCTGCTGCGCGGCGAGGCCGCCCTGCTTGACCGGGAAGGCGATCGCGTCGCCGGCGGCCCAGACGTTGGCGGTGCCGAAGACCTTGCCGTGCGCGTCGACCTGGATGAAGCCGCGGACGTCGTTCGCCAGGCCGGCCACAGCGGGGCCGACGGCGCGCGGGAGCGCGACGACGCGACCGGGCAGCGCACGGCCGCCGGGCTCGACGACGAAGCCGTGCTCGGTGGCGTGCACGGCCGCGTCGGTCTCGACGCGCACGCGCGCCTCCTCCAGGTCCTCGCGGATGGCGGCCCCGGCGGCCAGCCCGAACGCCTGCAGCGGCGCGCTCTCGGGCGTGTAGATCGTCACCGACACGTCACGCTGGCCCATGCTGTCGGCCTCCCAGGCGGTCATCAGCGCGAGCTCGTACGCGGGCAGCGCCCACGCCACGCCGACGGGCACGACGAACGCCACCTGCTTCGCGTAGCCCTCTTCGATGTCACGCAACAGCCCGCCGAACACCTCGGCGTCGGACTCGGGCGTCCAGGTCAGGCCGTGCGAGAACGCGGGCTCGCTGCCCGCACCGATCGCGACGATCAGCGCGTCGTACGGCAGCTGCGCGCCGTCGGTGGTGATCGCCAGACGCGCAGGATCGTCGACGCGCGCGAGCTCGCCGTGCACCAACGAGGCGCCGGCATCCGCCGCGATCCGCTCCAGCGCGACGTGCTGCGCGACGCCGCGGGCGAACGGCTCCGCGACCGCCATCGGGCGGTAGACGAACTCGCGCTCAGGGGTGAGCAGGGTGCAGTGAACTCGATCGCCGGCGAGGTCGCGTAGGGCGAAACAGGCCTCGAGGCCGGCGACGCCGCCGCCGGCAATGAGCACGTTCAAAGGCATGCAGCCGAGCTTACGGTTCGGCTCGGCTCCGTGGCGTGCGGGAACCCCGCAGACCCGCGGCTCGATCTACGAGCGTGCGAGGTCGCGCGCGGCGCGGAACGCGGCGATCGCGGAACCGGCGCCGGTCGGGCCGGGCACCCAGAGGCGCCGGCGCGGATGCGGGGCGGGCTCCGCTTCGACCGGCTCGGCGACGGGCGTCGGGTCCGGGAGCGGCTGCAGGTTCGGACGGCGCGCGACGACGGTGGAACCCTCCATCGCGGCGGCGATCTCGAGGTGGTCGATGTCGCCCGCGGCGCGGCCCCGCGGATTGATCGTGGCGTGCAGCGTCTTGTCGACCGTCGGGCACAGCTCGGCGCACAGGACGTGGCCGGCCTCGTGGTAGGCGACGGTCTCGCGCTCACCGGCGGCGAGCATCGCGGACGCCTTGCGTGGGCCGGCGACGACGCGCAGGAAGCCCTCGAACAGGTCCTCGTGCGTGATCACCAGGCGCTCCTCGCGGGCGGCCATGATCGCGCCCTCGTTGAGCATCTCGGCCAGCTCGGCGCCGGACGCGCCCGCGGTGACCTTGGCGAGGTGGGGGAGGTCGACGTCCTCGGCGAGCGGCTTGCCCTTGCTGTGCACGCCGAGAATCGCCAGGCGGCCGTCCTCCGACGGCGACGAGACGTGGATGTGCCGCGAGAAGCGGCCCGGGCGCAGCAGCGCCGGGTCCAACGTGTCCAGGCGGTTCGTCGCGGCGATCAGTTCGCCCGGCACGTGGTCAGAAACGCGTCACGCGTCACAACCGAGGCGGGTCGCGGCACAGTATGGGCGTGATTCGTCAGACCCTCATCCTCACGCTGCTGTTCGCCCTCGTCGCCGCTCCGCCCACGCGGCGGGCCTCTCGAAGGCCGACAGGGCCAAGGTCGAGCGCCTCGCCCGCTCGCTGGGCTCGCGCAGCGCGTTCGTCGTGACCGACACCAAGGGCCGCACGCTCGCGGCGGTGCGGCCGGGCACCCGGCGCACGCTGGGCTCGGTGACGAAGCTGTTCACGACGAGCGCCGCGCTGCTGGACCTGAAGACGCCGCCCCGGACGGCCGTGGAGCTGCACGGCACGCTCGGGCCCGACGGCCTCCTCACCGGCGACATCGTCCTGCGCGGCGGCGGTGACGCCGGCCTCGACGACGTCGGCCTGACCCGGTTGCGCGACGCGGTCGTCACGGCCGGTGTGCGGCGCATCAGCGGGCGGGTGATCGGGGACGGATCGCTCTTCGACGGAGCCATCGGCGGCCCCGCGACCGGCGGCGCGTTCGACCAGGAGTTCGACGGCGCGGTCGGCGCGCTCAGCTGGGAGCACGGTCGCGCGACGCCCGGCGGGGCCTACCAGCTCGATCCCGCGGCCGCCGCGGCCGCGCGCTTCGACGATCTGCTCGAGGCCGCCGGCGTCGTCCTGCCCAACAGCGCCGGCTCTGGCGCGACGCCGGCGATCCCGCCGCTGGCCGCCGTCGACGGCGATCTCGCGGCCCTCCTGCGCGCGGCCAACACGGACTCCAGCGCGGTGACCGCGGAGACGCTGGGCAAGCTGATCTCCGCGCGGCGCGGCCGGCCCGGAACCACCGCGGAGGCCGCGAACGCGATCGAGGCCGTCTTGGCGGCTCGCCTGAAGGTGCGTCCGGTGCTTGCCGACAGCGCGGGGTTCGTCGCGGGCTCGCAGGCGTCTCCGCGCGACGTCGCGCGGCTCCTGCGTCAGATGGACCGGCGCCCGAGCTTCCGCGCCTCACTCGCCCGCGGCGGCACCGGCACCCTGCGCGACCGCGCCGTGCCCAGCGCCTGCCGCGCCAAGACGGGCACGCTCCGCAGCGCGAAGGTCACCGCCCTGGCGGGCATCTGCCGCGGCCGCGTGTTCGCGATCCTGACCACCGGCACGAGCACGGACCGCGCGCGCCGGGTCCAGGACGAGATCGCGTCCGTCCTTGCCCGCCGTTAGCGCGCGGACGGCGTCGGCTTCTGGCCCTTGCGGGCCTTGAAGATCTGCGCCTTCACGATGTAGCGCCGCCCCGCGCGCACCGTGACCGTGCGCCGGCGCGCCTTGTCGAACACGCGGACGAGGCCGCGGGTGACGTACGTGGTCGTGCCCCCGCAGCGGTCGATCGTGCGCCACGTCGCATCGCGGCCGACGCCGAAGCTGCCACCCGCGGACACGCGCACGAGGCCCTTCGCCGTGGCCCGCAGGCTGCGCACGATGCCCTTCGCCGGCGGTTGGCGGCGGCAGCCCACGTCGGCCGCCGGTGGGGTGGCCAGCACGAGTTGGGTCGCCACGGCCCGCGTGCGCAGCGACGGCCGGCGTTGCATCGCCTGGCGGATCTGGAAGATCGCGGCCGACACGCGCGACCGGCTGAGCCGGCGGAGCGGGTCGGTGGCCGCGCGGCTGTCCGCGGCGGTCTCCAGCCCGATCGTGCCGCGCCGGGCATCGACGACCGTCCCGATGGGCAGCGCCGCCACGCCCTTCAGCGGCACGAACCCCGGGAGCTGCTGCTTGAGGCCCGCGCTGCGCGCCGGCAGCTTGACGTAGACCGTGCCGGAGATGAGCCGCGCGAGGCTGCGCTCGCCCACGATCGGCGGCACGTTCCCGAGCGGCAGCAGTTCCTGCGTGTCGGGGATGCGGTCGGCGTCGAGGTCCGGGACCGCGCTGGGAATCACCGGTCGACGCCCGCCGGGACGTCGAACGCCCACTCGGCGGGCGTGGGGTCGACGCGCCCGTCCTCGTCCACCGACCGCACCGCGAGCGTGTGCCGCCCGGGCGCGAGGCCCGAGAGCGTGACCGGGGAACTGCAGCGCGTGAAGGCCGCGCCGTCGACGCTGCATTCGAACGCGCCGGCGCCCAGGTCGAGCGTCGCGGTCCCGCCGGAGACCACGGGCTGCGCACCCGCGGGCACCTGCGTCTCCGGCGGTGGGCCGAGCACCGTCCACGCGACCGCGGCCGGTGACGCGTCGACCGCGCCGTAGCCGTCGACCGCCGCGACCCTGAACGTGTGGGGCCCCGCCGCCAGGCCGGCGTAGCTCGCGGGGGACGTGCACGCCGTGAATGGGGCGCCGTCGAGCGAGCATTGCCAGGCGCCCACGTCCGGGCGGTTGGCGCCGAACGTGAAGCTCGCGTCGCGCGCTTCCGTCCGCGACGGCGGCCCGCCGAGCACGGACGTGTCCGGCTGCGGGCGCGCGGACAGCGCGAGATCGTCGACGCCGACGTTCGCTCCTTCCGCCCGCACATCCACGTAGGCGATCGACGCCGCGCCGTCCGGCGAGCTGAGGCTCAGCGGCTTCCAGCTCGACGGGTCGGTGACCGTCGCCTGGCCCAGCGTCACGCCGGTCAACCCGTGCGCCCGGGCGACGAGCTCGGTCGCCGGGAGCACGAGCGCCCTGGCCATGAGCTGCACCGAGGCCTGGGGCGTCGCGAACGACAGCCGCAGCGTCGGCCGGCACGGCGCGAACAGAAACGTCGGCGCGCTGACGGGCACCGTGTCGTCGAACACCGGCTGCCCCGTGCAGCCGGCGCCGGTCTGCATCAGCGTCGCGACGTACACACCGGGTGGATCGCCGGTGTCGAACCGCACCACGGTCGGCGCGGGAGTCTGCGCGGACGCCACCGGGGCGGCGACGAGGCCGGCCAGCGCGAGGGCCACGATCCACTTCATGTCCGCTACCAGAACACACTTGCTCACCTCCGCGCAAGTGCGACGCCCACAACGTCTCTACAGCCACCCCGGGAGCACGAAGATCGACCAGGCCGTGATCGGGGCGATGATGATCATGCTCATGCCCCACTCGCAGCAGCCGCTTGTAGACGCGGTCGCGGCGATCCTCGGGCGTGTTCGCCACGACGAGGGCGCCGGAGGTGGAGAACGGCGAGGAGTCCACGACCGAGGACGAGATGCAGAGCGCGATGATCACGCCGACGGCGCCGATCTCGCCCTGGGACAGGAACGGCACGGCCAGCGGGATCAACGCGCCGAGGATGCCGGTGGTGGAGGCGAACGCGGACACGGCGGCGCCGATGAAGCAGATCAGCAGCGCCGCGAGCAGCGGCGTGCCGACTTCGGCGACCTTCTCGCCCAGCCAGTCGATCGTGCCCATCTCCTGGAGCAGCGCGACGTACATGACGATGCCGCAGATCAGCAGCACGGTCGGCCAGGCGACCTTGTTCGCGGCCTCCTTGGTCGCGTACGGCATCAGCAGGGAGAGGACGACGGCGACGGTGACGGCGATGAAGCCGATGTCCCACTCGACGCCCGAGACGGCGAGGCCGACGAGCGTGAGGATGCCGACCAGGGTGAGGATGCGGTCGCGATTGAGGCCCGGGTTCTCCATCGCCGCGTCGACGGCGCCGCCGCCGATCACGGGCTGACCGCTCTCGGTCGTCTCGCGGTTGAAGCGCTCGGTGGCGTCGGGGTCGGTGTCCACGCGGCGCTGGAGGAGCTCGCGCCCGCCGAACATGAAGAAGACGACGACGCTCAGGATCGTGTTGAACACGAACGACGAGATCCACAGCAGCGTCGGGTTGCCCTCGAGGTTGCTGGACTCGACGACGCCGTTGGTGATCGAGCCGAAGATGGAGATGGGGGAGAACCCGCCGGCCGTGGCGCCGTTGACGATCATCAGGCCCATCAGCACCGGGTTGATGCGGTACTTGACGGCGAACCCGAGGCCGATCGGCGCGACGATCGCGACCGCCGCCGGCACGACCGAGCCGACCATGGTCAGCACGGACGTGACGAGGAACATCACCCACGGGATCATCGCCACGCGGCCGCCGACGCCGCGGACTGCGGCGTGCACGAGCCAGTCCACGGTGCCGTTGTTGTTGGCGATCGCGAACAGGTAGGTGACGCCGACCAGGATGATGAACAGGTCACCCGGGAAGCCGGCGAAGATCGTGTCCTCGTCGGTGCCGATCGCCGTGCCGACGATGAACGCGGCGACGATGCCGAGCAGGCCCATGTTGATCGGGCGGAGCGTGCCGATGACGAAGATCGCCACCAGCACGAGAATCGATACGACTTCCTGAGACATCTCTCGCTCTCCCTAGTCGAGTGCGTCCCGCACGATCTGCACGGGATGGCGTGCGGAGCGCCCCGTGCCGTGCGTGATCTGCTGGCGACAGGACACGCCCGTCGCCGCGATCAACGTCTCCGCGGGCTCTCTCCGGACCGCGGGGAACAGGCGCATCCCGCCGATGCGCATGGACAGCTCGTAGTGCTCTGACTCGAACCCGAAGGACCCGGCCATGCCGCAGCAGCCGGCGTCGAGCTCGACGACTTCGGTGTTCGGGAATCCGGCGCAGGAGCTCGACCGTCGACGCCGTGCCCGGCCAGCGCCTTCTGGTGGCAGTGGCCGTGGAACAGGATCCGCTGCGGCGTGTCGTTGCGCAGCGGCAGGTCGGCGTCGAGCAGCAGCTCCTCGACGAGCTTCGTGCGCGCCGCGACGCCGCGGTCGCCGAGCAGCTGCACGTGTTCCTCGCGCAGCGTCATCAGACAGGACGGCTCGCAGCCCGTGATCGGGCCGTCGGTCTCCAGCAACCGCGCCGTCAGCGACTCGGCCTTCGCGCGCGCATCGTCGAGCAGGCCTTTGGAGATCGAGGCGCGCCCGCAGCAGCCCGCGTGCTCGAGCTGCACGTCGTAGCCCGCCGCCGTCAGCAGCTCGATCGAGGCGCGGCCCACACCCGGCTCGGTGAACGTCGTGAACGAGTCGGCCAGGAAGATCACGGGGCGGCCGGTCTTGCGCGCCCGCTTGCGGTTCCAGCGGATCAGGTTCTCGCGCTCGAACACGCGGGCGCGGGCGCTTGGACGTGATCCCGAGCAGCCCGGTCGGCGCGGGCAGGTTCGACAGCGGCGCGAACGCGCTCCCGAGCCGGTTCAGCGTGCGGATCGAGGCGAAGATGCGCGAGCGCAGCGGCGTGCCGTGGATGGCGTTGTAGTGGCTGAGGAACTCCGCCTTCATCGACGCCATGTCGACGCTGAGCGGGCACTCGCTCTTGCACGCCTTGCACTCGAGGCAGAGGTCGAGGATCTCGTGCAGGCGCTCGTCGCCCAACGCCTTCGCGGGGTCCGGCTCGCTCAGCGCTTTGACCAACGCGTTCGCCCGCCCGCGCGTGGCGTGCTCCTCCTCCCGCGTGGCCATGTAGGACGGACACATCACGCCCTGCCCGGTCTTGCGACACGCGCCGATGCGCTGGCAGCGGTCGGCGGCGGCGTGCATCCCGCCCTCGCCGAAGTCCAGGTGCGTGACCAACGGCTGCGGACGCGGCGCAGTGGCATCCCGCAGGTCCTGCGTCATCGGCGCCGGGTCCACCATCACGCCCGGGTTGAGCCGGTTCTCCGGGTCGAAGATCGCCTTGACCTTGCGCATCGCGCCGTAGAGCTCGGGGCCGAAGATGGTCTCGTTGAACTCCGAGCGGACGCGCCCGTCGCCGTGCTCGCTCGAGTTCACGCCGTCGAACTCGGCGACCAGGTCCTTGATCTCCTCCGCGACGGCGCGGAACGTGTCGACCTGCTCGGAGAGGTCGATGAACGGCCGGATGTGCAGGCAGCCGACGGAGCAGTGCCCGTAGAAGCCGGCCTCGAGCCCGTGCCGATCCAGGATGGCGGCGAAGCGCTCCACGTACGGGCCGAGCCGCTCCGGCGCGACCGCCGTGTCCTCCACGAACGCGGCCGGTCGCTTGCGCCCTTCCGAAGCGGCCATCAGCAGGCCGAGCCCGGCCTTGCGCACCTTCGTGAGCGCGTCCTGCTCGGCCGTGGACTCGGCGCGCAGCACGTGGTAGCCGTGGCCGTGCTCGTCCCACGCCGCGGCGAGCGCGTCCAGCTTCGCGCGCACCTCGTCCGCGCGTGTCGCCGGCGAACGCGACGAACAGCAGCGCGCCCGGGTCGCCTTCCAGGCGATCCCCGAGCTTGCGGAACTCGAGCTTGGACCGCGACAAGGACAGGATCGTGCGGTCGATCATCTCGACCGACCACGGCTTCAGGTCGAGCGCATCCTGCGTGGCCGCGATGGCGTGCGCCACCGACTCGAAGTGTCCGACTGAGAACATCTTCGTCTTCGGCAGCTCCACCAGCCGGACCGTCGCCGCGGTGACGATCGCGAGCGTCCCTTCCGACCCGACGACGAGCTTGCTCAGGTCGAACGGGTCCATGCGGTCGAGCCGGTAGCCGCCGGATTGGCGCCAGTGCTTCGGGTAGTCCTCCGCGATGGCCCGCGCGTGCTCGCGGAGCACCGCCCGCACCGGCTCGTCGAAGGGATGCACCGCGTCGCGTGAGAACGTCGCCTGCGACCCGTCGGCCAGCACGACCTCCAGCTCGAGGACGTGATCGATCGTCGTGCCGTGCACGATCGACTCCGACCCGCTCGAGTTGTTGCCGATCATGCCGCCGAGCGTCGCCCGGTTCGACGTGGACGTGTCCGGCCCGAACCCGAGCCCGAACCGCTTGGCCGCGCGGTTGAGGTCCTCCTGCACGACGCCCGGCTGCACGCGCACCCGCCGCGCGTCCGGATCGATCGCGTCGATCACGTTCATGTGCCGCGAGAAGTCCAGGACGAGCCCGTGCCCGCCCGCCGTCTGCCCGGCCAGCGACGTGCCGCCGCCGCGCGGGACGATCGGCACGCCCCGCTCGGCGCAGATGCGCACCGCCGCGCTGACGTCATCGGCGGTGCGCGGGAAGGCGACGGCGGCCGGCTCGACCGAGTACGCGCTCGCGTCGCCGGCGAACAGGTGCCGGGTGTAGGCGTCATCGCGGACCTCGCCCGCGAGCTCCCGCCCAAGCGCAACCGCCAACTCCCCCATGCACGGTTCGTGCCCGGCAAACGTCAGCTTTATGCGAACTCAGCGTGCGCTAGAGCGAGATGGTCCAGGCGTCGATGCGGCCGATGTCGGCGGCGGCGGCGTCTTGGACGCGGAGCTTCCAGGTGCCGTTGGCGGGTTCGGAGGACGAGGTTGGTGGTGTAGGTCTGGTCGATGTTGTCGGTGCTGCCTCCGGCTCGGTTGTGCAGCGGGTAGGTGCTGCCGTCGGGGGCGATGAGGGTGACGATCAGGTCGCCGATGTAGGTGTGCACGATGTGCACCTCGACGGTGGCGGTGGCTGAGGCGTTGCCGGTGCAGCCCGTGATGGTGATCGGCGACTCCACGGTGGAGTAGATCCGCGATCGGCACGTCGGTGCCGTTGGTCGCCGACGCATCGCGCCGGGGCTCGGCGACGGTGACGGCGTGGGGCTGGCGCGACGGCGATCGGCGTGGGTGTCGGCGTCGGGGGTGGAAGCTGGGGCCCCGCGCGGAGGTCGATGGTCCAGGCGTCGATGCGGCCGATGTCGGCGGCGGCGGCGTCTTGGACGCGCAGCTTCCAGGTGCCGTTGGCCGGCTCGGAGGACGAGGTTGGTGGTGTAGGTCTGGTCGATGTCGTCGGTGCTGCCTCCGGCTCGGTTGTGCAGGGGGTAGGTGCTGCCGTCGGGGGCGATGAGGGTGACGATCAGGTCGCCGATGTAGGTGTGCACGATGTGCACCTCGACGGTGGCGGTCGCTGACGCGTTGCCGGCGCAGCCCGTGATGGTGATCGGCGATTCCACGGTGGAGAGGTCCGCGATCGGCACGTCGGTGCCGTTGGTCGCGACGCATCCCGCCGGCTCGGGGTCGGGGACGGTGACGGCGTCGGCGACGGGCGTCGGGGTCGGCGACGGGCGTCGGCGACGGCGTCGGGCGACGGGACGTGGGCGTCGGCGACGGACGTCGGTGTCGGCGTCGCGTTCGGAGCGACGGTGAACGATCGCGTCTCCGCCGACGAGCCATTCCCCGCCAGATCGATCGTGTACATCGAGAACGTGTACGAGCCGGCGCCGAGCCCGCTGTAGGTCTTCGGCGACACGCAACTGCGCCCACGTGCCCGTCGTCGTGCCCGGGCCGTCGAGCTTGCACTCGAACGTCCCGTCCTCGTTCGCGACGAACTCGAACGACGCCGTGGTCGCCGGCGTCACCGCGGGACGGCCCGCTCAGGATCGACGCGGTCGGCGGATCGCTGATCGACCGTCCAGCTGCCGGACCAACGAGAACCCCGACTCGTTCCCCGCCGCGTCCGTGACGTAGAGGACGGCGTACCACATGGCCACCCCGGAGAGCGGCCCGACGTCTTCGGGAGACGGCACGGACCCCAGTCCCAGGGCGCGATCTCGGGGATGCTCGAACTCACACGCGAACGTCGAGTCCGGCTCGGTCGAGTGGAACTCGATGCGTCGACCACGGGTTGTTCGTGAAGGGCGGCGGGAGCCGGTCGAAGACCAGCGCCCGGCGCCACCGTGTCGACGGTGAACGGCCGCGTCTCCGGGGTCGGGTCGGTGTTCCCGGAGTGTGTCGCGCGAACGGAGAACGTGTACCGGCCGTCCGTGAGCGGGCCGTACGCCCTCGGCGACGCGCAACTCGCGTACGTGCCCGTCGCCGGGCCCGGCCCGTCGAGCTTGCACTCGAACGTCGAGCCCGCCAGCGTCGACGTGAACCGGTACGACGGCGACGTCACGTTGGTCGGCCCGGACGGACCCCCGGTGATCTGCGTCTGCGGTGTGGTCGGACCCGGCGGGTTGGGATCCGGCGCGTCGCCGTGGACGCGCGCGAGCGCGAAGTCGCCGCCGGCCGTGGTCCCGACGGTCACCAGCTTGCCGTCGGCCTGCAGGACGCCGTCGACACCGACCTCGTCGGCGCCGGGCAGCGCGGCGGCGATGGTCTGCTTGCCGTTGTCGGAGAACCGTGGCGTCGAGCGTGCCGTCGGTGTTGAGGCGGGCGAGCGCGAATGCGCCGCCGGCCTTCCCGAAGGTCACGATCCGGCCGTTGCTCCGTCAAGCGCCAGGCCGTAGCCGAACGTGTCCGCATAGAAGCTGGTCTCCAGCCGGCCGTCGTCGCTGAACGAGCGATCGAGCGCGCCGTTGGTCGTCGTAGCGGGCGAGCTGCAGGTCCCTCGTGTAGTAGCCACCGAACTGCGTCTGCTCCGCGCCGTAGCCGACCACGACGATGCGGCCGTCGGCCTGGATCGCCACGCCTTCGCCGCTGTCGTAGGTGGATTGGCTCCAGCCGAAGTCCGTGGTCCACGTCCGCGGCGAGCGCACCGCCCGGGGTGTAGCGGGCCACCGCGACGTTCGCCGCACGGCCGTTGGCGACGGCTTGGGTGCCCACGACGACGATCGTGCCGTCGGCGCCGATCGCCACGTCGTTGCTGGAGTCGTTCCCACCGAAGCCGGTGGTCTGCTTGCCGTCGCCGCTGAACGACGGGTCGAGCCCGCCCGCAGTGTCGTAGCGAGCCAGCGCGAAATTGCCGCCGGAGATCCCCCCGACCACGATCCGGCCGTCGCCCTGGATCGCCACCGCCGTGGCGCCGTCCGCGGAGCCGAAGTCGGTCGTCTGCAGTCCGTCGCCGCTGAACGACGGGTCGAGCCCGCCACCGGCGGTGTACCGGGCCAGCGCGAAGTTCCCGCCCGAGCTGCCCGCGACCACGATCTTGCCGTCGGTCTGGATCGCCACGCCCTGCCCGGTGTCCGTGCCACCGAGGTCCGTCGTCACCAGGCCATCGCCCGAGAACGAGGGGTCGAGCGCGCCGTCGGCGCCGTAGCGGGCGAGCGCGAAGTTGCCGCCGGAGCTCCCGGCGACCACGATCTTGCCGTCGGCCTGCATCGCCACGGCCGCCGCGGCGTCTGAGCCACCGAAGTCCGTGGTCTGCTTGCCGTCACCGCTGAACGAGACGTCGAGGTCGCCCGGCGCCGCCGAAGCCGAGGCCGGCGCGCCGGCGGCCGCGATCACAGCGGCCGCGAGGATCCATCGTCGGACGGTCATGTGGCGTCCTCTCACGGCGTCGTGGTGGAGAGCGTGAAGGTCAGCGTCCTGCTGTACACGCCGGTCCGGAGCGCATCCGTGGCCTTGATCGCCTGCTTGAAGGCGATCGTCACCGCGTCGTTGGACACCGGCCCGGTCCAGGCGGACTTGCTGAAGGAGACCTGGAGCGGTTCGGGGAGCGAGAAGGTCGCCGTTGGTGAGGCGGCCGGGGTCTGAGGAGCTCAGCGCCGCGTCACCGGCGGTGGAGATCACGTTCGCGGTCGTGGACGCCTCGTAGGTGCGGGCGACGCCCGGGGTGAACGCGCCGAACGTCGCCGGCGGCCCGAGCGTCAGCGCCAGCGTCGCCGGCACGGAGCCGCCGACGGTGCCCTGCGCGAACGTCGGGCCGCACGCGTCACCGATCCCGTTGCCGTCGCTGTCGGTCTGGTCGGCGTTGGCGACGAGCGGGCAGTTGTCGACCTCGTCGAGGTAGCGTGTCGGCGTCGCTGTCGCCGAGGACCGAGCGCCACGCGTTGACGAGCACGCGCGACGGCGAGCCGTCCGGGCTCGCGCGCGATCCAGCCGTCGCGCGAGGTGCTCTGGTGGTAGATGGTCGCCGGTGCCCATCGTCGAGCCGGGTCGAGGTTGAAGACGTGGATCTGGTCCGCCGTACGGCGGCTTGCGGTTGTCGACCAGCGCGGGATCGGGATCGTCCGGCACGACCGGCCCAGGGAAGCCCGCCAGCGGGCAGTCGGCGGTCAGCCGAGCGCCTTGTAGGCGAAGCACGTGCGGGCGAAGAAGTTGTCGCGCGCGTGGATGAGCGCGAAGTACCGGCTCGACCGGTCGCCCCGAGCTTGACCCAGCCGTGCTTGGCGTCCGTCCAGCCGTGCAGCAGCACCGCCCGGTGCACCGCGTGCTCCGCCGCGATGATCGCGGCCTGGCCGGCGCCGAGCGACGAGCCGGTGATCACGGTCTCGGGACCACTTCGGCTCGCCGCTGGCGTCGAGGAACTGCGCCCAGCCCTCGCGTCGGGTCGGTCGGCGAGGTGCGCGAGCAGCTTGTTGAGCCGGTTCTCGATGCTGTTGGCGCGGTCGACGTTCACGAGTCCGACGACGGCGTCGCCGGTGAGGATCTCCTGCGCGCGTCGATCGCGCAGTCCGGCCGGCGCGTCCTTCGGGTCCGCGCTGGTCCCGCACCCGGCGGGGAGGTTGACACGCGATCGGCGCCTCGTTGCGGTAGGCGAGGAAGACCGTGTGATAGCCGAGGCGCCCGATCTCGGTGCCGAGCTCCTTGAACTCCTTCGGGATGTTGGTCACGCCGCCGGTCGGCAGGAACACGAGCAGCCGTTGACCCGGCGCGTCTTCGAGCGCGAGCCACACCAGGTGGTTCCCGCGCGTCCCGGGCGGGGTCGGCGTGTCCACGATCGCCGGGTCGGTAGGCCCGGATCGACCACCTGTACACCCCTGTCGGCGCGTGGGCGCGCGGCGCCGGGCCGAGCAGGCCGACCACGATGACGGTCACCGCGCTGAGAGCCGTTCGCATCGGCCGACTCTCGCCGCGTCAGCGGCTCTCGCGCCGGGGGAATCCCTAGTCCGTAAGCAGCGCGCGCGTGAGCTCGGTGCGATTGCTCACCTCGAGCTTGCGGTAGACGTGGCCGAGATGGAACTCGATCGTCTTGGGGCTGAGGAACAGCGTCGTCGCGATGCGCTTGTTCGTCTTGCCCTCCGCGACCATGGTCGCGATCAGGGTCTCCTGCGCCGTCAGCTCGCGGCTGCCGGCCCGCGGCCCGCGCTGGGCCCGGCCGCCGCTGGAGCGCAGTTCGCGCGCCGCCTTCTCGGCCCACGGCACGGCGCCGAGTGCGGCGAACGCGCGGTGCGCGGCGCGCAGATGGCCGCGGGCGTCGACGCGCCGGCCGTCGCGCCGGAGCCGTTCGCCCCAGCACAGCTCGGTGCGCGCGCGCTCGAACGGGAAGGACGATCCGTGGCGCCTGCGCGAAGACCGTCCCTCGCGGCGCCGAGCAGGCCACGGCCGCGCGGCGGCTCCCAGCGCAGGGCCGGCCGGTACGCCGGGCTGCGCTTCGAAGCGGCCAGTGTCAGCGGCGCCTCGTCGCAGCCCGGCCCGGATCTGGCTCTCCACCAGGTCGCCCCGCCACTGGACGTGGGCGGGCGCGTCGAAGCCGCCGCGCTCGACGATCTCGCGTCCTCAGGTGGAGGATCGCGGCTTCGGGACGGTCGAGGCCGAGCTCGAGCAGTCCCAGCCCGGCGTGGGCGTAGAGCGTGTGCCACCAGCTGCCGCTGTGCAGCCCGCGCCTGTCGGCGTGAGGCGCGCGCCGTCGGCGTCCCCGGCGACCGCGTCCAGCAGCAGGAGCAGGCCGTGGCCGTGTGCAACTGTCGGCGTCCTCCGCCAGCCGCATGCCTCACCGGCGTGGGCTCGCGCGGCGGTCCAGTCACCGGCCGGTACTCGAGCTCACCCAGGCGCTGAGCGCGAGCAGGTCGCTGCTCACGAGCCCTCGGTCGCGGGCGTCGGCGACCGCGTCCTCGAGCTCGCGCCGTGCCGTGTCGTAGTCCTCCATCCAGCATGCGAACAGCCGCGAGCTGCGCGGACGCCTGCATGCCCTCGCGCGTGCGGTTACGCCCTACATGGCGCAACAGCAGCGGGTAGCCGCGGTTGCCCTGGCCCGCGGCGATGAGGATCCAGCCCAGCGTCGACTCCGCGGCCGCGGTGGAGCCGTCCGAAGGAACGGCGAGCGAGACCGCGACCTCCGCGGTCGCCACGGCCGTAGGCAGGTGCGCCTGGCTCGCCTGCACGAACGCCGCGCCGCACAGCATCACCGCCGCGCGCCCCGGGTCGTCGTCGCGGGTGCGCGCCGCGCCGGCCAGCAGGGCGGTCTCAGCGAGATCGAGGCGGCCCTGCGAGATCAGCAACTGGCCCTGCAGGATCTCGGCTTCGGCCCGCAGATCGTCGGGGCACTCGCGATCAAGGACGCGGTCAAGCTCGGCCAACGCCTCAGAGGCCCGTCCGGCTTGGGCGAGATCGCGCGCACGTTCGAGCCGTAGCGAGAGTGCCTGACCGCCGTCGGGCGCGGTCTCGATCGCCCACTGCCACGCCTCGGCCGCCGCCAAGGATGCCCCTCTGCGCCCGGTTGGTACGTGCCGCGCCGGCCAGCGCGGAGGACAGTTGCGCGTCCGGGCCGGTCGCCGGCCGCGGCCATGTGCCACGCGGCCCGGTCGGGCTCATCGGCGTCGTACCAGGCGCCCGAGAGCACCTCGATGAGCCAAGCGTCGCTCGGCCGGTCCCGCAAGCTCACGTGCGGCCGCCAACGCGACGCGGATGAGAGAAGCGCGGCCGCCCGCGGTCAAGCCCGAGCAGGCCGCAATCAAAACCCGGTCGGAGCACATCCGGCCCGCTCCCGAGCCGGGCGAGTGCCCGGTTGAGCACCGCGGTCGGGGCCTGCTCGTCGGCGGCGAGCACCACGAGCGCGCGCCGCGTCGGAGCGGAGAGGCCGCGGGCCAGACGCGCGGAACGAGGCCTGCACGTCCGCCGTGGCACGAAACCGGTCCGTCAGCGGCTCCGCGCCGGACAGTCTGCTCGGAGGTGAGCTCACGGGCCGCTTCCCGTAGCCACAGCGGATCGCCGCGGCCGGCCGCCGCGAGTGCGTCGGCCACAGGCGCGGCAATGTCCGCACGCGCGAACTCGCTGATCAGCGCCAGCGCCTCGGCGGTGTCCAGACCGCCCACGTCCAGTTTGTCGATTCCGCTGTCGGTGAACGGCGCCGCCGACTCCGGGCGCGCGGCGAACAAGAAGCCGACACGGTCGGCGTGCAGGCGCCGGGCTGCGAATCGCATCGCCTCGAGACTGGCCGCGTCCACCCACGGCGCGTCGTCGACGACGACCAGTACGGGCGCGTCCTCCGCGGCCAGCGCCAGCAGATCCAGGCTGGCCACCGCCACCGCGAACGGGTCGACCCCGAGGCGCGGCCGCGATGCGCAGCGCGCCGCGCAGCGCCGCCCCGCGCGCCGGGGCTAGCCGGCCGAGGCGGCCGTCGAGGAGCGGTGTGAGCACGTCGAAAAGGCCGCTGTATCCGAGATGGGCCTCGCGCTGGAGCCCGCGCGTGCGCACGACGGTGAACCCGTCGGCCCGGGCTCGCCGCCTGCCCGCACAGCCAGCTCTTGCCGATCCCGGGCGGCCCGACCAGGATGAGCGCGCGGCTCTCTCCGGCGCGCACGCAAGCCAGGAGATCCTCCACCAGGCGGCCTCGCTCTCGGCGGCTCACGGTGAATCGAACCTAAACGCTCGGGACATCCTCCCGCAAGGGAAGTCGCTAGCGTGCTGGTGCGTCTGATGCATCGCCCTGGGCGACACTTCCTTCAGATCCCGGGTCCGACGAACGTCCCGGACCGGGTGCTGCGAGCCATCGACGCGCCGACGATCGACCATCGCGGGCCGACGTTCGCGGAGCTCGGCCTCGAGGTGCTCGAGGGCATGCGCTGGGTGTTCGGGACCGAAGGTCCGGTCGTCATCTATCCCGCGTCCGGCACGGGCGCGTGGGAGGCCGCGATCGTCAACACGCTCTCTCCCGGCGACAAGGTGATCGCGTCCGAGACCGGGCACTTCGCGACGCTCTGGCGCGAGATGGCCGAGCGGCTCGGGCTGGAGGTCGTCTGGCTCGAGGGCGACTGGCGCCACGGCGCGGACCCGGAGCGGATCGCCGCCGCGCTGGACGACGACGTCAAGGCCGTGATGGTGGTGCACAACGAGACCTCGACGGGCGTGACGTCCCGGATCGCGGACGTGCGCGCCGCGCTCGGCGACCATCCCGCGCTGCTGCTCGTGGACACCATCTCGTCCCTGGGCAGCATCGACTACCGGCACGACGAGTGGGGCGTGGACGTGACCGTCGGCGGGTCGCAGAAGGGGCTCATGCTCCCCGCCGGCCTGAGCTTCAACGCCGTGTCCGAGAAGGCGCTCGCCGCCTCCCGCGACGCGCGGATGCCGCGCTCGTACTGGGACTGGACGCCGATCATCGCCGCCAACGAGGCGGGCTTCTGGCCCTACACGAGCGCCACGAACCTGCTGTACGGGCTGCGTGAGGCGCTCGCGATGCTGCGCGAGGAGGGCCTGCAGGACGTCTTCGCCCGCCATGCCCGCCACGCCGAGGCCACCCGCGCCGCCGTCCGTGGCTGGGGACTCGAGGTGCTGGCGGTCGACGAGCGCGAGTTCTCCGGCGCGCTCACCGCGGTGCTGCTCGACGGTTCCGACGAGGTGCGGCGCGTGATCCTCGAGCGCTACGACATGTCGCTGGGCGCGGGCCTCGGCAAGCTCAAGGACAAGATCTTCCGGATCGGCCATCTCGGCGACTTCAACGACCTGATGCTCGCCGGCACGTTGTCCGGTGTGCAGATGGGCCTGCAGGTCGCGGGGCACGACGTCGGCGACGGCCTGAGCGCCGCACTCGAGGTGCTCAAGACGTGAGCGCCCTCGACGGGGTGCGCGTGATCGAGCTGACGCAGATCATGGCCGGCCCGTTCTGCGGGCAGGTGCTCGCCGACCAGGGCGCCGACGTGATCAAGGTGGAGCCGCCGGAGACCGGCGACCAGACACGACGGTCGATGGGGGAGTCGGCGTTCCGCGCCGTCAACCGCAACAAGCGTTCGATCACGCTGGACCTCAAGGACCCTGAGGACCGGGTCACGCTGCTACGGCTCGTCAAGCACGCCGACGTGCTGCTCGAGAACTACCGGCCGGGTGTCGCGAAGAAGCTCGGCGCGGACTACGAGACGCTCCGCGCGGTCAACCCGCGGCTGATCTACGCGTCGATCAGCGGGTTCGGCCAGACCGGCCCGTACGCGCAGCGGCCCGGGTTCGACCTGATCGCGCAGGGCATGAGCGGCGTGATGAGCGTCACCGGCGAGCCGGGCGGCAACCCGGTCAAGGCGGGCGTGCCCGTCTCCGACCTCTGTGCCGGGCTCTTCTGTGCGATCGGGATTCTGAGCGCGCTCCACGCGCGCGAGCGCACCGGCGAGGGCCAGCAGATCGACACGTCGCTGTGGGAAGGCGCGATGGCGTTGACGGTGTGGGAGACGGCTGAGCTGTGGTCGACGGGCAACGTCCCGCAGCCGCTCGGCTCCGCGCACCGGCTGAGCGCGCCCTACCAGGCGCTGCGCACGCGTGACGGCTACATCACGGTCGGCGGCAACACGCAGCGCCTGTACGCGCGGCTGTGCGAGGCGATCGGGCGGCCGGAGCTGATCGACGACCCGCGCTTCACCGACAACCCGCAGCGGATGGCGAACCGGCCGCAGCTGGTGGTCGAGCTCGAACGCGCGCTGACCGAGCGCGACACCGGCGACTGGGTCGACACGCTGCTGGCGGCCGGCGTGCCCGCGGGCCCGCTCCATGATGTCCAGCAGGTGGTCAACGACCCGCACACGAAGGCGCGCGAGATGGTGGTGGAGATGGAGCATCCCGAAGCCGGGACGGTCTACGGGCTCGGCATCCCGGTGAAGCTGAGCGCCACGCCCGGCAGCGTGCGCCGGCCCGCGCCGCTGCTCGGCCAGCACACCGAAGAGATCCTGTCGGAGCTCGGCGACGCTCGCCTGTCGGCTCGCGTCGCGGCGAGTGCTCGCCCAGACGGCTCGCACTCGCGCGCACGCCGGGACGCGACGTGACCGTCGACGTCGAGCTGCGCGGCCCGGCCGCCTGGGTGACGTTCAACCGCCCCGAGGCGCACAACGCCATGACGTTCGCCATGTACGACGCGCTCGTGGCGGCGTGCGAGCGCGTCGACGCCGACGACGACATCCGCGTCATGGTGCTGCGCGGCGCGGGCGGCCGTGCGTTCGTCGCCGGAACGGACATCAAGCAGTTCACGGAGTTCAAGACCGCGGACGACGGCGTCGTGTACGAGCGCCGGATCGACGCCGTGCTCGACCGGCTCGAAGCCGTGCGCAAGCCGACGGTCGCGCTCGTCGAGGGGTTCGCGATGGGCAGCGGATTCGCGATCGCGGCGTGCTGCGACCTGCGCGTGATGACGCCGTCCGCCACGTTCGGGATGCCGATCGCGCGGACCGTCGGCAACTGCCTCTCGATGGCCAACTACGCGCGCCTGGCGGGGGCGCTCGGCGGGCCGCGGATCAAGGACGTGATCTTCCGTGCGCGCCCGATCGAGGCCGACGAAGCGCTCGCGACCGGGTTCGTCAGCGCGGTCGTCGAGGACGCCGAAGGGTGGACCGAGGACCTGTGCACGACCCTCGCCGATCACTCGCCCACGACGCTGTGGGTGACCAAGGAGGCGCTGCGTCGCGGACGCGTCGTCCCCGAGGGCGATGACCTGATCCGCGAGGCGTACGGCTCGGACGGGTTCCGCTCGAACGTGCAACGCTTTCTCGCTCGGTAGATCAGCGTGAAACGGCTCACCCGGTCCTCGCAGCCGTTCCCCGTGCGCATCGTCCACCTCGGGCTGGGCGCCTTCGCGCGCGCCCATCTGGGGGAGTA
Organism: uncultured Solirubrobacteraceae bacterium; assembly: GCA_963724195.1. GTDB lineage: Bacteria > Actinomycetota > Thermoleophilia > Solirubrobacterales > Solirubrobacteraceae > Solirubrobacter. The sequence continues at coordinate 181,035 of CAVRTQ010000024.1, read as the reverse complement.
CACGGAAGACGCCGGCGACTGGGGAATCGTCGGCGTGGCGCCTCGCCGGCGTGATGTCGTCGACCAGCTCGACCCCCAACACGGGGCCTACACGCTCATCACCCGCGGGGAGACCGACGAGTTCCGGGTGATCGAGTGCGTGTGCGACGTGCTGCACGCGCCGACCGAGCGTGACTGGGTGATCTCGGCGATCGCGGACGCCGACATCGTCACGATGACCGTGACCGAGAAGGCCTACACGGACGACTCGCCGGTGATCGCGTTGCTGCGCGCAGCGCTGGCGCTGCGCGAGACGCCGCTGACCGTGATGTCACTGGACAACCTGCCGCGCAACGGCGAGGTGCTCGAGCGGCTCGTCGGCGGGGGAGGCCACCGGTTCCCGTGTTCGATGGTCGACCGCGTCGTGCCCGCGACGACGCCCGCGGACCGCGAGGCGGTCGCCCGCGCGCTGGGTGTGAAGGACTGCGGCGCCGTGGTCGCCGAGCCGTTCCGGCAGTGGGTGATCGAGCACTTCGACGGGCCGCGGCCGAACTGGGACGCGCTGTTCGTGGAGAGCTCCGCTCCGCACGAGGCGCTCAAGCTGCGGCTGCTGAACGGCACGCACTCGCTGCTCGCCTACGCCGGGTTGGCGCTGGGGGCGGAGACGGTCGCCGACGCGTGGGCCGACGAGGACGTGCGCGCGGCGGCCGATCGCCTCGCGACGGAGGATCTCGTCCCGACGCTCCCCGACGTCCCCGGGATCCCGGTGCACGCGTACCGGACGGCGCTGGCGCAGCGCTGGGCGAACCCGCGCATCGCGCACCGGCTCGAGCAGATCGCGCTCGACGGCCAGCAGAAGCTTCCCGCGCGCTTCGGCGGGCTGGACGGGCAGTGGATCGCCCTGACGCTGGCCGCGTGGCTGCAGCGCGAGCCCGAGGGCGACGTGTCGATGTTCGACGGCGCGCTGCTCGAACGGGTCCGGGACTGGCGGGAGCGCATCGCCGCCGACGGGTTCCGCGCCGCGCTGCACAGCCAGCTGTAACCCGCACACGCGTTGCACGTGCGCGTGCAACAAAGGAGCGCGGCCGCGCTCACCGAAACCTCAGGCGCGGCCATGCTCGACCTACGCACGCTCGATCCCGCCCGCCAGACCGCCGATCGGCGTGTCGCGCTGGCGTTCGGGTATGGCGCGCTGGCTTGCTGGACGTTCGCGGCCGTCGGAGCCGGAGCAGGCGGGTGGGCGGTGGCGACTGCGGTCGTCCTCGCTTTGGGAGGCCTGCCCTGGATCTTCGCTTTCGGCGGCCGCTGGCGTCTTCTCGACGACGCGCTGGCGGGCGTCCCGTTCTGGTTGCGGGGCGACCGCGTCGGCGCGTGGGCCACGGCTCCGGTCGCGGGCGCGTTGCTCGCGTTGTGGGCCTGCGCGCTGATCGGCCTTCCGACATGGCTGGCGGTGCTGGCCCTGTTCGCCGGCGCGGGCGGCTACACGGCCTTCGTGGCCTGGGTCGAAGCGCGCTACGAGCGGCTCATCCTGCTCGACCTGGCGGTGCTGGAGACGCGCTTCGAGCGCATCACCGACCTCCGCGCCGCGCGCCTCAGCTCGACGCCGCGCGTCAACGCCCCATAAGGGCGGCGTGGCCCTTGATCTTCCCTTGAGCTCACGCTCAGGGAAGCGTTGAGGTTTCCCTAACAGGGTGGCCGCTATGAACGACGACGGCTTTGCGCTTTTCCTCCGTCGGATCGGCCGCACGCCGCTTCTGACCGCCGCCGAGGAACGTGCGCTCGCATACCGCTGCGAGCGCGGCGACCTCGCGGCGAAAGACCACATGATCGAGGCCAACCTGCGGCTGGTGGTGCACGTCGCCAAGCGCTACCAGCGCGAGAACAGCCCGCTCACGCTGCCCGACCTGGTGCAGGAGGGCACGCTCGGTCTGGTCCGGGCGGTGGAGAAGTTCGACCCCCGCACCGGCAACCGCTTCTCGACCTACGCGACGATCTGGATCCGGCAGGCGATCGGTCGCGCGGTCGCGGAGAAGAGCCGCGAGATCCGCGTGCCGGTCTCGATGGACCAGCGCATGCGCGCGCTCGACAAGGTCACGGCCGAACTGGGGCGTGAGCCGGAGTTGGAGGAGGCGGCACAGCGGCTCGGGTGGACGGTGGACGCGGTGCGCGACGTGCGCGCCGCGCGGCACGTGGTGGTGTCGCTCGACGCGCCGATCGGCGACAGCGAAACCCGGCTCGGCGCGCTGATCCCGGCCGCGGCGGTGACCGCGGACGTCGACTACGAAGCGCTCAGCGCGGTGCTGAGCTCACTCACGCCCGAGGAGCGCCGGGTGCTGACCTTGCGCTTCGGGCTCGACGGCGGCGACCCCCAGACCCGCGGGGCGACCGCGCTGCTGCTGCGGCTGGACCGCACGATCGTCAAGCGCCACGAGCTGCGCGGCCTGCACAAGCTGCGGCTGAGGCCGGAGGTGAGGGAGCTTGCAGCAGCGTAAGCGTCGCCCGTGCCCGTGGCGATCGGCCCAGGCTCTCGGGCCGCGGCGCCGGGTGCACTGCCCACCGATCCTCGACGACCGTCCCAAGCGGATCGTCCGCCGCTACTACGAGGACGTGCTCGAAGGCCGCCGCGCGGACGTGCTCCGCCGGTTCGTCGGGCCTGACTTCGTCGGGCACGACTCGGGCGGCGCGTTGATGGACCGCACCGACTTCATCACCGCCGTCCACATGCTGCACGACGGCTTCGACGCGATCAGCGTGACGATCGAGGACCAGATCGCCGAGGGTGACCGCGTGACGACGCGCTGGTCCGCCGTCGCCCGCCACACCGGCTCGTTCGCGGGGATCGCGCCGACCGGCCGTGAGGTCATGCTCGCCGGCACCGACATCCACCGCCTCGACGGCGGTCGCTTCGCCGAGGTCTGGGAGCAGATCGATTTCGCGAGCCTGATCGCGCAGCTCATCTGAGCGCACGGAGCTCGCGGGCGAGCTTGCGTTGCGCGCCCGGGTTCAGGCGACCGACGAGCGCCGTGGGACGGGTGGCCACCGCCGTGCGTTCCTCGTCGGTCAGGCCCGGGATCGCGTCCAGGAGTTGCGCGACGGTGAGCCCGTCGCCGACGAGCTTGGCCTCGATGACGGGCTGCAGCGAGGTCCAGTGCGGCCGCGCGGTCCGGCGTGTCCCGGAGCGCGGCGACGAGGTCTGCGGGTAACGGTTCGCGGCGGCGGCCTGCACCTTCGCGCATGCGCGGAACGGGCTGCGGCTTCGCCTTCGGCTGCGGCGGCTCGTACGGGACGCTGCGGGGTGAGTCCGGCCTCGGTGAGAAAGCGGCTCGGCGCCGTGACGCTGGACGTGATCGAGAGCCGCTCCTGCGCGCGTGTGAACGCGACGTACGCGAGTCGGCGCTCGGCCTCCGCGCCCTCGCCGGCGGCGCGTTGCTCGGGGGTGACGTCGAGCGCGCGCCGGTGCGGCAGCTGGCCCTCCTCGCACGCGAACAGCTCCACCCGCGGCCACTGGCGGCCCTTGGCGCGGTGGATCGTGGTCAGCTCGATCCCGTGCTCGTCGTCGCGGACCGCCAGCAGCGCATCCGTGCGGCGTTCGAGCAGCTCCAGGTAGCCGGAGACCGTCAGGCCCGCGGCTTCGGCCTCCGCCTGGTCGAGCACCTCGAGCTCGATCTGCTCGGTGCCACCGAACACCGCTTCGTGCTCCTCGAAGTGCGCGTCCAGGCCGCCGCGGTGCCGTAGGTAGCGGATGAAGCGTTGCGCGTCGGTGATCGCACCGAGCGCGTCCAGCGTGCGGCCGGCCTCGTCGAGCTTGCCGCGCCGGCGGTCGTCGGCGCGCAGCGCGGCCAGAGCGCGCGTGAAGGTCAGTCCCGCGGCGAGCAGTTCGGCGGTCTGCGCCTCCGTCTCGTACGGGAGGCCGCGGTTCGGTGTGCGGAAGACGGCGGCGACGTCCTCAGGGCGCGCGTTCCCCGGCTCGCTGCACAGCCGTAGGTGGGCCTCGAGCGCCCTCCGCGCTCCGCTCGACTCGAAGACGCTCGGCGGGGCGCTGATCGCGACCTCCGCGTCCGCGCACGCGAGCGCGACGATCCGCAAGAGGTTGCTCGTGCGGGCGAGCACGACCACGTCGCCGCGCTGCTGTCTGCGACAGCACGCTCGCGATCCGCGCGGCGCCCGCCACGGCGGTCGCCGGCTCGTGCAGCTCGATCCGGCGCCCGGTGCGTCCGGGCGCGGGCTCGATCCGCTTCGGGAAGCGCACGGCGTTGTGGTCGATCAGCGCGCGCGACGCCTCGACCACCGCCGGCGGGCAGCGGTAGTTGTGCGCGAGCGCGACGCGCTCCAGCCCGGGGTAGGCGCGATCGAGCTCGAGCATCCGCCGCACCGACGCGCGCCGGAACCCGTACAGCGTCTGGTCGTCGTCACCGACGGCCAGCAGCGCGTCCTGCGGCGCGGCCAGGATCCGGATCAGCAGCTCCTGCGCGGGCTCGATGTCCTGGTACTCGTCCACGAGCACGTGCTCGAACCGGGTCTGCCAGCGCGCGCGGAGCGCCGCGTCGGCGCGCAGCGCGCGGACGGCGCGCAGCACCAGGTCGTCGAAGTCGTCGAAGTCCTTCTCGGCCTCGTAGCGCGCGTAGATGCGGGCGATCGTCTCGTCGCCCACGAACTCCGACACGCTGCGGAGCTGTCCGAGCTTGATGTCGCTGATCGCGGCGCGCGCGTCGGCCGGGTCCACCCACGTGCCGGTGTCCCGGGACGCGAGGGTGCACAGCCGCTTCCACTGGCCGAGCGAGAGCTGGCGCACGCCGTTGCGGCGCGCGAGCCCTTCGCGGTTGAGGATCCAGAGGCCGAGGCTGTGGAACGTGCGCGCCTCGACGCCGCGCACGCCGGCCTGCTGGAGCCGCGCCGCGAGCTCGGCGCCCGCGTCGCGATTGAACGTGGTGGCGAGGATCCGCTCGGCGGGCACGCCGCGGCGCAGCAGCTCGCGGATGCGCTGAATCAGCACCGTCGTCTTCCCGCTGCCCGCGGGCGCGATGATCTGCAGCGTGCCGGTACGCGCGCGGACGGCGCGCAGCTGCTCGGCGTCGAGGCCTGGGATGTCGTCGTGCGACGGGGCGGCCTCCGGGGCGGGCCGCCAGATCTGACGCGCCGCGTACAGCGCGCGCTCGAGCGTGTAGGCGTGCTCGAACAGCGGGTCCACGAAGTCCGCCGGGTCCAGGTCCGTCAGCTTGCGGTCGGACTCCACGAGCAGCTTCCCGCCGCTGCGCCACATCGGCTCCAGGACGTAGCCGTGCAGCGCGGCGAGATCGTCGAGCGAGCGCAGCCGGACGCCGCGGACCGCGAGCGCCGGGGCGACGGTGACGCGCCGGAGCGTGGCGAACTCGACCGTCTCGTAGCCCGCGAGCTGCGCAGCGGTCAGCCGCGGCGGTCCAGATCAGGTTCGGCACCCTCGCGAGGGTGACCGTCGCCGCGGACGGCCGCGCCCGAGTACGTCCACTGGACGAGCGGTTTGGCCTCGACGACCGCGTGCGCCGCATCGGCCGATCTAGCGTTCCTGGCCGGGCGGCACGATCGCGTCGATGCGGTCGGCCACGTCGTCGGAGAGCTTCACCCCGTCCGCGGTGAGGCTCCTCGTGGTAGGAAGCGGAGAGGCTGTCCATTTACGTTAGCGGATAACCTGTCCGCTTCAAGTCCTGGCCCCGAAACGCGCAGACGCCCAACGCAACCGCGAGAAGATCCTCGCCGCCGCCCGTGAGGCCTTCGCCGACCCTGCGGCCGAGGTGTCGATGGCAGAGGTGTCGCGTCGTGCCGGGGTCGGGATGGCCACGCTCTACCGCAACTTCCCCGGGCAGCGCGAGCTGCTCGAGGCGCTCTACGTGGACGAGGTGGACGCCGTCGTCGCCGCGGCCGAGACGCTCGACCTGATCGGGTGGGTGCACCGCTTCGTGGCCTTCTCGCGCAGCAAGCACCCGGTGGCGACCGAGTTGCTCAAGTCCGCTTCCGGCACCGACCCCGTCTTCAACGAGAACCGTGCGCGGGTACTCGCCGCCGGCCGCCCGCTGCTCGAAGCCGCCCAGCGCGCCGGGGAGATCCGCGCCGACCTCACGCTCGAGCAGGTCCTCGACATGGTCATCGCGGTCAGCGGCATCCGCGGGGAGACCGCGTACGTCGAGCCGATCCTCGCGGCCGCGCTGGACGGGCTCCGCCCGTGACCGAGCCTGGTCGAACGGGTGACTCGCTTTTCCGGTCCGTTGCGTTTACTCTCCGCGCCCATGACGGATGAGCGCGGTATGAGCGGACGGATCCTGCACCATGTCGACGAGGCGCCGGCGGAGGGTTCGGCCGGGGACGTCGAGTTGATCGAGGCGGTCTCGGCGCACGTGGAGACGCACCTGGGACCGGAGCATGAGGTGTTCCACCAGGTCATCTCGCAGTGGGTGCACGTGGACATCCTCGTCGTCGCGCCGACCGAGGAGCGGCCGTGCTGGACGCTCGTCACGTGCGGGATGGCCGAGCGCGCGATGGCCGCGCCCGACGACGACCCGGCGCTCACCCACACGGAGCTCGTCATGGTGCTCCCGCCGGACTGGCCGCTCAAGGAGTCCAAGGGCATGTGGCCGCTCCAGCTGCTCCAGGATCTGGCGGAGATCCCGCACCGGTTCGAGACCTGGCTGCACATCGGCCACACGGTGCCCAACGGCGACCCGGCGCAGCCCTACGCCCGCAAGTGCCCGTTCTCGGGGGTCATGTTGGCGCCGACGCTGGTCACCCCGGACGGGTTCGACGTACTGCAGTTCGGCGAGCGCGAGATCCACTTCCTGGGCGTCGTCGCGCTCTACGCGGACGAGATGGACCTCAAGCTCGAGTACGGCGCCGACGAGCTGTTCGACCGCCTCGACGCGATCGGCGCGACCGAAGGGCTCGACGTCAGGCGCGCCAGCGTCGCGGACGCCAAGCCCCGCCGCTTCGGGCTGCGCCGCCGCCGCTGACTTGAGCGCGACGGCGACCGAGCGGGCGTGCCCGGACTGCGGCGCGCGCGTGCCGTCGCTCGCGGGCTATGTGGACTGGTGCCGGCACTGTGGCTGGAATCTGCGGCCGCCGCGTCCCGCGGCCAGCGGGGGCCGGTTCGCGGCGCAGGTCGCGGCGCTGATGCAGCGGCCTCCGCGGAGCGGAGGCACGCACGCCACGCGCGCGCTCGCGGTCCTGATCGCCGTGGTCGTCCTGCTGTTCGGCGCCGCGCTGATCGTCGGCGGGGTCGCCTCCATGGTCGTCGAACCGAACCTGGTCACGCTCCTGCTCGGCGCGACGACGGTGCTCCTCGGCGTGCTGATGCGCCCGCGGATCCCGGGCCGGCCGCCCGGGGCCGTGCTCGATCCCGCGCACACGCCGACGCTGCACGCGCTCGTGGCGCGGATCGCGGAGGCGCGGGGCGTGCCCGCACCGCGCGGGATCATCGTCGACGCCGAGTGGAACGCGGCGTGGGTCACCGCCGGGGTGCGGCGGGAGCGGTGGCTGGTGCTCGGGCTGCCGTTGCTGACGGGGCTCGAACCGCAGCAGCGGGTGGCGCTGATCGCGCACGAGCTCGGGCACGAGCACTCCGGCGATCTGACGCGCACGCTCGTGGTCGGCTCGGCGGTCGATGCGCTCGACACGCTGTCCGGCGTGATGGACCCGACGCGTGACGAGTCCCCGCTGGACTGGATCGCGAGACCGTTGATGTGGTTCGTGTCGCGGCCGCTTCGTGCGCCTTCTCCCGCAGCAAGCACCCGGTGGCGACCGAGCTGCTCAAGTCCGCTACCTGCACCGACCCCGTCTTCCAAGCGAGACGCGCGCGCGGCGGAGATCGCGGGCCGCCGGCCGGCCGCTGCTCGAGGCCGCCCGAGCGGCGCCTGCGAGATCCGCGCTCGAGCTCACCGCTCAGAGGCACGTCGCTCGACATGGTCATCGACGGTCAGCGGGATCCGCGGAGAGGCTCGCGCCGACCTCGAGCCGATCCTCGCGGCCGCGCTCGACGGGCTGCCGCCCGCGGCTGGCGCGGCTAGAGGCCGCGCGCGGGGTCCACGTTCGCGCCCCGCACGATGACCTCGAAGTGCAGGTGCGGGCCGGTGGCGAACCCGGTCGCGCCGACGAGGCCCACGCGTTCGCCGGCCGCGACCGACTCGCCCGGAGCGACGGTCGCCCGGGAGAGATGCGCGTAGCGGGTCTTCCAGCCACCGTGATTCACCGTGACGACGAGGCCCCAGCCGGAGGCGAAGCCCGCGAAGGTCACACGGCCGGGCGCCGCGGCGCGCACGGTCGTGCCGGTCGGCGCCGGGAAGTCGAGCCCGGCGTGAAGGGCGTTGCCGCGCGGCCCGTAGCGGTCACCGATCGGCGCGGCGATCGGCGTCCGCAAGGGCGGCGTCGCGGGACCCGGGCGGCGGAGCACCGCCATCGTCGCCGGGCCGGCGACCCCGTCCGCCCGGAGCCCGGCGTAGGCCTGCACGCGGCGCACCGCCGAGTCCGTGCGCGCGCCGAACCCGCCGTCGACCGGACCACCCGGGAACCCCTTCGCGGCGAGCGCGAACTGCAGCGCCGCGACGTCCCACCCGCTGTGGCCGGACCGCAGCGGCCGGCTGCCGATGGGATGGCGGCCGAGCGCCCCGAACGCGCGGCGCGTGCGCGGCCCGACGACGCCGTCGGGGCTCAGTCCACGCCGCGTCTGGAAGCGCCGGACACCCGCGGCGGTCGCGGGCCCGGAAAGCCCGTCGACGGTCCCCGAGTACACGCCGTGGTGGCGCAGCGCGACCTGCAACGCCGCCACGCGGGGGCTGGCGGCGAACGCCGAGACCGGCACCAAGAACAGCGTGGCGACGGCAAGAACGGCAGCTCGATACAGCAACACAGCGCGAGACGTGTTCGCGCGCTGACATTGGAGTCCTGCTTCAACGTGGCGTGGCGACGATGCGGGTGCCGTGGCGGGGCGAAAAGGTGACGTTGCGGCGGGCGATGCCCTCGGCGCCGCGCCCAGCCGGGCGCAGGTCGAACCGCTCCAGCACCTCGCCGAGCACGACGCGCATCTCGAGCTCGGCGAACGGGGCGCCGATGCAGCGCCGCACGCCGCCGCCGAACGGGATCCACGTGTAGGTCGAGGGCGGGCTCTCCAGGAACCGCTCGGGGCGGAACGCGTAGGGCTCGGGGTACTCCTCGGGGCGGGTGTGGGTGAGCCACATCGCCGGCGTCACGTCCGTGCCCACCGGCAGCGACAGGCCGTCGACCTCCAGCGGCACCGCCAGCCGGCGCCCGGCCAAGGGCACGACCGGACGCAGCCGCAGCGACTCGCTCACGACCGCCTTCAGGTACGTCTCGTCGCCGCCCGCGCCCGCTCCAGCACGTCCGGGTGGCGCACGAGCAGATCGAGCGTCCAGGCCAGCCCGGTGGCGGTGGTCTCGTGCCCGGCCATCAGCAACGTCATCAGCTGGTCGCGGATCTCGCCGTCGCTCATTGCGGTGCCGTCCTCGAAGCGGGCCTGCACCAGCAACGAGCAGATGTCCTCGCCGGGCGACGACCGCCGCGCGGCGATCTCCTCGAGCAGCAGCGCGTCGATCTCGCGCGCCTGCACCTGCAGCGCCTCGAGCGGCGCCATCCGCCCGAACAGCACCTGGACCTGCAGCGACATCGACGTCGTCGCCGCCAACAGGTCAGCGAGCAGTTGGTGCAGCCGCGCGCGGCGCGCCTCGTCCGACACCCCGAAGACGGCCTGGAGGATCACGTCGAGCGTGATCGACTGCATGCTCGGGTGCACGGCGAACGCGCGACCCACCGGCCACGCCGCCAGCTCCCGCGCGGAGGCGTCCCGCATGATCGGCTCGTACGCGCGCATCCGGTCGCCGCGGAACGGCGGGAGCATCACCTTCCGGCGCGAGAGGTGCTCGGCCCCCTCCAGCAGCAGCAACGACCGCGCGCCGACGAGCGGCTTGAGCGTCACCTGCCGGCCGGGCGGCATCAGGTGCCCGCGCTCGCCGTACAACGCGCGCAGCACGGACGGATGCGACACGATCACGAGCGGCGTCTTGAAGCCCTTGAACATGACCGTGAACGCGTCGCCGTAGCGCCGCCGGTTGTCCTCGAGGAAGCGGATCGGCCGCGCGAGCCAGCGCGCGGTCTGCAGGGAAGCGGATGCGGTCGGCCCGGGGATCGCGGTCATGGCGCGACGTAGCCTCCCAGCGCGCGCTCGAGCACGCCAGCGGCGGCCAGCGCGACCTCGTCCTCCCACGGCCGCGCCGCCACCTGGACGCCGATCGGCAACCCGTCCGCGCTGGTCCCGCAGCGCACGGTCGCCGCCGGCCAGCCGGTGAGGTTGAACACGTTCGTGTAGTGCGTGCGGTCGGGCGCGCTCGCGAGTTCGCCGTGCAGGGGCGCCGGGGTGGGGAACACGGGGGAGAGGATGACGTCGAACCGCTCGCCGAGGCGCCGCCACTCGGCCCGGAGCGCGTCCCACCGCCGCAGCGTGTCGTAGGCGATCGCGCCCTCGCCGTAGGACCGCCAGATCGACACGGTGACGGCCTGTCCACCCTCGGGCACGGCCACCGGCTCCGCGTCCAGCACAGCCGCGGCCGCGCGCACCACCGCGGCCGTCTCCGCGCACACGTCGTCACCTAGCCACAGGCCCACCCGCGAAGTCGACGACAGCCCGACGCCCGGCCGGTCCGAGATGACCGACAGCACCCGCTCCACGTCAGCCACCGTGCGCGCCAGCACCCCGATCTGCGTGCGCGGGTCGCGCATCGCGCCGATCGGGCCGAGGTCGTCGATCACGCCGTCGACCGGCACCCGCCCCGCGGTCGGCTTCAGACCCACCACGCCGCAGAAGTGCGCGGGCAGCCGGACCGACGCGCCCGAGTCCGTGCCCGAGCCCGAAGCGCGACAGCCCGGAGGCGACTGCCGCCGCCTCGCCGCCGCTGGACCCGCCGACCGTCCGCGTGTGGTCGTACGGGTTCGACGTGCGCCCGAACACCTCGTTCTCCGTCTCGATCCCGCCGCCGTAGGGCGGCAGGTTCGTCTTGCCGACGAGCGAAGCGCCGGCGTCGAGCAGCCGCTGTACGGCGACAGCGGTCCGCGTCGACACCGGCGCATCGGCCTGGACCCCCAGCGAAAGCGGCCAGCCCGCGACCTCGATGTTGTCCTTGACCGAGAACGCGGCGCCCGACAACGGGCCCGGCCGGGGAGGACCGGGCTCGCGTCGGCAGACGAAGGCGTTGACTAAATCGGGCACGACGGCCGCGCCATCCCCTCCGCCAGGTCGCCGAAGCCCGGCGCGATGATGGCGCCCGGCTGCGCGATGAGCTCCTCGGCCACGATCGCCTCGGTGGTCAGCAGCAGCGCCGCCACCGATGCCGCGTGCTCGAGCGACATCCGCGTGACCCGCACCGGGTCCAGCACGCCCTTGTCGAACAGGTCGCCGAACTCGCCGGTGAGCGCGTTCAGGCCGTGCCCGGGGGTGACGCCAGCACCTGGTCGATCGCGGCCTGGCCGTCGTAGCCGGCGTTGGACGCGATCCAGTACAGCGGCTCGGAGAGGACGGAGCGGACGATCTCCGCGCCACGCGCGTAGTCACCGGTGAGCTCGAGCGCATCGAGCGATTTCGCCGACCGCAGCAACGCCGTACCGCCACCCGGGACCACTCCTTCGGAGATCGCCGCCTGCGTCGCCGCCAGCGAGCCTTCGGTGCGCCGGAAGCGCTCCTTCAACGCGGGCTCGGAGTACGCGCCCACGCGGATGACCGCCAGGTTGGCCGAGAGCCGCGCGATCCGCTCCTGCAGGATCTCGATGTCGCGGTCGTGCACGGCGCGCGCCAGCTCCGCACGGAGCTGGGCCAGCCGGCCCTCGACCGCCTCGGAGGAGCCGCCGCCCTCGATCATCGTGCACTCGTCCGCGGTGGTGATGACCCGAGCCGCGGTGCCGAAGTGCTCGATCGTCACGTCCTCCAGCGAGAACCCGGCCTCCTCGGCGATCACGGTGCCCCCGCAGAACGCGGCGACGTCGCCGAGATGCTGGATGCGCCGGTGCCCGAACCCGGGCGCGCGCACGGCCACGGCCTGCAGCGTCCCGGACGAGTTGTTGTGGACGAGCATGCCCAGCGCGCTGGCCTCGGCCGTCTCGCACAGGATCACGAGCGGCCGCCCCGGCTCACGGCCGGCCGCGTTGAGGATCGGCATCAGGTCCGTCGGGTGCTTGAGCGGCTTGTTGGTCATGAAGACCAACGGGTTCTCGAAGACCGTCTCCATCCGGTGCTGGTCGCGCACCATGTACGGCGAGAGCCAGCCGTTCTCGACGACCATGCCCTCGACGAAGCGCACGGAGACGCCGGGCTCCTCGCTCTCCTCGATCGTGACGACGCCGTCCGGGCCGACCCGCTCGAGCGCCTCGGCCACGACGTTCCCGATGCCCTCGTCCTCCTTGGCCGCGATCGTCGCGACCTTGACGAGGTCGGGGCCCTCGATCGGCCGTGCCATCTCCTTCAGCGCGGCGACCACGCACTCCGAGCCCTCTTCGATGCCCCGCTTGAGGAGCATCGGGTTGGCCCCTTCGTCGAGGGCGGCCATCCCTTCACGGACGATGGCCTGCGCGAGCAGCGTCGCCGTCGTGGTGCCGTCGCCGGTCTGATCCGACGTCTTGTTCGCGACCTCGCGGACGAGCTGCGCGCCCATGTTCTTGTACTGGTTGGTGAGCTCGATCTCACGCGCGATCGTCACGCCGTCGTTGGTGATCGTCGGCGCGCCGGCCAGCCGCTCGAGGACGACGTTGCGCCCCTTGGGACCGAGGGTGACCTTGACCGTGTTCGCCAGCTCGTCCACGCCTGCTTGCAGCAGGAGACGAGCCTCATGATTGAAGTAGAGGCGCTTGCCCATCGTGTGTCTCTCCTCCTACGCGGGGACGAGGATGCCTCGGCCCTGCAAACGTCCGTTGTCGAGATCCGCCATCGCGTCGTTGATGGCGTCAAGCGGGTACTGCGAGGTGTGGAGCTTGACCTTGCCCTGCGCCGTCAAGGTCATGAGATCCTGCAGGTCGATGTAGGTGCCCACGAGGTTCCCGATGAAGGAGATCTCGCGCGAGATGATGTCGATCGTCGGCACGTTGATGTTCTCGCCGTAGCCGATCACGTAGTAGAAGCCGCCGTCCATCACCATCTCGACGCCGTCCTCGATCGCGCCCTTCTCACCGACGAAGTCGATGATCGCGTCGGCGCCGAAGCCGTCCGTCAGCTCGCGCACGAGCTCGCGCTGGGAGCCGTCGACCTTCACGGTGTGGTCGGCGCCCGTCTCCTTGGCCAGCTCCAGGGCCTTCTCGGACGGGTCGATGACGATGATCTCGGTCGGCGTGTAGGCCTTCAGGCACTGGATGCCGATGTGGCCGAGGCCGCCGGCCCCGATCACGACCGTCTTGGTGCCGGCGCCGAGGATCGGGATCGCCTTCTTGACGGCGTGGATGGCGGTGAGACCCGCGTCGGCGAGCGCCGCGATCTCCGTCGGGTGCAGCGACGGGTCGAGCTTGATCACCGACCGCGCGCTGGTGTGCAGGAACTGCGCGAAGCCGCCGTCGCGCCCGATGCCCGGGAACTCGCCGAACTGGCAGTGCATGTCGTCGCCCTTGCGGCACGGCCGGCACAGCCCGCAGGAGATGAACGGGTGGACGATCACGGTGTCGCCGACCTCGACGTTGGTCACGCCGGAGCCGACCTCGTGGATCCAGCCCGCGTTCTCGTGGCCCGGCACGTACGGCAACTCGACGCCGGACTTCTCCGCCCACTGGCCTTCCTGGATGTGCAGGTCGGTGCGGCAGAGCCCCGCGGCGCCGATCTTCACGATCACGTCGTAGGGCCCGACGATCTTCGGGTCCTCGATCTCCTCGACCTTCAACGCCTCGTGGTACTTGTGCAACCGAGCGGCAATCATGCGGCTACTTCTCCTCCGTATCGAACCCGCAGCAGATCGCGGCACATGCCGCCGTTGGTCTCCAAAGACAGTGCGGTGAGCGACGCCATGCGCCGGAACCGCTGGTCGTCCGCCGCGACCGGCACACCGTCACCGGTGACGTAGGGCGCGGCGTCGTCGGACGCGTCGATGCCCAGGGCCCGGCGCAGCTCGCGCACGCGGTCCGCGTCCGGCCCGTGCAGGTCACCCAGCCGCGCCGCCGGCACCTCCAGCAACCGCGACTGGCGGGCGAGCAGCGCCTTGCGCTGGAACAGCGCCCGCAGCGCGTCCAGCTCCCCCCGGGTCTCCCCGGGGAAGGCGTCCGCGAACGAGCGTCCCGCGTTGACCGTCGCGTTGATCTCGTCGCCCGTGTAGTGGTCCTCGAGCGTCACGTCGACCGACTCCACGCCGTCCACCCGCCAGATCGCGCGGGAAGCGTCCGCGGCCATCAGGAACGCGAAGTTCGGCGCGCACTGGGGCGTCGGAAGCCGCAGCCGGACGGCCACGGCCCCGCCGACCACGACGACGGAGCCGACGAACCCAAGGGTGGTGATGGGTTCGTCCAGTTCCGGGTCGTAGACGGTCCCGAGCGCTTCTTGACTGGACTCGCAAGGTCATCGCGTCACCTCGCCGAGTGCGATTGCTCTCTGCGAAACGAGCCCGCAGGGCGAGGCTTCGCAAATCACACGGCTCCCTCGCACGCGTCCTCCGAGCGGCGGGCGTGCCCTCGACGTTCTGCAGCTCCGCCGGGACCTCGACGCCGTACAGCTTGGCGGCGTTGAGCCCGAGGATCTTGCGCTTGCCGCTCTCGTCCAGGCGCGGGAAGTCGCTGTAGGCGAAGTGGTCGGGCATCTCCCAGTCCAGGAGGCCCTCGATCTGCCACTTCGGCTCCCAGATCCCGTAGTCGGACCCGAACAGCATCTTGTCCTCGCCGACCCAGAACAGCAGCTCGCCCATGACCTTCGCGAAGAAGGCCGGGCGGGCGTGCATCAGGCCGCCGACGACGACCGACAGGCCGGCGTAGACGTTGGGCTCCTGCGTCGCCATGAAGCAGAAGTCCTCGATCCGCGGCAGGCCGACGTGCTCGACGATGAAGTTCAGCTCGCCGTTGTAGTCGGTGGCCACGTGATCGACGTCGGAGACGTCGAACGCGTCCTTGTCCAGCGGCCAGATCGTCGGGCCCTTGTGGACGTGGATGTTCTTGATGCCGAGCTCGATGCACTTCGCGAAGAAGGGCTTGGCGATCTCGTCGCTCGAGCTTCCAGCCCCGCGAGCCCTGGTACCACTCGGCGGTGTAGAGCTTGACGCCCTGCATGTTGTACTTCTTGGCGTCGATCTCGAGCTGCTCGAGCCCGGCCGTGCCCTCACGCGGGTCGAAGCGACCGTTGATGATCAGCTTCTTGTCCGGGAAGCGCTCGATCAGCGCGCCGTTCTGGTCGGCGTCGTTGAACCCGTCCGTGTACCACTCCTTCAGGTACGTGGACTGGAAGACCGCGACATCGACGCCGCCGTCGACGAACACGTCCTTCTCGAAGTCCTCCAGGGTGTACTTCTGGAACTTCTCCAGCGGCCAGTGCGTCTCCGCCGGGCCGAGGCCCTGGTAGGCGTGGAAGCACTCGATCCAGCCCTTGGCGTACTCCTCGGCCCCCGGCTTCCAGTTCGCCGGCGAGGCGTCCCAGAAGTGCAGATGGCTGTCGAAGATGAAGTAGTCCTTGCCGTCCTTCGAGAACACAGGCTCTCCCCCTAATTACTCGACGACTTGGAGGTCGAAGTCGATGTACTCGGCGGCGTCCTCCGGATTGGCGAACATGACAACGCGATCGTCGAGGACAACCATACGCCCGTAGTGCGTGGACATGATCTCTTCGAAGTCGTTGTTGCCGAAGTCCTCCCAGCCGAGCGCCTCCGCGATCTCCTCGTAGTCGAAGTCGATCCGGTTGATGCCGTCGACGCGGATCATCGACGGCAACTCGGTGATCGTGATGTCCTTCTTGCCGCGCATCACGTCGGCGACGACGTAGCCGACCTGATTGTTCATCAGCGTCACGCCCGCCTTGTTGGAGGACGTGCGATCAGCAACGAATTCGGTCATGCCTTGACCTCCTTGGGGGTCTCGAGGCCGATGTCGGACAGCAGGCCCTCGAAGCGCGTGCGGGAGCGGTCCAACGAGTCCTCGAAGCGCACGACCTTCTCGGAGATCTGCGACCAGATCGGCTGCAGGTGGCGCGCGGCGTTCAACGCCTTCGGCGTCCATTCCTCGAGCCAGCCCTGCATCGTGGCCTTGTTGGCCGCGCCGTTGGCCTCGTCGTCCGCGAGCATCCGGAACAGGGCCCGTGCGCCGCGCTGCTCGCGCGCCGCGTCGGACTCGCCGGCGCCCATGATCGTCGGCGTCACGAAGTCGCCCTGAAGCGCGGCGGCCTGCATGACGAAGCCCGAGCGGAAGAGCTCCCCGACCAGCGGCTCGAAGACCACCGTCGTGGCGAAGAACGCCTCCGACCAGTCGCGGATGCCGGTCAGACCCTCGACCAGCTCGCGGGTCGGCTGCCAGATCGGATCGTCCTGCCACGTCGCGATGTGGGCCTTGTCCTCGAAGCCCTCGATCTCCTCGGAGAGCGCGAGGTTGTAGAGGATCAGGTCCTGCGCGAACCGCAGCTTGTGGACGGCGCCGACGCAGATCGCGTTGTTGATCATGTTCGTCGGAGCGTCACGCTGGGCCGGCGTGTACACGTGCATGCCGATGCCCTGCTCCAGGTGCGCCCACGCGAACACGTGGTGCGCGATGACCTTCACCCACGCGGGGTTCATGGCCTGGAACACGTGGCCGGTGCGGCCGTGCTCGATGTTCTGCGAGATCTGGCGGACGACGTTCGCGTTGTTGCGATAGATCGTCTGTTCCCACTCCTCGTTCGGATCGAGGAAGGCGTGCCAGTTGGTGGACTTCAGCGCCGACCATTCCTGCGGGTAGCCGGCGTCGCCGTTGGCGAACGAGTAGACCCAGCCCTGCGTCAGGTGGCGGTCGGGGTCCGGCTGGACGTCGATCGTGACGTCCTCGTACACGGTCGCGCGGCGCTTGCGCGGCTCGAAGTAGTTGTAGCTGCGGCTCTGCCAGGACGGGAATTCCTTGGCGCCCGCCTCAGCGTCCGTGAACACTGGCTTGGGGACGCTGCGTTCCTTGACCTCTGTGGCCATACGGTCTCCTCACTCGTCCGCGGTGGTGGTGAACTTGTCGTAATAGATGTGCGACTCGGGCACGCCCTTGGCCTCGAGCAGCGCGATCGTCGCCTCCACCATCGGCGGCGGACCGCAGACATAGGCGTCGACCTCGGTGATGTCGCCCTCGAGCCGGTTGACCACGTCCGTGATCAACCCGCTCTCGCCCTTCCAGCCGTTGCTGTCCTCGGAGAGGGCGGGGACGAACCCGCACTGCAGGCCCTCCAACTCCTCGACCTGGAAGAGGTCAGCCTCGGTGCGGGCGCCGTAGTAGTAGGCCTTCTCGCGCTCGGAGCCGGACGCGTGCAGCGCCCGGAGCAGCGAGAGGATGGGGGCCATGCCCGCGCCGCCGCCGATGAACAGCAGCCGGCGCCGCGAGCTGGGGCGCAGGGTGAAGACCCCGTAGGGCCCGGTGACGTTGATCTCGTCACCGGGCTTGATCGCGCCGTCCGAGAGCAGGCCGCTGAACTTGCCGCCCTCGTAGTGCTTGATCATGAACTCGAGCGAGCCCGAGTCGGTGTTGGCCATCGAGAACGACCGGTGCAGCTCGGTGCCCGGGATCTGGATGTCCACGTACTGCCCGGGCTTGAACTCGAACGGCTCGGACGGCGTGAGCTTGAGCGAGTAGATGTCCGAGGTGAGGGCCTCGACCGACTCGACCGACGTGGAGATCGTCCGGGGCGGCACGCCGCCGTGGATGATCTCCTCGTCGTAGTTGATCAGCTCGATCTCGAGGTCCGAGTAGGGGTGGGCGCGGCACAGCAGCGTCCACCCCTCGGCCTCCTCGAAATCGGGGAGCGCGAACGTCGAGTAGCGGTCGAGATCGACCTCACCCTCCAGGATGAACGACTTGCACGCCGAGCACTGACCCTCCTTGCAGCCGTGCATGAGCATGATGCCCTGCGCGAACGCCGCGTTGAGGATCGTCTCGTCCTCGTTGACCTCGATCTCGATGCCGACGGGTTCGAAACGGACGGTATGCGTCTTGTCGCCCATCCGTGGTGTCCTACGCGGCCGCCGGACGGCCGGCCGGGCCGCCGCGCTTGTACTCGGCCATGTGCTGCTCGCGCTCCTCCGGGGACATCTCGTTCAGCAGCACGTTGGGGCTGTTGAGCGTGATCCCGCGGACCTCGTCGAGCGTCCACATCTTCTTCGGATCCAGGTTCAGGTGCGGCTGCGGGATGAGCGTGTGCCCGTCGTCGCGGACGTACCCGAGCGAGTCCTGCATGATCTCGGCGAGGTCCTTGCCGTGGTGGAGCGTCTCCCACTCACGGACGCCGCAGAGCTTGCCCATGCTCGGCGTGTCGCGGCCCTCGTACGTGGGCCGGAACGCGACCGCGTCCGTCCAGTGGCAGGTCTCCGAGCAGTACGTGCGCACCTGGCCGTCGACCTCGTCCATGACCGTGTCCTCACGGATCAGGCACGGGACCATGCAGGTCCAGCAGCGGTGCGGGTACTGGTAGTTGGCCTCGGCCTCGAACGCGATCGGCTTGTGGCCGTTCTTGACCGACAGCTCGGAGTACTTCTCCCACCACTTGCCGTACTTGTCGTACCAGCCCGGGTACTTGAACTCGAACCACTCGAAGTCCTTGTCGTCCATCGCGTCGATCCGCCAGTAGTTGGCGAACCAGCCGGTGGCGAAGAACTGGGCGACCTCGTGGATGTAGCCCTTGTTCCAGATCCGGTTCCAGGACTCTTCGACGAGGTCGTGGGGGATCGTGAGGCCGTACTTCTCCAGCGGGACCAGGTAGGACCGGTAGTAGTCGTCGTAGATCCAGCGCCGCCAGGCCTCCGCGTAGGACTCGCGGTCCTTGCGGCGGTCCTTGGTGCCGTACTCGATGAACGTGCCGATGGCGGCGTCCACGACGGCGTGGTTGTTCCACCAGGCGTAGCGCAGGTCGCGCTCGAGCAGCTGGCGGTTGCGCTCGTCGGCGAGCGCCATGAGGATGATCGAGTAGCCGTTGGAGATGTGGCGGCTCTCGTCGCTCTGCACCGAATGGAAGACCGTCGGCAGCAGGTAGTCGCCGTTGGCCGCGGCCTCGCCCGGCATCGCGACGAAGAGCACGTTCGTGAACGCGGTCTCGGCGACGATGGTCAGGTAGACGTTGGCCGCCGTGATGGCGTCACCGGTGATGAAGCCCTCGCCGAACTGGCGGCCGATCGTGCCGGCGTAGCAGTTCGCGAAGCCCTTCTCGGTGAGATCGAACCCGGCGGGGTCGATGTAGTGGTTCATGTACAGCCGCTTCAGATTCATCTGAATCGTGCTGTGCCGGACCTCGTCGATCATCTGGATGGCGAGCCCGTTGTGCACCTCGGGGTTCGGCACCGCGTTGATCGCGAGCGGCATGGCGCGGGCCGCGGAGATCTCCGGGAACGGGATGATGGAGAGGAACAGCTTCTGCCATTCCATCCAGCGCTCCTGGACCTGCCGGAACATGTTGCCGCGGATCGCGCCGTCCATCGCGCCGAAGACGCGATTGTCCTTCTCCTCCTCCATCGGGAAGTAGGAGCGCAGGACCTGCTTGAGCGGGTCCTTCTTGGGAGCCTTCTCGAACGTGTAATCGGTCGGGTACTTGTCGACCGGTTCGATGAAGGTGGGATCCCAGGAGAGCTCCTGGATCTTCTGATGGGCCTTCGTGATACTCGCTCGGCTCAAGGCCGCCTCCTTTGGAAACGTCGTCCCTGGAGTGAGGTTGTGTGCGGTTGCGGGCCGTGATCAAGATCGGCCCGGATCTCGGCAGATCGTTGGAATCCGACGACGTCGCGGAGCGTCTCCTCGAGTTGCTCGCGCTCGTTGTCGAAGGCTCGTTTGGACATCGAGATGCCGACCGCGCCCAGGAAGCGACGCTCGTGGTCGAGCACCGGCGCGGCCAAGCAGCAGAAATCGCGCTCGAACTCCTCGCGCTCGCACGCGACACCCGTGATCCGGATGTGGCGAAGCTCCTCGTGGAGCGCGTGCGTGTCGGTGATGGTGGCTGACGTAAAGCGTTTGAGGCCGGCCTGGGCGTAGGCGTCCACGGCCGACCGGGGGCCGAGCGCGAGCACGACCTTGCCGAGCGCCAGCGCGTGGGCGTTGTCGGCGATCTCCGGGTTCATGCCCGGCAGCTTCGGCATGCCCTGCAGGCCGCGCTCGAGCACGATCCGGAGCGTGTTGTGGCGCAGGACGGCCAGGTAGGCGCGCTTGTGGGTGCGCGCCAGCAGGTCGTCGACCACGCCGCTGAGGTCGTTGCGGTCGGACTCCTCGGCGACGGTGTCGCGGAAGCCGTTCGAAAGCTTGTACAGCCCGCCGGGGTGGCGCTCGGCCACACCCTCGTCACACAGTGACGCGAGCAAGTTGTATGCGGTGCTCGTGCTCTTGCCGAGTGTCTCGGCCACCTCGTCGGCACGGATGCCGTCGGGCGCACGCGCGAGCAACCACGTGACACGTAGTGCCGCACGTGCAGTGCTGAGCCCGCGATGTGAACGGGTCGCCTGCAATCTCTCCTCCGAAAAGGAGTAGACCAGCGCGCGCGTTACATCAGCGCTGCACGCAGCTCACCCACGCGGGCGGCGGCGCGGGCCCGGCGCGGGTCCCGGAACTCGAGCTGCGTCAGCAGCCGCTTCCAGGCCCCCAGATCGTCCGGGGTGGACTGCAGGAAGCTCCACAGCGCTTCGGGGTCCTCGGACGTCATCACGGCCTGGCGGAGCCAGTGTTCGAGCTTCTCGCGCTCGCGTGTGACGCCGGGCGCTTCGCTGCTCGGCAGCATCGGGCCGGGGTAGGCCTCGGCGGCGCCGCGGACGTTGCCGGCGGCGAGCTCGCCCTCGACGCGGCGCACGTCGGTCTCCACGTCGCACGTGAGGCGGTAGCGCTCGGTGTCGATCCACGGGCCGAGGAGCTTTCTGAGCCGGGAGACCTCGACGCGCACGGAGGAGACCGACCCGCCGTCCCCGTGCAGGTCCGCGCACAGGCGCTCGGCGCTCATCCCGTCCGGGTTCGAGCACAGCAGCGCGAGGATCTCGGCCAGGCGCGGGCGCAGCGTGGTGACCTTCTCGCCCGTGTCCAGCTCCGCGCGGTCGCGGCCGAGGAAGCGCAGCTTCACCGAGCGGCCGGGCGATGCTCGTCACGCGCTTGGACTCCATCGCGTGGACGACGAACGCCTCGAGCGTGGGGTCGACCGGTTCCGCCACGGCGTGCACGCCGGACGGGAGCACCAGCTCTCCGCCACCGGGTGGGATGGCGAGCCGGCCGGTGAGCTTCCACACGCGCGGGACGGCGCCGATGGTGCGGCCGGTGCGCGTGACGAGCGCGCTGCGGTCCGGTGAGACGCGAGCGCCGTAGCGGGCGTGCAGGCGCGCGTCGCGCTCCTGCAGGGCGAGCTGGAGGCTGGCCTCGACGGCGCGCGCCGTGGCGGTGGCGACGGCGAGGGAGTGGGGGTGGACGGTGCTCAGCTCGCCCGTGAGGTCGATCACGCCGATCACCGCGCCGGTGTCCGGGTCGTGGATCGGGCACGCGCTGCACGTCCAGCGCTGGACGGGGTCGGCGTAGTGCTCGGGACCGAAGACCTGGACCGCGTGGTCGAGCGCGAGCGCGGTGCCGATGGCGTTCGTCCCGGCGCCGCCCTCGCTCCACGACGTGCCCTCGGCGAAGTTCATGTCGGCCGCCGCGCGCAGGCGCATGTTGGCCGTGCCCTCGATGCTCATGAGCGTGCCGTCGGCGTCGCTGATGACGATCAGGTAGCCGGCCTCGTCGGCGATCGCCGACAGGCACTCGTGGATCATCGGGGCCGCGGTGTGGAGCGGGTGCTCCTCGTAGCGGTCGTGCGTCTCGGTCTCGTCATGGATCACGGGCGCCCGGCGACTGCCCGTGGGGTCCACGCCGGCCGCGCTGCTGCGCTTCCACGAGTCGGTGATCGCCTCGCGGACCAGCCCCGTATCACCATCGTCGTCCTTGGCGATGAAACGCTCCCAGGCGAAGCGCAGCTCCTGAGCTCTCACCAGGGGCGCGGTGCCGTCGTGCACGGCGAGCCACGAGTTTTCACCCACAAAGGTGGAGGCTACAGGCGTTTCGCACATTCGTGGAGCTTGTTGTGACGCTTCCAGCATGGTTGGAACCCGGAGCGCTGTTCGTTGGTGCAGTTGATTACTCCGGAAACGCCGCTTTCATAGGGCGGCTCATGCTGGTCATCCTCCTCGCGCTGCTGCTCAGCGCCACTCCCGCCTTCGCCGATCCAGGCGACCTCGACCCCTCCTTCGGCGACGGCGGCGTCGCCCGCGTGGCCATCGCGCGGTGGTGGGCTCGGAGGGGCTTCGGGTGGCGTCGTCCAGGCCGACGGGAAGGTGGTCACGGTCGGTCGCAGCGACCGCGGCGACTTCGCGATCGCGCGCTTCCGTGCGGACGGAACGCTGGACCCGTCGTTCTCCGATGACGGCCGGTTCGACGCTGTCGTTCGGCGGCAGGACGAGCGCGTTCGACGGCCGTCGCCACGCAGCCCGACGGGAAGCTGCGTCGTGGCCGGTGGAACAGCGGCTGCCGGCCGATCGTCGTGCGGCTGACGACGGCGGGCGAGGTCGATCCCGACGTTCAGCTTCGACGGCTCGGTCGGCCCGTGCATCTACGCGCGGCGCGGCTGTCGCGCCTGCAGGACGACGGCAAAGTGCTCATCGCGGGTCGCGAGGGGGTCAGCACCTGGGTGGTGCGGCGGCTGTTGGCCATCCGGCGCTCCGGACCCGGCGTTCGGCGCGGCCGGCGTGGCCTCGTACGCCATCGGGACTGTATTCGACAGTCAACGCGCTCGCGGTCGACGCCCTCGGGCGGGTCCTGCTGACGGGCGACGACGGCGGCGGCCGGCCGGTCGTGCTGCGGCTGACCGCAGGCGGTCAACGTGACGGGACGTTCGGCGCTGCCGGGGTGTGGAGCCCGCTGACGGGCTGGCGGGCCACGGGCCGGTCCGTGGCGCCTGGGCCGAACGGCACCGTCTTCGTCGGGCTCCAGGTCACCGACGGCGGCTCGCCGAACGCGATCGTGCGGCTGACCGCGGCCGGTGCGCACGACGTCACGTACGCGCCGACGCTGCACTCAGGGGCCGTCCCCGGCAAGCTCGTGCCACTGGCCGACGGGCGGCTGCTGTTTGCGGACAGCGACCACGTCGGCCGGGTCTCCGCCTCCGGGGCGCTGGAGTTCATCACGCGCGTCTTCACGCCCACGCGCGGGCAGGGGCCGCTGGCGCTGCAGGGCGACGGGCGCGTCGTGCGCGCGGAGGAGGGGCTCGGCTATCGCGCGGCGACCGTCGGCGCGGCCGGGGCCGTGTCGGACGTGGTGTCGGCGGCGGCGCCGGAGTTGGCCGGCGCGACCATCCTCCCGCGGACGATCGTCCCGGTCGACGACGGGATGGTGGTCGCGGGCGGCAGCGGGCCCCCCGAAAACCGCAACGGTGTGGCGCTCGCCCGCCTGGACCAGGACGGGGCACCGCGGTGGACCCGGGTCGACATGGACTTGGGCCAGCTACTCCGGCGCGGCGGCCGCGCCGGACGGGTCGGTCGCCGTCCTCTCGTGGAGCGTGGGGCAGCCGGATTCCCTCACGCGCTACGGCCCCGACGGCGAGCGCTTGGGCTCGGTGCCGCTCGACCACGGCGCCACCGTGGTCGCGGTGCAGGCGGACGGGCGCGTGCTCGTGGCGGGGACGCAGGGCGCGCCGGACGAGTTCCGCATCGAGCTGAACGTCTCCCGCTACACCGCGGACGGCGAGCTCGACCGGACGTTCTCGGGAGATGGGCACTTCCAGCATCGGGTGCCGGTCCCGATGGGCGCATGGTTGGCGGCCAACGGGCTGACGGTGCAGCCCGACGGCAAGGTCGTGATCGCCGGCGCCGTACGACGACATGATCGTCGTCCGACTGACGGCCGACGGCGAGCTGGACCCGACGTTCTCCGGTGACGGGATCGCGAACGGGCTGGGCTGGAGCGAGCGTGAGCGGCTGTACAACGCCTGGAGCGTCGCGGCGCTCGACGGGGGCGGCTTGTCCCTCGACACCCCCGCGTACCCGGTGCGGCTGCGCGACGACGGTGAGCTCGACTGGAGCTTCGTCAGCGACGTCTTCGGCAGTCCGAACAGCCGCCCGGGCGCGGACGGGCAGGCTCGTCGTCGCGCAGCAGGGTGCCGAACACGGATCGCACGCGCTTCGCGGCGGCTCAACCCGGACGGCGCGCTGGATCCCGCGTTCGGCGCGCGCGAGTTCGCGCTCGGCGAGATCGTCGTCGACGGCGCCGGCGAGCGACGGCGGGACGCTGGTCGCGTCGGCCGACGATGGCGACCTGATGGTGCGCCGCCTGCTCGGCGGCGGCGCGATCCCGCCGGCGCGCGCGGTGCTGCGGGACTTCTCGCACACGACCGTCGCCGGAGGGCGACGACGGGGAGCAGGTGGTGCCGGTCACGTTCGATCTCGCGCAGGCGTGGCCGCAGGACGTCACGTTCCGGCTCACCCCGGCGGCACGGCGCCGGCGGGGCGAGGACTACCGCGCTCGCCGCGCGACGTGGTGACCATCCCGGCGGGCCAGACGCGCGCGACGGTGCCGGTGACGTGCTCGGCGACACCGCCGACGAGGGCGACGAGTCGACTCCGCCTCACCGCGATCGCGGTCACGCCGAACCTGCGCGTGCTGGCCTACAGCGGAACGTCGCAGGTGACGATCACGGATGAACGCCGGCGATGACGGCCCCGCTGCCGACGCCGACCGCAACGACCCGACCGCCGACCGCGACCGCCACGCCTGACCCGACCGCCACGGCCACGGCGACCGCGACGGCGACCGCGACGCCCGACGCCGACCGCCACGGCGACGGCGACCGCGTCGCCCGACCCGACCGCCACCGCCGTCGCCCGACCCGACCGCGTCGCCCGACCCGACCGCGTCGCCCGACCCGACGCCGACGCCGACGGCGTCGCCGTTGCCCGGCGTCGCCACGCCCACCCCGACCGCGACGCCGCGGCCGGACTACGCCGCGCGCGCTGAAGGCCCTCACGCTCCCGCGCCTCACCGCGCGGGGCGGCGCCGTCACCTTCACCGTCAAGCCCGTCGGCACCACGCTCACCGTCACGCTCCGGTCCCGCGGGCGCAAGCCCGTCGTCTACGGCCGCGGCTCCGGCACGCGGCGCATCACGGTGCGGCTCAACGCCGCCGGGCGCAAGGCCGCGCGGCGCACCCTGAAGGTGGACGTCGTGCTCAGCGCGGGCGGGGCGAGGCGGACGGTCGCGGCGACGATTCGGGCTCGATGATCGCCTCGGCGCCGGTGCCGCCCGCGATCGCTTCCTCGGCGGCCAGCTCGGCGGGAGGGCCGGCCGCGCCACGCAGCGGCACCTCGCGCAGGAACCAGGCCAGCGCGAACGCGATCGCGGTCAGCACCGCGCCGACCAGGAACACCGGGGAGAGCGCTGCGACGAACGCGCTCAGGAAGTCCTGCTGGGCCTCGGGGGGCAGGCTGTGCACCGCGTCCGGGCTGATGTTCAGGCCGCCGCTGAAGCGCGACGCGATCTCCGGCGGGAACTGCGCCAGCTCGTCCGCCAGGCGGGACGCGAAGATCGCGCCGAACAGCGCGACGCCGAGCGAGCCGCCCATCGAGCGGAAGAACGTCGCGGCGCTCGTGGCCACGCCGATGTCCTTCGGCGGCGCGGTGTTCTGGACGGCGAGCACGAGCACCTGCATGACGAGGCCGATCCCGACGCCGACGACCAGCATGTAGACCGAGGCGAGCCACGGCGGCGTGTCGACCTCCAGCTGGGAGAGCAGGAACATGCCGACGGTGGTGACCGCGCAGCCCGCGATCGGGAACGGCTTGTAGCGGCCGATCCGGCTGATCGTGCGGCCGCCGATGATCGAGGCGGCGAGCAGGCC
Source organism: uncultured Solirubrobacteraceae bacterium (assembly GCA_963724195.1). Taxonomy (GTDB): domain Bacteria; phylum Actinomycetota; class Thermoleophilia; order Solirubrobacterales; family Solirubrobacteraceae; genus Solirubrobacter. The sequence continues at coordinate 155,040 of CAVRTQ010000024.1, read as the reverse complement.
GGCCATCAGCGGCAGCATCCGCAGGCCTGACGAGGTCGGCGAGACGCCGTACACGAGCTGCAGGAAGACCGGGATGAACGTGATCGCGCCGAACATCGCCAGACCGATCAGGAACCCGAGCGAGGAAGCGACGGTGAACACGGAGGACCGGAACAACTTCAGCGGGATGATCGGCTCTTGCGCGCGGGCCTCCTGCGCGATGAACAGGCCGATCAGGACGATGCCGGCGACCCCGAGCCCGAGGATCGTCGCCGACCCCCACGCGTACTCGCTCCCACCCCACGTGGTGAGGAGGATGATCGCGCTGACCCCCGCCGTCAGCAGCGTCGCGCCGAGATAGTCGATGGCGTGACGCTGCGCCGGTGTGTGCAGGTGCAACCGGAACACGATGATCAGCACCGCGATCACGCCCACGGGCAGGTTCACGTAGAACACCCAGCGCCACGACAACGCCTCGACGAAGAAGCCGCCGAGCAGCGGCCCGGCGACGCTCGCCACCGCGAACACGGACCCGATCAGGCCCATGTAGCGGCCGCGGTCGCGCGGCGGGACGACGTCGGCGATGATCGCCTGCGCGCCCACCATCAGCCCGCCCGCGCCGAGCCCCTGCACCGCACGGAACGCGATCAGCTCGCCCATCGTCTGGCTCAGCCCGCTGAGCATCGAGCCGACGAGGAAGATCACGATCGCGACCAGGAAGACGGGCTTGCGCCCGTACATGTCGCCGAGCTTGCCGTACAGCGGCGTCGACGCGGTCGTCGCGAGCAGGTAGGACGTCACCACCCACGACAGGTGCTCGAGACCGCCGAGCTCGCCGACGATCGTCGGCAACGCCGTCGACACGATCGTCTGATCGAGCGCGGCGAGGAACATGCCGAGCATCAGCGCGGCGAACACGGGCACGAGGGCTCGGCCCGTCAGGGTGTTATCGGGCGTGGACGTGCCTTAGGTTGTACCCCGTGGATCTGATCGAGGAGCGGACGCGTCTCCTGGACTTCGCCCGCGGGTCCGTGCACCCGGACGGCGGTTTCGGGTGGCTGCGCACGGACGGGACGCTGGATCTCGAGCGTCCACGCGAGCTGTGGATCAACACGCGCATGACGTACGTGTTCGCCCGCGCGGGGGAGACCGAGCTGGCCGAGCACGGCCTGCACGCGCTGCGCACCGACTTCCGCGACGCCCAGCACGGCGGCTGGTTCTCGGTGGCGGGGGAGCCGGGCGACAAGCTCGCCTACGAGCACGTCTTCGTCGTGCTGGCCGCGGCCACCGCGGGCGACCAGGCGCTGCTGGGCGAAGCGCTGGAGGTGCTCGAGACGTACTTCTGGGAGGAGCACTACGGCGCGCTGGCGGACGTGCGCTCCCGCGACTGGAGCCAGGTCGAGGCCTACCGCGGCGCGAACGCGAACATGCACGGCGTCGAGGCGATGATCGCGACCGGTGACGAGCGGTGGCTCGAGCGGGCACGGCGGATCACGCGGCTGCTCACCGGCGGGGTGCGCGTGATCGAGCACTACGACCCGATCTGGCGGCCGCTCCCGCACTACAACCGTGAGCAGCCGGCGCACCCGTTCCGGCCGTACGGAGTGACGCCGGGGCACGGGTTCGAATGGGCGCGCCTGGCGCACGCGCTGGGCTTCGAGGAGGAGGCGCAGCGGCTGTTCGCGGGCGCGATCCATGACGGCTGGGACGGGAGCGGGTTCGTCTACACGGTCGACTTCGACGGGCGCCCGGTCGTGCGCTCGCGGCTGCACTGGGTGCTGTGCGAGGCGATCGCGGCCGCGGCGGTGCTGGGCGAGCGCTCCTTCGAGCGCGCGTGGTGGGAGCTGGCCGAGCGGTGGTTCATCGACCGCGAGGGTGGCTCGTGGTGGCACGAGCTCGACGTCTCGAACCAGCCGGCCTCGACGGTGTGGGACGGCAAGCCGGACGTCTACCACGCCTTCGGCGCGGTGGAGGCGAGCCTGGCGAAGTCTCGCCCATAGGGCTCGCTTCGCTTGGGACGTTCGCCCCGGGGGCGAATTCCCGGCTAGGCCGGCTGCTTCTTGAGCTCGCTGCCCGGCGGCGGCGTCATCGCCGCCGCCGTGATGACGAGCGCGAACGCGGCCAGGCGCAGCAGCAGCGCGCCCGTGTCCTCCGGCAGCGGCTCCTGGAACACGACCGGGCCGGCGGCGATGGTGATCACGTTGGCGGTGGCGCTCGTGAGCGCGATCACCGCCACCACCGGGCCGAGCTGCAGCGACTTCGCGGAGATCAGCAGCGCGACCAGCGACCACACGACGATGATCGCCGCGAAGACGACGCCGATCACGCCGATCCCCGGAATGCCCGGTCACCGCCTTGATCGTGATGTCGCTGCCCGCCCACAGCAGGCCCGCGGAGACCGCGAGGGCCGGACCGTGGGTGCCGTTGCGGATGACGAGCACGATGGCGGCGATCGTCGTGGCCGCGAGCGTGACGCCGAACACGACCGAGTCATAGTCCGAGTGCGCCTCGTCGGCCGTGCCCTCGAGCGTCGCCGCGAGGAAGGCGAGGCCCGCCGCGGTGAGTCCGACGCCGATCCATTCGCGGCGCGTCACGTGATGGCCGAAGAAGCGGTCGGCGACGACCGTGACCAGCACGAGCCCGCCCGCGATCACGGACTGGACCACGCTGATCGGCGCCAACGCCAGCGCGGCGACGTGGAAGCCCCACGACGTCGTCGCCACCACGCACCCCAGCACGTAGATCGGCGACTTGAACAACTCGATCGTGCTGTGGATCGGCCGCTTGGCGTCCACCAGCGGCGCTCGCAACGCGCCTTTGTGTTTCAGGAAGAATCCGACGATCGAACCGAGCGCGGTCAATACCGCGCACAAGAGACCAAGCTGAACCGACAAAGGCACGGCGAGACAGGGTATGAGGGGCAACGACGTTCGCGACCTGGCGCTCTCCTTTCCAGAGGCCGAGGAGCGCGAGACCTGGGGCCACCCGACCTTCCGGGTGCGCGACAAGATGTTCATGGGCATGGCCGGCGACGAGACCACCGTCACCGTCAAGGCCTCCAAGGAGGCCCAGGCCGCGCTCGTCGGCTCAGAGCCCGACACGTTCTTCGTCCCGTCCTACGTCGGCCAGCACGGCTGGGTGGGCGTCCGGCTCGAGCACGTGGACGCGGCCGAGCTCGCGGAGCTGATCGAGGACGCCTGGCGCGCGACCGCCCCGAAACGCGTCGTCAAGGCCTACGATGCCGCCGATGCTGGCTGATCGTTTCGCCGCCGCGGGCGCCCGCGAACCCCTGAACGCGCTGGGCGAGCCGGACCGCGCGGAGCTCACCGCGCTGCTCCTGCGGGTGCACGACTTCGACGAGCTCCCGGGGCGCTGGCAAGCCGCGTTGTTGGCCGCCGAGACGGGCGCGTCGTCCGGTGCGGGTGTGGCTGCGGCTGCCACGGCGGCGCATAGCCGGCCGGGCGCGGCGCCCCGCGCGACTCGCCGCGTTCCTCTAGCCGCGTCCGGGTAGCTCCGCGGCGTCGCGGTGAGGAGCAGGCTCCGCCGGTTTGCCCGGGCGCGGACGAGCTCGCTCGAACACCCGCGAGCCGGGTCATTGGTCAGTTGGGTACCGCATAGGTACTCACCTGACCACCGGCTCGCGCGAGTGAGCGGTAACGCGCCACCCGGGCACGCGAGGGTCGAGTTTGTCGGCCTGTGAGCCCCACTAACTCGCACCTCGCGTGGCGTGGACCATCCCTCGGGGTACGAAGACGCAAACGCGAGCGTTTGCGCAGTGCGGGGCACCCGCCTCACCCGCCCAGAGCACGCCCGCCCCGACGGGTCAAGCGGCTCGCACGCGAAGCGCGAGTTGCTTGACGCGGCGGCCGCGGGTGTGCTCGCCGTTCACGGCGTCGGCACCCTCGTGGCCGCTGCGCGTGGCGTTCCGCTCGGACTCGTTGCGTCGTACCACGCCGCGCTCGGGTAGCTCCGCTCCGCTGACGGCCCACCCAGGCCGGCGCCGCCGGTACGCCAAGGCATGGAAGCGCTACAGGTCTTCCCTGACGACCGGCGCGGACGAGCTCGCTCGACACCAGCGCGCCGGGCCATTGGTCAGTTGAGGTCGCTATGCGACGTCAATCGACCTTTCGTTCCGAGAGCGAGCGCCAACGCGCCACTCGAACGCTCGATTTGTCAACCAGTGGTTGACAAAGTCATCACTCGCGTGGCGCGAGGGTCAGGGGTCGTCGGGCCAGCGGCCGTGTTGGGCGAAGTACTCGCGTGCGGACTCTTCGGCGTCGCGGTCCTTGTCGCCCTTCGCGCCGTAGCGGAACAGCACGTTGAGCAGCAGCAGGGCGAGGCCGGAGCCGACGAGCATCGCCCAGCCGTCCCAGCGGAGGTCGCCTTCGACGACGAAGAGCACGACGAAGCCCGCGAGGACCAGCAGGGCGGGGAGGATGTAGCGGAGGAACGTGAGGGCCATCAGTCGTCTTCGCCGAACGCTAGCCGCTTCTTCAGGGCCGGCAGGTGCGGGATGACGAAGGCGGCGACGGCGAACAGCAACAGGAACACCGTCAGCGGGCGCGAGAAGAAGACGGAGAAGTCGTCGCCCGAGGCGGTCAGGGCGCGGCGGGCCTGGGTTTCCATCAGCGGGCCGAGGATCACGCCGAGGATCACGGGGGCGATGGGGAAGTCGAAGCGGCGCATGAAGAAGCCCATGACGCCGATCGCGTACATCACGTGGCCGACACGGCTGCGGGCCGGACCGCCGGCTCACCGCTGGCGGCGATCGAGGTCCGTCAGGACTCGATCACGGGGCCGATCCTGGCGACGCACAACCTCGTCTCCACCGGGGCGACGGACGTGTGGAGCAGCCAGACGTTCCCGATCGCGATGGACGGGACGCACGAGATCTTCCTCGTGTTCCGCGCCGTCACGAATGGTCAGACGGGGAACAACCTGTTCAACCTCAACTTCGCCGAGTTCAACGGCGAGGGGATCTCGGTGGTGAAGGCCCCGCCGGTGACCGGCACCGTCGGCGGCTCCGTGCCCGCGACGTTGTCGCTGACGCTGGGCGCTCCGGCTTCGTTCGGTGCGTTCACGCCGGGTGTGGCGAAGGAGTACACGGCGAGCACGACGGCGAACGTCATCTCGTCGGCGGGCGATGCGGCGCTGTCCGTCTCGCCGAGCCCGGCGTACCTGACCAACGGCGCGTTCAGCCTGGCTGAGCCGCTGCAGGTGGCGCTGAGCAAGTCGGCGTGGACGGCCCCGGTGTCCAACGACAAGGTGGACATCGCGTTCAAGCAGCTGATCAAGGCCAACGATCCGTTGCGCACGGGCAGCTACAGCAAGACGCTCACCTTCACGCTGTCGACCACGACGCCGTAGAGGTGGGCCGAAGCCGCCGCGTTCCTCAGGGAGCGCGGCGGCTTCGCCGAGGTCGGCCTACGCCGTTCGCGCGTGTCGCCTATCGTCGGCTGATGTCCGTCGAGCAGCCGCCCGCTTCCGTTCCCGACTTCGCTGCGCTGCGGAGCTGTTGGCACCCGGTGGCCTACGCCGATGCCTTGACCGACACGCCGTTGCGGGTGCGGCTGCTGGGGCAGGACCTGGTGTTGTGGCGCGATTCGGCCGGGGTCGCGCACGCGCTGCGCGATCTCTGCGTCCATCGCGGCACCGCGCTCTCGCTCGGACGGGTGATCGGGGACCGGATCATGTGCCCCTACCACGGGTGGCAGTACCGCGGCGATGGCGTCTGCGCGCACATCCCCCAGCTGGCGGACCCGACGAAGGTCCCTCCGAAGGCGCGGGTGGACGCGTTCACGGCCCTCGAGCGGTACGGCCACATCTGGGTCGCGCTGGACGCGCCGCGCTACGACCTTCCGGACATCCCCGAGTTCGCGGATCCCGACTGGGTCGTGGTCAAGGCCGGGCCGTACGCGTGGAACAGCGACGCGAGTCGTCAGGTCGAGAACTTCACCGACTTCGGACACTTCCCCTGGGTGCATCCGGGGCTGCTCGGCGACCCGGAGCGGCCCGTGGTGCCCGACTACAGCGTGGCGATCGACGGGCACATCCTGCGCTACGACATCGTCCGTCCCGAGGCACCCAGCAACGACGATTTTCCGGTGTTCGCCAACGAGACGAAGCGGGCGCCTGAACGGCGCTCGCGCTACCAGCTGCACCTGCCCTACACGATCCTGCTGCGCCTCGGGTGGGGTGGGGAGAAGGGCATGGTCTACTTCTTCGCCTCCCAGCCGGTCGACGAGGACCATTGCGTCGGCTACGTGACGATTGCCCGCAACTACGACCGCGAGCAGCCGGATTCGGTCTTGCAAGCCTTCGAGGACACCATCTTCGAACAGGATCGGTTCGTCGTCGAGTCGCAACGGCCGGAGCGTGTGCCGTTCGACCTCGCCGCCGAGATGCACCTGAAGTTCGATGCGGTCGCGATCAACTACCGCAAGGCGATGCGCGAACAGGGCCTCGCCAAGCGCCTATGAAGCGCGCGCGGCTTCGCGCCGGCCACCGACGTGCACGCCGGCGAGGCCCTGCTCCCAGCCCTGGATGACCTCTCATCTGGCTGTCATCTGACAGAAGTTGCACCTGTCAGCGCAGGTTCCAAATGCCGCCGGCCAGGGTCGGGACGACCTCGAGCGCGAGCTGGAAGCGCTCGGGCATCTTGTCGCCGGACCGCGGGAACAGCAGGCACCCCTTGCGGCTGCGCAGACGTCGATCCGCACGATGCCGTCGAGGCCGTTGGAGCACTGGCGCTTGGCCTCGGTGTCGAGCGGCGTCGCCTTCTCACCGGGGTACGTGATCGACGCCTGCTCCATCGGCCGGTCGTAGATCGCGATGCCGGTGCTCTTGAGCGTGAGGTAGACGGCCATGAGGTCGTCCTCGACCGGCTTGACGTCGGTGACCGTGACGTCGAACCGCACGCCGATCTCCGTGCCCGTGAGCTGATCGTCTCGCCCAGGCTTGGCCTCGGCCGGCTTGGGCGGCTGGTGATACTCCGCCTCGATGCTCCCGGCCTCGCTGTCGCTCGTGCTCGTGGGTCTGGCCGTAGTACTCCACGACGCCGGGGGAGTAGCCCTCGAGGTCGTGCTGTCCTCGGACTGCCGTCTCGGCCGTCGCGGTGGGCGTCGCGGCCTTCGGTGTCTGCGGCTCTGACGATCCGCCGCAGCCCGCCAGCACGGCGGCGAGCATGAAGGTTCCCAGCAACTTGCGCATTCCTCTCCTGACATAGCACGGGGGCGCCGGTCCAAGACCGACGCCCCCGCTTGACCCCCAATGGATGAGGGTGACTACTGGCCTACGGCTGCGTGGTGGACAGCGTGAAGGTCAGCGTCTTCGAGTAGTTGCCCGAGCGCAGAACTTCGTTGGCGACGATCGCCTGACGGAAGCCGATGGTGACGTTGTCGGCACCGGCCGTCGGGCCGTTGTAGGTGAGCAGGTTCGTCGGCGTGCCGGCGGTCGTGCTCAGCGGGGCGAACGCGGACGTCGTGTTGGCGGCGTTGGTCGCGTTGACCTGCAGCGGCTGCGACAGCGCGAACGTGCCGTTGACCAGCTTGCCGGTGGCGGCGGCGCTCGGGTCGGAGACCGACAGCGTCGCGTTGCCGGCGGTGCTGATGACGGAGGCCGAGGTAGCGGTGTCGTACGTGCGGGCGACGGCCGGCACGAACGTGCCGAAGCTGCCCGGCTGGCCCAGCGTCAGGCTGAGCACGGTGTCGACGTTGCCGCCGACGCCACCCGTCGCGCTACCGGTGCTCTGGCCGTTGAGCAGGATGGACTCCGTCGCGTTGTCGGCGTTCGAGACGACGATCAGACGGGCCACCGACTTGGTGTTGGTGCTCGTCGGCTTGAAGCCGACGTTGACGAAGCAGGTCGCGTTCGGAGCGATGGCGGCCGGCGGTGCAGCCGGCGGCGTCGAGGACCTGGAAGTCGGCGGGACGCTCGCCCTCGCGGACGAGCTGCTGCGACGTGGCGTTGGTGCTGTTGGCGAGCGCGATGCTCGGTGATGGTGAGCGGGGCGTCGCCCGTGTTCTTGATCGTGATCGGGAGCACGTTCGCGGCGGCCGCGGTACCGGCGGCGACGGTCGGGAACGTGGTCGGCAGGGCGAGGACGGCTCGGGACGACGTTCGGGCCGCGACCCTTGAGGTTGCGGAGGCTGGTCGACCATGTCGGTCAGCGTCGCGCCGTCCTGCTCCTGGCTGTAGTACTGGACCTTGCCCTTGCCGGCGGCGAGGATCGGCCGGTAGTCGACCTCACCCGTGCCGAAGGCGCGCGGCGAGCCGGTGCGCGTGTTGGGCGGCGTGGGAGCGGTGGCGCTGCACCCGTTGCCACCCTGGGTCCAGTTGATGCAGACGCCGTCCTTGACGTGCATCAGCTTGATGCGCGTCGGGTACTTGTTGATGAACGCGGCGGTCGCCGCGCCGGTGGCGTCGTCGAACGCGTCGGTCGCCCAGAAGGCGTCGACCTGGTACGCGACGTAGCGCGGGTCGGTGCGCTCGACCTGGATGTCCCACGCGGTCTTCAGCACGCCGTTGTCGACGTGCTTCTGGTCGAACTCGTTCGTATGGTTGTGCAGGTAGACCGGGCCCACGCCGTTCTCGACGGAGTACTTGCCGAGGCGGTTGAGCGTCTCCGCGCTGCGCAGGATCTGGTCGTAGTTGTTGAGGTTGTAACCGTCGGCCTGGCCGTTGCCCGTGCCGATGTAGTCGAGGCCGATGACCTTGGCGGCCGCGACACGCGCGGGCCACTGGGCCTCGTTCAGGCTGCCGTGCCAACCCGCGGCGTGCAGGTTGTGCTTGTCGAGCAGCTGGCGGTACTGCTTCCAGCCGTACGGACCCTCGATGTTCTCGTTGGTCGGCAGGCCGGCGTGGCCGAACAGCTCGACGCTGTCGAGGCCGTTGGCCGCGAAGTAGCCGAAGAGCGCGTCGAGGCGGTTCCAGCGGCACTCGGTGGACGTGGCGGTGGCGCAGCTCGAGCCGTCAGCCGCGGGGGCGACGGTCAGGGCCGGCGGGGCGGTGCCGAGGCCGCCGCCGTTGCTGATGTACCCGGAGTGGGTGAAGAGCTGGATGCTGCCCTGGCCGGTGGGAACACCGTCGCCGGTCTTCTCCGGGAAGGTGGTCCTGGGCGAGCGCGGTGCCCGAGAGCGTGAGCGCCCCGGTCGCGGCAACGACGGCGCACGAGAGCGCGCGCCGAGAGATTCCCTTCATATGAGCTCCTCCTCTTCACGGGTCCCAGCGACAGGACGGGACCCAAATGACAACCCGATCACCAAGGTAGCGGAAGTTTGGAGCAAAAGTCAACCGACTTTTGTCGCATCGCCCACCCAAAGCTACTCGTGTAGCTAGTCGACCTCACCGCAGCGTGGCTGCGGTGCTCCAAGACTTGCCGCCATCTGATGACTTGCGGATCTTCCCCCCGACGATCGCCACGAACAACTCATCTTTTCGTCCGGAAGTCGTTATTTCGCTCGGGAGGCCGCCGACGTCGCCGCGGTCCTTCCAGTTCTCGCCGCCGTCCGCGCTGACGCGGAGCTTGCCGTTGCGGTCGAGGCTGTAGAGCGCGTCCGCCTCCGGCCAGGCCAGCCGCGCGCCGAACGACGTGTCGCGGGGGCGCCAGGATTGACCGCCGTTGGTGGAGACGAACGTGCCCTGCTCGGTTGACACGGCCCAGTGGTCGGGGTCGCCCGGGTCGACGACGACGTCGATCGGCAGGCTGGGCGGCGTGCTCGTCTGCCACGTCTTGCCACCGTCGCTGGAGACCTGGATGTCCGGCGACTCGACGGTCACGGCGAAGATGCGGTCGCCGAAGACCTCGAGCTCGTGGTAGTCGGCCTCTGCCGTGCCCGGCACGACTTCGAACGTCTTGCCGAGGTCGCTCGAGCGCAGCAGCGGCAGGTTCTCGGGCAGGTTGCCCTGCCGCGGGTGGCCGTTCGCGAGCAGTTCGCCCGGGCCCGTGAAGCGCAGCACCATGTTCCCGGACACCGTGCCCTTCCCCTCGGGCGTCTCGACCACGCCGAGGATGCGCTCGCCCTCCTTCTCGCCGGGGCGGACGATGAACATCGCCGGGCCCGAACCGACCATGATCGTGCCGTCACCGGGGTCGACCGTCACCGAGTTGACCGCGGGACTCGAGCTGTCGTCCGGGGCGGGCGGCGGCTCCAGATCGAGTTCCCCGTCCGCGCCCGGAGTCGCCTGCGGCGGGATCTCGACGCTCGGCTCCGGAGTCGGCGTCGGAGGCTCGGGATCACTCCCACCGCACGCCGCGATCACGAGCGCGAGAAGTATGGGAACGGATCTTCTAAGGCGCACAGTTGAACCTCGCGCGGCCGGCGGCCATCTCGATTGCGCCCAGCAGGTGGGCGAGGTAACGGCGCTCGGAGAAGGACTCCCGCGTGTGCCCCATCGCGGTGTACACCGAGCGGCCGCCATCGTAGCGGTGGCACCAGGCGATCGGGTGGTCGGCGCCCATCGTCCCGCCGCTGTAGGTGGTCTCGTCCACCGTGGCCAACACGTGCACGCCGGCGCGCGGGTTGCGGTCGAACTCGTACCACTCGTCGGTGCGGGTCCAGGCGGCCGGGAGGCCCTTGGTCGCCGCCGAGGTCCGGTCCTCCACCCGCACGGTCGCGCGCGCTGTCCCGGGCGCGTGACGCGTGAACCGTGCGCCCACGAGGCCCTCATACCACGCCCATTTCCCGCGTGTATCAGAGGCGGCGTGCACGCCGAGGTAACCACCGCCGGCCTGGATGTAGCGCTCGAACGCCCGCTGCTCGGTGCGTTTTGCGATCGGCGTGCCCGTCGCCGAAAGGAAGATCACGGCGTCGTAGCGATCCAGGACCTTCGTGGTGAACCGGCTGGACGAACCGGTCGTATCCACCATCATATGGTGCGTTCGCCCTAGCCTTTGAATAGCCCGCACGCCGTTGGGTATGGAGTCGTGACGGAAACCGGTTGTCTTCGTGAACACCAGGACGCGAAGCCGCTCGGACGATTGGCCAGTGCGGGCCTCGGTTCCGCAAGCGGACGCTAGCGTCAAGGTAAGGGCGAGAAAGAGCACTCGTAGCACTGGAACGCACCTAGCCGAAAGATTTGTTTTGCCCGGCAACGAACAGACTTGGTCTTGACATGCAGCATAAAGTGGGACGCCATGGAGCGAGGAGAGGCACGACGCTACGGTGCTCGTGCAGTGGAGGGTCCAGGTCATGAGTAGCCGTGTCGGCGTGTGGCTCGTCGGCGGTCGTGGTTCGGTCGCCACCACCGCGCTCACCGGCGCGGCGGCGGTCGGTGCCGGGCTCGCGGAGCCGACGGGCATGGTCACCATGCGCCCAGACTTCGCCGAAGCGGGCATGCCCGCGCTCGGTGACCTCGTCTTCGGCGGGCACGACGTCGTGGAGACGCCGCTCGCCCTGCGCGCCGCGCGTCTGGTCGACGACGGCGTGCTCCCGGTCGGGCTGCCCAACGCCCTCGGCGCCGCCATCGAGGCCGCCGAGTCCGAGCAGCGTCCCGGCATCACCGGTCACGACGCCCGCACCGAGCCGCGTCCAGCGCTCGCCCGCATCGTCTCGGACCTCACCTCGTTCAAGACCCGTCACGACCTGCAGAAGCTGGTCGTGTTGAACGTCTCCTCGACGGAGGCGCCGGTTGAGCCACATCCCGCGCATCACGATCCAGCATTGCTCATGGATGCCCTGGATCGCGGTCTGGGTGTCCTCCCGCCGAGCGCGCTGTACGCGCTGGCGGCGATCGAGGTCGGCGCCGCGTTCGTGGACTTCACGCCGTCCGTCGGCGCCCGCCTGCCCGCCATCGAGGCGCTGGCCGAGGCCCACGAGGTCCCGGTGGCCGGCTCGGACGGCAAGACGGGCGAGACGTTCATGAAGTCGGTGCTGGCGCCGGCGCTGGGCGCGCGCAACCTGAAGGTGCGCTCGTGGGCCGGGTTCAACATCCTCGGCGGCGGTGACGGCGCGGCGCTGGCCGATCCGGACCGCGTGCAGTCCAAGCTGGACTCCAAGGGCAAGCTGCTCGAGGACATCCTCGGGTACCCGGTCGAGGCGCCGATCCGCATCGAGGACGTGCGCGACATGGGCGAGTGGAAGACCGCCTGGGATCACATCGTCTTCGAGGGCTTCCTCGGTGTGCGCATGAAGCTCCAGTTCACGTGGGAGGGCTGCGACTCGACGCTCGCCGCTCCGCTGCTGCTGGACCTCATCCGCCTGATGGCGCTCGCGCTGGACCGCGAGGAACGCGGCCCGCTGGTCGAGCTGGCGTTCTTCTTCAAGGATCCCGTGGGGACCAACGAGCACGCGATGCATCGCCAGTACGAGATGCTCGAGCGCTGGGTCCTGCAGCGGGTAACTGCGTAGGACATGCAACGCGGCCTTCGCCGACGGCCCGGAATTCGCCGCGCGGGGGACCTCGCCGAGCTCGTGCGACTCCCGGCCGTGCTGTCCGTGCCGGGCGACGTGCTGGTCGGCGTCGCCGCCTCCGGGCAACTCGGGAACGTCGGCCGGACCGCGAGGCTGGTCGGGTCCTCGTCGTTGATGTATCTGGCCGGGATGGCCTTGAACGACTACGCCGACCGTGAGATCGACGCGGTCGAGCGCCCGTCGCGGCCGATTCCCTCCGGGCGCATATCCCCCGAGTTCGCGTTGGGGTTCGCGGGCGCGCTGACGGCCGGCTCGCTGGCGCTGGCCGTGTCCGCCGACGGGCGCGACGCGCTGGCGGTCGCGTGGCCGCTGGCCGCCGCGGTGTGGGGCTACGACCTGTACGGCAAGTCGACGCCGGTGGCGTCCTTGTCGATGGCCGCCTGCCGCGGGCTGGACGTGATCATGGGCTCGGGCACGCGCCACGCCGTCGCCGCACTGCCCGCCGCCGCCGTGGTCACCGCGCACATCACGGTGGTGACGGAAGTCTCCCGCCAGGAGGTCACCGGCGGCGACGCGAGCGTGTCCAAGCGCGCGCTCGCCGGCACGGTCGCGGTCGCGAGCGCGAGTGCGCTGCTCTCCCAGCGCGCGCCGAAGCTCGCCCGCGTCGCGGCGCTGGGTCTTGCCGGCGCGTACGGCGCGTTCGTCGGCCGCGCGCACGTGGACGCGATCGAGGACCCGACGCCGGCGCGGCTGCAGAAGTCCGTCGGCGCTGGGATCATGGGTCTGATGCCACTCGAGGCCGGCCTGCTCGCCGGTTCTGGGTCGGTGCTTCCGGCCGCGGGCGTGGCTGCGCTGTTCCCGCTCGCGCGCAAGATGTCCAAGCGGAGGAAGGTCACGTGAGCCTGCAGTACGGCTATGTCTCCAACGGGCTCTCCGACCACCGGCTCGACCACGCGCTCGAGCTGCTGGCCGACAACGGCTACTCCGGCATCGCGCTGACGCTGGACCACATCCACTTCGACCCGTTCGCCCCGCGCCTGCGCGCGCGTGCGCAACGCGTGCGCGCGGAACTGGAAGCGCGCGGGATGTCCTGTGTGGTGGAGACCGGCGCACGGTTCGTCCTGGACCCGCGGCGCAAGCACTTCCCGACGCTCCTGTCCGACGGGCGCCAGAAGCGCGTCGACCTGCTGTGCACGGCGGTGGACGTGGCGGTCGACCTCGGCGCACCGGTCGTCTCCATGTGGAGCGGATCCGATTCCGGCCGACGAGTCGCCCGAACGGGCGTGGGAGCTGCTGGTGGACGGCTGCGAGCGCGTGGTCGCCCATGCGGACGCGAGCGGGATCACGCTCGCCTTCGAGCCCGAGCCCGGGATGCTGGTGGAACAGCTCTCGGACTACGAGCAGCTGCGCGAACGGCTCGGGCACCCGAAGGCGCTCGGGCTGACGCTGGACATCGGTCACATCGTGTGTCTCGAGCCGATGTCGGTGACCGAATGCGTCCGCCGCGGCGCGGACACGCTCGCGCACGTCCACATCGAGGACATGCGCCGCGGCGTGCACGAGCATCTGCTGTTCGGGGACGGCGAGCTGGACCTCGACGAGAGCCTGAGGGTTTTGACGGAGATCGGGTACGAAGGGATGGTCGCGGTCGAGTTGTCGCGCCATTCCCACGCCGCGCACGAGACGGTGCCGGCGGCCATGGCCGCGCTCCGCGCGGCAGAGCGTGAGGCGGTGCGATGAGAGATCTGGCTGCGGCGTTGGAGGCACGGGCGAAGCCCGAGGGCCTGGAATGGTTGCGCGAGACGAGCGCCGCGGTGGCGGCGGACGCCGGCGCGCTGCGATCGCGCTTCGCGATGGTGGGACGCAAGGTCGGGCGCGAGCCGCTCGACGAGGGCGCCGACCCGAGCGACGTGTGGGCGTGGACGATCGAGGACGCCGCGCGCGTGCTGCTGCTCGTGGCCGCGGGTGAGCGTGCGGAGGCCGAGCTGGCCGAGCTGTACCGGTTCGGGGACGCGGCCGAGCGCCGCGGCGTGCTCCAGGCGCTGCCGTACCTGGACATCGAGGACCGGGGCCTGGCCCTCGTCGACGACGCCATCCGGACGAACGACACGCGGCTGATCGCCGCCGCGCTCGGCCCGTACGCCACCAAGTACCTCTCGGACGAGCAGTACGACCAGGCCGTGCTCAAGTGCGTCTTCGTCGGCGTGCCCATCACCGGGCTCGACGGCATCCCGTCCCGCGTGACGCCGGACGGCGCCCGCATGCTCGGTGCGTTCGTGCACGAGCGCGTGGCCGCCGGGCGCGACCTCCCGCCCGAGGTCTGGACCGTGATCGACAAGTACCCGCCGGCGGAGGAGATCGCCGCGATCGAAGCGGAGCTGCAGAGCCCGTTCGACGATCGCCGAGCCGCGGCGGAACGCGCTTTGAGCTACAGGAGCTGACATGAGGATCTTCGACCCCCACGCGCACATGACGTCGCGTACGACCGACGACTACGAGGCGATGTACGCCTCGGGCGTGCGGGCGCTGGTGGAGCCGGCGTTCTGGCTGGGCCAGCCGCGCACCTCGGTCGGCTCGTTCATCGACTACTTCAACTCCCTGCTCGGCTGGGAGCGCTTCCGCTCGGGCCAGTTCGGCATCCGCCATCACTGCACGATCGGCCTGAACCCGAAGGAGGCGAACGACGAGGCGCTGGCCCGCGAGGTCATCGACATCCTGCCGCGCTTCCTCGGCAAGGACGGCGTCGTCGCCGTCGGCGAGATCGGCTTCGACGCGATGACGGCGGCCGAGGACTGGGCGCTGCAGGCGCAGCTCGAGCTCGCCGCCGAGTACGAGCTGCCGGTGCTCGTGCACACGCCGCACCGCGACAAGGCGCACGGCACGCTCAAGACGATCGAGATGGTCGTCGCGTCGGGCGTCAAGCCCGAGTTCGTGGTCATCGACCACAACAACGAGCTCACCGTCAAGGACGTGCTGGACTCCGGCTGCTGGGCGGGCTTCTCGATCTACCCGGGCACGAAGATGGACGAGCACCGGATGGTGCGCGTCGCGCAGGAGCACGGCCTGGACCGGATCCTCGTCAACTCGGCCTGCGACTGGGGCGTCTCGGACCCGCTGAAGGTGCGCAAGACCGCGGACGCGATGGCCGAGGCCGGCTTCAGCGCCGACGACATCGACCGGCTCGTGTGGCGCAACCCGGTGGAGTTCTTCGCGCAGAGCGACCGGCTGATCCTCGACGACATCGTCGACGCGGACCTGACGGCGACGTTCGAGGGCAGCGGCGTGCTGCGCGGTGAGCGGTAGTGAGGCTGCGGCACTCCGGACGGCAGCCTGCTCCATCTCGCGTATTGCTCCAACGTCCATCCCGCTGACGATCTCGACGGCGTCTCGGCGCAGCTCGAGCGCTACACGGCGCGCGTGCGCGAGCGTCTCGACGTCCCGTCCTTGGGGATCGGGTTGTGGGTCGCGGCGCCGGCGCTGGCGGACGTGGGTGCCGCCGATCGGCTCGCCGATCAGCTGGACCGGTTGGGGCTCGAGGTCGTGACCCTGAACGGCTTCCCGTACAAGGCGTTCCACGCCGAGGTCGTCAAGACCGACGTGTACTGGCCGCACTGGGGCGAGAAGCCCCGCCACGAGTACACGCTCGGGCTGGCCCGCCTGCTCGCGAAGCTGCTGCCCGACGACGTGCACGAGGGCTCGATCTCCACGCTGCCGCTCGGGTGGCGCGTGGGGTGGACCGCCGAGCAGCAGGACGCTTCGCTGCGCGCGCTGGCCGATCTCGCGGGTGAGCTCGAGGCGCTCGAGCGCGAGACCGGCAAGCAGATCCGGATCGCGATGGAGCCGGAGCCCGGGTGCACGATCGAGACGATCGCGCAGGCCTGTGACGGCGCTGCGCGGGCTCGCCCCGGACTGGATCGGCGTGTGCCTGGACGCCTGCCATCTCGCCGTGCAGTTCGAGACGGGTGCGGGTGCGGTCGCGGCGCTGGACGAAGCGGGGCTGTCGGTGGTCAAGACGCAGGTGTCGCGCGCCTTGCGCGTCGACGACCCGTCCTCGGAGGAGGGTCGCGAGCTGCTCGCGCGCTTCGACGAGCCCAAGTTCCTGCACCAGACGCGCGAGCGCGTGAACGCGCACGTCGAGGGCACGGACGATCTGCCCGAGGCCCTGGAGGGCGCGCTGCCCGCGCAGGACCAGTGGCGGGTGCACTTCCACGTGCCGGTCAACACGTCCGAGCACACGACGCAGGACGAGCTGGTCGACACGCTCGGCGAGCTCGCCGGCGGCGCGGCGCCGCGGACGCGGCACTACGAGGTCGAGACGTACACCTGGAGCGTCATGCGCGATGCTCCGGCCGATGACGAAGGGCTCGTGGCCGGCCTGGCCTCCGAGCTGGAATGGACGCGCGACCGGCTGGTCGCGCTGGGAGCGGAGGTCGTATGACTCTGGTGGTGGTCGACGCGGTGGGTCTCACGCCGCGGGCGCTGAAGCACATGCCGCGCACGGCGAAGCTCGGCGCGGACGGGTTCCAGGCGGCGCTGGACCCGATCGTCCCCGCCGTCACCTGCTCCGTGCAGGCGTCGTTCGTGACCGGCAAGACCCCCGCCGAGCACGGCATCGTCGGCAACGGCTGGTACTTCCGGGACCTCGGAGACGTCTTCCTGTGGCGCCAGCACAACAAGCTCGTGCAGGGCGAAAAGGTCTGGGAGACGGCGCGCCGCTCCAAGCCCGGGTTCCGCGTCGCGAACCTCGGCTGGTGGTACGCGATGGGCTCGTCCGCCGACCTGACCGTCACGCCGCGCCCGATCTACCACGCGGACGGGGCCAAGTCCCCGGACTGCTACACGTTCCCGCCGCAGCTGCACGACAACCTGACCGGCCCGCTGGGCACGTTCCCCATGTTCCAGTACTGGGGACCGACGGCGAACATCAAGTCGACCAAGTGGCTCGCCGACGCGACGAAGATCGTGCTCGACAAGGACCCGGTCGACATGCTGATGGTCTATCTGCCGCACCTGGACTACGACCATCAGCGCTTCGGCCCCGAAGGTCCGGAGGCGCTGAACGCGGCACGTGAGCTCGACGCGGTGCTCGGCGATCTGATCGATCACTGCCGGATGCGCGGGGACCAGATCGTCGTGCTGTCGGAGTACGGCATCACCGAGGCCAAGCGGCCGGTCGAGATCAACCGTGCGTTGCGCCGCGCCGGCTTCCTGAACGTGTACACGCAGGCGGGCATGGAGTACCTGGACCCGTGGACCTCGCGCGCGTTCTGCGTTTCGGACCACCAGATCGGGCACGTGTACGTCGCCAACGAATCCGACCGCGAGGCCGTGCGCGAGCTGTTGCAGAACCTGGACGGCGTGGGCGAGGTGCTCGAAGGCGAGTCGCTGGCGGCCGCGGGGTTGAACCACGAGCGATCGGGCGAACTGGTCGTGCTGGCCGAGCGCGACGCGTGGTTCACGTACCACTACTGGTTGGACAACGCGAACGCTCCGGACTTCGGCCGACAGGTGGAGATCCACCGCAAGCCGGGCTACGACCCCGCCGAGCTGTTCTGGGACCCGGATGACGAGAAGGGCGCGAAGATCCGCGGCGCCAAGGCCCTCGTGCGCAAGAAGGCGGGCATGCGCTACGTGCTGTCGGTCGTCGGTCTGGATGCGTCCAAGTACGTCAAGGGCACGCACGGCCTGCTCCCGCCCGGTGACGAGGACGGGCCCGTGTTCCTGTGCAGCGAGGGCGCGCACGCGCGTGACCGCGTGGCCGCGGTCGAAGTGCGGGACCTGCTGCTCGATCTCGCGGGCGTGACCGAAGGCGCGCGCAGCTAGACGACGAGTGCGACGGACCTCGCGCTATGAGCGAGGCTCGTCGCCGCTCTAGGCGGCGAGCCCGGCCTGGATCGCGCGATCCACGGCCTCGGGCGCGAGCACGTGCTCGATCACCATGATCGCGGCGCCGATCGCTCCCGCCCGGTCGCCCAGGCGCGAGGGGACGATGCGCAGGTCGCCCGTGGCGAGCGGCAGCGAGCGCTGGAAGATGACTTCCCGCACGCCCGCGAGCAGCTGCTGGTGGGCCTCGGAGATGTCGCCGCCGATGACGATCGCTCCGGGGTTGAAGAAGTTCACGCAGCCCGCGAGGACCTCGCCCAGGTAGCGGCCCGCGTCGCGGACGGCCTGGATGGCCTGCGGCTCACCGGCGCGGACGAGCGTGACCACGTCCCGCGAGGACTCGGCGGCTGAGACCGACCGCGGTGAGGTTCGCGGCCAGCGCGCGGCCGCCGGCGACCGCTTCCAGGCAGCCGATGTTGCCGCAGCGGCAGATGATGTCGTCGTGGCCGGCGAGGCGGACGTGGCCGATGTCGCCCGCGGCGCCCTGGGCGCCACGGTGGATGCGCCGGCCGGCGACGATGCCGCAGCCGATGCCGGTGCCGATCTTCACGTACAGCAGGTGCTCGATCTCGCGCCAGTGCGTCCAGTGCTCGCCGAGCGCCATGATGTTCACGTCGTTGTCGACGAGGACGGGCGCGTCGTAGTGGCTGGCGAACCAGCCGGGGACCGAGAAGCCGTCCCAGCCGGGCATGATCGGCGGCGCGACGGGCTCGCCGCGGGAGAAGGCGACCGGGCCGGGCACGCCGACGCCGATGCCGCGCACGTCCGCGGAGCCGCGGTTGATCTCGGTGAGCAGGCCGCCGAACGCCTCGTTGACCTGCTCGAGCACGATTTCCGGGCCGTCGGCGATATCCAGGTCGAACGTCGTCTCAGCCAGCGGCGCGCCGGCGAGATCGGACACCACAAGGCGCGAATGCGTGGCGCCGAGATCGGCCACCAGCACGACGCCCGCGCCTTGGTTGAAGGCCAGGACGGTGGGCGGCCGCCCACCGGTGGAAGCGCTGCCGCCGGCTTCGTACACGAGCTGGTGCGCGAGCAGGGCATCCAGCCGCTGAGCCACGGTGGAACGCGCCAAACCGGTCCGTCGCACCAGGTCGGCACGGGTGACCGCTTCCCCGTTGCGGATCAGCCGGAGGAGCGATCCGGCGCCGGTCATGCGAGTTGGTTCGATAGACGGTCCGCCATCGACGGAAGTAAAGCAGAGGGGGCGGCGGCTTGTGCGCGTCGCCAGGGTGAAAGTTAGTGCTCCTGACCAACAAAAGTCGGATGATTCGTCTAACGGTCGCCCGTTAGGCAAAACCGTCCGCGTCGGCGCGCAGGCGGTGCAACGTGCCGGTGATGGCGTCGAGCTCCGGCTTGGACAGGGGCTCGGTGCCGAAGTGCATCGCGTTGAGCACCTGGGTGGCGTTCGCCGCCGTCTCGCGGCCCGTGTCGGTGATCGCGGCGAGCGTGGTGCGGCGGTCGCGCTCGTGCGGTTCGCGGGTGACGAAGCCGCTGCGCTCGAGTCCGTCGATGATGTTGGTCACGGACGTGCGGTGCACCTGCAGCCGGTCGCCCATCTTGCCCAGCGGCAACGCGCCCTTGCGGCTGTAGAACAGCAGCATCAGCGCCTCGTAGCGCGGAAACGTCAGGTCGAACGGCTTGAGCGTGTCGTTCAGCCGCGCCAGCAGGATCTGCTGCACCCGCATGATGCTCGTGACCGCCGCCATCGACGGGACCGGGTCCTCACCGAAGTGGTTGGCCCAGTTGCGGGCCGCTTCTTGTACTGGATCGAAACTTGGCAGGCTGCGAGCGTACTTAGAACACCGGCGATTCGGTGTACGCGCCCCACACGTGTTGCAGCGCGTCGACCATTTCGCCCTCGGTCGCGTGCGCGCGGGCGCAGTCGATCAGGATCGGCATCAGGTTCGCCTCGCCGGCCGCGGCGCCGCGCAGCTCGGCCAGCTTGCGCTCCACCTCGGCGCCGTCGCGGCGGGCCCGGACGGCTTGCACGCGGCCGATCTGCTTGCGCTCGAGGTCGGGGTCGATGCGCAGGAGCGGCGTGTCGCCGTCGTCGCCCTCCGTGTACCGGTTGACGCCGACCACGACGCGCTCGCCGGCGTCGATCTTCTCCTGCAGCTCGAACGCGGCGTCCGCGATCTCCCGCTGCGGATAGTTGCGCTTGACCGCCTCGACCATCCCGCCGAGCTCGTCGATCTTGTGGAAGTACGCGTAGGCCGCTTCTTCCATGCGGTCGGTCAGCGCCTCGACGAAGTAGGAGCCGCCGAGCGGGTCCGTGGTGTTGGTCACGCCCGTCTCGTGCGCGATCACCTGCTGGGTGCGCAGCGCGATCCGGACCGCGTCCTCGGTCGGGAGCGCCAGCGCCTCGTCGTAGGAGTTCGTGTGCAGCGACTGGGTGCCGCCGAGCACGCCGGCGAGCGCCTCGATCGCCGTGCGGATGATGTTGTTGAGCGGCTGCTGCGCCGTCAGCGACACGCCCGCCGTCTGCGTGTGGAAGCGCATGAGCCACGAGCGCGGGTTCTTCGCGCCGTACGTGTCGCGCATCTCGCGCGCCCAGATCCGGCGCGCGGCGCGGTACTTGGCGATCTCCTCGAAGAAGTCGATCTGCGCGTTGAAGAAGAAGCTCAGGCGCGGCGCGAAGTCGTCGACGTCCATCCCGCGCGCCATCTGCTCCTCGACGTACGTGAAGCCGTCCTTGAGCGTGAACGCGAGCTCCTGCGCGGCGGTCGCTCCCGCCTCGCGGATGTGGTAGCCGGAGATGGAGACCGGATGCCAGCGCGGCATGTTGCGCGTGGACCACTCCATCATGTCGCCGAGCAGGCGCATCGCCGGGTCGACCGGGAAGCACCACTCCTTCTGGGCGATGTACTCCTTGAGGATGTCGGCCTGGATCGTGCCGCCGAGCTTGTCGAGCGGGACGCCGCTGTCCTCGGCCGCGACGACGTAGAACGCGAGCATCATCGCCGCGGGGGCGTTGATGGTCATCGACACCGTGACGTCGCCGAGGTCGATGCCCTGGAACAGCGTCTCCATGTCGTCGACGGTGTCGATCGCGACGCCCTCGCGGCCGACCTCACCCAGCGAACGCGGCGAATCGCTGTCGTGGCCCATGAGCGAGGGCATGTCGAACGCGGTGCTCAGGCCCGTCTGGCCGTGGTCGAGCAGGTAGCGGAAGCGCTCGTTGGTCTCCTCGGCGGTGCCGAAGCCGGCGAACTGGCGCATGGTCCACA
This sequence comes from uncultured Solirubrobacteraceae bacterium, assembly GCA_963724195.1. Lineage (GTDB taxonomy): Bacteria > Actinomycetota > Thermoleophilia > Solirubrobacterales > Solirubrobacteraceae > Solirubrobacter. The sequence continues at coordinate 133,598 of CAVRTQ010000024.1, read as the reverse complement.
GCCGCCCGCGGTACATCGACGGGTAGACGCCGCGCGTGAACGGGAACTCGCCGGGAGCGCCGATCTCCGACGCGTGATCGGGGGTGTCCTCAGGCCCATACAGCGCCTTGATCGGCTCGCCGGAGAGCGTCGTGCGCTCGGCCTGCTGGGCATGGTGCTTGATCGCGCTCATGAGTTACGTGGACCTAAGATAGTTGGAAGTCCTCCTATCTTACCCCAGAGGACCCCGATTCCATACGGGCTGACGAGGTTTGTTGCCCCGCGCGCGAGCTGCGCGAGCGACTGCACCGTCCAGACGATCGCGACCCGCCGCGGGACGCCCTTCTCGTGCAGGACCCGCGCAAGGGCGAGCGGCCGCGGGCGCGCGAGCACGACGTGTCTGAGGCGCGTGGGGTGACGGGCGGCGAGCGGCGCGGCCGACGTCCCGTAGCGGAAGCGGCGTCGCAGCACGTCGGCCTCGTGATGGAGGACGACGACGCTCGGGTCGTAGACCACGCGGTGTCCTCGGTCGAGCAGCCGCCAGATCAGGTCGACGTCCTCGCCGTAGCGGAGCGTCTCGTCGAAGCGCACGGGCGTCCGCACGATCAGCGCCGCGCTCGGCACGTACGGGACGATGCGGTGCGGGCCCATGTCGAGCGGTGAGCGGCGCCGGTTCGCGGCCCGGATGCGCGGCGCGACCGCCGCCACGCGCGGATCGTCGAAGTGCCCCGCGAGCCGCTCGATCCAGTCCGGCGGCGGGAGCGTGTCGGCGTCCAGGAACGCGACGAGCTCCGTGGTCGCGACCTCGAGCCCCGTGTTGCGCGCCGCGGCCGGCCCGCCGCACGTCTCGCGTCGCACCGCGCCCGCGATCGGGGAGACCGAGCCGTCGTCCACCACGATCGTGCGCTCGTCCACCTCCGGAAGAATGGGTCCGTCCTTGACCGGGATCACGACGGTCACGTCGACCGTCTTCGGGGCTGGGCGCGGGTGGGCGAAGCCGGCGTCGATCAGGCGCTCGCCCAGCCGGCGCTGCGCGGGCGTGGCGGTGTCGGCGAGGAGCGCGCGGAGCGCGGCGGGGCCGCCCTCGGCCAGCCGGATGATGCGGCCGCGCGCGGCGAGGACCCGTCCGCCGGCGTAGAGGCGGACCGCGGGGTCGAGGATGAGCCTCACAGCGACAGGCCGCCGTCGACGGCGTAGTCCGCGCCGGTCACCGCGCGGCTCTGGGGGCTCGCGAGGAACGCGATCACCGCCGCGACTTCCTCCGGCTCGATCAGGCGCCCGAGCGGCTGCTGGGCTGCGAACGCTTCGGCCGATTCGAGGTCGTAGAGCCGCGCGCTCTCGTCGAGGATCGCGGTGCGCGTGGAGCCGGGGGAGACGGTGTTGGCGGTGACGCCCGTCCCGCCGAGCTCCACGGCGAGCGCGCGCACGAACCCGACCACGCCCGCCTTGGCTGCGCAGTACGCGGCGAGCATCGGCAGCCCGCGCGTGGCCGCCGTGGAGGCAACCGCGATGAACCGCCCCTCACGCGGCTCGGGCCGCTTGAGCAGCGCGGGCACGCCGACCCGCGCGGCGGTCAGCACGCCACCGAGGTTGACCTCGAGCACGGCGGCCTGTTGCTCGGCGTCGAGCTCCCACGCGGGTACGCCGCCCGCGATCACGCCCGCCGCCGCGACGATCACGTCGAGCTCACCGCCCGCCCGCTCGATCCGGGCGCGCAACGCGTCCTCGTCGATGCCCGGCTCGCCGCGCCCCATCGCGTAGGGCAGCCGCGGGTCGTCGTCGGCGCGGTCGATCTCGATCACGTCGAACCCGTCGGCTTTGAGCCGCTTGACGGTCGCCGCACCGATCCCCCGCGCCGCGCCGGTGACGAGCGCGACCCGCTTCTCGCCGCGCGGTCCGACGGGCTGCCGCCGCGGCGCGGGCCGCCGCTTGAGCCGCGACCGCGACCCGGGCGCAACGCGCGGCCGCGTCACGCGAGCCGCTCCGGGACGCAGGGGCGCGCGGCGGCGAGGGCACGCGCGGCGGCGAGGGGCGGCGCGGTCACGCGGGACGTTCCTTACTGGGTTGTGCCGCCTGGGGCGGAACCCAGCTCGTGGTGGAGGTGGCGAGTGCGGGTTCCGTGGCGGGTTCGTCGGGCTGAGGTCGACTAACCCGCCACGCTCGACGAACGCGACGAGGTCGGCGACCGCGCGGGCGAGCAGGGCGCGGCCCTCCTCGGCGCTCGCGCCGGCGGCGTCGCCGAGCACGCCGTTCGGGGCGACCGCGCGCACACCGCCCGAGCGCAGGGCCGGCATGAGCGAGCCCAGCGGCGCGACGTTCCCCGCCGGGCGCGCGCTGCGCGACCAGCTCGGGCGCCAGCGCGAGCATCAGCGACGTCTCCACCCGCCCCGCGTGGGCGTCCCCGCCGAACGCGGGCGACCAGGCGCGCACCTCATGCCCCTCGATGCGCAGTTTCCGCACCGCGGCGGCGAGCGGCTCGGCGTTGCCCCCGTGCGCGCAGACGAACAGCATCGGCCCCGGCCATGACCGCGCGAGTTCGACGAGCACCGCGCGCAGCGCGGCCTGGCCGATCGACAAGCGTCCCCGGGAACCCGGCGTGCTCGCCCGAGGAGCCGTACGGGAGCGCCGGCGCGACCACGACGTCGTCCCGCGCCGCCGCCAGCCCCGACGCCAACGCGCAGCGCGATCGTCGTGTCCGTCCCCAGCGGCAGGTGCGGCCCGTGCTGCTCGGTCGCGCCGAGCGGCACCGCGACCACGGACGCCGTCACCGCGCCTGAGACGAGGTCAGCCAAGCCGGCGGTGGAAGCCATCCGGGATCAGCAGATCGGACTCGTCCAACTCCCCGACGGAAGCGCGCCCCAACCCCAGCAAGGCGGAGTCGATGCCCGTCTTGAGCACGTCCAGCACGTTCTCCACGCCCGCCTGCCCCTCGGCGGCGAGCCCCCACAGGTACGGCCGCCCGATCATCACCGCGCGTGCGCCCAACGCCAACGCCTTGACCACGTCGCTGCCGCGGCGCACGCCGCCGTCCAGGACCACCTCGACCCGATCCCCGACGGCCTCGACGACCGCGCTCAAGGCTCGGACCGATGCCGGTGTCCCGTCCAGATTGTTGCCGCCGTGGTTGGACACCGACAGCGCCGTGGCGCCCACGTCGTCGGCCACGCGCCGCGCGTCGTCGACCCGCATCACGCCCTTGACCATGAACGGCCCGTCCCACAACGACCGCAGCCACGCGAGGTCCTCCCACGAGGGCGGCGGCGTGCCCATCCACTCGCCGTAGGCGGCGAAGAACCCCGGCGAACCTTCGACGTTCGGCACCGTCAACGCCGGCAGCGCCCCGGAGCGCGCCCAGCGCGCGAGCCACACGGGCCGGAGCGCCACCTCGGGCGCGAAGCCGCGCCATCGTCTTCAGATCCAGTGCCGACGGGATCGTCGGCGATCCCCAGTCCCGCGCGTGGCTGAACGTCCAATCCAGCGTGAGGATCAACCCCGCCGCGCCGGCCGCCCGCGCACGCGAGACCCGCGCCTCGATCGCCTCGCGCGACCCCGCCCAGTACAGCTGGGCGAACGTCTTCGGGCACAGCGGGACGATCTCCTCGATCGCGGCGGAAGCCAGCGCGCTCAGCCCCATCGCCGGTCCCGCGCGCCGCCGCCGCCCGCGCGACCGCCCGCTCGGCCTCCGGGTGCACGGCCTGGACCCCGGCGGGCGAGAGCAGCACGGGCAGGTCCACCGACACACCCATGACCGAGGTCCCCTGCGCCCGCACCGCCGACCCGCCCGCGACGTGCGGCGCGAACCCGAGCTCCGCGAACGCGTCGAGGTTGTCCCGGTAGGTCTGCCCGCGCTCCGCCCCGGCGAGGATCGCCTTGTAGACGCTGCGCGGCAGCGTGCGTCGAGCCCGCCGCTGTGCCTCCGCGACCGACTCGAACCACGCCATCAGACCGGCGACTCGTCACACGAGCGGCGCGTGATCTTGAGCTTCGAGTGATCCTGCGACGGCTGCGGCCGCTCGCCGCGCAACGCCCGCTCGCCGTGCCCGAACACGCACTCGGGATCGGGCCCGTTCAGCGGCAGCCCGGTGAAGAACTTCGCCGCCATGCACCCGCCCCGGCACGCGTCATACATGCTGCACGAACCGCACGCGCCCGCCGCCTGCGGCTCCCGCAGCGACTGGAACAGCTCCGACTCGCGCCACACCGGCGCGAACCCGGCCTCGCGCACGTTGCCCGCGAGGAACGTCTCGTGGATCGCGAACGGGCACGCGTAGACGTCGCCGATCGGGTCGATCAGGCACACCACGCGCCCCGCGCCGCACAGGTTCAGCCCCGGCAGCGTCTGCCCGTACGCGGCGAGGTGGAAGAACGAGTCGCCGGTGAGCACGTCCTCGCCGTGCGCGAGCAGCCACTCGTAGACCGCGCGCTGCTGCTCCTGCGTGGGATGCAGCTCGTCCCACACGTCCGCGCCGCGCCCGGAAGGACGGAGCCGCGTCAAGCGCAACGTGGCCTCGAACTCGTCCGCGATCGCCTTGAACGCGTCGAGCTGCCCGGCGTTCTCGCGCGTGACCACCACGCTCAGCTTCGCGCCCGTGCCGGCGAGCAACGACAACGCGTTCATCGCCGTCGCGTAGGACCCCACGCCGCGGACCCGGTCGTTGACCTCCGCCGTCGCGCCGTCCAACGAGATCTGCACGTCCACGTAGTCCGAAGCGCGCACCCACGCCGCCCGGTCCGCGTCGATCCGCGACCCGTTGGTGGAGAACTTCACGCCCACGTGATGCGCGGTCGCGTACTCGACGAGCTCCCAGAAGTCCTTGCGGACCGTCGGCTCGCCACCGCCGATGTTCACGTAGAAGACCTGCATGCGCTCGAGCTCGTCGATGACGGCCATGGCCTCTTGTGTCGAGAGCTCGCGCGGGTCGCGCCGCCCCGACGAGGACAGGCAGTGCACGCACGCGAGGTTGCACGCGTACGTGAGCTCCCAGGTCAGGCAGATCGGCGCGTCGAGCCCGCGGGCGAACTCGTCGTTGAGCGGGACGCTCGCCTGCGACCGCCGCCGCAGGAAGCTCAACCGGCGCGTGTCGAAGTCGTACGCCAGCGCGCCGAAACGCTCAGGCCGCAAGGCGGTGTCCGCGCCCAGGCCCGCCGCGAGGCGAAGATCCATCAGTAGACGCCGCACATCCCGTCGATGGAGACCTCCTCGACCAGCAGGTCCTCTTCGACGAGGTCCTCCTCGACCGCGGGAACCTCTTCGACCTCGGGCTCGATGACCGGATCCGGCATGGTTCTCTCCCTTCGATGGTCTCTCCGCGCCGGAACGTACCAGCGGGCTTCGGCCTGCGGCTCACCGCCCGTATGGACGGCGACACGCTGCTCGGCGGCGAGCCCTTCCAGCTGGTGCGGCTCAAGCCCGAGTCGGCGGCCCGGATCCGGGCGTGGGAGGCGGGAGAACCGGTCGGCGACGGGGGTGCGCTGGCCCGCGACCTGGTGATGGCGAACCTGGCGCAACCGCTCCCACCGCCGCTGGACGCCAAGGTCAGCGTCGTGATTCCGACGCGCGACCGCGAGGTGCTCCCGCACGTGGACGCGGACGAGGTGATCGTCGTCGACGACGCGTCGACGCGCCCGGTGCCGGGCGCGCTGCGACGCGAGGTGCGTGGCGGCGCGGCGGCCGCGCGCAACGACGGCCTGAGAGCGGCCCGCAACGAGATCGTCGCGCTGCTCGACAGCGACACCGTCCCGCAGCCGGGTTGGCTGGAGCCGCTGCTCGCGCACTTCAACGACCCCGAGGTGGACATCGTCGCGCCGCGCATCGTCCCGCTGCGCGACCGCGGCTACGAAGCGACGACACTCGCCGCTCGACCGCGGGCCGGACGCGGCGCGGGTGGTGCCCTACGGGCGCGTGCCGTTCGTGCCCGGCGCGGCGCTGCTCGTCCGGAGCCACGTGCGCTTCGACGAGACGCTCACGCACGGGGGAGAGGACGTCGAGCTGGTGTGGCGCACCCCGTACGTCCGGTACGAGCCGAGCTCCCACGTCGCCCACGCGCACCGCACCGAGCCGCGCGCGTGGCTCGCCCGCCGCGTCTACTACGGCAAGACCGCCGCGGCGATCGCGCACCGCCACCCGGGGCAGGCCCGCCCGCTGCACGTCTCCCCGTGGACGACCGCCGCCTGGGCCGCCGTCCTCGCCGGGCGCCCGTTGACGGCGGCAGCGATCACCGGGGTGGCGACGACGTTGCTGGCGCGAGAGGTGCCGCTCAGGACCGCGGCCGAGCTCGCCGCCCTCGGCACGCTGCAAGTCCGGCCGCGTCGTCGCCGACGCCCTCACCCGCCACTGGTGGCCGCTCGCCCTCGCCCACCCGCGGACGCGGCTCGCGTTCCTGACCAAGCCCCCGTTGCCGATCGTCGACGACCTCGCCTACGGCACCGGCGTGTGGCTCGGCTGCATACAGCACCGCACACTCGACCCACTTCTGCCCGCCAAAGCCTGGAAGCTCGTCCGGCGCACTCTGTAAGACTGCGCCGCCGATGAAGAAGTGGGTCGTCATCGCGGCCTGGCTGATCGCGGCTGCGATCGCCTTCCCGTTCCAGTCCAAGCTCCAGGTCCTCGCCTCGGACGAGAGCGACGCGTTCAAGAACAACGGCGCGGAGTCGAGCCAGGTCGACGAGATCATCGAGCAGCGCTTCGAGGAGGGCGACGAGACCACCGCGGTGGTCGTCTACACCCGCCAGGACCAGCAGCGCATGCTCGAGGACGGGCAGAAGTTCTGCGAGAAGCGGCGGATCCCGGACGTCGTCCGCGTGATCACGGCGTTCCAGGGCATCTGCGGCGAGCTGCCCAAGATCACCTTGCCGCAGTCGAGCATGATCAAGCCGCTGAGCGAGGACGGCTCGACGGCGCTCTCGACCGTCTGGACGAGCGACGACGCCACCGAGTCCGTGGTCCGCGACGTCGCCGCCATGCGCGAGGTCCGGCCGGACTGGGCCTACGTGACCGGCGAGGCGGGCTTCGCCGCCGACCAGGCCGCCGCGCTGGAGGGCATCGACGAGACGCTGCTGATCGCCACGCTGATCCTCGTCCTCGTCCTGCTGCTGCTCATCTACCGCAGCCCGGTGATCGCGCTGGTGCCGCTGCTCGTGGTCGGGATCGCCTACATCGTCGCCGCGGGCGTCGTGTACGCGGGCGCGCAGGCCGGGCTCTACCAGGCCACCGGCCAGGCGACCGCGATCCTGATCGTGCTGATGTTCGGCGCGGGCACCGACTACTGCCTGCTGCTGCTCGCCCGCTACCGCGAGGAGCTCGCGAACGACACGCCCGACCCGATGGGCATCGCGCTCCGCCGCACCGCGCCGGCGATCGTCTCCGCGGGCGGGATCGTCGTCGTCATGATGCTCGTGCTCACGGTCGCCGACTACAACGCCACGCGCTGGATGGGCCCGGTGCTGGCCATCGGCACCGCGATCACCGTGCTCGCGGGCGTCACGCTCCTGCCCGCCGTGCTCGCGGTCCTGCCGCAGCGCGCGTTCACCCACAAGAAGCCGATCGGCCCGATCTGGCTGCGGATCGGCGCGCTCGTCCGCCGCCGCCCGGCGATGCTCGCCACCGCCGTGGTCGCCGTGCTCGTCGCCGGCGCGCTCGGCAACCTCAAGGAACAGGGCACGCTCGACTTCAGCGAGCAGTTCCGGGAGACGCCGGAGTCCGTCGAGGGCCTGCGCATCCTGCAGGCCAAGTTCCCGCCCGGCCAGCCCGGCCCGGTGGACCTGCTCGTCCCGCAGGCGATCGCCACGGGCGACAACTTCGCGCTGCTCGGGATGGACCAGGCGCAGAGCGTCGACCTCGCCGGGTCCTCGCGCGACGGCAAGCTCGCGCTGATCCGCATCACGCTCCTGCAGGACCCGTTCACCGAGCATGGCGACCGCGGCCATCCCGCTCCTGCGCGAGAACGCGAAGAAGTTCAGCCCGCAGGCCATGGTCGGCGGCCCGACGGCGGAGGTGCTGGACTCCGAGACCGCGCTCTCCCGCGACGCGCGCCTCATCATCCCGCTCGCGCTCGCGCTCGTGTTCCTGATCGTCGCCGTGCTGCTGCGCAGCCTGGTCGCGCCGATCTACGCGGTCGCGACGGTGATCCTGTCCTACGCCTTCGCGCTCGGCGTCTCCGCCTTCATCTTCCCGGAGACGGACCCGGCGATGCCGCTGTTCACGTTCATCTTCCTGGTCGCGCTGGGCGTCGATTACAACGTCTTCCTGCTCACCCGGATCAAGGAGGCCAGGCGGGATCACAGCCACGAGGACGCCGTGATCATCGGCCTCGAACGCACCGGCGGCGTGATCACGAGCGCGGGCCTGATCCTGGCCGGCACGTTCTGCACGCTGCTCGCCACCGAGCTCGAGAGCCTTTTCCAGGTCGGCTTCACCGTGGCGCTCGGGCTGCTGGTGGACACGTTCCTGATCCGGATCTTCCTCGTGCCGTCGATCGCGCTCCTTCTACGATCAAAGGCTCTATGAGTGAGAACGCGCTGCGTGTCGCAGTCGTCGGTGCCGGGCCGTCCGGCTTCTACGCCACAGACCAGCTGCTGAAGGCCGGGTTCGAGGTGGACCTGCTGGAGATCCTCCCGACCCCGTTCGGGCTGGTGCGCGCCGGCGTGGCGCCGGATCACCCCAAGATCAAGAGCGTCACGCGCGTGTACGAGAAGACCGCGAACCATCCGGGCTTCCGCTTCTTCGGCGGTGTCGAGCTCGGCGGGCACGTGAGTCGCCAGGACCTGCTGGACCGCTACCACGCGGTCCTGTACGCGGTCGGCACGGCGTCCGACAACAAGCTCGGCATCCCGGGTGAGGACCGCCCCGGCTCGCACGGTGCCCTCGAGTTCGTGGCCTGGTACAACGGCCACCCGGACTACGCCGACCACGAGTTCGACCTCACGGCCACGCGCGCGGTGGTCATCGGCAACGGCAACGTGGCCGTCGACGTGGCCCGCATGCTCGTGCTCGACCCGGAGGAGATGGCGGTCACCGACACCGCCGATCACGCGATCGCGCCGCTCGGCGCCGCCTCCGTCCACGAAGTGGTCGTGCTCGGCCGCCGCGGGCCCGCGCAGGCCGCGTTCACCACGCCGGAGCTGCGCGAGCTGGGCGAGCTCACGCGCGCGGACATCATCGTCGACCCCGCCGACCTGGAGCTGGATCCGTACAGCGCGCAGTGGCTGGAGGAGCAGGGCGAGCCGACCAACAAGCGCAACGTGGAGCTGATGCGCGAGTACGCCGCGCGCGAGCCGCACGGCCACGAGCGCCGCGTCGAGCTGCGCTTCCTGCGCTCGCCGCTGGAGATCCTCGGTGACGACGAGACCGGCGCCGTCACCGGCATCCGGATCGGCATCAACAAGATCGAGGACGGCCGCGCCGTGCCGACGGGTGAGGAGGAGATCATCTCCTGCGGCCTGGTGATCCGCTCGATCGGCTACCGCGGTGTGCCGCTCGCCGGCATCCCGTTCGACGAGCGCCGGGGCCTCATCTCCAACCTCGGCGGCCGCGTCCTCAGCCACGAGGGCGAGCACGAGGTCGGCGAGTACGTCGTCGGCTGGGTCAAGCGCGGCCCGTCGGGCGTGATCGGCACCAACAAGAAGGACGCGACGGACACCGTCGCCCGGATCCTCGAGGACCGTGACGCCGGCAAGCTCAACACGCCCAAGCACCCGGACGGCGAGGACGTGCCGAGGTTCCTCGCCGAGGTGTGCCCGAGCGTCGTCACGTGGGAGGGCTGGCGCTCGATCGACGAGCACGAGACCGGCCTGGGCGAGCCGCAGGGCCGTCCGCGCGTGAAGCTCGTCCGCACGGGCGAGATGGTCGATATCGCGGCTCGAAGGTCAAGGCGCCCTGCAGCCGCAGCCAGTCGAGCCAGCGCGACGTGGCAGAGCAGCCGGTCCTCGCCCCGGCTGAGGTCCACGCCGGCGATCTCCTCGATCCGGCGGAGGCGGTAGTAGAGGCTCGTGCGGTGCAGCCACAGCTCGGCGGCGGTCTGCTTGACGTCGCCGGCGTGGTCGAGGTAGGTCGCCAGCGTCAGCGCGAGCTGCTCGTGCTCGAGCAGGGAGCGGACGCCGGCGGGCAGGTCGCCGAGCGCGGTCTCCGGCAGCGCGGACAGCAGCCGCTGCGCGCGGAGGTCGTCCCAGCGCGTCACACCGCTCTCGCCGAGTGCCGCTCGCGCGCGGCGGTGCGAGCGCGGGGCATCGCGTAGGTCGGTGATGGCATCGCCGAGGCCGACGGGGCCGGTGAGCGCGTCCGTGTGGTGCGGCGCGACGATCGCCGCGTGCTCGCCGACCAGGGCGTGCTTGGCCGGCGTGCGGGCCCGCAGCTCCTCCACCGCCCCGACGCACACCACGACCGGCCGTTGCGGGAGATAGCGCTCCTGGTCGAGCGCCGCGGCGGCGTCGGCCTGGCCGGCGAGGAGCGCGGTCAGCAGCTCCTGCTCGCGGTGGCGGCGATCGAGCTGGGTGTCGGCCTCGGTCTGCAGCACCTCGGCGGCCTCGGCGGCCGACGTGCGCGCGAGATCGAGATCCTCGCCCTCGACGGGGCGGTCCTCGAGCAGCCACAGGTAGCCGAGCCGGCGGTTGGCGCGCAGGATCGGGATGCACAGCCGCGCTTCCATCTCGTTCGCGGCGTGCGGCGGGATGTGCACGGGCTCGGTGGCGCCGCGGATGCCGTGCCCGAAGAGGACCTCGCGCGCCCAGTCGGGCGCGGCGCGGCCGAGGATGCTCGCGGTGCGCAGCGTGTCGAGCTCACCGAACTGGGAGGAGTAGGCGAGCGGGCGCAGCTCGACGTCGTCGACCAGCACCGGCCGGCCGAGCCTGACACTCAGCGCGTCGACGATCTCCTGGAGCGCGTCCTCGCTCAACTCAGACCACGAGCCCGTGACGCATCGTGTCCTCGGTCACCACCCGCGGCTCGACGAACTGCAGCAGGTAGTCGGCGCCGCCCGCCTTGGCGCCGGTGCCCGAGAGGCGGTTGCCGCCGAACGGCTGGCGGGCGACCATCGCGCCGGTGATGTGGCGGTTGACGTAGAGGTTGCCGACGGGGAGCAGACGGCTCACGCGGTCGACCGTGGCGGGGTCGCGGGAGAACAGGCCGCCGGTGAGCGCGAACGGCTGATTGGCGACGATCTCGCACGCCTCGTCGATCGACTGCACCGACTCGACGGCGAGGACGGGCCCGAAGATCTCCTCCTCGGTCACGCGCGAGCCGACGGGGAGGCCGTCGATCACGGCGGGAGCGACGAAGTGGCCGTGGGGCGGCGCCGTGCCGGGCTGGTGGACGCGCGCGCCCTGCTCGTGGGCGGTGTGGATGAACCCGTTGATGCGGTCGCGCGCGGCTTGCTCGATCACGGGCGGGACGTCGACGCCGAAGCGCTCCGCCTGGTCGATCAGCAGCTGGTCGACGGCGCCGTGCAGGCGCTCGATCAGCGTGTCCTTCACTCGGTGGTGGACGAGCGCGCGGGCGGCGGCCGAGCACTTCTGGCCCGCGAAGCCGAACGCGCTGTAGACGAGGGCGGGGACGACGTCGTCGAGGTCGGCGTCGGCGTCCACGATCACGCAGTTCTTGCCGCCCATCTCGGCCACCACGCGCTTGAGGTGGCGCTGGCCGGGAGCCAGTTCGGCGGCCGTCTTGAGGATGCTGAGGCCGACGGCGCCGGAGCCGGTGAACGCGATCGTGTGGACGCCCGGGTGCGCGACGAGCGCCGCACCGACGTCGCCTTCCCCCGGCAGCAGGTTCAACGCGGCCGGGGGCACACCGGCCGCGTGGAGGGCCTCGACGACGGCGAGCGCACACGCGGGGGACTGTTCCGCGGGCTTGAGCACGACGCCGTTGCCGGTCGCGAGGCCGGCGGCGACCATCCCCGCGGGGATGGCCAAGGGGAAGTTCCAGGGGCCGACGACGGCCACCACGCCGCGGGCCGCGTAGCGCAGCGTGTTGCGCTCGCCCGGGAGTTGCACGAGCCCGTTGCGGCCCTCGAGCGCGATCGCCTGCAGCGCGTAGAACTCGAGGAAGTCGATCGCCTCGCACACGTCGGCGTCGGCCTCGTGCCACGGCTTGCCGCACTCGCGGACCGCCAGGGCGGCGAGCACGTGGCGTCTGCTGCGCAGCTCGCCCGCGGCTCTCGACAGGATCGCCGCGCGGGCGTGTGCGCCCTTGTCCTCCCAGGCGGGCGCGGCCTGTGCGGCCGCGTGGACGGCGGCGTCGACGTCGTGTTCCGTCGCCGCGGTCACCTGCGCGACGACGCGGTCCGGCGCGCCCGGGTCCGTGCTCGCGAACGTGGGCTCGTCGCGGCGCTCGCCGCCGATGATCACGGGCACGCGCCACGGCAGTTGCAGCGCGTCCATCGCGTCGGTGAGCCGCGCGCGGACGGGCGCACGGCGCAGCTCCAGGAGCGGCTCGTTGTTGAACTGGTCATGGGCGACCACCGCAGCTCTCGCGGAGGGCTCCCGCGCCGGTCGCTTTCAGCATCGCTTCGCAGATGCTCATGGCTTGGCGAGCAGCGCGTCGAGGTCGGCGCCCCGGGAGCGGCTGAGCAGGAACGAGTCGTTGGACGTGTTCTCGAGCAGGCGGCGCACGAGGTAGCTCATGCCGGCGACGAGGTCGCCGACCGGGCAGTACGTGCGCACGCGCAGGCCCAGGTCGGTCAGCGCGACCTGCAGGTCGTCGCCGAGGCCGCGCAGCACCTGGAACTCGAGGTTGCGGTCGGGGCAGTACGCGAGCGCGTGGGCGATCGAGCGCACGTTGTGGCTCGCGATCGCCACCTTTACCTGCGGCCGAGCGTCGATGAGCCGGCGCGTGAGGCGCTCGAACGAGCGGTCGCTCTCCACCTTGGTCTCGTAGACGGGCGCTCGCCACCCGTTCTGGCGCGCCTCGACCGTCTCGTGCTCCCAGTACGCGCCCTTGACGAGCCGGATCGTGAACGGCTGGTGGATGCCGTCCAGGAGCTGGTCGAGCTGCTCGTCGGCGTCGGTGAGATACGCCTGGAGCACGATGCCCGCCGACGGGCCGTCGCGGAACTCCGGCTCGTTCAGGAGCTCGATCACGAGTGCGGTGATGAGGTCGCGCGAGTCCATCGACTCCATGTCGACGTGCAGGTGCGCACCGACCTGCTTCGCCGTGCGCAGGAGGGTCCTGAGCCGGGCCTTGGCGTCCGCGATCCCGAACTCCGGCGCCTCCGCCTTCACCTGCGCGGTGAGCGCGGTGACCTTGACGCTCAGGTTGACCCGGGGAGCGACGTCGAGCGTGGGGCGGGCGGGCCACCGGCGGGCCGCCTGCGCCAGCGTCCGGAGCGCGTCGTCGCAGCGCTGGGCGTAGCGGTCGGCCTCGGCGGCGGTGATGGTCGCCTCGCCGAGCAGGTCCACCGACGTGGCCGCGCCGTCCTGCCACAGGCGCTGGAGGGCGGGGACGGCGTCGGCCGGGTCGGCGCCGACGATGAACCGCGTCGCCATCCGGTGCACCGCGAGCCCGGCGATCGCCCCGACGGCCGGGCCGCCCACGCGGCCGGTGGCCGCGCCGCGCGTCGCGGGCACGGCAGCGCCGACCGCGGCGGCGCCGAGCCGCGCCACTCGCGCGCGGGCCGCGCCGCCTGCGCCGCCGCCGCTCGGGTCGCTCACGCGCCGCCGGTCGCCGCGCCGCCCCACTCGCGACCCGCCCGGCGTCTGGCCGCTCCGCCTCGCCGAGGAGAGAAGCGAGGTGGGCGGCCAGGTCGCGCCGGTCGGCGCACGCGGGAGCGACGTCCACGAGGCGGAAGAGCGCGGCCCGCAACGCAGGATCGCGCGACAGCAGCTCCATGCCCCGGTCCTCGAGCGCCCGCGTGCGGCTCCGGCCGGCCTTCGCCTGGCCCGCCGCGATCTGACGCCCCAGCGCACGGACCCGCGGCTCGATGTCCGGAGCAGGCGAAGCGGGCGCGGCCGCGGGCGGGGCGACGATCGTCATTCGCCTGGCGACGCTATGTCAGCAGGCGTCCTGCCACCATCGTCACCCGTCCGGACTTCCTTAGACGACTGTTCAAATGCTGGCGATCGAATTCCATGGTGCGGAGCGGCTCGAACTGGTCGAGCGGCCTGACCCGGCCCCCGCCGCGGGCCAACTGCTGATCGCGCCGAGCGCGGTCGGCATCTGCGGCACCGACGTCGAGATCTTCGAAGGCTCCCTCGCGTACTTCCGGATGGGGATCGCCGAGTACCCGATCGTCCCGGGCCACGAGTGGACGGGCGTCGTCGTCGACGTGGGCGAGGGCGTCACCGGCTTCTCGCCCGGCGACCAGGTCGTGGGGGAGGTCGCCATCGGCTGTGGCGTGTGCGTGCGCTGCCTGGCCGGCCGCTCGCACCTGTGCGCGCGGCGCACCGAGACCGGCATCGTCCACATGGACGGCGCGATGGCGACGCGGATGGTGTTCCCGGCCGCCTACGCGCACGTCGTCCCGTTCGAGTCCCGCGCTGCCGCGTTGGTGGAGCCGACGAGCGTCGCGCTCCACGGCGTCACCCGCGGGAACGTCGCGGGCCGGTCGGTCGTGGTCATCGGCGTCGGGCCGATCGGGCTGCTCGCCGCGCAGATCGCCCGGGCCCAGGGCGCCGCGCAGGTGCTCGTCGTCGACACGCGTGCCGATCGCGTGCAACTCGCGGCCTCGCTGGGCTTCGCCGCGTACACGCCGGTGGGGGAGGACGGGCCTGACGTCGCGCTGCTCTGCGCCGGCGGCCCCGGCGCCATCCGCGCCGCGTTCGACTTCGTCCGCCCCGGCGGCACGGTCGTCGCGCTCGGCCTCTCCGGCAAGCCGGAGATCCCGTTCGACTGGGACGGCCTGGTCGTGCGCGACATCGACCTGATCGGCGTGCTCGGCTCCGTCGGCTACTGGGAAGGCGCGATCGAGCTGATCGCCTCCGGCGCGGTGGTCACCGAGCCGCTCGTCACCCAGACGTTCGGCATCGAACACGCCCGCGACGCGATCGAGCGGCTCGTCGACCCCGGTTCGCTGAAGGTCCTGGTCGAGCCCTGACGCGCGCTCAGGCGTGCACGCGCAGCCACTCGAGCATGGCCGGGAGCATCTCCTTGTGGGCCTTGCGCCCGACGATCAGCCCGGCGTGCCCGGCGTTGAGCTCGAGCCGCTCGAGGGCGGCGTTCGGCAGCGCGAGCGGGGCGCTGGACGCCGCGGGAACGAGCTTGTCCCGGCCGCCGGTCACCGACAGCACCGGTACGCGGATGTCGGCGAGGTCGACCACCCTCCTCCCGATCGGCACCTTGCCCCCGATGAGCGCCTCCTGGTGGATGAACAGTTCCGTCATCTCCCGGAACGCTGCCCCGGGGAACGGGATGTGCCGGCTCGACCAGCGCACGAGTGCGTCATGGGCCTGGAGTCGTTCCGGGTCGCCGAGGCTGTTCCACAGGCTGAGGTACGTCGTGATCTCCCCGGCCGGCTCGACGAGGTGGAACGACTGCTTGATGCGCTCCGGCGGCACGTTGCCGGACCAGTCGAGGAGGTCGTCCACGGTGAGCCGGCGGTCGCGCAGCATGCTCGTCAGCGGTCCGAGCGCGCTCATGTCGACGGGCGTGGCGAGCAGGATCATCGCTCGCACCGGCATCCGCGCATGCCCGGCGAGGCTCAGCAGCGCGAGGACCGCGCCGAGGCAGTAGCCGAAGAGCACGACCTCCTCGGCCTCCGACTCGCGCAGCGTCGCCTGCACGGCCCGGGGCAGGTATTCGTCGCAGTAGGTGCTGGAGGGTGTTGGCCGCGTCGACGGCGTCGGGGACACCCCAGTCGAGCAGGAAGACGTCGTACCCCTCATCGAGGAAGCGGCGGACGACGCTGTTGTGTTCCTGCAGGTCGAACACCAACGGGGTGGTCACCAGGCTCATCACGAGCAGCAACGGTGGGGCGTCGCGTCGCTTCACCCCTTCCGGCGTCTCGTACCGGAACAGCTGCGCCTTGTCACGCGACCAGACCTGCAGCCGTGGCGTCGGGCTCTCCGGCGGGGCGAGGTCGAAGGCCGCGCGCCTGGCCCCTCGCGAGAGTCGCTCGGCCGTGCGCAGCACGCGGTGCGAGGTCACCTGCGTGGCTCGGAGCACGGGGCCGATCACGTGTAGGGCTCTTGGATCTCGTCGTGGGAGTCCTCGACCCGTTTGCGCAGCTCGCGGACCTCGCGCTCGAGCGCCGCGATCTGCACCAGCAGCCGGTTCACGTCGCTCCCGGCCGGGAGGTTGAGCAGGTGCAACAGCCGCCGGGTCGGCGCCTCGGTCGCCCGCAGCGCGTCCTGGCGCAGGGCCTGCGCCAGCGCGATGCCCGCCGCGATGTCGGGGTGATCGACGGCCCGGCGCAGCAGCGGGTTGGCACGCCCCTGGACGGTCAGGACCGCTCGCTGCCAGGGAGGCGGCCCGCTCACGCCGCGGTCCCAACGCGCTCGGCCAGCGCCACGTGCTCGCGCACCAGGCTCGTGAGCAGGACCGGCGCGTCCCAGGTCGGGACGTGACCGGCGCCGGGGAGCGAGACCTGCGTCGCCTCCGGGAGCCGGGCGAGGAGCGGCCGACCGTGCCGCTCGTAGGGGATGACACGGTCACGGCGGCCCCACACGACGCGCACCGGGCACGGCAGCTCGTCGGTGGGCTCGAAGCGGTCGTGGCGCCCGGCCCGCAGCAGCGCAGGCACCACCCGGCAGGCGTGGGCGTCGCGGAGGATGCCGAGGGCGTCGCCGCGCGTGACGCGGTCGCCTCGCTCCATCAGCCCGCGCAGGACCGCCCGGCGGACGAGCGGATTGACCATCGCCGCGGCGATCGGCGACGCGTCGGGAGGGAAGCGGTTCACGACATCCGCGGCCCGTAGCAGCGTGTGGACCCGACGCTGGTCGGACCCGTTGCGCCACGCGCCGGCCGGTGACACTCCGGTGACGCTGCGGGCGCGGCCTCGGCGGGCCAGCTCGAGCGCAAGCCAACCGCCGAGCGAGTTGCCCACGACGTGGACGCGGTCGTGGCCCTCCTCGTCCAACAGCATCTCGAGATAATCCGCCAGCCAGGTCACGCTCACGTCGGCGGGGGCGGCGGGGCCGCCGCGATGGCCGGGCAACGTCGGCGCGAGGACTTGGTGGTCGGTGCTGCAGCGAGGCGAGCAGCGGCCGCCAGGCGCGCCAGGACATGGCGAGGCCGTGCAGCAGCAACAACGGCGGGCCCTCGCCGGCGCGGAATCCTCCGAGCCTCGTTCACAGGGCGCTCATCCCACCGTCGACGAGCAGGCTCGTGCCCGTGATGTAGGACGATGCCGGCGACGCGAGAAAGATCAGCGCCGCGTCGAGCTCATGCTGCCGGCCGAAGCGGCCGAGCATCGTCTCGGCGGCGACGACGTCGCGGAGGGGCTCCTGGTCGCGGGTCATCTCGCTGTCGAAGTACCCCGGGCACAGGGCGTTCACGCGGATCCCCTTGCGACCGGACCACTCCTGGGCGAGGTCGCGCGTCAGACCCAGCAGGCCCGCCTTGCTCGCGGTGTACGCCGCCTGCGGGAAGCGAGGCGCGACCTGCGCGAGGACGCTCGCCACGTTGACGATCGAGGAGCCCTTGGGCATCAACGGCTGGCAGGCCTGGCTCATCCAGAACGCCCCGTTGAGGTTGACCTCGATCACCTCGCGGAAGCCCTCCGGCGTCTCCTTGGAGGCCGGGACCACGGTGCCGACCCCGGCGTTGTTGATCAGCACGTCCACGCGCCCGAAGTGGGTCGCGGCAGCCTCGGCGACGCGCCGGCAGTCCTCGGGCGAGGAAACGTCGGCGCGGACGACCTCGACCCGGGTGCCGAGTTCCTCGGCGAGCGCCTCGAGCTGCTCGAGGCGCCGGGCGGCGAGGACGAGCACTGCGCCCGCGGCCGCCAGCGCCTGCGCGAACCCGCGCCCGAGGCCTGAGCTCGCCCCGGTGAGCACGACGACACGGTCGTCGAGCCGAAACGGGTCGGCTGGTGGCGTGTCCGGGTTCACCGATGCTGGACACTACTCGTGCCGGTGACCGCCGGCGACGACCACAGACGAGACGGAGGGCTGGGGCGCATGCCGCAGGCCGAGGAACAACCGCACGCGAGCCGACGCTCGCACTGGGTCAACCACCTGGAACGCCACGCCCACGGTGATCCTGAAGGCGTGGCGCTGCGCTTCCGGGGTGAGACGACGACCTGGCGCGAGCTCCATTCCCGCGTCGAGCGGCTCGCGGCGGCGCTCGCAGATCGCGGTGTCGCTCCCGGCGACCGCGTGGCGATGCTGATGGGCAACCGGCCGGAGTACGTGGAGGCGCTGCTCGCGACGAACCGGCTCGGCGCGATCGGTGTGCCGGTGAACTTCCGGCTCGCGGCCGGGGAGATCGCGTACATCCTCGAGAACTCCGGGGCCGACCGTGCTGTTCGTCGACGAACTCGGCGCCGAGACCGGCGAGCAGGCGGTCGACCAGGTCGACCATGACGTCGAGCTGATCGGCGTCGGCGAAGCCGAGGCGGCGGCAGCGTCGCGGTTCTGGCCGCGGTGCTGGAGGAGGGGCACGACGCGATCCCCACCGTCGATGTGCCGGAGGATGCTCCCGCGCTGATCATGTACACGTCGGGGACGACCGGACGCCCCAAGGGCGCCGTGCTCACGCACATGAACCTGCTCTCGGAGTCGGTGGTGCTGATCCGCGCCTACCAGCTCATGGAAGCCGACGAGGTCAACCTCGTCGCCTCGCCGATGTTCCACATCGGCGCGATCGGGTCGATCGCCCCGCTGATGCTGATCGGCGGCACCATGGTGATCCTGCCCAGCGGCGCCTTCGATGCGCCTTCGGTACTGCGACTGCTGGAGGAGGAACGGGTGACCAGCGCGTTCCTCGTGCCCAGCCAGTGGCAGCTGCTGGTCGACGACGACAGCGTGGCGGAGCGCGACCTCTCCCGGCTGCGAACGACGTCCTGGGGTGCGGCCCCGGCGACGCAGAAGCTCCTCACGCGGATGGCGGACGTGTTCCCCGAGGCGCTGAACGTCGCGGTCTTCGGCCAGACGGAGATGTCGCCGATCACGTGCGTGCTGGAAGGCAAGGACGCGGTGCGCAAGATCGGGTCGGTCGGCAAGCCGGTGCCGACGGTGTCGGTGCGGATCGTGGACCTGGAGATGAACGACGTCCCAGCAGGGCGAAGTGGGCGAGATCGTCTACCGCGGCACGGGGCTGATGTCCGGCTACTGGCGCGATGAAGCGGCGACGGCCGAGGCGTTCGAAGGCGGCTGGTTCCACAGCGGCGACATGGTCCGCAGGGATGAGGAGGGCTTCCTGTACGTCGTCGACCGCGCGAAGGACATGATCATCTCGGGCGGGGAGAACATCTACTGCGCGGAAGTGGAGAACGTCCTCTCCGACCATCCCGGCATCGCCGAGGTGAGCCTCATCGCGCGTGAGTCGGAGAAGTGGGGGGAGACGCCGGTGGCGGTCGTCGTGCCCGCCGACGGCAGCGAGGAGCTGACGATCGAGGCACTCCGGGAGTGGGCCGGCGATCACCTGGCGCGGTACAAGCTGCCGACCGCGCTCGAGGTGATCGAGGAGCTGCCGCGCAATGCCGCCGGAAAGGTCCTCAAGCCGAAGCTGCGCGAGCGCTTCGGCTCGGCGGCCTAGAGGTCGCCCGCAGGGACGACGCCCGCGAGGAACTGCTCGACTTGGGCGTCGGTGAACGGCGGTGACGCCAGGTCGGCGGCCCCGTGGAACGCGCGGAACAGGTGGACGATGTAGTGCATCCGCTGCTCCAGCGCCGACCAGTCCTCAGCGCCGCAGTTGTCCGGCGCGGGCGCGACGGGCTCGTACTGGCTCACCAGCACGACGAGCTCGTCGTCCACGAGCTCGTGCAGCGCCTCCGGGTACGCGTCCGGGAGGTGGGTGCCCAGCGCGAGGATCCGGCCCGGCAAGGACAGGACCATGAACGAGTGCGTGATGATCTCGCGCGAGAACCGGGCGATGTACCCCTGCGCGGGCTGCGCCAGGACGCCCACCACGCGGGCCAGGCGCGGCCGCTTCGTCCCGCACAGCATCCGCCCGAGCTCCTCGGCGGTGACGTAGGGCGCGTCGAGCGCCTCGCCGATCTCGGGTTGCAGGCGGGTCTGCTCGTGCAGCCCGATGCACAGGTTCGCGTGCAGCATGAGCTCGGCGCGGCGCTTGGGATCAACGGTCGCGAACGCTTCGTCGTAGCACGCGAACGCGACCTGGAGCAGCGGCTCCTCGACGGCGAACTCGTCCCCCGAGAGGTAGCGCGCGAACTCGTAGCCGATCTCCGCGAACACCTTCAGGTTGCCGCGCGCGACCGCGTTGCTCGCCGCCTCCACGGCGTCGAACGGCGTGTGCAGCCGTCCCATGATCCGGCCCAGCCGGCTGGTCGGGTCGAACAACCCGCGCCGCAGCAGCCAGCGCCCGATCGACTGCAGCGGGTGCAGGAGCTCGCGGTCGGCGTGCAGGCGGTCCTGGAGGAACCCGATCGCGTCCTCGCCGCGGATCGTGCGGCCCGCCTGGCGTGACGCCCAGGTGGCGAACGTGCACCAGTTCGCGCCCTGCCCGCTGCGCGCCGTGATCTCCGCGGCGAGCAGCGAGTAGGCGTAGGTGATCTGCAGGTTGCGGAGGATGGGGCTGCGGATCGCGGCGATCCGCTGCACCTCATCCGGCGTCACGCGCGTCTGATCACCGCCCCGAGCGCCTCGCCGGCGAGCTTGACGCTCTCGATGTCGTGCGCGTCCGGCATCACGATGGTGATGCCGTCCAGGCCGGCGTCGAGGTACTCCTGCGCCTGCCGGGCGACCTCGGACGGCTCCCCGACGAAGGCCTGCGCCCGCGCCCGCTCGGACTCGCCCGCGACCGCCTTGAACTTCGCCTCGGCGGCCTCCTGCGTCGGCGCGATGTAGACCGTCGCCATCCGGGTCTTGGTGATCTCGGCCGGGTCGCGGCCGACGTCCTCGCAGTGTCCTTCGAGCACGCCGAGCAGGTGCTTGACGCGCTCGACGTCACCGAACAGGTTCGAGCCGTCGGCGTACTTGGCCACGAAGCGCAGCGTCTTGCGCTCGCCGCTGCCGCCGATCAGGATCGGGATGTCGCCGCGGATCGGCTTCGGGTTGTTGAACGCGCCGTCCACGTGGAAGTGCTTGCCCTGCACCGTCGCGACGTCCTGCGTGAACATCGCGCGGCAGATCTGCAGCGCGTCCTCGAGGTACTCGAAGCGCGTCTTCAGCGACGGGAACTCGTAGCCGTACGCCTTGTGCTCGTCCTCGAACCAGGCGGCGCCCAGCCCGAGCACGGCGCGTCCGCGCGAGATGATGTCCAGCGTCGTGACGGTCTTGGCCACGAGCGCCGGGTTGCGGTAGGTCACCCCGCCGACGAGCAGGCCGAGGTTGATCGTCTCCGTCCGCGCGGCCAGGGCGGCCAGCATCGAGTGGCCTTCGAACATGTAGTTCTCGGGCGGGCCGACCGGGCCGATCTGGTGCAGATGGTCCATCAGCGAGATCGAGCTGAAGCCGGATGCCTCGGCGGCGGTCGCGATCTCGACGAGCTTCTCGAACAGCGCGTCGGGCGCGACGCCCGGGTAGTTGAAGTTCGGGACGTGCAGGTCCAGTTCAAACGGTGCGCGCATGGTGCGTCACACGCTACCCGCGGAACGCCTCAGGCTCCTCCCAGCAAACACACAGGAAACGGCCCGATACTGCTCTTGTGAACGAGTCCAGCCGAGTTCTCGTCGTTGATGACGAGCCGAACATCGTCGACGTCATCTCGATGGCTCTGCGCTTCCAGGGCTTCGCCGTGGAATCCGCGGGGACCGGGACCGAAGCCCTCAGCCAGGTCGCCGCGTTCCGCCCCGACCTCATCGTCCTCGACGTCATGCTGCCCGACATGGAGGGCTTCGAGGTCGCCAAGCGCCTCGGCGCCGAGCGCGCGGGCACGCCGATCATCTTCCTCACCGCCCGTGACGCCCCGGAGGACAAGATCCGCGGTCTCACGTCGGGCGGTGACGACTACGTCACCAAGCCCTTCAGCCTCGAGGAGCTGCTCGCGCGCGTGCGCAACGTGCTGCGCCGGACCGGCGCCGCCGAGGCCGAGTCGAGCCGGATGTCCTTCGAGGACCTCGAGCTCGACGAGGACACGCGCGAGGTCGTGCGCGCCGGTGCGCCGATCGACCTCACCGCCACCGAGTACCGGCTCCTGCGCTACCTGATGCTCAACCCGCGCCGCGTGCTCACCCGCGCGCAGCTGCTCGACCACGTGTGGGACTACGACTTCGGCGGCGACGCCCGCGTGCTGGAGACCTACATCTCCTACCTGCGCAAGAAGCTCGACCAGCACGGCCCGTCGCTCATCCACACCGTGCGCGGCGTCGGCTACACGCTGCGGGCGCCCCGCGCATGATCGCTTCGCTGCGTGGCCGGCTCGTCGCCGGCGTCCTGGCGCTGGCCGCCGCGGGCATGTTGCTCGTCGGCGGGATCACGTACGCCACGCAGCGCTCGTTCCAGCTCGACCGCGTCGACACGCAGCTCGCGAGCGCCGTCGAAGGCCTCCAGCGCGAGTTCATCGGCCGCAACGGCGGCAACCAGCGGTTCAAGGGGCGCGGTGGCCCGCCGCCGGGCGGGGGCGCGCCCAGCGACACCTACGGCCAGCTGCGGGACACCAGCGGCAACGTCCTCGACGAGGAGTTCCTCGGCCCGGACGACACGGGCGAGGCGCCCGACCTGCCGAAGGACATCCCGGTGGGGGAGGAGATGACGGTGGAGACGCCCCAGGGCGACTACCGCGTGCTCGCCCAGAGCTTCGGCCCCAACACGGTGACCGTCGCCGCGATCCCGATGAGCGCCACCGACGAGGCGCTCGACCGATTGCTGCTCGTCCTGGCCCTGGTGATCGGCGGCGTGCTGGTGCTCGTGGGCGTGTTCGCCACGGTCGTCGTCCGCGTCGGGCTGCTGCCCCTGGACCGCATGGGCCACACGGCGGCCGCGATCGCCGGCGGTGACCTCTCCCACCGCGTCGCGACCACCGACCCGCGCACGGAGGTCGGCCGCCTCGGCACGGCTTTGAACCGGATGCTCGACCGGCTGGAGGACGCGTTCGCGGCGCGCGAGGCGAGCCAGGAGCGCCTGCGCCGGTTCATCGCCGACGCCTCGCACGAGCTGCGCACGCCTTTGGTGTCGATCCGGGGCTACGCCGAGCTGTACCGCATGGGCGCAGCACGCTCGGAGGACGACGTCGCGAAGGCCATGCGCCGGATCGAGGACGAGTCGGCCCGGATGGGCGTGCTCGTCGAGGACCTGTTGACGCTGGCTCGGCTGGACGAGGTCCGCCCCGCGCCGCACGGCCCGGTCGACCTGGCCGTGCTGGCCTCGGATGCGGTGGACGACGCGCGCGTGACCGCGCCCGACCGCGAGATCTCGCTGGACGCGGAGCGCGGGTGTGTGACCGGCGACGCCGACCAGCTCCGGCAGGTGTTCGCGAACCTGCTGCGCAACGCGTTGGTCCACACGCCCGCGGGCACGCCGATCGATGTGTCGGTGGAGGCGGCGAACGGCACCGTGGCGCTGGAGGTGCGTGACCACGGTCGCGGGCTTCCGGGGGACGACCCGGATGCGTTGTTCGAGCGCTTCTGGCGGGCTGAAGGCGGACGTGAGCGTGGCAAGGGCGGCGCGGGCCTGGGGCTCGCGATCGTCGCGGGGATCGTGGACGCGCATGGTGGGACGGTGAGTGCCGCGAATGCGCCCGATGGGGGCGCGGTGTTCCAGGTGCGCTTTCCCGCACGGCTAGGCGGGGCCGCCCGGTTTGGGCTCGGCCTGGCGACGAGACGTCGCCGAACGGCAGGCACCGATAAGGGAGAGTTCCCACCGCGCGGCAGCGGAATGGTCGTTTCCCGGGCCGTCAGCGTGGGGGTATGCCCGCTGAGCGTCGCTATGCGGTACTGAGCGGGCATACCCCCATCGGTGCGCCAACTCGAACAGTCGATCGTGCTCGCTTTCCGGTTCTAGGTGAGCGATTCCGCTCGACCTTGGCAACGCGGGCGCACTCGCTACGCGCCGCCCTCGCCTGGCTGAGCTGAGAGCCGCACGTGCAGGTGGTCGTCATGGTGCGGCCACGGCTGCACGCCGCGGCCCTCGAGCGCGAGCGACGGGCCGACGAGGACCGTCAGCGCGCCCGCCGCGACGAAGCGGTCGACGAGATCCTGCGCGAGCCGCAGATCGACCTGCGCGGCCGACCGCGGCGCGCGCTCCTCGCGATCCTTGCGCGGGAAGTACACGTCGGCGTCCAGCCCGTTCTGGTGCGAGATGTGGCCGAGCGGCCCGAACCGCCGCCCGAAGTCACCGCCGTGCGGGCGTGAGAGGTCGCCGATCAGCACCCGCGGCGCGCGCGGATGCGCCTTCGCATACGCGCGGGTGACCCGCAACAGCATCCGCACGAGCTCGTCCGTGCCGTACCGCCGCCACCACCGGTTCGGCGTGGTCTTGCGCACCGGGTCCCACGTGAGGAAGTGCGCGCCGCGGACGGGCAGCTTCACGCCCCGCACGAGCCGTCCACGACTATGCGTCCCGACCGCGCGCGACGACCGCCACACCACCCGCGGCCGCGCCGCGCGCTGCGGGGCGCCGCGAGCCGGCGTGCTCGCGCGGCCGCCGCCACCGCGCGGCTCCGTGCCGCCGCCGCGCGGCTCCGCGCCGCCACCGCGCGTCTCCGCGCCGCCGCCGCGCGTCTCCGTGCCGCCACCGCGCGTCTCCGCGCCGCCCGGCCTCTCGCCGCGCGACTCCGCGCTCGCCCCGCGCGGCCCTTCGCGCGCGTCCGTCGCGATCGTCGCCAGCGCCGCGGCGACGGCCAACAACGCGGTCACGGCCAGCAGGCGGCGCATACCAGTCATACGCCCGGGCGGACACGGGCGGTCCCAGGGTTCTCTCAGGCTCGTCCCAACGAGTTCCGACGGAGCGAGCCGATGCTTCGAGCATGCTTGATCTCGTCTCCGTCCCCGCCGCTGGCCGGACCAGCACCGCCACGACCGCAGACGTCGAGATCGTGGTGCCCGTCTACAACGAGGCCGCCGGGCTCGATCGCAGCATCCGCCGCCTGCATCGCTTCCTCTCGGACGGCTTCCCGTTCACGTGGCGGATCGTCGTCGCCGACAACGCGAGCGTCGACGCGACGCCGGAGATCGCCCGCCGGCTCGCGGCGACGCTGCCGGCCGTGCATCATCTGCGGCTCGAGCAGAAGGGACGGGGCCGGGCACTGCGCGCGGCCTGGAGCAGGAGCCCGGCGCGCGTGGTGGCGTACATGGACGTCGACCTCTCGACGGACCTGCGCGGGCTGCTCCCGCTCGTCGCGCCGCTGCTCTCGGGCCACAGCGACCTGGCGATCGGGTCGCGGCTGGCGACCGGCTCGCGGGTGGTGCGCGGCCCCAAGCGCGAGTGCATCTCGCGCTCGTACAACCGCATCCTGCGGACCGTCCTGCGGGCGAAGTTCAGCGACGCGCAGTGCGGCTTCAAGGCCGTCCGCCGCGACGTGCTCGACACGCTGATGGACGACGTCCAGGACGACGGCTGGTTCTTCGACACCGAGCTGCTGGTGCTCGCGCAGCGGCGCGGACTGCGCATCCACGAGGTGCCGGTGGACTGGGTGGACGACCCAGACTCGCGTGTGAACATCGTGCAGACCGCGGTCACCGACCTCAAGGGCGTCGCTCGCCTGCTGGTGGCGGGCACGGTGGCGCGGTTCATGGCCGTCGGCGTCGCGAGCACGCTCGCCTACGCGCTCCTGTACCTGCTGCTGCATCCGCTGGTGGGCGCGGTTGCGGCCAACATCCTCGGCCTGGCGATCACCGCGGTGGCCAACACCGCCGCCAACCGGCGCTTCACGTTCGGCGTCGAGGGGCGCGAGGAGCTCGTGCGTCATCACGTCCGCGGCGGCGTCGTGTTCGTGCTCACCGTGCTGCTGACGACCGGCGCGCTGGCCGTCCTGCACGGGCTGGACGCCACGCCGGCCCGCTGGGTCGAGCTGGCGGTGCTCGTCGCCGCCTCCTTGACCGCGACGATCACCCGCTACGTCGCGCTGCGCACGTGGGTCTTCGCCCGCCGCCGGCGCACCCTCCACGCCGTTCCGGCGATCGACCGGTGAGCACGTGACCGTGTAGCGTCCCGAGGGCAATGGACGTCACCCGCGGCTTCCGCCGTCGCCGGACCGGCGACGGTGACCGGCTCCCACCCGGCCAATACCTCGAAGCGGGGTTCCCGGTGCTCTCCGCCGGCCCGACCCCGCACATCCCGCTCGACCAGTGGGACTTTGCGATCACCGGCGCGATCAGCGAGGACCGCTCGTGGACCTGGGACGAGTTCCAGGCGCTGCCGAGCGAGGACTTCACCGTCGACATCCACTGCGTGACGACCTGGACCAAGCTCGACACGCAGTGGACCGGCGTCTCCGTCGACACGCTGCTCGACGGCGTCGAGCTCGAGGGCGGCTACATCACCGCCCTCTGCGACGGCGGCTACACGACGAACCTCCCGGTGGAGGACGTCACGGGCGGCAAGGCGTGGGTCGTCTACAGCTACGACGGTGACGAGCTCGAGCCCGAACATGGAGGGCCGGCGCGCCTACTTGTGCCGCACCTGTACTTCTGGAAAAGCGCCAAATGGGTGCGCCGGCTGATCTTCACCGAGGACGACGAGCCGGGGTTCTGGGAGCAGCTGGGCTACCACGACCGCGGCGATCCGTGGCTCGAGCAGCGCTACCAGGGCGACTGAAAGATCCGATTCAAGACCGACGTCCAGTTGGAAGCCAGTCCGTCGGGGCATAGCGTGCGGTCTTCATGCCGCGCCTGTTTCTGGTGTGGGTCGTCCTGACGCTGGCCATCGGCGTAGCACCGGCCCACGCGATCACGCCCACCGACGCCGTCTCGCGGATCAACGCGCTGCGCGCGCAGAACAGCCTCCCGCCGCTCGTCGAGGATGCGCTCCTCTCGCGCGAATGCCAGGCGCATGCCCGCTACATGGCGCTCAACGACGGCTGGGACGAGGAGCAGGCGCACGGCGAGACGCCCGGTCGCCCCGGCTACTCGGAGGCCGGCGCGCGTGCCGCGCGGCAGTCCGTGCTCGCCGGCCCGGCGGGCTGGACCGACCCGCACCCGTGGGTCGAGTCCGCTGCGCACGTGCGGCTGATCATGGACCCGGAGCTCCAGCGCACGGGGTACGGCGAGCAGGACGGCTGGGCGTGCCTGCAGGTCATCAAGGGCCCGCGCGCCGATCTCGCGGGGCAGGTCTTCACCTTTCCCGGCCCGGACGGCGTCCTGCCCGAGGACGCGTCGGCGCTGATCGTCTACACGCCGAACGCCGACGTGACGTTCACCGACGAGCGCCTGACGGGGCCGGAAGGTGAGGTCGCGATCACCAGCGCCGCGCCGTTCCTGCAACTGGACGCCCCGCTCGCGCGCGGCACCACGTACCTGGCCGAGGTCGATCTCAACTATCCCGCAGCGGACTGCTCGCGCGTCGGCGCGCCTCCCGTGCATCCGCCGTGCCCGGACCACTTCGCCCCCTGGTGCTACCCGTCCTTGGCGGACTACGTGCCGGACTGGCTTCCCGCCGAGGCGGCGCCGTACGACCCGGTGTTGTGCAAAGCCGGCCAGCGGCCGCCCGTCAGCCCGGACGCGACCGTCAAGGCCCAGGTCGTGCCCCATGCGTGGCAGTTCACGACGCCCGGCGCCGTGGCGGCCCGGTGCGCGGCGGCGCTCGCTTCGCCCGCGCGGATGAAGCAAGGGCTGACGATGCGCGTGTACGTGCGCATGTGCGCCGCGACGCGCGTCACCGCCGAGATCTTCAGCGGCAGCCGCCGGGTCTCCAGCCGCGAGTCCCGGCTCGCCACGTTCCGCCTCTCCACGCGCTCACTCACGCCGGGCCGTTACCGGCTCCGGGTGACCGTGGGAGGAACCCGCATCTCGCGTTCGTTCACCGTTCGCGTGTAGCGTCCCGCGTCAATGGCAGCCACCGATTGGCGACAGGCGACGGTTGAGCGCATCCGGCCGGAGACGCCGCGCGCCGCGACGATCACGCTCGCGGTGCCGGAGTGGAGCGGCCACCGGGCGGGCCAGCACGTCGACGTGCGGCTGACGGCCGAGGACGGCTACCAGGCGCAGCGCCGGTACTCGATCGCCTCGGCACCGGACGACGGACCGCCGCAGATCACGGTGGTCGAGGTGGACATGGGCGAGGTCTCGCCGTGGATGGTGAGCGTCGCCCGCGAGGAAGACGTGTTCGAGGTGCGCGGCCCGTTCGGCGGCTGGTTCGTGTGGGACCCGCCGGCGGACGGCGAGGTGCTGATGGTCGGCGGCGGGTCCGGGCTCGTCCCGCTGATGTCGATGCTCCGCGCCGGCGCCCCCGCCCGGCTGCTGGTGAGCGCGCGCGAGCCCGACGACGTGCTCTACCACGAGGAGCTCGGCAAGCGCGGACTCGACGTCACGTTCACCTACACACGCTGGGCGCCGCGCGGCTGGACGGGCCACACGCGCCGCGTGGACTACCCGATGCTCAAGGCCTGGGCGGGCGAGCGGGTGGGGACGGCATCCCGGGTGTACGTGTGCGGGCCCACCGCCTTCGTCGAGTCCGTCGCCAATGACCTGGTCGCGCTCGGGCACGACCCGGCGAACATCAGAACGGAGCGGTTCGGATGACCCATGTGGACGGCAACGCGATCGCCGGTGACCTCGGCGCGATCTTCGCCGGCGACCTGTCGATGGCGGTCGCGACCTGCGACGGCTGCGGCGCGACCGGGCCGGTCGCGACGGTGATGGTCTACGAGGGGATGGGGGAGGTGCTGCGCTGCCCGGAGTGCGACACCGTCCTGCTGCGCCTCATCCGCGCACGCGGCGAGACGCACCTGGACATGCGCGGCATCCGGCTCCTGCGCTGGCGCAGCACCGCTTGAGCTACAGCGTCTTCGCTCCCCGCACCGCGAGCAGGACCGCGTACAGCGACGTGGTCGCGCAGATGTACAGGCGGTTGCGCTTGTAGCCGCCCCACTGCACGTTCGCGACGCCCTCGGGGACCTTGACCTTGCCGATCAACGTGCCGTCGGGGTGCAGGACGTGGACGCCATCGCCGGCGCTGGACCAGATGTGGCCCTGCTCGTCGAGCCGGAACCCGTCGAAGCCGCCGACCGTGCACGTGGCGAACTCACGGCCGTTGGTGAGCTGGCCGTCGTCGGCGACGTCGAACGCGCGCATCGTCTTGTCGCCGGTGTCGGAGACGTACAGCACGCGCTCGTCGGGGCTGAACGCGAGGCCGTTCGGGCGCTGCATGTCGGCCACGGCGATGCTCAGCGTGCCGGTGATCGGGTCCAGCTTGAACACGTGCTGCGCGGCCTGCTCGGGCTCGGCCGCGAAGCCCTCGTAGTAGCCCTCGATGCCGTAGCTGGGGTCGGTGAAGTAGATCGTCCCGTCGCTGCGCACGACGACGTCGTTGGGCGAGTTCAGCGGTTTGCCGTCGTAGGACTCGGCGAGCACGGTGATCGTGCCGTCGTGCTCGGTGCGGGTGACGCGGCGGTCCCCGTGCTGGGCGCTGACCAGCCGGCCCTGCGGGTCCACCGTGTGGCCGTTGCTGTAGTTCGACGGGTGGCGGAAGACGCCGACGTCGCCGGTGGCCTCGTCGTAGCGGAGGATCCGGTTGTTCGGGATGTCCGACCACACGAGCGCGCGGTGCGCCGGGAAGTACGCGGGGCCTTCCGCCCAGCGGCAGCCGTCGTAGAGGTGGTCGAGCCGGGCCGTCGGCTTGTGGAGCGGCTTGAAGCGCTCGTCGAGCTGCTCGAACGGGCTCATTTGCGCAGGAGGGGGGCGACGTCGGCGGCGAACTCGTCGATGTAGCGGCGCTGGTCGTTGCCCGGGAAGTGGAACACCAGCTCGGTGAAGCCGAGGTCCGTGTACGGCTTGATCTTCTCCACGATCTCTTCCGGGTCGTCGGAGACGATGAAGCGCGTGTGCGCGCGGTCGGTGGCCTCGTCGGCCAGACGCTCCATCTCCACCGGGTCCTCGACGCCTTCCTTCTCCTCGGGCGTCAGCGCGAGCGCGGCCCACCAGTGCGTGGCCTTCATGGCGGTGTCGAGGTCGCGGTCGTAGGAGACCTTGATCTCGATCATGCGCTTGATCTGGCGCGTAGTCCCGGCCGGCCTTCTCCGCGCCCTCCTTGACGTTGTCGAGGAGGTTGACGTAGAGCTCCGGGTCCTTGCCGGAGGTGCAGATGAAGCCGTCGCCGACGCGGCCGGCGAGCTTGGCCGCGAGCGGGCCGCTCGCCGCCACGTAGATCGGCACCGGCGTCTCGGGGCGGTCGTAGATCGTGGCGCGGCGGAGCTTGTAGTACTCGCCCTCGAAGTCGACGCGCTCCTCGGCCCACAGCTGCTGGATGACCTTGATCGCCTCGGCCATCTTCATCCGGCGTTCCTTGCGACCCGGGAACTCGCCGCCGGTGATCGGCGTCTCGTTCATCGCCTCACCCGTGCCGACGCCGAGGAAGACACGGCCCGGAGCGAGACAGCCGAGGGTGGCGAACGCCTGGGCGATGATCGCCGGGTGGTAGCGCATCGTCGGCGTGAGCACGCTCGTGCCGAGCGTTATCGTGCTGGTGGTCGCCGCGGCGGCGCCCAGCCACGGCAGCACGGCGGGCGCGTGGCCGCCGTTGTGGCGCCAGGGCTGGAGGTGGTCGGAGACGCCCGCGACCTCGAAGCCGCGTGCCTCCGCGTGCTGGGTCAGCGCGAGCAGTTCCTGCGGGCCGAATTGCTCGTTCGACGCCTTGTAGCCGAGCGTGAGGGAAGTCACACCCGGGACATTAGCCCCCTCACGCTTTACGATACTGTGTCGTAAACATGAGTGGTGCCGTCAGGGAAGACCTAGAACCCGTTCCGCGTCGAGTGCCGCCCGTCGAAGATGCTCCGCGCGGTCGTCCGCGGGACCCGCGCCGCCGCGAGGCCATCCTCGCCGCGGCCATCGCACTCGTGGCGGAGGTCGGCTACGACCGCATGACGGTCGACGCGCTCGCCGCCCGCGCGGGCGTGAGCAAGCCGACGATCTATCGCCGGTGGCCGGGCGGCAAGTCGGAGATCATCGTCGACGCGATTCGGGCAAAGCGGGCTGATGGCGGCACGTTGCCGG
Source organism: uncultured Solirubrobacteraceae bacterium (assembly GCA_963724195.1). GTDB lineage: Bacteria > Actinomycetota > Thermoleophilia > Solirubrobacterales > Solirubrobacteraceae > Solirubrobacter. The sequence goes on along the minus strand of CAVRTQ010000024.1, from coordinate 102,486 downwards.
ACACCGGCACGTTGCGTGGTGATCTGATCGCCTACATCCGCGGGGCGACGGAGGGTTTCGACCCGCACGTGGCGGCCGGCCTGATCATGCAGTTGCAGAGCAGCCCGGAGCTCGAGGCGCTGTTTCGCGAAGAGGTCGTCTGTGACGAGGCGGCGAGATTCGAATCCTTGCTCGCGCGTGCCGCCGCGCGCGGCGAGATCGGCGAAGGCGTGGTAACCCCACTGTTCGCCGACATTCCCGGCTCCATCATTTTCACTCGGTCACTGATCCGGGGCGAACCGATCGACGACGCGTTCGTCGAGGAGCTCGTCGACCGGGTCCTCCTCCCCATCCTCCCTACCCCGAAGGAACAAGCTCCCCATGTCGTCTGAATCCGTGCCCGCCGCCGGCGGCCAGGACGAAGGCCTTGATCGCAGGCTCCTCGCGATCGCCAGCGTCGTCGTGCTCGGCGCGATCATGTCGATCCTCGACACCACCGTCGTCAACGTCGCGATCAACACGCTCGCGCGTGACTTCGACACCGACCTCGCGACGATCCAGTGGATCGTCACGGGCTACACGCTCGCGCTCGCGTCGGTGATCCCGATCACCGGCTGGGCGGCTGATCGCTTCGGCACCAAGCGTCTGTACATGCTCGCCATCGCGCTGTTCGTCGCCGGTTCTGCGCTCTGCGGCGCGGCCTGGTCGGCCGAATCGCTGATCTTCTTCCGCGTCCTGCAGGGGCTCGGCGGCGGCATGCTGATGCCCGCCGGCATGACGATCCTCACGCGGGCGGCCGGTCCGGGCCGCGTCGGGCGCGTCATGGCCATCATCGGCGTCCCGATGATGCTCGGCCCGATCCTCGGTCCGATCCTCGGCGGCTGGCTCGTCGACGACTTCTCCTGGCGCTGGATCTTCTTCATCAACCTGCCGATCGGCGCGGTCGCGTTCGCGCTGTCCCTGCGCATCCTGGACAAGGACCAGCCGCAGGCCGGCGAGCGTCTCGACGTGCTCGGCCTCGCGCTGCTCTCGCCGGGCCTCGCGCTGGCGATCTACGGGCTCGCGGAGTCCGCTTCGCACGGCGGCTTCGGCGCCGTCGAGGTACTGGCTCCGATGCTCATCGGCTTCGCGCTGATCATCGGCTTCGTGTTCCACGCGCTGCGCACCCCGAACCCGCTGATCGACCTGCGGCTGTTCAAGAACCGCACGTTCGCGGTCGCCTCGGGGACGCTGATGCTGATGATCATCTCGGTCTTCGGCGCGATGCTGCTGCTGCCGCTGTACCTGCAGGCGGTGCGCGGCGAGTCGGCGCTCGACTCCGGCCTGCTGCTCGCTCCGCAGGGCATCGGCGCGATGATCGCCATGCCGATCGCGGGCCAGCTCGCGGACAAGACCGGCATCGGCAAGCTCGTCATCCCGGGCCTGTTCGTCATCGGCCTCACGTTCGTCGGCCTGACCCAGTTGACCGGCGACACCTCGTACTGGGCGTTGAGCGCGATCCTGTTCTTCCAGGGCATCGGCATGGGCTTCACGATGATGCCGCTGATGACCGGCGCGCTGCAGACGCTGCGCAGGATCCAGGTCGCCCGCGCCTCGACGACGCTGAACATCATCCAGCAGGTCGGCGCCTCGATCGGCACCGCGGTCATGTCCGTGATCCTCACCGTCGCGCTGCGTGACCTCTTCCCGCAGGGCACCGGCGGCTCGGACACGGGCCTCGGTGGCACCGGCGCCAACCTCCCGCTCGAGGTCCGCGACCTGATGACCACCGCCTTCACCCACACCTTCTGGTGGGCGACGGCGCTGATCATCCCGGCCCTGATCGCCGCGTTCCTGCTGCCGCGCCGCAAGCCGAAGCCCGTCGAGGGCGAGGAAGCGGGCGGGACCGACGCGGCCCCCGTCCTGATGCACGCCTAGGGCGATCGACACGAACGGCGGCGCCCGGTGAGCCGGGCGCCGTCCGATCCTCGGGGTGCCGCTCGTCCAGGCGGCACCGTACGTCCCCGGCGGCGCCGCTTTCCCCAGCGGCGCCGTCCGTCGTTCAGGGCCGCTACAGCGACGCGTACAGCGCCTTCTCGAAGTCGACGTACACCTGGAACACGGCGGGCTCGACGAACGGGAGCGTCTGGGTGTAGATCGCACCCGAGACGCCGGCCGTGCGGTCCACCCAGAAGTGGGTGTTGAAGATGCCCGCCCAGGCGCCGCTGCCGGCGCGCCGCATGCCCTCGATGTCCTCGGTGTTGCGCAGCAGGCCGAGGCCGAACTTGTAGCCCGGGCCGGCGTTGAAGTCGGCGGTCGTGGGCGGCTCGGCGGTGGCGATCGCCGCGGGCCAGTCGAGGCTGCCGATCTGGTTGGCGAACGCGTCCTCGACGGTCTTGGCCTCGAGGATCTTCGTGCCGTCGAGCGTGCCGTTGTTGAGCAGCATCCGCTGGAAGCGCAGGTACTCGCTCGGCGGGCAGTACAGGCCGTGGCCGCCGGGCCACCAGTCGGGCGCGGCGTTCCAGTCCAGGCTCGTGGCCTCCCACGTGCCGACGCCTCGCCGCGCAGGTGCACCGCGGACAGGTTCTCGCGCTGCTCGTCGGTGGGGTGGAAGGAGGTCTGCTCCATGCCGAGCGGGCCGAGGATGTGCTCGTCGAAGTAGGCGTCCAGCTTCTGGCCCGACGCCGCCTCGACCACCAGGCCGAGCCAGTCGGTGTTGGTGCCGTACTCCACCTTCGTGCCCGGGTCGGCGACCAGCGGCGCGGTGAACGCGTCCGCGGTGCCGGCGAGCGTGTTGCCCGTGCCTGTCTTGGCCTCCCAGCGCACGAGGTCCGCGTTCCAGAACCAGTAGCCCAGGCCCGAGGTGTGCGTGGCGAGCTGACGCACCGTGGCGAACGTCTTCGGCTCGCGCAGGCGCGGCTCGTCCCCGTCCCAACCGTCGAGGACCTTCAGGTCCGCGAACTCGGGCCGGTACTTCGCGACCGCATCGTCGAAGTCGATCACGCCACCTTCCGCAAGCTGCAACGCCGCGACGGTCGTGACCATCTTCGTCATCGACGCGATGCGGTACAGCGTGTCCACAGTGACCGGATCCGGTTTGCCGACCGCCTTGGGCCCGAACGCTCCCTCGTAGATCGGCCCGTCCGCGTTGGTCGCGGTCGCGACCACGTTGGGCATGGTTCCCGACTCGACGGCGCTGCGCAGGACCTCGTCGATACGAGTCCCCGTGATGGCGCTCATGTGGGTTCTCCTCCCCGTCGTATGCGCTCGACGGGAAGTGTCTCAGCTGGCGATGAGAACGCCCACCAGGCCCGGAAACCGGGTCTCGAGGTCGTCGCTGCGCAGGCTGATGAACCGCTGCGTGCCCTCGGCCCGCGTGCGCGTGATCCCCGCCTCGCGCAGCAGCTTCAGGTGATAGCTGCCCGTCGACGCCGGGATCTGCAGCGCCTGGCTGAGCTCCCCGCACAGGTGCTCCTGGCCGTCGCCCAGCAGGCGCACGACCTCCAGTCGGACCGGGTCGCCGACCACGCGCATGACCGTCGCGAGATCGAGTGCGGACGTCTCCGGATGAGCGATCCGCTCGCGCGTCGGCGTGGTCGGCATGCCCGTATGGTACAACTTCGATAGTTCCATGACTTTGGAAATATCGAAAGAGATCGGGACCTCCATGTCGTCGCACCGTCCACCGCCCCCGCGCCCCGAACCCGCGCCGCGCGAGGCCGCCGTGCCGCGTGAGGCGCCGTGCCGCGCGAGGCCGCGCCGGTCGGCGCCGCGCCGCGCCGGACCCTGTCGCCCCGTCTCGCGTACGCGCTTGTCGCGGCCGTCATCGGGCTCGCGCTGTTCGCGTCGAGCACGCCTTCGCCGCTCTACGCGACCTATCGCGAGCTGTGGGGCTTCTCGTCGGTGGTGCTCACGCTCATCTACGCGACCTACGCGTTCGGCGTGCTGCTCGCACTCCTGCTCGCCGGTCGGGTGAGCGACGAGTGGGGGAGGCGGCCGGTGCTGCTCGTCGCCCTCGGCGCGTTGTTGGTCACGTCGGTGGCGTTCATGCTCGCGTCGTCGGTGACTTGGCTGTTCGTGGCGCGCGGGCTTCAGGGGATCGCCACCGGGCTCGCGCTCGGCGCCGCCAGCGCGGCGCTGCTCGATCTGCATCCGCGTCGCGATCCGGCCGGGGTGGGGCTCACCAACGGGGTCGTGAGCGCAGGCGGGATGGCGCTCGGCGTGCTGCTCTCCTCGGCGCTCGTCGAGTTCGCTCCCGCTCCGCGCGTGCTGCCGTACGTCGCGCTGTTCGTGCTCTTCGCGATCGCCTTCGTGGGTGCGCTGCTGATGCCCGAGCCGGTCACGCACCGGTCGCGTCCGCGGCTCACGCCGCAGCGGCCGAGCATCCCGCCCGCGGTGCGGCGGCCCTTCCTGCTCGCGGCGCTGGGCGTGATCTCCTCGTGGTCGATCGGCGGGTTGTTCCTGTCGCTCGGCCCGCAGCTCTCGGCGACGCTGTTCAACACGTCCGACCATCTGGTCGCCGGGCTCAGCATCTTCGCGCTCGCCGGGTCGGGTGCGCTGGCGCAGCTCATCTTCGGCCGTACGGCGCCGTGGGCGGGGGCGGCCTACGGTTCGCTCGCGCTCGCGCTCGGGATGCTGCTGATCGTGGCCTCGGCGGCGACGGACTCGCCGGCGCTGTTCGCGATCGGCGCGGTCGTGGGTGGCGGCGGCTTCGGCGTGGCGTTCCTCGGCGGGCTCCGCGCGCTCTCGGTGGCGATCCCGCCCGACCACCGCGCATCGGTGATGTCGGCCTTCTACATCGTCGCCTACACGGCGATCTCCGTCCCGGCGATCATCGCCGGCGCGGTGGTGGGGACGCTCGGGTTGGAGACGACGTTCGAGATCTTCGGCTCGGTGATCGCCGCGCTCGCGCTGGTCGTGGCCTTCGAGGCGTGGCGCACCCGGCCGGCGGTCCGGCTGGTGTTCGCCTGAGATGCGTATCCGTCCGCCCATGATGCGAACATACGTTCGTGCATGGTGCGGACGGAACCATTCTTCACGCGGATCTCGACTCGTTCTTCGCGTCGGTCGAGCAGCGCGACAACCCGCGGCTGCTCGGTAAGCCGATCGCGGTGGGCGGCGGCGTCGTGACCGCCGCGTCGTACGAGGCGAAGGCGTTCGGGGTCACCGGCGGGATGGGCGGGTGGACGGCCAAGAAGCTCTGTCCCGGGCTCATCTTCGTCAAGCCGCGGTTCGAGGCGTACACGCACGGCGAGCAAGGCCGTGTTCAAGATCTTCAACGACACCTCGCCATTGGTGGAAGGGCTCTCGATCGACGAGGCGTTCATCGACGTCCGGGGCATGGAGCGGATCGCCGGCTCGCCGGCGGAGATCGCCGAGCGGCTGCGCGTGCGCGTGCGCGACAAAGTCGGGCTGCCGATCACGGTCGGCGTCGCGCGCACGAAGTTCCTGGCCAAGGTCGCTTCCGCGCAGGCCAAACCGGACGGGCTGCTCGTCGTGCCGGTGGACGGGGAGCTCGAGTTCCTGCACCCGTTGCCGGTGGAGGCGCTGTGGGGCGTCGGCAAGGTCACCGCGGGCAAGCTGCACGCCCGCGGGATCATGACCGTCGCGCAGGTGGCCGAGCTGCCGCAGGAGATGCTGGTCAGCCTGGTCGGCAAGGCGTCGGGGCATCAGCTGCACGCGCTTGCGCACGGGCGGGATGCGCGCCGTGTGACGACCGGCGTCCGTCGCCGGTCCATCGGCGGCCAGCGCGCGCTGGGCCGCCGCGGCCCCAAGACGCCCGCGGCGCTGGACGCCACGCTCGTCGCGCTCGTGGATCGGATCGGCCGCCGGCTGCGCGCCGCGCGCCGCATGTGCCGAACGATCATCCTGCGCTTGCGCTTCGACGACTTCTCCCGCGCGACCCGTTCGCACACGCTGGCGGAGCCCACGGCTGACAGCCGGCCACTGCTCGCCGCCGCGCGTGAGCTGCTCGCGAGCGTGATGCCGACGATCGAGCGCGAGGGCGTGACGCTGCTCGGGCTCTCCCTCACGAACCTCGAGGACGCGGACGCCGTCCAGCTCGTCCTCCCGCTCCACGAGACGAAGGCCGCGAAGCTGGACGCCGCGGTGGACGGCGTGCGCGACCGCTTCGGCGGCGCCTCGATCACGCGCGGCGTGCTCGTCGGCAAGGACCCCGGGATCGCGATGCCGCACCTGCCGGATTGAGGACAGTTCCTGACCGCTACCGACCTTAGGCTTGACCCATGCCCAAGCGAGATCGATACCCCGCTGGAGTGCCGTGCTGGATCGACAGCGCGCGTCCGGACGCTGCTTCGGCCGTCGCGTTCTACAGCGGCCTGCTCGGCTGGGAGATGGCCGACCAGATGCCGCCCGGGTCCTCGGAGACGTACTTCGAGGCTCAGGTGGACGGTGGGCTCGTCGCCGCGATCGGCTCGTGGGACAACGGACTGCCGGACGCCCGCTGGACGACCTACATCGCCGTCGAGGACGCTGACGCCGCGGCCGAGCGCGTCCGTGGCGCCGGCGGGCGCGTGATCGTCGAGCCGCACGACGTGCTCGACGCGGGGCGGATGGCGATGTGCGCCGACCCCGAAGGCGCGACGTTCGCCGTCTGGCAGGCCAACACCCACATCGGCGCCGAGGTGGTCAACGCGCCCGGCAGCTGGAACTGGTCGAACCTCATCACCGACGACGCCGACAGCGCGCAGCGCTTCTACGGCGCGGTCTTCGGCTGGGAGTTCGACGAGATGGAGATCGGCGGCGACCGCTCGGTCACGGTCGTCGTGCCCGAGTACGGCGACTACCTCGAGACGATCGACCCGGGCGTGCGCGCCCGCCACGCCGCGGGCGGCGCGCCGCCGCGCTTCACCGACACCGTCGCCTGGTTCGAACCGATGGACCAGGGCGGCCCGCGCTGGCACCTCACGTTCACGGTCGCCGACGCCGACGAGGCCGCCACCCGCGCGCGCGATCTCGGCGGTGAGGTCCTGGTCGAGCCGTTCGACATCCCGTGGCAGCGCATCACCGTGATCCGCGACCCCCACGGCGCGACGTTCACCGCGAGCCAGTTCAAGCCGCCGCCCGCGTAGAGCGGGCTAGGGCACATGAGGCGGGTGCCCCGCACTGCGTGAACGTCGTTGGCGTTCACGTCGTTTCACGCCGAGGGACGGTTCCACGCCACGCGAGTGTTCACTTGCACAACCAGTGGTTGTGAAAGTCGTACCTCGCGTGCCCGGCCACGGAGCGTACCCGAGCGCGGCGAGGCCTGGCGCGACGAGTTCGAGCGACTGCCCGTGCAGGGCGCGAAACACGACGCTCGCGTGGCACGCGGGCGCGAGCGCGCGGCGCGCGCCGGGCGCGCCGGGGCGCGGGGCGCGGGGCGCGGGGCGCTGCGGCGGTGGACCGACGGAGCACGGCGGCTGGCCGCACCTGACCTCACCAGGGTGCACGATGGTCGCGGCAGGCGCCGGGCGGCAATCTCAATGGCGTGCCCCGTGCCGACTACAAGCTCACGCTCGCTCTGCTGACCGTCGCGGGTGTGACGTTCGCGTTGATGCAGACGCTGGTGGTGCCCGCGCTGCCGTTCTTCGAGCGTGAGTTCCACACGTCGCCGGCGTGGACGACGTGGCTGGTGACGAGCTTTCTGGTGTCGAGCAGCGTGCTGACGCCGATCATCGGGAAGCTCGGGGACGCGCACGGGAAGAAGCGGATGCTGGTGATCTCGCTCGCGATCTTCGCCACCGCGTCGCTGGGTGCGGCGGCGGCGCCGAACATCGAGGTGCTGATCGGGTTCCGGGCGATGCAGGGCGCGGGGGCGGCGATCTTCCCGCTCGCGTTCGGGATCATCCGCGACCAGTTCCCGGCGGAGAAGGTGGGGGTCGCGATCGGGACGGTGTCGAGCGTGTTCGGGATCGGCGGCGGCATGGGGCTGGTGCTGAGCGGCGTGATCGTCGAGCACCTGGACCGGCACTGGCTGTTCCTGATCGGCGCGATCCCGGTCTACGCGGCCACCGCGCTCGTGATCCGGTTCGTGCCGGAGTCCGCCACGAAGACGCCGGCCAAGCCGGACTACAAGGGCGCCGCCGCGCTGTCCGTCACGCTCGCTGCGCTGCTGCTCGCGCTGAGCGACACCGGCGGAGCGGCCACGACCGTCGCCCTGCTCGCGACCGCGAGCGCCGCGGCCATCGCGTGGGTGAAGATCGAGCGAGCGCACACAAGACCCGCTCGTGGACCTGCAGACGCTCGCGCGCCCCGGGATGGCGGCGACGAACGTCAGCACGATCCTGATCGGGTTCGCGATGACGGCGTTCTTCGTGCTCGTCCCGGGCTTCCTGCAATCACCACAAGCAGGCTTCGGGCTCACGCCCACCCAGGCGGGTCTGATCCTGCTGCCGTTCTCGCTCGCGATGATCGCGGCGGGCCCGATCGCGGGCCGGCTCGGCACCCGTCACGGCCGCACGCTGCCGCTGCGGATCGGCCTGGCGCTCGGCGCGCTCAGCCTCGCCGGCCTGGCCACGCTCCACGGCACGGAGCTGGTCTTCGCGCTCTGGATGCCGATCATGGGCACGGGCATGGCGTTCGCGCTCGCGGCCATCGGGGCGCTCGTGATCGACCACTCAGAGCCGCACGAAACCGGCGTGACGAGCGCGATGAACACGATCATGCGCACCACCGGCGCAGCGATCGGCGCGCAGCTCGCCGCGACGATCCTGGTCGCCCACGACGGGCAGGCGGCCGGCTACACCGTCGCGTTCGCGGTGGCGGCCGCCGGCGCGCTGCTGGCGCTCGTCCCGACGCTGCTGCTCAGCCGCAAACCTTCCACGACGGGCGCACTCTGGACGCAGGCCGTGCCGCAACCGCATCGCCCAACGGGATAAGTGGCCGGTGCTCGGTCGCAGCGGTGCCGTCCGGGGCGCTCACCTCGGCGAGCACGCGATCGCGCGGCCAGGCGCGAGCGCGAGCCCCGATGAGCGCGACCCGCACGCCGCGCAAGGTAGCTACCGTCGCGGACGCGCCGTATAGCTTCGACCCGCGCGCAGCACGATGGAGCGTCCGCGGACCTTGTCGCGCACGGACACGCTGCCCTGGGTCACGCGCGTGAGCGTGCCCTTGCACGTGTCCTGGACGAGCCAGCGCGTGCCGCGGACCGTCGCCGCGCTGTAGCGGCCGCTGGTCCGGAACGCGCCCTTGCCGTCACCCCACAGCTTGCGCGACTTCGCCTTCTTCTGGGCCGCGCTCGCGCGCTTCGGGCACTTCGCGAGCGGCTCGTTGAGCGTGAAGTTCACGACGTTGCCGCTCTGGCTGATGGCGAACATGCCGTCGAACAGGCGCACGGTCTCGATCGGGCCGCCGCGTCGGGTCCGCGCGCGCAGCACGACCGCGCCGCGCCGCGTGTCGATCGTCGCTCCGAACGGGACGTCGTCGAGCCCGGTGAGCGGGGCGAAGCGCGAGCTCCCCTTCAGCCGCACGCGGACCGTGCCGGACGGGGTGACGACGACGGTCTTCGCGAACTCCGGCACCGGGTCCGCGGGTGGGGGAGGCGGTGGCGGCTGCTGCGGACGCGGGCGCGCCGGGCCCGATCGCGTTGACCCGGATCTCGGCCGGCCGGCCCGCGGCTGGACCACACGGCGACGCCGACGTGATCGGCGGCGGCGGCGACGCGCGGCGCGGACTCCTGGTCGTCCGTCTGCACGAGCGCGCTCCCGGACTGCCAGGTCACGCCGTCGTCGGAGACCGAGTGCTGCAGGTGGTAGCCCTGCACGTCGAGGCGCGGATAGACGGCGTGCAGGCGCCCGCCGGCGTCCACGTACAGGTCCGACTCGCTCGCGTCGCCCGGCCCGATGGTCACCGGGCGCGTCGAAGCCCGCGCCGTTCCAGCGGCGCACGAACATGTTGCCGCTCGCGTCGCCGGCGAGCACGAAGAGCCCCGGCGCGCCGCTCGCGAGCCGCGGATAGTCGGCGTAGCCCATCGCCACCTCCGGCCCCCAGGTCGCGGCGTCGTTCGGGTCGCCGGCGCCGGTGTGGAGCTTGTAGGAGGCGTTCGCGACGCCCGCGGTGAAGATCGCCAGCAGCGTCGACGCCGGCGTCAGCCCGACCGTGCCGTTGTAGAGATGGTCGGTCGCGAACAGCTGGGCCCAGCTCGCACCCGCCGAGCCGGCGGAGAGCGGCAGCTGCTGCACCACGCCGCCGTTCTGCCACGCGTTCGTCGCGCCCGTGATCGTGTCGCCGGGACCGAACACGGCCTCGTCGAACGGCGCCTGCCCGGCGCTGCGGCCGGCGTCGAAGGTGTTGCCGCCGTCGACCGACGTGAAGATGAACACCTGCGGCGGGAGCACGCTGTAGCGGTACTGCACGATCCGTACGACCGCGCCGCTCACCGACACGTGGGGGCGGCTGAGTGAGGTGCCGGGCGCCGGAATCGTCCGCGCCAGGTCGCACGCGGTGGCGCCGCGCGGCACGCGGCAGAACTGCAGCGACGTCGTCCCGCTCTCCGGCCCGTACCAGGCCAGGTACGCGGTGCCCGCCGCGTCGACGGCCACACTCGGCTTGAAGCCGGCGCCGACGGTGAACGGCGCGGCGCTTGCGCTGCTCGCCAACAGGAGGCCGGCGAGTACGACAAGAACGGCATAGCGCACAGGGCGACCCTCCCAGACGAGGGCCGCCCGGTGCAACCCCTCCTACGCCAGGACGCTGCTCAGCTCGCCGGACCGGATCAGCTCGACGACGGCCGCGATGTCGCCGTCCATGCGGCGGTCGCGGTCCAACGGGGCGACGCGCGCGCGGATGATCGCGTGCGCCTCCCGGACCTTCGGGCTGGCCTGCTCGACGCCGCGCAGGTCGAGTGCCTGCGCGAGCGCGATCAGGTGGATCGCGGCGATGTGCTGGGCGATCTCCACGATCGAGCGGGCGTCGCGCGCGCTGATCGTCCCCATGGAGACCTTGTCCTGGTTATGGGCCTCGGTCGAGCGGCTGTGAATGCTCGCCGGGTTACACAGCTTCAACGCCTCGGCCGTCAGGGCCGAGCACGAGAGCTGCATGCCTTTGAAGCCGTGATGCAGACCGGCCTCGAAGTCGTCGTCCTCGAAGTAGGGGATGAGGTTGGGCGTCAGGCCGACGTTGAACTTCTCGTCCACCACGAGTTCCAGCTGGCGGTCCATCAGGTCGCAGAGGTTGGCGACCGCGATCTTCATCGCGTCCATGCCCTGCGCCATGTGGCTGCCGTAGAAGTTGCCGCCGCTCTGGACGCGGCCGGCGCCGACGTCGAAGAGCGGGTTGTCGTCGGACGAGTTGATCTCGATCTCGATCCAGCGGTCCACCCACTCGAGCGTGTCGCGCAGCGCGCCGACGATGTGGGGCGCGCAGCGGATCGAGTACTTGTCCTGGACCGAGCGCGTGAGCTCGCGGAAGCCGGCGCCTTCGAGCGGGACGATCTCTTCGGCGTCGTGCGTGAGCGCCGAGCCGTCGAGCAGCATCCGGACATTGGCCGCGCTCTGGATGATCCCCGGGTGCGGCTTGGCCTCGAACAGGAAGGCGTTGAAGTGGCCGTGGTTGCCGAGCAGCGCCTGCGAGGCCATCGCGGTGCACAGGTCCACGACGAACGCGAGCTCGCGGGCGTCGTTGGCGGCGAGGACGGCGAAGCCGGACATGAACGACGTGCCGTTGGTGAGCGCGAGCCCTTCCTTGGCTTCCAGCTCGAGCGGCGCCAGGCCGATCTCGGCCAGCACGTCGGACGCTTCACGGGTCGCGCCTTCGTAGCTCACCTCGGTCTCGCCGACCAGTGCGCGGCCGACGTAGGAGAGCGGGACCAGATCACCGGACGCACCACAGGAGCCACGCTCCGGGATGAGCGGCAGGATGTCGTGGTTGAGCAGCGTCAGCAACTGCTCGATCAGTTCGCGACGCACCCCCGAGTTGCCCTTCGCCAGACAGTTGGCGCGGAAGAGCATGGTCAGGCGGGTCACTTCGGGCGAGGCGATCTGCCCGGTGCCGGCGCCCAGGAAGCGCAGCATGTTCTGCTGCAGCTGGGCGGCCTTCTCCGGCGCGATCTGACGGTGGGCGCTGTCGCCGAAGCCCGTCGTGACGCCGTAGATCGGAATCTCGCGGGCGATCAGGTCTCCCTTGAGCGCTCGCGCCGCCTCGACGCGGCGCGTCGCCGCGGTCGACAACGTGGCGCGGCCGCCGTGCCGGGCGAACTGCACGGCATCGGCGATCGTGAGCGATCCACCATCGAGATCGAGGTGCACGCCCGTGTCCTGATGCAGCAGATCCGTCATCAATCGCAACGGTAACGCGGTGGACGGACCTTGCAGCAAAGTTGGTCGGTCTGATCACGGTTGCGCAGAAGCAAGCGTTTGGCAGTAGGCAACTTGCATACTGCGTGCGGACTGTTACACGGATTCGGACCAGCGGTCGCCGGGCGTCCGGTACCGGTAGCCTGGAAGGCATGTTCGTTGGTCTGGTCGACGATCCCGGAGCAGGGTGGGGGCTGCCCGACGAATTCGATCCACAGCCGCGCCGCCGACGCTGGTCGATGTCCGCGATGCCGTGGCGCGCCGTGGTGTGGCTCGCCGCGTTCGTGCTGCTGTTCGCCCTCAGTCGCTCGGTCGGCGCTCTCGCGGGGTACGTGTTGCTGCTGGTCGCGGTGGCGGTTGGGAGCTTGGGCCTGGACCGCCAGCTCGGACCGGTGGCGCGCGGCGTGCGCGACTACCAGTCGTAGTGCCGGATACACCATTCGTCGGGGACTGGACCAATGTCGAGTTGCACCCGGACCGTGCGGTCCCAATATCAGGGGCATGGCGCACCGAATCCTCGTGGTGGATGACCGGCCGGACCTCGCGGTCACCCTCAGGATGCTGCTCGAGCGCGCTGGGCACGAAGTGCTCACGGCCGAGAACGGTCGCCAAGGGCTGCGCACCTTCTTCGAGGCCCGCCCGGATCTCGTGGTGCTCGACGTGCTGATGCCCGAGCTCGACGGCTGGCAGACGCTGGAGCGCCTGCGCGATCTCAGCGACGTGCCCGTCCTGATGTTCAGCGGGACCAAGCCGGAGCCGGAGCAGCTCGAGCGGTTGCGGCCCGGCCGGGACGCGTTCCGCTCCAAGCCGTTCTTCGGCAACGAGCTCGTCGGCCTGGTCGGCGAGCTGCTCGAAGCGGCTTAGGGCTCCGCGACCAGCGCCTCGAGCCGGCTCAGCGACTCGCGCATCACCGCGGCGAGGTCGCGCTCCTCGGCTGGGAGCCGCGGCTGCTCGAGGACATCCCGTCGTACGTCTACAGGCCGCCCGTGACGCGGAGGATCGCGCCGGTCGTGTAGCTCGCGTCGGCGCTGAGCAGCCACGCGACCGCGCCCGCGATCTCCTCGGGCTGGCCGGCCCGGCGGAGCGGGACGCGGGGCGCGACCTTGTTCGGCCGGTCCGGGTCGGCGTGGATGTCGGTCCAGATCGTGCCCGGGGCGACGCAGTTGACGCGGATGCCGTCCGGGCCGAGCTCCTTCGCCAGCCCGATCGTGATCGCGTCCACGGCGGCTTTCGAGCCCGCGTAGTGGACGTACTCGTTCGGGCTGCCGAGCGTGGCCGCGCCGGAGGAGATGTTCACGATCGCGCCGCCGTCGTGCTCGAGCATGTCGCGGGCCGCCCGGCGCGCGCACAGCAGCACGCCGACGACGTTGACCGCGTACACGCGCTCGAGCTCGTCGATCGGGATCTCGACGAGCTTGCCCACCGGGCCGACGATCCCCGCGTTGTTGACGAGGCCGGTGATCGGGCCGAGCTCGGCGGCGGCGTCGAAGAGGCGGTCGACGCCGGCCGGGTCGGCCGTGTCCAGCTCGACGGTGACCGCGCGGGCGCCGGCGGCCTCGACCGCCGCGGCGACCTCGCGCGCCCGGTCGGCGGCCGAGCGATAGCCGATGACGACGTCGTGGCCCTCGGCCGCGAGCCGCGTGCAGATCGCCGCGCCGATGCCGCGAGCGCCGCCGGTCACGACGGTGATGTGCTTGCGCGTAACCTCCATACCGGCAATCATATGGTTATGGACCTGCCCGAGGACCTCACCCTCCCGCTCGAGCGCGGCGCGCCCTGGTGGTACTGGCTCGGCGGGCGGCCCGCACTCGACTTCACGAACACGTTGCGCGAGCGCTGGCGCCGTCGCGTGGAGACGCTCGTCACCGTCGAGGACCTGTCCGAGTGGCTCGTCGCCGCCGGCCTGCTGAGCACGCCGCCGGTCGTCGCGGACGCGCTGCTGGTGCGCGCGCGGGAGCTGCGCGAGGCGATCGACGCGGGCGTGACGGCGGTGCTCGCCGGGCGGCCCGTGCCCGACGCGGCGCTCGCGGTGATCGCAGGCGAGGTCCCGGCGGCCGTGACGGGCGAGGAGGCGGTGCGCGCGGACGACGGCTCGGTCGCGCTGCGCCCCGCCGCCCCCGCTGATCCGGCGGCGCACGCCCTCGGCCTGATCGCGCGCGACGCCGCCCGGATGTTCAGCGTGGACGAGAGCGCGCGCATACGGGTGTGCGCGTCAGAGACCTGCAGCGCCCGCTTCTTCGACCGCTCCCCGGCGGCCGGGCGGCGCTGGTGCTCCAGCCGCGGCTGCGGCAACGTCGAGAAGGCCCGCCGCCACCGGCGGCGGCAACGGGAGAAGACCGCATGAGCGAAGTCCAGTCCGGCCTCGAAGGCGTCGTCGCCTTCGCCACCACGATCGCCGAGCCCGACCGCGAGGGCGGCGCGCTGCGCTACCGCGGCGTCGACCTCGAGGAGCTTGCCGGCCGCGAGCCGTTCGAGCACGTCTGGGGCCTGCTCGTCGACGGCTCGCTCGCGCCCGGGTCTCGCCCCGGCCGCGCCTCGCGACCTGCCGCTGCGCGCCGGCGACACCCGCGCGGACGTCCAGGCCGCCATCGCGGCCCTCGGCGCCGAGCTCGAGCCGCTGATCGACAGCACCGACGAGCGTGCGCGCGACGACCTCGCGTGGATCTCCGCGCTCACGCTCGACTTCGTCGCGCAGTCCGCGCGCGGCGCCGATCTGCCCGCGGTGCCGATGCCGGACGCCGGCTCGCTCGCGGAGCGGTTCCTCGTGCGCTGGCGCGGCGAGGCCGACCCGGTGCACGCGCGGGCCATCGACGCCTACTGGGTCTCGGCGGCCGAGCACGGGATGAACGCGTCGACGTTCACCGCGCGCGTGGTCGCCTCCACCGGCGCGGACGCGGCGGCCGCGCTGTCGGCCGGCGTCGGGGCGCTCTCCGGTCCGCTCCACGGCGGCGCGCCGAGCCGCGTCTTGAAGATGCTCGACGCCGTCGAGCGCACCGGCGACGCCGCCGGCTGGGTCCGCGACGCGCTCGACGCGGGCGAGCGCCTGATGGGCTTCGGTCACCGCATCTACCGGGCGGAGGACCCACGGGCGCGCGTGCTGCGCCGCACCGCCCGCGAGTTGCACGCGCCGCGCTTCGAGGCCGCCGAGGCCCTCGAGGCGGCTGCGCTCAGCGCCCTCGCGCAGCGCAAGCCCGACCGCGTCCTGGCCACGAACGTCGAGTTCTGGTCGGCGGTCGTGCTCGACTGCGCGGCGGTCCCGCCGGAGCTGTTCACGCCGCTGTTCGTGTGCGCCCGCACCGCGGGCTGGTCGGCGCACGTGCTCGAGCAGAAGCGCGAGGGCCGCCTGATCCGCCCGACCGCGCGCTACACCGGCGAAGGCCCGCGCGCGCTCGCCGCCGTGTAGAACACTCGCGATGGGTCATGTCTCCGCCCGGATCCTCGCGGGCCTCGCCGCCGCGCTGCTGTGGATCGGCTCGTTCTTCGGCGCGATCATCGCCCTGTTCGTGGCGGCGAGCGCCGCTGAGCCGGGGCAGGCCAACACGCGCGGCGAGACCTTGGCCGGGAGCCTCGCCTACGCGTTGGCCGAAGGGCTGCTGGTGGCGGTCGCCGTCGTGCTGACGGTCTACGCCGCGGCCGGGCGGTTCGCGGGGTGGCAGTGGCTGCTCGGCGTGCCGCTGGGCATCACGCTCGTCATCGGCGCGCTGATCGGGCTCTCGCTGTAGACAAAAGAGTGTCTCGCGTTGTTGGCGCGCGCCTTGACGCGTCGTGTGGGGCGGTGGATGGTGCCTTCAGCGGTCGCGCGACCTCGCCTGTCCACCCCACTCAGTGGAGGATCCATAGTGAAGCGACACCTCGGCCTTGTCCTGGCCGTAGCGGTATCCGTGCTCGCGTTGCCGTCCGCCGCGTCCGCGCAGAGCGGCCATTTCCTGACCGGCGGGGCGAACGCCCCGCGCTGCGTCGACACCGGGCTGCAGGTCAAATGTGCGGGCAAGGTCGCCGGACTCGGCGGCACGACCTTCGAGATCACCGTCGAGGCGCAGGGCATCGCCAGCGTCGAGTGCATCAATCCGGGCGGGAACCGCGCGCCCGGGCAGGACACGGCGGTGACGGTCGCGGGCACGACGGACCCGCTGCCGACGCCGCGCAACGGCCAGTACCGCTTCTCGATCACGACCGACAGCCCTGACCCGCTGCCGGCGACCCCGACGTGCCCGAACCCACAGTGGACGCCGAAGATCGTCGACGTCCGCTTCACCGACGCGACGCTGTCGCTGTTCGAGGACGGCGCGCTGTCGGACCAGGTGACGGTTCCGGTCTCGTCCTAACCGGCTGGTCGAGGAGCCCGGGCTTCCGGGCTCCTCGGCTCGTCGAAGTCCTCACGCACGGCTTCGAAGTACGAGTTGCACGCGCCGCAGCGCCACTGCGCGGTGATGATCTGGCCGCCCCACTGGGCGACGCGCTCGACGTCGCCTGAGTTGCAGAACGGGCAGTTCACGCCGACCACCGGCGCCGCTCGGGGTCCCAGCCGTCCCAGGTGAGCTCGGGCAGGGTGAGCTCCACGCCTTCGGCGGCCAGCACGTCGACGAGCCACGCGCGCACCAGCTCGCGCTGCGCGGCCGCGTCACGTGACACCTCGCCGGCGGCCACGGCGGCCGCGATCTCCGCGTCGTCGTCGGGCCCGATCCAGCGCCCCGCGTGCTCCCACGTCTCCAGCAGCCGCGCCACGAAGGCGTCGCGATCTGAACTGCGCAGCAGTCGCCGGGCCCAGGCCTCGCCGTGCGCGCGGTGCGAGCCCTCCTCCTGGAGGATCTTCTTCGCGCGCTGCGGCCATCGGCGTCAACGACGAATCCACGCAGGAGGCGACGAACGTCGTCAGCACCCCGTCGACCAGCAGGTTCGCGGCGATGAACGCGTTCCAGTCCGGCAGCTCGTCGTCGAGCAGCCCGAGCCGCTTGTCGCCGCCGAAGCCGTCCTCGTTCGCCTCGACGCCCAGGCCCTTCAGGACCGGGTAGGTCGAGCGCGCGTGGCCGAGCTCGTCCTGCGCCATCGCGGCCGCGGCCACGGCGGACTCGAGCGTCGGCGCGCTCACGGCCCACTCCGCGTAGCGCCGCCCCAGGGCCGCCTTGTTGTCGGCCAGGGAGGCCAGCACGGTCTTCATGGCTTGATCGCCTCCCGGATCGAGTCCCGCGGCACGATGATCATGTGGATCCACGGCTGCTCGTCGTAGATCGAGCGGGCGGACACGAGCGCGAGGTCCTCGTCGGACTCGGTGACCGTGCCCGACGTGGTGGAGCGGGTCCTCGTAGGCCTTGCGGGCGAAGACTTCCCAAACGGTCATGTCAACACCTCCTGCGAGTACGAGCCCCCGGGGCGAGTACTCGACAGCGACGCGAGCCGCCAGGCGAGTGTCGCCGTCACGCGACGATCCCCAGTCCGCGCATCGTCTCGCGCGCCTCCTCGCGGATCATCTTGCGCGTCCACACGGGGTCCCAGACGATCTCGATCCGGACTTCGTCGACGTCGGGCTCGGCCAGCAACCGCTCGCGGATGTCGTCCTGGATGAACTCCATCGCGGGACAGCCCATCGCGGTGAACGTGAGCTTGAGGTCCACGACGCCGTCGGCGTAGTCGATCGCCACGATCAGCCCCATGTGCACGACGGAGATCGGGATCTCCGGGTCCTCGACCTCGGTCAGCGCCTCCCACAGGCGCGCCTCGACGGAGGCGCTCATCCGCGGTAGCCCTTCTGGAGCTTCGCGACGTAGGTCTCGTTCATCGGCCCGCGGCCCTTCCAGCGCACGATGACCTCGTCCCAGCCGATCTCGACGCCGCCCCACTGCTTCTTCTCGGAGTCGAACTGCTGCGGGAACGGGCAGTCGATCACGTAGCGCTGTGACTCCTCGTCGAAGTGGGCCGGCACCTGCAATCCGACCTCGTCCATGAACGGGACGACGTGCCCCATCCAGTCCTGGCGCAGCTCGTCGTTGGTCTTGCCCTTGAACCCGTACTCGAGCTGGATGCCGTGCCGCTTCTGGGCGTCCGGCAGCCCGAACCACTCGAGCGTGAGGATGAACATCCAGTCCAGCGACGCCTGCAGCTTCGCCTTGTGATCCGGGTCGGCGGCGAACTTCTTCACCCACGTGCGCCCGTGCCGCAGGTGGAACGTCTCCTCCTTGTCGACCTTGGCCAGCGCGCGCTTCCACGGCCCGAAGGTGGAGGACTGGTGCACGTCGGACAGGAGCACGAACCCGGCCTGGTCGTACAGCGCGTTCGCGAGCACGAGCTCGTACCAGGAGTCCAGCGGCACGTCGAAGGCGTACGGGTACTTGAAGGCGGAGGCCTCGCGCTCGTAGATCAGCGCCGGCATGTCCACGCCGAGGTCGCCCAGCAGGCGGTAGCCGATGTGCGCGTGCGCGAGCTCGTCCTGGATGATCGAGACCGCGGAGCCGAAGTTGTTCAGCGCCGGCGCGTGCGCGGCCGCGCGCAGGTACGCGGGTGCGGAGACGAGCTCGGTGTCCGCCGACACCGTGAGGATGCGGCGAATGCCCTTCAGGTACTCGGGCGACATGTGCTGCAGACCCTCGACCAGCTTGCCGGCGGCAAGATGGGCGCGCACCTCGTCCTCGGTGCGGGGCGCGAGCTCCTCGACGGCGGCCATGGGGCCCTCTCCTCCAACGTGAGACATCATGTTGACGAGCGAGAGCGTATCGTCTAACTTGGACACCGTCAAGCGCGCGGAGGAGACCCTGTGAGCACCGAAACCCTGTCGACCCTCGACATCGTGAACCCGGGGACGGGTGAGTCGGTCGCGTCTGTTCCGAGTGCGACGCCGGAGGACGTGGACCGCGCGGTGCAGGTGGCCCACGCCGCGCAACGGGACTGGGGACGGCTGGGCTACGCGGAGCGCGGGAAGGTCCTGCACGCGCTGGCTGAAGCCTTCGAGGCCCATGTCGACGAGCTCGTGCCGATCCTCGTCGCCGAGCAGGGCAAGACGATCCGCGAGGCCAAGATCGAGCTGCACAAGGCCGCGGACACGCTCGAGCACTACGCCGGCCTCTCCCGCCAGGTGCGCGCGGTCTCCATCCACAACGTCGACACCGACGTGGACGCGCGCGTGCTGCGCCGCCCGCTCGGGGTCGTCGCCGCGATCGTGCCGTGGAACTTCCCCACGACGCTGCTGTGCAACAAGCTCGGCCCCGCGCTGCTGTGCGGGAACACGGTGGTGGCCAAGCCCGCCGACTCGACGCCGCTGACCACGCTGAGGCTGCAGGAGATCTTCGCCGCCGCCGGGCTGCCCGAAGGCGTCTTCCAGGTGCTGCCGGGCACCGGCGCGGTGGCCGGTGAGGCGCTCGTCACGCATCCGCTCGTCCGCAAGGTCGCCTTCACCGGCAGCACGCCGGTCGGGGAGCGCGTGGCCGCGCTCGCGGCCGTCGGCTCCAAGCGCGTCACGCTCGAGCTCGGCGGCAGCGACCCGATGATCATCTGCGACGACGCCGACCTCAAGTCCGCCGCCTCGGCCGCCGCCATGGGCCGCTTCTACAACTGCGGGCAGGCGTGCCTGGCGATCAAGCGCCTGTACGTGTTCGAGAGCGTCGCCGACGAGATCATCGAGGCCGTCGCGGCGAAGGCGAAGCGGCTGCGGCTGGGTCTTGGCGATGACCCGAACAGCCAGATGGGTCCGCTCCATTCCGAGCGCCAGCGCGATCAGCTCGAGCGCCAGATCGCCGAGAGCGGCGGCGAGATCGTCGCGGGCGGCGGCCGGCCGGACGGGCTGGACTCCGGCTGGTTCCACGAGCCGACCGTCGTCGTCGAGCCCGGCAAGGACTCGCCGATGGCGGTGGAGGAGGTCTTCGGCCCGGCGCTCCCGATCTGGCGCGTGCGCGACCTCGACGAGGCGCTCGAGTTGGCCAACGCGTCGCCGTTCGGCCTGGGGTCGAGCGTCTGGACGAGCGACCTCAACCGCGCCGAGCGCGCCGCCGCCGAGCTCGACTGCGGCTACACGTGGATCAACTCGCGCACGAAGGTCTACGACGAGCTGCCGTTCGGTGGCCTGAAGGCGTCGGGCTACGGCAAGGAGCACGGCTCGGAGGCGCTCGACTACTACACCGACCAGAAATCGGTCGTGGTCCGTCGAGCGTAGGGCGTGCGGCTGTATGTTCGGCCTCAGAGGTTCGTTAGAGGAGGAGAGAGATGACGATCGTCCAGCCGGCGTTGGCCCCGCCGCGGATCACGGCCCACGGCTGCACCAGACGGCAGCCTGATCCTGAAGTCGGAGATGGAGCTCGAGCCGTATGAGGCCAGCCTCGGTCGCCTGCTGCGTCACTGGGCACGCGAGGCGCCCGACCGCGTGTTCCTCGCGGAGCGTGGCCCGGAGGGGGAATGGGTCGAGCTCACGTGGGGCGAAGCGGGGCGGAAGGCCAACAGCGTCGCGCAGTCCCTGATCGACCGTGGTCTCGGCCCGGAGCGGCCGGTGTTGATCCTGTCTGGGAACGCGATCGACCATGCGCTGCTCACCCTCGGCGCCTTCCTGGCCGGCGTGCCGGTGGTGCCCGTGTCCCCGGCGTACTCGCTGATGAGCCAGGACTACGGCAAGGTCAAGCACATCGCGGCGCTCGTGAAGCCCGGGCTCGTGTACGCGTCCGACGCCGGGCCGTTCGGTGGCGTGCTGGCGGCCGTCGACTTCGGCGGCGCGGAGTTGGTGCTCACCCAGGGCAACGGCGCGACGGGCTTCAGCGAGCTCCTCGCGACCAGAGCCGACGATGGCCGTCGAGGACGCGCTGGACGCGGTCGGTCCCGACAGCGTGGCCAAGATCCTGTTCACCTCGGGCTCGACGGCGATGCCCAAGGGCGTGATCAACACGCACGGGATGCTGTGCGCGAACCAGCAGTCGCTCGCCCAGATCTGGCCGTTCACGAAGGACACGCCGCCGGTGCTCGTGGACTGGCTGCCGTGGAACCACACGTTCGGTGGCAACCACAACTTCAACCTCATCCTCAAGCGCGGCGGGACGCTCTACATCGACGCCGGCCGGCCCGCGCCGCCGCTGATCCCGATCACGGTGAAGAACCTGACGGAGATCGCGCCGACGATCTACTTCAACGTGCCCGCGGGCTACGGCGCGCTGCTGCCGTTCCTCGAGCGCGACGAGGCGCTGCGCGCAAAGTTCTTCGAGCGCCTGGACCTGATCTTCTACGCCGCGGCCGCGCTCCCGCAGGACCTGTGGACGCGGCTCGAGGCGTGTCGCAGATGGCCCGCGGGGAGCCGGTGATGATGACCTCCTCGTGGGGGCTGACGGAGACGTCGCCACTGGCCACCGCGGCGCACTTCCCGATCGACCGCGCGGGCGTGATCGGCGTCCCCGTGCCCGGCGTGCAGCTCAAGCTCGCACCCGTCGAGGACAAGCTCGAGATGCGCGTGAAGGGACCGAACGTCACGCCCGGCTACCTCGGCCAGCCCGACCTGACGGCCAAGGCGTTCGACGAGGACGGCTGGTACCGCACCGGCGACGCGGCCAAGCTCGAGGACCCGGACGACCCGAACCGGGGCGTCGTGTTCGACGGGCGCGTGGTGGAGGACTTCAAGCTCCTGACCGGCACGTTCGTGTCGGTCGGCAACCTGCGCGTGCGCGCGCTCGCCGCCGCTTCGCCGCTGCTGATGGACGCCGTCGTCTGCGGGCACGACCGCGACTACGTCGGGCTGCTCGCGTGGCTGAACCTGGGTGCCGCGCGGGAGATCGCGGGAGAGCCGGAGGGCGAGCTGGACACGCTCGTGCAGTCGCCGAAGGTGCACGCGTTCATCCGCGAGCGCCTCCAGGCCTACAACGCCGAGCACCCGGCGTCCTCGACGCGTGTGGAGCGCGTGGTGCTGCTCGCGGAGCCGCCGTCGCTGGACGCCAACGAGATCACCGACAAGGGCTACGTGAACCAGCGGGCGGCGCTGGAGCGGCGCAGCGCGTCCGTCGACGCGGCTGTTCGCGGAGCGCCCCAGCGCGGAGGTGATCATCTGCCCGTAGGGATGCCGAAGGTGGGGGGCGAGGTCGTCGAGGAGTCCGATTGCCTCGACGGCGTCCTCGGCTTCGAGGTCGTGTCGATCGGGGACGGCGAGGCGGTCGCCCGGTTCCCGGTCGCTCGATCGCGTGCGCCAGCGGTTCGGGCTCGTCCACGGCGGCGCGTATGCCGCTCTGGCGGAGATGATCGCCACCGAGGCCACCGTCGCCGTCGTGCACCCGGACGGGTTCGCCGCGATGGGCTCCTCCAACGACACCTCGTTCCTGAAGCCGGCGCGCGGTGACTGGATCACCGCGCACGCTCGCGCGCGCCACCGGGGCCGCACCACGTGGGTGTGGGAGGTCGACCACACCGACGGCGAGGACCGCCTCGTCGCCGTGAGCCGCGTGACGATCGCGGTGCGCCCCAGGTCGTAGCGCTCGCTCGGTCGGCGCGGTGTGCCAGCCGCGTCCGGGTAGCTCCGCGGCGTCGCGGTTGTCAAGGCGATCGCTGCCCGACGGCTTTCGGCCGGTCCTGACGGACTCGCTGTTGACAACCCCGCCACGCTCCGCTGACGGCCCAGTGAGGAGCCGGCTCCGCCGGTAAGCCCGGGCGTGGACGTGTGCGCTCGGGCCCGTCCGCGAGGGGTGCCGACGTGGGCGTCCCCAGCGGACGCAGTACGGCACCCCCCGATAGCGCGAGCGGCAACGCGCCACCGGGGCACGCGAGAGCTCACTTGGTCAACCTGTGGTTGACCAACTGCCGCCTTCTCGCGTGGCGTGGCACCGTGCGTGCGCTTGGTGACGAGCACGCCCGCCCGGACGGTCAAGCGGATCGCACGCGAAGCTGCGAGTTGCTTGACGCCGCGGGCTGTGCTCGCCGTTCACGCGGCCCGCGCCCTCGTCGCCGCTGCGTGTGGCGTTCCGCTCGGACTCGTTGCGCCGGGCCTCGCCGCGTCTGGGGAGTTCCGCGGCGCCGTGTCAAGGCGATCGCTTCGCGGCGGACTGCGGCCGGTCCTGACGGACTCGGGATGGACAACACGCCACCGCTCCACTGATGGCCCACTGAGGAGCCGGTCACGACCGACAGTGGCCGGTGCGGTTCCGTCATACGGAAGCCTTACCCATCTAATCGGGGAATGCGCGCTCTTGCAGCGCCAGCTCTTCCAGCCGCGCCAGCGTCTCCGCGTTGCGGACCCGCGTCGCGAGCTGGAGCAAGGGGTTGTACTTGAGCGGCGTGTAGAGCTGGTCGGGGTCCTCGACGATGCACACGTGCGTCCCACCATCGCGCGGTTCGAGGACGAGCTCGACGGAAGCCGTGCCGATCGGGCGCCCCTTGGCCCGCAGCTTCAGCCGCCGCGGCGGCTCAGCCTCGAGGACTTCCGTGTGATCGCTCAACGTCAGCGGACCGAAGCCGATCGTGTGGTGAAGCTTGGTCCCGACCGCCGGAAAGGCGGCGTCGGCGTCGCGGATGACCTTGGAGCCGACGACCCAGTAGCCGTAGGACTCAGGCCGCGCGAGCACGGCCCACACGGCCTCCGGCAGGACGGGCATGAAGCGCTGGTTCTTGGCCACCCTCTGGCCCTACCCAACGGACCGCGGCTCCCAAGGGTTGGCGCGCACGCGCTCGCGAGAGCTCAGCCTAGTCGCGCGTCTGCAGCAGCGCCTGCTGGAGCGACGTGAACAGCCGCCGGGTGGAGGCGATCTCCGTGCGGTCGGCGCCGGCCCGCACGAGGGTGCGCACGGCCACCTGGCCGAAGCGCTCCAGGAACGCGTGACGCTCGAGCAGGCTGGCGGCGTGCGAGTGAGCGCGGCGCATCAGCGCATCCGAAGCCTGCAGCACGGGCCCGTACACGCCCTTCCGGCAACCCTCGCTGAGGATCTCGAGCCAGTCGTCGAGCTCGGGGCGCGCCGAGTCGGAGGCGAACCAGCCGGGCGGGCCCTCGCGATAGACGGCCGAGGCGGCCGCGGCGGCCATCTGGCGCCCATGCGCCATGACGGACTGGGTGAGCAGCGGCAGCGGCGTCTCGGGCGGGTTGACCGGGCGGACGATCGGGCGCACGCCGCGCTCGGCCGCGAGCCGGCGCACCGCTTCGATCGGGAAGCGGCGATGTCCGCCGGCCGTGCGCACAGCGGGAATCCGCCCCTCGTCCGCCCAGCGGCGGAGGCGTGAAGGGGAGATCGCGAGCGTCGCGGCGGCGGCCTGCAAGGTCATCGGGGCACCGTCCTCGACCTTGAGCGGCTCCACGCGCTCACTCGGCGGTGCGGGGAACGCTTCGAGGATCTCGACCGCATCGTCCAGCCGCTCGATCAGGGCGTCGAGCACGGCCGGGTCGAACTGGCGGCCGCGCTCGGCGCGCAGCGTCTCGATCGCCGCGTCCACCGTTCCCGCGCGCCGGTAGGGCCGGTCGGTCGTGAGCGCGTCGAACGCGTCCGCGACCGCGACGACCCGTCCGCTGATCGGGATGTCCTCGCCCGCGAAGCCCCGCGGGTATCCCTTGCCGTCCCAGCGCTCGTGGTGCGTCCAGGCGATCTCGGCCGCCGTGTCCAGCAGTTCCACGCCCGAGCCCCCGAGCAGCGCGCAGCCCACTTCGGCGTGCTCCTCCATCTCCCGGCGTTCCTGCGCCGTCAGCGGCCCCGGCTTCGTGACCACCGAATCCGGCACGCCGGCCATGCCGACGTCGTGCAGTCGGCTGGCCACTCGCAGCACATCCACGTCCAAGTCCAACGCCTCGGCCAAGAGCGCGCTGTACGCGCTCACGCGCTGCAGATGGGAACTCGTGGACATGCTCCGGAGAGCCTCGGACATCAACGTACTCCTCGACCGTGTCGTGTCGGCTCTCACCAAGGTCAAGCATTTCAGCGCGGTCAGGCTCCGCGACCGGCGGTGTAGAACGCTGCAGGCCCTCGCAAACTTGCCATGGACTCGCAAAGTTGCATCGAATTGCGCTGACCGGGTACTATCCGGACCGTGACGTCCCCAGGCCTCCGGGAGCGCAAGAAGGATCGGACGCGGGCCACCATCACGCGGGTCGCGCTCGAGCTGTTCGCCCGTGACGGGTTCCACGCGACGACGATCCCCTCCATCGCGGAGGCCGCGGACGTGGCCCCGCGCACGGTCTCGACGTACTTCCCGAGCAAGGAAGGGATCGTCTTCGAGGTCTACGAGGCCGCGATCGACCGCTTTGCGGCCCGGCTGGCACACCGGCCGGAGGGTCTGCCCGTCCATGACGTGGTGCGCGAGTGGCTGGTGAGCGAGGACCAGCACCAGCAGGGTCCCACGCGCGGCCTGGTGTCACCTCGAGGCGACGACGACGCGGACTTCGCACGCCTGCGCGAGATCGCGATCGTGACCGACCCGGACCTGTGGGCCTTGCAGCGCCGCCACATGCTCCCGATGGTCGGGCTCGTCGCGCACGGCCTGGCGGATGACCTCGGCATCGAGGCGGATTCACTGCAGGCGCAGATCGTCGGGGAGACCACCGTCGCGATCTTGCTGGCCATCAACGCACGCGCCGCGCGGATGGGGACGGCCGCGATCGACGAGTTCGACGAGGCGTTCGACTTCCTGCGCACCCGCCTGATGTCGGCCGCGATCCAGGATGACGGCGTCCGAGCTCCCGGAGCCGCGCTTCACCCCCGCGAGCGCCGACGCGAGCCACCAGATCGCGCTCGAGCTGCGCCGGTACCTGGAGCGCGAGGGCTTGCGCCCAGGCGACCGGATCGGCACCGAGCAGGAGCTCGCGGCGGAGTTCGGCGTCAGCCGCCCGACGCTGCGTGAAGGCCTGCGGCTGCTCGCCTCCTCGCACCTGATCCGTGTCGGGCGTGGCCGCTCCGGCGGCATCTTCGTCGCCCGCACCCCGGGTGAGGGCATGAGCCGCAACGTGAGCGAGTCGATCTCGATGATGCTCGCCACCGAGAGCGTCTCGCTCGCCCAGCTGCTCGACGCGCGCATGTTCCTCGAAGTGCCCCTGGCGGGTCTCGCGGCCACGAACGCGACGGATGGGGCGGCGGACGAGTTGTTCGCGGCGATCGAGGAGCAGACCGGCCACGCGCCGGGCACGGCGCCGTTCAACGCCGCGGACACGCGCTTCCACAGGGCGCTCGCGCGCGCGGCCGGCAACGAGTTGCTGCTGTCGTTCACCGACTGGATCCTCGAGGTGCTGCAGCCGCGGCTGATCGAGGAGATCGGCACCGTCGTGGACGCGGACGAGATCCTGCGCCAGCACCGGGACATCGCCCGCGCCGTGCGCCGCCGAGCAGCCCGCGGCGGCCGAGAAGGCGATGCGCGCGCACATCGCCTATCTCATGTCCGTCCGCAGCTGACTACTTGCGTTCGAAGGCGGCGTCGAACGCGACGTTCGACGGGGAGAAGTCCGTCCGGCGCACGAACGCCAGCGCGTCCGGCGCGCCCCAGTCCCGGTCCATGCCCGAGTCCTCCCACTCGATCGAGAGCGGGCCCTGGTAGCCGATCCGGTTCAGGGCGCGGAACAGCGCCTCGAAGTCCACGTCGCCGTGCCCGGGGGAGACGAAGTCCCAGCCGCGGCCGGCCTCGCCGAAGTTCAGGTGCCCGCCGAGGATCGACGTGCGCCCGTCGAGCGTCTTGATCGAGTCCTTGACGTGCACGTGGTAGATCCGGTCCGCGAAGTCGGTCACGAACGCGGCGCTGTCCAGGAACTGATGCGCGAAGTGACTCGGGTCGAAGTTGATGCCGAACCCGGGGCGGTTGTCGAGCGCGTCGAGCGTCTTGCGCGTGGTGACGAAGTCGTAGGCGATCTCGGTGGGGTGGACCTCGAGCGCGAACTTGACGCCCTCGGCATCGAAGACGTCGATGATCGGGCTCCACTGCTCGGCGAACTGCTCGTAACCGCGCTCGATCTCCGCGAAGTCGTTCGGCGGGAAGCTGTAGAGCATGTGCCAGATCGGCGAGCCCGTGAAGCCGGTCACGGTCGTCACACCGAGCTTGGCCGCCGCGCGCGCGGTGTCCTTCATCTTCTCGGCGGCGCGCTGCTGGACGCCGGCGGGGTCGCCGTCGCCCCACACGTCGGGCGGCACGACGGCCTGGTGGCGAGCGTCGATCGGGTCGGAGATCGCCTGCCCGAGCAGGTGGTTGGCGATCGCCCACACGTTCAGGCCGTTGCGCTCGAGGATCTCGCGGCGGCCCTTGACGTAGGAGTCGTCCGCGAGCGCCTGGTCGACGTCGAAGTGGTCGCCCCAGCAGGCGATCTCGATGCCGTCGAAGCCCCACTGGCCGAGCTTCTCGGCGAGCGTCTCGAACGGCAGGTCGGCCCACTGGCCGCTGATCAGAGTGACGGGTCTAGCCATGTGGGGGCAGAAGCATATGCGAGCAGGCAGTAGGCCGTCAGGGAATGCGGATCGCCATCGCGGGTGGAGGACCCGGAGGGCTGTATCTCTCGATCCTGTTGAAGCGGCTGGACCCGTCGCACGAGGTCGTGGTCCACGAGCGCAACGCGCCCGACGACACGTTCGGGTTCGGCGTCGTGTTCAGCGACGAGACGCTGGCCGCGTTCGAGGCCGCCGACCCGGAGTCCTACGCGCAGATCGCGGCCTCGTTCGTGCGCTGGAGCGAGATCGACGTGCACTACCGCGGCGAGGTCGTCACGAGCGGCGGGCACGGCTTCTCGGCCATGGGACGCAAGGACCTGCTCGGCATCCTGCAGCGGCGCGCCACCTCGCTCGGCGTCGACCTGCGGTTCCACAGCGAGGTCACCGAGCTCGACGGTGATCTCGTCGTGGCCGCCGACGGCGTGAACTCGACCCTGCGCTCCACCTACGGCTTCGAGCCCGAGCTGGACCGCCGCCGCGCGACGTACGCCTGGTTCGGCACCGACCACGTGTTCAAGGCCTTCACGTTCATCATCGCCGAGACGCCGCAGGGCGTCGTGCAGGTGCACGCGTACCCGTACTCGGGCTCCCGCTCGACGTTCATCGTCGAGAGCAGCGGTGTGGAGCTCGACAAGGCGCAGTGCGAGGACCTGTTCGGCTACCGCCTGATCGAGAACCGCACGCGCTGGATCAACTTCGTCACCGTCCGCAACCCGGTCTGGCGGCGTGAGAACGTCGTCCTGCTCGGCGACGCGGCGCACACGGCGCACTTCTCGATCGGGTCCGGCACCAAGCTCGCGATGGAGGACGCGATCTCGCTCGCGTGGGCCGTGCGCGAGGGGGACATCGACGCCTACGAGGCCGAGCGCCGGCCGATCGTGGAGTCCACCCAGCGCGCGGCCCAGGGCTCGCTGGAGTGGTTCGAGGGGATCGGCCGCTACGTGCACCAGGACCCGCGCCGGTTCGCGTTCAACCTGCTCACGCGCTCGCGCCGGATCACGTTCGGCGAGCTCAAGCTGCGCGACCCGGAGTTCGTCGAGTCGGTGGCGGCCGCCCCGCCGATGTTCACGCCCTTCCGGTTGCGCGCGCTGGAGCTGGGCAACCGCGTGGTCGTGTCCCCGATGGACATGTACACGTCCGTCGACGGCACCCCGGGCGACTTCCACCTCGTGCACCTGGGCGCGCGCGCCCTCGGCGGCGCCGGGCTCGTGATGACCGAGATGATCTGCACGTCGGCCGAAGGGCGGATCACGCCGGGCTGCGGCGGCCTGTATCGCGACGAGCACACGGCGGCGTGGAAGCGGATCGTCGACTTCGTGCACACGCACTCGCGCAGCGCCATCGGCGCGCAACTCGGGCACGCCGGCCGCAAGGGCTCGACGAAGCTGATGTGGGAGGGCGACAACGAGCCGCTGGAGGAGGGCAACTGGCCGCTGATCGCGCCGTCGCCGATTCCGTGGGACGACGCGCACCAGACGCCGCGCGAGATGACCCGCGCGGACCTGGACGACGTGCGCGCGCAGTTCGTGGCGGCGACGGAGCGGGCCGCGGCGGCGGGCTTCGACCTGCTCGAGCTGCACATGGCCCACGGCTACCTGCTGTCGAGCTTCCTGTCGCCGCTGCTCAACGTGCGCGACGACGAGTACGGAGAGGACCGCGCGAAGTTCCCGCTCGAGGTGTTCGCGGCGTGCCGTGCCGTGTGGCCGCAGGACAAGCCGATGTCCGTGCGCATCAGCGCGATGGACTGGGCCGACGGCGGCTTCGACGGTGACGCCGCGGTCGCCCTCGCGCGGCGGCTCCAGGCGGCGGGCTGCGACATCGTCGACGTCTCGACCGGCCAGGTCGTGCCGCACCAGCAACCCGCCTACGGGCGCTCGTTCCAGACGCCGTACGCCGACCGCATCCGCAACGAGGTCGGCTTGCCCGTGATCGCCGTCGGCGCGATCTCGAGCTACGACGACGTGAACACGATCATCCTCGCCGGCCGCGCGGACCTGTGCGCGCTGGCCCGGCCGCACCTGTGGGACCCGCACTGGACCCTGCACGCCGCCGCCGACCAAGGAGTGGAGATGGAATGGATCCCGCAGTACCGGTCCGGCGCGCGTGAGCCGCAGACCGGCAAGGACGTGCGCCGGATGCCGCTGCGCCGGTTCGATCAGGTGGTCGTATGAGGACCGTCGTGGTCACGGGCGGCAAGCGCGGGATCGGCGCGGCGATCTCCGCGGCGTTCGCCGGCGAGAACGTGATCGCGCTCGGCAGCGCCGACATGGACGTGACCGACGAGGCCGCTGTGGCTTCCGTCCTCGGCGAGCTCGAAGTCGACGTGCTGGTCAACAACGCGGGTGTGTCCTCCAGCGCGCCCGTCCACAAGACCACGTTGGACGAGTGGGAGCGCCAGATCCGCGTGAACGCCACCGGCGCGTTCCTGTGCACGCGCGCGGTCCTGCCGGGGATGCGTGAGCGCGATCGCGGACGAATCGTGACCGTCGCCAGCGCGGCGTCCGTGCACGGGTCGCGCTACACGAGCGGCTACACCGCCTCCAAGCACGCTGTGCTCGGCTTCACCCGTTCGCTGGCGGCCGAGCTCGCCGGGACGGGCATCACCGCGAACTGCGTCTGTCCGGCGTACGTGCGCTCGGACATGACCGACACGACGATCGCCAACATCGAGGCCCGCACGGGCAAGGACGGCGAGGCGGCGCTGGTCGCGATGTCGTCGCTGGGGCGGTTGATCGAGCCCGAGGAGGTCGCGTTCGCGGTCCGGTTCCTCGCCGCCGACGAAGCGGGGGCGATCAATGGCCAGAGCCTGTTGATGGGGGCGCAATGAGCGAATTCGGCTGGGAGGTGCGCGACGGCGTCGGCTTCGTCACGCTGACCGGCGCGGAGCGCAAGAACCCGCTGACGTTCGCGTCCTACGCCGCGTTGCGCGACCACTTCCGCGCGCTCGCCGACGACGACGCGGTCGGCGCCGTCGTGATCGCCGGCGAGGCGGGCAACTTCTGCAGCGGCGGCGACGTGCGCGACATCATCGGGCCGCTGACCGAGATGGACATGCCCGGCCTGCTGCGCTTCACGCGCATGACGGGCGACCTGGTGCTGGCCATCAAGGCCTGCGGCAAGCCGGTGATCGCGGCCGTCGACGGCGTCTGCGTGGGCGCGGGGGCGATGATCGCGACCGCATCCGACCTGCGGCTCGGCTCGCCGCGCGCGAAGGTCGCGTTCCTGTTCACGCGCGTGGGCCTCGCGGGCTGCGACATGGGCGCGTGCGCGATGCTGCCGCGGATCGTCGGGCAGGGGAGAGCGGCCGAGCTGCTCTACACCGGCCGCTCGATGGGCGCCGAGGAGGCCGAGCGCTGGGGCTTCTTCAACCGGCTGGAGGACGACGTGGAGACCGCGGCGGCGGAGCTCGCGGCGTCGCTGGCCGCCGGCCCGAACTTCGCGCACGCGATGACCAAGACGATGCTCGACCAGGAGTGGGACATGTCGCTGCCGGCCGCGATCGAGGCCGAGGCGCAGGCCCAGGCCATCTGCATGCAGACCAAGGACTTCGAACGGGCCTACCGCGCCTTCCTGGCCAAGGAGCGGCCGGTCTTCGAGGGCGACTGACGTGCTCGAGTGGCCCTTCTTCGAGCACCGCCACCGCGAGTTCTCGCGTGGCAGCGAGTCGCTGCCCAACGTCACGCGAGACCGACGCTCGACGAGACGTGCCGCGTCGTTCGTGCGCCGGCTCGCGGACGGCTGGCTGCCAGCACACCGTCGCGCGAGCCGCTCGACGTGCGCACGCTCTGCCTCGCGCGCGAGACGCTCGCGCTACCATCGACGCGCTCGCGGACTTCGCCTTCGCCATGCAAGGGCTCGGCGTCCGGCCCGATCTCGCTGTTCGGCGACCCCCGACGCGCTGCGAGCGCTACCTGCCGGCCGTCGCGGCGGGCGAGAAGATCGCCGCGTTCGCGCTGTCCGAGCCCGAGGCCGGGTCGGACGTCGCCGCGATGGAGACGACCGCGCGAAGACAACCGCATCAGCGGCGTGAAGACCTGGATCTCCAACGGCGGCATCGCCGACTTCTACATCGTCTTCGCGCGGGCGACCCGAGGGCATCAGCGCCTATCATCGTCGACGCCGAGCACGTCGAGGTCGTCGAGCGCATCGACGTGATCGCGCCGCACCCGCTCGCGACGCTGCGCTTCGACGACACGCCGGCGACGCCGATCGGCCCGCCCGGCAAGGGCATGCGGGTCGCGCTCGGCACGCTCGACGTGTTCCGCTCGACCGTCGGCGCCGCGGCGCTGGGGTTCGCGCGGCG
The DNA here is from genome assembly GCA_963724195.1 of uncultured Solirubrobacteraceae bacterium. Taxonomy (GTDB): domain Bacteria; phylum Actinomycetota; class Thermoleophilia; order Solirubrobacterales; family Solirubrobacteraceae; genus Solirubrobacter. Next base: position 70,600 of record CAVRTQ010000024.1, on the reverse strand, counting down.
GGCGATGGACGAGGCGCTCGCGCGCGTGAAGGAGCGGCAGCTGTTCGGCGCACCGATGGCCGAGCTGCCGCTTGATCCAGGCCAAGCTCGCCGACATGGCGCTGGAGATCGACGCCAGCGCGCTGCTCGTCTATCGCGCGGCGTGGACCAAGGACAGCGGTCGCCGAGCGCGTCACCCGCGAAGCCGCGATGGCCAAGCTGCACGCCACCGAGACGGCGCAGCGGGTGATCGACGCGCCGTCCAGCTCCTCGGTGGGCTCGGCGTGACGTCAGGCCAGGTGGTCGAGCGCCTGTACCGCGAGATCCGCGCGCTGCGGATCTACGAAGGCGCGTCGGAAGTGCAGCAACTGGTGATCGCCCGGGAGGTGCTCAAGTAGATGGACACTTCGCCCGTGACGGGCTGCCGCCGCGCGAGCAGTGGCCGGATCTGCTGTTGCTGGACTACCCCGAGCGCCTGAACGCGGCCGAGGAGCTGCTCAAGCACGAGGGGACGGCCATTGCTGGCGGCTGGTCCTACGCCGAGCTGGCCGAGCGCGCGGACGCGGTGGCGGGCTCGCTGAACATCGAGCCGGGGGAGCGCGTGCTGCTGCACTCGCCCAACACGCCGGAGGCGATCGCGTGCTGGCTCGGGATCCTGCTCGCGGGCGGGATCGTCGTGGCCACGATGCCGCTCCTGCGGGCGCGGGAGATCGACAAGGTCGTGGCCAAGGCGAACGTGACCAAGGCGCTCGTCGCCCGCGACCTGGCGGGCGAGGTTCACGTCATGGACGTGCGCGTGATCGAGGACCTGCCGACCCGCGGCTGGTTCGACGCGTGCGACACGGCCGCCGACGACGTCGCGATCATCGCGTTCACGAGCGGGACCACCGGTGAGCCCAAGGGCTGCGTGCACTTCCATCGCGACCTGCTGGCGTCGTGCGACACGTTCGCGCGGCACGTGCTCAACCCGCAGGTCACGGACGTCTTCAGCGGCTCGCCGCCGATCGCGTTCACGTTCGGGCTCGGTGCCTCGCTGTTGTTCCCGCTCTACTTCGGCGCGTCCACGGCGCCGACTTCGCCCCCGCGGCTGCTCGACACGCTGCGGGCGCAGCGGGTGACGACGCTGTTCACGGCGCCGACCGCGTACCGCGCGCTGCTCAAGGAGGACCTGCCGGACTCGCTGCACACGTGCGTGTCCGCGGGCGAACCGCTCCCGGCGGGCGTGTCGGATGCGTGGTTCGAGAAGACCGGCATCCGGATCGTGGACGGGATCGGATCGACCGAGATGCTGCACATCTTCATCGCCTCGCCCGCGCACGAGGCCAAGGCCGGCTCGTGCGGGCGCCCGGTCCCCGGCTACGAGGCCCGGATCGTCGGCGACGCGATGGAGACGCTCGCGCCCGGCGAGGTGGGCAAGCTGGCGGTGCGCGGTCCGACCGGCTGCCGGTACCTCGACGACGCGCGGCAGAGCAAGTACGTGCGCGACGGCTGGAACCTCACCGGCGACGCGTTCTCGATGGACGCGGACGGCTACTTCTGGTTCCAGGCGCGCACGGACGACATGATCATCAGCTCCGGGTACAACATCAGCGGCTTCGAGGTCGAGGCCGCGCTGCTCGAGCACCCGCTCGTGCAGGAGTGCGCCGTGGTCGGCGTGCCCGACGAGGCCCGCGGACACGTCGTGAAGGCGTACGTGGTCACCCGGGAGACGGTGGCGGCCGACGCGTTGCAGGACTACGTGAAGGCGCGGATCGCGCCCTACAAGTACCCGCGCCGCGTCGAGTTCCTGGACGCCCTCCCGCGCACGCCCACGGGCAAGGTCCAGCGCAACGTCCTGCGGGAGCGCGGATGAGGCGCCTGCAGCCACCGGGTTGGCCTGAGCCGCGGGGCTACGCCAACGGCGTCGAGGCGTCCGGGCGGCTTGTCTTCGTGGCCGGGCAGATCGGCTGGGACGAGACGGGCACGTTCGTGTCCGATGCGCTCGCCGCCCAGGTCGAGCAGGCGCTGCGCAACGTCGTCGCCGTGCTCGCAGAGGCCGGCGCAGGACCGGAACACGTGGTCCGTTTGACGTGGTATGTCACGTCCCGCAACGAATATCTGGAGACGATCAAAGACGTCGGCGCGGCCTACCGCTCGGTCATGGGGCGGACGTTCCCGCCGATGGCGGTCGTCGAGGTCAGCGCGCTGATGGAGGCGGCGGCGAAGGTCGAGATCGAGGCCACCGCGGTCGTCTGACCGAGGATCGTTGCGCGACCATCTGAACTCATTCGACGAAAGTCACCGCGCCGAGTCGATGGAAGTGGGTTGACTTCCGTCTGCCCGCCGTCATAGGCTTGCGGTTCCGGTTCGTAGGGTCCTGAGGGGGAGAGAGAGGGTCGTGAGGAAGTCGGTTCTGCCATGGCTGGCGTGCGTCATCGCTGCGCTGATCGCGATTCCCGCGTTCGCGTCCGGCGCCGCCACGGTGGTGGAACCGCCGACCCCAGCGCCCAGCGCGCCCGTCGCCGCGCCGACGGTCACCTTCGGGCGGATACGCGCGCCCGCGCTCGGCGCCGCCGACGGGGCGTTCCTCGTCAAGGACAACTTCTTCCAGAACGCCGGCGGCGACCGACCCCGAGGACAACGTCGTGGAGATCAACGCCGGCGAGAAGGTCTCGTTCAGCCAGATCGACACCCATCAGCCGCACAACGTCGTGTTCACCGGCCCGCAGCCGGCCTCGTGCACGCAGCTGACGGGCGACCCGATGGACCAGAACACGACCGCCCCGCTGCCGGACCGCCGGGATTCAGCAGTTGGACCGGCGAGTGCCGGTTCACGACGGCCGGCACCTACACCTTCGTCTGCGCCCAGCACGCGGAGGATGACCGGCATCGTCGAAGTGTCCGGCACGGCCACGCCGACGCCGACGCCGACCGTGACGGCCACGCCCACGCCGCCGGCCGGGCCGGCCATCGTCGCCAAGGACAGCGGGAGCGGAGCCGTACTGGTTCCAGGACGCGTCCAGCACCGACCCGACGGACAACAGCGTCACGATCCAGGCGGGCGGCACGGTCAACTTCAGCTACCCGGTCGGCGTGACCGTCCACAACGTCGTCGTTCCGAGCAGCCCGGCGCAGCCGACGTGCGTCCAGACGTCGGGAACCGTCGTCCGGCACGGTGCCGCCGCTGCCGATACTTCGTCCAGCCGCCGGGCTGGGCGGGCAACTGCACGTTCACGACCGCCGGCACCTACTCGTTCGTGTGCTCGGCGCACCCGACGATGACCGGCACGGTCGTCGTCCAATCGACGACCGTGCCCGAGACGACGATCAACAGCGGCCCGGGCGGACCGACGAACCAGACGTCGGCGAACTTCACGTTCTCGTCCAACCAGCCGGCGGCGACGTTCGAGTGCCGGCTGGACACACCGGCGGGCAACGGCACCTACGCCGCGTGCACGTCGCCGGCGGCGTTCACGACGACCACGAACGGCAACTACACGTTCAACGTCCGAGCGGTGCTGGCCGGGACGCCTGATCCCACACCCGCCACCCGAAGTTTCTCGGTCGATACCGGACCACCGGACACAACGATCAACGGCGGGCCATCCGGCACCGTCAGCACGACCTCGCAGTCGTTCCTGTTCTCGGGGACGGAAGTCGGCTCGACCTTCCAGTGCCGCCTGGACACGCCGTCCGGCCAGGGCACGTACGCCGCGTGCACGTCACCGCAGGCGTACACGACCACCGCCAACGGCGCCTACACGTTCTTCGTCCGCGCGATCGACGCGGTCGGCAACGTGGACCCGACGCCCGCGTCGCGCACGTTCACCGTCGACACGGTCGCGCCCGACACGACGATCACCGCCGGGCCGACGGGCACGATCAACAACGCGTCGCCGTCGTTCGAGTTCACGAGCACGGAGACGGGCTCGACGTTCGAGTGCCGCCTCGACGGCCCGGGCTCGACGGTCGGCACCTACGTCGCCTGCACGTCACCGCGCGCGGTCGGCCCGCTCGCCGACGGCACGTACACGTTCAACGTCCGCGCCCGCGACGCCGCCGGCAACACGGACGCGACGCCCGCGACCCGCAGCTTCACGGTCTCGACCGCCGCGCCGGACACGACGATCACGGGCGGCCCGACCGGGCTGACGAACAGCACGTCGGCGTCGTTCACGTTCACCTCCACGGCGCCGGGTTCGACGTTCGAGTGCCGCCTGGACACGCCCGCGGGCAACGGCACGTTCGCCGCGTGCACGTCGCCGCAGGCCTACACGACGACGGCCAACGGCGCCTACACCTTCTCAGTGCGCGCCATCTCGGCCGGCAACCCCGACCCGACGCCCGCGACGCGCACGTTCACGGTCGACACCGCGGCGCCGAACACGACCATCGACACCGGCCCGACCGGCACGATCACGACGAACTCGCCGACGTTCACGTTCTCCTCGAGCGAGACGGGCTCCACGTTCGAGTGCCGCCTGGACACGGGTGCGACGGCCGGCACGTGGCAATCGTGCACGTCGCCGCGCATCCTCGGCTCGCTGGCCGACGGCGCGTACACGTTCAACGTGCGCGCCACGGACGCGGCGGGCAACGTCGACGCGTCTCCCGCCACGCGCACGTTCACGGTCGACGCGACGGCGCCGAACACGACGATCGACTCCGGCCCGACCGGCACGATCACGAACGCGTCGCCGCAGTTCACGTTCTCGTCCTCGGAAGCCGGCTCGACGTTCGAGTGCCGCCTCGACGGCCCCGGCTCGGCCACGGGCACCTATGCGCTCTGCACCTCGCCGCGCACGCTCGGCCCGCTGGCCGACGGCTCGTACACGTTCCTCGTGCGCGCCATCGACGCGGCCGGCAACGTCGACGCGACACCTGCGTCGCGCGCGTTCACGGTCGACGCCGCCGCACCGGACACGACGATCACGAGCGGCCCGACGGGCACGACGAACACGACGTCCGCGTCGTTCACCTTCACGAGCCGGAAGCCGGGCGCGACGTTCGAGTGCCGCCTGGACGCCGCCGCGTTCGCGGCGTGCACGTCGCCGCAGTCCTACACGGCGCTGGCGCAGGGCACGCACACGTTCGAGGTCCGCGCCCGCGACGCCGCGGGCAACCTCGATCCGACGCCCGCCACGCGGACGTTCACGGTCGACACCGTCGCGCCGGACACCACGATCACCAGCGGCCCGACCGGCACCATCAACACGAACGCGGCCTCGTTCGCCTTCACGAGCGAGGCGGGTGCCACGTTCGAGTGCCGTCTGGACGCCGCGGCCTTCGCGGCCTGCACGTCGCCGCAGGCCTACTCGAACCTCGCCGACGGCGCGCACACGTTCGAGGTCCGCGCCCGTGACGCCGCCGGGAACGTCGACGCGACGCCCGCGACGCGCACGTTCACGGTCGACACGGCCGCGCCGGACACGACGATCAACACGGGTCCGACCGGCGCGATCAACACCGCGACGGCGGCCTTCACGTTCTCCGGCACCGAGACCGGCGTCACGTTCGAGTGCCGTCTGGACGCCGCCGCGTTCGCGACCTGCACCTCGCCGCAGACCTACACGAGCCTGGCGCAGGGCGCGCACACCTTCGAGGTCCGCGCCCGCGACGCCGCCGGCAACGTGGACGCGACGCCCGCGACGCGCACCTTCACGGTGGACACGGTCGCGCCGGACACGACGATCGACTCCGGTCCGACCGGCACGATCAACTCCGCTTCGCCGCAGTTCGCGTTCTCCTCCAGCGAGACGGGCTCGAGCTTCGAGTGCCGCCTCGACGGGCCGGGTTCGGCGACGGGCACGTACGTGAGCTGCACCTCGCCGCGCACGCTCGGCCCGCTGGTCGACGGCACGTACACGTTCCTGGTCCGCGCCACCGACGCCGCCGGCAACGTGGACGCCACGCCCGCCTCGCGCACGTTCACGGTGGAGACCTCGTTCCCGGACACCGCGATCACGAGCGGCCCGACCGGCGCGACCAACAACGCGTCGCCGTCGTTCGCGTTCACCTCGACCAAGCCGGGCTCGACGTTCGAGTGCCGCCTGGACAGCGCGGCGTTCGCGCCGTGCACGTCGCCGCAGGCGTACACGAACCTGGCGCAGGGGGCGCACACGTTCGAGGTCCGCGCCCGCGACACCGCCGGCAACGTGGACCCGACGCCCGCCTCCCGCACCTTCACGGTGGACACGGCGGCGCCGAACACGACGATCGACTCCGGCCCGACCGGCACGATCACGACGAACTCGGCCACGTTCGCGTTCTCCTCCAGCGAGACCGGCTCGAGCTTCGAGTGCCGCCTCGACGGCCCCGGCGCCGCGACCGGCACCTACGGCACCTGCACGTCGCCGCGCATCCTCGGGTCGCTGGCCGACGGCACCTACACGTTCCTGGTCCGCGCGACCGACGCGGCCGGCAACGTCGACGCCTCGCCGGCGTCCCGCACGTTCACGGTCGACGCCACCGCGCCGAACACGACGATCGACTCGGGCCCGACGGGCACGATCGGCGTCACGACGGCGACGTTCACGTTCTCCAGCTCGGAGCCGGGTTCGACGTTCGAGTGCCGCTTGGACACGGGCACGTTCACGGCCTGCGCCTCGCCGCAGACCTACACGGGCCTGGCGGCGGGTGAGCACACGTTCGCGGTCCGCGCGATCGACGCGGCCGGCAACGTGGACGCCACGCCCGCGACGCGCACGTTCACGGTCGACAGCACCGCGCCGGACACGACCATCACGTCCGGCCCGACCGGTCCGACCAACAGCACGAACGCCTCGTTCGCGTTCACCTCCACGAAGGCCGGCTCGACGTTCGAGTGCCGCATCGACGGCGGGACGTTCGCGGCCTGCACGTCGCCGCAGGCCTACACGGGTCTGGCCCAGGGCGAGCACACGTTCGCGGTCCGCGCGATCGACACGGCCGGCAACGTCGACCCGTCACCGGCGACGCGCACGTTCACGGTCGACACGGCCGCGCCGGACACGACGATCACGAGCGGCCCGACCGGGCCGACGAGCTCGACGTCCGCGTCCTTCGCGTTCACCAGCACGGAGCCGGGCGCCACGTTCGAGTGCCGCCTGGACACGGCCGCGTTCACGGCCTGCACCTCGCCGCAGGCCTACTCCGCCCTGGCCGCGGGTGAGCACACGTTCGCCGTCCGCGCGATCGACGCGGCGGGCAACGTGGACGCCACGCCGGCCACGCGCACGTTCACGGTCGACACGACGGCGCCGAACACGACGATCGACTCGGGCCCGACGGGCACGATCGGCGTCGCCACGGCGACGTTCACGTTCTCCAGCTCGGAAACGGGTTCGACGTTCGAGTGCCGCCTGGACACGGCCACGTTCACGGCCTGCACCTCGCCGCAGACCTACACGGGCCTCGCGGCGGGTGAGCACACGTTCGCGGTCCGCGCGATCGACGCGGCGGGCAACGTGGACGCCACGCCCGCGACGCGCACGTTCACGGTGGACACCGCCGCGCCGGACACGACCATCACCGGCGGCCCGACCGGCGCGACGAGCAACGCTTCGCCGTCGTTCACGTTCGAGGCCTCGAAGGCCGGCTCGACGTTCGAGTGCCGCCTCGACGGCCCGGGCGCGGCCACCGGCACCTACGTGGCGTGCACGTCGCCGCGCGCGGTCGGTCCGCTCGCGGACGGCTCGTACACGTTCCTGGTGCGGGCGACCGACACGGCCGGCAACGTCGACCCGTCGCCCGCGACCCGCAGCTTCACGGTCGACACGGCGGCGCCGGACACGACGATCACCAGCGGCCCGACGGGCACCGTACGACTCCACCTCCGCGTCCTTCGGCTTCACGAGCCCGGATGCGGGCGCGACGTTCGAGTGCCGCCTGGACACCGCGGCCTACGCGGCCTGCACGTCCCCGCAGGCGTACACGAGCCTCGCCGACGGCGAGCACACGTTCTCGGTCCGCGCCAAGGACGCGGCCGGCAACGTCGACGGCTCGCCCGCGACCCGCACGTTCACGGTCGACACCGCGGCGCCCGACACCACGATCACGAGCGGCCCGACGGGCACCATCACGACGAACTCCGCGTCGTTCGCCTTCACGAGCGAGCCGGGCGCGACGTTCGAGTGCCGCCTGGACAACGCGGCGTTCGCGGCGTGCACGTCGCCGCAGGCGTACACGAACCTCGCCGACGGCGAGCACACGTTCTCCGTCCGCGCCAAGGACGCAGCCGGCAACGTCGACGCGACGCCCGCCTCGCGGACGTTCACCGTCGCCGTCGTCGCGCCCGCGCCCGACACCACCATCACCGGTGGCCCGTCCGGTCCGATCACCGCCACCACGCAGACGTTCACGTTCACGAGCGAACCGGGCGCCACGTTCGAGTGCCGCCTGGACACGCCGGCCGGCGCGGGCACGTACGCCGCGTGCACGTCACCGCAGCAGTACACCGCGTCCGCGCTGGGCGACTACACGTTCTTCGTGCGCGCCAAGAACGCGGCGGGCACCGTCGACGCCACGCCGGCGACCCGCACGTTCCGGATCGAGGCGATCGTGACGCCGACGCCGACGCCGACCGTCACCCCGACGCCGACGGCGGTCGAGGAGGAGAGCCACCGTGTCCGGCACCGTGCCGACGGTCCTCGGGCTCGTCCTGGACGGCACGGCGGCGTTCCCGCCGTTCATCCCGGGTGTCGCCGCCGAGTACCAGGCGGCGCTCTCCGCGCGGATCACGACGTCGGCCGCCACGGCGGAGCTGACCGTCGTCGACCAGGGCGCACAGCCCGGCCGGCTGGTCAACGGGACGCACGCGCTGGTCAACGCGCTCGAGGCGCGCGCCACCAACGCGACGCAGCCCACGGCGGCCTTCGCGCCCATCAGCGCCACGCCGCTGCGGCTGCTCATGTACCCGTCCTACGTCGCCAGCGACCCGGTCGCGATCGGCTTCCGGCAGCGGATCGGGGCCACCGAGCCGCTCTGGGCCGGCGCCTACGAGAAGACCTTGACGTTCACCCTCTCCACGACCCAGCCCTGATGCACGCCCTCAAGCAGTTCCGTACCGGGCGTCGCTCGTTGCTGGCCGCCGTTGTCGCGTGCCTCGCGTGCGCCGCACCGGCCTCCGCCGACGCGGGCAAGGTGCTCGTGTTCACCGGCACCGCCGGCCCGGCCAACGCCGCCTCCGCACCCGCGGCCGCGGCGGTCCAGGCGCTCGGCGCCGCGAACGGCTTCACCGTCGACGTGACGAGCGACGCCGCCGCGATCAGCACGGCGAGCCTGTCGCAGTACCGCGCGGTGGCGTTCGTGCACTCCGCCGGCAACGTCCTCGACGGCGGCCAGCAGGCCGCGCTGCAGGACTACGTCACGGCGGGCGGCGGCTTCGTGGGCGTCGGCGAGACGGCCAAGCTGGAGGAGGGCGAGGCGTTCTTCGACACGCTGATCGGCCTCACCGGCGACATCCGCACGACCGCGTCGAGCACGAGCCCGCAGGACGTCGAGTTCCTGGACCGCGTGCATCCCGCGACGCGCGCGAACCCGCTGGTGTGGAAGGGGCACACGGACACGTACTACAAGTGGGCGGCGAACCCGACCGGGACAGGTGCACACCGTGGCGCGCGTGCGCTTCGGCGCGCTGCCCGACGGCACCTCGGTCACCAACGACGCGGTCACGCGCTTCACCGGCTCCGACAACCGGATCCAGCCCCAGAACGAGCGCGCCGTCTCCTGGTGCCGCGACGTCGGCGCCGGCCGCTCCTTCTACACCGCGCTCGGTGGCACGGCCGCCGCGTACGGGGAGCCCGCGGTCACGCGCCAGCTGCTCGGCGCGATCCAGTGGGCCGCCGGCATGTCGCGCGGCAACTGCAAGGCGACGATCGACGCCAACTACGCCGCGACCCGCCTCACGCCGCCCAACCCGGACGGGCTGACGTCGAACACGGGCGAGATCAACGCGCTCGCGACGGCCGCCGACGGGCGCGTGTTCTACTCCGGCCGCGCCACCTGCTTCGCCGGCATGCCGCAGACCACGGACTGGACGATTCCCGGCGTCGGCAAGGGCTGCGGCACGATCCACGTGCTCGACCAGTCCGGCGGTATCGCCAAGGTCGCGGACCTCGAGGTCTTCGGCGCGCGCGGCGAGAGCTCCGAGCACGGCCTGCTCGGCCTCACGCTCGACCCGGACTTCACCACGGGCCGCCCGTACATCTACGTCCAGTACCACCCGTACGCCAAGGGGGAGCGGGGAGCGGCGACGTCCGACCCCGCCAAGCAGCTCGGCCCGGGCCTGGACCGGCTCGCGTTCATGGGCGAGCGCCGCCTCTCGCGCTTCACGTTCGACCCGCAGACCAAGACGCTCGTCGCCGGGTCGGAGCGGGTGATCTTCCACTGGATGACCCAGGTCTACAGCGCCTCCCGCCTCGGCGGCGCGATGGACTGGGACTCCGAAGGCAACCTCTACATCGCCACCGGCGACACGATCGACGGCGCGACCAACGCCTACCGCGGCGGCTACACGAACGCGCACCCGGAGCACACCGTCCCGGGGACCGGGGCCGAGGTCACGATCAGCGACGCGCGCGGCACCGCGGCCAACACGAAGGCGTACGAGGGCAAGGTGCTGCGGATCACGCCGCTCGCCGACCCCGGCCCGGTGCCCGGCCTCGACAAGACGTACACGATTCCCGGCGCGGACGCCCCGAACGGGCCCAACCTGTTCCCGCTCGACGACAAGCTCAGCAAGCCGGAGATCTTCGCGATGGGCGTCTCCGACGTGCGCTCGCTGGACATCGACGCCAAGACGGACACGATCTCCGCCGCGTGGACCGGCACCGAGCAGCAGAACAACTCGGTCCAGTGGGGCCCCGCGAAGACCGAGACCGCCGCCCTGATCAAGGGCGCCGGCAACTATGGCTGGCCGTACTGCGCCGCCGGCAATCGCTTCAGCTACCGCGCGACGCTGCCGGCCATCGGCGGCGGCGGCGCGGCCAACCTCGGCTGGCCGGACACGCCGCGCGGCACGGTCCGCGGCGGCGCCGACTCGACGACGGCGCGCCCAGCGCGTTCTGGAAGTGCTCGTCCGCGGACCAGATCCCGAACGACTCGCCGTTCAACACCGGCCGCGCGCTGATCCCGGCGCCGCAGCCGGCCAACGTCTGGTACGGCCCGCAGGGCGGTTGCTACGACTTCCCGCGCAACGCCAACGGCGTCGCGGTCTACAACGACTCGAACACCAGCAACGGTCTGGACACCGCGCGCCGCTGCCCGTGGGCGCTCGGCGGCAGCCAGTCCGTGGTGAGCGGCGGCACCTACCGGCGCCCGGCGCAGGCCAAGGCCGGCACGTGGCCCGCCTACTGGGACGGCCGCTGGTTCCTCGCCGACTTCGCGGGCGCCGGCAACGTGCGCCACGCGCTGCTGATGGACCCGGAGACCGAGGCCGAAGGCGGCCAGCCCGTCGCGGCCGACTCGCTGTACGGGATCATCCCGGCCGCCCTGCTCGGGGCCCACCGGATGATCGACCTGGACTTCGGAGCCGACGGCGCGCTGTACGTCGCGGCCGCGTCGGGCTCGCGCCTCGGGCTCGGCAGCTCCACCGGCGTGTGGCGGTTCAGCTACACCGGCGGCGCCGACACGCCCGGACCGGACCCGCGCTACGCGATCCGCCCGGACACGGCCACCGTGGACTTCGACGCCGGGCGCTCCGGCGGCGTCGGCTACGAGTGGACGTTCTCCGACGGGGGCACCGCGACCGGGGAACGGGTCACGCACACGTATCCCGACGACGGGCCGGTGACGGCGACGCTGACCGTCATCTACGCCGACGGCGAGCGGGTGAGCAAGACGATCGAGTTCGAGATCCCGCCGCTGCCCAACGCGGAGGAGGACGTCGACATCGTCGCGACGGTCCCGCTGACGTTGAGCCTCAAGCTCGGCGCGCCGGCCGCGTTCGCGCCGATGATCCCGGGCGTGGCCGCCACCTACACGGCGTCCACCACCGCGACCGTGATCTCCACCGCGGGTGCGGCGCAGCTCACCGTCACCGACCGCAACGCCGCCTCGCCGGGCCGCCTGGTCAACGGCGCCGCGGTGATGCCGCAGGCGCTGCGGGCCCGCGCGGGCACCACCGCCGCCTACGCGGCGGTGTCCGGCACGCCCCTGAGCCTGGCGACGTGGGCGACGCCGATAGCCAACGCCGTACTCACGCTGGGCTTCCAGCAACCCGTCGCGACCACCGACGCGCTCCGCGCCGGCCAGTACGCGAAGACCCTGACGTTCACGCTCTCCACCACCACGCCATGAAGCGCTCACTGCCCTGGATCGTCTGCGCGCTGCTCGCTCTCGTGTGCGCCCCCGCCCTCGCCCTCGGTGGCGCGGCTGACCCGCTACCGGTCGCCAACATGGTCGTCTCCGACAGCGGCTTCCGCGACGCCGACGTCACCGATCCGCAAGACCGGACGGTGGACATCGTGGTCGGCGGCCGCGTGAACTTCAGCTACCCGGCCGGCACCGGCGAGTACAACGTCGTGTGGGATCGCGGGAGCCTGGAGCCCGCCACCTGCGTGCAGACCGCCGGGCCCGTCTGGGGCTACGGCACGACGCTGCCGTGGTGGACGCAGGGTCCCGGCTGGGCCGGCTACTGCACGTTCACCGCGCCGGGCACGTACACGTTCCACTCGGGCGTGAACCCGGACGGCTTCAAGGGCACGGTCGTCGTGCACGCCGAGGGCACGCCCACGGCGACGCCGACCGTCACCGCGACGCCGACGGCCACGCCGACGACGGCGCCGACCACCGGCCGGGTCTCCGCGCACGACACCGCGAGCCCGCTGCGCAACTGGTTCCAGGACGCGGCGAGCGCGGACACCAGCGACAGCACGGTGACGATCCGGGCGGGCGGGAAGGTCACGTTCGACTACCCGACCGGCTCCAACTTCCACAACGTGGAGTTCCGGACCGCGTCCAAGCCCGAGACGTGCGTGAAGACGACGGTGTCGCCGACGCTCCCGCTCCCGGACAACGACCAGGTGGCGCCGATGCCGGACTTCGCGCAGCCGCCCGGCTGGGTCGGCGAGTGCACGTTCGCCGCCGCGGGCACGTACGCGTTCGTGTGCCAGACGCACCCGGTGGAGATGACCGGCACGGTCATCGTCACGGCCGCCGGTGAGCCGACGCCGACGCCGACGCCCACCGCGACGCCGACGGCCACCCCCACGGCCACGCCGACCGTGGTCCCGACGGTTGCGCCCGGCCGGCCGGGCATCCTGGCCAAGGACCGCACCAGTCCGACGGCCAGGAACTGGTTCCAGGACGCCGCGAGCAGTGACGAGAACGACAACTCGGTCTCGGTCGCGCCCGGCGGGACCGTGGACTTCAGCTACCCGGCGGGCGCGAACGTCCACAACGTGGTGTTCGTGAACAACCCGACGTCGTGCGTGCAGCGGACGGGCATCGCGATCCTCCCGGCGCCGCCGCTGCCGCAGTTCTCGATGCCCCCGGGTTGGTCGGGCGAGTGCACGTTCAACGACGCGGGCGTCTACACGTTCGTGTGCATGGCGCACCCGGAGATGGAGGGCCGTGTCGTCGTCGGTGACGGCACAGAGCCCACCCCGACGCCCACGCCGACCGCGACGCCGGAACCGCCGCGCGACATCGTGCCGGCGCGCGTGCCGAAGCCGTGGGCCGCGATCGACAAGCCCAAGACCGCGCAGATGACGGTGGCCAAGTTCCTCGAGAACAAGCTCACGGTCACGTCGCGCTGCGTCTCGGCGGGCACGGGCACGATGACGATGTCGGTCGGCAACCAGCTCGCCGCCAAGCGGCTGCGGGTGAAGGCCAAGAAGCGCCAGGCCACGTTCGAGCTCTCGACGGCCGACGCGACCTGCAACCAGTTCGGCCGCTTCACGGTGAAGCTCAAGCCGAACGCGCAGGCCCGAAAAGCCTTGAAGGACTACAAGCAATCGTTGCCGGTGACGCTCACGCTCAGGCTCGCCGGCCCGATCGGAACCACTACGGCTACTGCGGTCGATCACGTTGAAGGGCAAGGGGCGGGGCTGATGGACTGGGAACGTGACGGAATGACCCGGCGGTCGGCGCTCTACCACAGCGCCGGCGCCCTCGCCCTGGTCTGCTCCTTCGACTTCGACAAGCGTGCGACGGCTGCGCGCGGCAAGACGAGCGCGAACCTGCGCTCGCAGCTCGCGAGCCCGTTCGAGCCGTTCCAGCGCGATCTGCCGATCCCGGCGGTCGCGCGGCCGGTCAACGCGACCAAGAAGCTCGAGGAGTACGTCCTCACCATGCAGCCCGGGACGGCGGACATCCTGCCCGGCCTGCAGACCCCGATCCTCGGCTACAACGGGAGCTTCCCGGGGCCGACGATCAAGGCCCGGCGCGGCCGCGAGGTCCAGGTCCTGCAGCGCAACCAGAGCGGCCGTTCGCTGAACGTGCACCTGCACGGTGGCGTCACGCTGCCGCAGTTCGACGGGCACCCGCACGACGCGATCCCCGCGGGCGAGGAGCGGCTGTACAAGTACCCGAACGTCGCGCACTCGTCGACGCTCTGGTACCACGACCACGCGCACGGTGAGACGGCCCAGACGCTGTTCGCCGGGCTCGCGGCGTTCTACCTGCTCGAGGACCCGGACGACAAGCACCTGGACCTGCCGCAGGGCGATTACGACGTGCCGCTGATGATCACGGACCGCTCGTTCAACAAGGACGGCTCGTTCCGCTACCGGCTGGATCTGGATCGCGGCTTCCGCGGCGACACGATCCTGGTCAACGGCGCCGTCGCGCCGCGGATGCAGGTCGAGCGGCGGCTCTACCGCCTGCGCTTCCTCAACGCGTCCAACGCGCGCGCCTACATGCTCAAGCTCGGCAACGGGCGCGACATGATCCAGATCGGCTCCGACGGCGGCCTGCTCCCCGCGCCCGTGCGGCGCAAGGAGATCCCGATGGAGCCGGCCGAGCGCGTCGACGTGATCGTCGACTTCCGCCAGTTCGGCGTCGGCTCGAAGGTCATCCTGCACAACCAGGGCGGCGAGCCGTCGACCAGCGCGGTGATGCGCTTCGACGTGGTGCGGGGGTCCGCCGAGGAAGCGCGCATCCCGAAGCTGATGCGCGAGGAGGAGGAGCTGCCGGAGGTCAACGCCGAGCGCTCCTGGCCGCTGACCTTCCAGGGCCTGGCCGGCGGCGCGTCGGTGTGGCAGATCGGCGGCGGCGGGTTCAGCGAGATGCGGATCGACTGCCGTCCGCGCCAGGGCTCCACCGAGCTGTGGACGTGGCGCAACCTGTCCAACCGCACGCACCCGATGCACATGCACGGCTACCACTTCAAGATCGTCAGCATGAACGGCAAAGCGCCGCATCCGGGCGACCGGGGGTGGAAGGACACGGTCGCGGTGTATCCGAACGAGACCGTCGTCGTGCGGCCGTACTTCGACTACTTCGCAGGGCCTGTACGTGTTCCACTGCCACGCCGCCGAGCACGGCGACATGTCGATGATGGGGCAGATGGAGGTCGTGGCATGAGCGGCGCTTCGTGCGCGCGGCCGGCTTCGCCGGGGCGTGCTCACTTCGGCTTGGAGATCGCTTCGCGGATCTCCTGGCTGCGACTGCTCATCGCGACGCTGGTCGCGTTCGCGCTGGCGCCTTCCGCGGCCGAGGCCGCGGTCACGCGCTTCGTCCAGGCCTACGACTCGCCGTCCTTCCGCACCGTGTGGTGGCCGGCGACGCTGCCGGCGCAGGTCGGCGACACGGTCACGTGGCGGCTGACGCAGCCGGGCAACGCGAACGCGGCCGTGCACGACATCTGGCTCGTCCCGCCCGGCACGTCTGCGCCCGGCACCCGGCTCGGCGCCTCCTACGAGGTGCCCACCGCGAGCGCGGTCATGGACACGGCGGGCGCCTACCAGTTCTACTGCTCCATCCACGGTGGCCTGACGCCGGGCGGCATGAACGGCGTGGTCAACGTCGGCACGGCCGATCCAGGCCCGCCCGTGGACCCGGGCAAGCCGTGGGAGACCGGCGAGGAGCCGCCCGACCCGAACGCGCTGGTCAACGACACGACGGCGCCGACGGTGTTCGAAGAGGGCGACAACATCCCGCCCACGCTCGAGCTGCTCAAGGCCACACCGACCGAGAAGGGCGCGCGCGCCCGGGTCGAGGTCGAGGAGCCCGTGGTCGTCACCGTGCGCCTCAAGAAGGGCAAGAAGATCGTCGCCACCAAGCGCGTCGCGGTCGAGGCCCCGGGCAAGCTCAACATCAACGTCAACCTGCCCAAGCGCCTGCAGACCAAGGCGGCGCGGTACCGGCTCCAGGCCTGGGCGACCGACGGCGTGGACCTCGACTCACCCATCAGCGCGGCCTGGATCGACTTCAAGCCTTAGACGCGCCAGGTTCGCGAACTGACCAGCTTTTGCGCAGCATACGGGCAAAAGCGAGCTACGCTGACGGGAGTCTGTCCTTCCGGGAGGGGGTCCCGTGAATCGCCGCAGGAGGAGAGTCTCTGCCATGGCTCGTCAGCGCCATGGTGGTCGCAGTGTTCGTTCCCACGTTCGCGTGGGGCGAGAGCTGAAGCCGGCCGTGCCGGCCGCGGCGTTCATCGTGGGCGACGAACTTACTTCCAGGACGCCGCGGGGCCTGTCCGGTGACAACAGCGTGACGGTCGCCGGCCGGCGTCGACCGTCAGCTTCGACGTTCCGCGAGCGGCAACGTCCGCACAACGTGCGGTTCACCAGCGAGGCGCCGACGCTCGTGCACCGCCAGACCGAGGGCGTCGGCCGGGTCCGCGACCGCGCCGCTGCCCGCGTACCCGTCCGGGCCTGGGTCGGGCGAGTGCACGTTCAACGTCCCCGGCACGTACACGTTCTTGTGCGATCGCGCACGGCGGTGATGGAGGGCGACGGTCGTGGTCGGACCGGCCGACGCCCACGCCGACGCCGACGCCGACGCGCGCACGCCGACGGCGACGCCGACCGCCACGCCGACGGCGACGCCGACCGCCACGCCGACGGCGACGCCCACGGTCGTGACGGCGCCGCCCGGCGCCGGCGATCGTCGCCCGCGACGACTTCGGTGCCCTGACGCGCAACTGGTTCCAGGACGGCGCGCAGCAGCGACCCGCCGGACAACAGCGTCACGGTTCCAGCAGGCTCGACGGTGAACTTCGCGTTCCCGACCGGCGCGGGCACCGAGATCCACAACGTGCGTCTTCAACGGCGCGCAAGCCGACGGCTTGCACCCAGACGGCGGGGCCTGACGCCGGCAAGCCGCGCCGCCGCTCAACCGACTTCCGGCGGATCCCTGGGCAGGGTTCGTGCCGGTTCGACCAGCCCGGGACGTACGACCGTTCGTGTGCTATCGTGCCACGCCGGACGATGACGGGCTCGATCGTCGTCGACCGCGACGGCGACGATCCCGACGGCGACGGCGACGCGACCCCGACCGCCACGGCGACGCCCGGCCCGCCGGCCGCCGCGACGGCCACACCGGCGGCGACGGTCGTGCCCACGCCGGTGCCTCAGGCCATGCCGACGGCCAGCCTCGACAAGCCGAAGACCACGAAGCTCAAGACGTTCGTCAAGAGCGGGCTGAAGGTCAGCGGCAAGTGCACGTCCGGGGTCTCGGGCAAGGTCACGCTCGCGCTCTCGAAGGCGAACGCGAAGAAGCTCAAGCTCAAGGGCACGACGCTCGCCACCGGCACCACGAAGTGCACCGGTGGCAAGCTCGCGACCACGCTCAAGCCGACGTCCGCGGCCAAGAAGGCGCTCAAACGTCAGAAGAAGGCGCTGAGCACCTCGCTCACCCTCACCGTGGGCAGCGCCAAGTCCACGGTCAGCGTCACCTTGAAGTAGCGAACAGCCAGTCGAGCATCACGTCCGTCTCGTACGTCGGCCCCCACGAGAAGTGGGGGTTGACGGCGACGGTGCCCGGCGTGTAGGTCGTGAACAGCGAGGCGCCGCGGGCGCGCTGCAGCAGGCGTCGGGCCGCCGTTTCGGCGGCGCGATCCTGCTCCGGGCCGGCCGAGTTGTTGCCCGCCCACTCGCCACGGACGACGCGCGTGCCGGCCGCCTCCAAGGCGTTCGCGAGGTCGACGCTCCCCTGGTACGGGACGATCGGGTCGTCGGCGGCGTGCGTGAACCAGATCGGCACGTGCGCGAACTTCGCCACCTCGGAGACGTCGTCGTTCTCCGCCCGCGCGGCGGCGAGCAGGGCGCCCGCGAACGTCGTCGGGTAGTTGGCCAGGAACTCGATCGCGCCGCGCGCCCCGCGGGAGAGCCCGGTGAGGTAGATCCGGTCACGGTCGATCGGGTACCGCTCGGCGAGCCGGTCGACCAGCGCCATCACGTTCGCCTGGATGGCGGGCTCCGTCCACTGCGACTGCCGCCCCGGCAGCTGCGGCGCGACGACGTACGCCTGCTCGCGCCGCGTCGCCCACACGATCGCGCTGCGGTTCGCCGTGATGTTGGTCGTGTTGGCGGGCGTGACCTGCGGCGAGCCGGTCTCGCCGCCGCCGTGCAGGACGAGCACCAGCGGCACGCGCCCACGGGACGGCTTCGGCCGATAGAGCCGGAACGCGAGCCGCGTCCCGGCGGCGTCGGTGAACGACCGGCGCTCGAAGCGGTCGACGACCGGGTTGACCACGCCGTCGTTCTCGAGCGAGTAGGGCAGCGTCTCCAGGCCCCGGATCGGGGCGGTCTGCGTGATCGTGTACGCGCCGACCAGGTTGCGCGGCGCCGTGGCGCCGTCGGCGCTGTTGCCGTTGACGCCGGCGTTCGCGTCCGCGGCGTCGAGCTCCAGGATCAGTGCGCCACCCTCGCCGCGTACGTCCTTCACGGTGCGCGGTGCGGTGACGCCGTCGATCGTCGCCGTGACGCTGAAGGCCGTCGGTGCGGCCCGCCGCACGGACACCGGCTCGTCGTACCGCAGCGCGACGGCCACGACGCGGTGCCCGGTCTCCGGGAACACGTGCGTGACCAGGTCGGCCCGCTCGACCCCCGGCGCGTTCGCCTCCGCCGTCCCGGCCAACAGCGCGAACGCGACGAGCGCGGCCGCCAGTGAACGCAATACCCGCATGGTCCAGCCTCCCGAATAGACACCCACGTTCGTGCCCGGAGGTCGTGATCAGCATGCGTGATCGTGAGGCCACGAACGGTCGTTGTACATCCGCCGCGCCACACGCAAGGCTGCCGGGATGCGCTCCGAGATCACCGTCGACGGCATCCCGATCAGCTTCCTGTCCGCGGGCGAGGGCCCGCTGGTGCTGCTGCTCCACGGCACCTACTGGAGCCGCGTGTGGGCGCCGATCATGCCTGCGGTCGCCAAGCACGGCGTGCGCGCGGTCGCCGTGGACTTCCCGGGTGCGGGCCGCTCCGGCGGGCGGCTCACGCTCGAGACGGCCACGGTGCCGGCGCTCGCCACGTGGGTCGAGCGCTTCGCGGACGCGCTGGGCGCGGGCGACGAGCTGCTCGTCGCCGGCCACGACATCGGCGGTGCGGTCACCCAGCACCTGGCCGCGCACGGCCGGCGCACCGTGCCCCGGTTCGCGCTGGTGAACTCCGTGACCTACGACTCGTGGCCCGTCGACGGCGTCAAGCGGTTCCGCGACCCCGAGGTGGCCGCGGCGGTCACCGTCGAGGAGCTGGTCGAGTGGCGCAAGCGCGCCTTGTACGTCGCGTTCGGCCGCATGTCCGAGGAGCGCGAGCTGGCCGACTACCTCTCCCCGTGGCACGACCCGGAGAAGGCGCAGTCGTGGCTCGCCCTCGCCGGTGCCGCCGACTCCAAGTACACGAACCAGCTCGTGCAGTCATCCGTGCCCAAGCTCCTCGTCTGGGGCGAGGACGACCCGTTCCAGCCCATCACCTACGCCGAGCGCTTCGCGGCGACCGAGCCCAACACGGAGCTCATCCGCATCCCGAACGCCGGCCACATCCCGATGGAGAACGACCACCGGGCGGTCGGCGACGCCCTCGGCCGCTTCTTCAGCGCCCGATCTCCGTCCTGACGTCCAGCAGCTCGGGGAAGAACGTCAGGTCCAGCGCGGCGCGGAGGAACCCGACCCCGCTGGACCCGCCGGTGCCGCGCTTGTAGCCGATGATCCGCTGCACGGTCTTCATGTGCCGGAAGCGCCAGAGCTGGAAGCTCTCCTCGACGTCCACGAGCGCCTCGCACATCTCGTAGGTCTCCCAGTCGCGCTTGGGCGCGTCGTAGATGGCCTTGAACACGGGCAGGAGGTCCTCGCGGCGGCGGTGCGGCTCGGAGAAGTCGCGGTCCAGCAGGTCCGCGGGCACCGGGTAGTCGCGCCGCGCGAGGTGGCGCAGGAACTCGTCGTAGAGCGAAGGTGCTTCCAGGACCGTCGTGAGCCGCGCGTGCTCTTCCGGGGCGTGGGCGAAGACGGCGAGCATCTGCCGGTTCTTGTTGCCGAGCTGGAACTCGATGATCCGGTACTGCAGCGACTGGAACCCGCTCGCGGGCCCGAGCACGTCGCGGAACTTCACGTACTCGGACGGCGTGAGCGTCGCCAGCACGCCCCACTGCTCGAACAGCTGGCGCTGGATCTGCTTGACCCGCGCCAGGCCCTTCTGCGCGGGCCCGAGATCGTCGATCGACAGCGCCGTGAGCACCGCGTCCAGCTCGTGGATGATCAGCCGCATCCACAGCTCGCTGGTCTGGTGCTGGACGATGAACAGCAGCTCGTCGTGGTGCTCGGGCTCACTGAGCGGGACCTGGGCCGAGAGCAGCCGGTCCAGGTGCAGATAGCCGGCGTAGGTCTGGCGGTCGCGCAGGTCGCGGGTGACGCCCGCCTCGACCTCGCGCAGATTGTCGGAGCTCATAGCGCCGCCAGCTCCTCGCGCATGTAGTCCAGCAGCGTGTCCACGTCGGGCATCTGGTCGCGGTCGGCGACGATCCCGAAGTCCATGTGCCCCATGTAGCTCATCACCGTGATGTTGAGCCCCATGCCGTCGAGGATGACCGACACCGGATAGTTGGCGATCAGCTTGGCCCCGGCCATGTACAGCGGGAACTGCGGGCCGGGCACGTTGGAGATGACCATGTTCCACGCGCTGCGCCCCGCCCGGAACGTCGAGAACGCGAACGTCAGCCGCGCCGCCCGGGCGAAGACCGCGGGCGGGATGAAGTTGTTCGCGTCCTGGAGCAGCATCGCGGGCAGCGCGCCGCGCCGCTCCTTCATGTCCGACAGCGCCTCGTGCGTGCGCTGCAGCCGCTCGGCGGGGTCCTCGACGTCGGTGTACAGCGGCGCCGCCATCAGCAGGATCCGGTTGCCGTAGGTGCCGAACTGGTCGCCGGTGCGCACGCTCACCGGCACCTGCGCGACGAGCGGCACGTCCGGGAGGTCATCGTGCTCGATCAACCATCGCCGCACCGCGCCGGCGACCACGCTCACCACGACGTCGTTGACGGTCGTCCCGTGCTTGTTCTTCGCCGCTTTGAAGTCGTCGAGCTGGAGCTGCCCGAACGCGAACCGCCGGTGCGGCGAGATCCGTCCGCTGAACTTCGTCTTCGGCGCCACGAGATCCGGCCGGTCCACGCCGTCGCGCACGAACTTGGCGGCCACGCGCGACACGGTGCCCATGCCCGGGAAGACGCCGAACGCCGTCTGGTCGAGGTTCGGGATCGCCTTCGGGATGGCCTTGAGCATCCGGAACGGGTAGCGCGGCAGGCCCATCAGCCCGAGCCCGAGCATCTGCGTCGTGGACGGCGCCGGATCCGCGAGATCCTCGTCGGGCGGCTCCACCTCGCGGCCCTCGGGCGTGAGGTCCAGCAGCAGCGCCATGATCTCGGCGCCGCTGAGACCGTCGATCACGGCGTGATGGATCTTCGTCAGCACGGCCACGAGCCCGGACTCGTGCCCTTCGATCACGTACAGCTCCCACAGCGGCCGCGCGCGGTCCAGCGGCCGCGCCATGATCCGCGCCACCTGGTCGGCGAGCTGCTGGTCCGTGCCCGGCGACGCGAGCGCCATCTCGCGCACGTGGTAGCCGAGGTCGATCTCGGCCTCCTCGACCCAGTACGGGTGATCGAGCCCGAGCGGCACCTCGGCGAGCCGCCACCGCAGCGGCGGGAGCTGGGTGCCGCGCTCGGAGATGAGCCGCGTGACCTCACCGCACCCGAACGAACCGCCGGGCGCGGTGGACGGGTCGAGCATGGCCAGACTGCCGACGTGCCCCGTCTGGTGTGCGTTTTCCAACGCGAGGAACTGCGCATCGAGGCTCGTCAACTGCCGCATGCGCGCACCTTACTGCCGCAAGTGCAATGGTTCGCCGCGTGAGCCCCTCCGCCGGCACCCGTCCAGACCCGTCCCAGCTCGTCGATCTCGAAGAGTTGCACGCGGCCTATCGCCGCAAACCGACCGGCCCCGTGTCCTTCGGGACGTCCGGCCACCGCGGCACCTCGCTCAAGGGCACGTTCACCGAAGCCCACGTCCTGGCCATCAGCGAGGCGATCGCGAGGCACCGAAAAGCGGCGGGGATCACCGGGCCGTTGTTCGTCGCGCGCGACACGCACGCGCTGTCGGAGCCCGCGTTCCACACGGCGGTGAGCGTCTTCTCCTCCCACGGCCTCGACGTCCGCGTCGACGCCGACGAGGGCTACACGCCGACGCCCGCCCTCAGCCACGCGATCCTCACGCACCCCGGCAGCGACGGGATCGTGCTCACGCCGAGCCACAACCCGCCCGAGGACGGCGGCTACAAGTACAACCCGCCGTCCGGCGGCCCGGCCGGAACCGACATCACGAAGTCGATCGAGGGCGTCGCCAACGAGCTGCTGGGCGAGACGCGCCGGATCGCGACGGCCCCGGCCCAGACCACGCCGCACGACTACGTGTCCGCGTACGTCGACGACCTCCCCAACGTGATCGACATCGACGCCATCCGGGAGGCGAACGTCCACATCGGCGCGCACCCGCTGGGCGGCGCGTCGGTCGCGTACTTCAAGGCCATCGCCGAGCGCCACCAGCTCAACCTCGAGGTGGTCAGCGAGGAGGTCGACCCGACGTTCCGGTTCGTCCCGCTCGACCACGACGGCAAGATCCGGATGGATTGCTCGTCGCCGTACGTGATGAGCGGTCTGATCGAATACAAGGACCAGTTCGACGTCGCCGTCGCCTGCGACCCGGACGCCGACCGTCACGGCATCGTCACGCCGAGCGCCGGCCTGCTGAACCCGAACCACTACCTCGCGGTCGCCATCCACTACCTGTTCGGCGGCGCGCGCGACTGGGGGCAGGACGTCGGGATCGGCAAGACGCTGGTCTCCTCGACCATGATCGACCTGGTCGCCCACGACCTCGGGCGCACGCTCGTGGAGGTGCCGGTCGGCTTCAAGTGGTTCGTGGACGGGCTGATCGACGGCACGCTCGGCTTCGGCGGGGAGGAGAGCGCCGGCGCGTCGTTCCTGCGCAAGGACGGCACGCCGTGGTCCACCGACAAGGACGGCATCCTGCTCGCGCTGCTGGCCGCGGAGATCACGGCCAAGACCGGCAAGGACCCGGGGCAGCACTACGAGGAGCTCACCCAGCGTCACGGCGCGCCCGCCTACAAGCGCGTGGACTCGCCGATCGACGCCGAGCGCAAGGCGAAGCTCCTCGAGCTCGAGCCGGAGGACATCACCGCGAAGACGCTCGCGGGCGACGAGATCACGGCGGTGCTGACGAAGGCGCCGGGCAACGACGCGGCCATCGGCGGCGTGAAGGTCACGACGGACAGCGGCTGGTTCGCGGCCCGCCCGTCCGGCACCGAGGACATCTACAAGCTCTACGCGGAGAGCCTGAAGGGCGAGGATCACTTGCAGCAGATCATCGAGGAAGCCAGGGGGATTCTCGGATGAGCAAGGTTTTGACGATGGTTCTCGCCGGTGGCGAGGGCAAGCGGCTGGCGCCGCTCACGGCGGACCGGGCCAAGCCGGCCGTGCCGTTCGGCGGCAACTACCGCCTGATCGACTTCGCGCTCTCGAACCTCGTCAACGCGAACTTCCACCAGATCGTGGTGCTGACGCAGTACAAGAGCCACTCGCTGGACAAGCACGTCACGACCACGTGGCGGCTGTCGCCGCTGCTGGGCAACTACGTGACGCCCGTGCCCGCGCAGATGCGCCTCGGGCCGCGCTGGTTCGTGGGCAGCGCCGACGCGATCTACCAGAACTACAACCTGATCGCCGACGAGCGGCCGGAGCACATCATCGTGTTCGGCGCCGACCACATCTACCGCATGGACCCGCGGCAGATGCTCGAGCAGCACATCGCGAGCGGCAAGGGCGTGACGGTGGCGGCGCTGCGCGCGCCGATCGACCAGGCCGACCAGTTCGGCGTGATCGAGACGGCCGCCAACGGGCGCGACATCGCCCGGTTCCGCGAGAAGCCCAAGGACGCCGTCGGCCTGCCCGACTCGCCGGACGAGGTGTTCGCCTCGATGGGCAACTACATCTTCTCCACCGAGGCGCTGATCAGCACCGTCTCCGCCGACGCGGCGGACGAGACGTCCAAGCACGACCTGGGCGGCAACATCATCCCCGCGCTCGTGGCGCAGAACGACGCCCAGGTCTACGACTTCTCGACCAACGAGGTGCCGGGCGCGACGGACCGCGACCGCGGCTACTGGCGGGACGTCGGCACGCTCGACGCCTACTACGACGCGCACATGGACCTCATCTCGGTCCACCCGATCTTCAACATGTACAACCACGACTGGCCGATCCACACGTGGCCCGGGATCACGCAGCCGGCCAAGTTCGTCTTCGACGAGGAAGACCGGCGGGGGCAGGCGATCGACTCGATGGTGTGCGCCGGCGTGGTCATCTCGGGCGGCACCGTGCGCCGTTCGATCCTCTCGCCGCTCTCGTACGTGCACTCGTACTCGCTCGTGGAGGACTCGATCCTCATGCACGAGCGTCGAGATCGACCGCAACGCGGTCGTGCGCAAGGCCATCCTCGACAAGAACGTCTACGTGGGGGAGGGCGTGGAGATCGGCGTCGATCCCGAGAAGGACCGCGAGCGCTTCCACGTGTCCGAGGGCGGCATCGTCGTGATCCCCAAGGGCATGCGGGTCACGAATGAGTCGTATGTCTCGCGCTGCGCGCTCGCATACTTCGGCGAAAACTCGCCTGGCGGCTCGCTTTCGCGCCGTGGCAAGGAGCACGTCGTGAAGGTCGCCCTGTTCACCCGCGAGTACCCGCCGGAGGTCTACGGCGGCGCGGGCGTGCACGTCGAGTACCTCGCGCGCGAGTTGCGCGCGTTCGAGGACGTCACCGTGCACGGCTGGGGCGTCGGCGACGTGCCGCACACGGCCTGGGACGCGCTGTCGGGCGACGCGCCGGCGCTGGCCGCGTTGCGCTCGCTGTCGATCGACCTGACGATGGCCGCGGGCGCGCAGGACGCCGACATCGTGCACACGCACACGTGGTACGCGCAGTACGGCGGGCACCTGGCCAAGCTCGTGTGGGGCATCCCGCACGTCGCCACGGTGCACTCGCTGGAGCCGCTGCGCCCGTGGAAGGAGGAGCAGCTCGGCGGCGGCTACCGCCTGTCGAGCTACGCCGAGAAGACGGCGCTCGAGCACGCGGACGCCGTGATCGCGGTGTCGAACGGGACCAAGGGCGACATCCTGCGCGTGTATCCGGACATCGACCCCGATCGCGTGCACGTGATCTACAACGGGATCGACACCGACGAGTACCAGCCGGACCCGAACACCGACGTGCTCGAGAAGTACGGCATCGACCCGGCGAAGCCGTCGGTGGTGTTCGTCGGCCGGATCACGCGCCAGAAGGGCGTCGTGTACCTGCTGGAGGCGGTCAAGCAGTTCGCGCCCGACGCGCAGCTCGTGCTGTGCGCGGGCTCGCCGGACACGCCCGAGCTCGGCGCGGAGATCGCGGCGCGGGTCGAAGCGCTGAAGGCCACGCGCGAGGGCGTGTTCTGGATCGAGGAGATGATCCCCAAGCCCGAGGTCATCCAGCTGCTCAGCCACGCGACGGTGTTCGCGTGCCCGTCGATCTACGAGCCGCTCGGGATCGTCAACCTGGAGGCGATGGCGTGCGAGGCCGCAGTCGTGGCCACCGCAACGGGCGGGATCGTCGAAGTCGTCGTCGACGACGAGACCGGCTTCCTCGTCCCGATCGAGCCGGGCGACGACGGCACGGGGGCGCCCCGCGATCCTGCAGTGTTCGCCACCGACTTCGCGGCGCGCGTGAACGAGCTGATCGCCGACCCGGAGCGCGCCAAGCGGATGGGCGTCGCGGGCCGCAAGCGCGCGATCGAGTCCTTCTCCTGGCCCGCGATCGCGCAGCAGACGTCGGAGCTGTACCGCGAACTTAAAGGGGCCAGGCCCCTTTAGGTTCAGCGCCCGAGCGTTCGCATGAAGTCGTGCGAACGCTCGCGGGCGGCGGCGACGAACTCGCGGACCTCGGCGAGGCCGGCGCGCAGCTCGGGGTCGCCGTAGGTGACGGGCATCATCGAGTCCTGGAGCTCGATCAGGCGCTCTTCGCCCTCTTCGATGGCCTCGATGGCGCGGTCGAGGTAGACGCGCGGGTCACGGGAGTGGACGCCGGCGGAGGGCTCGGTGAACGTGCGGTTGGACAGGCGCACCCGCTCGGCGAAGCTGGCGTAGGTGCGCTGGGCCCGGCCGTAGCCCTTCTGGATCGGCCCGAAGAGCTGCTCTTCCAGCCGGTCCTGGCTGTTCTCGTCCAGCAGCTCGTAGGCCTCGCCCAGGGTCGCGAGGGCCAGGCCGAGCTCACCGATGGCTTCGGCGAGGGCGTCGAGGAGGTCTTGGCGGGCGTCGGCGTCGCTCATCAGTCGGGCTCCCGGTTGCGCGTCGACCACCATTCCTCGCCGTAGTCGATGAACAGCTCCTCGCCGGGCTCGACGGCCCGGAGCGTCTGGAACATGATCACCCGCGGCGCCTCTTGGATGTACTCGCAGTTCGGCTCGGAGGAGTGGTTGTAGAGCATGCCGTAGCCGAGCAGGAGGATCACGTCGTCCTCGTTCTCGTTCGATCCGAAGACGTAGTCGCCGAGCTGGCCGACGACCTCGTCGCCGGGGAGCTCGAGCGTCGGGCAGTGCTCGAGCGCTTCGGCGGCGGCGAACGCGCGCGTGGCGAAGACGCCGCGCCCGTACGGACCTTCCTTGATCTCCAGACCCTCAGGCATGTCGGCGGGTGACCTTAGCTCACCCGGTACGGTCCCCGGCGTGCTGCGCATCGTCAAGAAGGAGCCGTCCGCCGTGCTGCTGGCCGTGCAGCTCGCCGGCCTGCTGATCTATCCGTTCCTGGAGGCCGACGGCGTCAGCCGGGCCGTCTTCAGCGCGTTCGGGATCATGGTCCTCGCGCTCGTCGTGCTGGCCGTGCGCGCGTCACCGACCTGGACGTGGGTCGGCCTGCTGCTCGGCGTCCCGGCCACGATCCTCCTGATCATCCAGGCGGTCATGGACTCCGACGCGCTGTTCCCGTACAGCGCGGCGCTCGAAGCGGTCCTGTACTTCTACGCCACCTACGGGCTGATCCGGTACATGCTTGCCGACCATGTGATCACGCGCGACGAGCTGTTCGCGGTCGGCGCGACGTTCACGCTCGTGGCGTGGGGGTTCGCGTACGTGTTCGTGGTCTGGCAGGCGATCGAGCCGGGCTCCTTCACCGCCGCCGTCGACCCCGAGGCCCAGCGCACGTGGATGGAGCTGCTGTTCCTGAGCTTCACGACGCTCTCGAGCACCGGGCTCAGCGACGTGGTCCCGATCGACCCGTTCGCGCGCTCGCTCGTGATGATCGAGCAGCTCGTCGGCGTGGCGTATATCGCGGTCGTCGTCTCCCGCCTGGTCGCGCTCACGATTCCCGCGGATGCGATGAAGGCGACGATCGACGGCGGCTTCTGGGCCGGGCGGCGCCAGTTCAACCGCGACGTGCTGATCCCCGACGGCGAGCGGCAGATCCGCGAGGCCGGCACGTTCGACAACCTGCGCGCCGCCGCCACCGGCAGCGGGACGCACCGGGGTCTCGTCTACCAGGACTCCGACCTGCACAAGTGGGTCGAGGCGCTCGGGTGGGAGCTGCGCAACGCGCCGTCGCCGGCCCTGCAGCGGATGGCGGACGAGGTCACCGCGCTGCTCATCGCGGCGCAGGCGCCGGACGGCTACCTCGACACCGCCTTCCAGGTCACGGGCCACGAGCGCTACCGCAACCTCGCCGACGAGCACGAGATCTACTGCATGGGCCACCTGATCGAGGCCGGCCTCGCGCACCCGCCGCTGCTGCCCGTCGCCCGCCGCGTCGCCGACCACCTGGTGGCGACGTTCACCGACCGACCCGGCTTCTGCGGGCACCCGGAGGCGGAGCTCGCGCTCGTGAAGCTCTACAGGGCCACCGGCGAGCGCGCGTACCTCGAGCTGGCGCGCCGCTTCGTCGAGCGCCGCGGCCACGGCACGCTCCCGCAGCGCTACGGCTCCTCCGCCTACCTCGTCGACCGCGTCCCGGTGCGCGAGCAGACCGTCGTCGAGGGCCACTGCGTGCGTCAGCTGTACCTGAACTGCGGCGCCACGGACGTCTTCACCGAGCTCGGCGAGCCGCTGGACCCGCTGCTGGCCGCGTGGGAGGACATGGTCGACGGCAAGACCTACATCACCGGCGGCGTCGGGTCAGACCGGGCGCACGAGGCGTTCGGCGCGCCATTCGAGATCGCGCCCGCGTCCGCCTACGCCGAGACGTGCGCGGCGATCGCGTCCGTGTTCTGGAACTGGCGCCTGCTGCAGGCCACGGGCGAAGTCCGCTTCGCCGACCTGCTCGAGCGCACGCTCTACAACGGCGTGCTCGTGGGCGTCGCGTTCGACCGCTCCGCGTACAGCTACTGGAACACGCTCCACGGCACCCCGGACCGGCGCCCGTGGTTCGACTGCGCGTGCTGCCCGCCGAACCTGATGCGGCTGCTCGCCTCGCTGCACACCTACCTCGCCACCGAAGACGACGGCGTGCTGACGATCCACCAGTACGCGACCGGCACGGTGGGAGGAGCGCGCGTGCGCACGGCGTACCCGTGGGAGGGACGGATCGAGATCGACGCCGATCGCCCGGTCCGCCTGCGTGTCCCGGCCTGGAGCGCGCACGCGCAGCTCAACGGCCGGCCGGTCGCGCCCGGGTACGTCGACGCCGACCCCGGCCACAACACGCTCGATCTCGACATGCGCCTGAGAGTGATCGAGGCCGACCCGCGCGTGCCTTCGATCCGCGGGCACGTGGCGTTCGAGCGCGGCCCGTTCGTGCTCTGCCTGGAGGAGGGGAACCTCGTGCCGTACGCGTTCGCCGAGCGCGCGCTGCGCGTGTGGATTCCTCAGAAGGTCAGCCGGCAGAGCGTGTGGGCCGCGTCCCGGCCTTCCACGGCCAGCGCGCCGACGTAGCCACCGTCCAGCGCGAGGTCGGCCAGCGCATAGCCGTTGACCTGCGTCGTGTCGAAGGCCTCGGGCGCCCAGCCCAGGCCGCCGCCCAAGGCCTTCGCCCATGCCTCCTTGCGGCACCACAGCTGCAGCAGGTCGTCGCCGCTCGCGCGCTCGCCCTCGGACAGCGTCCGCTCCACCGCGGCGGCGTTGCGACCCGGCCGTTCGAGGTCGACGCCCACCGCGAGGTCCTCCGCCACGGCGACGACCGCCAGCGTGCCGGAGTGGCTGAGGTTGAACTGCAGGCGCGTGCCGGTCACGAACGGCTTGCCGTGCTCGGCGACGTCCAGCGGCACGTCCTCGGGCACGCACCCGAGCCGCGCGCAGAGCACGATCCGCAGCGCCGCCCGCGAGACGATCCACCGCTCGCCGTGTCCCGGGCGCTTCAGACGGTCAGCCCGCGCACGCTCGTCGGCGGACAACAGTCCGCGAAGCCGCGCCACCAGCGGCTCGGCCTGCTCCAGCTCGACTTGCCATACCTCGACGTTGCGCAGGTGTAATAGGATACGCCCGTCAGTTGGCAAGGATACTTGACAACGAGGGGGAAGTACGCCTGGCACCGCGGGCGTCGACTCCTGTTCCCACACAGTCCCTGGGCCGTTCCGGGCCCCCGAGTCGGAGCAGTGAATGAGACGCATAATGCTTGTACCAGTCGTGGCCATGGCCGCGGCCGTTGCCGCGAGTCCGGCCACCGCGGCCCCTGCCGGAAACGGTTGGTCGTGCATCAGCCCGTTCGCGACGTACCTGAACAGCGGTGCGCTGGCGGACGATCCGCCGGCGCCGAACGCCATCCTGAACTCGCTCGCGATCGACGTGTCCCGCACCGTGGCCACGCCGCTCACGGCCGTCCCCGGCCAGGCCCTCGCGCTGCAGGACCTGCAGCTGACGCTCGAGTTCCGCGACACGCGCGTGGCCGAGCAGATGTACCGCCGCACGGGTGGTGCGACCTCCAGCTACAGCCAGCTGATCCCGTACACGCAGGAGGCGAACACCACCCGCACCCTGTCGATCCGGGCGAACCCGAATGACGGCGGCGCCAACTACTGGTCCTACACGACCGGCAGCGGCGCTGCGCAGGTCATCACCTACGTCCAGAAGATCGACTTCCCGGGCGAGCCGCCCAAGGTCCGCGACGCCACGACGCCGTTCAACACGACGTACTACTACGCGACGCCGACCCTTGGTCTCGGGCACCGCTACATCTCCCACACCGGCAAGAGCGACTTCCCGCTCGACGCCTGGGTCACGATCGCCGCGTCGAACACGGTCGAGGGCACGCAGACGATCCCGGTCAAGGGCCAGTGGAGCATCAACATCGCGGACGCGACCCCGGGCAGCCCGGGCAACCCCGCGAACTACGCCAACGACGCCGTCACCGCCACGGTCCCGCCGGTGGTGCTGCCGCTGAAGGGCACGCGCTGGACGCCCACGGGCGCCGGGCCGGTCGAGTTCACGATCGCGCAGCCGGGCAAGCTCGGCATCGTCCAGATCGAGTCCGAGGGCTACGACCGTGTCGGCTACAACCAGCCGCTGAACGTCCGCCCGTTCGGCAGCGTCTTCGTGCGCGCCGGTACCGAGGCCTACGGCGCCAGCAACGACTGCATCCCCGGCGCCGTCTCGCTCGTCAACGGCCAGATCGCGGCCAACCAGACGACGTACTTCTTCCTGGACGCGGACCCGGTCACGCCGGACCCGCTCCTGGGTGACCCGGCCGCGCCGGGCACGTTCACCAACCAGGGTGGGGCGCAGAAGCCCGTGGGCCTCCGTGGCCGCTTCGGATTCGCGTTCACGCCGCTCCCGGCCATCGCCACGGCTCCGCTGCCCGCGGCCGTGCCGCAGCCGACGGTGCAGACCGGCGACGTTCGGCTCCACGACCAGCGTCAAGCCGTCCAAGACGGGCAAGGTCAAGCTGTCGCTGAGGAACCCGAACACGACCACGATGCGGTACAAGGTCGCGGCCAAGACGGTCAGCAAGTACGCCGTCGGCAAGAGCAAGACCAAGAAGGTCGTCACGGTCGCCGCGACGAAGACGGTGTCGCTCAAGGCGGGCGCGTCGAACGTCAACCTCTCGCTGAGCAAGGCCGCGAAGACCCTGCTCAAGCAGCGCAAGTCGGTCAAGGTCAAGGTCACGCTCACGCCCGTGAGCGGCGGCTCGGCCGTCACGAAGACGATCACGCTCAAGCGCTCCTAGCCGTATGCGTCGGGCAGTAGTTGCGCTCCTCCTGCTCGCCGGTGCCCTCGTGGCGCCCGCGAGCAGTGCCGCCTCGACCCAGTTCGAGAACCAGTGCCAGTACAGCTACGACCGGTACTGGCGCCCGGTCCCGCTGGTGTTCGACGGGCGGTTGACCGATGGCTCCGGGACGGAGCTCACGCCGGGGGCGCAGCTCGCGGTGGGCGACACGGTGCGGTACTCAGGCGGCACCGTGTCGGCCCTGCTCCCGTCGTGGATCGTCACGTTCGCCTACGAGTCGTCGATGATCCCGCTGGGCGACGGCCAGTTGCCCGTCAAGGCGTGGCTCGCGCTCGAGGCGACGAACACGGCGGAAGGCGTCACCGCGCCGATCCCGCTCACCACGGTCGCCCGCACGAACGTCGTGCTGGCGCCGAGCGGGCTCGTGGACGAGACGCGGTCCTCGATCTGGGTGGAGGCCGCACCCATCCCGACGCAGTCGTGGACGGCGACGGGCGGTGAGGTCGCGGTCCGACAGGCGCTCGGTGAGAGCCTCGGTCCGATTCCGGCGCGCCCGGACGGCGGCACGATCCGCCCGCGCGGCAGCCTGTACGTGGACGCGGCGCTCACGTTCCCGTCAGGCGAGCAGTTCCACCTGTACCTGGATTGCCTGCAGGGCCAGCAGGTCAACCAGGGCGCGACGCACACGGATGCGCTGCCCGGCGTGCTGGGCCAGTTCCGCGTGCCCGGCTACGGCGGGACGGTCGATGCCGTGCCGGTCACCGGCGCCGTGGACGCGGATCTGCTGACGGGTGCCGGACCTTCGCGCGCGGCGTCCGGGGCCACGGCCACGCTGGGCGCCGGCGTGCTCCGGCTGCGGCTCACCCAGGCCCAGCGAGACGCCTGGCTCGGCAGCGCCACGAGCGTCGACGTGAGCGGGACGATCGCCCTGGCGGGCGCCCGGAGCGTCGAGGGGACCAAGGACGTGACCGTCGAAGAGACGCTGGCGGTCGCAGCCGCCGGGCCGGTGACCCTCACGCTGCCGCTGCCGGACACCACGTGGACGGCCGCGACGGGCGATGGCATCGACGTCGCGGGCAGCCGCGTGATCACCCTCGACGCCTCGGCGAACGGTGTCACGCGGCGACTCGTGCTCACCCGTACGTCGCTGACGGACCCGTACCCGTTCGCGCCGCATCCTGCGGCCGGGGGCCGCGCCCACACCGATCGTGCGGCCACCGTCGAACCCGACACCGGTCGTGCAGCCGACGCCGACGCTGACCCCGGTCCCGGCCGCGACGCCCAAGGCCGGTGTGGCCGGCGTGGCTTCGAAGTCGCTGAAGGTGAAGTCCGGCCGCGTGTCGACGTCGCTGTCGTGCACCGGTCAGACGACCTGCCGCGGCACGGTGGTGCTGCGCAGCGCCGTCAAGGTCAAGAAGCAGTTCGTCACGTTGACCAAGTCGGCGAAGTACACCGTCGGTGCCGGGAAGAAGGCCACGGTGCGGCTCACGCTGTCCGAGCGCGGGCAAGAAGTACGTGCGGGGCGCGAAGCAGCGGTTCTCCGTGGTGCTCGACGTCAAGCCCGCTTCGGGCAAGACGCTGTCGAAGAAGCTGACGCTGTCGCGCTAGCTGGTGGTCAGTGCCCGCCGCTCATCGTCTTTGAGCAGCGGGCACCCCCAGCACTTCGCCTTGGGGATGCGGTAGTACAGGCAGCAGCCCGAGCGCACGTGCACGGTCAGGGCGTAGCCCGGCAGCTCGAGCGTGCGCAGGTCGATGTCGGGATAGGCCTCGCGCGCGAGCTCGCACCCGCGCGGCTCCTCGCCGCGGGACTGCGCCACGAAGATCAGGGCGCCGGCGATGCGGTCGTCCACGCCGCGCCACAGCGCCTTGGCCGGGCGGCGGGTGTGCGCGCACACCGCGGCGACCAGCGGTGACAAGTGGGCGTCGACGAGCGCTTTCAGTGGGAGCGTCGTCGTGGCCGGTCGTCGAGGATGAGCGCGCCGATGCCGTCGGGTGCCGGGTCGTCGTGCACCCACACGCGGGTGTTCTCAGGTGCGAGATCAGGGAGCGGTTCGCGCGTCGAGCAGCGCGTGCGCGAGGGGGAGGGCAAGCCACCAGGTGACGAGCTCGATCACGCGCTGGCCCTGGATGTCGGGCCGGTCCGTGTCGAGGGCGCGGCCGACGATCTCGAGCGCGTCGTGCAGTCTTGGGCCGGCGATTTCGGCGGAGGTCAGCCAACCGGGCTCGGCGCGGGCGCCGACATGAAGGGCCTGCCGCAAGGCCGCTAATTCAAGCGGGCGGCGAGTTGCTCGAGGCGCACCGCGGCGTCCTCGGTGTCCTCGAACGGCAGCGTGGTGCGCATCCGCGCCACGTGCAGGGCGCGCGCGAGGTCGCCGATGCGCTCGTAGCGCGGCTGCAGCTCGTCGAGCAGCTCGGCCGCGACCTGGTGGCCGCAGCGCCACTGCAGCACGCCGAGCTCGTCCGCGTCCACGAGCTGGCCCGTGGACGGATCGAGCACGAGCGCCTGCGTGAGGCGCTGGTGGGCGACGAAGTGGCCGGCGGCGCCGGCGACGACGCCGACGGGCACGCCCGCGCGGCGCCCGAGCTCCGCGAGCAGGACGGCGACGAGGATGCGGTGGCCGTGGCCGCGTTCGAGCGCGCGGTCGAGCAGCAGGGCCTCAGGCCCGCCACCGTGGACGGCGCGCAGCGGCGCCTCGCCCAGCACGCGCAGCTGGTCCTCGGCGGTGCACTCGAGCTCGATCGGCGTCGCGGCGAGCAGCGCGTCGTAGGCGCGCTCGACCCGCTCGGCGTCCAGATCGCCCAGCTCCCACGCCATCGACGCGGCGAGCGCCGCGGGCGGCGGGCACGAAACCGAGGCGTGCAGCCGGAAGGGAACGGTGCTGCCCCTCCGCACGGCCGTGTTCCTGTCGCTGGTGCTCACTCGCCCGCCCTCCGAGATGACCTTGGCGGCCCTCGGAGCGAGGGCCTCTCTTAGGTGACCCTAACAAATTCCGACGTCGAGGATCGGATTACGCTTTCATGTGCATTATCTAGTGACTTGCCATCGGTCGGCAAGTCGTCTTGACATGTCGCTGATCGCCAGTCCTTACCCATCTCCCGCCACCAACGGCGCCGCCAGCCGCGAGCTTGGCGGCACGGCTGGCCGCGAACGAGGTGCGCGCCGTCGTGACCTTCGCCGGTCAGGGCGTTGACGTGCTGGACGAGCTCGCGACGCTGGTGGCGCAGCGACCCGAGCTGCTGAGCGGCGCGGAGCTGGCGAGCGACGTCCTGGGCGAGGTGGCGGCCTCGGACCTCGGGCTGGCGAGCGGCGCCTACCGGCACGGCACCGATGTGGCCGCTTGGGTGATGGACCCCGACGGCGCGCCACCGCTTGCGTACCTGCGCGGCGCCGCGATCGCGTACCCGCTGTCGCTGCTGGCGCAGGCGTTGCTCTGGCGGGCGGTCTTCGCCGACGCGCTCGGGCCGGGCATCGGCTCTGTGGTGGGCTTCGCGGGTCATTCGCAGGGCTTGCTCGCGGCGGCGCTGGTCGCCGAGGCGCCGGGCGGCGTGATCGACGACGCGCTGCTCGCGCGGCACCTGCGGAGTGCCGCGGTCCAAGGGCTGCAGATGGCGTCGGCCGCGGTCGGGCGGTCGCCGATGGCGGCGGTCGAAGGCATCACGCTCGAGCGGCTGGAGCCCTTGCTGACCGGCGCCGTGTCGGTGGCGCTGGTCAACACGCGGACACGGATCGTGCTCGCGGGTCCGCCCGCGGACCTCGACGCGGTGCGGGCCCGGTTGACGACGCAGGCCGAAGCCGAGGCGGCGGCGCGGCGCGCGGGGCAGCGCGGGGGTGCGCCGCTGCGCTTCGAGTGGACGCCGCTGCCGGTGGATGTCCCGTTCCATTCGCCCGCGCTGGCGGAGGCGTTGGCGCGCTTCGAGGCTCCGGCGGCCGGGGAGCGCTGGGCGCCGGTGCTCGGCGGGGCGGTCGATCTCGCGCGGGCGCAATTCGTCGATCCGGTGCGCTGGGACGGGGTCGCGGACGAGATCCGCGCGTCGGGTGCGGACTGGGTGCTGGACTTCGGCCCGGGCACCGCCGTCGCGCGGATGACCGCCGAGAACCTGCGCGGGAGCGGGGTGCGCGTGCTCGCGCTGGCCTCGCCCGAGGGACGGCGGGTGCTGACCTCGCCGGGCGCCGCGCCCGCGGGGCGCGACGTGACCTACGCCGCGTTCGCGCCGGGCGTCGTCAACGGGCACCTGGATACGAAGTACACGCGCGCCACGGGCCGGCCGCCGGTGATCCTCGCGGGGATGACGCCGACGACGGTCGACGCGGGCATCGTGGCCGCCGCGGCCAACGCCGGGTACATGGCGGAGCTGGCGGGTGGCGGGCAGCCGGACCGGCGCACGTTCGCGTTGCGGGTGGAGGAGCTGGCGGAGCTGCTGGAGCCGGGCCGCGAGGTCGTCTTCAACACGCTGCTGCTGGACCGGCATCTGTGGGAGCTGCACATCTCCGAGGACGCGCTGCTGTTCGGCGCGCGCCGCGCGGGCGCGCCGTTCGCGGGGCTGACCGTGTCCGCCGGGATCCCGGACGTCGACGAGGCGATCACGCTGCTGGACGCGCTGGCCGCCGAAGGCATGCGCGTGAACGCGTTCAAGCCCGGCACGGCCGAGCAGGTGCGCCAGCTGCTCGCGATCGCGGACG
Organism: uncultured Solirubrobacteraceae bacterium; assembly: GCA_963724195.1. GTDB lineage: Bacteria > Actinomycetota > Thermoleophilia > Solirubrobacterales > Solirubrobacteraceae > Solirubrobacter. Next base: position 34,365 of record CAVRTQ010000024.1, on the reverse strand, counting down.
CGGCGCCGCACCACACGATCGCCGCGCACCTCGAAGGTGGGCGCGCGGGCGGGCACCACTCGTGGGAGGACCTCGAGGAGCTGCTGCTCGACACCTACCACGAGCTGCGCCGGCGACCGAACGTCCTGGTGTGCGCCGGGGGCGGGATCGGGACGCCGTCGCGCGCCGCCGACCTCCTGCACGGGACGTGGGCGCTGGCGCACGGCGTGGGCGTCATGCCCGTGGACGCGGTGCTGATCGGGACGGCGGCGATGGCGGTCGCCGAGGCGGCGGCTTCGCCACAGGTGAAGGCGGCGTTGGTCGCCGCGTCCGGCTCCGGGGCGTGGGTGCCGCGGCGGGGCGTCGACGGCGGCGTGACGAGCGCCCGCTCGAACCTCAACGCCGACATCCATCTGCTCGACAACGCCGCCTCCCGCGCGGGGCATCTGCTCGAGTCGGTCGCGGGGGACGAGGCCGCCGTGCTCGCGCGGCGCGACGAGATCGTTGCCGCGTTGGCGTTGACGGCCAAGCCGTACTTCGGCGAGCTGGCGGCGATGACGTACGGCGACGTCTTGGCGCGGTTCCGGGAGCTGTGCGCGATCGGGCGCGGGCGGCGCTACGACGACGGCGAGTGGGGGCACCCGAGCTGGCGCGCGCGGTACGAGGCGCTGGTCGAGCGGTTCGCGGCGCGGCTGGCGCGCGTCGATTCCGGCCCGGTCGAGGTGATCGTCGACGATGCGGTGGCGGCGCGGACGCTGCTGCATCCCGCCGATGCGCAGTTCTTCCTGGAGGTGTGCGACCGGCCGGGGAAGCCCGTGCCGTTCGTGCCCGTTTTGGATGCCGAGGTCCGGCGCTGGTACATGGCCGACGGGCTGTGGCAGGCGCAGGACGACCGTCTCGGCGTCGACGAGGTCTTCGTCATCCCCGGGCCGGAAGCGGTGGCCGGCATCGAGCGCGCGGACGAGCCCGTCGCCGAGTTGCTGGCGCGGTTCGAGGCGGAGGCGATCGCGCGGGTGGCTGCGCCGCCGGTGTCGCGACCGCGCCTGGCCGATCCTGGCCCGGCGCCCGAGCCGTTGGCCTCCCTGCGGGCCGGCGGGGTCGTCGGTGAGCTGCTCGCCGCGCAGTGCGTGGTGACCGCGGACGGCCGCACGCTGCCGAACCCGCTGTGGCGGCTCGTCGCGCCCGGCGACGCGATCGACCAGCTCGGCGACGTGATCACCGTGCGGCCCGCCGAGGCCCCGTTCGAGAGCGTCGTCATCGAGCCGCGGTCGGCCGCTCGGTGCGACGGGACGCGCTCGCTCCGGCGATCGACCGCGGCCGTCGGCTCGCGTCCGCGGCGCAGCGCTCGCACGCGCGTCGGACGTGCTTGTCACCGCGGGCGCGCTGGCGCTGCGCTTCGCGGTCCGCGACGGCGCCGTCTTCGAGGTCGGCGGCGACGAGGCCCGCGCGGCCTTCGCGATCTCTGCGCTCGGATCCGGGCGACGGCTGGACCTGCCCGCCCGAGCTCCCGCGGGCCTACCGCGCCGCGACCGGCGCCGCGCACGACGGCGTGCCGCTGGATCTGGCCTGGACCCTGGCCTGGCCCGCGGTCTGCTCGCTGCTCGCGACGCCGGAGCTGGCCGCGCGTTTCCACGAGCTCGTGCACGCGACGCACGCCGTCACGCCGGGGCCGGCCTGGCCGCCGCTGCCGGGGGAGAGCGGGTCGCGTCGGCCTGGCTGGTCGAGCTGCACGACCCGGTCGGCGCGCCGACGCGCTTGCGTTGCCGCGCCCGCGTCGAGAGCGCGCGCGGGCTGGTCGCGACCGTCGAGGCCGAGCTCGCGATCCTCGGCGACGCCGCCGCGACGGACCTCGAGCTGCGCCGCCACGACTTCCACGACGTCGAGCTGACCCTGCGCGAGGCCGGCGACGCCGACTTCCTGTCCGAGCAGCCGTGGCTGCAGCTGGACGCCGAGTTGTCCGCCGGCGACGTCCTGCACGTGCGCGCCGAGACGACCCTGGAAGTGCCGCGCGACGGCAGCCGCGCGCTGGACCGCGACGGGCACCGTGACGCGCGGCGACGAGACGATCGGCGACGCATCGCGACGGCCAGGACACCAGCGGTCGAGCAATCGAACTGTGCGGTGGCAGCCGCCGGTCGTCTCGACCTCCTCGCCACCCCCGCGCCCGAGCGGCACGCGCGGCCGGCCCTTACGCTCGCCGTCGGCGACGACGTCGCGCCCGCCTCGATGGACGCGTTCGCGCGCGTCGGCGGGGATCGCAACCCGCTGCACCGGTCGGTGCTCGCGGCGCGGCTCGCCGGGCTCAAGCGGCCGATCGTGCACGGCGCGTGGACGGCGGCGCGGGCTTCGGCGTTCGTGGTCGACGCGCTGTGCGACGGCGACGCCACCCGCCTGCGCGAGTGGCGGGTCAGCTTCCTCGCGCCGGTGTCGCTCGGGGCGGCGCTGGACTTCGAGGCGTCGCGGTCGGCGATCGTCGGCGGGCGCCGGGTCGTGCAGGTGCGCGTACGGGCGAACGAGGTGGACGTCGCGCTCGGCGAGGCGGTCATCGACGGCTCCGCCGACCGCGCTGATCTTCCCCGGGCAGGGGATCCAGCGAGCGGGGCTCGGGGCGGACGGCCGAGCCCGCTCGCGTGCCGCGCGCGCGGTGTGGGCGTCCGCCGACGCCCACACCCGCGCGGCGCTCGGTTTCTCGCTGCTCGAAGTCGTCGAGGACAACCCGCGCGAGCTGCGGCTCGCGGACGGGCGGGTCGCCCGGCATCCCGACGGCGTCCTGTTCCGGACCGAGTTCACCCAGGTGGCGCTGGTCGCGCTCGCCGCCGCGCAACTCGCGGAGCTGCGGGCGGAAGGCGCGATCGGCGACCTGACGGTGGCCGCCGGGCACAGCGTGGGGGAGTTCGCGGCGCTGCACGCGCTCGGCGCGCTCTCGCTCGAGGCCGCGCTGAGCCTCGTGTGGCAGCGCGGGCTCGCGATGCAGCACCACGTCCCGCGCGCGGCGGACGGCTCCTCGCCCTACCGGCTCGCGGTGGTGAAGTCGCTCGAGGGGCTCCCCGGCGACGTCGAGGTCGTCAACCACAACGCGCCCGGTCGTCAGTACGCGATCGTCGGCACAGTGGACGCGATCGCCGCGCTCGGCCGCGACGCGCGCGTGGTGCCGGGCATCGACATCCCCTTCCACTCGTCCGCGCTGCGCGGCGCCGTCGACGAGTTCCGCCCGCACGTCGAGGCCGCGGGCATCGATCCGTCGGTGCTGTTCGGCCGCTGGGTGCCGAACGTGCTCGCGCGGCCGCTGGCGCCCGGCGACGACGTGGTCGAGCTGCTCGCCCGGCAGCTCGCCTCGCCGGTGCGCTGGATCGAGTGCCAGCAGGCGCTCGCGGGTCTCGTCGGGCGTTTCCTCGAGGTCGCGCCCGCGCACGCCGCGGTCCTCACCGGCCTCGCGAAGCTGACGGTGCCGGACGTCGAGTTGCTGCACGCGGAGCACGACCGCGACGTGGTTCTGGAGCGAGCGGTGGCGTCCGCCCCGGCGGCGGTGCCCGCCGGGGCGGACGCGTCCGCTCGCGACGAATCCACGCGGGCGGACGTCTCCGCCGCCCCGGCGAGCCCGCCCAGCGCGGGCTCGCCGATCGCGGATCGTCCCGTCGACGCGGGCGACGCGCTCGAGTTCGTGCTCGCCCTGCAGGCGCGGGTGCGGCTCGATCAGCTCGACCCTTCGGAGTCGGTCGACGAGCTCTTCCAGGGCGTGTCCTCACGCCGCAACCAGGTGCTGATCGACCTCGGGCGTGAGTTCGGGCTCTCCGGGGCGGAGGGCGTGCAGCGCCAGACGATCGGCGAGCTGGTCAAGTCGTTGCGCGAGCAGGGCGCCGCGTACCGGTTCCCGGGGCCGTATCTGAAGGACGCGCTCGCCACCGGTCTGACCCGCGCGGGCGTGCCGCGCACCGACCTCGGCCTGCCGCCTGGGCTGACGGACCACGTCTTCGCGCGCGTCGCGCTCGACACGCGGCCGGGCCCGTCCGCGCGCGGCGGCGACCTTGCGCGGCTCAGCGCCGGTCCCGACGTGCTGGACCGCGCGCTGGCGCTGACCGTCCACCGACCTGAAGATCCCGCTCACGCGCCCCGCCGCACCCGAACTGGTCGCCGCCCCCGTCGCCGTCGCGAACCCCGCGCTCGAAGACGCGCTGCTGGACTCCGCGCGCACGCTCGCCGACGCGCTCGGCCGCCCGTTCGCGCCGCCCGGCGAGCCGCTGCTCGACACGGACCCGGACAAGGACCGCCTGGCCGTCCTCGATGCCGAGTTGGGCGCCGAGCGCGCAACCGAGATCGCCCCGCAGTTCGACGCCCGCCGTCACGTGCGCTTCGCCTCGGCCTGGGCCAGCGCCCGCTGGGACCTCGTCACCGCCTACCACGACGCGCTCGCCGGCCGGATCGACGCCGACACGCTCCGCGCAGAGCTCGACCGCATCGCCGCGCACGCGGGGGAGAAGACGGTGGCTGAGACCGCCGCCTACCTCGCCCGCACGGACCCGAGGTTCGAGCGGGTCATCGCCGTCGAACATAAAGGTGCCAGGCACCTTTATGTGGGCGGCGCTGCCGTTGGCCGGCGCGCGGCCCACCGTCACGATCGACGAGACCGGCGTCCCGCACACGGGCACGGAGCCCGACGAGACGCGGCCGATCGACCTGCTCCGCGACCTCCCGGACGAGCTCGTCGCGGAGCTCGCGGTGTCGCTGAAGATCTCGCCGGACCTGCGGCAGGAGACGGCGCTGATCACCGGCGCGGCGCCGAACTCGATCGGCGCGGAGCTGGCCAAACGGCTCCTGCGCGGCGGCGCCAAGGTCGTGATCGCGACCTCCACGCTCACGCCCGAGCGGCGGCGCTTCTACCGCGAGCTGTACCGCACGAGCGCCGGCCCGCAGGCCGAGCTGCACGTCGTGCCCGCCAACCTCGCGTCGTTCTCCGACATCGACGCGCTCGCGCACTGGCTCAACCACCCGGGCGGCGGTCGCCGCGGCCGCGACGACCTGCGCGTCGACCCGCTCACGCCGACGATCCTCGCGCCGTTCGCCGCGCTGCCCACGACCGGCGACGCGAACGAGGCGGGCGCGGCGTTCGAGACCGCGATCCGGCTCCAGCTGCTCGGCGTCCAACGGCTCATCGGCCAACTCACGCCGCGCACCGTCCTGCTCCCGCTCTCGCCGAACCACGGCGCGTTCGGCAGCGACGGCCCGTACGGCGAGACGAAGGCCGCGCTCGAGGTCCTGCTCAAGCGCGCGCAGGCCGAGCCGTGGGGCGCGAACACGACGATCATCGCGCCCAAGATCGGCTGGGTCCGCGGCACGAACCTGATGCGCGGCAACGACGCGATCGCGCCGCTCGTCGAGGAGCGCCTCAACGTCCGCACGTTCGCCCCGAGCGAGATGGCGTGGCTGCTCACCAGCCTGCTCGTCACCCACCGCGCAGGGCGAGATCGACCTGACCGGCGGCATGGCGCAGATCGACGACCTGCGCGGCGCGCTGCAGCCGCTCGCCGACGAGCTGCGCGACCGCTCCGCCCGCACCGCCCGCGCCCACGCGCTCCGCCAGGCGATCGAGCCGCACACCCACACCGCTCAGCTGCAGGCGCTGCCCAGCCCCGGCACCGACGCCGCTCCGCACACGCCGCAGCCCGCGCCCCCGCACGACCTCAAGCCCGAGGACCTCGTGGTGATCGTCGGCACGGGCGAGCTCGGTCCGGGCGGCACCGGCCGCAGCCGCTTCGCGCTGGAGCTCGACGAGCTCGACTCGCCGGGCGTCGTCGCCGAGCTCGCGTGGCTGACCGGCCTCGTCCGCTACGAGCTCGAGCACTACCGCGGCCGCTGGATCGACAGCGCCACGCAGGAAGAGGTGCGCGAGGAAGACCTGCACGCGCGGTACGCCGACGCGGTGGCGCAGCGCATCGGCGTGCGCGCGCTGGAATCCGACGGCACGATCGACGCGGACGGCCACACCGTGCTCGCGCCGGTCACGCTCGAGCAGCCGGTCACGTTCACCGTCGACTCCGAGCACGAGGCGCGCTCGTACGGCGGCGAAGTCCGCCGGGACGGCGACCGTTTCCACGTCACGATCAGCGGCCAGATCCGCGTCCCGCGGATCGTCGCGCAGACCCGCCGCGTCGCCGGCCAGCTGCCCACGGGCCTCGACCTCGCGCGCTTCGGCGTCCCGAACGACCTGATCGCCACCGCCGACCGGATGGCGCTCGTGAACCTCGCCGCCACCGTCGAGGCCTTCGCCGACGCGGGCCTCGAACCGCAGGAGCTGCTCGACCACGTCCACCCGGCCAACGTCGCCAACACGCAGGGCGCGGGCATGGGCGGGATGGCCTCGCTGCAGACGACTCCTGCTCGACCACCTGCTCGACGCCGAACGCCAGAACGACCGCGTCCAGGAGTCACTCGGCAACGTCGTCGCCGCGCACGCCGTCCAGACCTATCTCGGCTCCTACGGCCCGATGATCCACCCCGTCGGCGCGTGCGCGACCGCGGCGGTTTCACTCGAGGTCGCGTACGACAAGATCGTCGCCGGGAAGGCGCTGGCCGTGCTCGCCGGCGGCTTCGACGACCTCACGCCCGAAGGCATGATCGGCTTCGCGGACATGGGCGCGACCGCGTCCTCCGACGATCTCGAAGCGATGGGCCTCGCGCCGCACGAGGCCTCCCGCGCCAACGACACCCGCCGCGCCGGCTTCGTCGAAGCCCAGGGCGGCGGCGCGCAGCTGGTGACGAGAGGCGACGTCGCGCTCGCGCTCGGCCTGCCGGTCCGCGGCGTGCTCGCCTACGCCGGCTCGTTCGCCGACGGCCTGCACACGAGCATTCCCGCCTCTGGCCTCGGCGCGCTCGCGGCCGCGCGGCCGCTCCGAGAAGCGCTCGACCGCCACGGCCTGACCGCCGACGACATCGGCGTCGTCTCCAAGCACGACACCTCCACGGACATGAACGACCCGAACGAGGCCGACCTGCACGACCGGCTCCAGACCGCGCTCGACCGCACCCCCGGCAACCCGCTGCTCGTCGTCTCGCAGAAGACGGTCACGGGCCACGCCAAGGGCGGCGCCGCGGCCTGGCAGCTCGACGGCGTCCTGCGCATGCTCGAGACCGGCCGCGTCCCCGGCAACCGCAACCTGGAGAGCGTCGACCCGCTCATGCGCGACAACCGCCACCTCGCGCTCGGCGACCGCCCGATCACGCTCGCGGAGCCGCTGCGGGCCGCGTTGATCGCCAGCCTCGGCTTCGGGCACGTGTCCGCGATCCTCGCCGTCGCGCACCCCGACACGTTCCACGCGGCGATCGACCCGGCGCTGCGCGACGACTACCTGCAGCGCGCCGGCCGTCGTCGCGCCGAGGGTGTCCGCCGCCGGCTGGAGATGCGCCTGGGCAAGCCGCCGCTCGTCCGCCGCCCCCGTGAGCTCGACCGCGACGCCGAAGCGGCGCTGCTGATCGACCGATGACCGTCGGCGTCGATCTCGTCAACGTCCCGGGCTTCGCGCAGCAGCTCGAGGACACCGCCTCCGGCTTCGTCGACTACACGTTCACGCCGCGCGAGCAGCGCGTCGCGCGTGACCCACGCCGCCTGGCGGCGCGGTTCGCGGCCAAGGAGGCGTTCATCAAAGCCTGGTCGGGCTCGCGCACGCACCAGCCGCCGCTGCTCGGCAGCCTCGACCTGCGCGAGATCGAAGTCGTCGACGACGGCTACGGCCGCCCGGCGCTCGCCCTCCACGGCACGCTCGCGCAGATGGTCGGCCCGTGCAGCACGAGCCTCTCGCTCAGCCACGACGGCGACGCCGCCATCGCCGTCGTGCTGTTCACTCAGTCCGGCACGTAGTGGCGCTGGTGGTCGGCCGGGTCGACCCAGACCCGCATCACCCGGCCTGAGCCAGGATCGATGAAGCGTTCCTTCGTCGGCAGCCAGGCGGGATCGGCGGCGTCGGCCTCGCCGTGGCGGCCGCCCCAGCGGCGGCGCTTCGGGGCCGCGGCCACGAGCGGCGGGAGACCGGCCAGCGCGTCGTCGAGTGACCCCGCCGAACGTGAGGTCCAGCCGCCGGTCGAGCTCGCCCGCGTCCAGCCGGTCGGCCGCGTAGTGGCGGCCGAGCACGGTCGCGACGCGCTCCTGCTCAGGGCTCGGCACGCTCGACCACGACCGCCGTCCCGTACGCGACGACTTCCGTGAGCCCGTTGCCCATCTCCGAGGAGTCGAAGCGCATCGCGAGGATCCCCGTCGCTCCGAGCAGCTTCGCGTTCGCCACGAGCCGGTCGACCGCGTGCCGGCGCGCATCCTCCAGCAGGTCCGTGTACTGCGTCACCTCGCCGCGCTTGAGCGACTTGAACCCGGCCGCGACGTTGCGCGTGAGCCCCATGCTGCGCACCACGAGGCCGAACGTGACGCCCAGGTTCTCGACGACGCGGAACCCCGGCAGATCCTGCGCGGTGGTGATCGGAGATCTCGACGGAGAGCGACATGGATTGCGAGCCTATCGGCATGAGCTTCGACGACGACCTCGCCCTCGACGCTGACGGCAACGGCCAGATCGCCGCGGGCTGGGAGACCGCCCGCGGCCCGCACGGCGGCTACGTGATGGCGCTGCTGGCGAGCGCGATGGAACGGGCCGCGGGGCGTCCGCCGCGCTCGCTCACCGTCCACTTCCTGCGCCCGCCCGCGATCGGCCCGGTCCACGCGACCGCCACCGTGGAACGCGCCGGCCGCGCCATGTCGACCGTGACCGGGCGCCTGGAGCAGGACGGCAAGCCGGTTGCGCTCGGCCTCGGCGCGTTCGCCGACGCCTACGGCGGACCGGACGTGGGGGAGATCCCGATGCCCGTTGTCCCGCCCGCCTCTCCCGACCAGGCGCCGCTCCCGGGCGCGCCACCGTTCACGCAGCAGCTGATCTTCCAGCCGCGCTTCGGCGCGCCGCCCTTCACCGGCGCGGACGAATCGGTGGTGGGCGGCTGGATCGGCTTCAAGGACGGGCGCCCGCTCGACGGCCCCGCGATGTGCGTGATGGCCGACGGCTACTACCCCGCGATCTGGCCCCGCCTGACCGAGCTGCACCCCGCGCCCACGATCGACCTCACGATCCACTTCCGCGCCCCACTGCCCTACACCGGCCCGGTGCTCGCGCGGTTCACGTCGAAGCTCGCCCGCGACGGCTACTTCGAGGAGGACGGCGAGCTCTGGAGCCCGGACGGGACCCTCGTCGCGCAGTCCCGTCAACTCGCGCTCCTCCTCGGAGCGCCCGCGGCCTGAAGCCGGGCGAAGAACCGGGACGGGTCGCGCAGGACCTGCGCCTTGGTGGTGCGCAGCACGCGCTCGCCCGCGACCTCCAGGTCGGCTTGACGCTCACGGTCGTCGTACTGGGCGAGCAGATCGGAGTGCCAGGCGCGGCTGTCGACCTCGACGATGAGGCCTTGCGGCGGCCACCAGAGATCGGGGAAATAGTTCGTGCCGGGGTACGGGGCGTTGACCAGTGGGTGCTCGAAGCCGGCCTTGAGGACGAGGTCGAGCACGACGTCCTCGTTGCCACTGGCGGTGGGCGCCGCGCTGAGGTCGACGATGCGGCCGATCACGCCGGTGCGGGGGAGGAGCTCGAGCTCGGCCTCGGTGAACTTCGCCTGTCGGAGCGCGCGTTTGACGACGGGTTCGGGCTCGCTGGCCGCGAGGTCCGTGATGGTGCGCAGCCGCGGGGTGATCGGGATTTGCCGCAGCACCTCGCGCTCGATCAGGTCGGAGCGGTGCGTCCTGATCGTCGGGCGCGTGCGCTTGGTCGGTGCGGTCACGTCGATCGGGCGGCCGTTGTATTTGAGCCAACCTCGGTGGCAGGCAGCGCAGTAGTGGCTCAGCACGGCTCCCGGACCGCACGCTTTCACCGCCGCGAGGAAGCGGCCTTCCGTGGTGACGTTGCGGTGACCCACGGCGTACACACCCCGGTGAAGGAGGTGCAGGTGCCCGCGCGCCACCATGCGCTGGACCTGCTCGGCGCTCAAGCCGCACTCGAAGAGCTCGGCGCGGGTGACGACGCCCCACTGCCCCGCCGCGAATCTCGCAAGGACCCGGACGGGGTCGGTGGTCGATTCGCGTCGCATAGCGACTTCAACTGACCAATCGCTCGGCACGCCTGCAGAGTCGCAACGCCTGGCTGCCACGGAACAAGACGCGTTTGCACCAATAGTGTGTCGGATCGGCGTGAACTTTCCGGGCCACAACTCGCCTAGTAGGGCGTAGATGGCCCTGACATTCCACACCGATGCGGCGGTGGACGCCGCCGACCTCGCCGGTCCGCCGCAGCGCTTCCACGCCGTGGTGGACCGGCACTTCGACGCGATCGCCGCGTATCTCGCGCGGCGCGTCGGCCCGGACGCCGCGCAGGACCTCGCGCAGGAGGTCTTCGTGACGGCGTTCCGCAAGCGCCGCAAGTTCGACGCGAGCTACGGCAGCGCCCGCCCGTGGCTGTTCGGGATCGCGAACAAGGCCGTGGCGAGCCACCGCCGCGACGAGCGCCGTCAGCTCGAGCTGCTGCAGCGCGCCCTCGCGCTCCCCGAGCCGACCGTGACGCCCACGGAAGGCCTGGACCCGGATCTGTACGCCGGGCTCACCGACCTCGCGCGCCGCGACCGCGACGCGCTCCTGCTGCACGCCTGGGGCGAGCTCAGCTACGACGAGATCGCCCAGGCCCTCGACGTGCCCGTCGGCACCGTCCGCTCCCGCATCCACCGCGCCCGCCGCCAGCTCACCGCCCACCTCGGAGGCGACCGATGACCGACACCTTGACCGAGACGCAGCTCGCGAACGCCCGCGCCCGCACGCACGAGCGCATCAACGACCTGATCGTCACGCCACCCCGCCGCTCCCGCAAGCTGCCTGCGCTCGCGCTCGCGGTCACCGCCGCGGCGGCCGCCGCCGTCGCGTTCGCCCCCAGCGGCGCACCGACCCGGCCGGCGGAAGCGTCGGCGGCCACCGTCCTGCGCGGCCTGAAGCCCCAACCGCTCCCGGCGCTCCAGCCGGGTGAGTACTACGCCGTGCGCGTGGTCCAGCGGGAGGCGGAGCACCCGGAGCGTGCGACTCGACCTGCGCTACTGGGCCGACGCGGACGGCAAAGGGCCGAACGGTCACGCTCGTGGACGGAAAGGAACGCGCGGACACGGCGGACGGCACGTCCATCCCCACCCCGCCGGAGTCGATCGTGCAGCAGGAGTCGTCCGACGGGAACGGTCACCAAGCTGCCGCCGGGCGGCAAGATCGAGCGAACGCCGGTGAACACCGAGCAGCCGCGGCTGCGGGACTTCCCGACGGAGCCGAAGGCGCTCGCGGCGAAGATGCGCGAGCTGGCGTCGCGGTCGCGGTTGGAGGAGGGGAGCGAGCCGACGACGCGCGACTACGTCCTCGCCGCGTCCCAGATGATCACCGACGAGCAGCGGCACGCCGCCCGAGGTGCTGCGCGCCGTGTTCGGCTTCCTGTCCGGCCTGCCGGGGATGAAGCTCGTCGGCGACGTGACCGACCCGCTCGGCCGCCCAGGGGTCGCCGTCGCGGCCGACGGGGACCCGGAGATCCACGAGAACGTGGGCGTCGAGCTGATCGTCGACCCGGACACGGGCCGGCCGCTGGCGATGGTCCACTACCGCGGCGACGTCGACCACCCGTGGCTGCAGATGACCCGCACCGAAGGCGTCGTCAAGGACACGCAGACGCTGCCGGGCTAACCCCAGGTGCGCTTCGGCGCGTCCAACTTGAAGCGCCACAGCGCGATCCCGGCGAAGGCGGCGGTGAACGCGGCGAGCACGGCCAGCGGGCCGAGCACGTCGCTCACGCCGCCGCCCTCCAGGATCACGGTCTGGTAGCCCTCCATCGCCCAGTAGACGGGGGAGATCGGGGCGATCGGCTGGACCCACTCGGGCAGGGAATCGACGGGCACGAAGCCGCCGCCGAGCCCGCCGAGCGCCATCGCCCCGAGGTTCGTGACCGCGTTGACCTGCTGGATCGTGGACAGCGCCGCGGCCGCCGCGAGCCCGGCGACCAGGACGAGCAGCCCGAACAGCGCCGCGATCAGCACCACGGCGAGCCGCGACCCGCTGACCTCCAGGTCCAGGAACAGCACGCCGAAGCCGAACAAGACGACGTGCTGGGCGGCGACCAGCAGCCCCGGGACGGCGAGCTTGCCCGCCAGCAGCCGCCGCCCCGAGAGGCCCGCGGCGCGCAGCCGCGGCCACGTGCGCCAGCCGTGCTCGCGGAAGATGGCGAAGCCGACGACCGCGATCCCGAACGACGCGAACACGCACGCCATGCCCGGGACGGTCTGCGCGGAGCCCGGCGCGCCCTCGAAGCCGTTGCTCGCCAGAGTCGACCCCATCGCGTCGCTGAGCAGCGTCATCAGCACGAGCGGCATGCCCACGAGCACCGCGGCGGGCACGGGGTCGTGGCGCAGGAGCCGGAGCTCGTTGCGGATCACTCGGCGTTCCGCCTCCCGGTCAGCGCCAAGTACGCCGCCTCCAGCGACGACTTGATCACTTCGGCGCGGATCACGTCGTCGCCCAGGCCGTGCAGCGACGTGCCCGGGCGGCGCTCCACCCGCCCGTCCGTGTACGTGATCTCGACCACCGATTCGGCGTGCTGCGCGATCAGTTCGGACACCGCTCCGGTGGCGATGATCCGTCCGGCCTCGAGCAGCGCCACGCCGGCGTCGAGCTCCTCGACCTCGGGCAGGTAGTGGGTCGTGTAGACGACCGCCGCCCCGTCGCCCGCCAGATCGAGCACGGCGCGCAGGATGGCGGACCGCGTCTGCGTGTCCGCGCCCGCGGTCGGCTCGTCCAGCAGCACCACGCGAGGCCGGTGCACGACCGCGATCGCCGTGTGCAGCCGCCGCTGCTCGCCGCCGCTCAGCCGCCCCGCGGGCCGGTCGGCCAGCTCGGTGAGCACGAACGGCGCCAGCAGCCGCTCCGCTCGCCGGCTGCGACACGCCGTGGAGCTCCGCGAACGCCCACAGGTTCTCGCGCACGGTCAGCGACGGGTAGATGCCGATCTCCTGCGGCGCCAAGCCCGGGCCGCCCGCGCACGCTCACCACGCCCGCGTCCGGCTTCAGCAGCCCCGCGGCGATCGAGACCAGCGTCGACTTGCCCGCGCCGTTGGGCCCCAACAGCGCGACGACGGAGCCCGGCCGGCACCTCGAAGTCGACGCCGTCGAGCGCCACCCGCTCGCCGTACCGCTTGACGACACCCGACGAGCGCGAGGATCACGCGGAGACGCGACGCCGCCGGGCGGAGAGCCGCTCGAAGTCCGTGCGCTCGCAGACCATGAACGCGGCGCGCTTGTCCGGCAGGTCGATCTCACCCTGCTTGCGGAACCCGAGGAACGCGAGCAGCGAGAGGAACTGGTGGTTGCGGACGTCGGGCTCGCCGACGATCCGCAGCACGCCGGGGCGCTTGAACAGGAAGCGCACGACGGCGCGCCCGATGGCCACGGAGTAGCGGCCGAGGTGCTCCTCGTCGCCGATCAGCACGTGCGCGCCGATGTCGCCCGGCAAGATGGGCGCATGGGCGCCGAGCACGTCGCGCGCCGGGTCGTAGATCTCGATGTAGCCGACGGCCATGTCGTCCACGTAGCCGAGCAGCGGCGAGCGGGCCGGGTCCTCGTTCTGGCGCACGAGGTAGTCGCGGATCCAGTCCTCGGGCCAGTCCATCGCCCAGAACGGCACCACGTGCGGCTTGTGCATCCACGTCCACAGCAGCTCGGTGTCGTACTCGGGCAGCGCGGGACGCGCCCACAGCTTGCCGGTCCAAAGCCGGCTCGTATTCGGCGTGGACGGCCAGCTCGGAATGGCTACTCATGGCGCCAACGGATTCTCGATCCACCCGACCGCGGCGGCAATCGGCCGCGAGGCCGCGTCGCTGTAGCCGCGCTCGAGCATCCGGACGCGGTTCAGGCACAGCTTCACGAACGCCGGCGCCTCCATGTCGAACAGCGCGAAGCGGTCCTCGAGCTCCGGGAACCGCGCCTGGTAGCGCGCGACGGCCCGCTCCCCGAGCGCCCAGAACGCGCCTTCGGAGAAGCCCAGCCGGTCCTCGAGGATCTCCGCCAGGTACCGGTGCACGCACACCAGCAGGCCGCCCTGGATCCACTGCACGAGGATCGCGGCCTCCACGCCGTCACCCAGAGCCGCTCGCACGTCGTCCGGCATGTCCGCCAGCTCCGGCAGCGGGTCGCTCGACACCATCATGTCGTCGACGAAGTCCTTGACGACGAGCCGCGCGGGCGCGTCGTCGCGGAGCACGAGCATGCAGTTCTGCGCGTGCGGTGAGAAGGCCGCGCCGTAGCGGTAGAGCATGTGCAGCAGCGGCGGGAGCGTCACCTCGTGGAGCCGCGCGACCCACTCCTGCACCGACAGGCCAGAGCGCGCGATCAGCGGCTCCACGTACGCGACCCCGGCGGGGTCCCGGTGCAGCAGCGCCGCCAACGAGATCGCGCGCTCGCCGTCGGCCAGGTAGCTGTCCACCGACTCGCGCCAGATCGCGCCGAGCAGCTCGGTGTGCTGGTAGGGCACGTCGGCCACGGCCTCGAACGCCGGGTGCGCGACGCTCACGGACGCGACCTCGCCGAGCAGGATCACGCCCGTCTCGCGCAGGAACGCGTCGCTCAGCACTCGCTCCTGCAGCCACTCGCTGAGCCGGGGCGCGGCCAGCGTCCGGTCGCGGGGGAGGCCGCGCCACACCGACGTGTTCAGGATCGAGAGCGCGAGCTTGAGGTGGTGACGCTCGGGGTGGTCGGCGTCCGCCAGCGTGCGGATCGACTGCTGCGGCAGCCAGCGGCCACCGCGCTCGCCGAGGAAGCGGATGCGCCCGCGCGCGATGTCCCCCGCGTAGAGCTGCTGGATCCGGTGGTCCCACTGCCAGGGGTGCACCGGCACCAGGTCCGAGAGCGGCTGGCCGCGCCAGTCCGCGTCCTCCACGTGCAGCCAGTAGATGGGGACGGCGCGGTGCGCCTCCGGGGCGTAGCGGCGCAGGTCGGTCGAGGAGAACCCGACGCGGCCCTTGCTGGCCACGATCCACGGGTGCCCGCGCAGCTCGCCTTCGAGCTCGATCGGGTCCAGGTCGAGCAGCTCGGCCGCGGGCGCGCCGCGCTCGAGCTGCTGGGCGTCGGACACCAGCGTGGACGCGATCTCGCCGATCAGGCCCGCGGTGGTCGACGGGTCCACGCCCAGCGCGGGCGCGCCGACGGCGACGATCAGGTCCGCGTCCGGGAGCGGGATCTCGACGCCGTCCTCGGTCGCGCGCAGCGAGTCCGGGTCCACGCGCGCGTGGCCCATCGAGCGCCGGCGCGCGGTGTAGTGCAGCGTGAACCGACCCAGCGTCAGCGTCCACTCGTCGCCCGCAACGTCCGGCTGCAGCAGCTCCTCGAACTCGAGCTCGGTCAGCAGCTTCGCGATCAGCTCGCGGTTCGCCCGCTCCCAGGCGGCGCTCATGCGGCGTTGACGCCGAACGACTGGAACACGTTGCGCTCGCGCACCGCGTACACCTCGCGCCCGACCAGCGCGTTGACGATCACCGCGTTGCGATGCGCGCCGAGGCCGAGGTCGGGCGCGCCGACGCCGTGCGTGTGCAGCTCGCCGTTCTGGACGAACAGGGTGGAGGGCGAGCCGTCCGCGAGCCGCAGCCGGTAGTCCAGCTCCACCACCGGGCGGCCCGCGGTGTCGCGCGCCAGCAGGTGCCCCGGGACGGGGATCGGCGCCGGCTCGTAGCCCGTCGCGAGGATCGTGACGTCGGCCTCGTGCGTGAAGTCGATGCCCTGGTCGAGCTGGTGGAAGCTGAGGTGGCGGCCGTCGACGGCGCGCAGCTCGCAGCGCGCGGAGTAGCGCACGTCCGGCTCGCCGTCGATGCTGCGGGTGTAGAGCAGGTCGAAGATGCGCTCGCTCGTCTCGGCCGACATGCCCTTGTAGAGCAGGTCCTGGCCGGCGCGCAGCGCGTCGCGCTTGTCCTCGGGCAGGGCGTGGAAGTACGCCGTGTACTCGGGCGAGAAGTGCTCCAGGCCGAGCTTGGAGTACTCCATCGGCAGGAAGCCCGCGCTGCGCGTGAACCAGTCCAGGCGCCCGCGGCCGTGTTCGAGCACGTCGGCGAAGATCTCCGCGGCGGACTGGCCGGAGCCGATCACGGCGACCGAGCCCGCGGCCAGCGCCTGCTCACGCACGTGCAGGTACCCGGACGAGTGCGTGACGCCCTTGGCGAACTCCGGCAGCGACGGCAGGCAGCCGACGCCGACCACGACGTGCTTGGCGCGGTACTCGACGCCCCGGGCCCACACCGACCAGCCGTCTGCGTTGGGTCGGATGGCGTCGACGCGGTGCCCGAAGCGGACGCTGCTCAGCTGCTCGGACACCCACCGGCAGTAGGCCTCGAACTCGCGCCGCAGCACGTGGAAGTGCTCGCGGAAGTAGAAGCGGTACAGGCGGCCTTGGCCGTGCAGGTAGTTCAGGAACGAGTAGCGGCTCGTGGGGTCGGCGAGCGTGACGAGGTCCGCGAGGAACGGGACCTGGATCTCCGCGTCGGGCAGCATCAGGCCCGGGTGCCAGACGAAGCTGTCCTTGTCGTCGAAGAACAGCGCGTCGACGTCTTCGACGGTGTCCAGCAGCGCCGCGAGGCCGAGGTTGAACGGGCCGAGGCCCACGCCGATCACGTCGTAGCGCTTCATCGCTCCCACACCACCAGCGCCGCGCGCTTGTTCGGCAGCTCGAGCTCCTCCTGGACCTCGCCGCCGAGCCCGCGGCAGAACGCGAGCATCCGCGCGTTGCGGACGTCCGGCTCGCACACGGTGCGGCCCTCGTTGCCGGCCACGAGCTGGCGGACCAGCGCGCGGGGAAGTCCCGTGCCGACGGCGCACTCGTCGACCAGGATGTGGAAGCCGCGGTCGTCGGGGTGCGCGGCGTAGTGCTGTGCCAGCGGGTCCTCGACCACCCAGTACGTCTCCACGTAGGCGAACGGGTCGCCGTCGGCGTACGCCACCCACGGCTCGAGGTGGCCCAGCCCGGCCATGTACGTGCCGATGTCGACGAGCTCGCCCCACCACTGGGAGACACGCGGCTCGGTCATCCACGCCTCGAGCAGCGGGTGATGGGTCTCGTCGGCCCTGACCAGCTCGATCGTGGGGATCAGCGGGTTCGGGATCGTCACGTACACGGACTGCGTGGAGATGTCGCCGACCAGCTCGTCCAGGTCGTGCAGGCGCGTGCGCAGGTTGGCCTTGCACGGCCAGGTCGCGTCGTCGAGCAGGCGATCCAGCAGCGTGTGCGGGTAGCGGCCGCCCTGCTTGCGCTCGCGGGCGAGGGTGTCGCGGAGATCTCGCAGCAGGGTTCTCTCGTCGATCCCGCCGCCCGCGCCGAGCGCGTCGATCACGCCCAGCGCGTTGTTGAGGAACGGGTAGTAGACGAGCCGCTCGTCGGCGAGCGCTTCGGGGAAGATCGACTCCGCTGCCTCGCCGTGGTGGGGGAGGACCTCGCAGATGTCCTGGTGCGCGGCCTCGCGGTGAAAGTAGCCCTGGCTGTCGCGGACGAGCGCGTGGTCGGGCAGGCCGTCGCGCAGGCGCAGCAGCGTGTTCTGCTGGTGGGGCTCGTACGTGAGGCCGACGTCCAGGTACAGCCGGATGAGGCTGACCGTCAGCGTCTGCAGGTAGGCCTGGAACCACTCGCGTTCACGCCCGGCCGCCAGGTTCGCGAGCCGCGAGCGGCCGCCGAACGGGTGGTCCTGGCAGAGCGTGGTGAGCGAGGACACGTCGCCCTCGAAGTGGTTCTCGCGGAAGCAGGACGGAGAAGCCGTCGTGCTCGGGGACCTGCAGGAAGGCGGGGTCGTGGATGACCGTGAGGTGCGGGGCGGCCGCGCGCGTCTGCTCGCCGACGATCGTCTCGTCCAGGCGCTTGGCCTCGACGGCGCGGCGCAGCTCCTTCGGGAGCGTGACGCGCATCGAGTTCGTCACCCGCGCGTGCAGGCTGAACTTGAGCTGGTACGGCCAGTCGTGGTTGTAGACCGTGCGGACGGAGCTCGTCGGGGTGACCGGCGGGCCCTGCGGGCCGAGGTCGATCACCGCGCCGGCGGTGAACAGCTGCGCCGCGGCGCGCGCGAGGAAGCCGGCTTCCCACGGGTGGACCGGGACGAGGATGCGGCCGTGGGGTGCGCGTTCGCCGCGGAGCTGCTCCGCGAGTTGCGGCGCGGGCGTGCCGGTGGCGCTGTCGTGCACCACGTAGCCGGCGTCCACCGACAGCCAATGCAGCGGGAAGTGCGGCTGGAGCTCCGGCGCGAAGGGCGCGAGCCGGCCGCTCAGGCCCTTGGGCGTGGGGTGGAGCGGATGGCCGAGCACGAGCGCCTGGTCGGTCTCGATGAACGAGAGCGGCTCGGGCGCGAACAGGCGGTCCAGGTCCGGCGTGCGGGCCTCGACGTACGCTGCGGACGCAGCCGACGCTCGCGTCCACCCGGTCCAGCAGCGCCTGCGGCGAGGTGCCCGGGTCCAGCTGCTGGCTGATCCGGCGCGCGAGCTCGGTCGGAGAGACGTTGATCGCCCCGAACCGGTGGTGCAGCGTGTCCGAGCGGTACAGCAGCTCGGCCTCCACGCCGAGCTCGGAGAAGACCGCGCGGTCTTCCCGGAACGTCGCACTCCCGCCCTCACGCAGAAAGCAGTTCAGCAGCGTCGTTGTGGCCGCCAGAGCAGCGGCATCCTGGCGAGGCGGAGCAAGCAACCCGCCGAATCTTAGTAAAGGTGCCTTAACGCATCAAGAATCGGCGTCACGACGGACATACAGCCCGCGCGCGGCACGATCGGCGATGAACTGCTCGCCGTCCCCGGAGATGAGGATCTTGCGGTGGCCGGCGGCGGGCTGGATGTCCCGCACCTCGACCTTGGCGCCCGGCTCGAGGCCTTCCGCCGCGAACCACGACAGGAGGCCGCCGTCCTGCTCGGTGAGCCGGACGATCTCGCCCGAGTCGCCCGTCTGCAGATCAGCCAGGCTGACGAGCTGCCGGCTCTCCTCGCGGTCCTGCTGCGCGGCGACCGGCCAGCCGTGCGGGCACCGCTCCGGATACCCGAGCTTCGCGTGCAGCCGCTCGACCATGTCGTCCGTGAACCCCGCCCCGACGCGCGACGCGTGCTCGTGCGCCTCCGCGGGGTCGTAGCCCAGCATGTCGGTCAGGAACCGCTCGACGATGCGGTTGCGCCGGACCACGCCCTCGGCCCGCTGGGTGCCCGCTTCGGTCAGCACGAGCGCCCGGCCCGTGCCCTTCTCGAGCAGCCCTTCGGCCATCAGCCGCTTGAGCATCTCGCCGACCGCCGTCCGCGACACGCCCAGCGCATCCGCGACCCGCGCCGCGATCGCCGCCGGCGCCTTCGCCGGCTCGTACACCCCGATGGGAGACACGAGCAGGTGGATCGCCTCAAGGTAGTCGTCGATCGAGTGTCCGTGCGGCTTGCTCATCCTGCACAAGCATAGTGCTCGGAATCTGACCTCACCACTCTTGGCATCTCTTGTTAGGGTGGGTTGACGTATGCGATGGACCCTGGTTTCGACCCTGGCCACAGTCGGCGCGCTTGTCGCTGCGGCACCTGCGTCTGCAGGCACCCTCACCGTGCAGAACGCCTGCTTTCTGTCGTTCAACTCGTCGTGGCAGGACATGAACCTCGACTGGGCCGGCACGGGAACGCCCAATCCGGCAGCGCCGGGATCGGGCGTCACGCTCACCGGAGCGACCGTCCACTCGCGGCTGCCCCAATGGGTCGGCGAGTACGGGGCGAACCTCGAGATCCTCAAGCCCGGGCTGAACGAGATCCCGACGAAGGTGTGGGTCGCGCTCGCCGGCGACAACACTTCGCAGGCGGTCCAGGTGCTGCAGCTCCAGACGATTGCGCGGACGACCGTCACGCCGAACGCCGACGGGACGAACACGGTCACACCGATCGAGGTCACGATCCCGCTGCCGGACACGGCGTGGACGGCCGGGACGATCGGCGCCGCGGGCTACCGTCAGGCAGGCGCCGGAGCGTTGCCGCCCATTCCCGCGGGTCCCGGCGGAGCGCTGGTCACGCCTCGGGGCAGCGTCTTCATCCAACCGACGCTCGCGGGCGGCGCGTCGATGCCGTTCGACTGCCAGCCCGGCACTCGCGGCGATGGGTTCACGCCCGTTCTCTCGACTGCGGGGCTGTTCGAGTCCGTCCTCGTCCAGGCGGGCGCGACGCAGGTCCCCGCACCCAAGCCGGTGCCCGCGGTTTCAGTGCGCACGACGGCGCTGAAGGCCAAGGGGCGCTCGGTCAAGGTCGCCCTCTCGTGCACGGCCGCGGACTGCAACGGCGCGTTGACGCTGAAGGCCGGTTCCAAGCTGCTGGCCGCGAAGCAGTCCTACTCCATGAAATCCGGCGCGAGGCAGACCGTGACGCTGACGCTGACCCGAATCCGCGCAGAAGGCGCTCAAGCAGAAGCGGTCGCGGAAGGTCACGTTGCGCATCACCGCCACCGGCGGCAAGACCATCACGAAGAGGTTCACGCTGCGATGAAGACGCTCCTGATTGCCCTCGTCGTCGCGCTGCTGGTGCCGGCGACCGCGAACGCCGCTCCCAAGCGCGTGATCGCGATCGAGTGGGACACCGTCGAGAACCTGCACGTGCTCGGCATGGCGCCGGTCGGCGCGGCCGACATGAAGGGCTATGACACGTGGGTCGCGGCGCCGCGGCCGAAGGGCATGAGGGACGTCGGTTCGCGCCAGTCGCCGTCGATCGAGCGGATCGCGGCGCTCAAGCCGGACCTGATCGTCGTGCCCGACTACCGGTCGACGAAGAACCTGCAAGCAGCTCAAGCGGATCGCGCCGGTGCTGGTCACGCATCCGTATCCGTCCAGCGGCAGCCAGTTCAACGCGATGGTCACGGACTTCCGGCGCCTCGCCGCGGCGGTCGGGCGCAAGGACCGCGGTGAGCGCGTCCTGCAGGACCTGAGCAACTCGCTCGCGCGCGCCAAGTCGAAGCTGCGCTCGAAGGCGGGTCAGCGCGTGGCGATCGCGACGCCCGGCGGCACGTCCAGCGCGCCCGCGATCCGGATGTTCAGCCAGAACTCGCAGACCGCTGACGTGGTCCGGCGCCTCGGCCTCAAGGACGGCTGGACCGGCAACGCGCGCTACGGCTTCGCGACGGTCGGCCTCGAGGCGCTCAGCCGCGTCAACGGCTGGCTCGCGTTCGTGTACCCGCCGCAGTTCGAGCGCCAGGTCTCCGGGATCACGAAGACCTCCGCCTACAAGCGTCTGCCGGTCGTGAAGGCCAAGCGCGTGCGCACGCTCGGCGGCACCACGTGGCTGTTCGGCGGGCCGCGCTCGACGATGCTGTTCGCCGACCGCTTGGCCGCGTCGCTGTCGCGATGACCCGGCGCGCGGCGGCGTTCGCCGCGGCCGGTATTGCCGTGGCGATCCTCGCCGGCCTGCTCGACATCGCGCAGGGCCAGGGCGACGTGCCGCTCAAGGACGTGTGGAGCGCGCTCGTCGACCGGGGCGAGTCGCTCAATGACGCGCTCGTGTTCGACATCCGCCTGCCGCGCGCGGCGGCGGGGATCGTCGCGGGCTTCGCGCTCGCGGGCGCCGCCAGTCGTCCTGCAAGCGATCACGCGCAACCCGCTCGCCGAGCCGGCGACGCTCGGCCTGTCCGCGGGCGGCGCGCTCACGGTCACGCTCGTCGCGGCCTACGCGAGCCTCGCGCCCGGCGCGCCGACGATCGCCGTCGCGTTCGTCGGCGTCGCGCTCGGCACGGCGCTGATCGGCGCGATGGCCGCGGCGGGCGGCGGTGGCATCCGGCTCATCCTCGCCGGCATGGCGGTCGGCCTCGCGCTGGCGGCGGGCTCGGCGGGGGTCCGGCTCGCGCGCGAGACCGAGACGAGCGGGCTGTTCCTGTGGGGCGCCGGCTCGCTCCTGCAGAACGGCTGGGGACCACTGCAGGCCGGCGTCCTGATCGGCACGCCCGCGCTGCTCGGCGTCCTGCTGCTCACCCGCTCGCTCGACGTCGCGGTGCTGGGGGAGAGCACGGCGCGCGCACTCGGCCTCAACTCGACCTTCACGCAGATCGCCGCCGTCACGCTGGCCGCGGTGCTGACCGCGGTCGCCGTGGGCCTCGTCGGCCCGATCGCGTTCGTCGGCATCCTCGCCGGCGGCCTCGCCCGCGCGGCGCGCCCGAAGGGCCACCTCGGCGCGCTCGCGGTCGCGCTGCCGTGGGGCGCCGCGATCCTGCTCGCCGCCGACGTCGCCGGCCGCGCCATCACCGGCCTGGACACCGAGACGCCCGCGGGCGTCGTGTGCGCGCTGATCGGCGCGCCGGTGCTGATCATCGTCGCCAGGCGGCTCCGGGGCGAGGTCGGCAGCGGCCTCGAGACCCGCGCGAGCGCCGCGCGCTGGCGCCCGAGGGCCGCGCTGATCGCCGCCGCCGTCCTCCCGCTCGCGATCGTCGGCAGCCTGTGCCTGGGCGAGATCCGGATCGGCCCCGCGGAAGTCCTCAGCAGCATCTTCGGCACCGGCAGCCCGCTCGGCGAGATCGCGCTCGAGTCCCGGGCGCCCCGCCTCGCCGTCGCGCTGCTGGGCGGCGCCTGTCTCGCCGCCTCCGGCACGGTCCTGCAAGCGGCGGTCCGCAACCCCTTCGCCGGCCCGGAACTGGCGGGAGTCGTGGGCGGCGCGTCCGTCGGCGCCTTCCTCGTCCTGCTCGTCTTCCCGGACGCCCCGACACTCGTGCTGCCGTTCGCGGCCTTCGCCGGGGCGCTGATCGCCATGGGGACCGTGCTCGCCCTCGCCGGCGGGAGCTCGCCGACGCGCCTCGCGCTGATCGGCCTCGCCGTCACCGCGGCCTGCTCGGCCGTGACGGCGCTGATGCTCCTGCACGCGCAACCCGCGGCCGCGACCGCGATCACGTGGCTCACCGGCTCCACGTACGCGACGAGCTGGAGCGACTTCCGCCTGCTCGCCGTGCCGGCGCTCATCCTCCTCCCGCTCGCCTTCCTCGCCATCCGCCGCCTCGACGTGCTGATGCTCGACGACGACCTCTCGAAGGCGCTCGGCCTGCAGACCGAGAAGACCCGCGCGCTGCTGCTCGCCGCGGGCGCCGCGCTGGGCGCCGCGGCCGTCGCCGTGTGCGGGGCGATCGCGTTCGTCGGCCTGCTCGCGCCGCACGCCGCGCGCCTGCTGGCCGGCGGCAACCACCGCCGCGCGCTG
The DNA here is from genome assembly GCA_963724195.1 of uncultured Solirubrobacteraceae bacterium. Lineage (GTDB taxonomy): Bacteria > Actinomycetota > Thermoleophilia > Solirubrobacterales > Solirubrobacteraceae > Solirubrobacter. The sequence continues at coordinate 11,165 of CAVRTQ010000024.1, read as the reverse complement.
CCGATGGCGATGGTGCTCGGCGCGCTGCTGCTCGGCCTGGCGGATACCGTCGGGCGCACCGTGTTCGCCCCGACCGAGATCCCGAGCGGCCTGGTCGTGTCCCTGATCGGGGCGCCGTACCTGGCCGTGCTGCTGTGGCGGAGCCGGACCGCATGAGCCTGCACGCGCACCAGCTCAGCGTCGGCTACGGCGAGCGCGACGTGCTCCTGGGCGTCGACGTCCCGCTCCCGCCCGGCCAGATCACCGCGATCGTGGGCGCGAACGCGTGCGGGAAGTCCACGCTGCTGCGCACCTTCGCCCGGCTGCTGAAGCCCACGGCCGGCACGATCCTGCTCGACGGCGCCGAGATCACCTCGCTCCCGACGCGCGAGGTGGCGAAGCGGCTCGGCTTCCTGCCGCAGTCGCCGGTCCCGCCCGAGGGCCTCACGGTCGAGGACCTGGTGCACCGCGGCCGCTTCCCGCACCAGAAGCTCGGCCGCCGCACCACCGAGGAGGACCGGGCGAAGGTCGACTGGGCGCTGCACGCCACCGGCGTCGAGGACCTGCGCGAGCGCCCGCTCGACCAACTCAGCGGCGGCCAGCGGCAACGGGCCTGGATCGCGATGGCGCTCGCGCAGGACACGCCGATCCTGCTGCTCGACGAGCCCACCACCTACCTCGACCTCGCCCATCAGCTCGAGGTGCTCGATCTGCTCGTGGACCTCAACGAGCAGGGCCGCACGATCGGGATCGTCCTGCACGACCTCAACCACGCGTGTCGGTACGCGCACCACCTCGTGGCGCTCAAGCGCGGCGAGGTCTATGCGGCGGGCGCGCCAGTCTGACATCGTGGACGAGGTGCTCGTCAAGCAGGTCTTCGGCCTCGACTCGCGCGTGATTCCGGACCCCGTGACGGGCACGCCGATGTGCGTCCCGATCGGGCGAACCGTGTCAAAAGCGCCGGCGGCCACGTAGAACTAGAGACACATGCGGACGGACGCCGAGCTGCTGCGGAGCTACGACCCGGAGGCGTTCGGCGAGTTCTACGAACGCCACGTGGGGGCCGTGACCGCGTATCTCGGGCGCCGCACGCGGCAGCCGGACGTGCTGTTCGACCTGCTCGGGGAGACGTTCGCGCGGGCGTACGAGCATCGGCGCCAGCACGAGCCGCGCAAGGGCCCGGCGATCGCGTGGTTGCTGAGCACCGCCCGGTACGTCGTCGCCGACGCCGAACGGCGCGGCCAGGTGCCGGACACCGCGCGCAAGCGGATCGGCCTGCCGCCGTTCCTGCTCGGCGAAGCGGCGCTGGCCGCGATCACCGAACGCGGCCGGACCGACCTGGCCGAGGCGCTCGCCGGGCTGCCGGAGTCCCAGCGCATCGCGGTCTACCGCCGCGTGCTGGGCGACGACGAATACGCACCGGCGCCCCCGTCGATCGGCGTCTCCGCGCTCGTCAAGCGCGACCCGGAGACCCGCAAGGCCCGCGACCCGTTCGACCTGCTGGGGGAGCGGTTGTTCGTCGCCGCGGGCGGGCGCGTGGAGCACTCCCGCCGCACGCTGCTCGCCGTCGCCACCGTCCTGGTGGTGCTGTTCGGCGCGGGCCTCGCCGTCGCGGCGCTGCGTCTGTCCGACGACGACGAAGCACCGAACCCGACTCCCACGCCGACCGAGACCCCGACCGCGGCGCCGCCCGACCCGACCGCGACGCCCACGCCGCGGCCCGGCAACCCCCGCGCGCGGCCCGGTCAGGGCGGCCGCCAGGCCCCACCGCCGACCCCCGTGCCCACGACCCAGATCGACCTCCAGCTCATCCCGGACCTGCGCGCCGGGCGCGTCGGCTGGTGCGTGGACGTGTCGATCCAGTCCGGGGGGCTGTCCAACGGCCATCGCGGCTGCACGCCCGCCGGCCCGGCCGGCACGATGGTCATCTCCACCGGCGGCGTGGCCGGGACCACGGGCGCGGGCTACGCGATCGTCGACGAGGCGGTGGCCGAGATCCGGCTCAGCGACGGCCGCCGGGTCACCCCCGAGGTCGACCCGGACATCCCGGCCCAGTGGCGCTCGGCGAGCTGGCCCGTCAACGGCGCGCTGCCCACGTTCACGCTGCACGACTTCGCGGGCGCCGAGCTCCCGCCGATCCGCACCGCGCCGCTCGACCCGCTGCGCACGCGCCGGGTGCCCGCCGCCGACCCGCCGAGCCGGCGCTGCGCGATCCGGGCCGAGGGGAACCTGCGGGCGACCTCCGCGCGGCTGGTGACGGGGACGATCGGCGCGCAGGACGCCGTCGACCCGTCGTACGTGGCGTGCGCCTCGACCGTCTACCGCATCGGCGAGAGCCGGCTGCGCGCCACGGTGCTCCTCGACGCGCGCTCGCCCGCCGCGATCGCTCCGGACCTCCCGTCCACCGGCGGCGCGATGAGCGTGCGCCGCGAAGGCCGCGGGCTGCTCACGGTCTACGGCGGCACGGCGCCGCAGCGCGAACGCGTCCTGCAGGCGCTGACCGTAAGGGGCCCTTAGGCCACTTCGAACCAGACGCGTGAGTCGTCGGTGCCGACGCCCCACGAGTCTGAGAGCTGATCCACGAAGCGCAGGCCCCAGCCGCCGCGCTCGGGCTGCGGGTCGGCCTGGACGATCTGGGCGCCGATGCCCTCGTCGCAGACTTCGGCGCGCATGCCGTGCTCGTCCGAGCGCACGGTGAGCTGGATCTTGCCGGCGCCGTGACGGCACGCGTTGGACACGAGCTCGGACACCATCAGGTTCGCTGACTTGAGCCGTTCGGAGGGCAGTCCCGCGCCGTGCGCGGTGACGATGAGCCGGGCAATGCCGGCGGAGCGCGCCCCCCGGGGCAGCTCCAGCGTGGTGGTCCCTGCCATGAGTCTCCTGCGAGCATACGCCGATGCGCGCGAGTCCGCACGAACTTTTGCTGAGAGAGACCTTTCAGATCGCCCGGGGTGCCGCCGACGAGGAGACCGTCGTGGTCGCCGAGCTCGAGCGGGACGGGATCACGGCGCGCGGCGAGGGCGCCCCGGTCGACTACTGGGGTGAGACGGCCGACACGATCATCGCGGCGATCGAGGCCGAGGGCGAGTCGCTGCTGGGCGACGACCTGTTCGCGGGCGAGGCGATCTCGCTCCGCCTGGAGGCGTGGGACGGGCCGCAGGGCGCGAAGATGGCGCTCGACGGGGTCGTCCACGACTGGGTCGGCAAGCGGGTCGGCCGCCCGGTGTGGCAGCTGCTCGGCGCCGGCGGCGTGACGCCGCCGACCTCGTACACGATCGGGATCGACACGGTCGAGGGGACGGCCGACAAGACGCGCCGCGCCACCGGCTACGAGGTGCTCAAGATCAAGGTCGGAGGGGCATCCGACCTCGAACGGCTGCGGGCCGTGCGGGCGGAGACGGACGCGACGCTGCGGATCGACGGCAACGAGGGCTGGACGCTCGACACGGCTCGCGCGCTCACCCCCGAGCTGCTGTCGCTGGGTGTGGAGTTCGTCGAGCAGCCCTTTCCGGCCGACGACATCGAGGCCTTCCTCGCCTACCGCGACCTGGACGATCGCCTGCCGGTGCTGATCGACGAGGGCTGCCGCGACCTGGGCAGCGTCGCCGGCATCGCCGAGTACGCGGACGGGATCGTGATCAAGCTCTCCAAGTGCGGCGGGATCCGCGAGGCGCTGCGGATGATCCACGCAGCGCGCGCGCTCGGGCTGAAGGTCATGCTGGGGTGCATGATCGAGTCGGAGCTGGGGATCGCGCAGGCCGCGCAGCTGGGGTCGCTCGTGGACTACATCGACCTCGACGGACACCTGCTGATCTCGTCGCAGCCGTTCTCGGGCCTCGGGCTCCGTGACGGGCGGCTCGTCCTGTCCGAGCGCCCGGGCCTGGGTGTGGAGCCGACCGATGGCTGATCGCCTCGCGCTCTTCACCGGCGGCCAGTTCGCCATCTCCCACGCCAAGACGGCGCACGGGATCCTGCGCTACGGCGAGCGCGACGTCATCTGCGTGGTGGACTCCGAGTCGGCGGGCACGACGGCCGAGCAGGTCGTGCCGTACGCGCGCCGGCCGGTGCCGATCGTGCCGACCGTCGAGGAGGCCGCGCAGCTCGGCGCGAACGTGCTCGTGATCGGCGTCGCGCCGTTCGGCGGCGCGCTGACGGACGAGTGGCGCGTGGCGCTGATGGAAGCGATCGCCGCCGGGATGAGCTTGGAGGCGGGGCTGCACACGGTGCTGTCCGAGGATCCCGAGCTGTCCGCCGCGGCGGCGGACGCGGGAGTCGAGCTGCGTGACCTGCGCGCGTCGCCGCCCGGGGTTGAGCGTGCCTCCGCCCGACCGGCCGGACGCGACCGTGGTGCACACGGTCGGGTCCGACTGCGCGATCGGCAAGATGTCGGTGACGCTGGAGCTGGATGCGGCGGCGCGCGCGCGAGGTCTGCAGTCCGCGTTCGTCGCCACCGGGCAGACCGGGATCGCCATCTCCGGGTGGGGGATCGCGGTCGATCACGTCATCTCGGACTTCGTCGCCGGCGCGGCGTCGAAGCTCGTGCACGACGGTGCGCAGCGGGCGCCGCTGCTGTTCGTCGAAGGCCAGGGGTCGCTTGGGGCATCCCGCGTACTCCGGCGTGACCCTGGGCCTGCTCCACGGCTCCAAGCCGGACATCCTGGTGCTCTGCCACCGGGCGGGCGCGACCGACATCGACGACTACCCGGGCGTCGCCATCCGGCCGCTGCCCGAGCTGATTCAGACGTACGAGGCCGCCACTTCCTGGGTAGGCCATCCAGCGAAGGTGCGGGCGATCGCCGTCAACACGCGCGGGCTGGACGACGCCGCCGCGCAGGAGGAGCTGGCGCGCGTGAGCGCGGAGACCGGCCTGCCGTCCAGTGACCCCGTGCGTTTCGGGGGTGACGTCCTGTTGGACGCGCTCGGGCTATGAGCGCGCCCGTCGCCGCGGACGTCCACATCGCGCTGCGCGACGGCTCCACCGCGCACGTCCGTCCCGTCGTACCCGCGGACGCGCCCGCCCTGCGGACGTTCCTCGAGCACCTGAGCGACAACTCCCGCTGGCTGCGGTTCTTCTCGCTCGGCGTGAACCTCGACAAGGCGGCCGAGCGCGCGGCCGCCGGCGACCGGCCCGAGGGCTACGGGCTGATCGTCACGACGGGCGCGGAGGAGCGGGTCGTCGCGCACGCGGTGTTCGAGATGGAGCGGGCATGACCGGGCCGAGGTGGCGTTCGCGGTCGCCGATGAGATGCAGGGCCGCGGGCTGGCGACCGTGCTGATCGCGCACCTCGCGCAGGTGGCTTCGGCGCGCGGCGTGACGACGTTCACCGCCACCGTCCTGCCCGAGAACCGGCGCATGATCAGCGTGTTCCGCGAGTCCGGGTTCCCGGTCGAGGTGCGGGCCTCGCCGGACGGGATCGAGGTCACGTTCCCGACCGAGCTGGGCGCGGACGCGCGCCGGCGCTTCGAGGACCGCGACCGCGTGGCGGCGGTCGCCGCGGTGGAGCGCGTGCTGCGGCCGCGGTCGGTGGCGGTGGTGGGCGCGTCGCGGCGGCCGGACAGCTTCGGCGGCGCGGTCTTCCGCCACATCCTCGCCAACGACTTCCGCGGGGAGCTGCACGCGGTGAATCCGAACGCGGAGTTCGTCGGGTCCCGGCGGGCGACACCGCGCGTTGCCGAAGGCGTCGATCTCGCGATCGTGGCCGTGCCCGCCGCGGCCGTGCCCGGGGTGGCGCGGGAGTGCGCCGCCGCGGGGGTCTCCGCGCTGGTGGTCATCACCGCCGGGTTCGCCGAGGCCGGCGCCGAGGGCGCGGCGCGGCTGGCCGAGCTGCTGGACGTGTGCCGCGCGAGCGGGATGCGGCTCGTCGGCCCGAACTGCATGGGCGTCGTGAACACGTCGCCCGACGTGTCATTGACGGCGACGTTCGCGCGGGCCGACGTGCCCGCGGGGTCGATCGGGTTCGTGTCGCAGTCCGGTGCGTTCGGGGCGGCGGCGATCGACGGCGCGTCGCGCCGCGGGATCGGGCTGAGCGCGTTCGTGTCGCTGGGCGACAAGGCCGATCTGTCCTCCAACGACCTGTTGCAGTACTGGGAGCAGGACCCGGCGACGCAGGTCGTCGCCCTGTATCTCGAGTCGTTCGGCAACCCGCGCAAGTTCGGCCGCGTCGCGCGGCGGGTGGCGCGCGCGAAGCCCGTCCTGGCGGTCAAGGCGGGGCGGACCTCCGCCGGTGCCCGAGCGGCGTCCTCGCACACGGGCGCGTTGATCGCGGCGTCGGACTCGACCGTCGACGCGCTGTTCGCCAGCGCCGGCGTGATCCGCTGCGACGGGCTGGACGACCTGCTGGACGCCGCCGCCGTGATGTCCGAGCAGCCGCTGCCGACCGGGAGCGGCGTCGCGATCATCGCCAACGCGCGCGGCCCGCTCGTGGTCTGCGCCGACGCGTGCACCGACTCCGGCCTGAACGTCGCGACCTTGAGCGAAGACACGCAGCGGGCGCTGACCGAGCGGCTGCCGGCGACGTCCGTCGTCGCCGGCCCGGTCCAGCTGGTCGCCTCCGAGTCGCCCGACACGTTCGCCGCGGTCGCCGAGCTCGTCGCCGCCGACCCCGGTGTCGACGCCGTGATCGCCATCTTCGTCGAGCACATCGCCACGGGCGCCGACGACGTCGCGGCCGCCCTCGCCGCCCTGTCCCTGCCGATCCCGCTGCTCACGGTGTTCATGACCCCGGGCAACCTCCCGGTCGTGCTCCGCCGCGGCGCGACCGGCCGCCGCGCCACCGACCTGTCGGACCCGTCGGAGGGCGCCGCGCCGCAACGCCCGGCGGCGCGCTTCGCCGCCGCGGCCCAGTCCGCCGTGGCACGCGTTGCCGCCGCGGCGCAGCACGGCGCGGCCGCACGGGGCGCCCCATCGCCGCGCACCACCGCGGCGCAACCCGACGCGGCCGCTCGCGGCGCCGCCGCTCCGCGCGCCACCGCGGCGCAACCCGACGCGGCCGCTCGAGGCGCCGCCGCTCCGCGCGCCACCGCGGGGTCGCCTCCCGACGCCGTCCCGCACGACGCATCGTCGCCGTCTGCCGCGGCCACGCCGCGCGCCGCCGACTCGTCCGCGTCCGACGCTGTGGGCCGCAAGATCCCGACGTTCCGCGCCCCCGAGCGGGCCGCCCGCGCGCTCGGGCGCGCCGCCGCCTATGCGCGTTGGCGCGCCACCCCCGCGACCGAGCCGCCCGTGCTCGACGACGTCGACGCCGACGCGGCCGCCGCGATCCTCGCCGGCGCCCTCGCGCGCGGCGGCGGGTGGCTGCGCCCGGACGAGGTGGAGGCGCTGCTCGCCGCCTACGGGATCGCCTTGGTCGAGCAGCGGCGCGTCTCCTCGGTCGCGGCCGCCGCGAAGGCCGCGGCCGAGCTCGGTGGGGACGTGGCGCTCAAGGGCGTCGCGCCCGGCATCGTGCACAAGGCGCAGGCCGGCGCGGTGCGGCTCGGCCTGGCCGGCCCGACGGCCGCCAAGCGCGCGGCGCAGGAGATCGCGACGCAGCTCGAAGCGGCCGGGACGCCCGCGGCCGAGTTCCTCGTGCAGCGGATGGCCGACCCCGGCGTGGAGATGCTCGTCGGCGTGCTCGCCGACGAGCGGTTCGGCCCGGTGGTGGCCTGCGGCGCGGGCGGCGGCACCGCCGAGGTGCTCGGTGACGTGCAGGTACGGCTCGCCCCACTGGCGCGCGAGGACGCGCTTGGCATGATCTCGCGCTTGCGCTCCCTTGCTCTCCTGCATCGCGCGAACGCTGACGTCGAGCCGCTCGCGGACATCGTCGTGCGCATCGGCGCGCTCGCGGACGCCCACCTCGCGATCGCCGAGCTGGATCTGAACCCGGTGATGGTCTCCGCCGCGGGTGCTGCAGTGGTCGACGCGCGCGTCCGCGTCGCGCCGCCCGCCGTCCAGCCCGTGTTCCCGGCGGTCGGGCGGTGAAGCGCATCGGGCTGCTCGGCGGCATGAGCTGGGAGTCGACGGCCGAGTACTACCGGCTCATCAACCAGCTCGTGGCGGAGCAGCTCGGCGGCCTGCACTCGGCGGACTGCCTGCTGCGGTCCGTCGACTTCGCCGAGATCGAGGCGCTCCAGCGCGAGGGCCTGTGGTCCGAGGCCGGCGAGCGGCTGGCGCGCGAGGCCCAGCACCTCGAGGCCGCCGGTGCGGAGCTGCTCGTCCTGTGCACGAACACGATGCACAAGGTCGCGGCGGAGATCGAGATCGCGATCACGATCCCGTTCGTCCACATCGCCGACACGACCGCGCAGGCGGTGCGCGGCGACGGCCTGGACCGCGTCGGCCTGCTCGCCACCGGCTACACGATGGAGCAGGACTTCTACGTCGGCCGGCTGCGCATGGAGCACAGCCTGGACGTGCTCGTGCCCGACCGGCCCGACCGCAAGATCGTCCACGACGTGATCTACGAGGAGCTGTGCCGCGGCGTCATCAAGGACCGCTCACGCGCCGAGTACCGCCGCATCATCGGCAGGCTCGTGGACCGCGGCGCGCAGGCCGTCCTGCTCGGCTGCACCGAGATCGACCTGCTCATCAGCGCGGAGGACTCGCCCGTGCCGGTCTACGACACGACGCGCCTGCACGCCGAGCGCGCGGTCACGCTGGCGCTGGCGCCGTGACCGGCTGCGGCCGCGGGCGCTTGACCACAGGGATCATCAGCGAGGCGACCACGGCCAGTGCCGACGCGATGGCCGCCACGATGAAGGCGTCGGTGTAGGCCGCTTCGGTGGGGATCGGCGGGTTGCCGATCGTCTGCGTCGTCAGCAGCGTGGCCACGAGCTGGGCGCCGAGCGCACCGCCGAGCGAGCGCATGATCGTGTTGATGCCGGTGGCGACGCCGACCTCCTCGCGCGGGACGGACTCCACCACGAGGTTGGCCATCGCCGAGAACGAGAACCCGATGCCGATGCCGAGCAGCACGCCGCCGAAGGCGATCTGCCACACCTCGTCGTGCGCGACGGCATAGAAGGCGAACGCGAGCGCACCGAACCCCGCGCCCAGCACGAGCGGCAGACGCGAGTTGGCCCGCAGCGCGATCCGGCCCGCCCACGGACCGGCGACGAGCATGATCAGCGTGCTCGGCAGCATCAGCAGGCCCGCGCCCGTGACCGACGTGCCGAAGCCGTAGCCCGTGGACTCCGGCGTCTGCGCGAGCTGCGGGATGAGCAGGAACGAGGCGAACATGGAGAAGCCGATCAGCACCGCGGTGATGTTCGTCATCAGCACGGGGCGGCGGCGCAGCACGCGCATGTCCACGAGCGGCTGCGGGATCTTCGTCTCCACCCAGCCCCAGAAGCCCGCCATGGCCAGACCGCCCAAGATGAGCGCGAGGGTCCGGGGATCGCCCCAACCCCAGGCGTTGGCTTTGGAGAGCCCGTACAGCAGCGAGGCGAGCGAGATGGAGAGGAGGGCCGCGCCGAGCCAGTCGACCTTCGCGTCCTTGCGGGTCTCCTCGCGCGGGACGTAGCGGTGGATCGCGAACGCGGCCGGCAGGGCCATCAGGCCGAGCCAGAACAGCCACGACGCGTCGAGCGCTTCCACGATCAGGCCGGCGATCACGAGCCCGACGCCGCCGCCGATGCCGAACGTGGCGCTGATCCCGCCGATCGCGGTCGACACCCGCTCGGGCGGGAAGGTCTCGCGGATGATCCCGAACGCGAGCGGGAAGATGCCGCCGCCGACGCCCTGGATGACGCGGCCGAGCACGAGCACGCCGAGCGACGGCGCGAGCGCGCACACCGCGCTGCCGGCGGCGAACGCCAGCAGCACCAAGGTCAGGACCCGGCCGCGACCGAAGAGGTCACCGAGCTTGCCCACGATCGGCGTCGCGACCGCCGCCGCGAGCAGGTAGCCGGTGAGGATCCACGCGGCCGAAGTCGGCGTGGCGCCGAACTCGCGCTGGATCTCCGGCAGGGCGGGGGAGACGACCGTCTGCGACAGCGCGAACGCCATTCCCGCCAGCAAGAGGGACAGGAAAACGACCCGGGTGTGATCCTCGCGGTGCGGCACGAGGACGAAGCTTAGATGTCGAAATGGACGCTCCGGTCCGAACCCCCCGACCGTCTGGTCCAAGGGGATTCGAACATGAGCGCGGCTTTAGCTGCGTTCGACGTAACGCAGCGTCACGTGGCCGACGAGGACGACGTCGCCGTCCTTGAGCTCGGCCTCGGAGACGCGTACGCCATTGACCTGCACGCCATTGAGGCTGCGGTCGTCGAGGATCACGGTGGACTCCCCGCGCTTGGTGATCAGCGCGTGCCGACGAGATACAGAAGCATCGTCGAGCAAAATGTCAGCCGCAGGACTGCGGCCGATGTGCATGTTCTCTGCAGCCAGGAGGAACAGGAGGATGTCCTCGCCGTCTTCCATGGCCAGGTACCGCCCGGGGGCGATCCGCGGCAGGGTCAGGGACACGCGTCTCCGTTCCTGCTCCTCGAGACGCGGCAGGGTGCCGGTCTCTTGTGTCGGCGCTTCAGTTTGCTGCGGTCGAGGGGCGGCGATGGCCACGGGCAAACCTCCGGTGGACGGGCGTGGTCAGGGCCTTGCAGACACATTGTCTCCATGCGTTCTCAAGAGGGAGCTAAAGATTCGTAATCACCGCATCGCCGTGCGCGCCGATTCGTTCTCACGCCCGCTCGAAGCTCGGTTCGATCCAGTTTCGCCCCGAACTCCCAGCGGGTCGCTATCCTTCCCGATCCCAGCTCGCGGCTGTGGTGAAATTGGTATACACGCAGGCTTCAGGTGCCTGTGGGCTTTACGCCCGTGGAGGTTCGAGTCCTCTCAGCCGCACTCTCGAAACCCGCTGCTAAGGTGACGTTTCGAGGTCCTCGCGCCGCTATCGTCTAGGGGACTAGGACGCCGCCCTCTCACGGCGGAAACCGGGGTTCGAATCCCCGTAGCGGTACTTACGAATGCCCCGGAGATCCGGGGTTTTCGTCGTTCTTGGGGGCCTCGTCGGTAACTGTGGCGGTAAAACGCCCGTCCGGGCTGCCAGACCGCGTGGTAGGCGTCGAGCTTCGCGGCGATCGTCGCGCTGCTGTCCGGGAACAGGTGCCCGTAGATGCGCTTGGTCGTCCGCGAGTCGCTGTGGCCGATCGTCGCGGTGAGCTCGAGGTCGTTCAGGCCGGCCTCGATCAGGTAGCTGGCGGCCGAGTGC
>CAVRTQ010000023.1:0-147519 GCA_963724195.1 uncultured Solirubrobacteraceae bacterium | reverse complement strand
CTCCACGGCGCCAGCCTACTGAGCCTCGACCGGCGCCGGAGGAGCGCGCTAACTGCGTGGGTGGGGCGAGCGGGCGAGCACGCCGAGGACCGCGACGCAGGCGAGGATCGCGCCGACGGCGGCGGCGGTCCTTGCGGGCGATCGCGCCACGTCCGAGTCCGAGGCGAGCAGCACGAGCGTGGCGGCCGCTACGCCGGTGATCACCACGGCGAGGATCCCGAGCAGCCGGGGCGGGGCGGTGCCCGGCTCGATGCGTCCGGCCGCGCGGTCACCCACCGACCAGTAGGCGAGTTCGGCGATGAGCAGCAGCGCTCCGGCGTAGATCGGCGCCGGTATCGCGCGGTCGCCTTCCGGGATCACGTAGATCGTCCCCAGGAGCACCAGCACGAGGCCGACCGGCCACGAGCGGCCCGCCAGCAGCGCCAGGGAGAGGAGCAGCGTCGCGGCCGCGGCGACGGCCGGCGAGCGGGCGGTGAAGGCGGCGGCGAGCGCGGCGAGCGCAATCGCGCCGGCCGCGGTCGTCACACGCGCCCGACGGGGCGTGCGTGGCGCCGTAACGTGATCACCTCCTGGATCGCCAGCTCGACGCCGGCGTGCGTGGGCTCACAACGCGAGACCGAGATGCCGAGGGTCTCGAACCGCGCGCGCAGCGCGTCGCGTTGCAGCCTCCACAGACGGACTGCGAGGTCTTCGCGCCGAGCGGTTCCGAGCGGCGAGATCTCGAGGACCGCGAGGTCGTATCCGCGGGCGCGCAGTTCGAGCAGCGCGCTGACCCCGTGCTCGTCCAACAGTGGGGTCAGCGCGATCACCAGGGCTCGCGCCGGGAGGAGCCGACGCGGCAGGTGCGTGACGCCCTTCCAGCGAAAGCTCGGGCGCACCGCACTGGAGAAGAGCGCGTCGAGGATGCGGTAGAGCTGCCGCGTCCCGGGGCTGCCCGTGAGCCATCTCAGCTCCCCGCCGAGGCTGACCAGCGCCACGCGGTCGCGTTGGGCGAGATAGGTCGAGGCGAGCGACGCGGCCGCGCGCACCGCCGCGTCGAGCGTTCCCTCGTCCGCGAGTTGCGCCTCCGCAAACGTGTCGAGAAACAGCACCAGGTCTGCGCTGTGCTCCGGATGCTGGACGTTGACGTATGGCGTGCGACGACGCGCGGTCGCGCGCCAGTTGATGCTGCGAGCGCGGTCGCCCGGCGCCAGCGGGCGCAGATCCGCGAACTCGATCCCTTCGCCTCGCTCGCGTGAGACCTGGCTGCCCAGGACCGGCCGGGTGCGCAGCGGCGCGACGATGCTGCGCAGGCGTTGGACGTCGGCGTACACCCTCACGTCGGTCGCCTCGCCCAGCGGCCCTTCGATCGTCGTCGCTCCGAGCCGGCCGCTCGCGCGCACGATCGCGGGACCCACGCCGTACACGCCCCAGCGCCGCGCCACGAGCTCGAACGTCAGCTCCCGCCGTTCGCCGCGCGCGAGCCAGAACCCGATGGCCGCCGGGTCGCCGCCGAGCTGCGCGGCGGCCCGCAACTGCACATCGACCCGCGTGCCGCCGCCCCGGTTGTCGACGGTCAATGTCGCACGCAGACGCTCTCCCTCCACTACGCGGTCGCGGTGGAGTTGTAGGTCACCGTCGAGCGCGGGCGGTTCCCCCGCAAGCGCGATCGCCACCAGTAGCGCGAACGGCGTGGCCAGGACCGCGAGCTGCGCGCTGCCCGTGATCAGGGCCACCATCAGCGCCGTCGCCGCGAGCGCGACGTACACGCGCAGGCGCGGTGAGGCCGCTGAGGTCACGGCACGCGCACGGGCGGCGCCGGGCAGCGGTCGAGGCAGTCGCGCACGACGTCCTCGGCCTGCACACGCTGGATCCAGAGCTCGGGGCGCAGCGTGATCCGATGCGCGAGCGCCGGCACGGCGACGAGCTTGACGTCGTCCGGCGTGACGAAGTCGCGACCCGCCACAGCGGCTCTGGCCCGGGAGAGCTTGAGCAGCGCGAGCGTGCCGCGCGGGCTGGCGCCCACCTGCACCTGCGGGCTCTCGCGCGTGGCGGTGACGAGGTCGACCGCGTAGGCGAGGATCCCCTCGTCGGCGTGCACGCGCTCGACCGCGCCCTGCATCGCCAGCAACTCCTCGCGATCGACGACCGCGTCCAACTCCAGGTCGTCCTGGCCGCGCTTCAGCCGCCGCGCGAGCAGCTCGAGCTCGGCCGCGCGGCTTGGGTATCCGATGCTGATCCGCATCAGGAAGCGGTCCAACTGCGCTTCCGGCAGCGGGTAGGTGCCCTCGTACTCGATCGGGTTCTGCGTGGCGAGGACCAGGAATGGACGCTCCAGCTTTCTCGTGCCGTCCTCGCTCGTGACCTGACGCTCCTGCATCGCCTCCAGCAACGCCGCTTGCGTCTTCGGCGGCGCGCGATTGATCTCATCCCCGAGCAGCAGGTGCGTGAAGATCGGCCCGGGCTGGAAGCGCAGATCGCCGATTCGCTCGTCGTAGATCGCCGACCCGGTCACGTCCGCCGGCATCAGGTCGGGCGTGAACTGCACGCGCGCGAATCGGAGGCCGGTCACCGCGGCGAACGAACGGGCGATCAGCGTCTTGGCGAGACCCGGGTTGTCCTCGATCAGCACGTGCCCGTCCGCCAGCAGCCCGAGGAGGATGAGCTCCAACGCGTCGCGCTTGCCCACGACGGCCCGCTCCACCTCGTCCAGGATCTGGGCGGTCCGGTCCCGGAGCTCGACGGCGGACGAGGAGCTCAAAGCGCCTCCAAGCGGTTCACAACCGCCTCCAGCTCGCGCGGGGCGACGCCGCCGGCCGCGCGTTCAGGTGGCTGCGGACGGTCCGGGCGGATGAGCTCCCACGCCTCCGGCCCCAAGAGCCGTCGTGCCTCGTCGTGGTCGCGGCTGAGCTGGACGCCCCGCCGAGCGAGACGGGCCTCCGCGATCTCCGACAACATGGGCCGCAGCTGCGTGTGTGCTGTCAAGGCGCTCTCGGCCGACCGTTCGACGATTCGCTCGATCCTGAGCAGCTGCGTCGGGAGCACCGTGCTCGGTGCTCGAGCCCGTGGCGGCGGGGGACGCTGCGCGGCGGGCAGCCCAGCCGCCAGCGCGGCGACGCTGATCACGATCGCGATCACGCCCACCGTGACGATGACCGCTTCGAGCGTCACCGGTTCCTACCCGCGCGTCGGCGTCGAACCATCGAACGACGTTATCCGAGCCGGCGCTGGGATGCGAGTACGCTCGCGACGGCAATGCGCGGCCGGCACGTTCGAACGGCGGTCGCCGTGATCGTGATCACGGCGCTGGTGTGCGTGGTCGCCGCTGCCGGCGACGACCCGATCCGCAAGCGGCCGGAGCGCTACGTGCCGAGTCACAGCGAGCTCATGGAGATCGGCGTGATCTCCTCCGGCTATCCGCTTCCGGGTCAGCTGCCGCCCGAAGTGTTCCCGACCGAGGCGTTCGGCCTCGGCCCGCCCGGGCCGCCCGCCTGGTTGTGGTGGCTCCTCGGGGCGATCGGCGCCGCCGCGGTCGTGTGGGTCGCGGTGCGGATCGTCCGTGAGCTCCTGCGCATCCGGTGGCGCATCCCGCGCCTCGGCAGCCCGCGATGGCCCCCGCGCCGGCGTGCCCGGACAGCGCCGGACTCGGCGCCCGCAGTCGAGCTGGTTCAGGTGGTGCCCGACGAGGCTGCGGTCGCTCGAGAGGCGGTCGACGCAGCGCTCGCTCCGCTACGCGAACCGACCGATCCCCGCGCCGCCGTGATCGAGGCGTACGCCCGGATGGAGCACGTGCTCGCCACGCGAGGCATCGGCCGGCAGAGCGCGGAGGCGCCCCGTGAGTACCTCGAGCGCGTGATGCGCGACCAGGGCATGCCGGAGCGGTCGCTGACGGCGCTGACGGCGCTGTTCGAGGAGGCCCGTTTCAGCCGGCATCCGATCCCCGAATCCGCCCGGCACCGCGCCACGAGCGAACTGAACGCCGCACGCGACGCGCTCGCCGCGGAGACCGTCTAGCCGTAGGTCCTTCAGGCCGTGCGCTCGATCGCCTCGATCGCGAGCTGCTCATCGGTCTCCCCGGGGAGGCCGCTGACGCCGACCGCCCCGATCCGCCGGCCCTCCTCGAACACGGCGACGCCACCGAGAAAGAACGTGAAGAAGGGGTCGAAGCTCGCTCGCTCGACCGGGTCGGCTCGCGCCTTCTCGGCGAGCTCACGCGTCGTCACGGCATCGCTGCGGGCGGCCGTGTACGCCTTGCGCTGCGCGTTCAGCCGCGTGTCCGGGGCGGCGCCGTCCATGGTCGCGGCCGCGACGAGCTCGCCGTGCGTGTCGGCGACGAACACGCACACGGGGCCGGACGCGTTGGCGACGACGTCGTCGACGATCGCCCGGGCCCTGGACAGTCGCATGCGGCGATACTAATGGCCCGACCAGGACGTCGGTTGCAAGTGCCGTGGACTACCCGATCCTGACGACCGTGCGGCGACGGTCAAGTCCCACATGCGGGCGCTGTTCGACGCGCTCGAGCTGGGCGACATCCCGCAGCACCAGAAGCGTGCGGCGCTCGCCCAGCGCGCGTTCGAGCTCGGGCTCGTCACGCCGCGCGATCTGGTGGTGGCGGCCCATGCCCGCGGCACGACTCCCCGCCGCGCCCGACCGGGACGGCGTGACGCTCCCTGCGCCTCCGTCGCGCCGGTGCCGCGGGTCCACCGTGATCCGGTGGTCCCGCGGCCGGCTCGGGTGGGTTCAGCGGGCGGTGCGGTGGAAGACGTCGGTGCGGTTGGCGGTGTTGCCGTCGTTGGCTGCGACCCACGCCGGGTGGAACGTGGTGCCGAAGTGGTCGAGGCCGGTGTAGTCGCCCACGAAGTAGCCCAGGGCGTCCGGCGCGGTGCGCATGTCGAACGGCTGGCTCGTGAGCTGGTTCTCGTCGGTGAACGTCAGCCCGCCGTCGTGGGAGTGCGCGACCCAGAAGTGGGTCGAGAGCACCGCGTCGCCGGGTTGGTCAGAGCGGAAGTCGTAGTAGCTGACCGCGACCCGTCCCGTCGCGTCGACGTCGACCATCGGCGTGAACGCGTCGACCCCGCGCGGCGCACGATCGACGACGACGGGCGCGCCCCAGCTCAGGCCGCCATCGCGCGAGCGGGCGAGCAGGATGTCGTTGTGGTCGGCGTCGTTGAAGCGCGTGTCCATCCAGACGACGTAGAGGTTGCCACGGGTGGCGACGTTCGAGCCGCGATCCACCGCCCAGTCGGGCAGGATGTCGCCGGTCCGGACGTCGTGGCCGTCGTCGGGATCGGCCACCTCGTCAGACAGCAGCCGGTTCACGAGGATCGCGTCCGACCAGGTCACGCCCTTGTCGGTGGAGCGCAGCAGCGCGACGTTGTAGCCGCGCGCCCCTTGGCGGTTGGTGATGGCGTGGATGAGGTTGAAGCCGTTGATCAACGTCCCGTCCGGGAGCACCTCGACCATGTTGCCGATCGTCTGCACGTGGCGGCCGCGCTCGGTGAAGATCGAGCGCGCCGGCTCCCAGGACTGACCGCCGTTGGTCGAGCGCGCGAAGTAGGCCTCCGAGTACCAGCTGAATGCGTTCTCATAGCCCTTCGCGGAAGCACGTTCGCTCGGGGAGACGATCCGCTGCCAGGTCGCGTACACCAGCGACGGGTTGAACGGATCGGCGGTGAGTGTCTCCTTGTCGTTGAAGTTGTTGCCCAGCGCCCGCGGGTTGTCGAAGCGAAGGATCCGCGGCGTGCTCCACGTAGCCCCGCCGGTGTCGGAGTACGCGGCGAGGACCGCGTTGCGCGGCGTCGAGTTGTCGAACACGAGCCCGATGGCGTGCAGACGGCCGTTGGGGCCGAACGAGAGCCACGGGTCCGTTGCCCGCTGATAGTCGCCGGCGTTGCCGAGCCCCGCTCCGCCCGCGCAGCGGGAGAAGCGCGGCGCGCTGTACGCCCACGTCCGGCCCCCGTCGAACGAATAGCCGGCGAGGTTGCCGTGCGCGCCACCGTCCGACCAGCGGTCCTGCTGCCAGTAGGCGACGACGTTGTTGGCGTTCGTCGGGTTGACGGCCACGTGCGTCTCCACTTCGGCGTTCTGGTAGAGGACGCTGCCGGCGCTCGCCTCCCCTACGCCCCCGCAGCCGGGCAAGAACGGGCTGAGCCCGGAGACCACGCTCGTGGGACCCAGCGTGAACGGCGCCGCAGACGCCGACGAAGCCCCGATCGCCAAGCTGACCGCGGCGATGGCGGGGACGAGAAGTCTTCTCATCGGATTCCTCCGATCCGGGCACTCCATGCCCCGGGGTGAGCGGCGTCGCTTCCAACGCACGTCGCTCTGTCGAACCGACCCTACGCCCGTGCGACGCCGCCCTCAAGCCCTGCCATCGCCTGCTCCCGCGGCGCCGCTGTACCGCGGCACATCGCCTCGGCCGGACCTCGTCATCCCAGCGAGACACGGCGCGCTTCAGCGACCGCCGTGCTCGTCGATCAGCGTCCAGGCCCGCGCCGCGCCGGGCTGTCGCCCGAGCCGGTGCCCGAGCGATCGGGCGCGTTGGCTCGCCGGCCCGGTCAGCAGCGCTTCGATACGGCGGGCGATGTCGGTGGCCTCGTCGGCGTTGGGTGCGAACGCATCTCCGACGCCGGCGCGGCGCAGGTCCTCGGCGGCGACGAACTGGTCCGAGGACATCGGCCCCGCCAGCACCGGCAAGCCGTGGCTCAGCGCCTCCATCACCGTGTTGTTGCCGCCGTGGCAGACGACGGCGTCGCAGGCGGCGAGGACCGCGACCTGCGGCAGGCTGGGCGCGACGTGCCAGTGCTCGGGGAACGGACCCAGGCGCGCGGGGTCGGCGATCCCGGTGCTGACGACCGCGTTGACGTCGAGCTGCCGGAGGGCGGTGAGGATCTGGGCCAGCACATCCTCGCGGGCGGACAGGAACGTGCCCAGGCTCACGTAGACCGTCGGAGCGTCCGCGCGGCGCCGGGCGAGCGCTTCCAGCAGCGCGTCGTCGGCCCGCTCCTCGCGCACGACCGGTCCGACGAGGGTGACGCCGGGACGCGCGGCGTCCGGCGCGAGCTCGTCCGGGTAGCCGATCACCGTCAGCTGCGGGGAGCCCGCCGAGGCGGCCTCGGCCACGGGCGCGGCCGCCGGGTTCAGGCTCGTCAACGCGGCGTTGTAGGCGTCGGTGAACCGCCCCGTCTGCCGCTCGCAGAGCGCTCTCAGTCGCGCGAGCTCCTCGTCGGGCGGCGTCAGCTCGCTCGGGAATCGGATCGGGAAGGCATCGGGCTGACCGGGGTGCGGCAGCTGGCAGGGATGGCTCGGCAGGAACGAGACGAACGGCCGCTCGAGCGCTCGCAGGGCAAGGGTGGCGCCGTAGGCGAGCTGGTCGACGACGATCCGCTCCGGCTCGAGCGCGGCGAGAATCGTGCGCAGCTGCCGGTGGACCTGCTCGGGTCGCCACAGCATGTCGTGCTGCCGCGCGGCGACCTGGTGCGCGAGCGTGGCGACCATGCCGCTGCGCGTCGCCTGCAGGAACTCGCGCAGCCCGGCGTCCTCGTGCGCCGCGTCTCCGCCCGCGCCGTTGACGCCGTCGTTGTGACCGGCGCCGAGCTGTAGCTCGACATGTTCGAACCCGTCGGAGAGCACCCGCTCGCGCAGGGTGGGGCCGGTGGCCACGACCACGCGCGCGCCGCGGCGCAGGCCCTCGCGCCCGAGCGCCGCCAGCCCGTAGTAGTGCGAGGCGTAGTCCGGGCTGACGAGCAGCGTGCTCATGCGGTGTAGAGGTCGATCAGGCCGCGCGCCATCGCCTCGATCGTGAAGTGCTCGCGAACGTGGGCCGTGGCGCGCGCAGCGCGCTCGGCGTCGGTGCGGCTCGCGCCCGCTCGGCGCAGCCCTTCACGGAGCCCTGAGACCGTGCCGGTGTCCGTCAGCACGCCGGTGACGCCGTCGTCGATGTAGGTGGGCGGGCCGCCGGAGTCGGGGCCGAGCACCGACAGGCCCGACGCCATCGCCTCCAGCAGCGCGAGCCCGAACTCCTCCTTGACGCTGGCGCACGCGTACACCCCGGCCGGACCGATGATCCCCGGCACGCCGGCGCGCGCGGCCGCCATCAGGGCGAGCACGTCGCGGTGTGGGCGGTGTCCGACGAGCAGCAGGCCGCGGGCGGCGCCGGGGTGCCGGCCCGCGGCGAGCGACAGCTCGCCCAGCACGAGTTGCTCTTGCCGCGTCGGGACGCTCGTGGTCGCCGCCGACGATGACCAGGTTGAAGGCCTCGCGCAGCTCGGGGTCGCCCGCCCAGGCGTCGACCAGCGCGGGGAAGCCCTTGACCGGATTGAGCCGGCCGACGGAGAGGATCAAGGGCCGGCCGTGACGAGCGGGCGGGAGTGCCCGGACGCGGTCGACCAGATCCTGCACGGCGGGCGCGCCACCGGCCCGGTCGACCGGGGCGGTCGAGATCCCTTCGGGCACGGTGCGCACCCGTTGCCGTCCGGGGTTCGCGGGCAGCCCGACCAGCGTCTGCAGCTCCGCCCGCCCGCTCGCCCGCGGCAGCAGGGCGAGGCCGTGGGAGCGGTCGCGCATGTGCTCCACGAGCCGCGCGCGGAAGATCAGGTGTTCGGCCAGGTCCGCCTGCACGAAGGACCGGCGGTCGAGTTCGCCGCTCGCCTCGCGGCCGCGGATCACCGCGTGCGGGTCGGGCGCGAGCGTGAAGTACACGGGCAGGCCGAGCCGGCGGCAGACGCGCTCGGCGGCCAGCGTGGCCACGTCGGCGAACCGCAGGTGCACCGCGTCGATCGGCGCCAGCCGGGTGAGCGCCGCCTCCAGCTCGCGCTCGAGCTCGCGTCGGTGCGGCCACAGGTCGGGTGCCCCGAGATAGCCGTCACCGCCGAACCGGATCCGCTCGATGGCTGCCCGCGCGGTGACCGGCTCTCGGAGCGTGCCGTGCACGGCCGGGACGCCGGGTCCGCCGAAGGCGCGGGTCAACGTCGTCACCTGGGCGACGGCAGGGTGGTCGGCCAGCGCGGCCGACAGGTGCACCAGCAACGTCGCCAGTCCGCCGCCGTCGCCCGCGCCGGCGCGCTGCAAACCGGCATCGAGATAGCCCGGCATGTAGATCTGCACGATTCGCAGCCCGGGGCGCCGGGGCGCCGAGCGCGCGAGGGGCGGCGGCAGGCGGGGCTCAGACCACCGGTCCAGCGTCAGCTCGGCCAGCATCGCCCCGAAGCCGCCCTGCGACCGCAGCGCCTGCAGGCCGGCGCCGGCCTCGGTCAGTGGCCCGCGATCGCCGAGCGCCCAGGCGGCGTGTTCGCGCTCGGCGCGGTCGGGACCCTCCAGCGCCGAGCACAGCACCGCGTCGGCCTCCGGGTGCCCGGTCTGCGCGAGCGCGCCGAGCAGCAGCAACGGGCGAGCGGATCGCCGTCGGCAAACCCCTCGAGCAGCCGCTCGGCCGCGCGCTGCCCGCCCACCGCGGCGTCGGCACGCACCCGCGCGCCGGCGCGCAACGCGTCCAGCAACGTCGGGCCGCTGAGGACCTGCCGCAGGGGCAGGTCATCGATGACTCCGAGGGCACCCATGGGAAATCGGCCCGCTTACGACATCCACGCCCTCCCGGGATCACGAACACCGCGAGGCTGGCGCCCAGGCCGCCTGTTTCCCGCGCCCCCGAAGGCCTCACGTCCAGCGGTTGATGAACTCCGCGACCGCCGTGTTGACGTCATCGGGGTTGGAGGCGCTCAGGAAGTGCTGGCCACCCTCCACCACACGCAGTTGCGCGTCGGCGCTGTCGGCGAAGAGCGGCATCTCGTCCTCCGCGTTGGCGACGGAGTAGACCGGGTCGGCGGTGCCGTGCATGCGCAGGACCGGACAGCGCACGCTGTCGAGCCGGCCGTGCAGGCCGTCGCGGTCGCGCAGGTTGATCGAGCTGACGCGGACCCGTGCGCGGCCCGCGTCGCCGGTGTAGTTGTGCTGGTAGGTCGCGTGCCAGAAGCTGCGCTCCTCGGGCGAGATGTCGTCGCCGAGACCTTCTTGGAGGACGGCGTCGACGAGCTCGGTCGCAATCACCCAGTCGTCGCCGACGGGTGCGGCGAGGGCGTCGATCGCGGGGGTGCAGAACGCGATCCCGTCCCAGCAGCCGAGGTCCCGGCTGCGCTGGCTCTCGAAGTCCATCGAGGTGCCGAGCGGGATGATGCCCTTGACGACGTCCGGGGCGAGGATGGCCATGCGCGCCGCGATCCAGCCGCCCTGCGAGGTGCCCAGGACGAAGGCCTCCGGGATGTCGAGCGCGTCGAGCACCTGGAGGTTCGCGATCGCCGAGTCCCAGTAGGTGAACTGCGCGTACCCGGCGCGGGTCTCGCCGTGGCCGTAGGGCTCGATCGCCAGCAGGTTGACCCCGGCGAGCCGCTCGTCCGCGAACTGCGGCCGGTACTGCTCGACCGAGGCGGTGAACGAGTTGACCAGCACGAGCGTGGGCAGCGAAGCGTCGTACGCCTTGCCCAGCCGGTAGCCGATGGTCGAGGTGCCGAGGTGGGGCACCGTGATCGTCGCCGTGTTGCTCATTGCGTCGCTCCTCGCTCGCTGGACCCGTCCGGTAGGGTTTCACGTGCGTGTCGTGACTGGCGCCTCGGGTGGAACTGACCACCGGGAAGCGACGCGCCTCTGAGCCGCCGCGCGCCTGGGCACCGAATCCGATCCATCGGAGGTGCCCCATGCCCACCGTCCTCGAAGCCACCGACGCCCGCGTCGCCGAGCTGATCGCCGCGGAGGAACGGCGCCAGCACGACACGCTGTGCCTGATCCCGTCCGAGAACCACGTCTCGCAAGCGGTGCTCGCCGCCACCGGGTCGGTGCTCACGAACAAGTACTCGGAGGGCTATCCGGGCAAGCGCTACTACCAGGGCAACGCGATCATCGACGGCGTCGAGGAGCTCGCCGTGCAGCGCGCGCGGGACCTGTTCGGCGTCGAGCACGCGAACGTCCAGCCGCTGTCGGGCGCCCCCGCGAACCTCGCGGTGTACGCGGCCTTCCTGGAGCCCGGCGACACGGTGCTCGGCATGGCGCTCGACGCCGGCGGGCACCTCACCCACGGCTGGGGGGTGTCGGTCACGGGCCGCTGGTTCCGCGCCGTCCGCTACGGCGTGCGCCGCGACACGGGCGTGGTCGACCTGGACGAGGTCCGCCAGCTCGCGCTGCGCGAACGACCCAAGCTGATCTGGTGCGGCGGCACCGCGATCCCGCGCACGATCGACTTCGCCGGGTTCGCGGCGATCGCGGAGGAGGTCGGCGCGGTGCTGGCGGCCGACGTCGCGCACATCGCGGGGCTGATCGCGGGCAACGCGCACCCCTCCCCCGCGCCGCACGTCGACGTCATCGCGACCACGACGCACAAGACCCTGCGCGGCCCACGCGGCGCGATGCTCATGTCCGGCGCGCAGCACGCCAAGGCGCTCGACCGCGCGGTCTTCCCCGGCCTGCAGGGCGGCCCGCACGACCACACCACCGCCGCGATCGCCGTGGCCCTGCACGAGGCCGCGCAACCGGCGTTCACCGACTACGCCCACGCGATCGTCGCCAACGCCGTCGCCCTCGGCGAGGCCTTGGTCGAGCGCGGCTACGACCTCGTCTCCGGCGGCACCGACAACCACCTGCTGCTCGTCGACCTCACCGCGCAGGCAGTCGGCGGACGCGTCGCCGCCGAGGCGCTCGAGCGGGCGGGCCTCGTCTGCAACTACAACGCCGTCCCGTTCGACCCGCGCCCGCCGCTGGACCCGTCCGGCATCCGGCTGGGCACGCCCGCGATCACCACCCGCGGCCTCACGACCGACCACATGGCGGACGTCGCGCGCTGGATCGACGAGGGCATCCGGGCGAAGGACAGCGCGGCCTCCGAGCGTGTCCGGCGCGAGGTCCTTCAGCTCGCCCACGCGTTCCCGCCGCCGCAGTAGGAGACTGCCGGGGATGCTCATCGGATTCGGTCTGCCGGTGTCGGGGAGCTGGGCCACCCCGGACGCGATCGTGCGCGTCGCCCGGCTCGCCGAGGAACTCGGGTACGCGTCGCTGTGGACGTTCCAGCGCGTGCTCGGCGACGAGTCCGTGCTCGATCCCCTCGTCACGCTCGCGCACGTGGCCGGCCACACCGACCGCATCCGGCTCGGCACGGCCACGATCTGCGCGCCGTTCATCGCTCCCGCGCTGCTGGCCAAATCGCTCAGCTCGCTCGACGTGCTCTCCAGCGGCCGCCTGGACGTCGGGCTCGGGCTGGGCTGGAAGCGGGAGGAGTACGCCGCCGCCGGCGTGCCGTTCGCGCGGCGCGGCGCGCGGATGGACGAGTACCTGCGCTGTCTGCACGCGTTGTGGACGCAGGACCCGGTGGAGTTCGCGGGCGAGTTCTACACGGTGCCGCGCTCGCGCCAGCAGCCGCGGCCCGTGCAGCGGCCGCACCCGCCGATCCTGCTCGGCGGCGCGGCCGCTCCGGCCCTGCGCCGGGCCGGACGGCTCGCGCAGGGCTGGATCGCTTCCAGCAAACACGCACTCACAGACCTGCCGAGCGCGATCGACACCGTGCGCGCGGCGGCGCACCAGGCGCCGCGGATCGTCGTGCGCCGCACACACCTCGACGACGTCGCGGCACTCGAAGCCCTCGGCGTCACCGAGGTCATCCTCGACCTCAACTTCACGCCCGGCGTCGACCTCGAGTGCGCCGAGCGCGAGCTCAGGCGGCTTCGACCTTCGGCATGATGTCCTCCTTCAGGCGCCTGAGGTCGTCCAGCGTCTTGGCCACCGGCACGTCCGCGAACGGCGGCCACAGGAGCGGCATCGACAGCCCGGCCTCCTGGTAGCGCTTGAGCTGCTCGGTGATCTGCGCCTCCGAGCCGACGAGGATGTTGGTGCCCTTGCCCGCCGGCGTCTGGTCCATGTCCTGGTCGGTGATGACGAACCAGATCATGCTCGCCATCTCGACGTCGTCGATCGACTTGCCGAGCTCCTCCAGCTCGCGGCCGATCGAGTCGCGCCAGCCCGCGAGCGCGTCCGGCGTGTCCTGGATGCCGATCCAGCCCGCCAGGTCGTACTTGGCGATCCGCTTCGCGGAGCGGGCCGGATCCTTGAGCCCGCTGAACCAGATCGGCAAGGGGTCCTGGATCGGCTTGGCGCCGAACCCGCACGGATCGAAGTCGGCGAACTCGCCGTGGTACTCGAACGTCTCGTTCGTCCAGATGCCCTGCATGATCTCGATCGTCTCGCGCACGTGCTTGTGGCGCTTGGGGAAGATGTGCGAGGCACTGGAGGCCGCGAACTCCTCGGGCATCCAGCCGGCGCCGATGCCGACGTTCAGCCGCCCGCCCGAGAGGTGGTCGACGGTCGCGAGCTCCGCGGCCAGCACGCCCGGCGCGCGGTACGGCGTGTCGGTGATGCTCATGCCGATCCGGACCTTCTCGGTCTTCGCCGCGAGCCACGGGATCAGCGGCCAGCCCTGGTACCACTCGCCACGCGAGGTCACCGGCAACTGCTTCGGGAACTCCTCCATCATCCCGAACGAGTACTGGAGCTCCCCGCGGTCGGAGGCTTCCGGCACGACGATCCGGTCGAGGGTCCAGACCGAGTCGAAGTCGAGCTCCTCGGCGAGGGCGGTGAGATCCTCGAGCTCCTTGACCGTGACCTTGTCACGGAAGTTCGGCAGGTAGAGCGCGAGCTTCATCGGAACGGCCTCCTCCTCGGTGCGGGACGCCGCGACCTTACTCCTCTACCGCTCGCGCAGTTCCCGCTTGACGACCTTGCCGTAATTGTTGGTGGGGAGCGAGTCGACGAAGCGGTAGTCCTTGGGCCGCTTGTAGCGGGCGATGCGCTCCAGGCACGTCCGGTCGAGCTCGTCGACGGGCGGCGGGTCACCCTCGGGCACGACGAAGGCGACCACCGTCTCGCCCCATTCCTCGTCGGGCTTCCCGATCACCGCGACGGCCTTGACGCCGGCGTGATGGAGCAGCGCTTCTTCGACCTCGCGCGGATAGATGTTCATGCCGCCGCTGATGATCAGGTCCTTGGAGCGGTCGTGCAGCGTGAGGTAGCCGTGCTCGTCGAAGCTGCCCAGGTCCCCGGTGTGCAGCCAGCCGCCGGCGAGCGTCTCCGCCGTGGCCTCGGGCTGGTTCCAGTAGCCCGCCATCACGACGTCGCCGCGGACCAGGATCTCGCCGTCGACAACCCGGACCTCGACGTCGGTGCGCGCGGTGCCGACGCTCTGCAGACGAGCGGGATCGCCGTCGACATGGTCCTGCTTGGACAGGGCGGTGATGGTCATCGGCGTCTCGCCCTGCCCGTAGATCTGGGCCAGCCGCGGGCCGAACACCTGCAGGGCCTTTCGAGGTCGGCCAGGTACATCGGCGCGCCGCCGTAGATGATCGTCTTCAGACCAGGGCCCGGGTCGGCATCGAATCGCTTGACCATGGTCGGGGCGGCGAACAGCGACATCCCCGGCCAGCGCCGCGCGAGCGCGATGTCGTCACCGATCACGCTCACGGCTCCGCGGGCGATGTGCGGCAGCCCATAGAGCCCGGACCCGTGCGAGAGCGGTGCTGCGTGCAGCACCGAGTCGCGCGGCGAGATCGAGTCGATGTCCGCGTAGTAGCTGAGGGACATCATCAGCAGGTTGCGGTTGGTGAGCGTCGCGCCCTTGGGCCGCCCGGTGGTGCCGCTCGTATAGAACAGCCACGCCGGGTCGTCCGGTTGGCGATCCATGAGGGGCGCGGGGTCAGCTGCGACGAGCCGGTCCCACTGCGTCCCGGTGACGATGATCGCCGGGGCGTCGATGTCTTCCAGGTGCTCGGGGTCCGTGACGACCGCGCTCGTCCCGCTGTCTTCGAGGATGAACGCGATCTCGTCGCGGTGCAGGCGCGCGTTGACCGGCACGACCACGAGCCCCGCGTGCCAGGCGGCGAACATCGCCTCCAGATACTCCGGGCGGTTGTGCATCACGATGGCCACGCGGTTCCCGGGCTCGAGATCGAAGCCACCGGCCGCCGCGGCGACGCGAGCCGCGAACTCGGCCCACGTCGCGTGCACCCGTTCCCCTTCGGCGAGCGCCGGCGCATCCGGCCGCAAGCGCCCGTGGCGCGCCACCCACACAGCCGGGTTCATGCGCGGGAGCCTAGTGTTGCGAGTCGGAAGTTGGCGTGCGCATAGCGGGCCCGATCGTCGTGGCTGGGTCCGCTGGTGATTCCAGCGCATACCGGGTGTACGTGCGGGATCGCCGGCGGCCGCCAGGCGCGGCGAGACGCCCGGTAGGTGCCCGCGAACTTCCGACTCGGGACACGAGTAGCGTTGGGTCATGACCGGGATCGAAGAGACGCGATCGCCGAGCGCGATCGCCCGTGAGACGTTTCGAGTGTTGTTCGACGAGCGCGACCTGTCCGATCCGTACCGGTTCTGGACCGACGCCTCCGTCGACCATTTCCTCGCCGCCGGGCAGTCCGTGCGCGGCGCCCAGGCGCTGACCGCGTGGTTCCGCGAGCTCCTGGCCGCGATCCCGGACTTCCGGATGCAGATCGAGAACACGGTCGACGACGGTGACCGCCAGTGCGTGGTCCAGTGGCGCGCGAGCGGCACCTTCACCGGCGGCCCCTTCCTCGGCATCAACCCCACCGGCAAACGCGTCGAGCTCCAAGGCGTCGACGTCTTCCGGTTCGACGCCGACGGCAAGGTGGACACGAACACCGTGTACTACGACGGCGCCGAGTTCGCCCGCCAGATCGGCATGCTCCCGCCGCGCGACTCCGCGCTCGACCGCGGCGTGCTCACGCTGTTCAACACCGCCACGCGCCTCCGGCAACGGATCACGGCGGGGGACTCCTGGACCGGCTACCCCTTCGGCATGAACGACTCCGGGTACCGGCTTCCGAACCCGCCGGTGGGGAGCGTTTCGCGGATCGTGTCGAGATCGGCGTCGGTCAGCGTGACGTCCGCCGCGCCCGCGTTCTCGACGGCCCGCGCCGCGCTGCGCGTGCCCGGGATCGGAACGATGTCGTCGCCCTGCGCGAGCAGCCACGCCAGCGCGAGCTGGCCGACCGTGATGTCCTTCGAGCGCGCGAGCTCGGTGAGGGTGTTGACCGCCGCGAGGTTGCGCTCGTAGTTGCCGGGCTGCCAGCGGTCGTCCCAGCTGCGCATGTCGTTCGCCGGGTACTCGGCGGCGGGACGGGTGGCGCCGGTCAGGAACCCGCGGCCCAGCGGCGAGTACGGGACGAAGCCGATGCCGAGCTCGCGGATGGCGGGCAGGATCTCGGGCTCGACCTGACGCTCGAAGAGCGAGTACTCGGTCTGGAGCACCGAGACCGGTTGCACGGCGTGCGCGCGGCGGATGGTGTCCGGGGCGGCTTCGCTCATCCCGAACCAGCGGACCTTGCCCTCGGCGATCAGGTCCTTGACCGTGCCGGCGACGTCCTCGATCGGCACCTCCGGGTCGACCCGGTGCTGGTACATGACGTCGATCACGTCGACGCCCAGGTAGCGGAGGCTGTTGTCCGTGACCTCGCGGATCCGCTCCGGCCGGCTGTCGACGCCGCTGCCGAGCGGCTCGGCGGCCATGTCGAACCCGAACTTGGTGGCGATCACGACCTGGTCGCGGAACGGCTTGATCGCCTTGCCGACGAGCTGCTCGTTGGAGCCCGTCCCGTTGCCGTAGAGCTCGGCGGTGTCGAAGAACGTGACCCCCGCGTCGTAGGCCGCGCGGATCGTCGCGGTGGCCTCGGCTTCGGAGCTGCCGTCGCCGTAGGCCAGCGTCATGCCCATCGTGCCGAAGCCGACGGCCGAGACCTCCAGGCCCTGCGTTCCGAGTGTGCGTCGCTGCATGAGTGTCCCTTCCTGAGGACCAAACCAAACTGTTCGGTTTGGAACCGTAGCAGGCTACGCTGCAGGGGTGGAGACGGCCACCTCACCCCGAGAGCGCGTGCTGGCCGCGGCGCTGGGCGAGTTCGCGCAGCACGGGATCGCCGGCGCCCGCGTGGACCGGATCGCGAAGGCGGCCAAGACCAGCAAGGAACGCGTCTACACGTACTTCCGCTCCAAGGAAGAGCTGTACGCCGCGGTCGCCGCCGACCAGCTCCGGGAGGTCATGGACAGCACCGAGCTCGATCCGGCCGACCTGCCCGGCTACGTCGGCGAGGTGTTCGACTTCTACGCGCAGCACCCCGACATGCTGCGCCTGGTCGGGTGGAGTCGCCTCGAGCCCAACGAGGCGCTCGTGGGCCTGGGCGAGGCCGGCGCCTCCTCACTGCGGTTCAAGCTCGACGCGATCGCGCAAGGGCAGCGCGACGGCGTGCTCGACGACGCGTTCGCGCCGCTCGACGTGCTTCACCTGCTGATCCACCTGAGCATGGGCTGGTTCCTGGCGATCGAGCTCCACGCCCTCGACGACGGTGCGGACGCACTCACGCGCCGGCGGGCGGCGGCGGTCCTCGCCGCCGAGCGCCTCTTCCCGGCGGTCAAGCCGGCTCGATAGTGGCCAGGAAGGCGTGCCACGCGCGGTCGGTGCGTGCGGCGTCGCCGGTGGCGTCGAGGTCCATGAGCAGCCCGCGGATGACGGCGAGCACGACGGTGGCCAGCTCGAGGCTGCCCATCCCGTCCTCCAGCGGCGCGAGCCAGTCGGTGGTCGCGGCCTTCCGGAAGCCCGGCCACAGGGGTTCGCCGGCGCTGTCGTGGAGGCGGCCGAACAGGCGCAGGTACGGTCGGCCGTGCGGCCCGGTCATCCCGGCCCAGGCGCGGGCGAGGGTCGCCAGATAGGGCTCGTCCGGGCGGACGCGCAGCAGGTCGGTGAACACGTCGAGCTGGCGCTGTCGCGCCTGTCCGAGGATCTCGCGGAGCAGGCCGTCGCGGGTCCCGAAGTGGTAGATCAGCATCCGGCTCGAGCTGCCGGTGGCCTGCGCCAGCGGCCCGAGCCGGTCGGGCAAGCCGTGCTCGAGCGCGTAGTCCGTGCACGCCTCCAGGAGCCGCTGCTTGATCTCCGGCTGCGGATGCCTGCCCACGCCGCGAGTTTTTCACGTAACGATCGCTTCGTCTACTGTCGGAACCATGAGAGTCGTCTTCGTGCATGGAGCCTGTGTCAAGGACGGGTCGTGGTGGTGGCATCCGACCGCCGAGTTGTTGCTCGACCGTGGTGTGCCGAGCGAGGCGCCCCTCCTCCCGAGCTGCGGCGAGACGGGCGGGTCGCTCGGTGGCTTGCGTGAGGACGTCGCCGCAGTCCGCGCCGTGCTCGCGGCGAGCGACGAGCCGACGGTCGTGGTGGCCCACAGCTACGGCGGCATCGTGGCGGCGGAAGCCGCGGCCGGCGTGCACCATCTCCTGCTGGTGTCCAGCTACCTGCCGGAGGTCGGGGAGAGCCTCTCCACGTTCGGCGGCGAGGCGCCCGCCCCGTTCCTCGACATCGATCCCGACGGCGGCACGTTCACCGTCCGGCAGGACGCCTTGGCCGAGACGTTCCTGCAGGACTGCGGTCCGGAGATCCAGCAGCAGGCGACGGAGAAGACGGCCCGTCAGAGCCTGGCGGTGCTGGAGGCGCCGGTGCGGTCAGCCGCCTGGCAGCAGGTCGCCGAACACGTACCTCGTCTGCGCCGAGGACCGCGGCACCCCCGCCGAGCGCCAGCGCCAGTTCGCCGCGAAGGCCGGGCAGGTCGTCGAGCTCGACGCCGGCCACCACCCGTTCCTGTCCCAGCCGGCCGCCGTCCGTGACCTGATCCTCAGCTTGTGAGGCCGCGCCCCATCGTCGCCATCGGGGGCGCGCCGTGCCCGGGCTCGACCCGCGCGTGCGCCGCGAACCCGAACCGCTCGTACAGCGCGACCGGGCCACCGTCGCAGACTTCCAGGTAGGCCGGGTCGTCGCCGACGGCCTCCAGCGCGGCCGCGATCACCCGCCGGCCGACCCCCGTGCCCTGCGCGCGCGGGTGCACGCCGAGTACGAGGCCGGTCCAGTGCGGCTCCGGCGGGTGGGCCTTCTCCAGCGCCGTGAGCGCGAGCAGGACACCGGGCACGCGGTGGACACCGACGGCGCGCACGAGCGCGGGCAGCAGCCGCAGGTTCTCGCGCACGGGCAGCGGCATCGAACCGGGCCGCATCAGCACCGCCGCGCCCTCGAGCGTCTCGTCGACCAGCACGAGCCCGTGCCGCTCGGCCATCGTCAGCCCGGCCTGCATCCAGGCCGTCGCGCGGTCGCGGTCGGGTCCCGCGATCCAGCGGATGAAGGGGTCGTCGGCCAGCGCGGTCGCCAGCATGCGGGCGACCGCGGGCGCTTCGCCGGTGCGCATGGTCCGCGGCATCGCTTCCCCAGACGACGCGAGCCGAGGATCTATTCCGCGGCCGGCAGCACGTACGTGTCGAAGTTGTCGACGTGCATCTGCGGCTTGTCCGGCGCCGGATAGCTGGTGTAGAGCCACTGGCGGAAGAACTCCGTCCACCGCGCGGCACGGGTCGGGTCCGTCCGCTTGACCAGGGCGATGAACTGCTCGGTCGTGGCGCGTGCCGTACGCGTGGTCGGTCAGCCAGCGGCGCAGCATCGCCTTGAACGTCGTGTCGTTGCCGAGGATCTCGCGGATCGCCTCGATCGTGGCCGGCGCGCGGCGGTACATGCCGTCGCCGTCGAACAGGTCGGCCGGCCGTCGCCGGGTCGGCGGGCGGGACGCGCCAGGAGATCGGATACTGGGCGTTGGCGTAGACGTCGAGGTACTGGTCGCGCGGCGGGATCGGGAAGAAGGTGCCGGTGGACGACCACACCCACGCGGAGAAGACCGCCATCCCCTCGCTGAGCCAGACGTCGCGCCAGCGCGCGGGCGTCACGAGGTTGCCGAAGAACTGATGCGCCACCTCGTGCGCGACCACCTCGACCCCGGGTCCGTAGGTGCTGTCGATCTTGGTGATGGCGTACGTGGACTTGCCCTGGGTCTCGAGGTTGAGGCCGAAGGACTGCAGGGTCACGATCCCGCCCAGCGACGTGAACGGGTAGCGCTTGCCGTAGTAGGCGGAGTAGAAGTCGACGATCTCGGACGAGCGACCGAGGTCGGCGGCCGACTGCTTCTTGCCTGCCGCGGGCAGCGAGGCGGTGATCGCGGTGTAGAACGGCACCGGCTTGTTCAGGCTTCCGGCGGCGGGCCTGGTCCTGTCCGGCTTGGCCGGGTTGAGCGAGTTGACGTCGAACTTGCCGACCGAGACGGACACGAGGTAGGTCGACGTCGGGGCGGTCTCCTTCCACACGAACGTGCTCCTGCCTCCCGCGCTCCGCCGGGAGGTCAGGACGCCGGTGGCGAGGGCGCTCCAGCCGCGGGGAACGGTGATGCGGGTCGTGTAGGTCGCCTTGTCGGCGGGGACGTTGTTGTTCGGGTACCAGCCCATGGCCCCGACGGGCTGAGCGACGACGACCGCTCCGGTCTTCGCGTTCGGGATCCAGCCCTCCTTGAGGCTGGTCGTCCCCTTCAGCGGCCGCTGGATCCCGCCGTAGCGCACGACGACCCGAAACCGGCGCCCGTCGCGAATCCCGCTGCGCGGCGTGATCGTCAGCTTCGAGCGCTTGGCGTCGACGACGAACCGCGCCGGCCGGCCGCCGACGCTCACGCTCCGGACCTTGTTCCACGCCGTCAGGTCGAAGCTGAAGCGGGAAAGGCCCTGCGTGGCGACGGCGTCGATGGTCGCCGTGCCCTCGAGGCGCTTCTTGGCCACGGCGTAGTCGAGGTCGAGGTCATAGTGCCGGACGTCGTAGCCGCCGTTGCCGATCGTCGGAAACAGCGAGTCGCCGAGCGACCGGGCCCCGGGGTGAACGCGGCCGGGGCCGTCGCCGGAGCGCCGAGCACGGCGCCCACGACGAGTCACGAGCGAGCCCTCACGAACGGCATGCGGTCGTAACGCGCACCCGCGCATCGTTGCGCGGTCTCAGGTCAACCGGCGAGCGCTTGCTCGAGGTCGGCCCACAGATCCTCGACGTCCTCGCAGCCGACGCTCATGCGGATCAACCCATCCGGGATGTGCTCCTGCCCCGGGTGGACGCTGCGCCGCTCCATCGTCGTCTCGACCCCGCCGAGGCTGGTGGCGTTGTAGATGATCTTGATCGCCGCGCACGCGCGGTCGACCGTCTCCGCGTCCGCGAGCTCGAAGCTCACGACCGCGCCGAAGCCCGGGTAGCGCACCCGCTGCACCGCGGGGTGCGCCTCCAGGCGGGCGGCCAGTTCGACCGCGCTCGCGATCGCCGTCTTCAGCCGCACCGGCAACGTGCGCACGCCGCGCGTGGCCAGGAACGCCTCCAGCGCGCCCGGCGTCGCGCCGTAGAGCTTGCGCGCCGTGATCAGCAGGTCGCGCTGCTCCTCGCCGGCGGCCACCGCCGCGCCCATCAGCAGGTCCGAGTGACCGCCGAGGAACTTGGTCGCGGCGTGGACGACGACGTCCGCACCCAACGCGAGCGGCTGCTGCAGCAGCGGTGTCGCGAACGTGTTGTCGACGACCACGCGGGTGCCGTCCTTGCGCGGCGCGGCGCAGATCGCGGCCACGTCGGCGACGTCGAGCAGCGGGTTCGTCGGCGACTCGATCCACACCAGGTCGGCCTCGAGCAGCTTCGCGATCCACGTCTCCGTGTCCGGCGCGGGGACACGATCGACCTGCCAGCCGTGCGCACGCGCACCGGCCTCGGCGATCCCGGCCACGCCCTGGTAGCAGTCGTCGGGAATGACGAGGTGGGCCCCGGTCGGCAGTTGCCCCAGCACGGCGCTGCACGCGGCCATGCCGGACGAGAACGACACGGCGTGGCCACCCTCGAGCCCGCCGAGGACCTCCTCGAAGGCCACCCAGGTGTCGGTCGCCTCCGTGCGGCTGTACAGGCGTTCGGTGCCGAGCACGAAGTTCGACGCGGGAACGAGCGGCGTGTTCAGCGGAGCGCCGGGCACCCGCTCCGGGCGGCCACCGACGATGGCCCAGGTCTCTGGCTTCATGCCCCTATGGTGACCGCGGCGGCCGCGACCTCCACGAGCGTGGCCAGCTCTGCCTCGGGGCGACCGGGAGGGAGCACGAGCTCGACGCTGTCCGCCCCGGCCGCCAGCCAGGCCGCGATCAGCTCGGGCGCCTCGTCGTAGGTGCCGAACAGCGTCACGTCCCGTGCGAGCTCCTCGGCCGCGGCGGGGAGCTCTTCGGGCGCGGTCTGGAGCGCCTCGACGGCGTCCCGGTTCGAGAAGCGCTGCAACATGCGCGGGTAGATCGGGCCCATGCGGGTGGCGTACGTCGACAGCCACCACGCGGCCATCCGCCGGGCGCTCGCCATGTCAGCGCCGAGCGCAACCGGGACCGCAGCGGCAATGCGCGTCGGCGTCGCCGCCTCGTTCCGGGCCGCGCCCTCGTCCAGCAGCGCACGGCCCTCCGCTACACACGACCGGGCCCACAGGAACGGCCCCCATTCGTCCGCGAGCTCGCCGGCCACCCGGATCGACTCGTCCGCCAACGCCGCGAGCGCGATCGGGACGGGCACGTCGGGCACCACGCCGAGCCGCAACGGCCGGGCGCCCGGCGCCGGCGTGAGCAACCGCTCGCCCGCGAGCAGCGCGCGCACCCCGGTCACCGTCTCGCGCACCCGCGCCACCGGCCGCTCCCACCGCAGCCCGTGCAGGCCTTCGGTGAGCGGCGGGCTGCCGGCGCCCAACCCGAGCGAAAAGCGCCCGTCCGAGGCCCGCTGGAGCCCCGCGGCGGCGAGCGCGATGCTCGCCGGCGTCCGCCCCCACACCGAGAGGACTCCCGTGCCGAGCCCGATCCGCGACGTCTGCGCCGCGATCTCGGCCAGCACAATCGTGGCGTCGTGACTCCACGCCTCGGCGACCTGGACGCGATCGAGGCCGAGCGTCTCCGCCTGCCGTGCGAGCCGCACGATCGTGTCCACACGCGTCTCAAAGGGAGTGAAGGCCACACCGGTCATGCCGCCGATGGTCCCGCCCGGTGCCCCGCCAGACAATCGGGACAGCACCCTGAACTCTGGCGGTCAACCCGCCAGCGCCGCGCGAGGACACGCGTCTCGCTCGCCGTCCGTCACGATGGCTCGGATGACGAGCTACGCAGTCACGCGACTGGACGAGATCGAGGAAGTGAGCGACGGGCGGTGTCCGTACCGCCCGGTCGACTACGGCAGGGTTGCTCTACACACGTCGCCTGTTCGCGAGAGCCTCGACGCGGCCTGTCGCCGGCCGACGCGATCGACCACCTCGCGCTCGCGATCGCTCGCTCCGAGCGCTTCCGCTCGTACGCAGAAGCGGAGTCGGACTTCGATCCGATCCGCGACGAACCCGGGTTCAAGGAGCTCGTCCGGCGGTAAGACGCAGCACATGCCCCGCTCGCCGCTTCGCCTGCTGTTCGCCGGCACCCTGCTGGCCGTCCTCGCGTCCGCAGCACCCGCGGCGGGCCAGACCCCCACGGCACCGCCCGGTGCCTTCGTCGACCTGCACGATGTCGCGCCGACGATCGTGATCGAGATGCGCTACCGGACGACGCACAACTTCCTCGGCCGCCGCGTGCCCGGCTACCGCGAGAACACGTGCATCCTCACCCGCCAGGCCGCCGAGGCGCTCGCGCAGGTGCAGCAGCAGGTGACGGCGGCCGGCCTGACGCTCAAGGTCTACGACTGCTACCGCCCACAGCGGTCCGTCGACGCCTTCGTCGCCTGGGCCAAGGACCTCGACGACACGCGCATGAAGGCCGAGTTCTACCCGCGGGTCCGCAAGCACCGGCTCTTCAAAGACGGCTACATCGCCGAGCAGTCCGGCCACAGCCGCGGCAGCACGGTCGATCTCACGCTGGTCCGCACGCCACCGCGGCGGCAGGAGACGTACACGCGCGGCGACCGCCTGCGCGACTGCGCCCGCAAGGCCGGCGCCCGCTTCCGCGACAACTCGATCGACATGGGCACCGGCTACGACTGCTTCGACCCGCTCTCGCACACCTTCAACGGGCAGATCAAAGGCCGGCAACGAGCGAACCGCCTCCTGCTCCGCGAGCCCATGATCGCCGCCGGCTTCAAGGGCCTCAAGGAGGAGTGGTGGCACTTCACGCTGCGCGCCGAACCGTTCCCGGAGACGTTCTTCGACTTCCCCGTCGCCCGGTCGGCGATCGCCGCGCCCTAGCCGTCCTCGTCGCGAGGCAGGATGCGCATGAGCGCGACCTCCTCGCCCGACTGCGTGTCCGGATAGGCGACGTACGCGCCGGGGGAGCCGCCGAACCACGACGCGGTCGCCTCGCCGACGAAGATTCCCGCGCGCTGGGACCCATCGGACTGCTCGACCCAGATCTTCTGGCCTTCCTGGAACGTGTGCATGTCAGAACCACCGGTGGACGTGTCGGACATCAAGGGCTGCGACTTGATCCTTGCTGAGGCTCAAGGTGATCGAGTCGTTCTGCACTCGCTCTACGGCAGAGGCGGGGATGACGACCTCACGTCGCCCCCAGAGGTGACCGCGCTCCAAGACGATGTCGGCGGTCTCGCCGCTGCCGATCAGGAACCCTTCGACGTGGCCCAGATGGTGCCCGTCGTTCGAGATGACGGCGCTGGAGCGACGGATCTCGACCTCGCGCTTGGGAATGCGGTCGTACGTCAGCAGCACGTGCGGGTCGGGATCGACGGCGGTCCCCATGCCATCCAGCTCCTGGTACAGCGGGACGGCGAGCACGTCCTCGGTGCCGACGTCCCAATCCGGGTCCGCGACGATCTGTTCGCCCGTGCGCACGTAGGCCGTTTCCCGCAGTGGCTCGAGCGCTTCGACCTCGGCGATCGAGTGATCCAGCGCGAGCCCCTCGCCCGCGGGTTGCACGCGCTCGATCGAGACGAGCCGCGCGCGCTCACCGTGATGGTGCGGCGCCACCACGACGTGGGTGACGCGGCGCGATATCGGGTCCACGATGACGTCCACGAGCTCACCGAACGGCGCGTCCGAGCAGTGCACGCTGCTGCCGAAATCCAGCCTCATGCCCGGATCTCAACACCCAGAGTGATCCGCGTCATCACCCTTAGGGGGTGATCAGTACCCGCAGGCCGGGGACAAATCAGGGCGGTTAACCCGCCCCTGCGCGTGTACCAACCGGTGAACGGTTCGCCAGGGGGCACGAGTGCGGCCCCGCCGTCGCGCTGGGAGCCTGCCGGTCATATGCGACGGAACGCACTCCTCCTCCTCGGCGTGATCCTCTGCGCCGCTGTCATGGCCGGGCCGGCATCGGCCCAGGTCCAGCCCGCCGGGACCGGCGAGCCGCTGTACACGAACTCGACGCAGAACACGCAGTGGCTCGAGTGGCCGGCGACCTCCGGGATCGACGCCTACCGGGTCCGCTACGACTACTACGAGAACAACGCGTTGGTCGCCAACCCGACGCAGAGCCCGGCGCCGAACGGCGCGACGAACGTGTGGGCCAACTGGTCCGGTGTGAAGACGCTGCAGCACGGCGGCCAGTACGGGATCTGCGCGCAGGGCCAGTACCGGTTCCCGAATGACTCGCTGTGGTTCCCGCAGGGGCCGAACTCGTGCTCGATGGGCACGACGCTGGGCCGCCGGGCGTACACGACGATCGATCGTTCCAAGCCGACGGCGGCGCTCCAGCTCGCGGGCGGAGTGGCGTTCACCAGGAACACGAACCTCTCGCTGAAGGTCGACTTCTCCGACGATGTCGCCGGGCCGTTCCCCGCGAACTTCCTCTGCTTCCAGGTCGGCGGCTCCAGCGGCGTGTGCGACACGAGCACAGGGCGCGATCTACGGCTACAACGCGGCGTGCTCGATCCCCGGCGGCGCCGGCAAGTCGACGACGTTCACCTGCACGGCCGACTACGGCAACATCGTGGACGGCGACGTGTGGGCCTGCGTGATCGCGGCCGACGCCTCGATCCCGGACAACCCGAGCGGCCCGAACCAGACCGGCACGGCCGACAAGGCCAACCTCTCCACCGCGAGCTGCGACAGCGTGGTCGTCGACCGCACCCCGCCGGTGGCCGCGATCAACACGGCCGCGACGACGGTCAAGGTCGGCGATCTCCTCACCTTCCAGGGCACCGCGACCGATGCCCTGTCCGGCCTGACCGGCCCCGGCGAGTGGACGTTCGGCGACTCCGACGCCATCCCCAGCGGCGACACCATGACCCACATCTACGAGCAGCCCGGCACCTACGAGCTGACGTACACCGTCCGCGACGCCGCGGGCAACTCGACGACGGTGCGCAAGACGATCACCGTGCTCGAGACCACCCCGCCGCCCGGCGACGACGATCCGGGCGACGACGGCCCGACCGGTCCCGGTGAGGTCCACCGGCTCCGCGTCAACGCTCCGAACAAGGCGCGGGCCCGGGCCGAGTTCATTCCCGTCCAGCTGACCGCGACCGACCGCGGCAAGGTCCAGCTCCAGCTGCTCGACGGTGAGAAGGTGATCGCCCGCGCCTCCGTCCGCCTCGACCCGGACGGCACCGCCGACCATCGCCTGAAGCTCAAGAAGGGCACCGCTCCCGGCCGCTACGTGCTCAAGGCCACCTGGACGCCGCCCCGCAGCGCGGCGATCACCAAGCTGCGCAACCTCCGGCTGGTCAAGAGCCCGCCCGTGCGGCGGCGCGCCTCGGCGAGCGCGAGCCACGGTGTGGACGTGGGCGTCGGCCCGCGCGCCCTGCCCGACGGGGCCTTCCACGGCACCCGCCCGGCGCGCACGTTCAAGGTGCGCTGAAGCTGACCACGAGGGCGGAGGCCGCAGAGCCTCCGCCCGTCGCGGCCTGAGTCAGAGCAGCATCCCGCCGGTCGCGTCGAGGAACTGGCCGGTGACGAAGCGCGCGTCGCGGGAGGCGGCGAACGCGACCACGTCGGCGACGTCTTCGGGCTCGCCGAGGCGCCCGAACGCGGAGGCGACCGAGGCCTGCACCTGCTCGTTCCCGCGGAGCCAGCCGGCGTTCATGTCGGTGTCGAGGATCCCGGGCGAGACCACATTGACCGTGATCCCGCGTGGAGCGAGTTCCTGGGCCAGCTGCAGCGACATGACATCGATCGCGGCCTTGGACATGCTGTAGGCGAGCAGCTCCGGGTACGCGCGGCGCGTGACTCCGGAGCTGACCGTCACGATGCGCCCGCCAGCGTGCATCCGAGCGGCTGCCGCCTGGGCGATGAAGAGCGGTGCCCGCGCGTTGATCGCGATCTGCGCGTCGAAGTCGGCGCGCGTGGTCGTCGTCAGGTCGCCGCCGATCGCGATCGCGGCGTTGTTGACGAGGATGTCCAGCCGCGCGGCGCCGGTGCGCAGCAGCAGCTCCTCGTCGAGCTTGGCGAACAGTGCCTCGACGTCGCCGTCGGCGCCGAACGGCTGCCCGACGGCGAACGCGCCGTTGCCGATGCTCGCCACGACCTCGTCGGCCGCGGCGCGGTTGGTGCCGTAGTGGACGGCGACGAGCGCTCCGTCGCGTGCCAGTCGCTCGGCGATCGCGCGGCCGATGCCTCGCGAAGCGCCGGTGACCAGCGCGATCCTGCGTTCTGTAGTCATCGCTACAGAACGCTAGCAGCGTTGTGTAGCGAGCGCTATAGAATGTCTTGCGAGATGGCCCGCCCCCGCAGCTTCGACCGCGACGCCGCTCTCGAGCAGGCGATGCTCCTGTTCTGGGAACGCGGCTACGACGAGACCTCGATCGGCGACCTGACCGCCGCGATGGGGATCGCCGCCCCGAGCCTGTACGCGGCGTTCGGTGACAAGCGACGCCTGTTCCAGGAGGCGGCCGAGCTCTACGAGCGCCAACCCGACGCGCCGCTCGTCACCGGCCTGCGGGAACCGACGGCACGCGCCGCCATCGCCCGTGTCCTCGAGCTGGCCGCGCACGAGTACACGGAGCCGACCCACCCGCGCGGCTGCTTCGTCAACGCCGAACCGCTCCTCGAGGACCGCCGCGCCGCGGGCCGCGCGGCACTGCTCGCGCGGCTGCACGAGGCGCAGGTCGCCGGCGAGTTCCCGGACGACACCGATCCATCCGCGCTGGCCGACTACATCCAGGCCGTGCTCGCGGGGATGTCCTCACAGGCCCGCGACGGCGGGACCCGCGAGGCACTCGAAGCGATCGCCACCGTCGCACTCCGCGCGTTCCCACGCTGAACAGCAAGATCCGACCCGCGGCGGGTCATGGCGATGGCCGTGAGCACGACGGAGAACAGCAGGACCGCAGCCGTGAGCAGCGTCACTCGGACCGGGGTGATGGTGGCCAACTGCTCGCGCAGTGGCAGCAATGTCCATATTCCAGCGGCGGTCAACGCCGCTGCCGTCAAGACGCCGCGCGCCGCCAAGCGGACGGCACCGGCTTGGCGTGGCCGGCGCCAGAGCCACTGCCGGCGCCTTGTCCGCGGGCGTCCCCAAGCGAGCGCCAGGCAGATCGACGAGGCCAGCAGCAGGACGCACGTGATGATGATCAGCAGTGAGTAGAGCGGTTGAAGGGTGGACTGTTGCATCCGGCTGGTCATCGGCGGCCCGGTGCCCAGCCAGTCTCCCCAGGCCTGTTCGGTAAGTCCGAGGATCCCGTCCATGCGGTCGCTGTTGGTCAGTACGACGATGCCTTCGCGGCGCCCCGGCAGCGTCAGGAACTCCGCGCGCCAACCGACGTTCTTGCCGCCATGCCCGGCCGCGTATGTGCCGTCGGGCAGGGTCTGAACTTCATAGCCCAAACTCGTCGTCGATCCATCGGGTAGACGCTGCGCGGTGAACAGCGCACCGACGCTGTCGGGCGTGAGCACGCCGCGTCCGGCCGGCTCACCGCGCGGGCCGGTCATGCCGGCCGCGGCGAAGACCGCCAGGTCCTCGACGGTCGTATGCAGACCGCCTGCCGCCTGCTCGGTCAATGCGGAGGGCGGCACCGGTCGCCCGTCGGTGTCGTGACCGATCGCGGTCCCCGAGTGCTGGTCCGTTCGCCACCTGAAGCTGCTGTGCTTCATGCCCAGCGGGTCCAGTACTTCACGCTGCATGTACCGGGCGAACGTCTCGCCGGTCACCTCCTCGATCGCGAGCTGCAGCAGCGTGTAGCCGCCGTTGGAGTAGCTGCGTTGCTCGCCGGGCGTCATCGTGATGCGCACGTCGTCCGAACCGCGCCGCGCGTTCACGCCGCCGCTCTCACCGGACAACGACTGCTCCAGCGTGGGCAGCGGTCGCGTCGCGATCGGCGAGTAGTCCTGCGAGTTCAGGCCCGCTGAGTGGCTCAGCAGCCGCCGGATCGTGACGCCGTCGGCGTCGAACGGCGCGGGCGGAAGGTGCCAGCGCGTCAGGTACCGTCGACGGGTGCGTCGAGGTCGAGCTTGCCCTGCTGCACGAGTCGCATGACACCCCAGGCCGTGACGGGCTTGGAGATCGAGCCGACCTCGAAGACGGTGTCCGGGGTGACCGGCACGCCGCGCGACGTGTCCGCTCGCCCGTAGCCCTTCGACCACGTCACGTGCCCGTCGCGACCAGCGCGACCGCGACGCCCGGGACCTCGTACGCCGCCCGCCAGCGGTCCTCATCGAGCTGACGCGCGAACCCGCCCGAGCGGTCGGCCGCCCGCGCCGGCGGCGCTGATGTCCCGGCGATCAGACCGAAGGCGGCGAGCGTGCCCAGCACGGCTGGGATGGTGGGGAGCGTGTGCACTGTTTGAGCATCCGCTCACTGCGAGCCCCGCACCAGGACACGTTGTTGACGAAATCGGCCATCGGCGCGCCGCCAGGTGAGAGACTCCGTCAACGATGGTCGGACCCGAGATCGTGATCGTCACGTTTCCGGCCGCGCAGATCCTCGACGTCACCGGTCCGCTGGAAGTGTTCTCGAGCGCCTCGCGCTTCCTGCCCGCCGTGGCGTACCGCACCCATGTGGTCAGCCGGGCAGGCGAGCCGGTTCTGGCG
Organism: uncultured Solirubrobacteraceae bacterium; assembly: GCA_963724195.1. Lineage (GTDB taxonomy): Bacteria > Actinomycetota > Thermoleophilia > Solirubrobacterales > Solirubrobacteraceae > Solirubrobacter. Next base: position 117,706 of record CAVRTQ010000023.1, on the reverse strand, counting down.
AGCTGCGGCCTGCTGTTCGCGACCACGTCGATCGCCGAGGTTCACGGACCGATCGACACGCTCGTCGTCGCGGGCGGAGCGGACATGGACGACGCTGCCGGCGACGCCGAGTTGGTGTCTCACGTGCGCCGCCTGGCCACCGACGCGCGTCGGGTCACCTCGGTCTGCTCCGGCGCGTTCCTGTTGGCGAGCGCTGGCCTGCTGGACGGACGCCGAGCGACCACGCATTGGGCTGAATGCGAGCTCCTGCAACGCCGCTACCCGCAAGTCACGGTGGACCCCGACGCGATCTACGTCCACGACGGCAACGTCTGGTCCTCGGCCGGAGTCACGGCCGGCATCGACCTGCGCTGGCGCTGATCGCCGACGATCACGGCCGCAAGCCGCTGCGACCGTCGCGCGTCAGCTCGTCGTCTACCTCCGTCGAACCGGCGGTCAAGCACAGTTCTCCGCCCTGCTCGCCGCCCAGACCGCCGCCACGGCACGATCCGCGACCTCCTGTCCTGGTCCCTGACGCACCTGCCGACGATCTGTCGATCCCCGCCCTGGCCACTCACGTCAACCTCTCCGAGCGGCTTCTGCTGGGTGTTCAAGGCCGAAGTCGGCACGACGCCAGCCGACCATGTCGACGCAGCGCCGCTCGAAGCTGCCTGCCGCCTTCTGGAAAGCACGCACGCCTCGATCGACCTCGTGGCCACACGTGCGGATTCGGCACACCCGAAACGATGAACCGCGCCTTCCAGCGCCGACTCGGCACAACCCCCGGCGAGCACCGTCGCCACTTCGGCACCGGCACGACGCGACGTTGCTGTCGCGCCGCCGTTGAACGATCACGGCGGCGCGACGGCGTGCCTTACGGCGTAGTACCGGCCGCCCGCGCGGTGCTCACGATCTCCTGATCGCCGCCACCGCGCGCGCGACGGCACGCGTCCTGATCACCACCGACAGTCACGCGTTCGACGATCTGCCGGCAGTCCAACACCGGGTGGTTTCTCGCCAGTAGCGCCCGTTCGCGCACAGCGTCAGCCTGTCGCCCCGACGTCGCGCGACGCGGGCGAGCGCTGGGAGCATGTCGCCATGAGATCTCCGCAGACGCTGAGCGAACGCGATCGCCGGCTCGCAGCGGCGTGGGCGGCAGACTGCGCCGAGCGGGTGCTGTGGGTGTTCGAGGCGGAGGCGCCGCACGATCGCCGCCCGCGGGACGCCATCGCGCGCGCCCGAGCGTTCGCTCGAGGCGAGCTGGACGTCGCCGAGGAGATTCGCCGGCGGTTCGTCGGTGGCGGCGCTGCGCGTGACGTGAACGCTCCGCCCGCGATCGCCGCCGCGCGCGCGGCGGGACAGGCCGCGGCGGTGGCCCACATGGGGGCGCACGCGCTCGGTGCCGCCGCGTACGCCGCCAAGGCGGCGGGCCTCGCCGCGCCCGATCCACCCGTCGCCATCGCCGCGGAGATCGAGTGGCAACTGCAGCCACATGTCCGCGTCGGTCGCGGCCGCGCTGGGACAGCTTCCTCCCCTCGGCCAGAACACCTCCGGCCCCCTCGGGCCGGGGCTGCTGGCTTCAGGGCTGCAGGGCACGATCATCCGTGAGCTCCAGGCCGCGCTGGTGCGCCACGACGCGACCTCCCAGCCGGCGCACCGCGCCTGACGCCTCGGCACATGACTGCGCGGGCAGGTCGCGCTTGGTGATCCGGTCAACAATGGTCAGATTAGGAACACGCGAACGTTCGAGACACGTGTGTGCACGGTGGACGGACGCCCATCCGCTCCGCGAAACTCTCGTCGCATGCGCATGCGCCGATGCTTCGCTCCTGTGCTGGTGACCGCCGCCGTAGTGCTCGGCATCGCCGGTGCGCACGCCGAGGCACGACCCGCGGCCGATCCGCCGGCCCGGGCCGCCGTGAAGCCGTGCGTGCCCGCGCGTGGCCTGGTGGTGCGCGAGACCATCCGCCGCAACCTCAAGAACGGCACCGAGGTCACCGAGCCGCTCAGCGGCGACGGCTACCGGATCACGCGCTGCGACACCGAGGGCAAGACGACGATCAGCATGACGGTCCTGCCCCTGGTCGACAGCGACGGCAAGGTCGTGCTGCTCCCCGCGGTGACCGTGCGACCCAGGTCGATCATCTCCCCGACCTACGGCGACCCAGTCCGCGACACGCGCTACCGGGCGATCTTCAAGCGCGCCTTGCCCAAGCTGCTGGCCAGCGTGCTCCCGCGGACAGCCGGGCGTGCCAGCCGCGATCCGAACTTCGGGGACCCGGGCCCCGGCCCCGCCACCGCAGCCGCCCAGTCGGCCTGCAAGGACAAGACGCACGCCGCGAGCCCCGGCGCCTGGCCGGAGAACCGGTACACGTGGCGTTGGAACGCCAAGACCTTCGGCGAGAGCAGCAGCACCCTCACCGCGCTCAAGAAGGCCCATGAGCAGTGGGACCGGACCGTGACCGACTGCTCGCTGAAGGACATGACCGACTTCACCACGGTCTACGACGGCACGACCACGAAGAAGGCGGGCGTCAATGACGGCGTCAACACCATCGACAAGGCCGACCTGTCCAAGGGACCCTGCGGCTCGTCCGCCATCGCCTGCACCTGGGTGTGGTGGATCGGTGACGACTACACCGAGACCGACACCCGTTTCGCGACGGATGTGAAGTGGTCGAACAAGGGCTCCGACGGCGCCTACGACTACCAGGGCATCGCGGCGCACGAGTTCGGGCACAGCATCGGCCTCAGCGACCTCGACGACAGCAGCAAGCTGACGATGCACTTCCAGGGCAAGCTCGGCTACACGGGCCAGCGCACCCTGGGTCACGGGGACATCCTCGGGGCCCGCGCGCTCTACGGCGGGTAACGCACCCCTTCGTCAGACCGGTTCGACCGCGACGTCTTCGGCGCCGGCCACGGGCTTGAGCTTGGTGCCCGTGATCTTGCGCTCGCGGATCTCCAGGCGGCGGGACAGCCGGGAGAGCGCGTAGTTGACGACGACGAACAGGAACCCGATGAAGATGAAGACCTGCAGGATCGGGGCCTGGACTTCCACGAAGAAGCCCGAGGAGGTGACGATGCGCCCGCGGCGCATCACCTCGGTGATGGCGATGATGGACACGAGCGTCGTGTCCTTGTTGAGCGTGATCAGCTGCGAGACCGTGGCCGGCACCATGCGCCGCAGGCCCTGGGGCAGGATCACGTGGCGCAGCGCCTGCACGCGCGTCATCCCCAACGCGGAGGCGGCTTCGCCCTGGCCCTTGGGCAGCGAGAGGATGCCCGCGCGCATGATCTCCGCGAGGACGGCGCTGTTGTAGAGGATGAGCCCGAGGAAGGCGCCGAGCACCAACCCGGACTGGAAGGCCTCGGGCGCCCAGGACGGCATCGCGTCCTCCCACGCCTGCTTCCACGAGGACGGCAGGCCCAGCGCGAAGTACAGGATCAGGAAGATCAGCGGCAGGTTGCGGAAGACGTCGACCCACGTGCCGGCGACCCAGCGCAAGGGCTTGAACACCGACAGCCGCGCGAGCGCGAGCAACAGGCCGACGATCAGCGCGAAGATCATCGCGATGACCGCGATCTGAAGGTTGATGAGGAACCCCTCGAGGATGAACCGGGCGTTGTTGCCGGTCCACAGCCATTCCCAGTTGTCCGGGTTGAAGAGGTAGTTCATCGGGCGATCGAGAAGCGCTTTTCGAGGAACCGGAAGATCAGCGTCGCCGCCCCGGTGAGGATGATGTAGCCGACGGCCGCCCAGAAGAACGTCGTGTCGGTCTCGAACGTGCGCGCCTGGACGATCCGGGCCTGCTTGAGAATGTCAGGCAGGGCGAGCAGGGACACGCCGATGATCGCCGAGTTCTTGATCATCGCGATGATGATCGAGCCGAGCGGCGGGATGACCGTCCGGAAGGCCTGCGGGAGCACGATCCGCCGCAGCGTCTCCGGATAGCCGAAGCCGAGCGAGAGCGACGCCTCGATCTGGCCCTTGCCCACCGAGAACACGCCCGAGCGCAACGCCTCGGCCACGTAGGCCGCCGTGTACAGCCCCAGAGAGGCGATACCGGCGACCCACGGGCCGATGTCCACCCCCGCGCGGCGCAGGCCGGCGTAGGAGATGAACAGGAGTACCAGCAGCGGGATGTTCCGGAACACCTCGACGTAGATGCCCGCCGAGGCGCTGCAGCCACTTGTTGGGCGCGATCCGGAACGCCGCCACCAGGGTGCCCACCACCATCGCGACCACGAAGGAGAACGCGACGAGGCGGCAGGTCACCCAGAAGCCCGAGAGGAACTCGGGCCAGTACTCGGAGAGGACGTCGAACAAGCGGCGTCCTAGTTGTTCTTGACCATCTCGACGGCTTCGTCCACGGTGATCGTCGGCGGCTCGGCCGTCTCACCCGTGTACTTGCCGATCCACTGCTCGTGGAGCTCGGCCCACTTGCCGCTGTCCTTGAGCTCCTGGAAGACACCGTTGACGAACTCGGTGACCTCGGTCTCGTCCTTCTTGATGCCGGCGCCGTAGGGCTCCTGCGTGAGCGGGTCACCGACGAGCTTGAGCGTGTCGTCCTGGATGATCATGCCGGTCAGGATCACGTCGTCCGTCGAGACCGCGTCGACGGCGCCGTTCTGGATCAGCTCCAGGCACTCCGAGTAGGAGTCGACGAGCTTGAGCTTGGCCTCGGGGGCCTGCTTCTTGAGGTTCGCCTCGTACGTGGAGCCGAGCGCCGTGCAGACGTTCTTGCCCGCGAGGTCCGCGACGCCCGTGATGTCCGAGTCGCCGGGCACGAGCACACGCCCGCGCGCGATGAAGTAGGGGTCCGAGAAGTTGATCTGGCCAACCCGTTCCTCGTTGATGGTCATCGTCGAGAGGATCAGGTCCGCGGTGCCGTCCTCGAGGAACGGGATGCGGTTGTCCGAGATCGCCTCGATGAACTTCGGCTTGACGCCGAGCTTGGCCGCGACGGCCTTGCCCATCTCGATGTCGAAGCCCTCGACCTCACCCGACTGCGGGTTCTTGACGCCGAACGGCGGCACGTCGAACTTCACGCCGATCGTGATCTCGCCCTTCTCCTGGATCTTGCCCAGGGTGGTGGACGCCTCGAACTTCTCAGCTGGAGCCTCGGTCGCGGCCGGAGTGGACTCCCCTCCACTCGACCCGCTGCTCGCAGGCTCCTCATCGTCGCCACAGCCGGCAAATGCCAGCGCGCCCACTGTGAGCGCTACACCCAACCAACGCAAACCCTGCATGTCCTCCGCCCTTCCCCCTAGTGGTGGATGATCTTGTCGACGAACTCCCGCGCGCGTTCGGACTGCGCATTGGCAAAGAACTCCGCGGGCGGCCCCTCCTCCACGATCAGGCCACCGTCGATGAACACCAGTCGGTCACACACCTCGCGGGCGAAGCCCATCTCGTGCGTGACCACCAGCATCGTCATGCCCTCGCGAGCGAGGTCGCGCATGACGTCGAGCACTTCCCGGATCATCTCCGGGTCCAGCGCCGAAGTCGGCTCGTCGAACAGCATCAGCTTCGGATCCATGGCGAGCGCACGCGCGATCGCCACCCGCTGCTGCTGCCCGCCCGACAGCTCGGCCGGGAACTGATGCGCCTTCTCGGCGATCCCGACGCGGGTGAGCAACTCCTCGCCCGCGTTCGCGCGCCGCATCCCGAGCGACGCCCTTCACCTTCATCGGTGCCAGCGTGATGTTGTCCAGCACCGACATGTGCGGAAAGAGGTGGAATTGCTGGAACACGAACCCGATCTCCGCCCGCAACGCCGATAAGCCCTTCCCCGGCTTCACGGGACGTCCATCGAACTTGATCTCGCCACGGTCAGCGATCTCGAGACCGTTGACGCAGCGCAGCATCGTCGACTTTCCGGAGCCCGACGGCCCGGCGATCACGATGACCTCGCCGCGGTCGACCAAGAGGTCGACGCCGTCCAGGACGACGTTGTCGCCGAACGACTTATGGATGCCCCGCAGTTCGACCAGTTTCTGGTCACTCATTTACCCCTCACCTGGTTTGAACCCTATACGGACGGACGGCGGGAGTCACGCCGCTGCTAGGGTCTTGGTCCAGTGGTCCGGCCAATTAGCTACGGCACAGTTACGCGCGAGCCGCTGCCCGATCAGATAGCCACCCGTTTGATCGGGTTGATCACGGAGCGACAGCTGAAGCCGGGCGATCGGCTCCCCCCGGAGCGCGAGCTCGCGTCGACGATGGGCGTGTCCCGTTCGTCGCTGCGCGAGGCCCTGCGCGCGCTGGCGATGCTCGGCGTGGCCGAGATGCGCCAGGGCGACGGCACCTACGTGTCCTCGCTGGAGCCGGAGAAGCTGCTGCGGCCGGTCGGGCTCGTGCTGAGCCTCAGCGACGCGGGGCTGTCCGAGCTGTTCGAGGCGCGCAAGCTGGTCGAGCCGGGCCTGGCGGCGCTGGCCGCCGAACGGATCGACTCCACCGCTGCGGCGGAGTTGGTGCGCTGCGCGGAGGCCTCCCCGGAGGCGCTCGAGGACGCCGAGGCGTTCATGTGGAACGACATCGAGCTGCACGGGCGGATCGCCCGCGCGGCGGACAACGCGGTGCTCTGCCGGTTGCTGGATTCGGTGGCCAGCATGGGCATCGCGAGCCGGCGCCGTACGGGGCGCCTGGCGAAGGTGCGCCTGCAAAGCGCGCAGGATCATGTGGAGGTCGCCGCGGCCATCGCGGCGGGCGACGCGGAGGAGGCCAGAGCGGCGATGCTGCGCCATCTGGAGAACGTCGAAAGTGCGGTGAACGGATGATCGAACGTCCGGGCAAGATCGTGGCGATCGGGCTCAACTACATGGACCACGTGCGCGAGTCGGGGGCCGAGCCTCCGAAGCGGCCGCTCGTGTTCTGCAAGTTCACGACGTCGCTGATCGGCGACGGCGAGGAGATCAGGATCCCGCGGGCGCTCACCGAGCGCGTGGACTGGGAGATCGAGCTCGCGGCGATCATCGGCGAGACGGCGCGCAACGTGTCCGAGGCCGACGCGCTGAAGGTCGTGAGCGGCTACACGATCGCCAACGACGTCTCCGCGCGCGACCTGCAGTTCGCCGACGGGCAGTGGGTGCGGGCCAAGAGCCTGGACACGTTCTGCCCGCTCGGCCCGCGCGTCGTGGAGATCGACGACCCGCAGAACCTCAAGCTGCTCACGCGCGTGAACGGCGAGACCGTGCAGGACTCCAGCACGAGCGAGATGATCTTCTCCGTCGCCGAGCTGGTGAGCTTCTGCTCGCACTCGTTCACGCTCGATCCCGGCGACGTGATCGTCACCGGCACGCCCTGGGGCTGCGGCGAGTTCATGGAGCCCAAGCGCTCGCTCAAGCACGGCGACGTCGTCGAGTGCGAGATCGAGGGCATCGGCGTGCTGCGCAACCCGGTCGTGGAGGTCTAGCGATGAAGGTCCACGTTCCGACCTCGGTCGACGAGGTCCTCGGGCTGCTCGGCGAGGGCGTGCTCGTCGCCGGCTGCACCGGCATCTACCCCCATCTCGGCCCGACCGAGTCGATCATCAGCCTGCGCAAGGCGGGCCTGGGCGGCGTGTCCGTCGACGGTGATCGCGTGACGGTCGGCGCGACGGCGACGCTCACCGAGCTCGCCCGCGAAGTGCCGTTCCTGCGCGACTCGATCGCGTCGATCGCCTCCCCCACCATCCGCAACATGGCCACGGTCGGCGGCAACCTGTTCGCCCCGCAGCCGCACGGCGACCTGGCCGTGTGCCTGCTCGCGCTGGACGCCCAGATCGAGAAGGCCGGCGACCAGCTCGTCACGAGCATCAGCTTCACGGTGCCGGAGCAGTGGTTCTACACCAAGGCCATGCGCCGCAAGCAGAACAGCGCCTCGATCGTGACCGTCGCCTCCGACGGCGAGCGGATCGCGCTCGGCGGCGTCGCCCGCGAGCCCGTCCGCGCGCTCGCGGCCGAAGCCAAGCTCGCCGAGGGCGACATCGACGGCGCGGCCGAGGCCGCCCTCGAGGCCGCCGACCCGTTCGACGACGCGTACGCCAGCGCCTGGTACCGCCGTCGTGTCCTGCCCGTCCACGTCCGGAGGGCTCTGACCAATGCCGTCTAGCGTCATCGAGATCACGGTCAACGGCTCCGAAGAGGAGTTCATCGCCAAGCCGGGCACGACCCTGCTCGGCGCGTTGCGCGACACGCTCGGCCTCACCGCCGCCAAGCGCGGTTGTGGCGTCGGGACGTGCGGCACCTGCACCTGCCACGTCGACGGCCAGGCCGTGATGAGCTGCCTGGTCCCGGTCGAGACGATCAACGGCTCGGACGTGAAGACGCTCGAAGGCACGACGCCCGCCGACGGGCTGTCCCCGCTCCAGCAGGCGTTCCTGGACAACTTCGCCACCCAGTGCGGCTTCTGCACGCCCGGGATGATCATGGCCGCCGAGGCGTTGCTCGCGGCCAACCCGAACCCGACCCGCGAGGACGTCGTGACGGCGATCTCCGGCAACGTCTGCCGCTGCACGGGCTACGAGAGCATCATCGAGGCGATCCTGATCGCCGCGGAGGCCACGGCATGAGCGCGACCGACAGCAGCGAGAAGTTCGACGTCATCGGCAAGCCCGTCCAGCGCCTGGACTCGCTCGGCCACGTGACCGGCCGCACGCAGTTCTTCGAGGACGTCAACCCCGCCGGGATGCTGCATCTGAAGATGCACCGCTCCGAGCGCCACCACGCGAACATCGTCGTCGGTGGACACGTCGGCCGCCGAGGCCGTCAAGGGCGTCGTGAAGATCCTCACGCACGAGGACGTGCCGAAGAACTGGTACACGGTCCTCACGCTCATCAACGTCGGCTATCCCGAAGAGCTGGTGCTGGCCGAGAAGAAGGTCCTCTGGTACGGCGAGCCGATCGTGGCCGTGGTGGCCACGACCGAGCGCGCCGCCCGCGAGGGCGCGGCCGCGGTGAAGGTCGTCTACGAGGACCTGGAGCCGATCTTCGACGTCGAGGAGGCGGTCAAGCCGGACGCCTTCCCGCTCAAGCCGCACGGCACGAACTACTTCGAGTACGAGGGCCACCACTGCCGGCGCGTGCGTCTGGGCGACGTGGAGAAGGGGTTCGCCGAGGCGGACCACGTCTTCGAGTTCAAGTACCAGTCCAAGCCGATCGAGCAGGCCCCGACGGAGACGACGGGCTGCATCGTCGAGCCCCGGCACGACGGGCGCCTGAAGATCTACTCGAACACGCAGGCGGCGTTCTTCACGCTCGACAACACGGCGCTCATCCTCGACGTGCCGTTCGGCAAGCTGCAGGTCGTCGGCGGCACGGTCGGCGGCGGGTTCGGCGGCAAGGTCGACGTGACCGTGGAGCCGATCACCTGCATCGCCGCGATGAAGACGGGCAAGCCGGTCAAGTACGTCTATGACCGCTACGAGGAGATGCAGATCTCCTCCCCGCGCGCGGCCGAGCGCATCTACATCAAGGACGGCGTGATGAACGACGGGACGATCGTCGCCCGTCAGGTCACGCTCTACGCGGACGCCGGCGCGTACAGCCGCCACAGCCCGTACGCGGCCACGAAGGCCGCCGCGCACATGCCCGGCCCGTACAGCATCCCGAACGTCCACATCGACTCGTGGTGCGTGTACACCAACCGCACGCCGTCGTCGGCCATGCGCGGCTTCGGCGTGACGATCGGGGACTTCGCGCTCGAGACGCAGATGGACCGGATCGCCCGCGCGCTGGACCTCGACCCGCTGCAGATCCGGCTCAAGAACGCCTACCGCGACGGGGACATGAAGGCCCACCACAAGGTCGCGGAGGGCACGGCGCTGATCGAGGTCATCCAGAAGGCGGCCGAGCAGGTCGGCCACGAGTTGCCCGCCGAGTACCTGGCGATGTCGTCGAAGGAAGGTCGCTGAGATGGCCAAGCTGCGCGGACGGGGCTACGCCGCCGTCAACTACCCCACGGGCATGAACCTCGGCGGTGACCCGACGCAGGCGCTCGTGCACTCGACCACGACCGGCAACTTCGTCGTGTCTCTGTCGAGCGTCGATCTCGGCCAGGGCCTGAAGACGGTCGCGGCGCAGGTGGCCGCGGAGACCTTGGGTCTCCCCTACGAGAACATCATCGTCGACACCGCCGACACCGACACGGGCCCGCACTGCATGGGCACGTTCGCCTCGCGCGGCACGCACCGCGTCGGCAACGCCGTGATCATGGCCGCGCGGGAGGCCCGCGAGGCGATGCTCGAGGCCGCCGCGGAGGAGCTCGAGGTGGACGCCGCGGACCTGGAGACCGACGGCACCGGCTTCATCAAGCTCAAGGGCTCCGAGGAAGTCAAGATCCACGTCGTCGACCTGGCGCTGGCCGCGCACTTCAAGCTCGGCCGCACGATCGCGGGCCGCGGCATCTTCCTCAAGGAGCGCTCGTACCCGGACCCCGAGACCGGCAAGATGGACCCGGACTCGGCGCAGGCGCACGCCTGCACGGTGGCGGACGTCGAGGTCGACGACGAGACCGGCGTCATCGAGGTGCTCGCGCTGCACAACGTCTACGAGGTCGGCCGCGCGATCAACCCGAAGATGGCCAAGCAGCAGATCGAGGGCGGGGCCTGGATGGGCATCTCGCACGCGCTGTTCGAGGCGACGGACCCGTACTACCCGCAGCGCGACCACGGGCCGCGGGACTTCGAGGAGTACCTGATGCCCGGGCCGGCGGACAACGCCGCGATGGAGTCCGACATCATCGAGTTCCCGGCGGCCAACGGGCCGTACGGCGCGAAGGGCATCGGCGAGATGACGGCCAACGCGCCGATCCCGGCGATCGCCAACGCGGTGTTCGACGCGTGCGGCGTGCGGCTGACGGAGATGCCGTTCACGCCGGAGTCGGTGCTGCGCGGGCTGGACGAGCTCAACGGTGTCAGTGCCTGATCCGATCGAGGACCTCGGGCGGCGGTTGGCGGCGGAGCGGTACTTCGCCGACGAAGGCCTGCTCACCGCCGCCCACCTCGCGCTGACGCTCGGCCGGCCCCTCGCTGCTGGAGGGCGAGCCGGGCGTCGGCAAGACGGAGATCGCGAAGGTGCTCGCGCGCGTGAACGAGCGCGAGCTGATCCGTCTGCAGTGCTACGAAGGGCTGGACGCGGCGCAGGCGCTGTACGAGTGGGATCACCCCAAGCAGCTGCTGGCGATCCGCACGTGCGAGGCCGAGGGCAAGCCGGTCGGCGAGCTCTACGACGAGTCGTTCCTGATGGAGCGGCCGCTGCTGCGCGCGCTGCGGACGCCGTGCGTGCTGCTGATCGACGAGATCGACCGGGCGGACTCGGAGTTCGAGGCGTTCCTGCTCGAGTTCCTGAGCGACTTCCAGATCACGATCCCCGAGCTCGGGACGATCACGGCGGTCGAGCGGCCGATCGTGATCATGACCTCGAACCGCACGCGTGAGCTGCACGACGCGCTTGAAGCGGCGGTGCCTCTACCACTGGATCGCGTTCCCGGACTCGTCGCGCGAGCTGCGCATCATCGAGGCGAAGGTGCCGGGGTTGTCGGCCGATGCGGCGGCGTCGCTGGTCGCGGCGGTGGCGGGCGTGCGCGCGTTGGAGCTGATCAAGCCGCCCGGCATCGCCGAGACGATCGAGTGGGGCCAGGCCGCCAAACTGCTCACCGATGAGGGAGCGGAGTGGCCGACCGCGCTGCGCCGGGCGTTGGGCCTGCTGGTGAAAGAGGCGGAGGACACCGAAACCGTGCTGAACGGACTCGACCTGTGACGCGAGAGTTCACTTTCCCGCCCCAGCGCGGGAAAACGAACACTCGCGTGTCTGCTCGACGAGTTCGTCGCGGCGCTCGGCGTGTCGGCACGGAGCGGCGCGTCGACTTCCTCACCGCCGTGCGCGACGTGCCGCCGCACGACATCCAGCGCCTCTACTGGCTGGCGCGCGTGACCCTCGTCACCCGCCTGGAAGACATCCCCTTCTTCGATGCGGTGTTCGCCATGCACTTCCTCGGCGCCCCACCCCAGCCGGCCCCGCACGGAGGCGGGCGAGGAGGAGGCGCCCGAGCCGCAGGGCGGCGGCGAGGCCGAGCCGATGATGCTGGCCGAGGGCACCGGCAAGACCGCGAGCGTCCACGACCTGCGCCACAAGCGCGCGTTCGACGGCACGACCGACGACCTGGCCGAGTTGCGCCGGGCGCTCGCCCAGCACCTGCCGACGATCCGTTCGCGCCGGCATCGGCCGCACCGGCGCGGCTCGATCGACGTGCGCCGCACGCTGCGCCACGCCACGCGCACGGGCGAGATCACGATGCTCGCCCGCCGTGGCCGTCCGCAGCGCACGCGGCCGCTGCTGCTGCTGATCGACGTCTCCGGCTCCCTGCGCGAGCACACGCCGGACTACCTGCGCTTCGCGTGGGCGGCGCAGTGCGAGACGTTCACGTTCGGGACGCGGCTCACGCGCGTGACGCGCCAGCTGCGCTCGCGGGAGCTGAGCACGGCGCTCGCCGACGTGTCCGCGGTGGTCGAGGACGCGGACGGCGGCACGCGGATCGGGCCGGCGCTGCACGAGTTCGTCGCCACGCCGCGCTACGCCGACCGGGCGCGCGGCGCGCTCACGATCGTCCTCTCCGACGGGCTCGAGCGCGGCGACCCGGCGCTGATGGTCGCGGCCGTGGAGCGCCTCTCGCGCCTGTCGCACAAGTTGTTGTGGTGGTCGCCGCTGGCGCTCCACCCGGAGTACCGACCGGTCACGCGCGGCATGGCGGCGATCCTCGACGACGTCGAGCTGGCCGGCGCGCGGGACCTTCAGACCTTGTTGGAAAGGGTGCGTGAACTGTGAGCGGATACGTCGACGCCCATCACCACATCTGGCGGGTGCAGGACCTGCCGTGGCTGAGCGGGCCGATGATCCCGCGCATCTTCGGGCCCTACGAGTCCCTGCAGCAGCGCGACTACCTCGCCGCCGAGTACGGCGCCTCCGCAGCCGCGCACGGCTTCACGCAGTCGGTCTACACGCAGGCCAACTGGCCGCTGGACCGCTCCGTGGACGAGGTCAAGTGGGTCCAGTCCCAGCACGAGGAGACGGGCTGGCCGAGCGCGATCGTCGGCTCCGCCGACCTGTTCAGCCCGCGCGCGATGGAGACGTTCGACGCGCAGACCGCCGCCTCGCCGCTGATGCGCGGCTGCCGCCTGCAGGTGCACTGGCACGAGCACGAGGCGTTCCGGTTCGCCAAGTCCGCGGACGCGATGCTCGACCCGATCTTCAACGAGAACCTGGAGCGGATCGCCGAGCGCGGCTGGGTGTTCGAGCTGCAGGCGTTCCCGAACCAGCTCCCGTACGTGAAGGAGCTGCTCGGCAACCATCCCGACGTGACGTTCGTGATCATCCACGCCGGCATGCCGATCGAGGGCGAGCCGTGGCGCGAGTTCCTGCACGAGATCGCGCAGTTCCCGAACCTCAACGTCAAGCTGTCCGGCCAGGGCACGTTCATCCACCGCGTCGACCCGGACTGGATCAAGACCGTCACGCAGGTGGTCGTGGACGAGTTCGGGTCCGACCGCGCGATGTTCGGGACCAACTTCCCGGTGGAAAGCATCTGGACCGACTTCTCTAGCCTGGTCAATGCGTGGTTCGGCGTGTTGGCCGGCTTCCCGCAGGACGTGCAGGACGACATCCTCGGCCGAACCGCGCGCCGCGTGTACCGGCTCGAGGAGGCTTGAGACATGACCCGTCCAGTCCAACACACCGCCAGCGCCGTCGCCGGATGGCTGCGTGATGGCCGGCGGGTCGCGGCTGGGCTGCTCGTCGAGGTCGAAGGCTCCTCGCCGCTGGACGTCGGCGCGTCCATGTACATCGACGACCAGGGCGGGATCGAAGGCTCGATCACCGGCGGGTGCGTCGAGGGCGCGGTCGCCGCGGCCGCGATGGAGATGCTGGAGACGGGTGCGCCTCCCCAGCTCGTCACCTACGGCATCTCCGACGAGCTGGCGGGCACCGTCGGCCTGATGTGCGGCGGGATCGTCCACATCTTCATCCACGAGATCCGGGCCGAGCACCAGGAGGCCGTGCTGGCCGATCTGCAGGCGACGATCGACCACACGCCCGCCGGGCTCGTGACGCTGCTGGACGGCGAGAACGCCGGCGCGAAGCTGTTCGTCGACGCCGAACGGACGCTCGGGTCGCTGGGTCAGGGCGAGCTGCTGGACAAGAACGCCAAGCGCGAGGCGCAAGGGCTGCTCGACGAGGGGCGCTCCTCGCTGCGCGACTTCGGGGAGGACGGCGCTTCGCTGGGCTCCGGCCTGCGCGTCTACAACTCGATCCAGGCCGAGCCGCCGCGGATGGTCGTGTTCGGCGCGATCGACTTCTCGAGCGCGCTCGCCCCGTTGGCGAAGGGCCTCGGCTACCGCGTGACGATCGCCGACCCGCGCTCCGCGTTCCTGAAGTCCCGCCGCTTCAGCGCCGCCGCCGAGACCGAGGTGGGCTGGCCGGACGCCGTGCTCGACGGCGTCGAGCTCGGCCGGCGCGACTCGGTGCTGATCTTCACGCACGACCCGAAGCTCGACGTCCCCGCCGTGCAGGCCGCGCTGAAGACCGGCGCCGGCTACATCGGCGCGCTGGGCTCGCGCAACACCACCGCGGACCGCAACCGGCGGCTCCGCGACGTCGGCGTGACCGACGAGGAAATCGACCGCATCTTCGCGCCCTGCGGGCTGGACATCGGCGCCTCCACCGTGGAGGAGACGGCCGTCGCCGTCCTGGCCGAGATCATCGCCCACCGTGCCGGGCGCCACGGCATGCCGCTCCGGGAGGCCCACGGGCCGATCCGGCACGCGGACGTACTCAACGAAAAGGAAGAACAAGCATGGCCTACACCGTCGCGGTGACCTGGACTGCCAAGCCCGGCGAGGAAGAGGAAGTCGCACGCTGCCTGTCGGCGCTCGTCGAGCCTTCGCGCGCCGAGGAGGGTGTGCTCGTCTACATCCCGAACCGCGATCCCGAGGATCCGGCCAAGTTCTTCATCTACGAGCAGTACGTGGACGAGGCGGCCTACGTCGCCCACACCGAGACCGAGCACTTCAAGACGCTCGGCTTCGGCGACGCGATCCCGCGCCTGCTCGACCGCAAGCGCGAGTTCTACGCGCCGATGGTCGACTAGGCGTACGAGGGACGCGACGCTCACCATCTGACGTTGGGCCGCCCCGTATTCTGGCCGGGTGGCGGACGATCTGACCACGATGCTGGCCGCTGTGGCGGCCAGCTATCCCGACGCGGTGGTCGTGGCCGGGGTCGACGGGTGCGTGCGCTACGTCAACCCCACGGCTGAGCGGCTGTTCGGCGCCACGGCCGCCGGCCTGCAGGGCAAGCACGTGAGCCTGCTGTCCTCCGCGGACGAGCAGGCGCGCTCGCACGGGCTGGCGGCGCGGATCGTGGCCGGCGAACACGTCGCCACGCCGTCCGTGATGGAGATGCAACGCGAGGACGGGTCGACGTTCTTCGCGGAGGTCACGCTGTCCCCGCTGGTCGGCGACGACGGCGGCGCGGTCGGGCTGCTCGCGGTCGGGCGCGACGTGACCGCGCGGATCGCGGCGGAAGCCGACGCGGCGCGGCTGCGCGCGATCGTCGACGCCGCCAACGAAGCGATCCTCGGGATCGACACCGACGGCACGGTGCTGTTCTTCAGCCCGTCCGCGGAGCGCCTGTTCGGATGGTCCGCGGGCGAGATCATCGGGCGCTCCGGCGACGACCTCGTCGCGCCGAAGTACCGGATCGGCCCGCCGCGGCTGTTCGCCGAGCTCGCGACCAACGGGTCGTTCCGGCGCCCGACGGTCGCGTTGCGGCGCGACGGCACGCACGTCGAGGTGGAGCTCAGCGCCGCGGAGATCATCGGCAAGCACGGGACGGTGATCGGGGCGGCGCTGACGGTCATGGACGTCTCCGAGCGCAAGCGCACGCGCCGGCTGCTGGACCGCATCATCGAGCACGCGCCGAACGCGATCGCGGTCAAGGACCTGGACGGCCGCTATCTCGGGTTCAGCTGGCAGTCCGCCGATGGCCCCCGCCGTGACTTCGTCGGCCTCACGGACGCCGACCTGCTGCCGGCGGACATGGCGCGGCGCAGTGAGCAGCAGGACCGCGAGGTGCTCGCGGGCGGCGAGCCGATGACCTTCCACGACGAGTTCGAGTCCGCGGACGGGCACGTGCGGGCGTTCGTGACGACCAAGTTCCCGCTGCCCGGTCCCGACGGCGAGACCGAGGCCGTGGGCGTCATCGCGTCCGATGTGACGGAGCTGCGGCGTGCCGAGGCCGACCAGGCGCAGCTGGCCGCGCTGGTGGAGGCGGCGCCGGACGCGATCGTCGCGCGCGACCAGCACGGCGCGATCGTGACCTGGAACCCGGGTGCCGAGGCGATGTTCGGGGTGCGGGCCGAGGACGCGATCGGCCGCTCCTACGCCGAGCTGGTCGTGCCCGAGGACGAGCAGGACGGGTTTGCCCGAGAGGTGGCCGACGTCCACGCGGGCCGCACGCTCACCGTGCGCACGACCCGTCGGCGCCCCGACGGCTCGCGTTTCCCGGCGCAGGTGTCGGTGGCGCCGCTCACGCTCCTCGACGGCAGCTGGAGCGGCTCGCTGTCGCTCATCCGCGACATCACCGACCTCGTCGAGACCGAGCACGCGCTGGAGGAACGGGCCGCCCAGCTCGAACGCTCCAACACCGAGCTCGAGCGCTTCGCGTACGCCGCGAGCCACGACCTGCAGGAGCCGCTGCAGTCGATCAAGCTCAGCGCCGGCGCCGTGATCGCGACGGCCGAGGAGCGCCTGGACGCCGACGAGCGTGAGCTGATCGGCCACATCGACACCGCTGTGACTCGCCTCAGCGACCAGATCCGGGCGCTGATGCAGGTGGCGCAGGTGGCCCTCGGCGCCGGGCCGGGCGAGCGGGTGAAGCTCTCGGTCGCGGTCCGGGACGCGGTGGACGCGTTGCGCGGGGCGGCGGTCGAGGCGCGCGCCGAGATCGTCGTCCACGAGCCCCTTCCGGCGGTCGAGGTGCCGCGGACGGAGGTCGCGCTCGTGCTCCAGAACGTGATCGCGAACGCGATCAAGTACCGGCGCGAGGGCGTGCGGCCGCAGGTCGAGATCGCGGCGGAGGTCGGCGAGCAGACCGTCGAGGTGCGGGTGGCCGACAACGGGGTGGGGCTCTCGCCGGCCGACCTGGAGCGCGTCTTCGGGCTCTTCGCCCGCGGGGACACGGACGCGCCGGGGACCGGGATGGGGCTCGCCGTCGCGCGTCGGATGCTCGAGCACCAGGGCGGCTCCCTCGCCGCGCAGTCGGTCGGTCCCGGGCAGGGCTCAGAGTTCACCCTGTCGCTCCCGATCTAACGGAGTGTCCGCACACGGACCGTTCGGCAACCGGACGGTCTTGCCACCCGAATAGGATCGTCCAGGTCCGCCGTGGCCGCACTTGCCGTACCCCTGGTCCTCGTCGACGACCACCGGATGGTCGTCCTTGGGCTGCGCACGTTGTTTCACAACCGCCCTGAGGTGGACGTCATCGCCTACGCGCACGACGCCGAGGAGGCGTTGGCGGCCTGCCGCACGCATGCGCCGCGCGTCGCGGTGCTCGACGTCGCCCTCGAAGGTTCAGAGATCGACGGGTTCGAGCTGTGCCGTCGCATCCGGGCCGAGTTGCCGGACGTCGACGTCGTCTTCTACACGGGGCTCGACGAGCTCGGCGTGGCGGAGCGCGCGTTCGCGGCCGGCGCGCAGGGCGTCGTGTCCAAGGGCGACGTGCCCGCCGAGCTGCTCAAGGCGGTGCTGCTGGCGTCGCGCGGGCGCTCGTATACCTCGCCGGTCTTCGCGGCCGGCGCCGACGGGCGCGACTTCCAGGAGCTCTCCCCCAAGCAGCTCACCGTGCTGCGCCTGCTCGCCCAGGGGATGGAGCGCAAGGAGATCGCCGAGCAGATGGGCATCGGCGAGGAGACCGTCAAGTCGCACACGACCGAGGTACGCCGCAAGCTCGGCGCGCGCACCTCGGCCCAGGCCGTCGCGATCGGCCTGATCAATTCGCTCTTTGAGCCTTCGCTCGGAGCTCTGAACGGCGCGCGGCCACCGCGAGGTCCCTCTTTATGATTTGACGTTTTCGAGGGTGTCGATCGGCTCGAGCGAGGAGATCTCGCTGCGCCGGTCCTCCCAGTGCGGCGGGATGCACATGTGGGTGCCCAGCTCGTCCACGGACTCGTCGATCGTGAAGCCCTGCGGAGTCGAGTAGGCCAGCTCGAACAGCGCGCCGCCCGGCGTCCGCAGGTACACGCTGAAGAAGTAGCCGCGGTCCTTGACGTCGCTCACGTCCGTGTAGCCGAGGCCGACGATGTAGTCCTTGACCACGAGCTGGTTCTCGGCGGAACCCACGTCGAACGCGTGGTGGTGGATCGTGCCCTCGCCGAAGCGCCACGTGCCCTGGGCCAGGTCCGGCTCCTCGACCAGCTCGAGCATCCGCCCGTGGCCGGAGCCCTGGATCTCGTACTGGTGGTTCGCGCCCTCTGAGGCGACCGGCTCGCAGTTGAACGCCTCGCGCAGGAACTCGTCCATCAGCTCCGGCTCGCGCACGCTGGTGGTCGTGCCGTACGCGCCGCGGATCGCGTGCTCGGCGGGGACGTCACCGCCGCCGTAGGGCTCGCGCGAGTCCTCACGCTTCTCCCCCACGATCTGGTACGGGATGCCACACGGGTGCGCGAACTCCAGCCGCTCGGTGCCGAAGCGCTCCACCGCCTGCGCGCTGATGCCCGCGGCGGACAGCCGGTCCGCCCAGTAGCCGATCGACTCCGCCGGCACCGCCACGTTGATCGACTTCGCCTGGTTGGTCCCGCGCTTGCCCATCCACCCGGCCTGCCGGTACGGGAAGCTCGTGAGGATCGTGCTCGCGTCCCCCACGCGGTTCGCGTAGTAGAGGTGGTAGATCGGGATCTCGCCGTCGAAGAGCACCGTCTTCTTGACGCTCTTCAGCCCCAGCGTGCGGACATGGAAGTCGTAGTCCTCCTGCGCGCCACCGACGCAGAAGGTCAGGTGATGACTGCCGTTGATGGTCCCCGGATTCGGCACGAACGCGTCTCCTCGCGAATTGTCTTACCGACAGACGTATTATCCGCCGATGTCCAGCCACGCAGACCTCTTCGCCGACATCGACTCGATGGATCCTGACGCCTTCGTGCGCCATCTGACCGAAGATGTCCGGTTCACGTTCGGCAACTCGGACACCGTGGTCGGCCGCGACAACGTGCGTGACGTCTGGGCCGGGTTCTGCGACGGCATCGCCGGCGTCCAGCACGACGTGATCGAGCAGTTCGAGCAGGGCTCGGCCACGATCGTCGAGTCGACCGTGACCTACACGCGCAAGGACGCGTCGACGATCTCCCTCCCCGTCGTCACGATCTACCGCGGTGACGGCGACCTGATCGAGGACTACCGGATCTTCATGGACGTCGCACCCCTGTTCGCGGCGTGAGCGACCACGACGAGATCCGGGACCTGTTCACCGCGTTCCTCGCGGCCGTCACGTTCGCCGAGGGCACGCGCCCCGACTACGAGCGCATCCGCGCGCTGTTCATCGAGCGCGGCCTGCTCGTCCGCAACAGCGGTGCAGCCCCCGAGGTCACCAGCGTGGACGAGTTCATCGCGCCGCGCCAGGCCACCGTCGACGCCGGCGAGCTGACCGACTTCGAGGAGACCGAGCTCACGGGCGAGACCGAGATCTTCGGGAACGTCGCCCATCGCCTCAGCGGCTACGCCAAGCGCGGCACGCTCAAGGGTGCGGCGTTCGCGGCCCGTGGCGTGATCACCACGCAGTTCGTGCGCACACCCGAGGGCTGGCGGATCAGCGCGATGGCGTGGGACGACGAGCGCGAAGGGCTCACCGTCCCGGATCGCCTGCGCTGAAGGCGAAGGCGGGTGGGCGCATCCTGCGCCTCTACCCGGCACACTCGAGCGATGAGCGATCTGCTGTCCAACGAGGCCCTGATGGACGTGGCCTTCGCCGCCCTCGACCACGGCGTCGACTCGATCGAGCACGGCGGGCCGCTCATCCCGTTCGTGATGACCGCGACCGGGGAGGGCCGGGCGCTGCAGCGGTTCGTGGCCGACGACTTCCGGGACGCGGTCGAGCAGGCCCGCGGCTCACTGCGCGACACCGACGCGGACATCGCGGCGATCGCGTACGAGGCGTTCGTGAACATCGACGGCGAGCGCGCCGACGCGGTCATCGTCGAGTTCTACGAGCGCGGCGGCGCGCACAGCGGCCTGCTCGGCCAGCGCTTCGTGCCGGGCGAGCCCGAGCGTGCGCTCGAGCGCGTCGGCAACCCGGCGTTCCTGGGCGAGCAGGACCCGCTCTTCTAGAGCCGCGCGCCGACCCTGTAGCGTTGGGCGTGATGCAACCGTCGCTGTTCGAATTCGCCGGCGGTGAGCCGGCCTTCCAACGGCTGGCGAAGGCGCACCACGCGCGCTGCCTCGCCGATCCCGAGCTCAACCACCCGTTCAGCAAGCCCGACGGCCACCCGTTGCACGTCGAGCGGCTCGGGTGGTATTGGGCCGAGGTGCTGGGCGGCCCGCCGCGCTTCTCCGAGCAGTGCAGCGACCAGCCCAGCGTGCTGCGGATGCACGCCGGCAACGGCGACTTGCGCGATCTCGGAGAGCGCTTCGCGCGCTGCTTCGACGGCGCGATGGACGACGCTCAGCTGCCGGACGATCCCGCGTTCCGGGAGGCGATGAACGCGTACATGCGCTGGGCCGTCGACACCGTCGCCCTCGCGCACCCGGACGGCGCCGACGGCATCGCGCCCAGCGCGGCGATGCCGCGCTGGGGCTGGGACGGTCCGCTGCGCTAAGCGCCGCCGTGGACGCCCTCGTCGAGGTCGGCGGCGAACGTCGTGTAGTCGTAGATCGGCAGCGCCTCGGTCTTCACCCCGGACGCCCAGCTCGCGGATGATCGGGAGCCCCGCGAGCGCGCGGTCCAGATCCTCGTGCGACGGCATCTCGACGACGCCGAACACGACGCGCTGGCCCGCCACCTTCCACGCGTGCTTGATGGCGCCGGCCTCGATGGCACCGAGGGCGGCCGCGGCCTCGCGCTGCCAGATCGCCACGAGGTCGGCGTTGCTGACGTTCGCGGGCTGCGTCACTTCGAACCGGACGAAGAACTGCACTGGCTCCTCCTCCTCTGGACGGTCGGCCGACCCTACCGCCGCGGAACGCCGCATGACATCGTGGCAATTGACACAGTATGGTTTTGAGGGACAGCTAGGCCTGGAGAGGAGCCGTCGTGAAGGTCCGAGACGCAATGACGGGAGACGTTCTCACGTTCACCCCTGAGCGCAATCTGCGAGAAGCCGCGAAGTTCATGGCCGACCACAACGTGGGTGCGGTCGTGGTCATGGACCCGGAGCAACCCGGGCCGGGGATCATCACGGAGCGCGACCTCGTACGTTCACTGGGCAAGGGCGAGGACCCGGACGTGGAGCACGTGTCCGCCCACCTCACGTCCAATGCCGCGTTCGCCGACAGCGACTGGGACCTGGAGGAGGCCGCCGACACGATGGCCAAGCGCGGGTTCCGCCACCTCGTCGTGGTCGACGGCGGCAACCTCGTGGGGATCATCTCGATGCGCGACATCATGCGCGTCTGGCGCCCATCCGCGCGCCTCGTCCGATAGCCCGCGCCGAACATAAAGGGGCCTGGCCCCTTTAGATTTGCGGACATGACGTCAATAGCGGTGGTGGGTGGCGGGTTCGCCGGGGTGGGCGCGGTGGCGATGCTGGCGCGCGCCGGGTATCGCGACGTGGTCGTGTTCGAGAAGGCGGAGCGACTCGGGGGTGTCTGGCACCACAACACCTATCCGGGCGCGGCGTGTGACATCCCGTCGCACCTGTACGAGTTCTCCTTCGCGCTCAACCCGCGCTGGTCGCGCCGGTACGCGCCGCAGGAGGAGATCCAGGCGTACATCGAGGCGGTCGCGAAGCCGTTCGACGTGCGCCTCGGCACCGAGGTGACGGCCGCGCGCTTCGCCGACGGCCGCTGGACGCTGCAGACGAGCGCGGGCGAGCACACCGCGGACGTGCTGATCACGGCGTGCGGGCAGCTCAGCGCGCCCGCCGTCCCGCCGCTGCCCGGCCTCGACGACTTCACGGGTCCCGCGTTCCACACCGCGCGCTGGGACCACGACGCCGACCTCGCCGGCAAGCGCGTGGCGGTGATCGGCACCGGCTGCAGCGCGATCCAGGTCGTGCCCGCGATCCAGCCGCACGTCGGGCACGTCACCGTGTTCCAGCGCTCACCCGGCTGGACGATCCCGAAGGGCGACTTCCCCTACCCGAAGCTCGTGCAGCGGCTGTTCGCGCGCTTCCCGGCCGTTCAGCGGCTCGACCGCTCGATCAACTTCGCCTTCCACGAGCTGATGACGCCCGCCCTGGTCCGCCGGATCGGGCCCGCGCTCAAAGCCGGCCGCGCCGTCGGCACGCTGCAGATCCGCAAGGCCATCAAGGACCCGGAGCTGCGGCGCAAGGTCACGCCGACCGACGAGGTCGGCTGCAAGCGGATCATGCTCACCGACAGCTGGTATCCGACGCTGACCAAGCCCAACGTGGACCTGACCGACGCGCGCATCGAGCGCATCGGCCCGCACTCGATCCGCACCGCGGACGGCGTCGAGCACCCCACCGACGTGATCGTGCTCGCCACGGGCTTCCGCGCCCATGACTTCGTCGCCCCGATGGAGATCACGACGCCGGACCGCTCGCTCGCGCAGGAGTGGGCGGCCGTGCCGCGCGCCTACCTCGGCATCACCGTGCCCGGCTTCCCGAACCTGTTCCTGCTGTACGGCCCGAACACCAACGGCGGCACCGGCTCGGTCGTGACGACGATCGAGGCGCAGATCACGCACGTGATCGCGGCGCTGGCCGAGCGCGATCGCGCCGGTGCACGCACGATCGTCGTGCGGCCCGAGGCGGCCGCCGAGTTCGACGCCGAGCTGCGCACCGCGCTGGCGGGAACGGTGTGGCACAGCGGCTGCACGAACTGGTACGTCGACGACGACGGCAACGACCCGAGCCAGTGGCCGTGGACGTGGAGCGAGTACCGCCGCCGCACGGCGACCGTGGACCCGCAGGCCTACGAGCTGGCCTGAAGCTCGCCGCTGCCCCGCTCGATCAACCGGGTGGGCAGCACGACCTGCCGGGCCGGTGCGTTGAAGCCGTCAAGCCGCGAGAAGAGCAGCTCCGCCGCGGCGCGGCCGAGCCCGAGCGCGTCCTGGGCGACGACGGTGAGCGCGGGCTCGATCGAACCCGCGAGCACGACATCGTCGAAGCCGACGTGCGCGACCTGGTTCTGCAGGCCGAGCCGGTGCAGGGTGCGCAGGACCTCGATCGTGACCAGGTTCTGGGCGGTGAACAGCGCGGTCGGCCGGTCCGGCCCGGTGAGCAGCGGTTCGACGTCGTCGTGCACGACGAGCGGCTCCGCCACCGCTTCCCGGTAGCCGGCGAGGCGTTCCTTCGCCGTGTAGAGCCCGTTCGGCGGCGGCCCGACGAACGCGATCCGCTCGTGCCCGTGCGCGCGCAGATGCTCGACCGCCGCGCGCGCGCCGCCGCGATTGTCGGTGAGCACGTGGTCGGCGTCGATCGTCTCCGGCGGGCGGTCGACGAACACGAGCCCGATGCCCGCCGCGACGTCGCGCTTCAGGTACGAGTGGTCGTGTGCGGTCGGGACGAGGATGAGCCCGTCCACGCGCCGCCCGAGCACGCCCTCCACCAGCTCGCGCTCACGCTCGGGGTCGGCGTCCGAGCTGCCGGCGAACGTCACCACCGACCGCTCGCGCGCGACCTCCTCCACCCCGCGATGGATGGCGGCGAAGAACGGGTTGCCGACGTCGTCGAAGATCAGGCCGATCGTGGACGAGAGCCCGCTCGCGCGCCGCAGCGTGCCCGCGGTGTGGTTGTGGCGGTAGCCGAGCAGCTCGATCGCGCGCTCGACCTTGGCAGCCAGGTCGGGGTCCACCGGCGGGCTGCCGTTGACCACGCGCGAGACGGTGCTCAGGCTGACGCCGGCCATCGAGGCGACGTCCTTCATGGTGGGGCGCCGCGCAGAGGTCACGATGGAGCGGAAACGTAGCGGACCACCCGTCCCGCCGCACCCGTCAGACGGCTGGGATCTCGCCTGATCCACGCACGATCAGGCGCGTGGGCAGCACGACCGAACGCGGCTCGGGGTCGCGATCGAACAGCAGCTCCCCGGCGCGGCGCCCGAGAGCGTACGGGTCCTGCGCCACGACGGTCACGCCCGGCTGGACGAGATCCCCCAGGACGACATCGTCGAATCCGACGAGCGCCACCGTGCGTTGACGGCCGAGCGCGCGCAGCGCCCGGATCGCGCCGATCGTGATCAGGTTCTGGCCGGTGAACAGCGCCGTCGGCGGATCCGGCAGCGCGAGCAGCTCTCGCACCGCCTGCTCCCCCGCGGCGCTGTCGACGAGCTCCGTCCGCTCGAGTTCCGGCACCCGGTCGCCACGCAGCGCCTCGTGGTAGCCGCGCCGGCGCTCGGTCGCGGTGAACACCGATAGACGGTCGCCGAGGAAGGCGATCCGGCGGTGGCCGTGGGCGAGCAGGTGCTCGACCGCGGCGCGGGAGCCGCCCGCGTTGTCGCTCAGCACCGCGTCGCCCGGCATGAACCGCGGCGGGCGGTCGACGAACACGATCCCCGTCCCGGCCTGGCGGTCGCGCAGCAGGTAGCTCTGGTCGCGGGCACAGGGCACGATCACCAGCCCGTCCACGCCGCGCGCGGAGAAGGCCTCGGCCAGCTCCCGTTCACGCTCGGGCCGCTCGTCGCTCGAGCCCACGAACGTGAGCACGCCGCGCGGCCGCGCCACGTCCTCCACCCCGCGGTGCACGGCGGAGAAGAACGGGTTCGACACGTCCTCGATGATCAGGCCGATGCTCGCCGATTGACGGTCCGCCCGCCGGAGCGTGCTGGCCGTCAGATCGCGCCGGTACCCGAGCAGCTTCACCGCCTGCTGCACACGCTCGGCGAGGTCCGGCCGCACGTCGGCCGTGCCGTTGATCACCCGGGAGACGGTGGCCAGGCTCACGCCCGCCATCCGCGCCACTTCTTTCATCGTCGGACGCGGAGTAAACGTTTCCACGAACCGGACGTTACAGCACGACGTCAGGAAAGCAAGCGTAGGAAACGTTTTCAGAAATTGCTTGACAAGCCTCCATCAAGGGCGTAGAACTTCGTCCTGAAAACGTTGTCTCAGGGCAGGTCTGGTCCCTGAGGCGGAGGAGAAGGGGAGAAGCGATGACTTCATTTGCAACCCGGCGCGGACTCGCGCTGGCCGGTTCGGCGATGGCGTTGGCGGTCGGCGTGGCGGCATGCGGCGGTGACGAGAGCAGCGGTGGCGGTGCTTCGAGCGGCAGCACCGGAGGTGGCGACCCGGTCAAGGTCGGCCTCATCACCAAGACGGAGACCAACCCGTTCTTCGTGAAGATGAAGGAGGGCGCCGACGCGAAGGCCAAGGAGCTCGGCGCCGAGCTGCAGTCCTTCGCGGGCAAGAAGGACGGCGACAACGAGTCGCAGGTCGCCGCGGTGGAGAGCCTCATCTCGGCCGGCGCGAAGGGCCTGATGATCACGCCGAGCGACTCGAAGGCGATCGTGCCCTCGTTGGACAAGGCGCGCCAGGCCGGCCTCCTCGTCGTCGCGCTCGACACGCAGACCGAGCCCGCCGACGCGGCCGACATCACCTACGCCACCGACAACTACGCGGCCGGCCTCGCGATCGGCAAGTGGGCCAAGGGCACGTTCGAGGCCGAAGGCAAGCAGGCCAAGATCGCCATGCTCGACCTCAATCCCGACGGCGTGTCGGTCGACGTCCAGCGCGACCAGGGGTTCCTCGAGGGCTTCGGGGTCGACGTGGGCGACAAGACGAAGATCGGCGACGAGTCCGACCCGCGGATCGTCGGCCACGACGTGACCGACGGCGGTGAGGAGGGCGGCCGCACGGCGATGGAGAACCTGCTGCAGAAGGACCCGTCGATCAACCTCGTCTACACCATCAACGAGCCCGCGGCCGCGGGCGCGTACGAGGCGCTCAAGTCCGCCGGCAAGGAGAAGGACGTCACGATCGTCTCCGTCGACGGCGGCTGCCCGGGCGTGGAGAACGTCAAGTCCGGCGTGATCGGCGCGACCTCGCAGCAGTACCCGCTGAAGATGGCGGAGATGGGCGTGCAGGCGATCGTCGACTTCGCGAAGGACGGCACCAAGCCCGAGGCGCCCGCCGGCCAGAGCTTCATCGACACCGGCGTGACGCTCATCACCGACAAGCCGGTCGACGGCGTCGAGTCCAAGGACACGGCGTTCGGCCTCGAGAACTGCTGGGGCTAGCGCACCATGTCCGCCCAACTGCAGCCGGCGCCCAAAGGCGCCGGCACGGCCGGCGTCGTCGGCGCTCCTCGCGACGAGACGCTCTCCACCCGCATCCATGACCTCCTGCACCGCAACGCGACGCTCGGGCCGCTGTTCGTGCTCCTGCTCGCGGTCGTGTACTTCAGCATCACCGCGGACCGCTTCCTCGCGCCCGCGAACCTGTCGCTGATCGTTCAGCAGGTGATGGTCGTCGGCACGCTGGGCATCGCCCAGACGCTGATCATCCTCACCGCCGGCATCGACCTCTCGGTCGGCGCGATCATGGTCCTGTCCTCGATCGTGATGGCCAAGCTGTCCGCCGACTCGGGCGTGCCCGGCCTGCTCGCGCTGCTGCTCGGCTTCACGGTCGGCACGGCCTGCGGGTTCATCAACGGCACGCTGGTGACGCGTCTGAAGCTGCCGCCGTTCATCGTCACGCTCGGCACGCTGTACGTGTTCTTCGCGATCAACCTCTGGTTCTCCGAGAGCGAGACGATCCGGGGCACCGACATGTCCAGCCTGCTGCTGTGGACGGGCAACACGATCGACTTCGGCGACACGCGCATCACCTACGGGTCGATCCTGATGCTGGTCCTGTTCGCGGTCTTCGCCTGGGTGCTCAAGAACACGGCCTGGGGCAAGCACGTGTACGCGGTCGGCGACGACGCCGAGGCGGCGCGCCTCGCCGGCGTGCGCAAGGACCGCGTGCTGCTGAGCGTCTACGTCGTCGCCGGCCTGATCTGCGCCGTCGCGGGCTGGATGCTGATCGGCCGTATCGCCTCGGCCTCGCCGCAGGCCGGCATCTCGGCCAACCTGGACTCGATCACCGCCGTGGTGATCGGCGGCACCTCGCTCTTCGGCGGCCGCGGCCGCGTGATCGGGACGCTGTTCGGCGCGCTGATCGTCGGTGTTCTGCGCAACGGGCTCACCCTCAGCGGCGTCGACGTGCTGTGGCAGGACTTCGCCGTCGGCATCCTGATCATCGCCGCCGTCGCCATCGACCAGTGGATCCGGAAGGTGAAGGCATGAACGCTGCCGAGAACATCCTCGAGGCCCGTGGACTGGTGAAGCGCTACGGCCACGTCACCGCGCTGGCCGGGTCGGACTTCGACCTGCGCCAGGGCGAGATCCTGGCCGTGATCGGCGACAACGGCGCCGGCAAGTCGTCGCTGATCAAGTGCCTCTCGGGCGCGGTCGTGCCCGACGAGGGCGAGATCCTGCTCGACGGCAAGCCGATCCAGATGAAGACGCCGATCGACGCGCGCGCGTACGGGATCGAGACGGTCTACCAGACGCTCGCGGTCTCCCCCGCGCTCGACATCTCCGACAACCTGTTCCTCGGCCGCGAGCCGCGGGCACCGGGCATCATGGGCAAGGTCTTCCGCAAGCTCGACACCGGCCGCATGCGGACCGAGGCCAGGAAGCAGATGACCGACCTCGGGCTGACGACCATCCAGGACATCAACCAGCAGGTGGAGTCGCTCTCGGGCGGGCAGCGCCAGGGTGTGGCGGTGGCGCGCGCGGCGGCCTTCGGTTCGAAGGTGATCATCCTCGACGAGCCGACCGCGGCGCTCGGCGTCAAGGAGTCCGGGCACGTGCTGGACCTGATCCGCAAGGTCCGCGACAACGGCATCCCGGTGGTCCTGATCAGCCACAACATGCCGCACGTGTTCGAGATCGCCGACCGGATCCACATCCACCGGCTCGGCCGCCGGATCGCCGTCATCTCGCCCAAGTCGCACACGATGAACGAGGCCGTCGCAATCATGACCGGAGCGACCGAACCCGGCGCGCCGGTGCCCGCGGAGCGCTTCACCAACACGTAGTTCTGTGTTTCACTTCCGTCCACCGGGGGCCGCTCTCACGAGCGGCCCATGGAGGGGCAACAGGGAGAGGGACTATGACGGGTGCCAGGACGCGCTGGCTGGTTGGTGCTGCCGCCATGCTTGCGCTTGCCGTACCGGTAGGGACCGCTTCGGCGCATCGCGCGGACTTCATGTTCACGGGCGATGTGGCGAAGCAGGTCGGGGCGTATCAGGACGGGACGAGCATCTTCACGCAACGGGCGCCGGACACACCCGGGTCGTTCACGCTCGTCGGCCACAACCCGCTCGAGAGCCGCGGCATGAACGCGGCGATCGCGGTCAACAAGGGGTTCGTGTACGCCGGCAGCCGCACGGACGGCTCCAACGGCCGGACGCGGGCCGGGATCATGATCGTCGACGCGCGCAACCCGGCGGACCCCAAGACCGCCGGGATGATGGCGCCGCCGCTGGAGGGCAACCCGCAGGAGTCCTCGCGGGAGCTGCGCGTGTGGCGCTCGCAGGAGATCCTGATCGTGCTGCACACGAACTGCGGCGGGGCGACGGCGCACCTGTGCCAGCAGCCGAACCGCAGCTCGATGAAGTTCTACGACATCAAGGGCGCCAACGCGACCAACCCGCAGCTGCTGCACCCGAACACGCGGGACACGCACGAGTTCTTCATCTGGGAGGACCCGAAGAACCCGAAGCGCGCGCTGATGTTCGAGGCCACGGCGGGCGGCACCTTCGCCATCTACGACCTGTCGCCGCTGCTCAACGCGGACCCGGCCACGCGCGCGCCCGTGCGGCTGCATCCAGAGCAACCACGGCTACACGGCGCCGCCGACCGGCGGTTCCGGCATCCACTCGTTCTCGGTCTCCAATGACGGCAAGCGCGCCTACTTCGCGCTGCTCACGCGCGGCTTCGCGCGTCACCGACGTGTCCGACTTCACCGACACCGACCCGACCACGAACACCTACCGCCAGGTCACGCCGACCGCCAACAAGGTCACCTGGCCCGGCCCGGGCGCGCACAGCGCGATCAAGCTCTGGAAGAAGGACGCGGTCTACGTGTCCGACGAGGTCTACGGCACGGCGACGGGCACCGGCCACGGCTGCCCGTGGGGCTGGACGCGCTTCATCGACATCAAGGACGAGACCAAGCCGGCCGTCGTCGAGGAGTACCGCCTGCCCGAGAACGAGCCGCTCTCGTGCGCCACGTTCAACCCGCCGCGGACGTCCTACTCGGCCCACAACCCGACGCTGACGCCGAACATCGCGTTCAGCACGTGGCACTCGGGCGGCCTGCAGGCGATGGACATCTCCGACCCGACGAACGTCACCCAGCTCGCCGAGTACAAGCCCGAGCCGCTGCCGTCGGTGGACTTCGAGGACCCGCGGCTGTCCAACGACGGCATCCTGCCCGGCCGCAGCGACAACCGCGTCGTGATGTGGAGCTATCCGGTGATCGAGAACGGGCTGATCTACGTCCTCGACCTGCGCAACGGCCTCTACATCCTCAAGTACAACGGCCCGCACGCGCAGGAGGTGGCCGACGTCAAGTTCCTGGAGGGCAACTCCAACCAGGGCGACGCGCTGTGCTTCGAGCCGGTGCCGGGGGCCGTGCTCGCGGACTGCTCGGCTTCGACGGGCGGCACCGCCGGCGGCACCGTGCCGGCCACGCTGTCGCTGACCATGGGGCCCGCGGCGGCCTCGTTCGGTGCGTTCACGCCGGGCGTGGCGAAGGACTACTTCGCCACCACCTCGACGAAGGTGATCTCCACGGCCGGTGAAGCCGCGTTGACGGCCTCCGACGCGGGCGCGAACCCCGGCCACCTGGTGAACGGCGCCTTCTCGCTGCCGTCGGCGGTGCAGGTCAAGGCCACCAACTCGGCCAATCCCGCGTCCGTCTACGCGAACGTCGGGTCGTCCGCCGCGCCGACGCCGCTACTTTCATACGCGGCTCCGGTGAGCAACGACGAGGTGACGCTCGACTTCAAGCAGTCGATCGCCGCCAACGACGCGCTGCGGACCGGGTCCTACTCCAAGACGCTGACGTTCACGCTGTCCACAACCACACCCTGAAAAGACACGCCCTCATCCTGATCACGCTCGCGCTGGCGGGGTGCGGTGGTAGCTCCTCTTCCTCGGAGGAGGAGCTGCCGGCCGAGCCCACCGTCGACGCGGCGCTGGAGATCGGCTCCGTCGCCGTCAGCCCGAGCGACGGCACGGTGCTGATCGGCTCGACGTCCGGTTCCTTCCGGCTGCCCGCCGGCGCCGACCGCCCGGAGGAGTTCACGCCGTCGATGGCCGACGCGGGCAAGACCGGGCCGCTGATCGACCTGGTGGTCCGGTACGACGGCGCGGACAAGCTGATCGGGTCCGGGCACTCCAAGGGCGGGACGCTGCCGCAGAACATCGGGCTCGTCCGGTCCGCCGACGGCGGCGCGACGTGGGAGGCCGTGTCGGGGATCGGCGAGATCGACTACCACGACATCGAGGTCGACGGGGACATGGTCGTGGCGCTGCGCACCGACGACCCGAACTCCGTCCAGCTCTCCAAGGACGGCGGCAAGACCTTCGAGGGCCGCGCCGCGCCGGCCGCGGCCGCGGCGCTCGACATCGCGGTCAACCCCGACAACCCGAAGCAGTGGGCGGTCGGGACCGAGTCGGGCACGTTCATCTCCGCCAACGAGGGCGAGTCGTGGCGGCAGCGCGACACGACCTCGTCGGCCAAGCTCGCCTGGGCCGGGCCGGGCAAGCTCTACAGCGCCGGCCTGGACGGCAAGATCCGCCTGAGCGCCGACGACGGCAAGTCCTGGAACGAGGTCGGCGGCACGATCGGCGCCGGCCCCAAGGACTTCGTGGCCGCCCCCGACGGCAAGCTCTACGCCTATCTCACCGGCGGCACGGTCAGCACGTCCGCCGACGGCGGCAAGACCTGGTCCGAGCTCGCCGCGCTCAGATAAAGGTGCCAGGCACCTTTAGGTAGCCTGGACGCGATGGCGTTTCACCGCGATGCGTCCGACCCGCTCGGTGGTGAGCGGATCGGGCGGGTGCACGAGGAGCTCCGGCTGCGGTCGCGGGTGGTCTCCATGGGGACACTCGCCTGCCCGCGCTGTGACGCGCCGGTCGCGCCCGGCGGGCGCGCGTTGTCGCCCGCGGAACCGATCGAGTGCCCGTTCTGTGGCGAGGCCGGGCGGGTGCGGGACTTCCTGTCGCTGGCCTCCCCCACGCGCCCCGCGCACGTGGAGATCGTGATCAGGACGGCTGGAGGCCGTGGCGGCGGTTGAAGTCCTTCGCCGCCTTGTTGGCGTCGATGCACATGAAGATCACGGCCGGAATCCAGAACAGGATCCCGACGAGCAGGAACGTCAGCGACCAGAACACGACGTTCAGCACCGCCATCACGATCGGGAGCGCGTCGTTGCGGCCCGCGTAGAAGTGGCCGACGCCGAGCCAGACGATCGTGAGCAGGATCGCGATGCCCGGTGACTTCGGGCTGACGTACGCCGGCTGGTAGGGCGCCTGCGGCGCGTACTGCGGAGACGGCGGCGCGGTGTAGCCGCCCGCCGGCCGCGTCCGGTCGGTCCACTGCGAGCCGTCCCAGAAACGCTCGCCGCCCGACCCGCCCGGGTCGGTGTACCAGTCTGCCTTGGGGGTGGGGTCGCTCATCGCCACCGACACTAACCCACGCGAGGGATAGTGTCTCCCCGAGGACGTGTAATGGCCGACCGGAGCAGGAACGATTCCGACGAGCGGGTTGCCGCGCTCGCTCGCGAGTTCGCGAAGGCGCTGCTCTCGGGCGACGAGCTCGGCGCTGACGTCGCGATCCGGCGCGCGATCGAGGCGGAGCTGAGCCAGACCGAGATCAACGAGGAGCTCATCGCGCCGGCGCTCTGGCTCATCGGCGATCTCTGGCAGCGCGGCGAGATCACCGTCGCGGACGAGCACCTGGCGACCGAGATCACGCTGCGGGTGCTGGCGCTCGAGCAGGAGGCCCGGCGCGTCCGCGACCAGCGCAAGAGCTACCGCGTGCTGCTGGCGACGCCGTCCGGCGAGCACCACGTCGTCGCGCTGCGCATGCTCGCCGGCCTGCTGCTCAACGCGGGCTACGACACCCTGATGCTCGGCCCGGACGTGCCCGCGGAGTCGCTCGCCGCGGCGGCCCGGCGTCACGGCGCCGACGTCGTCTGCCTGAGCGTGACGATGCCCGGCGGCGCGGACCGGGCGTTGCTCACGCTCTACGAGGTGCAGCAGCTCGTGCCCTCGACCGGCTTCGTGATCGGCGGCCGTGCGCTCACGTCGCGCGTCCCGGTGCGGCCCGGGGATCGAGGTCTGCGACCAGGTGTCCGGCGGCGTGCGCGCGGTCGACGCGATCGTGAACCGCGCCGGCCTGAACTAGCGCTGCGTTCAAGAATCGGGCCGGTGCGCAGATCGCGCCGCCGAAGGTGACAGGATGCCGCCATGGATGGGGGTTTGGACGCGGCGGAGCGGGCGCTGGTCGAGCGCATCGCAGGCCGCCGGGAGGAGATCGTCGCGCTCACGCGCGAGCTGATCGCCTTTGACACGACGAGCCGGGCGGGGATCGACGAGCCGGCTCGCGAGGAGGTCGCGCTGCAGCAGGCGCTGGCCGATCGACTCCGGGCCGCGGGAGCCGAGATCGACCTGTGGGAGCCGGCGCCGGAGGACGTCACCGACCACCCGCTGAGCGTCGCCGGCATCGCCTTCGACGGGCGCCCGCAGCTCGCGGCCACGCTCCGCGGCAGCGGCGGCGGACGCTCGCTGCTCCTCAACGGGCACATCGACGTCGTCCCGGCCAAGCGCGAGGAGGGCTGGACGGCCGACCCGTTCGATGCCCAGGTGGTCGACGGGAACGTCGTCGGCCGGGGCGCGTGCGACATGAAGGGCGGGATCGCGGCCATGGTCGTCGCCGCCGAGGCGCTCGCCGCCACCGGCGAACTGCGGGGCGACGTGATCGTGTGCACGAACACGGACGAGGAGTCCAGCGGCGTCGGCGGGCTCGCGTGCGCGCGCCACGGTGTGAAGGCTGACTTCGCGATCGTCCCCGAGCCGAGCTCGCTCGAGGTCTGGCCCGCCTGCCGCGGCACGGTCTACTGCACGATCACGCTCACCGGCCGCGCCGGGCACGCCGAGCAGGAGCACCCGCACTGGCGCGACGGCGGCGCCGTCAACGCGATCGACAAGGGCCGCTTCCTGCTCGACGGCGTGGACCGGCTGCGCGCCGACTGGCGCTCCCGGGCCGACTTCCGCCGCCACCCGCTGCTCGATCCGCCGGACATCGTCCCGACGCGCTTCGTGGCCGACGCGGGCTGGAGCGTGACGATCCCGAACCGCGTGGAGATCGACCTGTCGGTGCTCATCCTCCCCCAGCAGGCCGACGCGCAGGGCTGGACGAAGGACGCCCAGGCCGAGGTCGAGGGCTTCCTGCGCCGCTGGTGCGAGACGGACTCGTGGCTGGTCGAGCACCCGCCGAACTTCCACTGGTACACGGAGGTCAACCCGTCCGAGACGCCGGTGGACGCGGACAGCGTGCTGGCGCTGCGCGCCGCCAACCGCGCGCTCGGCCTCCCCGACACGCTCGGCGGGCTGGGCTCCTGGTACGACGGGGCGACGTTCGCGCTGGAGGCGAACACGCCCGCGCTGATGTACGGGCCGCGCGCGATCGACTGGGCGCACACGGTCGACGAGTACGTGCCGATCGAGGACCTCGTCAAGTGCGCGCAGGGCATCGCGATCGCCGGGTGGCGGCTGTGTCGGTGAAGGCCGCGGTGTTGCGCGCCCCGGGCGCGGCGGTGGAGATCACACAGGTGGAGCTGGACGCGCCGCATGCGGGCGAGGTGGAAGTGCGGATCGCGGCCGCGGGCGTGTGCCACTCGGACCTGCACGTGGTGCGGGGCGAGTGGGAGGTGCCGACGCCGGTCGTGCTCGGGCACGAGGGCTCCGGCGTGGTGTCGCAGGTCGGCGAGGGCGTGACCGACCTCGAGGTCGGCGACCACGTGGTCCTGTCGTGGGTGCCGCAGTGCGGCGCGTGCCGGCAATGCGCTGAACGGGCGGCCGTGGCAGTGCGAGGTGGTGGCGAACGTCGTCGCGCCCGGCGGCGTGCTGCTGGACGGCACCTCGCGCTGGGGCGACGGCTTCCATCACTACCTCGGCGTGTCCGCGTTCGCGGAGCGCGTCGTGGTGCCGCGTTCGGGCGCGGTGAAGATCCGCAAGGACGTGCCGCTGGACGTGGTGGCGATCGTCGGCTGCGCGGTGGCGACCGGACTGGGCGCCGTGCGCAACACGGCGGGGGTGCCACCGGACGCGACGGTCGGCGTGATCGGCTGTGGCGGCGTCGGGCTGTCGGTGATCCAGGGCGCGCGGCTCGCGCAGGCCTCGCGGATCGTGGCCTGCGACCTCAACCCCGCCAAGCTCGAAGTGGCGAAGCGGGTCGGCGCGACCGAGACCGTCGCGGACGCCGCCGAGCTCAGCGACCTCGACTACGTCTTCGACGCCATCGGGCAGATCGCGACCACCGAGGCGGCGATCGGCGCGCTGGCGCTGGGTGGCGCGGCGGTGATCGTCGGCCTGCCGCCGACCGGTCAGACGGCGCGCTTCGATCCACTCGCACTGGCCGAGGCCAACCAGCGCATCCTCGGCTCCAACTACGGCTCGATCGATCCCCAGCACGAGATCCCGTGGATCATCGATCTCTACAAGGCCGGCATGCTCGACCTCGACTCGCTCATCTCCGGGCGGCGGCCGCTCGATCAGGCGGCCGAGGCGCTCGAGGACCTCGCGGCGGGCCGCTCGCTGCGCACGTTGTTGACGATGGAAGACGGAGGCCTGTAGATGGCTGTCACCGAGCACGAGACCCACTTCAAGCGGGTCCTGGGCCTGCCCGCGCTCGTCTTCTTCGGGCTCGCCTACATGGTGCCCTTGACGGTCTGGACCACCTATGGCCTGGTGACGACCGAGACCGAGGGCCACCTGCCACTCGCGTACACGATCACGACGATCGCGATGCTGCTGACGGCCTACAGCTACGGGCGGATGGTGATCGCGCAGCCGATCGCCGGCAGCGCCTACAGCTACGCGTCGCGGTCGTTCGGGCGCCCCGTCGGCTTCATGGTCGGATGGGCGCTGCTGCTCGACTACATCTTCCTGCCGATGATCAACTACCTGGTCATCGGGATCTACATGAACGACTACTTCCCGAGCACGCCGGAGTGGATGTGGGTCGTGATCGCGGTGGTCCTGGTGACCGGGCTGAACATCCTCGGCATCAAGCTGCTGGCCAACGCGAACCTGATCTTCGTGGCCGTGCAGTTCGTGTTCATCGCCGTGTTCGCGGCGATGGCGATCAGCAAGATCACGAGCGATGTCGAGGTCGAGTCGTGGACCGCGCCGTTCTTCGACTCCGACACCAACCTCGGGCTCGTGTTCGCCGGCTCCGCGATCCTGGCGTTGTCGTTCCTCGGGTTCGACGCGGTGTCGACCTTGTCGGAGGAGACGGAGAACCCGCGCGTGAAGATCCCGCGCGCGATCATCCTGTGCGCGCTGGTCGGCGGGCTCGTCTACATCTTCCAGTCCTACCTCGGGCACCTCGCGTTCCCGGACTGGCAGTCGTTCACCGACGTGGACTCGGCCAGCGCCGACGTCATGACGTTCATCGGCGGCGACTTCCTGAACTCGTTCTTCACCGCCGCCTACGTGGCGGGCGCGTTCGCGTGCGCGATGGCGTCGCAGGCGAGCGTCTCGCGGATCCTGTTCGCGATGGGCCGTGACGGCAGCCTCCCGCGGCCGATCTTCTTCCGCCTGCACCCCCGGTTCCGGACGCCGGTGACCGGCAACGTGCTGGTCGGCTTCTTCGGCCTGACGGCGCTGTTCATCAGCCTCGCGACGGTGTCGTCGATGATCTCCTTCGGCGCGCTCGCGGCGTTCTCGTTCGTGAACCTGGCGGTGATCAAGACCTACGTGATCGACCAGAACCGCCGGACCGGCGCGGACATCGTCAAGTTCGCGGTGATCCCGTTCCTGGGCTTCGCGTTCACGATCTACCTGTGGACGAAGCTGAGCGGGATCGCGTTCGAGGTCGGCCTCGCCTGGCTCGCCGTCGGCTTCGTCTACCTGCTCGTGCTCACGCGCGGGTTCCAGAAGGCGCCGCCCGCCATGTACACGGGCGAGGAAGAGGAGGAGCTCGCGGCTACGCGGTGAGGCGGGCGATGAGCGCGCGCTGCACGTCGTCGCGCCGCTCGTCGACCGCCTCTGGCCAGCTCGAGAGGATCGTGACCACGGTCCCGCTCGGGTCGACGGCGATGCACTGCCCGTGGATGCCGCGGGCAGTGACGCCGCCCGTCGCGGAGCCACCACTGGTTGGCGTAGCCCTCGGCGTGCTCCACCGTCGTCGGCTCCGTGATGGGCGCCGCGCCGAGCGCATCGATCCAGTCGCGCGGGACGATGCCGCGACCGCCTTCGGCGACCAGCGCCCCGAGCCGCGCGTAGTCGCGCAGCGTGGCGCAGAAGCCGCCGCCGATCGTGCCCGTGCCCGCGGCGTCGACCGTGAGCTCGGCGTCGCGCTCGGCCCCGAGCGGCGCCCACAGGACCTCGCTGATCACCTGCGCCAACGGCGTGCCCGCCGCGCGCTCGACGACGAGCCCGAGCAGATCCGTGTTCGGCGTGGCGTAGTGCCAGCGTTCGCCGTGTGACCAGGCGGCCGGGCCGATCGTCGCCAGGAACTCGAGCACCGTGCCCGGACTGCCGGTGATCGGCGGGTGCCACCCGCAGGCGGCGTCGTACGCCACGAACGACTGGTAGTCCTCGACGAAGTCGATCGCCGCGGTCATGTCCAGCAGGTGCCGGACGGTGGCGCCGTCGTAGCCGCTGCCGCGGATCTCGGGCACGAACTCCGTGACGGGCGCCGCGGGGTCGACGCCGACGATGCCGGCCGTGAGCCCGACCACGGACTTGCCGACCGACTGCGACAGGTGCAGCGACGTCTCGTCCATCTCGCCGCCGTAGCGCTCGTACAAGAGCGCGCCGTCTCGCACCACGGCGATCCCGTCCGTGCACGGATCGAGCTCGAGCTCCAACTCCACGGGCTCGCTGCGCAACGCGCCGCGTCTCCCCGCACGGCACCGGCACGGTCGGGACCACCTCGGACACGTGGGTGTACGCGTACCGGTTCCAGGGCCCGACCTGCCAGGCGTCGGCGGGGATCTGCATCTACGGCATTGTCGCGGACTGTCGAGGCCGCATAGGCTGGCCGGGTGAGGGATCTCGTCTGGCCCAACGCGGAGAGCGCGGCGAACTCCGACCCGTGGCTCGTCGAGCACCACGACGAGATCACCCGGATGCGCCCGCGGGTGCTCGGCGTGAACTTCGTGCACGGGTTGGGTGAGCCGGAGGCGCGACGTCAGCTGCAGACGCTGTCCGCCGTGCTCGCCGAATCCTCGCGCTGGCAGGGCTATCGGGACCCGCGCGCGCCGATCTTCCTCGACTACCAGGTGGGCGAGATCCTCGACTTCACCGAGCCGGCCGGGCGGGTGGATCGCAACAGCGCCCAGTTCCCCCGCAACGGCATCCGGCTCGACTACGCGCGGCTCTACGCCCTGATCGACCTGCAGGCACGGGTCGAGCGCGGTGAGGTGCACGAGGTGTGGCTGCTCGCCGACCACACCGACCACACCTGGCCGTGGGAGACCGTCGAGGTCAAGGCCGCCTATGACGAGCGCTTCACCCGCACCGGCAGGTTCGCGCGGTTCGCCGGCAACTCGGGGGAGCACAACGCGCCATGGCTCGGCCGCAGCGTGCGGACGCTGTTCGTCAACCACGCGCGCGGCGTCGGCTGCGCGATGGAGAGCCTCGGCCACTCGCTCGAGTGGATGGCGACGTGCGGCGCCATCCCCTACTACGAGCGCCACTTCCGGGAGTACGCGATGCTCGACCTCTACCAGCGCGAGCGCTTCGACCACCCGCCGGGCTGGGTCTCGCCCGGCGGCAACGTGCACTTCATGCCCAACGGCCGCTTCCACTACGACCTCGACGGCGGGCCGCCCGTGCTCTCCACGATCGAGACGTGGCGCCAGCGCGACGAGCGGGCGGTGCCCTGGACACCTGCCCCGCTCGAGCGCTACCGGAACTTCGCCCCGGACTGCATGGGCCGCTGGGTCGTCTACTGGCGCCAGAACATGCCGGGCTACGGCAACACCGCGCTGGACGAGCAGGGCCACCAGATGAAGAACTGGTGGCCCTTCCTGTTCTACTGATCACCCACCTGGGTGATGTTCTGCCGCCCGCGCGGATGGAGGCTGCGAAGCGTCTTCATCCACCCCTCACCAGAGGAGCAGGCATGTCTCTTCGCACGACGATCGCCGCGGTCGTCACCCTCATCGCCCTGGCCCCGGCCAGCGCGCACGCCGCGACCCACCAAACCTTGCTGGGCGTGGCCGCCGGCAAGGCCACCGTCAACACCGCGACCCTGGAGGTCAGCGCCGAGCAGAAGGTGCTGCTGTCGCACATCGGACCAGGGACCGCGACCTTCTCGGCCCAGGCCACGCGCGCCGACGGCATCGTCCGCGCCATCGGCCCGTTCACCATCGTCGCGTCAGGCGGCGACAAGGTCACCGGTGTGGGATCGCTCGTCGGCGTGGGCCCCACGCTGAACGTCCACCCGGTCGGCTTCATCATGACCATCACCGGCGGCACCGGGCGCTTCGCGAACGCGAGCGGCACGCTGGTCACGGCGCCCCTGGTCACGCCGATCACGCCGTTCACGCCACCGCTGCTGTTCGAGCGCCTGGAGGGCACCGTGCACGGCTACATCAGCTACTGATCCGCGCGGCGAGCTCGGTGCGGTTGCGCACGCCGAGCTTGCCGTAGATGTGGCGCAGGTGCGTCTTGACGGTGTCGCGGGAGATGAACATGCGGTTGGCGATCTCGGGGTTGCTGAGGCCTTGAGCCGCCAGCTCGGCCACGCGTGCCTCCGTCGGCGTGAGCGCGTCCGGCGGGCGCACGCGTGGCCCGCGCATGCGCAGCGCCCATTCGAGGGCCTCCTCGAGTGTCAGCGCGGGGGCTCCAGGCAGCCGCGCCTCGAGCGCCGCCCAGTGCTCGGGCTCCGGGACGACACGGGCAACGCCCATGTCGCTCCGGGCCTGCGCCGCCGTGGCGAGCAGCCGGGCCGCGTCCTCGTCATACCCGAGGCCCGCCGCGATCTCGCCGAGCGCGTCCAGGCAACCCGGCACCCACGTCAGGTGGCCGCCCTCGGCGCACGCGTCGAGATGCGCGAGCGCATGCTGCTGTGCGGTCGGGTGGTCGCCGCGCGCGGCGGCCAGACGGGCGAGCGTGAGCCGGCCGCGCGTTGCCAGCAGACGGTTGCCGTACGCCTCGCTCACCGCGGGCGCTCGCTGGCCGTCTCCTCGGCGGCGGTGCGGTCGCCGAGCAGCCGCTGCGTCTCGGCGAGCCAATTGAGCGTGAAAGCGGAGCGTGTACGCGTTGCGGCCCTCGGACAGCCTCGCCAGTGCGCCGAGCCGTTCACGGGCCTCGCTCGAGCCGACCCGCCGCCAACGCGGCGAAGCCGAGTCCGCTCATCAGGAATGGCACGACCATCCCGGCGCCGACGCGCAATGCGTGCTCAAGCTGACTCCGGCAACCTGCTCGAGCGCACGCTCGTGGCGCCCTGCCCATACGTCGGTCAGCCGCGACCAGCCCGTCAGCCCCGCCCGTGAGATCGGCTCCTGCAACCCCGTCGACGCGCGGCGTAGCAGCGGTCGGCGGCTTGCGTAGGCCTCCTCGAGGCGGCCGTCGTTGACCGCCCACATGCCCGACGAACATCCAACGCGGCGGCCGAGTCGTACGGCTCGCCCGCCCGCTCGATCACGTCCTCGATGGCCGCGCACATTCGCCTCGCGCGGGCGTGGTTGTTCTGGAAGGTCATGCCGAACGCCGGGTCCAGGTTCGCGTGCAGCAGCGCCCAGTCCTCGCCCACGGCCAGCGCGAGCTCGGCCGCGCGCGCCGAACTCGGCGCGCTGCGACCGCCGGGCGCGCGAACTGCAGCGCGTTGCCGATCACGCACCGCGCCCGCGCCGCGGCGCGCCGATCGCCGGCCTCTTCCGCCAGCGCCAGTGCGTCCCGCGCCTGTTCTTCCGCCGCCAGCGGGTCGCCCTGGCCCGTCAAACGGATCGCCCGCGTGAGCAAGACGCGCGCGCGCAAGCCGGGCGGCGCTCGCCGCCGGCTCCGAGCGCCCGCGTCTGCGCCAGCGCGGCCTCGGCGAAACGCCCCGCGTGCGCCAAAACGGGTAGAGCACCGCGCACATCCGCAGCGCGTCCGGCGGGTCGGTGCGCAGCGCGTGATCCAGGGCCGCGGCGAGGTTCGCCGCCTCCGGCTCCAGCCGGGCCAGCCACACGGGCTGGCGCGGCGACTCCAGGTGCGGTCCCGCCTCCAGCGCGAGCGTGCTGAACCAGTCGCGGTGGCGGCCGCGCAGCGCGTCCTCCTCCCCGGCTTCGACCAGGCGCTCGAGCCCGTACTCGCGCACCGTCTCCAGCAGCCGGTAGCGCATCTCGCGGCCGTGCGGCGTCGGCCAGCACGAGCGACTGATCGACGAGCGCTTCGAGCTCCGTCGACCGTCGCGCCGCAGACCTGTCCTCGGCGGCTTCGAGCGAGAAGCCGCCCGTGAACACGGCCACCCGCCGCAGCACTCGCTGCTCGCCGCGCGCTCCAACAGGCCGTGGCTCCAGTCCACCGAGGCGCGCAACGTGCGCTGACGTTCGAGCGCCGTGCGCGCCCCGCCGACCAGGAGCCCGAAGCGGTCCGAGAGCCGCTCGGCGAGCTGCTCGGCGGAGAGGGTGCGCACGCGCGCCGCCGCCAGCTCGATCGCCAGCGGGAGGCCGTCCACGCGCGCGCAGATCTCGGCGACCGCGGATGCTCACCGTGAAGTCCGGCCGCGCCTGCGGGCGCGCTCGACGAACAGCGTCTCGGCGTCGGCGCCGGTGAGCGGCGGGACGCGCCAGTCGGTTTCCCCTTCCACGCGCAGCGTCGCCCGGCTCGTGGCGAGCACGGAGACGCCGGGGGCGGCGCTGAGCACGGTCGCCGCCAGCTCAGCGCACGCGTCCGCGAGGTGCTCGCAGTTGTCGAGCGCGACCAGCGCCGTACGCGGGGCGAGGTACTGGCACACGGCTTGTGTGTCGGTCATGCCCGGCAGCGGCCGGACACCGAGCGCTTCCGCCACCGCCGCGCCGACCAGCGCCTGCTCGGTCAGCGGCGCCAGCTGGACCCAGCACACCTCGTCCTGCCGGGACGCGGCCTCCAACGCGAGCCGTGTCTTCCCGCACCCGCCCGGCCCGGTGACCGTCAGCATCCGCGTGGTCCCCAGGGCGTGCTCGAGCGCCTGGAGCTCGTGCTCGCGCCCGACGAAGCTCGTGAGCGCCACCGGGAGGCTGTTCGACGCCCGCATGGGGCGCCGAACAGTACTCCTTCACTAGTCGTGCGTCAGGCGGAGCACGGCGTGCTTGTCGCGCGTGTCCACGCCGCTGAAGATCTGCGTGAAGTCGCGACCGTTCGTCGCGCTGTAGTGGATCTCGAACTGGATGTCGTTGTCGGCCTTGACGTTCAGTGTCTGCCGGGTGCTGCGCGACTCGCCCGGCTTGAGCCGCGAGATGGTGCCGCCGATCGTCATGTTGTTCCAGCCTTCGAGGCCGCCGGGGTTCTTGACCCGGTGCCCCTCGGCGGGAACGATCAGCGTGAGGTCGGTCCGGTTGACGAACTCGATCTCCATGTCCTTGGTCTGTCCGAAAGCCACAGGGAACTCCTTGGGTGGTGGGTTGAGGTCGGGACCGTCTCAGCGGCCCCGACCGGCAACCACCAGGGAAACCCCTGGACTGCTGTGGATCAGGGGTTCATCCCACGCCGCAACTTTGACGACCGTGCGGGTTGAGTACCGGCGTGCTCTCGACCTTGATCCTGCAGACGGCGCTGGCCGCCGCGAGCGTCGCCGTCTACCCCGTGCCGGAGATGACGACGGCGTCGCCGCAGACCCAGATCTCCTTCCGCGGGACGACTGAGCTCGGGGATGTCGTCGTGGCCGGCTCACGTTCGGGGCGCATGAGCGGACAGGTCCGCGCGCACTCGGACGGGCGGGGCGCGAGCTTCGTGCCGCGCGGACGGTTCGTGGCGGGTGAACGCGTGAGCGTGAAGAGCGCCGCGCGGTCGTACTCGTTCCGGATCGGCCGCCGGCCCAGGCCCGCGCGCACCCGGGCGGTGCGGCCGGACCCGCGCGCCGATGCGCAGGCCTTCGTCTCCCGGCCGGATCTGAAGCCGCCGGAGGTGTTCATCGCCCGCTCCGAGCCCGGTCGCACACCCGGCTCCGTGTTCCTCGGACCCAAGGGCGGGCGGGCGATGGGGCCGATGATCGTCGACGACGCCGGGCAGCTCGTGTGGTTCCGGCCGGTGACGGGCGGGCGGGTCGCGATGGACGTGCGCACCCAGAGCTACGGCGGCAAGCCCGTGCTCACGTGGTGGGAGGGCCGGCTGTTCGGCGGCGGCGGGCGCGGTGTCGGGATGGTCCTCGACGAGCGCTACAAGACGGTACGGCGCGTGCAGATGGGCAACGGGTTCGCCGCCGACTCGCACGAGTTCACGATCACCCCGCAGGGCACCGCGCTGATGAACGCCTGGGACGCGATCGAGCGCCCCGAGGGCCGGGTGCTCCAGTCGGTGGTCCAGGAGATCGACATCGCCACCGGACTCGTGCTCTTCGAATGGCACAGCGCCGGCAACGTCGCCGTCAGCGAGACCTACCGCGAGCGCGAAGGCACCTGGGACTACCTGCACCTGAACTCGATCGCGCTCGACCCGGCCGGCGACTTCGTGCTCTCCGCCCGCTCCACCAACGCGATCTACAAGGTCTCGCGGGCGACCGGTCACGTGGTCTGGCGCCTCGGCGGCAAGCGGTCGTCGTTCTCGTTCGGGGCGGGCGCGTCGTTTGCGCTCCAGCACGACGCACGCCCCCAGCCAGACGGCACGTTGACGCTGTTCGACAACGCCGAGCGCGGCCGCTCCCGCGCGATCACGCTGCGGCTGGACGGCACCCGCGCCGAACTGGTCCGCTCGCTCGTGCACCCACGCCCACTGCTCTCCCTCACCCAGGGCGGCATGCAACCGCTGCCCAACGGCAACACGTTCGTCGGCTGGGGCTCGAACCGCTGGTTCAGCGAGTACGACGCGACCGGACGCCTCGTGCTCGACGGCCGCCTCTCGCGCGGCAACGACAGCTACCGCGCCTACCGCGGCGGCTGGGTCGGCCGCCCCACCACCAAACCCTCGGTCGTCCGCCGCGGTCGCTCCATGTACGTGAGCTGGAACGGCGCCACCGACGTCACCGCCTGGCAAGTCGACCGGGCCGCGCCGGTCCCGCGGACCGGCTTCGAGACGCGCGTCCCCATCGGCGCCACCGTCCGTGCCCTCGACGCGGCCGGCAACGTGCTGGGCGAGGCCTGACGGCGATGATGTGACCCATCGACACGTTCCGAACACTCGACCGGCTGGGTGCCGCCGCTGCTTCGTCCGGCACCTTCCGGGCCCGCCGAGCGCCTGGCGTCGCGGGTGGCCGGGTGGCCGCCCGCCGCGGTCTTCGTGCTCGCGTTGATGGCCGGCTTCGTCGCGTTCTCCGTGGTCTCGGTGCTGATCGGCACGCTGGTCACCGACGTGATACTGGACGTCGGCTGGATCAGACAGACCGACGACGGCATCATCGACGCGTTCGTCGCCCGGCGCACACCCGCGCTCACGGACGCGTCCGCCGTGGTCTCTGGTCTCGGCGGAGGCCCCGTGCTCGCGTCGTTGGCGGGCCTGATCGTCGTCGTGGCGGCGGCGCGCCGGAACTGGACGATCGCCGTCTTCGTCGCGTGTTTGCTCCCCATCGAGACGGCGGCGTACCGCCTGACGTTGAACCTCGTCCCGCGTTCGCGCCCCGGGGTGGCTCGTCTCGAGGATCTCCCGCTGGGTGGCAGTTACCCCTCCGGGCACACGGCCGCGTCGACCGCGGTCTACGCGGGCCTCATGCTGCTCTTGGCTTCGGCCACCCCACACCGACGCCTGGCGGCGGCCGCCCGGACGTTGGCCATTGCCCTGCCCGTCATCGTGGCCGTGTCCCGGATGTACCGCGGCATGCACCACCCGTTCGACGTCCTTGGCGGCGCGCTCGTCGGCATCGGCACACTGACCATCGTGCTCTTCGCCTGCCGCGCTGCAGAAGCGGCCGCGCGCGGGCGTCAGCGGCCGCCCGACGGCATCTGAGCAACGCCGTGGGTGGTACCGAGCCGGTCGAGGACGCGGCAGAGCGCTTCGACGACGTGCGTGTCGAACTGCGTGCCGGCGCCGCGCTGCAGTTCCTGAACCGCGAACGCCTGACCGGGCGCTTTGCGGTAGGGGCGGTCGGACGTCATCGCTTCGTATGCGTCGGCGACGAGGATGATGCGCGACTCGAGCGGGATCGCGTCGCCGGCGAGTCCGTCCGGGTAGCCTCGGCCATCCACGCGCTCGTGGTGGTGACGCACCCATCGCGCCTCTTGGGGCAGGCCGGCGGCTTGCACGATCTCGTAGCCGAGCGTTGCGTGGGCCTGCATCGTCACGTACTCGTCGTCGGTCAACGCGGCGGGCTTGTTGAGGATCATG
The DNA here is from genome assembly GCA_963724195.1 of uncultured Solirubrobacteraceae bacterium. Classification (GTDB taxonomy): domain Bacteria; phylum Actinomycetota; class Thermoleophilia; order Solirubrobacterales; family Solirubrobacteraceae; genus Solirubrobacter. The sequence continues at coordinate 72,851 of CAVRTQ010000023.1, read as the reverse complement.
TCCGGCACGCCGATCTTGCCCACGTCGTGCAACAGGCCGGACAGCCGCATGCGGGCGAGGCGGTCGCCGGTGAATCCGAGTTCGGTCGCGATCAGTGCGGCGAGTTGGGAGACCGTCTGGCAGTGGCTGCGCGTGTAGGAGTCCTTGGCGTCCACGAGAAGGTCGTCCAACGCCCAGCAAACTTGAGCGCATTTACCTCATCCGCGGACGGCCCTTATCGGGGGATGAGCCGCGCCGGTCATCGTCCGGCGATGTGACGCGCTGGCTGACGGCATTCGTGCTGACCATAGGAATTCTCGCCTTCCCCACGCACGCCGCGGCGGCGGGTCCGCACTACGACGTGCCGCGCGGGTTCACGCGCTGCGCGCACGCGGTCGCGTGGCACGGGTTCTTCAAGTGGGCCTCGGCGCGGCACACGACGTGCACCGCGACCGCGCGGTTCATGCGCACGTACGCCGCGCGCGCCGACGGCCCCACGATGCCGCGCCGCGTGGCCGGCTACAGGTGCCGGATCCACTACTGGCGCGACGCGGAGGGCAACCGGTACGCGAGCCGCCATGTCTGCACGCGCGGCGACGTGACGATCCGGTTCTACGGCATGGTCTAGGACACCGACCAGATACCCGGTTCTAGTGCACGTATGCCGACCGGCAGCCCTCGCAGCAGAAGTAGACGCGGCCCTCGGTGGTGTCCAGGTGGACGGTGGCGTCGGAGGCCAGGACCTCCATGCCGCAGATCGGGTCGGTCGCGGTCTCGACCACGGCGGCGGGTGCGGTGACGGTGCGCTGGGCGATGAGCTGGGCGAGAATCGAGATCGCGATGTCGGCGGGGGTGCGGGCGCCGATGTCCAGGCCGGCGGGCGTGTGCACGCGCGAGCGCAGCGCCTCGTCGAGCGAGTCGAGGACGGCGGCGCCGCGCTTGGGCGAGGCGACGAGCGCGATGTACTCGATCCCGGCCTCGAGGGCCGCGGCGAGCGCTCCCTCCTCGTCCTCGCCGTGGGAGGCGACGACGAGCGCGGCGTCATCCGCCTGCAGCCCGGAGCCCACGTCGTAGCCGGCGGCGCGGGCGATCGCGGCCAACGAGCGGGCGATCGGGGTGTCGCCGACGATGGCGATCCGCGGGGCGACGGGCTGCGGGTCGAGGAAGATCTCCAAGGCGCCTCCGCTCAGGCAGGGGTTGTGGCTGACGATCACGCCGTCGAGCGGGTCGCGCTCGGTGAGGGCCAGGCCGGGCAGCAGGCGCAGCAGCACACCCTCCCCCGTCTCCAGCGCCCGCGCGGCCTGGAGACGCACGGACTCCTGCGCGCAGACGCCGCCGACGAAGCCCTCGATCGTGCCATCGGCGAAGACGAGCGCGGAGTCGCCGGGGCGGACGCTGGTGGGCTTGGCGGCGCGCACGACGGTGGCGACCACGAAGGCCACTCGGGCCGAGACGAGCGCTTCGATGCGGTGGGCGGGGATCAAGGCATGGCCTCCCAGACTCGCGAGGGGGTGCACGGCATGTCGATGTGGGCGACCTGCAGCGCGTCGCAGATGGCGTTGACGATCGCGGGCGGGGACCCGACGGTGGCGGACTCGCCGATGCCCTTGGCGCCGATCGGGTGGTGGGGCGAAGGCGTGACGGTCATCCCGGTCTCCCAGTCGGGGACCTCGACGGCGGTCGGGATGAGGTAGTCCATCAGCGACCCGGCGAGGCAGTTGCCGTCCTCGTCGAACGCGATCGTCTCCATCAGCGCCATCCCGATCCCGTCCGTCAGCCCGCCGTGGATCTGGCCCTCGACGATCATCGGGTTGATGCGCACCCCGCAGTCGTCGACGGCGATGAAGCGCCGCACCTTCACGACGGCCGTCCCGGGGTCGATGTCGACGACGCAGACGTAGGCGCCGAACGGGAAGGTCAGATTCGGTGGGTCGTAGACGGCCTCGGCGTCCAAGCCGGTCTCGACCCCGGCGGGCAGGTCGATCGTGCCGCGCGCGGCGGCCGCGATCTCCGGGATCGAAGCGCCGACGGACGGGTCACCGGCAACGCTCCAGCGTCCCTCGCGCCACACGAGATCCTCGGGCGCGACCTCGAGCATCGCGGCGGCGACGAGGCGCGCCCGGTCGCGGACCTTGCGCGCGGCGATCGCGGTCGCGGCGCCGCTCACCGGCGTCGAGCGCGACCCGTACGTGCCCAATCCGTACGGCGTGTTGTCGGTGTCGCCGTGGATCACGTCCACGTCGTCGACGCTCAGCCCGAGCTCGTGCGCGACGATCTGCGCGAACGTCGTCTCGTGCCCTTGGCCCTGGGTCTGCACGCTGATCGCGACCTGTGCGGTGCCGGTGGGCGACATGCGGATCGTCGCGCCGTCGTTCATCGCCAGCCCGAGCATGTCCATGTGCTTGCGCGGCCCGGCGCCGACGGCCTCGGTGAAGAAGGAGATGCCGATCCCCATCAGCTCTCCGCGACTTCGCTTCAAGCGCCTGCTCGGCCCGCAGCGCGTCGTAGTCCGCGAGCCGCAGCGCCTCGTCCAGCGCCGCCTCGTACTCGCCCGAGTCGTACACCCACCCGGTCTTCGACGCGTACGGGAACTGCTCGGGGCGAATCAGGTTCTGGCGCCGCAGCGCCACCGGATCGACCCCCAGCTCGCGCGCGAGGCAGTCCACCAGCCGCTCGACCAGATACACGGCTTCGGCGATCCGGAACGAGCACGCGTAGGCCACGCCGCCGGGCGCCTTGTTGGTGAACGCGCCGGTCACGCGGCAGTGCGCGGCCTCGACGTCGTAGGAGCCGGTGAAGACGGAGAAGAACCCGGCCGGATAGCGCGTCGGCTGCGCGGTGGCGTTGAACGCGCCGTGGTCGGCGAGCACGTCCACATCCAGGGCGAGGATGCGCCCGTCGCGCGCAGCCGCGATCCGGCCACGCATCGCGTAGTCGCGCGCGAAGCCGGTCGACATCAGGTTCTCGGACCGGTCCTCGACCCACTTCACGGGAAGGCCGAGCTGCATCGATGCGGCCATCGCGCACACGTAGCCGGGATAGACCGGGACCTTGTTCCCGAAGCCGCCGCCGACGTCCGGCGACACCACGCGGATGCGATGCTCGGGCAGCCCGGTGATGAGCGCGTACAGCGTCCGGTGCGCGTGCGGCGCCTGCGTCGTGCACCACAGCGTGAGCTTGCCCTCGACGCGGTCGTACGCCGCGATCGCGCCGCACGTCTCCATCGGCGCGGGATGCGAGCGCGGGAAGACCATGTCCTGCGCGACGACCACCTCGGCGCGCGCGAACGCGGCGTCGGTCGCCGCGCGGTCGCCGGCCTCCCAGTCGAAGACGTGGTTGCCCTCGTCACGCACCGGGGTGGCACCGTCCGCCAACGCGTCGCGGGCACTCATCACCACCGGCAGCGGCTCGTACTCGACCTCGATCAGCTCCAGCGCGTCCCGGGCCGAGTAGCGATCGTCGGCGACGACGAACGCCACCTCCTGCCCCTGGAAGAGCACGCGATCGCCGGCCAGCACGGCCTGCGTGTCCGCCGACAGGGTCGGCATCCACGCCATGTCCCCCAGCTCGGCGGCGGTGAACACGGCGTGCACCTTCGGATGCGCGAGCGCGGCGCTCACATCGATCGAGCAGGATCTCCGCGTGCGCGTACGGTGAGCGCAACACGGCCCCGTGCAGCATCCCGGGCAGGTCCATGTCGTCGACGAACCGCCCCTGCCCGCGGATGAGCCGCGCGTCCTCCTTGCGGCGAACGGACCCGAACGCCACTACGTCTCGCCCTTCGCGTCGAACACGGCGACGTTCACCGTCTTGCACGCGCCGCACTTGATCCGCACGCGCTTGGTCATCTGCTCGAGCCCCATCGAGGCGGCGAGCACGTTGCCGCACTCGACGCACACGTAGTCGTAGGGACCGTTGCCGCGGAAGACCGGGCGGTCGGGGTCGTCCTGCAGGGCGGTGGCGCCGTCCGGCGGCACCTCGCCCTCGCGCACCCGCCGCATGGTCATCCGCTCCGCCATCAGATCTTGGCGAGCTTGGTGGTGAAGTCCTTGATCATCGCGTCGAGCACGGTCTGCACCACGCCCTCGCCCATCGACGCGGCCTTGCCGTTGATCGTCGCCTTGGTGTTGATCGCGCCGCCTTCGCCGCTCAAGTCGAAGGTGACGTCGGCGTTCGCGTAGCCCGATCCGCCCGTGTCCTTCGAGCGCACCGCGAGCACGGCGGTGTGCGCCGCGTCGTCGCGCGACGTGACTTCCACGGTGCCGCGGAACGTCATCGACATCGCGCCCATCTTGACCTTGATCTCGGCCTTGGCCTTCTCGTCGGACTCGCGCTCGAGCACCTTGCCGCCCTCGACGCACGGGATGATCCGGTCCAGGTCGAGGATCGCGCCCCAGTTGTAGTCCTGGTCCTTGCCGGTTTCGAAGCGGTGGTTGAGCTCAACCATCGGTCCTCCTCACTTTCACCTCGACGACGTCGGCGACTTTCAACGTGCCGAACAGCGCCGAGTAGGGCTTGATCTTGAAGTCGGTCTGCTTGATCTCCGCGCGGCCTTCGGTGCCGTCGAAGCTGCAGGCGATCGGCCGCGTGACGCCGTTCAGCGTGAGCTCGCCGGCCCGGTAGGTGATCGGCGTGCCCTTGAGCACCTCCTCGTCGATCGTCTGCGAGATCGACGCCTTCTCCTCGTCGCCCAGTGACGTGATCCCGCCTGAGCCTTCGATGACGCGCAGCGAGCGCGAGTCCGCCTCGACGCTGAGCTCGCCGTCGTCGTCGGTCGCGCTCCAGCGCTCGACCAGGATCGTCAGGTCGTGGCCGGCCTTGGCCGCGGCGCCGCCGCGCTTGGTGTGGACGGTGAGCGTCGCGTTGTGGGGTCCGTAGGTGGCCATCTAATCGCGGTAGACCGTCTGGGCGTCGAGGCCGCCTTCGACGCCGGGCGGGAGCGCGCCGGTGCCGTGCGCGTAGAGCGCGAGGTCGGCGATCGTGCGCGACTCGTCGCCGCTCACGAACGCGCCGTCGGCCCACTCCACGTCGTCCGTGCCGAGGTCGACGCCCGCGAGCAGCTTGGCCTTGGCCAGGATCTTGCCCGTCGCGGCGGTGATCGCCGCGGGCGTGCCGGGGGACGGCGCCTCGTTGTACCCGTGGCCGGAGCCGAAGCGGTTCTCGTCCGCGGGCACGACCTTCACGTCCAGCGCGGGCACGCCGAGCTCGTCGGCCACGAGCTGCGCGTAGCCGGGCTCGTTGCCGTCGGCGCGCGGTCGTGAGGCTGAGCACCATCTTGCCCGGTCGGGTGGACGCGCAGGAACACCGCGCGATAGGCCTCGTCAGCCACCTTGCTCCTCCTCCAGTCGCTTGCGTTCCTGGTGCGCGGTGAGCGCGTTGTGGTCTTCGCGGTCGCAGAACGCCGACGGCGGGCCGCCGGCTTCAGGCGGGGGCACGACGGGACGGTCGCACCCCGGGTAGATGCAGGCTTGTCAATGGAGAATCCATCCGGGCGTCGTCTTTCCTCGGCTCGGGCTGTAGCCACTGGGCATGGCCACGCTGCTGCCGGCCACGGGTGTGGCGCTCGCCCATTCCTCGTCTTGCTCTTCGAGCGCCGTCAGCTTGCGCGTACGCTCGGCGCCGATCTCGCGGATCACCTCGTGCATCGCGTCCAGCGTGTGGCCGGAGACGAGCGCGTCGATGTGCGGGAGCGCCGCCGCCATCCCGCCGACCCGCGGCTCGTAGCCGGAGGCCGCCACGCGCGGGTTCACCCACACGATCCGGTACGCGAGCCGCGCCAGCCGCTCCATCTCCCGCGCGACGAGCGCCGGGTCGCCGCGCTCCCAGCCGTCGCTGAGGATCACGATCACCGCGCCGCGCGCCATCCCGCGCCGGCCGTGGCGGTCGTTGAAGGCCTTGAGCGCGTCGCCGATCCGGGTGCCGCTCGACCAGTCCGGGGCCGCCGCGGCGGCGCGCTGGATCGCCCGCTCCGGAGAGCGCGTGGCCAGCGCGCGGGTGATGCGCGTGAGGCGGGTGGCGAACACGAACGCCTCGGCGTCCCGGCCCGCGCACGTGAGGAACTGCAGGTACGCGCGGGCGTACGGCTCCATCGAGCCGCTGATGTCGCACAGCAGGACGATCTTCCGCCGGACTTCGCGGCGGTCGCGACGAGCGAGGTGGATCGGGTCGCCGCCCGTGCGCAGGGAGCCGCGCAGCGTGCGGCGCAGGTCGATGTGCGGGCCGCGCCGGTCACGCTTCGCCCGGCGCGTGCGCCGGATCGGCGCCGCCACCTCGAGCTCGCTCATCAGCCGGTAGAGCGCGGCGAGCTCGGCGGGCTCGAGCGCGTCGAAGTGCTTGTCGCGCAGGCGCTCCTCGGCGCTCGCCATCACGGGCACGACCGACACGGCGTCGTGGCTGGAGTCCCCGTCGCCGGGTGCCGGCGAGGCGCCGCCGGGCGCGCCGCCCGCGGCGTTGGCGCTCGCCGGGCGATCGTCGGCCACCGCGAGCTCGTGCACCTCGTCCGGCGGCGCGTCGTAGGTGAACGTCTCGCCACCGAAGATCTCGAAGAACACGCGGTCGAACGCCTTCACCTGCGCGTGGTCGGAGACGAACACGGCGCGCGCGACCCAGTACAGCCGCGTCCGCGCCACCGGCTCGGTCAACGACAGGGCGTCGGCGAACCGCGCCGATCGCTCCGGCGTGACGGGCAGGCCCGCCTCGTGCAGACGGCGGCCGAACGCGGCGGCGAGCTCCGCGATCACAGCAGGCTCTCCAGGCCACCGGCGCGGATCAGTTCCTGGTCCTCGGCGTACTTGAGGACGGAGCCGAGCGTGCGCTCGATCGTCGTCTCGTCGAGCTCGGTCACGCCGAGCAGCGTGAGCGCGCGCAGCCAGTCGATCGCCTCGGCGATGCCGGGCGGCTTCTGGATGTCGCTGTCGCGCATCACCGCGACCGCGGCCACGACCTTGTGCGCGAGCCCGTCCGAGACACCGCCGACGCGCCGGCGCACGATGTCCAGCTCGCGCTGCTTGGAGGGATAGTCCAGCCACTGGTACAGGCAGCGCCGCTTGACCGCGTCGTGCAGGTCGCGCGTGCGGTTGGACGTGAGCACGATCACGGGCGGGAACTCGGCGCGGATGGTGCCGAGCTCCGGGATCGTCACCGCCGCCTCCGCGAGCAGCTCGAGCAGGAACGCCTCGAAGTCGTCGTCGGCACGGTCGATCTCGTCGATCAGCAGCACCGCCGGCCGCGGGCCCGGATGCTCCAAGGCCCGCAGCAACGGCCGCGCGATCAGGTGGTCGCGGCCGAACAGGTCGCCCTCGCTCAGCTTCTCGCCGGTCGCCTCGGCCAGCCGGATCGACAGCAGCTGGCGCGGATAGTTCCACTCGTACAGCGCCTCGGCGGCGTCGATGCCGTCGTAGCACTGCAGCCGGATCAGCGGCGTGTCCAGCGCGAGCGCCAGCGCCTTGGCGGCCTCGGTCTTGCCTACCCCCGCCTCCCCCTCCAGCAGCAGCGGCTGCGGGAGGCGGAGCGCGAGGAAGAGCGCCGTCGCCAGCCCTTCGTCGACGAGGTAGTCGACGGAGGACAGGCGCCGCGCGAGCGTCTCGACATCGTCGGGCAGTTCATTCATTGGGGCGGAGCCGCGTTCCCCTGCATCGCCGCCCACACGCGGGCGGGCGTGCACGGCATGTCGATGTGATCCACGCCGAGCGGCTGCAGGGCGTCGATGATGGCGTTGACGATCGCCGGCGGTGAGCCCACGTTCGGGGACTCCCCCACGCCCTTGGCCCCGAGCGGGTGATGCGGGCACGGCGTGACCGTCGCGCCCAGCTCGAAGTCCGGGCACTCGAGCGCCGTCGGGATCAGGTAGTCCATGAACGACCCGTTGAGGCAGTTGCCCTCCTCGTCGAACGTGATGACCTCCATCAGCGCGATCCCGATGCCCTCCGCGAGCCCGCCGTGGATCTGGCCGTCGACGATCATCGGGTTGATGCGCACGCCGCAGTCGTCGACCGCGATGAAGCGCCGCACGACGACGTGCGCGGTCTCCGGGTCCACGTCCACGACCGCGATGTACGCGCCGTAGGGGTAGGTGAGGTTCGGCGGGTCGTAGATGACCTGCGCGTCCAGGCCGCCCTCCATGCCCTCGGGCAGCGACTCGCCGGAGTACGCGCGCTGGGTGATGTCGAAGATCGACGCGCCCGCGGACGGGTCGCCCTTGACGTACCAGCGGCCCTTCTCCCACGCGAGGTCCTCGGGTCGCGTCTCGAGCATCTGCGCGGCGATCGCGCGGGCCTTGTCGCGCACCTTGCGCGAGACGACCGCGACGGCGGCGCCGCTCACGGGCGTGGACCGCGAGCCGTACGTGCCGAGCCCGTACGGCGACTTGTCGGTGTCGCCGTGGCGGACGTCGACGTCCTCGGGCGGGATGCCCAGCTCCTCGGCCACGATCTGCGCGAACGTCGTCTCGTGCCCCTGGCCCTGGGTCTGGGCGGACAGCGACACGACGGCCTTCCCGCTCGGGTGCACGCGCAGGTCCGCGCCGTCGTTCATCGCCAGCCCGAGGATGTCCATGTGCTTGCGCGGGCCGGCGCCGACGCCCTCGGTGAAGAACGAGATGCCGATGCCCATCAGCTCGCCGCGCGCCCGCTTGTCTTCCTGCTCCTGGCGCAGATCCTCGTAGCCGGCGATGTCCATCGCGACGCGCATGGTCTTGTGGTAGTCGCCGGAGTCGTACGTCCAGCCGGTGGTGGTCTCGTACGGGAACTGCTCGGTGCCGATGAAGCTCTGCATGCGCAGGTCGATCGGGTCGACGTGCATCTCCAGCGCGAGCGCCTCGACCATCCGCTCCACGAGGTACACGGCCTCGGTGATGCGGAACGAGCACCGGTACGCGACGCCGCCCGGCGCCTTGTTCGTGTAGACGGCCTTGACCTTCACGTGCGACGCCTGCAGGTCGTAGGAGCCGCAGACGATGTGGAAGAAGCCGGCCGGGAACTTCGTCGGCTGGGCGGTGGAGTCGAACGCGCCGTGGTCGGCGATCACGTCCACGCGCAGGCCGGTGATCTTCCCGTCCTTGGCGCAGATGTCGCTCTTCATGATGTAGTCGCGGGCGAAGCCCGTGCTCATCAGGTTCTCGGAGCGATCCTCGATCCACTTCACCGGCACGCCCGCGACGATCGAGCCGGCGATCGCGCACACGTAGCCCGGATACACCGGCACCTTGTTGCCGAAGCCGCCGCCGATGTCGTTGCACATGATCCGGATCATGTGCTCGGCCAACCCGGCCACGTGCGCGTAGACCGTGCGGTGCGCGTGCGGCGCCTGGTTGCCGTTGTAGAGGTCGAGCTGGCCGGTCTCCGGGTTGAAGTCGGCGATCATCCCGCACGTCTCCAGCGGCGCCGGGTGGCAGCGCGGGTAGATGATGTCGCGGCTGACGATCGTGTCGGCCTCGGCGAACGCCTTGGCGGTCGCGTCCTCGTCGCCCGCCTCCCACGTCGGCGACGCGAGGTTGTCGACCTGGCCGTCCTTGTCGTCGCGGATCAGCGGCGCGTCGTCGTCCAACGCCTTGCGCGCGTTGACCACCGCGGGCAGCGGCTCGTAGTCGACGTCGATCAGCTGCAGCGCGTCGCGCGCGATGTACTCGTCGGTCGCGATCACCGCCGCGACCTCCTGGCCCTGGAAGCGGACCTTGTCGCCGGCGAGCACGGCCTGCGTGTCGTAGGAGATCGTCGGCATCCACGCGAGCCCGAGCGTCTCCAGGTCCTTGGCCGTGATCACCGCGGCCACGCCCGGCAGCGCGAGCGCCGCGGACGTGTCGATCGAGTTGATCTTCGCGTGGGCGAACGGCGAGCGCAGGATCGCCATGTGGACCATGCCGGGCAGGCGGATGTCGTCCAGGTAGGTGCCCTGCCCGCGGATGAAGCGCGCGTCCTCCTTGCGCTTGAGCGGGCCGAAGCCGATCGGCCGGTCGCCGACAGCGGTCATGACTTCACCTCCGCGTCGGAGTTCTCCGCTGCCCACTGCACGGCGGCGACGATGTTCTTGTAGCCCGTGCAGCGGCAGATCGCACCGCTGATGGCCATCCGGATCTCGGCCTCGGTCGGGTTCGGGTTCTCGTCCAGCAGCGCCCGCGTGGTCATCAACATGCCGGGCGTGCAGAAGCCGCAGTGCAGCGCGTGCTTCTCGTGGAAGCCCTGCTGGAGCGGGTCCAGCACGCCGTCGACTTCCAGCGACTCGACGGTGCGGATCTCGTGGCCTTCGCACATGGCCGCGAGCGCCGTGCAGGACTTCAGCGGCTGCCCGTCCATCTGCACGACGCACGCGCCGCAGTTGGAGGTGTCGCAGCCCCAGTGGGTGCCGGTCAGGCCCGGGGTGTCGCGGATGAAGTGGATGAGCAGCGTGCGCGGCTCGACGTCGCGCGTCACGGTCTCGCCGTTGATGGAGATGGAGATGTTCATGCCAGTGCCCGTGCCGTCGCCTTCCGCAGTGCGCGTTTCGTGAGGACGCCAGCCAGGTGGCGCTTGTAGTCGACCGGTCCGCGGCCGTCGGGGATCGGCATGCAGTCCTCGGACGCGATCGCGCCCGCCTGCTCGAACAGGGCCTCGCTCGGGACCTGCCCGCGCAGCAGCTCCTCGGCCCGGGTGAGGTCGATCGTGGTCAACCCCACTGCGGAGAGGGCGATGCCGACGTCGGAGAACGCCTGGCCGTCGATCCACACCGCGGCGGAAGCCGCGGCGATCGCCCAGTCGCCGGCGCGCCGCTCGACCTTCTCGTGCGCGCTGCCGCCGCCCGGCTTCTTCGGCAGGCGCACCTCGGTGAGGATCTCGCCCTCGCCGACCGCGGTCGTCCACGGGCCGAGGTGGAACTCGATCCATCGGCACCGTGCGCGTGCCGTCGGCGCCCGCGATCACGACCTTGGCCTTCACCGCCGCGCACACCGCGGACAGGTCCTCGGCCGCGTCCGCCTGGCAGAGCGAGCCGCCGATCGTCCCGCGGTTGCGCACCACGGGGTCGGCGATGACCATCTCGGCGTCGTGGAAGAGCGGATAGTGCTGCGCGAGCAGCTCGGACTTGAGCAGTTCGACGTGGCGCGTCAAAGCGCCGATGGCGATCTCGTCGCCCTCCTCGCGGATGTACTGCAGGTCCGTGAGGTCGTTGATGTCGATCAGCCGCGTCGGGCTCGCGAGCCGCAGCTTCATCATCGGCAGCAGCGAGTGCCCGCCGGCGATGATCCGCGAGTCCTCGTGCTCCTTCAGTGACGCGATCGCGCCCTGCAGGCTCGTCGCCCGCTCGTACTCAAACGGCGCTGGGGTCTGCATCTGTGGCCTCGTACTGGATGGGCGAGTCGGTGCCGATGATCGGCGAGCGGCCGGGACGGTCGGTGGGATAGAGGCCGCGCGAGGCGCGGCTGCCGTAGCGCGCGTCGCGCAGGGCCGGGCCGTTCGGGCTGATGGCGGCGATCGGTGCCTCGCGGCCGAGTCGCGCGAGCGTCAACGTCCCGCGCGTGTAGACCTCGGAGATCCGCGGCGAGCGGACCGTGGCGCTGTCGGGGAAGTTGCGCAGGCCCTCGGCCTTCGCGCCCGGGTACAGGCCTTCGATCAGGCCCATCGCTTCGGGCAGGCCGGCCTTCTTCACCAGCAGGCCTTCGAGCGCGTCGACGGCGGCGTCGAGGTTGGCGTTGATGTCCTCGACGATCGCGTTGACCGGCTCGGACTTCTCGACGATCTCACCGACGGCGGCGATGGTCTGGTCGAGGCCCTTCGTGATCTTCTGCAGCGCGAAGATCACGGACACGAGGAAGAACACGAGCGCGGCGACGATCAGGACGACCGCGATGATCAGCAGGACTCCGGCGGCGGTCATGCGTCGTCCACGATCACGTCGAGGGAGCCGCCGTACGCGGCGACGTTGGCGACGGTGTCGCGCACCTGCTGCTGCGTCGTGAGCAGCAGCGGCGCGGCGTCGAGATCCTTCGAGCCGGCGCGGGCGGCGGCGGTGATGCGCTCGATGCTGCCCACGATCGAGGTCGCCTCGGTGAGGACGTTGCGGAGCAGGATCACCACGATCGGGAACACCACGAGCAGCAGGACCAGGGCGACGACGATCATCGCGGCCGCCTCTCCGCGACGATGGCCGCTTTCGCGCCGATGCCCGGCAGGGCGCTGAGGATGGTGTCGAACTGCGCGTTGATCGCCTTCACGGACGGCTCGAGCGTGCGCAGGTGCTCGGACTCGACGGTCTCGAGCGCGTCGGCGAGCGTGGCCAAGCCGGTGGCCGAGGCGTGGAGGCTGCGCCGGACCTCGAGCAGCGCGACGGCCAGCACCGCGATGACGACGACGGCGAGCAGGATGGAAAGGACGGCCATCTACTTGCCCCCGAATCCGTCGGTGAGCGCGTTCATGTACCCGTCCTGGACGATGGCCTCGTCGACGATCTTGCCCAGCACCGGCGCGGTGGCCGCGAGGGCGGGGATGTTGGCGGTGTTGCCCGCGACCTTGCCGGCCACCTCGAGCAGCCCGCCGACCGAGGACTCGATGTCCCGGCAGGCGCGGATGAGCAGGAGCAGCAGCGCGGCCACGATCAGCGCGGCGGCGAGGCCGATGATCAGCGCGAGCACCCAGGCGTCGTCATTGCTCATTTGCCCACCGCCACCTTGCGCACGGCGCGGGCGGAGCGCAGGATGCGCACGCCGGAGTCGTTGATGCGGTTGATGCCGGGCAGGCCGTCCGTCTGCTGGCGAACGACATCGACGCCCCCGACCGCCGTGCGCGCTTGATCGGCGATCCGCCGCGCGAGCACGACGATGGTGATGACGATCGCCGCGGCGATCAGGATGACGACGACGCCCAGGATCAAGCCCAGGGTCCATCCGGTGGACATCTCACACCTCCCTCTGTGGTTGGGCCCGCTCCGCAGCGCGCGTGAGGACACGCTCGGTCAGGACGCCGACGATGTGGCGCTTGTACTCCTTCGAGCCCCGCTGGTCGGTCACGGGGTCGCACTGCTGGGCGGCGACCTGCGCCGCCGCCTTGAAGGCTTCCGGGGTCGGCTCGGCCCCGACGAGTTCGTGCTCGACGGTCAGGCCACCGCCGACCGCGGTCAGCGCGAGGCCGGCGTAGGTGATCACACCGTCGCGGACGTCGAGCGCGGCGCCGACGGCGGCGATCGCCCAGTCCCCCACGCGGCGGTCGACCTTGGCGTAGGCGCTGCCGGAGCGCCGCGGGACGCGGATCTCCGTCAGCAGCTCCGCCGGGCCGACCGCCGTCTCGTAGGGACCGAGGCTGAAGGCGTGCATGTCCAGGACGCGCTCGCCGGCGCGGGACCGGATCACGAGCCGCGCGCCGACCGCCGCGCACACCGCGGACAGGTCCTCGGACGGGTCGGCCTGGCAGAGCGCGCCGCCGATCGTCCCGCGGTTGCGCACCACCGGGTCGGCGATCACGCGCTCGGCGTCGGTGAAGATCGTGTCCGCGAGCAGCGGCGACTCGAGCAGGTCCCGGTGACGGGTCATCGCGCCGACCCGCAGCTCTGCGCCGTCGAGGGTGATGTAGCCGAGCTCGTCCGCGAGCGGATCGATGTCGACCAGGTACTCCGGCTGAGCGAGCCGCAGCTTCATCATCGGCAGCAGCGAGTGTCCGCCCGCGAGCAACCGGGCTTCCGGTCCGAGCTCTTCTAACAGCGCGAGCGCATGGTCCACCGAAGTGGCACGCTCGTACGCGAATGGCGCTGGAACCTGCAGGGCTCTCCTCCCCATCGGTCGTGCTGATACGCACATTGCCGGTGTTATGGTCGCCTTGTCAACTGGACCTAAGCGATCGCTTATGACCCTTGCCCAGCTGCAGTCCTTCGTCCTCGTGGCGCGCCACGGGTCGGTGAAGGCCGCCGCCGCGGAGCTCGAGGTGACCGAGCCCGCCGTGTCCGTCGCGGTGGCCGCGCTGCGCAAGGAACTGGGCGACGAGCTGTTCGTGCGTCACGGCCGCGGGATCGCGCTGACCGCGGGCGGGCGCAAGCTCGCGACGCTCGCGACCGAGATCCTCAGCCTGGCCGAGCAGGCGCGGCGGTCCGTGGCCTCGGAGTCGCGGCGGCTGGTCGTCGCCGCCACGCCGACGGTGGCCGAGCACGTCGGGCCGTTGATCGACGCGTTCGCCGCGCGCGACCCCGAGCTGGAGCTGTCGCTCACCGAGTTGCCGGCGGCCGCCTTCGCCGAGGCGCTCGAGCACCGGCGGGCCGACATCGCGCTCGGCCCTTCACCGGGCGCGACGGGCTCGATCGCCGCCGCGCCGTTCCTGCGCTGCCGATTCGTCATCGTCGCCGCTCCCTCGCACCCGCTGGCGACGGCGCGCGCCATCGCTCCGGCGGCGTTGGGCGATGAGCACTGGCTCACCGCGGACGACCTCGACGGGTTCTTCACCCGTCACAAGCTCACGCCGCGGGTCTCCACGTTCTCCTCCGGCGCGGCCGCCATCGCCGCCGCGGCGGCCGGTGAGGGCATCGTGCTCACCCTCGCGCACGCCGTCGCCGGCGAGGTCCGCCGCCGCGCGCTCGTGCGCCTGGACGTGCGCGGGACGCCGATCCTCGAGCTGTGGCACGCATCGACGCTGGGCCTCGGCCGTGCGCTCCCGGCGGCGCTGGCGCTGCAGCGCTTCGCCACCACGCCCGAGGCGACGCAGGCCATCTCGTCCGGGCGGGCCGGGGCCGTGGGCGGCGCCCGGCGCGCCCCGCACGTCACGCTCTGGCAGTCCGTCAGCCGATAGCGCGCGCGAGTTCGCGAGGCGTCTCGCGCCGGCACCACGTCACGTCGAACTCGTCTGCGATTCGCCCCCTGGGCGATTCGCCGCCCAACGGATCGAGCGCACGATCGTCGCGTAGCCCGTGCAGCGGCAGATCTGACCGGAGATCGCCGTGCGGATCTCCTCGTCGCTCGGGTCCGGGTTGCGGTCCAGCAGCGCGCGGGCGGTGAGCATCATCCCCGAGGTGCAGAACCCGCACTGCAAGCCATGCTCCTCGTGGAAGCCCTGCTGCACGGGGTCGAGCACACCGTCGCGCTCGAGCCCCTCGACGGTCGTGATCTCATAGCGCTCGGCCGTGGCCGCGAGCACCGTGCACGACTTCACCGGCTCGCCGTCCATCAGCACGACGCACGTCCCGCAGTTGGAGGTGTCACACCCCCAGTGCGTCCCGGTCAGCCGCAGCGTGTCGCGCAGGAAGTGCACGAGCAGGAGCCGCGGCTCCACCTCCCGCGTGTGCTCCACCCCATTGACCGAGACGCTGATCTGCATTCAGCAGGCACGGTACGGCTTGAGCTGCGCCCGCTGCGTGCCGGTGAGCGCGGCGAGGAACGCGCGCGGGATCCGTGGCCGCTCGCGCCGGAGCACCTTCAGGTCGCCGACCACACCGGGCGCGGCGAGGGTCGCCATCCGGCCGGCGAACACGAGCGGTGAATTGTCGCCGCCGTACTCGGCCACCAGCCAACCCCGGCGGACGCGCAGTTTCCAGGCGGACGAGTACGGCCGCACGCACGGCGCGTTGGCCGTGAGGGTGACCCGGTCCGGGCAGCCGCTGAACCGCTCGCAGTCGTCGTAGCTGAGCGAGCTGCGCGACGCGTGCGTGAGCAGCAGCCCTTTGTATCGGTTGCCCAGCCAGAGGTTGCTGCGGTACGTCTTCGTCTTGGGCGGCGTGAACGTGACGGGGCGCGTCTTCGGATCGCAGTTGGCGATGAAGCTGTCGCCGCTGCCGGGCCGCCAGGACGGGTCCCAGGAGGCGGGCACGCTGTTCGTCAGCCACGTGAGGCAGCTGCCGTCCGGGGCGATCGAGTACAGCTCGTTGGAGTTCGCGTCGGGCAGGTTGCGGTCGGAGTCGAACAGGATGCGGCTGCCGTCCGCGGACCAGCGCGGAACGCCGAGGCCGCCCTCGTCCTTGGTCAGCCGGCGCGGCTGCGTTCCGTCCGCGTTGGCCACGTAGAGCTCAGCGGCCCACGCGCACTGATCCGATCCGCAGGACTTGCCGTTGTGGTCGGCGATCGACCCGTAGGCGAGCCGCGTGCCGTCGGGCGAGTAGCTCGGGCCCTGGGCGCGCCTGATCAGCGTCCTGGCCGGTCCGCCTGCCGCCGGCATCGTGCGGATCTCGGGCAGGAAGTCGACGTTGCGGTCGTAGCGCCCGTACGTGTAGGCGATCGTGGCGCCGTCGGGCGAGTAGGTGGGTGCGACAACCGACGCCAGCCGGTTGCCCGCGTCCTGCGTGACGAGCACCCGCTCGGCGCCGGTGGCGACGTCGCGCGTGACGATCTGCGTCGTGATCGCCGTCTCGGTGAGCGTGAAGCGCGTGAACAGCAGCGTGCTCCCGTCGGGTGACCAGACAGGGCTCGCGTCGGATACGCCGGCGCGACGGGTCGTGAGCTCGCGCGTGCCGGTGGCGTCCTTGAGCATCAGGCGCGAGGTGTCCTCGTCGCCCTGGTCGTACACGAGCCGGGTCCCGTCGGGGGACCACGCCGCGCCGCCCACGACCTCGCCCTTGGGGGCCGGCACGAGCGGCGCGCGGCCGCTCCCGTCGGCCTTGAGGCTGAAGATGCCGCCCTCGGAGGTGAACGCGAGCTCCGCGGGCGCCGCGAGCGCGAGCGACACGGCGATGGCCGGCAACGTGATCCCCATGCCGGGGATCGTGCCACCTATGCGGCCGACGGCACCCCGGCAAGCTGCTCCTTGAGGCGCTCCATCGCGCGCTCGTTGCCCTTGCGGATCATCCGGCGCATCAGCGGGACGAGCGGCTTCTCCATCGCCGGGACCTCCTCGAAGATGAAGATGAACTCGATGTGGGTGCCGCCGCCTGGGAGGTCGGAGAGCACGTAGGTGCCGGTGGCGACGCGCTTGCCTTTCGCGCCCTTGTTGCGCTCGCGGATCATGCGGTCGGGTTCGACCTCGATCACCTCGATCTCGGCGGGGTCCTTCATCCCGCCGGTCTTGGTGACGACGTTGGCCTTCGCGCCGATGCCAGTGGCCGGGCCGGACACCTGCCACTCGGTGAGGATGTGGTCGGTGAAGGCCTCGTGGTTGGCCATCACGTCGAGGTAGGCGTACACCTCGGAGCGGTCCTGCGGGACGTCGACGGAGACGGTGACTGGGGAGGAAACCATGATGTACCACATGGTACAGTTTCGCCATGGCCGGCGTCAACCCGCGTGAGCGACTCCTGAACGCCGCGATCGATCACATCGCCCAGCGCGGCATCAGCGACCTGTCGCTGCGGGAGCTCGCGGGCGCGATCGGCTCCAGCCACCGCATGCTCATCCACCACTTCGGCGGGCGCGAAGGGCTGCTCGTCGCGGTCGTGCAGACGGTGGAGGAGCGCCAGCGCGCGCTGCTCGACGACGTCATCCCGGACCCGGAGGCCGCCCCGGCCGACGCCATGCGCGCCTGGTGGAAGCACATCTCGCAGGAGGCGCTGTGGGCCAACGAGCGGCTCTTCTTCGAGCTCTACGGCCAGGCGCTGCAGGGCCGGCCCGGGACGGTGGCGCTGCTGGACGGGATCATCGACGCGTGGCTGGAGCCCGCCGCGACGGTCTTCACGCAGCTGGGATTCGAGGACGGCAAGGCGGCCGCGCGCCTCGGGATCGCCGTGACGCGCGGCCTGTTGCTGGACCTGCTCGCCACCCGCGAGGTGGAGCAGGTGGACGCGGCGATGGACGTGCACATCGCCGCGCTGGAGGCGCTGATGACGGTGCGGGCAGACAGCGGCCGTTGAGTGCCGGCCAGCGCGGCGCCTGCTCATTGGCGGCGGGTTGTGAGGGAGGCACGGTCGACTTGCCGTGGCCTTTCGCCTCCTTGGCTTCCCAGAGATCAAGTCAGCCCTCCCGCTTGATCGCCGAGGCGTCCCATGGAATCTGGCCCTCGGGAGGGCATTCCCTGACATCTCTGGTCCTTCGGCGCTCTCGGGCGCGCCCCGGGTGGCATAGACCCAACCGGCGGGCGCGGACGTGATCGCGAACGCGCCGGCCGGTCATCGTTCGTCGCCGGCACTTTCCGACACTCGTGCGATCACGCGATGACTAAACCACCGAACAGCATTCTGGACATATAGGCCATAAGGGCTTCCCAGCAGATCGCTACTTTGCCTTTCGTACCGCCGCGAGCAGCAGGCTCAAGCACCGATCAACACGGTGCTGGTGCCGACGGCGGAACAGTCCTAACCACGCAGTGCAGACGTGAGGAGGCGGCGCCACGGGCGCCGCCGGGAAACAAGGACCTCGCGGACTGGAAAGGAACATATGACACGCAGTCACTGGACGACCGGTGCGGCGATGGCCGCGCTCGCCCTGCTCGCTATGCCCGCCGCTGCCGGGGCGGACACGATCGGGACGCTCTTCGAGCCGCCGTCGTTCGTCCCGGGCACCATCAACGGCCAAGGCGGATGGCTCAAGTCCGGCGGCTTCGACGCCGCCGTCGTCACGAACTCCGCGTCGGTCGCGGCGGTCTTCGGCGCGCAGAGCCTTCGCATCTCCAACGCCACGACCAGCGGCTCGTTCGCGGATCAGACGTTCTCGGCTCCCCTCGTCGACGGCGCCGGCGAGGCGACGTCGGTCAACGGCGGCCAGGCCGGCGGCGCGCGTCAGCCCCACTTCGACGCGAGCTTCCAGTTCATGTCGGCCGACCCCGTCGCCGAGCAGCCGGGCCTCGCGATCACCGTCAGCCCCGACTCGGGTAACGGCGGCCGCATGAGCTTCCTCCGGCTGCGCGACATGCCCAACGGCCTCGCCATCGATTTCGTCGACGTCCCGTCCCCGCAGACGAACGCCAACCAGCACGTGGACTTCCGCGAGGTCGAGATCGCGCAGGGGCTCGATCGAGCGGTTCCGCACAGCGTCCGGATCTCGAGTGACTTCATCGGGGGCGCTAACAACGACGTCGTCAAGGTCTACGTCGACGGGCAGCTCAAGGTCACCGGTTCGTCGTGGGAGAACTACTACCGCAATGATTCCGAGAACGGCCCCGCCAACCGGGTTCCGGTCGTGGACCGGCTGCTGTGGCGCGTCAGCTCGGCCGCGCAGCCGGCCAACCAGGGCAAGGGTTTCCTGATCGACGACGTCAGCACGCGCAGCAGTGGCGTCGAGTACACGCTCGGCAGCGACATCGGCGGCAGCGTGCCGGCGACGCTCTCGCTCTCGCTGGGCACCCCGGCTTCGCTCGGCGCGTTCGTGCCCGGCCTGGACCGCTCGTACGACGCCTCGATGACGGCGACCGTGATCTCCACGGCCGGCGACGCGGAGCTCGCGGTGACCGACCCGAGTGCGACGGCGACCGGCCGGCTCGTCAACGGCTCATACGCACTCAGCGAGCCCCTGCAGGCGCGCGCCAACACCAGCGCGTTCACCTCGCTGAGCACGACCGGCACGCCGCTGTCACTGCTGACCTACTCCGGTCCGATCAGCAACGACATCGTGACGATCGGGCTGCGCCAGCACATCGGTGCGTCGCAGGCACTACGGACCGGCGCATACAGCAAGACGTTGACGTTCACGGTGTCGACAACGACGCCGTAGACCAGCGTCGATCTCCGCGTGTCGGCTGGACCGCCCCCGGCCGGCACGCGGCGATCGAGCGTCGACCCGAGCGCTACAGCGCTCGTCCTGGTTGTGCTGCTTGTCGGCAAGGTTTCGCATTGGTGTGCGAACGCAGATGCATGTCGCGGCCGGGTAGGCCACTCGTCGTTTTCCTGTTTCGAGACGTCGTTTGAGACGGCGACGCAGGGCGGCGTCAGCGATGCGCCGGCTCCAATATCTCGGCGACAGCGCGGCTGACCATCACCTCGCCGCCGAATCGGCCCATCGACTCGATCTCGAAGTCTCGAAGGTTCTCGGCAATCCACTGGGCGGCCAGTTCGTTCGAAGCTTTCGCCTGCTCCGCATCATGGAAGACCGTGATAGACGCGACGGTTCGCTCTCCGGTTCGGATCGCCTGGTACGCGATGAAGCCCGGTTCCTGAGCCATGGCTTCGGCAAAGTCACGGTCGACGCGATGCATGAGTTCGTCGATCGAGCCTGTCCCAACTCGATAGGTGCGGACGTTTAGGTGCATGGGGCTCCTTCCGGTCATCCGACTGTGGCCGCCTCGCGAGGATGTTGGCGGCCCTTGGGAGGGTCAGTCAAGGTCCAGAAACGGCATCACCACCGACCGGTGCGGTCGGCGCCGGGCGGTTATGTGGCGGTCCGGCCGTCAGTGAGCCGGCTCGGTCTCCGGGCGAGCGGCATGCAGCGAGCCTGCGGCTGGCGTGTACACGCTCGAGTGGCCGTCGTCCCACTCGATGCGGTACCGCGGCGCAGGATCTCCACGAAGCACTTCGCGAACGGTTCCCGCACGTGGGCGGCGCTCGGTCGACTCCGCCTCGACCATCACTCGGTCTCCAACCACGAAGGTCATCTCTCTCCTCCTTCGATTCGCTACGGACCGAGCGTACGACCTCGGTGGCGCGTCGGCAAGCGCTCAGGGGCATCGACGCTAAGGGTCAGGCACCACGCTTCCTCAGCCGATCACGATCAGCCGAGGGGGGTCAATTTTCAACCGGCGCCAGGGGGTCCACTTTCGAGCGGCCTTGACACCAACAGTCGAGACGCCCGCTGGCCCATTCAGCCGGGCTAGCGACCGCGCTTCGGTTTCGGCGCCGGAGGCTTGAGTCGTACCCAGAGACTGCTCGTTCCCGCCGGCCCGGGATCGTCTCTGACGTCGAGATAGGACTGGGTGCGGACGAGTTCGCCCAGCTTGGAATGTCCATAGTTGCGTGCGTCGAATGCCGCGTCGCTCGTGGTGAGAAACGAGCGACTGCGCTCAGGCTTGACCACCCGTCGTCTCTTGAGGTGCTGCTGACCGCCGTGGAGAGCGCTCGCGTTGAGATCGGCCGGTGGTGCCGTCGGTTCGCGGTCTCCCGGCTCGCCGGGCGTGGGCTCTGCCAGCGTGGGGCTCAGCAGGTCGAGGTAGATGGATCGATCACAGGCCGCCACGAACGGGGCCGGCGTCGTGCGACGTCCGAGGCCGTACACCGTCATCCCTGATTCCCGCAGCCGCGTCGCCAAGCGTGTGAAGTCGCTGTCGCTGGACACGATCACGAACCCGTCGACGTTGCCCGCATGGCTGAGCGCCGGGCCGCTCCCGGCCCGAACGCGTCCCGCGCTGACCCACGTCCTTGACGGCCCGCCGCGACCGGCTCACTTTACTTCGAAGTGCATGAAGTCCTTCGAGCCGCCCCACTCGCCGCCCCACTCCAGGCCTGCCTTCTGCAGCGCGGTGACGAGAGCCGGCTCGAGGTTCAAGAAGCCCTCCGAGCCCCAGCGGTGAACGTCGTCGATCTGAGACTCGGCCTTGGCGATCGCCCGGTGCTTGGCCTTGACATCCTTCTCGAGGCCCTTGAGCGACTTCGTGAGCTTGCGGACCTCGGCACGCCGCTGCTTGGCGGCGGCGGCCATGGCCGCCTTGGCATGCTTGTCGAGCATCACCGGCCCCCCGTCCTCGTGCGGGTCGGTCGGCTGCTCGAGCAGGGCGATCCGGGCCTGTAGCTCGTCGATCTGCTTCTCGAGCTCCTCGATCTCCTTGAGCAGCTCGGCGATCTTCGCCCGCTGCTTCTCCGCGTCCGCGTGCACCTTGTCGTAGCGCTTGATCTCCGACTCCAGCAGATCCTGGCGCTCCTGCGCCTTCAGGGCCTGCGCGTGCTTGAGCTTGAGCTTCGCCGTAAGCTCCTTGGACTGCTTCGCCACCTCCGCGGCGGCCTTCTTCTCCTCCTCGGTCAGGCGCCCCTTCTTCTTCTTGGGCAGCGCCGCGACCTCGGCCTTGAGCGCCGCCTCCTCGGCCTCGAACCGCGCCTCCTCGGCCTCGAGCTCGTCGATGCGCTGCTCCATCCCCTCAGGCGAGAAGCGGTCCTCGAAGCGCTGGCTCATCTCCTCAATCGCCTCGTACGTGCTCTTCCCCATCCCGTCGCCGGGGTTCTCGGCAGTGACGTCCATGCCCGTCAGCGCATTGATGATCTTCTTCTGGCGCAGGTTGGTCAGGTGCGGGTTGCTGTCGGCGTCGATGTCGATCGCCTTGCCGTCGGCGTGGTTGCTCCAGCCGCCCTTGGAGGTCGTGCGGGGGTTGAAGGCCCAACAGCTCTTGAACGGCTTGTCCTTGTGGCCCTGAGCGATCAGGTCCTTCTCGGCGGCCGTCAGCGCGGCCGCGAGTTGGTCGTGCGCGGGCGTCTTGGAGCCGAAGAACGTCGCCTGGTGGATGTTCTCGTGCGCCCACTGCAGCGGGCGGTCGATGCCGTGCGCCTTGTACAGCGGCGCCAGCGCGAAGTAGCGCTCACGCTTGTCGCCCGCAGGACGACCGCTGCCCTCGAACTTGCTCTGCGAAGCGGCGTAGGCCGGGTTGTTCCAGTCCTCCTCCCACCGTTCCGGGTCGGTTGGGGAGCGCATCAGACGAGCCACCGCGGCGTTGCCGGCGCCGGCCTGGAGCCGGAGCACCCAGGCGATGTCAGGCGCGGACTCCCGAACCGGCTCGCGTGCCTCCAAACCTCCGCGATCCTGCTCTTCGGCCTTCGCGCGCTTGCGCATGCCTGATTCTCCCGCGCGCGTATCGCGGCTTGCAACCGCGACCGTCTCGTCGTCGCGGCGAAGCGGCCCGACGCCGCGCCGTCGGTCGGCATGCGGACATCGGGCGACGTCACGGAGGCCTGCGCGTGACCGCTTCATTTCGGGGTGCTTGTCCAGGATCGCCGCGAGGTTCTCCGGCTGATCGCCGCACTAGGCGGCAGTGAACCGACGTCATTTCGACGGGCGCCGAACGACCCCGTCCGTCGCCTCCCGACTGCTGCTTTGCGCGAGACCAGGCGGTCACCGCCAGGGGATGATGTCGCGAATGCGGGAGAGCGGATCCCTCACCAGCTTCTCGCCCTGCACGGCCAGTGTCCGCGGTGGCCCGCGGCGCGCTCCGAAGAGTTTGTAGGGCACGCGATCGGCCTCGCGCGCGAGCCGGAACGGTAGGCCACCCGGGTCACGAAGCGGCCAGAGGCGGCAGCGATCGGCGTCTGAGCCGGTCGCGTCCAGGATGGCGTTGACGGAGCGGCGCGCGGCCTCGTTGGCTCCCTCCATCGTCGCGAGGTCGGTGTAGGTCTGAACGTAGTCGGAGGCGAGAAAGAGGTTCTCGACTTCGGGTAGGGCCGCGGTCGGCCGGTGGTCCCAGGAGCCGGCCGTGTTGACGAGCAGCGGCTCGAGGTTCATCGCCTGGGTCGGGTTCGGATAGACGATCGACGGGTCGAGGAACCACGCGGCCCGCGTGGAGTCGTCGAGCACCTTGGAGCCGTTGTTGAGCGCGGCCTTGAGCTGGTCCCAGACCTCTTCGGCGACCTCCTCACGCGTGCAGTCGCGGGCGATCTTGCCTTTGGCCGAGAACTCGCCCGGGGCGAACCAGTCGGAGATGTCGACCGAAAGGATTCCGCCGACGTTGCCGTCGCCCATGTCGTGCGGGTTGAACCGCGGCCAGAATTGCCGCTGCGAGATCGACGTCAGCGCCCACGCCGAGTCGATGAAGATCGTGTGCCCGTGGACGAGCGGGGCGTCGCGCGTGAGGTAGTACATGATCCCGTTCATCCAGCGCACCTGGAGCCGGACGAGGCCGGCGAGCACGGGGCTCGCCTGTTTGAGCGGGTCCATCGCGATGGCGTCGCGCAGCACCTCGACCGGCACGGCCGCGATGTAGTGGTCGGCCGTAGCGTCGAAGGCCGAACCAGCGGGCGCGAAGCGCTCGTCCACGGGCTGGACCCGCACCCCGGTGACGCGCGCGCCGCGGCTCGAGATCGCGTCCACGCGGCAGCCGACCCGGTAGTCGACGCCGAGTCGGCGCAGCTCGTCCAGCCAGGGGTCGATCCAGACATCGCTGGTCGGGCCGTTGAGCACCCGGTCAGCTTGTCCCTTGGGGCTGGCGAGGTCCTGCAGCAGCTGGAGCAGGATGTAGCCGCCGGTGCGCGCGCTCATCTCGCGTGCCCGTGCGGCGACGAGCGACCGCGTGAGACCGTCGGCGAGGAACTTCTGGAAGCCCGGCGAGCGGTGCTCGGCACCGGTGAAGTCCCACCAGCTCAGCTGCTCGTACTGCCCGAAGCGGCGCTCCTCACAGGCCGAGAGCAGCTCGCTCAGCAGCCGGACGAAATGCAGCTGCTCAGTCACGGGGATGCCGAGCTGCGTGGCCAGCGCGAGCGTGAACCGCAGCGTCGCTTCCCACTCGCTCGGATCGGTCGGCAGATGCGCCGGCGACACGAGCTCGTTGCGGGCGTCCTCGCGCGCGATCTGCAACTGCGTCGACACGATGAGGTTGTCGAAGACGCCGTTGAGCTGATGCCCGTATGGGATCCGGCTCATGGTGTCCGGCACGTGCTTGTAGAAGCCGGGGAAGAACCGGAACCCGTGCTCGCCGGGGAGTGCGCGGCGGCCTCCGACGCCCGCGATCGCGTCCATGCTGCGGGCCTTGCCGCCGGGCACTGGTCGGAGCTCGAAGACGACGACTTCGAATCCGGGTCGGCTTGCCAACTCGTGCGCCGCCGTCATGCCTGCGACGCCACCACCGATGACGATCACTTTCGTGGCCATCCCACAGCCGACTCTGTCAGATGTGCGCCCGCTGTGCACGCGGATCCGCGGCCTGTAGGCACAACGCGTCAGCCGCTTACACCAAGACGGTCGCCAGCCACACGGCGGCGGCCAGCACGGTGGCTGACAGCTCGATCAGAATCGAGAGACCGATTGCGCGAAGCGCCTTCCGAGTCGAGAGCCATGCGGGGGCATGCGGCCCGAGTCTCCGACGTTCCTCGACGTAGATGCCGAGCGGAAAACCGACGAAGAACCCGACCACAGGGATGACGAAGAAGCCGACACCGGCGAGCACCAAACCCACCACGATCGAGCGTCGCGGAACGCCGGCGTCGCGGAGCTGGCGACCGGGCACGAGCAACTTGACGACCTGGGCGCCACCGATGACCACCGACACGACAGCCAGCACTGACCAGGCGGTCGCTGAGCCGACCGCGAACGCCCACACCGCGATCGCGGCCCAGACCAGCAGCGCTCCCGGCAGCACCGGCACCACGACGCCCACGACGCCGACCGCGATCGCGATACCAACGAGCAGGACCCCGACGTCGCTCACTCGACAGCGGCCCGTTGTGGAGGCGATGGCGTCCGCGGCGCGCTCTGTGCGCACCTCTTGCTGCTCCAGCCGGTCGCCCGGGGGACTGCGTCACGAGCACGGACCAGAAGCATCTCGTGGCACAGGGTACGGCGCCGGCACCGCTTCAGGAGCGGGGCGGCAGTTGCGCTACGCCCGCAACTGGACTGCTCAATCGCGCGACGAGCACGCGCGAGTCCTCGCCGCCGCGTCAACTCCGGGACCAGACGGTCATCGCCAGGGGAGGATGTCGCAAATGCGGGAGAGCGGGTCCCTCACCAGCTTCTCGCCCTGCACGGCCCGTGTCCGCGGTGGCCCGCGGCGCGATCCGAGGAGTTTGTAGGGCACGCGATCGGCGTCTGAGCCGGTCGCGTCCAGCACGAGCGGCGCGCGGCCTCGTTCGCTCCCTCGATCGAGGCGTTTGCGGGTGCGTTCGGGGTCGCGGCGGGCGTAGAAGTCGCCGCCGGGTCGGTGTAGGTTCGACTCACAGTCGATTCTGTGGAGCGGGCTCAAGGCACCGCGGACGTGTCGGCCAGCCGGCGTCGAGCGCGTGGCCTCAAAGCTCCGGACAGCGACAGCCCGTCGGCGTTTTCCTACGTGGCCGCAGCGACCAAACTCGCGAGCAGGACCAGCGGTAGGGAGACAACCGCCCCGAGCGAGGTCGCCAGTGTCAGCGTCTTCAGGGTGCCTTGGGTAGTGAGGTCCAGCAGTCGGCTGAACATCCAGAAGAAGTTGCTGTTGACATGGAGGGCGAACATGGCGCCAGAGGCGATCGCGAGCGCGATGACGACGGGGTCGATGTCGAGCGAGCCGACGATCGGCGAGAGGATGCCCGCCGCGGTGATCGCGCCGACCGACACGGAGCCGATCGCGAAGTGCAGGACCGCGGCGATCACCCACGCCAGCAGGATGCTCAGGAACACCGGCGCGTTCTCATCGGCTGAGAACAAATCCTTCAGCGTCTCGTCAAGGCCGCTCTCGGCGATGACGGCACCCAGCGACCCACCGACGCCGGTGACGAGCAGGATCTCGCCCGTCGTTCGGAGGCCGGCGGTGAAGACCGTTTCGACGCCGTCGGCGCCGAGCGACGAGCGAACCATGGCGAACGCGATCAGCAGACCGATGAAGAGGGCGATGTTCGCGTTGCCGAGGAATACGAGCACCGCGTTGGTCGCGTCCGCCACGTCCGCGATCGCGCCGGTAGCGATCAAGACCAACGGCACCAGGATCGGCAGCAGGCGCACCCAGAGCGGCCAGCGAGCGGCGCGCTCGGCGAGCGGCAGGCCCTCCGTTCGGTTATCGGATTCGTCCTCGACGATCGCGTCCGGATCGACGTCGGCCTCCTCCTTCCAGAAGCCGCGAGAGAGGATCAGGCGGAACAGGAACGTGGTTATCAGCGCGGTTGTGAGCCCGATCGGCAGGCCATACAGCAAGTAGATTCCGAGCGGGACGTCCATCAACCCGGCGATGGCGACCGCCGCGAGGCCGGGGACGACGAACACGTACCCAGCGAATATGCCGATGCCCATGGCTCCCGCGAGCCACGGCAGGCCGATCCGCCGGTCGACGACCGGTGCCGACTCCTTGGCCATCGGCGCGGCCAGGACCACCTGCACGTCGACGTAGATCGACGGGAAGATCGTCGAGAGCGTGCCGGCCATCGCGTATGGCAGCCGGCGGCCCATGCGACGCGCAAGGATTTCAACGAGGTCGCTGAACGCGCCCATCGAGTGCAGCAGCGCTCCGATCAACACGCCGAAGCCGATGAGCAGCCCGACTTCGGCCATGATCTCGCCGAAGCCGCCGGTGATCTGTTCCACGGTGCCTTCCGCGCCCTGCCCGGTCGCCAGCCCGAGGTACACGCACGCGAGCAGCAGCGAGATCACAGGGTCGACCTTGAACCTGATGATGAGCAGAATCGCGCCCAGGATCGCAACGGCAGAGTGCAGGATCTCCATGAGCGACTCCGATCGGTCAAACCAACGGGCGCGTCACGCTAATACATGGACCCGGACAATGCAGCGCGGCATCCGCCGCGCACGGACGGCACCCGGCGAGCCGTTCGGGAACCACGGTGTTCCAGTTCCGGAGTGCGGGAAGCGCTGCTGCTCGCGCGACCAGCAGCGTCGACGGTCCGACACCCAGGTGTCAGGGACCGAACGTCCTCGCGACTCAGCTGCGGAGACGCGCGAAAGGCCCGGTTGGGTCTATGCCACCCGGGCCGCGCCCGAGAGCGCCGAAGGACCAGAGATGTCAGGGAATGCCCTCCCGAGGGCCAGATTCCATGGGGACGCCTCGGCGATCAAGCGGGAGGGCTGACTTGATCTCTGGGAAGCCAAGGAGGCGAACGGCCACGGCAAGCTCGACCGTGCCTCCCCCACAACCCGCCCCCAATGAGCAGGCGCCGCGCTGGCCAACCTCGCTTCCTGGGCGGCACGCGGCGGTACCTCCCAGCGCACTCAAGAGCCCCGCAAACACCGCGCGCCAGCACGCGAGTTCGAGGGCGAGCGCAGGGAGGTGCCGACGCGGGCCGACACCCCAACGCGATTGCCTGCCCGGCCAGCGCCACAGCGCCAGAGCGGTCGACCCAGGCCGCCCCGACGTGACGGAAGCGTTACCGCTTGATCGTCACGCGGTCGCGGAGGCGGCCATCCTGCTCGACGAGGGCCGTGATCGGGCCCTTGCCCTTGATGCGCAGCGTGCCCTTGGCACCCTTGGCGCGGCCCAGCTCGCGGCCGCCCTGGGTGAAGCGCACGACCTGGCCCGAGACGCGCTTGACCGTGTAGTGCAGGCGGCCCTTGCGGACCTTGGCCTTCACGGACGGCTTGGCGAGTCCGTTGGCGGACTTGACGGAGGTGATCGTGCCCTCCAGCGCGCGGACCTTCCACGTGCCGGCGCTCGGGCGGCGGATCGCGATCTGCGTCAGGCCCTGCGGGGTCTTCATCACGAAGAAGTCCTTCGTCGTGAGCGGACGGAGGCCCGCGGGCGTCTCCAACCGCTCGCCCTTCGGCCCGACGAGCACGACGCGCTCGGCACCGGTGACCGCGATCGCCGCGCCCGGCAGGCCCGCGGGCAGACGCACCGCGTGGTCACCGGCGGCGGCCGCCTTCGCGAACGTCTCGCGGTAGGGGGCGAGGTCGCAGCCGCTCCAGTACAGGTCGGGACCGTGGCCCCACTTGACGCCGATCCCCGGGTGCCAGTCGTAGGCCCAGAGATCCACGGTGAGACAGGCGGCCAGGCCCTTGGTCGAGATCAGCGTCTCCGCCCCGAGGCAGTAGTCGACGAACTCGAGGCACACCTGGTCCTTGGACTCGCCGTTGAACTTCGTGCCCTGGAACTCGATGCTCGAGCTGCCCTTGATCGTCGCGATGCCGTCCCAGCCGAGGTCCAGCTTGGACTTCACGCCGACGTAGCCCGTGTCGCGCATCTCGAACTCGGCGTCCTTGAGCGTCATGCCGGCGAGCTTGACCTTGCCGTAGGCCTTCAGCACGCTCGGCTTGCTCTCGTAGAGGTTGAAGCCGAAGCCGCCGTCGAGGGAGAGCGCGGGAGCGCCGAGGAGGCTCGGTCCGGCGGTGAGACCGAGGTCGCCGCACATGGCCATCAGCGCGCCCGGGGCCTTGCACTTGCTCTTGGCCGGGTCGGCCTCGACGGCGAAGCTCAGCCGCTTGAGGTGGACGGGTCCGTGCTTGCTGCCGAGGCTGGTGGAGCTGTAGAGCTGGGAGAACGCGCCGTTCTTGATCGACAGGCCGCCGGTGACCTTCAGGCCGATCGGCTGCGGGAGCTGGACCTTCGCGTCGACGCTCCAGGAGTCGCCTCCGTCGTACCGGACGGTCAGCTCGCTCAGGCTCAGGCCCGGGAGGCCGCCGTGCTTGACCTTGAACAGGATCGGCGGGGCCTGCGTTCCGGTGCGGACGGCGACGGGCTGCTCGGAAACGACCGCCGCCGAGCTTGGCCGGCAGCGCGAACCGCGTCTGCAGCTGCGCCTTGCCGCCGGGGATGACGGTCAGCGTCGGCGTGCCGGCGAGCTTCATCCCGCCGAGGTGCGCGCCCGTGGCGGTCTTGAAGCCGGCCAGCTTGTCACCGACGAGGCTCCATTCGAGCTTGCCGGTGGACGCGACGAGCTGGTTGATCGTGACGCGCGCGTTGGCGGCCCGCACGAACGTGCCCGTGCGGGTCGTCTCCAGCTCGATCGTCGTGCCGAGGTTGGGCGTGAGGACGATGCCGTTGATCACCACGGGCAGTGACGAGCGGTGGCGACCGCCGGCGACCTGGAAGCACGGCGCGGTGGCGACGAGCTTGCCGGCGGTGAAGGTGGTCGGGCACGGCAGCGGGCGTGGCGACCGGGGTGGCGGCGGGCGTGATCACCGGCGTGGCGGTGGCGTCGTCGGGGTCGGCGTCGGGGCCGTGGCGCCTTGAACCGTGATCGGCTTCGTGGCGGTGCGATTGATCGGCACCGCACCGGGCCAGCTCGCCGTGACCGTCACGCGGTGCTCGCCGGCCGTCGCGAACTGATGGTCGACGACCGGGCCGCGCGCGTCCACGGAACCGTCGCCGTCGAAGTCCCAGGTGACGTCGGACGTCGTGGTCGCGGCGCGCAGCGTCGTCGTCTCGCCGACGGTCGGGGATTGGGGCGTCCAGCCGAAGTCCACGCTGTACTGCTGCTGGGCGTGCGCTACGACAGGGGTCAGCGCGACGGCCGCCAAGGTGGCGGCCGCCGCACGCAGAACGAGGTTCAATGCAGCTCCTTGAAGGGCGGGTTCCGGGGAGGGCTGAAGCCTCCCATCGGCGCCGGTGCCGCTCGGTACGGCGCCCCCGCGAAGCCGCCGTCGGACGCCCGTCGCTTCGCGACGGACCACCGACGCCGCCGGTGCGGCTACCCGCCCAAATCAGTACGCGGGGCTTCAAGCGCGAACTACTTGGCCTCGAGCGCGCGCAATCGCAACTCGTGATCGGCAACCTGCAGGCGCAGCGCATCCTGGGAGTCACCGGCGACGAGGGCCATGTCGTCCTCGGACCCATGGGCTCGCAAGCCGAGGCGAATGCGGATGTAGTCCGAGAGATTGAGCTTCTCCCGCGCAGCGCGCGCGACCAACTCGGTGCGCTCCGCGTGGTCGACGCGAAAGGCGATGGTGTCGCCGGGCATGACGGTCCTGTTCGTCGAGATGTACGACGACCGTACTACGGAGCGATGCATCTGCAATAAGGACACACCGGCGTCGCGCCCTTCTCCTCTTCGCGTGCACTATTCACTGGTGGCTCGTGCAGTCGGCGCCGGCTCTGGTTTGTCGGTCGCGGCGGGGTCCGCCGTGCCAGTCGAGGCAAAGTGCCGTGGCGTCGTCTTTGAGTGTTCCTCCGCTGGCTTGGACGGCGGCTTGGATGAGTTGTTGGACGGCTTCGCGGGGGTGCTCGGCGCGGGTGTCGACGAGCATGGCGCGGACGTCGATCTCGGCGGCTTCGCGCTCCAGTACGCCGTCGGTGAGGAACATCAGTCGGTCGCCCGGTTCGAGTGGGAGTGTCTGCACGTTGAATGCGTAATCGGTGACGACGCCGAACGGCGGATCGGCGTCGAGCGGCACATCGTCGACGACGCCGTCTCGCAGGCGCAGCGGCGGCGGATGACCGGCGTTGACGATCTGGGCTGTGCCTTGCGCGAGGTCGATGGAGACGATTTGCCCGGTGACGAACTCTGTCCGGTCGGCGTGCTCGTTGAGTGCCTGGTTGGCCAAGTGCGCTTGCTCGGCGAGGTCGGCGTTGCGTCGTCGGCCGTTGCGCACGCCCGCGACCAGGAGCGTCGCAAGCAGCGACGCGTTGACCGTGTGTCCCATTGCGTCCGTGAGCGAGACGAACAGTCGGTCGCGGCCGAGTGAGAAGTCGAAGGTGTCGCCGCCGACCTCGCCGGCGGGTTCCAACCAGGCCGCCAGCGTGAACTGGCCGGCCTCGCAGGTGTATGACCCGGGCAGCAGGCGGTGCTGGATCTCCGCGGCCAGTGACAGTGGCACCGAACGCTGGCCCCATTCGAAGAGATCCGTGTAGCGGCGATTGGCGATCACGATGTACGCCATGGCGTGCGCGGCGTGTGCGACCTGCTCGAGCACCGCGCGGTCCGGAGCGTGGGCGACGCGCAGTTCCAGCACGCCGATCGCCTCGCCGCGGCTGGTCACCGGGGCGTACAGCCATGTGCCGTCGGCGTCTGTGGCGACCTCGACGGCCTGTCGAACCAGCGCTCGACCTTGCGGCGAGCCGGCCAGGGGCACCCGGTCCGCGGTGTCTTGCCCGACGCGGCGTGACGCCGCGCCGTACGAGGAGCGCCCCAGGCGGATCAGCGCATCGCCGCTGAAGTCGGCGATCAGAAAACTGACGCAGTCGGCGCCGACCATGTCCCGCAGCTCGGCCGCGACGGCGTCGACGGCGTCCACCGGGGCGGCGGCTTCGGCGGCGTCGAGTAGTCGTCCGAGGTCGATGCGAGCTGCCGCGGGTGGGTCCATGTCGGGCGCGCTCATCGCACCACCCTACGCAGCCGGGCCGGTACCTGACGTCCGAGGGAGTCGACCCCTGCTCGATACGCTCGCGCTCAGGCGTGGCGGTACATGCGTGTACCGCCACGCTCGCAGCGCGTGTCAGGGGACGGTGTCGAACAGGGTCAGCGCGAAGCCGCGATCGTCGGCTGCCCCGGCGGGCGTTCGCGGTGAACACCCGGACGGCGCCGTTCTCGGTCTTAGCGCGCACGAAGCCGAACTCGTCGCCGATGATCGTGACCTGCGGCAGCGCATCCCCGGAGGCGGTGAACCCCGGGAACGTAACGGTGTACGCGCCCGTGACCCGTCCTGGTCACGGTCGGTGTGCTGCCGCGGCGGTTGATCGCCGCGATGAGGCGCCCGTCGGCCGCGACGTGGACTCCGCCGACCGAGACGCCGGCCGCGATGTCCGAGGCGCTCTTGCCGTCCACCTGGTCGGCGTTCAGGCCCGTCGCCACGCCGGTCGCGTTGGTGGTGAACGGCTTCGCCTTCGAGTTGGCCGTCTTGCCGTCGCCGACCGAGATCTGCCCGACCACCGCGCCTTCGCCGGCGAACTCGAACGCGAAGCCCGCGGCCAGGTTCGACGCGCGCAGGCAGGGCGCCGAGCCCGACGCCGAGCCGCCCGCCGCGCCGCGGCAGCCGTAGATCGCGCCGCCGCCGGCCTTGGAGCCGGTCTGCGTGTTCGACTGGCGCGTCACATAGCCGCCCTTCGAGCCCGTCGAAGCGTCGAACTCCCCGATGATCTCCGTCTCTTTGGCCGTCGTGCCGTTGCGCACTTCGGCGCGGATCGGATCGCCCGCAATCGACTGCGCGGCCTGAGCGACCGGCGCGTCGTTGGATCGGGCGATCGCCACCGGCACCACCCCGAGCCCAACCGCCACAGCACCGACTGCGATGAAGCGTGCCCTGTTGTGCAACATGCCCTACCTCCTGGGCACGCGAGCACGCCGATGGTCCTCGATGCTCCGCGTGCCGTGCGTGAGCGCCTGTCGGCGCTCATGGTTTTCGGTCCTCGCGGACATCTTCGCCCCCATGGCGGATGGACCTCCTTGGTCTCGGCGTTCACAACCTTGCGCGACCAAGGTCCGCCCGACGCGCGAAGGTATAACTCCCGAAATGGCAGGGCACCGGATCTACCGGACGAGCGTCGCGAGCGTCTATCCGCACTACGTCACCAAGGCGGAGAGGAAAGGCCGGACGAAGGAAGAGGTTGACGAGATCCTCCGCTGGCTGACCGGCTACGGGGAGAGCGAGCTCGACGCGCAGCTCGAGCAAGGCGCGGACTTCGAGCAGTTCTTCGCGGAGGCGCCCGCGTTGAATCCGTCGCGCAAGCTCATCACCGGCGTGGTCTGCGGCGTCCGCGTGGAGGAGATCGAGGACCCGCTCATGCAGGAGATCCGCTACCTCGACAAGCTCGTTGACGAGCTCGCCCGAGGCAAGTCGATGGAGAAGATCCTCCGCACGCCGTGATCGGGGGCAATTCATGATCGCGTGCGTCTAACCATCGCGTGGGGAGTAGTAGTCCCAGGCGTCGGTGAGGTGCGGCTCGATGAACTTCACGCCGTCTTCGGTGAGGGAACCGATCCAGACGGAGAGGTGGGGGTGACCGTCGTCGTCCGGACCTGGATTCGGTGCTGTGAACGCGACGGCGTCGTCGTCCGCGTACCAGCGCGCTGGGAGACCCGGCCAGTGCCACGGCGGAAGGTCCAGCCGCGCAAGCGGAGCGAGAACGTGCGCGGTTTCCTGCGGTGACAACCACGCGGCTGCCGCTCCGTGCGGTCCGTTCAACGCAGCGCTCATCACCAGCATCTGGAGCAGGAAGACCGACACGCTCGGCGACTCGCGGATCCAAGGCTTGCCTGGCTGCCACGACGCCATGGATCCCTCAACGGCCTCGCCCGGAGGGCGAGTGAGGATGTCGCGGATCGGCCCGGGAACCATGTCCGGGACGCTAGCGCGCGTTGCGACGACCTCATCAGGCGAGCGCGATGGACGCGCGCCTCCGAAGTCAAGGGTGGTGGGCTGCGTGCGTCTTGCTGCTCATGCCGGCTCTCGTCCGAACCGATCGCACCGCTACCCGGCACGGATGACGAGGGCAACGCCAGACAGATCCACGGCAGCCGAATGATCGATCAGCAGCTCGATCAGCACGCCCGCAGCCGCGCCGGCGACTCGCATGGCGTCGGCCGGTGTGGCCGCGCGCAGCGCGAACGTCACGGTCAGCTTGTCCGTGCCGGCCGATGCCGCGCTGTGGCGGTCATAGCCGACGCCGAGCACCTGACGGAGCCGATCATCGACGCGCGAACGCAGTTCCTGGACGGCGTGGAGCACCTGCCCCGGGGCGTGGCCGGGTTGGCAGCTGAGCGCGAGTCGCACGCTGTACTTGGGACCCGACGGCTCGGCGGGCGATTGATTCGGTACCGCAGGCGACGAGGCCACGAACGGCTCCCATGCTCGAGGGTCGACCGGCTTCAGCCTACGGGAGGGCTGGATCAGATCGCGCCGTCACGCTCGACGGCCGCCACCAGGGCGTCGACGGTGTCCGGATCGAACGCGCGCTCGCGCGCGTCGGTGACGATCTGCAACGCGTCGCCGCGCGAGAAGCGCGGCCGGTAGACCCGGTCTCGGGTGAGCGCGTCGAAGACGTCCGCGACGGCCGCGATTTGCCCTTCCTGGGGGATCTCGCTCCCCCGGAGCCCTCGGGGGTAGCCGCTGCCGTCCAAGCGCTCGTGGTGCGTCCAGGCGATCGTGGCCGCGAGATGCAGGAGCTCTGACCGGGAGCCGGTGAGAATCCGGTAGCCGATCTCCGCGTGCTGCTCCATCAGCTCGCGCTCGTCGGCGGTCAGCATGCCCGGCTTGAGCAGGACATGGTCGGGAACACCGACCTTGCCGACGTCATGCATCGGGCTGGCCGCGCGCAGCAGCTCACAGCGTTCCGGTGGCAGCCCGAGCTCCCGTGCGATCGCGAAGCAGAAGTCACTCATCCCGATGATGTGCGCGGCCGTGTTCGTGTCGCGCGCCTCGACCGCAGCGGAGAGTCGTCGGATCGTCTCGGCGCTGGCCTCACGCAGTTCGTCGCGCGCATCCAGTTCGCGCCGCCGGTGCGAGAGCGCGCCCATCACGCCGACCAGCACCTCGTTGGCGCTGAACGGCTTCACGACGTAGCCGTACGCCCCGGCGCGCAGTGCCCGATCGGCGAGCGCGACGTCGTCGAGCCCGCTGATCACCAACGCCGCCATCCGCGGGTCCGCGTCGATCGCTGCTTCGACAAGATCCAGACCCGAGCCATCCGGAAGCCGAACGTCCGAGACCATCACGTCGAACGGATCCGCCTCGAGGCTGCGCATGGCCTCGCCCACCGACTCCGCGCACGAGCACTCATAGCCTTCGCGCTTCAAGATGACCGCGAGCAACCGCGCGAGCGACGGATCGTCATCGACGACCAGCACCCGCCCACGGGAAGTTCCGGCGGGCTCCACCTGCTCGGTGAAGCCCGCCTGCGGAGCGTCGCCGCTCACGACAGGTCAGGGCCGTACGAACCGCGACCACATGCACACCGCGCTCTCATGGCGCTCATCGTCCCTGCGTACGCGCACATTGGCAATCGCGCATCGTTTCCGCCCGTTCCGTGCGCCGGGCACTCCGATCCCGCCGCGACCCAACCGCACCGCCAAATCTGCGCACTCAACTCGTGCCGACCGACCGCGACGAAGCCCGATTCCTGTATGCCGCCTTACATCGATCACCCCGGTCCGCGGTCACCACGAAGACCCGGCGCGCGGACGACGGCCGGCGGCACCTCCTCGCACGAAGCGAGTTGACGTGCCACCGGCCGCCGCTCGTTCTAGGTTGCGGCGGAGATCGCCTCGACGAGGTCGCCGACCTTCTCCTCGTCGATGTTGCGCGCCAGGTCGGCCTGGCTGACGATCCCGATCAGCTCGTGACCGTCGATCACCGGCAAGCGACGCACCTGGTGCTCGGCCATGGTGCGCAGCGCTTCGTCCACCGAATCGTCGGCGCCGATCGTCACCGGCTTGCCCTCACCCAGCTCGCCGGCCTTCGTCGTGCTCGGGTCCTTGCCCCGCGCGACCACCTTCACGGCGATGTCACGGTCGGTGAGCATGCCCTTGAGCCGGTTGTCCTCACCGCAGATCGGCATGGCGCCCACGTTCAGCTCCGCGAGCCGCTTGGCCGCATCCGTCACCGAGTCGTTCTCGCCGATGCACTCGACATCGCCGGTCATGACGTCCCGTGCGGTCTTGCCCATGACGGTTCCTCCCATCAATCGCTTGGCACCCGCGAGCTACCCACTCCACCGCCAGCGCCGCTGCGTTGCTTCCCGGGAGCGTCAGCGCGGTGACCGGACCGCAATGTGGTGCGTCGCGGCCTGCAGCGCAGTCACGCGGGGGGCGCTTGTAGAGCGACCTCGCTTGCGAGGATCGACCGATGTCTGGCCTGCGATGGCAGGCCGCCGCGATGTGCCGGGGCGTCGCGGCTGGTTGCTGATCGAGGAGGTGCCATGCGAGGCTCGACACGCTGGTTGTTCGCCATAGGCGTCATCTGTTGTGCGGTCTACGCACCGTCGGCCGAAGCGCAGATCCGCTTCCGCGCGGACCGGGACTCCGCCCCAAGCGGCCAACCGCGGCCCGCCGCGGGTCTGCTCGTGCAGTTTCGCCAGGGAATCGCTCGACGCGGACCAGCGCCGCCTGATCAGCGAAGCCGGCGGTCGGCTCGCGCTCCGCCTGCGGCTGGTGCGGGCCGTCGACGGTCACGCCCCGAGACGGGGAGACGCTCGAACGCCTGCGCGAGCGCTTGCAGGCCGCGCGCGGCGTCTTGCGCGTCGAGGACAACGTGCCGGTGGCGGTGGCCAAAGCCCCGAACGACCCGGGTCTCGTGCAGCAGTACGCGCTGAGCGATGGCTCCGATCACGACATCGACGCGCCGGCCGCGTGGAACGACCAGACGAGTTGCGCGATGGTCGCGGTGCTCGACACCGGCATCCAGCTCAACCATCCCGATCTCAAGCAGAACGTGTGGAGCAATCCCAAGGAGACCAACAACGGTCTCGACGACGACGGCAACGGCTACATCGATGACGTCCAGGGCGTCGACATCGTCACCGGACGCGGCTCGGGCACCGACGAGAACGGGCACGGCACGCACGTCGCGGGGATCATCGGCGCCCGCGGCAACAATGACCGCGGCATCAGCGGCCTGTGCTGGAAGGTCAAGATCCTCAATGTGCGCATCCTCGACGCCGAGGGTCGCGGCTACGTCGCCCAGCAGGTGGCCGGGATCGAGTACGCCCTGCGGGCGGGCGCCAAGGTGATCAACTGCTCCTTCGGCGGTCCCGACAGCTCGGACGTGATGCGCGACGCGATCGCCAAGGCGCGCTCGCAGGGAGCGTTGATCGTGGCCGCGGCCGGCAACGACGGCCAGAACACGGACAAGACCCCGTTCTATCCCGCCGCCTACCCGGACAGCAACGTGCTGTCGGTCGCCGCCACCGACGAGCGCGACAAGCTCGCCTCGTTCTCCAACTACGGCGCCAAGACGGTCGACCTGGCCGCCCCCGGCGATGCCATCGGCTCCACGTATCTGAAGTCGGACTACGCGTACCTGTCGGGCACCAGCATGGCCGCGCCCCTGGTCTCGGCAGCGGCGGCCATGCTGCGCAAGCACAACGCATCCTGGGACGCGGGCGACCTCAGCTACCGGCTCCGCCAGAAAGGCGACGAGCTCTCGGTGTTGCGTGGCAAGACCATCTTCGGCGAGCGGCTGAACATCAACCGCGCCCTCGGCTGAGGTTGATCAGTCGCCGTCCAGGGCTGCGAGGTCCTCCGGCGAGAGGTCGAGGTCAGCGGCGGCGGCTGAGTCCGTGATCGATTCGGGGCGCTTGGCCCCGGGGATCGGGATGACGCGCTCAGACTGGGCGAGCTCCCACGCGAGCGCGACGCGCTGGGCGCTCACGCCGTGTCGGTCGGCCACCGCTTTGAACGCGGGGAACTTGTCGGCGAGTCCCTTGGCGCTGTTGAGCCCGCCGAGCGGTGACCAGGGCAGGAACGCAAGGCCGAGCTCCTCGCAGACGTCGATCTCAGGCCGGCTGGAGCGGAAGGCGGGCGAGAACTCGTTCTGGACGCTCACGAGCGCGGCGCCGAGGATCGAATGCGCGAGGCGGATCTGGTCGCCGTCGGCGTTCGAGATCCCCACCATGCGCACCTTGCCGGAGTCGTGGATCTCCTTGAGCGTCCCGACGATGTCCGCGTAGTCGCGGTTGGGATCGGGGCGGTGGTGCTGCCAGAGCGCGATCTGGTCGACGCCGAGCCGCTGCAGCGACGCGTCGACCGCCGCCCGGAGGTGTTCGGGAGAGCTGTCGAGGCCCCAGCCGCCGCCGTGCGTCCTGACGTGGCCACCCTTGGTGGCGAGCAGGACCTCCGAGCGCAGCCCGAGTTCGTCGAGCAGGCCGGCGATGAGCCGCTCGTTCTCGCCCTGAGCCTGTGGGCCGAGATCGTCTCCAGGGCCGTAGGCGTCGGCGGTGTCGAACAGGCGGACGCCCGCGTCCACGGCGGCGCGGACCGTGGCGGCAAGCTGCTCACGCGGCTGCGCACCGCTCTGGTCGAAGGTCATCAAGCCGAGTCCGATCGCGCCCACGCGCTCGCGGCCGACGGTGTCGTTGCCGATCTCCCGAATCTTCATCGGGGGTGGTCCTTCCCAGCAGCCCCGGCCCACACGCGGAGGGGTGAACGGGTTCGCCCTTGTGAGTGATGGCACGAAGTGTTCATCAGCGGGACATTCTCAGCTGTGATGACCCTCGTGGCACAGGAGACGGACACGGTTGCAGCGCTCGAACCGCGCCGGGCTCGCCGAGAGAGCAACGTGATCGAGCGCTACGAGGGCACCTGCATCGACGTCTCGATCGTGCTCTACCGCAGCGAGCAGGAGCGGCGTGACCGGCTCACGTTCACCGCCGGCCCGCGCGTTCCGATGAAGCAGGACGTCGAGGAGCTGCTGTTCCGCGCGTACTCGCTCTCCCGCCAGGTGCACCTCACGTTCGAGTCCGGGCGTGACCGTTCGCTGTGCCTGCAGATGGTCTACGGCGTGATCGCCGGGGTCTTCAAGGAGCTCGACCGCGCGGAGGCCATGAGCACCGCCGGCGAGACGCGCTCGGAGTGCACGCAGCTCAAGTACCTCGAGCAGGCCTGCGCCCGGGCCGAGAGCTACTTCCGGCGCGCGGCGCAGCGGCGCGCCCAGCTGCGCTACCTGGGCGGGATGACGAGCGGGCTGACGCTGATCGCCGGCATGGGCGTGCTGCTCTCGCTCGGGCTCGCTTCGCTGCCCGACCTCGACGCGCAGGCGCCGATGTTCCTCGCCTCCCTGATCGCCGGCGGCATGGGCGCGGTCCTGAGCGTGCTGTACGGCATGACCTCCGGGAACCTGAAGCTGCACACGCTGTTCGCGAGCGCCGAGTCCGGGTTCGGGCCGATGATGGCCGCGGGCGCGCTGCGGCCGCTGCTCGGCGGGCTCTCCGGCATCGTCGCCTACGTCCTGCTGCAGGCCGGGATCGTCCCGATCGACCAGCCGGACGGCGCCGCCGGGACGAACTTCGTGATCGCGCTGGCGATCGTCGCCGGGTTCTCCGAGCGCTGGGCGCGCGGCATCCTCGCCGGGACCGAAGAGCGGCTGCACGGCCAGGCGCCCGCGGCCCCGCCGGTCAAGTGAGCTTGGAGCGGCGCTTCTCGATGTAGCGCCGCTTCTTGGCGTTCGTGCCGCAGTCCGCCATCGAGCACCACTTGCGCGAGCGGTTCTTCGAGCGGTCCAGGTACAGCCAGCAGCAGTCGTCGCAGCCGCGCAGGCGGTCCAGGTCTTCGCTCGCGAGGAGTTGGGCGGCCGCGTGTGCGAGGCGATGGACCACGCCCATCGGTGTGTCCGGCCACGCCACCCGCCGGGCTGGAGGCGGCCGGCCGCGTACGCGGAGCGCGCGTGGGTGGCGAGCGCGTCGCACGCTCCATGCCGGAAGGCGTTGTCGGCAGCCGCGCGCAGATCGCGGGCGGCCGCGACCGAGGCGCGGTCGGCCGCGTCGCCGACACCGACGCGCTGCGCGAACGTGCGCAGGTCGTCCGGCGTCTGCAGCACGTCGTGTTCGGGTGGTTGGCCGACCTGGCCGTAGATCGTGTTGATCAGGTCCAGCGCGGGATGGCCGCCGTCCAAGCGCATGTTCGCGGCCGTCGGTGGTGTTTCCACCATAAGTGTGTTTGAGGGTAACATGGCCGCGGGCAGGCCTCGTGGGATGAAGGTGGGCCTGCCGTGCATCGCGCAGTTCGTGATCGTGTTGGACGTGACGATCGTGGCCATCGCGCTGCCGGTCGTCCAGGAGGACCTGGGCCTGTCGGACGTGCTGCTGGGATGGGTCGTGACCGTCTATCCGCTCGTGTTCGGCGGCTGCCTGCTCGCCGCCGGGCGCGTGGCGGATCGCTTCGGCCGGCGGCGGGTCTTCGCGTGCGGGCTGTGGGTGTTCGGCGGCGCTTCGCTGCTGTGCGCGCTGGCGCCGAGCGGCGCGCTGCTGCTCGCCGGCCGCGCCGTGCAGGGCGTCGGCGCGGCGCTGGTCTCCCCCGCCGCGCTGGCGTTGGTCACGGCCGCCCGCCCGACCGGCCCCGAACGTGGCCGCGCCCTGGGTTGGTGGACCGCGGCCGCGGCCGGTGGCGGCGCGAGCGGCTGGGTGCTCGGCGGCCTCCTGAGCGGCTGGCTCGACTGGCGGTGGGTGTTCCTCGTCAACGTCCCCGTCTGCCTGGTGGCCGCGCTGCTCGCCCCGCGTGTGCTCGCGGAGAGCCGCGCCGATGACTCACCCAGGATTGATGTCGGGGGCGCGGTGCTCGTCACCACCGGCCTCGGCGCGCTCGTGCTCGCCCTCTCCGGCTACCCCCTCGCGCTCGTCCCCGCCGCCCTCCTGCTCGCCGCGCTCGTGTTCGTCGAGCGCCGTGCGCGGGACCCGCTGATCGACCGGCGCGTGCTCGGTCGGCGCGCGGTACTCGCCCCCAACGCGGTCGCCGCCGTGCTCACCGCCACGACGACGCCGATCGCATTGCTGTGCGTGCTGCACGCGCAGCAGGACCTCGAGCTCTCGCCCGCGACCGCCGGACTGCTGTTCCCGCCGTTCAACCTCGCGGTGATCGCCGCGTCGCTGGCGGGTCCGCGACGCGGGGCGATCCCGGCCGGCCTCGCCGCGATCGGTGCCGGCGGGATCGCGCTCGCCATCTCTCCCGCCGTCCCGGTGATGCTCGCCGCGTTCGTGCTGATGGGCGGCGGGCTGGGGCTGGCCTCGGTGGCGTCGACCGCGCAGGGCACGGCCGCGATCGACGCCGCCGATCAGGGCATCGCATCGGCGGTGCTGGCCACGAGCGCGCAGCTCGGGACGGCGTTCGGGCTCGCGCTGTTCCTGCCGCTCGGCTTCCTCGCCCCCGCGCTGCTGGCGCTCATGTGGCCAGCGCGAAGCGCGTGGCTGGCCGTGGCACGGAGAGCAGCGCCGCGGTCGCGATCACCGCACCCACCACCGCGATCACGACGATGCCCGTCCCCGTAGCGACGGCGGGATCGTCTCCGCGCGAGTAGATCATCTCCGCCGCCGCGAGCGCGACCGCCGCGCCGACCTGGCGGAGCAACATCAGCGTCCCGAGCCCGCCGCCGATGCGCGCCGGCTCGAGCACCCGCATCATGGCGATCTGCAGGCCCGAAAGCTGCGGCCCGACGCCCAGGCCGATCAGCGCCATGAACAGCAGGCTCTCCCACTTCGGCGTGCCCGCGTCGAACGTGGCGAAGCCGAGCGCGCCGAGCACGAGCAGGACCATGCCGCCGAGCACCACGGTGCGGTACTCGCCGCGCTTGGCGATCACGCCGCCGGCCACGTTGACCGAGATGATCAGGCCGATCAGCAGCGGATAGATGAGCACGCCGGAGTGCGTCGCGCTGGCGCCCTCGACGGTCTGGAAGTAGCGCGGGAGCAGGAGCAGGCCGGCGAACATCCCGAACGCGCCGAACGCGCCGGCGACGAGGATCGCGCCGGTCTTGCGCTCCGCGAACAGCGCGGGCGGGATGATCGGCGCGGATGCGCGGCGCTCGACCCACACGAACGCGGCCAGCGGCACCAGACCGGCGATGAGCAGCACGGCTTCGCGCTCACTCAAGCCGATGAGCACGAGGCCGATCGCGAGCGTGAGCAGCGCGATGCCCTTCAGGTCCAGCTTCGTGCGCCGGTCCTCGCTGCGACCGATGCTCGCCGGGAGCACGCAGGCGACGACGGCGAGCGCCACGAGGCCGATCGGCAGGTTCACGAGGAACACCCAGCGCCACCCGATCCCGTCCGCGATGAAGCCGCCCAGCAGCGGGCCGAGGATGAAGCTCACGCCCATCAGGCCGGCCATCGCGCCCTGCAGCGCGGCGTTGCGCTTGCCCGCGTACAGGTCGGCGACCAGGATGAACGTCAGGCCCTCGAGGGCACCGGCGCCCAAGCCTTGCACCCCGCGGAACGCGACGAGCTGTTCCATCGATTGCGCCGCGGCCGAGAGCCCTGAACCGAGCAGGAAGATCACCATGCCGATCAGCAGCAACCGGCGCCGCCCGTAGCGATCCGAGAGCCGGGCGTAGATCGGGAGCGACACCGTCGCCGC
Organism: uncultured Solirubrobacteraceae bacterium; assembly: GCA_963724195.1. Lineage (GTDB taxonomy): Bacteria > Actinomycetota > Thermoleophilia > Solirubrobacterales > Solirubrobacteraceae > Solirubrobacter. The sequence continues at coordinate 30,545 of CAVRTQ010000023.1, read as the reverse complement.
CACCAGGTACGCGGTGACCACCCACACGTACAGCGAGTCCCCTCCGAGCCGACCGACGATCTCGGGCAGCGCGGTGCCGACGATCGTCTGATCGAGCATCGCGAGCAGCAGGCCGGACATCACGGCCGCCAGCAGCAGCCGTTGCCGTTTCGGTGTCAGTTCCATATGTCGAGATTTACATGTCTTTATGGACATGTCAAGTTCGACATGTCAATTCTTGCAGTACGCTGGCGAGGATGTCCCTGCGCCACGCGCTCCTCGGCCTGCTCGCCGTCGCCCCGGCCACCGGGTACGAGCTCGCGCAGAAGTTCGAGGTCTCGATGGGCACGGCGTGGCACGCGAGCCACAGCCAGATCTACCCCGAGCTCGCCCGCCTGCACGAGGCCGGGATGGTCGAGGTGGTCGGCGAGGGTGCGCGCAACAGCCGCACCTACGCGGTCACCGACGCCGGCCACGAAGAGATCCGCGAGTGGCTGCTCGAGGGCGAGGCGAACCGCGCACAGCGCAACGAGACCGCGGTCCGCTGGTTCCTGCTCGGCCTCCTCGAACCCGACGACCGCCGCGCCGCCGTCGAGCGCGAGCTTGCGTTCGCCGAGGAGTACTTCACGAACCTGCAGGCCATCGCCGACCAGCTCGACGCGCTCCCGCACAAGCACCCGTTCCGCGGCACCGTGGAGCTCGGCCTGCGCACCAGCACCGTCATGCGGCAGTGGTTGCGCGAGCAGGCTGAAGAGGCGTAGGGTCGCGATGAGCGACCGTGCCCCGGGATCAGCCTGATCCGTACGCCGACGCCTCGACCACGCCGTTCTGGGATTTCGCGGTCGGGATGAGCTTGCTCGTCCTGATCATCGGCGGCGGGCTCGCCGCCGTGTACGCGATCGGCTACCTCGCGACCGGTCAGCCCGAACTCGCCTGGCCGCTCCTCGGGACGTTCGGCGTCCTGTTCGTGGCCCACGTCGCGTTCCGCCGCGGGCGCGTGTCCGCGCGACGGCGCGCCTGACCGTGGACAAATGTTCCCGGACGTCGGGGCCGCATTCCAATAGTTTCCGGTCGATGCGGAGGCTCATCGGGTTGCTCGTGGTCATCGGCGCGCTGTGCGCTGCCGGGAGCGCCTCCGCGGTGGTGTTGCCCCCCGGGTTCACGCAGACCACGGTGTGGAGTGGGCTCGGCAATCCGACGGTGATCCGGTTCGCGCCCGACGGGAAGGTGTTCGTCGCGAGCAAGAGCGGGATCATCAACGTCTTCGACAACCTCCAGGACCCGTCGCCGACGCAGTTCGTCGACCTGCGCAACAGCGTGCACGACTACTGGGACCGCGGGCTGCTCGGGATGGCGCTGGACCCGCAGTTCACGACGGGCCGCCCGTACGTGTACGTGCTCTACGCCTACGACAAGGCGCCGAACAGCACGCATGCAGCCGCGCTGGGGCGACAGTGCCCGACGCCGCCCGGGCCGACGGCCGACGGGTGCGTGGTCAGCGGCCGGCTCTCGCGCCTGTCGCCAACACCGGCACCGAGACCGTGTTGATCGAGGACTGGTGCCAGCAGTACCCGTCGCACTCCACGGGTTCGATCGAGTTCGGTCCCGACGGCCAGCTGTACGTGTCCTCCGGTGACGGGGCGTCGTTCAACTGGGCCGACTGGGGCCAGGACGGCAGCCCGGTCAACCCGTGTGGGGACCCCGTGACGTCGCAGGCCACGTCCGGGCAGCTGGCAGGTCGACGGGCACGTGTCCGGCGGCGCGTGGCCGGACGAGGCGCCGGTGGTTGAACCGACCCCGACGCCCACCGCCACGCCGACTGCGACCCCGACCGCGACGGTCACGCCGACCCCGACGCCCACGGCCACGCCGACTGCGACCCCGACCGTGACGGTCACGCCGACCCCGACCGTCGGCCCCTGCCGGAGCGACAGCTGCGACTTCGAGTTCGAACCCGTGCCCCAGCCCGCCATGACGCCGACGCCGACGCCGGATGTGGTCGGCGACGGTCCCGCCGCCACGCAGCCGAAGCTCGTCGGCGCGTGGAGCAAGACGCTGCGCCTCGGAGCGACGCGTTCGCTGCGCGCGCCGGTCGTGCGGGACCGCTTCACGCTCATGGCCCGGGTGCGGGTGACGCGCGCCGGCACGATCGCCCAGCGCGGCTCCGCCTTCAAGCTCACCACCCGCGGCGGCCAGGTCGGCAAGAGCACGGCGCGCCTGTCGGTCCCGCGCGCCCGCTGGACGCACGTGGCGATGACCTACGACGGCACCACCATCCGCACGTACCGCAACGGCAAGCTGGTCGCGAGCAAGCGGGCCGGCACCCCCCTCGCCGCCACGTCGCAGGCGCTGCGGATCGGTGGGTTCAAGGGCCGCATCCGCGACATCCGCCTGTACGACGGCGCGCTCGCCGCGGCGGACATGCTCGCGCCGCCCGATGAGGGCTCAGCGCGGGCGCTCGGGACCGGGTGCGGTTCTGAGCGCGGCGATGAACCACTCCCACGCCGGGACCGTCGTCGGCACGGGCGGCCAGCCGTTGATGATCGCCATCAGCTGCCAGTAGCGCTCGGCCTTGGGGTCTGAGCCGGTGGCGAAGCGGTCGGCGAGCGCCGCGCGGTCATGGTCGCCTCCGAACGCCGGGAGCACCTCGTCGACGATCGCCTGCGCCTCGGGCGAGGCCGGGTCCAGGCCCGCCGCCAGCGCCGCGTTCGAGCGCTCGGTGACCAGCGCCGCGGCCTGCTGCCAGCCCGCGTCCGGCCGCAGGTCCTCCCCGCTCGCCCGCGCGGCGGCGTGCTGCTCGGACATCCGGCGGATGCTGGCCTGGAACGAGGCGTCCTGCACGAGTTCGGCGAGCTCGATCCAGGCGTCCACCTGCTCCGGGCTTCGGGTCCTCCGGCAGCTCCGGCAGCCCGGACTTCATGTGCGCCACGAACGTCGGGTCCATGTCCAGGCCCTCGAAGGCCGTGTCCAGGAAGTCGGCGACGATCCGCTTGCGCTCGTCGTCGCTCAGTTGGGCGAGTCTGTGCATCCGTTGCATCTCCTCTGGGTCGCTTCCACGTCGGGCAACCGCCTCGAGCACGGCTTTCTGCACCCGCAGGACGCGGATCTGCGCCTCGAGCGCCGCGGCGTGCGCCGCCGCGACATCCGGGACGCTGACCTCACGTTCCAGCACCCGGCGGATCGTCGGCAGATCGATCCCCAGGTCGCGCAGGGTCCGCACCAGCCCGAGCCGGGCAAGCGCGTCCTCGCCGTACAGGCGATAGCCGGCCTCGCTCCGATCAGCCTCGGGCACCACGCCGGCGTCGGAGTAGAACCGGATCGTCCGCACGGGCAATCCCGTGCGCGACGCCAGCTCTCCGATGCTCAGCAGGGCGGTCATGCGGACATGGTCAGGTCTCCACCTACTGGAGAGTCAAGCGGGATATTCTCACGACCGTGAAGGTCCGACTCGCTTATGGCGTCGGCGGGCTCGAGGTCGAGCTGCCCGACGACCGCACGACCGTGGTGGAGCCGGCGTACCACGCCGGTGCGGAGGACGAGGCCGCGGTGCTGCGCGAGGCGCTCCGGCGCCCCGTCGCCGGCCCGCCGCTGCGCGAGCTCGCGAAGCCGGGCATGAAGGTCGCGATCTCCATGTGCGACGGCACGCGCGCGCAGCCGCGGGACAAGATGATCCCCGCCGTGCTGGAGGAGCTCGGCGTGCCCGACGAGGACGTCGTGATCCTCGTCGCCACCGGCACCCACCGCGGCAACTCCGACGAGGAGATCCGCGCCATGCTCGGCGACGAGCTGGTGGAGCGGGTGCGGGTCGTCAACCACGACGCGCGCGACAAGTCCACGCTGACCTTCCTCGGCGAGCACGGCCGCGGCGTGCCGGTGTGGATCAACACGGAGTGGGTCGAGGCCGACCTGCGGATCACGACCGGGTTCGTCGAGCCGCACTTCTTCGCCGGGTTCAGCGGCGGGCCCAAGCTCGTCACGCCCGGCCTCGCCGGGCTGGACACGGTGCTCGTGCTGCACGACGCGGCCCGGATCGGCGACCCGCGCGCGACCTGGGGCGAGATCGACGCCAACCCCGTCCACGCCGACATCCGCGCCGCGGCCGCCGCCGCGCCGCCGCACTTCGCCTTCGACGTGATCCTCAACCGCGAGCAGCGCGTGATCGAGGCCTTCGGCGGAGAGCTCGGGCCGATGCACGCCGCGGCCTGCGAGGCCGCGCGCGAGTTCGCCATGCAGGCCGTGCCCGCGGCCTTCGACGTCGTGATCACGAGCAACTCCGGCTATCCGCTCGACCAGAACCTCTACCAGGCGGTCAAGGGCATGTCGGCCGCGGCGAAGGTCGTCAAGCCCGGTGGGCTGATCGTGTGCGCCGCCGAGTGCCGCGACGGCTTCCCGGGCCACGGCTCCTATCGCGAGCTGCTCGAACGCCACGCCTCCCCGCGTGACTTCCTGAGCGCGATCAAGCAGTCCGACCACGTCACGCCCGACCAGTGGCAGGTCCAGATCCAATACAACATCCAGGACCACGCACGGCTGGTGATGCACACCGGCCACCTCACCGACGAGGAGTTGCGCGCGGTGCATCTGGAGCAGACGCGCGACATCTCCGCGACCGTCGCGGCCGAGGGTGACAGCGCCACCGTGTGCGTCCTGCCCGAGGGCCCGCAGACGATCGCCTACGTCGGCTGACCAGCGACTCAGATCACCGCCGACTGGTACGGTGGAGCAGTACAAGCCGGGCGGTTTTCCCCCGGCGTCCCGTGCCCACGCCGTGGCACAAACCATTTTGGAGGCCCGGCCATGACGACCGGCACCCAGCAGGACCCTTCTGTACCCGCGAGTCGCCCTGAGTCGGTGACCACCGCGGTCGGCATCGCCGCGGAACGCAAGACCATCGCCGCTCGCGAGCGCGACCTCGTGGCCGCCCGCGCCGCCGCCCGGCGCCTCGGCTCGGTGTCCCGATGACGCCCCCCAAGCCGTCCGCCCGCCCCAAGTACGCCTCCCCGCAGGAGCGCAGCGCCGAGTTCGCCGCGCACCAGGAGAAGCTCAAGGAAGAGGCCGCCGCGCGCCGCCAGGCCGCCGTCGACGAGCCGACCAGCAAGCGCAAGCCGCGCCCCACGGGCAGCCGCGGCTGAAACGGGGGATGGGCACCGTCGATCTGCGCCTGGCGTCCGAACTGGCGTCAGCGCTCGCGCTTCGGCGGGCGGTCGAGACCGGCACCTACCGAGGGGGGACGGCGCGTTCGCTCGCGCAGGTGTTCCCCGAAGTCATCACGATCGAACTCTCGGCTGAGCTCTACGAGGCCGCCGTGGGCAGGCTCGCCGACGAGCCGCGGCGCCGTCCACTCCAGGGCCACTCGGGCGAGGTGCTCAAGAGCGTCGTCGACGCCGGCACCCCGGCCCTGTACTTCCTCGACGGGCACTGGACGCCTCGGTTCGACCGCCGGCGCCGAGGACGAATGCCCCGTGCGTCGACGAGCTCGCCGCGATCGAGTCCGGCCACCCGGACGACTGCATCGCTGATCGACGACGCCAGCCTGTTCGCCACCGCACCGCCACCCCCGCACGACCCGGAGCGCTGGCCCGACCTTGCTCGAGGTCTTCGACGCGATCCGGGCACGCTGGCCCGAGCACCTGATCACCGTGCGTCGACGATCAGATCATCGCCGTCCCGATGCGGGCGCGCGCCGTCCTCGACCGGTACGGGCAGCGGGTCGCACCGCAACCCCCCTCCGGAGTGAGAGCGCTCCCGCTCCGGATCCGACGCCGCGCCCGCGAGTTCCTGCAAGCGCGCCGTCCCGCCGCCAAACGCGCCTGAGGGTGTGGCTGGCCCCACCCCGGCGCGGGTGACTGCCCACACCCGCAGACGCCTGCCTCCATCACCGGATGCGCGACTGGCGAGTGGCAGAGTTCCGGCTGTAAGCAAGACCTTCAAGCCGAAGACCTCAGGACACTCCTCTCTCTCCCTCCTCCAGTCGTTCGCGAGCCGCCCTTTGTCCGTTCCCCCGGACCGCGGCTCGCCTCCCGACGACGCCGGCTTGTAGTTACGACGAACTGTGGCCCCGCCTGACCAGCGGGGCCTTCGTCGTCGTTCAGCAAAGTTCAGGGTCGGAACCTGATTGACCCGGCCGCGCGTTGGCCGTAGCGTGCTGGCGTGCCTCACGTTCCCCGCTTCCTCGTCGCCGCCACCGTCGCGGCGCTCCTGGCCACACCCGTGGCGTCCGCTCAAGCCGCGATCGCGCCCACGCTCAGCGGCCCGTCCAACGGCAAGAAGATTTCCAAGGGCAAGGCGTTCACGTTCAAGGCCAAGCTGGACTCCTCGTCCGAAGCCTCCGGCGTGTTCATCATCGTCTCCAAGTCGAAGAAGAAGGGCGCCGACGGCCTCATCGACGACAGCCAGTACATGCGCTCGATGAAGCAGAGCGGCAGCACGTACTCGCACAAGGCCGAGCGCTACCCCGCGCTCTCCTCGCACTGGCTCAACCGCAAGGGCAAGTGGTACTGGCAGGCCTACGCGATCGACTGCAGCGACGGCACCGACGATTGCAACATCGAGAGCACGATCCGCTCCTTCACGATCCGGTAGCGGCGGCCTCGGCCTCCGCGATGCACGCGGCGGTCATACGGCGCAGATCGACGACGAGAAGCCGGCCGTGCGGCGGGGTGACGTGAAGCGCGCGGCCGTCCTGACGACTCGCTTGCCGCGCCGCCACTCGAACTCGGCGACCCCCCGGAACGTGCGGCCCTTGGCGGCGGTGAAGCGGAACGTGTAGCCGCCCTGCCAGGACCGGTTGGCGCGCCCGAGCACCGTCCACGGCGACGTCCCGCTCGGAACGTCGACCCAGCGCCCGCCCTCGGCGTACTGGAGCCGGAAACGGGCCGCGACGGTGTCGCGCGAGCGGCCGCCGCTCGGGCTGGCGGCGCGCATTCCGACGTCGGACGGCGAGCAGACGTTCATCGTCGCCCACGGCCGCGGCGCCGTGAGCGACGCGCACCGCACACGGCGATTCTCGGCGACGCTCGAGCACGCGCGGGCGTCGAGCTCGAGCCGGCCACCCGTCACGCGATACGCGCGCGAACGGCTGAAGTTGCGGCCCACGACGACCACCTCGAGCCGTGACGTGCCGTTCAGGCGCAGCTTGGGACGAAAGACGTGGCGGGCGCCCGCGGCTTCCGCCTCTACGGCGGTCTGGCCGAGGCAGTTCCGGCAGGAGAGCGCGACGCGCTCGCCCGCCTGCAGGCCGTTGACGGTCACGGTCGTCACGACCGGGCCGGCCTGCGTCTGGAAGGCGACGCCAAAGTCCGCCGGGGCGTCGGGCACGGCGTCAGCGGGGACGGCGCCGCGGGCGTCCGCGGTCAGCACCGCGGCGGCCATGGTCACCAAAGCGAAGATCCGAGAAGCTCGCACTACGCAGAGAACACGCGCCCGAGCGCGGTGATGCGCAACTCGCTCCCGTCGTGTCCACCGTCGAGCCAGCCGCCGATGAGTTCCCGCGCGGGGATGCGTCTCTACCGACATGAGCGATCGCAAAGTGGTTCTCAAGATGGTCGTGTCCCTCGACGGGTTCGCCACCAGCCCCGACGGGACCCACGAGTGGATGTTCGAGTGGTTCGGCGAGGACTCGGGTGGGTGGAACCGCCGCGCGCTCGAGGACGCCGGCGTCCACGCGATGGGCCGCCGTAGCTACGAGATCATGGGCCCGCACTGGGCCGCGTCGGACGGGCCGATCGCCACGGCGATGAACGAGAAGCCGAAGGCCGTCTTCTCCCGCACGCTGCAGACGGCGGAGTGGGGACCGGCCGAGATCTTCGGCGAGGACCTGGCCGCGGGGATCGCGGACCTCAAGGCCCGAGACGACAAGGGGACGGTCCTGGTCCACGGCGGCCCGGACTTCGCCCAGTCGCTGACCCGCTTGGGCCTCGTCGACGAGTACCAGCTGACGACGGTCCCGATTGCGATCGGCGCAGGGCGCAGCCCATTCGCCGGACTGCGAGAGCACTTGAAGCTGGACGTCGTCGCGGAAGAGCGCTTCAAGGGCGGGGCCCTCGCGCAGATCCTGGTGCCCAAACGATGAGCGACCGATCGCCCGGCCCGGGTCAGCCGTCCGCGTCGGCCCGCGCCCCCAGCTCGCGCATCGTCTGCCCCAGGCCGTCGAACCCGGCTTTGCGCCGTTCGTGCCAGGTGACCGCGGTCCACGGCTCGACCTTGTATGACTAAGCGTCCGCCGTCGGCGTGGGCGTCAGCGGGACCAGCACGTCCGCGGAGGCGTCGGTCGCGCACGCCACACTGGGGGGAAGCCCCGACCTCGACCCCCCGCCAGGCTGCCCATGCTCACATCTGCATTGACCATTCTCGCCGTCGCCGGCGCCGGCCTGTTCGGCGCTACCGGTGCGCCGACCGACCCCGTGGCGACGGTCGACGGGCAGGTGATCGAGCGGCAGGTCTTCGAGCACTGGATGACGATCGCCGCCCGGTCGACCGGGAACGCCGACGCCACGGTTCCCGATCGGGCGAACGACCATCGTCGCTGCATCGCCACCAAGCGCAAGGCGCTGCCGCCCAAGGAACGCCAGAAGGTCACGGACACGCGGCTGAGGACGCTGTGCCAGCGCGAGTACGCGCAGCTGCGCGACCAGGTCATGCAACTGCTCATCAGCTTCAAATGGATCGAGGGCGAGGCCGCCCTTCGGGGCCTGACCGTGACCGACGCCGAGGTCACCCAGGACTTCGACAAACAGAAGCGGCAGAGCTTCCCCGAGGAAGCGGACTTCCAGAAGTTCCTGAAGACGTCCGGCCAGACGCTCGCCGACATCCACGCGCGCGTCCGGCTCGACCTGCTGTCGAACAAGATCCGCGACCACGTGGTCGCGGGCCACGGCCAGATCACCGACCAGGCGATCGAGCAGTACTACCACCAGCACCGGTCGAGCTTCGTCGAGCCCGAGACGCGCTCGCTGCGGATCGTGCTGACCAAGCGCAAGGCCGACGCCGAGCGCGCACGGGCGGAGCTCGAGCGCGGCACGTCCTGGAAGTCGGTGGCGCGGCGGTACTCGATCGACGAGGAGACCAAGCGCAAGGGCGGCAAGCTGCCGCCCCTGGCAGAGGGCACGCTGGAGAACGCGTTCGAGAAGGCCGTCTTCCGCGCCCGCAAGGGCCGGCTGGTCGGCCCGATCCGCACCGGATCCGGCTACTACGTCTTGACGGTCACCAAGATCGAGCGCGAACGCCAGCAGCCCTTGACCGAAGTCAAGAAGACGATCCGGCAGATGCTCGAATCGGAGGCCCAGCAGGCGGCGCTCGACGTCTTCGTCCAGGACTTCACCGCGCGCTGGCGGGCGAAGACCGAGTGCGCGGAGGGCTACCGGACCTCCGACTGCCGCAACGGTCCGCCCCCCACGCCCACGCCCACGCCCGTCTGGGACGGGAACAGCTGATCGACGAGCCCGACGACGCAGCGCTTCGGGAGCGGCACGAAAGTACGGCCGAGGGCTCCGTCTGGGGCTCGGATCACGCTGAGGGCGAAGACGATCCGGTCCGCTCAGCACCAGCGCACAGCGCCGCTCCCAGGGCCATGGCCACGACCGCGGCGGATTTGCACGCTGAGAACATGCTCGCTACCTCACCTTGAAGGTGGTGGCGACGCCCGCGTGATCCGAGCTCCAGAAGCCGTTCACCGGGAACAGCCCGGTGACCCGCGAGTGCACGAGGCGGAGCCTGTGCGGAGCGTTGATCATCACGTGATCGGTGGTGTGGTCGAACTGCGACGCGCTTCCGCCGCCGTCGACCGCCAGCCGGGGATAGGAAGTGATGCAGCAGGTGAACGAACGCCACGAACTCGTTCCGGAGAAGCCGGCGCCGACCAGCGCGCGGAACGCCTGTCCGTCCGTGCTGGGGCCCGAGTTGAGGTCCCCGACGAGGATCACCGGGAGCTCACCGCTGGCCGGGCCGCCCGGGGCGATCAGCTCACCGGCCTGCCGCGCACGCAGGCTCGGCACTGGCGTCTGGTCGTCGAAGGCCTCCAGCTGGGTGTTCACGAAGCGGAACCGCCGGCCGCCCATCTCGGCGTCAACGCGGGCCCAGCCACGGGTCAGCTTGACCGGGCTACCGGCGACGGAGGACGCCAGCAGGTTCTGATAACTGCCGCTCGCGGCACTCTGGATCACGACGCCGTCCTTGACGAGGATGACGTCACGCATGGTCAGGCGGACGTTCGCCTCGCAGCCCTCGAGGTGCCCGGGGACCAGCTTGACACCGGTCGCCCGGTCGCCGTCGAGGTTGCCCGGCGCCTCGAAGTCGAACTGTGGCGCGATCACCACCGCGCGGTAGCGGACGCCGCGGTGGCGGTTGAGCCGGTCGAGCAGCAGGCTCAGGTAGTCGTAGCGGTTGTCCGTCGCCTGCGGCGGGACCGTTCCGATCGCGCACGGCGCGGTGCGCCACCAAGCGACCTCCTGTAGGCCGACGAGGTCCGCCTGGGCTCGAAGGATCTCGCTCGCGAGTCCTTGCGCCCGGATCGAGAAGTCGTTGGCCGCGACTTGTTGCATGAACTCGCCGATGCGGTCGGAGAGCTCCTGCGGATTGCGTGCGGTCAGGCCGCCGCCGAGGGAGGCTCCCACCGCGACGTTGCGGGTCATCACGGTCACGTTCGATCCGCTCGCCGAGACCGTCGGCACGGGCCAGGCTGCGACCGCGCCGGCCGCACCAACTGCGAGGACCGTCGCTCGAACTCGATTCATGCTTCCTCCCGGATGTGTGGTTGCCCGGGAGAGGCTTCCGGCGAGCGGGGATCACAACATCGCCCATCCGGGCGATATTGGACCGCGCCTAGACGGACATCAGCGCGGCGGCCGCGTTGCGACGTGCCATCGCCCACGCGAAGAGGCTTGCCGTGGCGAACATGCACAGGCCGTACACGGCCGCGGGCCCGGCGAGCGTGTCATCGACGCTGGTCGCGACCGCGATCGCCAGGGTCGCGTTGTGCACGCCGAGCTCCATCGCGATCGCGGTCGACTGGCGACCGTCGAGCCGGACCGCACGCGCGACCCCGAAGCTCACGGCCATCGCGAGCACGTTGAGCGTGATGACGGCGGCCGCGATGTCGCCGAAGGCGCCGGTGATCGTCTCCCACTCGGTCGCGACCGCACCGGCGACGATGAGCCCGAACGCGCTCAGCGCGAGCACCCGCGCGCGCCCCAGGTTGCGCAACGTCCACGCGGTCCAGCGTGCGCGGATGAGCATCCCGATGGACAGCGGGACGATCGTGATCAAGAACACGCGCGCGGCGATCCCCACCATCGAGATCTCGCCGCTGAGGTCACGCGCGTCAAACCAGTCGGCGCCGAGCGACAGGAACAACGGCACGGTGAGCACGGAAGCGACGCTCGAGAGCGCCGTGATCGAGACGCTGAGCGCGACGTCACCGCGAGCGAGGTGCGTGAGCAGGTTGGCGGAGGTCCCGCCCGGCGACGCGCCGATCAGCACGACGCCGACCGCGAGCGCCGCCGCCAGCCCATACAGCTCGGCGACGCCGAACGCGAGCAGCGGCGAGATCACCAGCAGGTTCAGCAGGCCGATCGCGACGCCCCGCGGCGCCGTCACGACGCGGTGAAAGTCGGGCGGCGTCAACGTCAACCCGAGTGAGCCCATGATGAGCATCACCGACAACGGCAACAGTACGTCGGAGAACACGACTCACCCCGCCTCGCGGCGCACCACGCGAGCGGTCAACTCGGCGCGGCTGTGGACGTCGAGCTTGCTGAAGATATGCGTGACGTGGGTCTTGACGGTGTGCGCGGAGATGAACATGCGCTCCCCGACCGCGGGATTGGTCAGGCCCTGAGCGACGAGTTCGGCGACCTTCGCCTCGGTGGGTGTCAGTGACGCCCAGCCACTCGGCGGGCGTCGGCGCGGGCCGCGACCGCGCCGCGCCCACTCGAGCGCGTCGTCGGTGGTCAGCTCGCCGCCTTGGGCGCGCGCAGCCTCGTACCCGTCCTGGCCGAGTGCTTCGCGCAGCCGGCGGTCGATAGCCGCCCAATGCTCGGGCTCTGCCGGAATCCGCACGATTCCGAGCCTCTCCCGCGAGCGTTCCGCAGCGGCGAGCAGACGGACCGCGTCCCGATCCTCACCGAACCCGGCCGCGACCTCCCCGAGCGCGTCCAGACACGCCGGGATGTGGGTCTCGTGGCCGCCCTGCGCGCAGACATCCAGGTGGGCGAGCGCCGCTTGTTGGGCGACCGTCCACTCCCCTTGCGCCGCGGCCACGCGCGCGAGGACCAGATGCGTGGCCAGGAATCGATTGCCGTAGCGCTCGCCACAGTGCTGCGCGCGCCGTGCCGTGGCCTCGGCGGCGTCGTCGCCTTGCAGGCGCTGCACCTCGGCGAGGAGGCCCAGTGCTCGTGCGGCGACGAAGCTCGGCTTCTCACCGAGCAGCGCCAGGAGGCGCTCCAGGCCATCGCGGGCGGCGTCGAGTTGCCCGGCGGCCAGCTGCGCGAACGCCGTCACCTCGAGAAGCCACGGCACGCCGAGTCGGGCACCGAGCTTGAGCGCGAGCTCCAGGTGCCGCTCCAAGCGGGCGAGCGCCCGCTCGGCCTCTCCTTCCCAGGTGTCGATCTGCGAGATTCCGCAGACGGCCAGCGCCTCCTGGGCTGCGCCCGCGATGCCCGCGTACGCGACGAACGCCCGCTCGACGGCCGCGCGCGCCTCGACCAACCGACCGTCGTGCATCAGCATCCAAGTGGCCCACAGCCACCGTCGACCGAGCAAGAACGGATCGCCCAGACGCTCGGCCAGTTCGACGGCCTCGTCGTTGGCCCGCGTAGCCGCCGCATGATCGAACTCCAGAAAATACGCGGAGGCGAGCCATTGCTTGGCGGTCACGAACGCCCAGTCGTCGCCGGCGCTGCGGGCCAGCTCGACAGCACGCACCAGGTCGGCTCGTGATGCCCGCGGGCTCGCGAGTTGCACGACATGCCCGATGTGGCAACGCGCTCGGGCGGCGGTGCGGTCGTCGCCCGCTTCGTCAGCCAGTGCGAGTGCCTCGGTGGCGTGCGTGAGCGTCGCCTCGTAGGCACCCATTCCCGTGGCGAGGAATGCGCGACCGACAAGCGCCTGGGCGCGCAGCGCGGGCTCGCGCGTGGCGCACGCCTCCAGCGACCGCGAATGGGCCAGCTCGGCCTCCGCCAGGCGCCCGCGCGCGCCCCACCAGCGGTGCAAGGCGACACAGAGGCGCAGCGCCAGCACCGGGTCGCTGCCCAGGGCGTGTTCGATCGCGGCCGCCAGGTTGGCCGATTCGGGATCGAGACGATCGAGCCACGCGCGGTGCTCGCCCGTCTCCAGGTGCGAGCTCGCTTCCTCCGCGAACGCGAGAAACACGTCGCGATGGCGGTCGCGTAGGGCGTCGGTCTCCTCGGCCTGGGCCAGCCGCTCGAGCCCGTACTGGCGCACGGTCTCCAGCAACCGGTAGCGCCCGTGCTCGTCTGCGATCACCAGCGACTGGTCGACGAGCGCCCCGAGCAGATCGAGCACGCGCTCGGGCTCGATCGCGTCGGCGGCGCAGATCGACTCTGCCGCATCGAGCGTGAATCCGCCCGTGAACACGGCGACGCGACGCAACAGCACCCGCTCATCAGGTGCCAACAGCTCGTGGCTCCAATCGATCGAAGCCCGTAGCGTCCGGTGGCGGGCGCTCACCGTGCGCGGCCCTCCCGTCAACAGCCGCAGACGATCCGTCACGCCGGCGGCGAGCTGTTCGAGCGACATCATCCGCAAGCGGGCCGCAGCAAGCTCGATCGCCAACGGCAGGCCGTCCGACGCCGCGCAGATCTGACGGATCGGCTCATCGTCCGTGCACGTGAAGCCGGGTCGCGCCTGGCGTGCGCGCTCTACGAACAGCGAAGCGGCGTCTGAGGCGGGCGCGCCGACCGCCGGCAACGACATCGACGGCACCCGCCAGGTGACTTCGCCCTCGACCGACAACCGTGCGCGGCTCGTCGCCAGGACGGAGACTCCGGGCCCCGCGCGCAACAACGCGGCGACCGCCTCGGCACACGCCTCCACCCGGTGCTCGCAGTTGTCGAGAACCACCAGCGCCGTGCGAGCGGCCAGAAACCCCGCGCACGCCTCAAGCTCGGTCACGCCCGGCATCGGGCGAACGCCGAGCCTTTCGCTGATCGCCGCAGCCACAAGCCGCTCATCGGCGACCGGCGCGATGTCGATCCAGAACACCCCGTCCGGAAAGCGCTGCCCGATCCCACCGTCGGCGAGCCGCGCGGCAAGGCGCGTCTTCCCGCACCCGCCGGTGCCCGTCAACGTCAACAACCGCGTTTCAGCGAGCTCATCGCAGAGCTCAGCCAGTTCGCGCTCACGCCCGACAAACGTCGACAGCGCGACCGGAACACCGCTCGACGGCCCGGCGGTTCCGGCCAGCGGATAGGGGTTCCCAGCGATCGACGTCCGTGCATTCACCAGCGACCCCATCTCGTGTTCGGCTGATACTCGGCGCGCAGACCCCCGCTCGCTCAAGATACCGGAGTCGCCGGTCTTCGCTACGGCGGAAGGCAGCGGCAGCACCGGATTCGTACTGCCGTGGTTGACGATCAGCGCGGCGGATCATCCTGATGTCATGCAGCCCAGCCACGAGAGTTCCGACCGTACGCACCGTCCACTCCTGGCCCAGTCCGCGTACTACGTGGCCACGGGTGTCTTCCCGTTCTTGTCGCGGCGCGGCTTTGAAGCGCTGACCGGACCCAAGCGCGAATGGTGGCTCGTCCAGACCGTGGGCGCGGTCGTGGCGGTCATCGGTTGCGCTGTCGCCAGCGCCGTGCGCCACGACCGCGTCACGACCGAGACCGTCGCGCTCGCGGCGGGCAGCGCCGCGTCCCTGGCCGCTATCGACGTGGTGTACGTCGTCCGCCGGCGGATCGCCCCGACGTACCTGATCGACGCCGTGGTTCAGGTCGTGTTCCTCCTTGCGCTTCGTCGGTCGCGAAACGAATGACATCGCTTCACGTCAGTGACGCCAGGAGCATGGCCGCCAGGCGAGTGCTCGCAGGGCGCCGACACCCCTGTATCGGTGACGTCGTCCATCCCGAGCCTGATCTCAGCGACGACCTCATCGTCCTTCGCCGGTGAGAGCCTGAGGTCGCGCGTACGCTACGCGGGTGAGCACCGTGGACGAGTACGTCGGCGCGCTTCCTTCGGGACAGCGCGAACAGTTCCAGCGCCTGCAGGCGATCGTGAAGCGCCTCGTGCCGGAGGCTGAAGCGACGATCAGCTATGGCATCCCGACGTTCAAGTACCGCGGCAAGTACCTCATCTATTTCGCCGCCTACAAGAACCATATGAGCATCTATCCCACGGCCGGGGTCATCGAACCCACGAAGGGCACCAAAGGCACGTTCCAGTTCACCGAGAAGGCTCCGGTGCCCGAGGACCTGGTCGTCAAGCTCGTCTCCAACCGAAAAGACCAGATCGAACGCAGCCAACCCGCTGATTGACGCCGCCCGACCGGCGGGGTTTGAACTTCTAGTCATCGACCGTCCCGGGTACGGCGAGGCCGGTCGGTGGCCCGGTCGGCGAATCGTGGACGTGGTCGACGACGTGCGCACCGTGTTGGAGAGCGTAGGCTGGGATCGGTTCGCCGTCTGGGGCGGATCGGCGCGGGGCGCCGCATGCGTTGGCGATCGCCGCCCCGGCTTCCAGATCACGTGACCGCTTGCGCGAGCGTGGTCGGCCTCGCCCCATACGATGCGCCTGGCCTGGACTGGTACGCCGGGATGTCCGCAGGCAATGTCGCGGAGTTTCAAGCTGCGGCCCGGGGCGAGCGCGACTATCGCCCGCTCGTCGAACGGCTCGCTGCAGACGCGATGGCCAACGTCGAGGCCGGCGGCATCCAAGTCGCGGGCAATTACCAGTTGCCCGAGGTCGATCGTCGTGCGCTCGCGGCCCGACACCAGGAGGACGGCTAGCTCCAGCGCACGCGGCTAACCTACCGTGACGGCGTCGACGGCTGTCGATGACTGCATCGCCTTGACCCAACCGTGCGGCTACAGCTTGTCGAAGCTCACAAGGCCGACCAGCGTGTGGTACGGAACTGCGATGTGCTCGCCTCCCAAGACCACCACGAGCACCTGCTAGCCACCATCCCCGGCGCACGACGACAGGAGCGTCGCGGCGGCCACGTCCTGAGCGGTCCCGACCTCGCGGCGATCTACGACTGGCTGGCGCATCGGTCGCGCTAGACAGCGCCCCGCTTCCCAAAGCTACGCCTTGCCCCCAGACGCATTCCTACAGCGTTCGGGGGGTATCAGTGACGGAATGCGGGCGCGGAGATGAGCGCGCCGAACGCGGGACTCCGCTCAGCGCGCACAAGGAATTGTCGGTCGGGCGGATGGTGCTGACCAATCGGCCGTACCGGCTCGTCCGTGACCTGTCGAAGGTGCTGGTCGCGACCCTTGCGAGCGCCGGGTTCTTCATCGTCAACGCGAACGCCTGGGGAATTGCGGACCAACTCGCGGTCCCGCGTCTGCTGGTCATCATGGTGCTCGCCGTCGGCGGGCTCGGGGTCTGGCTCGTCGTCGCCCACTCGCTGTGGGAACGACCCGATGACTCACGTGACCCGGCGCTCATCCGGCGTGCCAACGCGGCGACCGTGCTGACGATCCTGCTCGGGCTCCTGTTCAGCTATCTGGTGCTCTACGTGGCCGTGCTGGGTGCGATGGTGCTTGTGGTTCCGGAGCGGTTCATGGAGGCCAACCTCGGTCATCCAGCGGGAGTCGGGGACTACGCCGCCGCCGCTTGGTTCGCGGCCTCGATGGCGACCGTGGTGGGTGCGATCGGCTCGGGTCTGGAGAACGACGAAGAGGTACATCAGACGATCAGCCGCTACCGGCCGCGCACTCCGCGGGAGTCTCGGTAGGGCGAGCGCGTCGACGGCGCTGCGTCTTCACTGTGCCTGATCTGACGCAGAACGTCGCCGATCCGGCGAAACGAGCGCTTACGCGCCAGTCTGTGCGTGTGCCCGTCGCCGGACCGCAGCGCCGCCCTGGCTCATCTGGATTCAGCCTGGCCGCTGACGCCGCATTCGTCAGCCGCGACAGTCTGCTCGAGCACATCGAGGCGGGCGTGCTCACGATGGATCAGCAGCTCACCGTGCTGAGCTGGAACCCGGGCGCTGAGCGGTTGTACGGATACTCCGCCGCAGAGGTGCTCGGACATCCGGCGCGCGAGATCGGCGTGTTCGCCGGAGACCCGTGCCTGGCCCGCCACGAACGGGAGCTGACCGAGCGCGGGCGCAGCCAGATCGAGTTCGTCGCCCAGCGTCGGGACGGAGTCTCGGTCGACGTCGAGATCGACGCGGTCGCCGTTCGCGCCCAGCCGGACGGTGAGCTGCTGGGATATCTCGCGATTCACTACGACGTGACGCAGCGCCGGCGGCTGGAACGCGAGCGCCGGCGCCTGCTCGCGGTGCTCGAGAACTCGACTGACTTCATCGGCGTAGCTGACCTTGACGGGACGCCCACGTACCTCAACCCGGCCGGGCGGCGGCTCGTCGGCCTCGACGCGAGCGTGGATCTGAAGACCACGACGCTCGAGGACTACCTCGCACCGGAGCACCGCGAACGTTTCCACCGAGAGCTGATGCCGGGCATCATGCGCGAGGGCCGCCGGGCATGGGAGCTCGAGTTCGCCAACGTGGCCACGGGCGACCTGATCCCGGTGTCATGGGACGGCTTCCGAGTCGACGATCCGATCACGGGCGAGCCGATCGCGATGGCCACGATCACTCGCGACCTGACCGCGGTCCGACGGCAGGATGCAGCCCTGCGTGCCTCCGAGCGCCGCATGGAGCTCGTCGTGGAGGGCGTGACGGACGCCTTCTGCGTCTTCGACGAGCACCTGCGCTGCGCGTACCTCAACGCGCGGGCGCTGCGGCTCCTGACCGACCTCATCGGCCGGACGTTGACGCGTGAGGAGCTCGTCGGTCGCGCGATCGCGGACGTCTTCCCGGACTTCGCCGGATCCGATGTCGAAGCGCATGTCCTCACGGCGGCGTACAGGCAGCAGACGGTCGTCTTCGAGCTCCCACTGGGACACCGCTGGTTTCACGTGCACGTCTCGCCGTCTCAGCACGGGACGACCGTCGCCATCCATGAGATCACCGTTCGCAAGCTCGCGCAGGCCGACCGCCGCCGACGCATCCAGCAGCAGTCCGCCCTCGCGGATCTCGTGCGGCGAGCGGCCGTCGGCGATGATCTGCAAGCCCTGCTGGAGAACGCGGTCGACGCGATCGCCGCCGTCCTCGGCGCCGACCTGGCGCTGATTGCCGAACACGAACCGATGGATGACCGCTTCCAGCTGCGGTCCGCCGTGGGCTCCGAGACGGAGGTGGTCGGCCGGCTGCTGGACTCGCCGGCGCCGGGATCCCTGCTCCGGCGGGCAATCGCACAAAGTGACCCGGTCTTCGGCGAGGACGCCGGCGACCTGGGGACTGGCGAGGGCGTATCGGCGGTCGTCGTGCGCGTGCCGGGAACCGACCGGCCGTTCGGGGCGCTCGCCGTCCTCTCGCGTCAGAAGCGGGCCTTCGGCGTCGACGAGGTCGACTTCCTGCGTGCGGCGGCCGACGTCCTCGCGCCCGCCGCGGAGCGAGCACGCGGCCAGCGGGCCATGGCCGAAGTCCGCGAAGCCGAGCGGCGGCGGATCGCGCGGGGGCTCCACGACGACGCCCTTCACCACCTCCGCCAGGCCGTGACGCTCGTTCCCCACGGGACCGTCGACGGAGACGGCGAGCCGCCGATCCTGGCGGTCCTGAAGCGGGCAGGCGAGCATGTGCGGGCGGCGATCCACGACTTGCGGCTCGGCGAGGACGACCGCCGACCGATCAGCGACCTGCTCACGGAGCTCACGGACGTCCACCGGCGGCTCGCGCCGCGGTGGACGCTCGAGCTGCGCGTGCGCGCGCTTCCCTCCCATCCGCTCGGCCCCCGGGGCACGGAGCTGCTGCACGTCGTCGGCGAGGCCCTGACGAATGCGCGCCGGCACGCCGGCGCAACGATGGTCTCGGTGCGCGCATGGGTGTCGTCGGGCTGTTTGTGGGCCGACGTGCGTGACAATGGGCGTGGTTTCGATCCCCAGGCATCGGTGCCCGGGCCGGACCGCACGGGACTGACCGGGATGCGAGAACGGGCCGCGCTGCTCGGCGGCCGCCTCACTGTGGCCAGCACACCTGGTGAAGGCACCGTCGTGCGGATCGGCGTCCCTCTGCAGGACCTCGCGGATGCGGACGAGCGCCTGCGGCTGCTGCTGGTCGAGGATCACGCCGCGATTCGCGAGGCGATGGCCGCGGCGCTGGAGGCGGAGCCCGATGTCCAAGAGGTCCGGCAGGCGGGATCGCTCGCCGAGGCGCGCACCATGATCGACGACATCGACGTCGCGGTGATCGACCCCGTCCTACCGGACGGCAACGGCGTGGACCTGATCGCAGACGTGCGCCGGCACAGCCCCGACGCGCAGGCGCTGATCATCACCGCGCGAGCGGACCGTTCGGCGGCGGCCAGCGCGGTGGAGCGCGGGGCGGCGGGCGTGCTGACGGAGGAAGCGCGCCTGCAGGACGTGATGGCGGCGATCCGCCGGTTGGGCCGCGGAGAGCCGCTGATGTCGTCCGACGAGGTCGTCGATCTTCTGCGCCTCGCGGCGCGACAACGCGAGCGCGAGCTCGACGACCGGCGAGCGCTCGACAGCCTCACCGCGCGTGAGCGGGAGGTGCTGCAGTTGCTGGCGGAAGGACTGGACACCCGCGCCGCCGCCGGCCGGCTGCACGTGTCGCCGCGGACGCACCGCAACCACGTCGCGAACATCCTCGCCAAGCTCGGCGTCCACTCACAATTGCAGGCGCTTCTGTTCGCGCTGCGCTACGGCGTGGTCGAGATCAAGAGCATGGACGAGCGACCGTCGTAGCTCAGGACGCTGGGGCCGATGCCCCACGCAAAGATGCGGCGAGGTACCCAGTTTCACTGACCGGTGCCGGTGGCGAGTACGAAGTCATGGCCCTATCGGCGACCCCGGAGGAATGGGCATGAACTCGCGGACCGCGATCACCGTCAACCGGCCACCCGACGAAGTCGAGCGTTTGTGGCGCAGCGCCGAGTACCGGCCCGCGTACATCGACGACGCCGAACGCCGCGGTGCTCTTCAAGCGACGCGCCGGGCGACCGGGGCACCGAGATCCACGTCGACCTCGAAGGCAGCACGTCCGGCGGCAAGCTCGGCGAGGTCGTGCAGAAGCTGGTCGGCTCCGCGCCGCTGGCGAAGGTCAAGGACGATCTGCGGCACTTCAAGCAGCGCGTCGAGACGGGCGAGGTGCCGCGCTCGGACGGGTCACCCGAGGGCGAGCGGGCGGAGCGCAAGCTCAAGCAGCGCCCGGCCCAGCCGCTGGAGGACTCCGAGCTGCGAGAAGGCGGGTGTGCGATGAGGGCGAACGTCTGGTCGGGACGCAACACCGTGCAGGTCGAGAACGTCCCCGACCCGAAGATCCTCAACGACCGCGACGCGATCGTGCAGATCACGTCGACGGCGATCTGCGGGTCGGACCTGCACCTCTACGACGGCTACATCCCGACGATGGAGAAGGGCGACATCCTCGGGCACGAGTTCATGGGCGAGGTCGTCGAGGTCGGCCGGGGCGTCGTCGAACCTCAAGGTCGGCGACCGCGTCGTCGTGCCGTTCCCGATCGCCTGCGGCAACTGCTGGGCCTGCCAGCACGAGCTGTACTCGGTCTGCGAGAACTCGAACCCGAACGCCGGGACTGGCGGAGAAGATGTTCGGCCATCCGACCGCCGGGATCTTCGGCTACTCGCACCTGACCGGCGGCTACGCGGGCGGGCAGGCCGAGTACGCGCGCGTCCCCTACGCCGACGTCGGGCCGCTCAAGATCGAGGACGGCCTGCCGGACGAGCAGGTGCTGTTCCTGTCGGACATCCTCCCCACGGGCTACATGGGCGCGGACTTCTGCGAGATCAGCGGCGGCGAGACGATCGCCGTCTTCGGCGCCGGCCCCGTCGGCCAGTTCGCGATCGCCAGCGCCGTGATGCTCGGAGCCGAGCAGGTGATCGCGATCGACCAGTTCGACTACCGCCTCGAGATGGCCCGCAACCGGGCGGGCGCCACGGACACGATCAACTTCGACGAGGACGCCGACGTCGTCGAGCAGCTGAAGGTGCTGACCGGCGGCCGCGGCCCGGACGCGGTGATCGACGCCGTCGGCATGGAGGCCGCCGATCCGCACGGCGTGCTGCACGCCGCCGAGCGCGTCAAGCAGGCGACCCGCTCCGAGACCGACCGAGGCGGCGCCCTGCGCGACGCGATCCTCGCGTGCCGGCCCGGCGGCATCGTCTCGATCATCGGCGTCTACGGCGGCCTGATGGACAAGTTCCCGATGGGCGCGCTGATGAACAAGGGCCTGCACGATCAAGACCGGCCAGTGCCACGTGCAGCGCTACATGAAGCCGCTGTACGAGCGCATCACCAACGGCGACATCGATCCGAGCTTCGTCGTCACGCACCGGCTGGACCTCGGACAGGCGCCGGACGGCTACGAGACGTTCAAGCACAAGCAGGACGAGTGCGTGAAGGTGGTGCTCAAGCCATGACGCGGAACTCCAGCGCCAGCTGGCCGCGCCCGATCGACGCGACGCTGCACGGGGTCACGGACTACTCGGTCGGCGCGACGCTGATGACGGTCTTCCCGAGCCTCGCGGGCATCGAGGGCACGCGCGCGGGACGCAGATCCGCGTCGCCGGCGCCGTCCACGCGGGCTACGCACGCTCACCGACTACCCGCTCGGCGTCGTCAAGGTGCTGCCGTACAAGGCCCACCTGGCGCTCGACGCGCTCGGCGCCGTCGCGCTGGCCGCCACGCCGTTCGTGACCGGCCAGTACAGGAAGGGCCGCGAGCCAGTGGGTGCCGCACGTGGGGCTGTGCCTGTTCGAGCTGGCCTCGCTGGCTGCTGACCGACCCGACGGGCCGCGGCGACTACAAGGCCGACGTGGAGGCGGTGCGGGAGGGCAACACGGAGGACCCGCACCGCAAGATCCACGACGGGCAACCCGCCGTCACACCCGCGGCGGCGTGACACCTACCGCGGCCGGCCGGTCCTCGGACCGGCCGGCGGCCGGTCCGGGAGCCTGACCGTGCCGGGTCCCGAGCCGCCGGTCGTCAACGGCCTGCAGATCGACCAGTCGCTGGACTTCCAGCGCCGCTTCCAGCGGGTCCAGACGGTGGCCTGGCGCGTCCTCGCGCTGGTTCCGGTCGCGGCCGTCGCCGGCCTGTTCGGCGGCGGCCTGTTCAGCCAGGTCGACGGCCGGCGGCGCCGGCGTGACGGTATCCTACGACCGCTTCGGCCGCCGGTCGGTCGACACCCAGCTCGAGGTCACGGTCGCGCGCGCGCGGTCGCCGGTCGCCGTCGTCGATCAGCCGCGAGTTCCTGGACGGCTACGACGTGTCGGAGGTCCGGCCGCAACCAGAGCACGTCACCGCGTACGCCGACCGCCTCGTCTTCGCCTTCGCGGCGCCGCCGGGCGCGAGCGTCGTCCTTCACGTTGCAGCCGCAGCGCCTCGGATCGAGCAGCGGCACCGTGACGGTCGCCGGGTCGCAGCCCGTCGGGCTGCGTCAATTCGTCTACCCCTGACACGAGGAATCTCCGGATGGAACCCGTCCTGCGGGCGTTGGGCTGCTACCTGCTGCTGCTGATCGTCGTCCGGCTCAGCGGCAAGCGCGGACTCGCCCAGGTCACGATCTTCGACCTGATCCTGCTGCTGCTGATCTCCCAGACCGTCGGGCAGGCGCTGATCGGCGACGACTCGTCGCTGACGACCGCGGCGGTCATCACCGTCACGCTCGTCGTCGTCAACCGCGTCAACGACACCGCCGCGCACCGCTGGGCCGACATGAGCCACGTGCTCGAGGACGCGCCGCTGGTGCTGATCGAGAACGGCCACGTCCACGACGACCGCATGGCGCGCATGAAGATCCGGCTCGACGACGTGCTCGAGACGGCGCGGCTGGACGAGGGCGTCGAGCGGCTGGAGCAGATCAAGCACGCGATCCTCGAGCGCAGCGGCGCGATCTCGATCATCCCCGCCGACGCCGACGACCAGTGATCCGGCGCCTTACGACGCGGTCCGCTCAGTCCGACCCGCGTGTCGCCCTTCGCCGAACTCCTCGACGATCTTCTCGCAGAAGGCCGGCAGGTCGTCCGGGCTGCGACTGGTCACGAGCCCCCCGTCGACGACCACCTGCCGTCGACCACGGTCGCGCCCGCGTTGCGCAGGTCCGTGCGCAGGCTCGGAAACGACGTGATCGCGCCGCCCCGGCACGACGCCGGCCTCCAGCAGCGTCCAGGGTCCGTGGCAGATGGCGGCGACCGGCTTGCCGGAGTCGAAGAACTCCCGGACGAAGTCGACGGCATGCTGGTCCATCCGCAACTTGTCGGGGTTGACGGTGCCGCCCGGGAGCAGCAGCGCGTCGTAGTCGTCGACCGAAGCGTCCCCGACGAGGCGGTCGACCGTGAAGGTCCCCGCGTCCTCCAGGTCGTTGTTGCGCGCCGCGATCTCGCCGTCGTGGATAGACAATAGCTCCACCTGCGCACCGGCGCCCTCGACCGCCTCGCGCGGCTGTTCCAGTTCGACGCGCTCGACGCCATCGGTGGCCAGGATCGCCACGCGACGATTATGCAGGACATCGCTCATGGTTCGGGCTCCTTGCTCGGGACACGGCAGTCTGGGCCGTGTGTCCCCGGCCGTCATGAGGCGCTCGCGTCATCTTCGGCTGGGGGACGTGACCCACATCGCTCCGGTGACGTCTCGTCCGATCCGCCGCGCGCAGTGGTCACGTGCGTAAGGCGACCGCCTATGCGGCAGGCCGGCGCCACACGAAGGCGATGCCCTTCCTGTCGCCGTGATGCTCGCATTCGACGAGTTCCTGGTCGAAGGAGTGCGGCGTGCTCTCGCACTGGAAACCTTGGACCGTGGTGTCTTCCGGGGACCAGCGTCCCGCCACGCGGCGAGCTGTCTCGCATGGGGTCTTCACAGCAGCGATCGAGGCCACGCCTCCCGGCGCGAAGGAGAGGTCGCCGCAGGCGTGTGCGGGCTGGTTCGCTTCTCCGACTGAGAACGGGATGGGTTGCCAGTCGGGGGACTCGTCGAGGATCGAGTTCGTCGTTAGCCGCTGGGGGTTGGAACCGTCTGCGTGCATGATCCAGACGTCGCCCTTGGGGTCCGCGCGTTCGCTGGTGAACGAGATCAGGGTTCCATCGGGCGACCACGCAGGACCTTCGTCGTGCACCGGCATGTCGAGTGGGTCGAAGGTCAGTTGCGCGACCGCGCCGGTTGTGAGGTCGAGGACGACGATGTCGCCGTCCACGCCGCCGATGGGACCGTGGCGCTCGAACGCGAGCTTCGTGCCGTCCGGTGACCAGGCCGGCGCGGAGTCAGCTTGGCCGCTGTCGTAGACCAGGTGGGCGCCGCTGCCGTCGGCGTTGGCGACCCAGAGGTCGGCGTTGTTCGGCTGGTCGCTGGAGGTGTAAGCCAGGCGGGTGCCGTCGGGAGACACGGTCGCGTAGCGCTGGTCGCCGGGTTGTACGAGCAGCGGTCGCTCGTTGCTGCCGTCGGCGTCCATGATCCAGATGTCCGCGATGTTCTGGGTCGGGTCAGCGCGGTTGGTGCGGAAGATGATGCTCGCGCCGTCCGGAGTCCAGGCCGGCTGGGTGTTGTTCTCGTCCCGTACGGCCTTGTTGGTCAGCCGCTGGGGGGCGTCCGCGGTCGTGATGTCGCGAACGAACACTTCGTCTGAGCGCTTGAAGGCGATGTGCTTGCCGTCCGGCGCCCACGAGGGTTGCTGCTCGTCGTTGCCGGTGAAGGTGAGCTGCGTTCCGACGCCGTCGCGAGCGAAGGCCCAGACGTCCTTGGTGCGCGGGTCCTGGGTGAGTCCTACTCGGCCGTTCAGTCCGGGCCAGGCGGATGCACTTGGAGCCAGCACAAGGACGAGCACGGCGGCAAGGATCAGGACGGCGCGTTGAGCGGTCATCGAACGTCTCCCAAGTTGGGTGGACTGCGCCTGGCGCGACGCGTCCCGGAACCCTGCCAAGCCGCTCCTCCAGGCCGCAATAGGGTAACCCCCCTACTGTTTGGATCCGGTACGGTCCAGGACAGCTAACTGATGAAGCTGTACCGGACAGCGCTGCTGGAGCGAGAGAGCGAGTTGGCGCTGATCGGTGACCGTCTCGCTGCGACCCCGCGAGACGGCGGCGGCGTGGTGATCGTCCGCGGCCCGATGGGCACCGGCAAGACTCGTCTGCTCGAGGCGGTGGAGGAACGGGCGGCCGATGAGGGCCTTCGCGTCCTGCGCGCCCGCGCCGGCGAGTTCGAGCAGGCCTTCTCGTTCGGCCTGGTACGCCAGCTCCTCGCACCCGTGCTGCAGACGCTGTCGAGCGCCGAGCAGGAGGAGCTCTTGAGCGGCGCCGCCCGGCTCAGCGCCCGAGTGGTGCTCGAGCCCGACCTCGACGCGCCTGCCGAGTCGTACGCCGTCATGCACGGTCTGTACTGGTTGTGCATCGAGATCGGCGTTCGAACGCCGCTCCTGCTGACGGTGGACGATGCGCACTGGGGCGATCCCGCGTCGCTGCGCTGGCTGAACTACCTGGCGCGGCGTGTGGCGGGCGTGCCGATCGCCGTCGTCGTTGCCGGCCGCACGCCGGCGGCGCCGCAGCTTCACCCGCTCGCCGCGCTGGAGAGCCAGCCCGACGTCGAAGTGCTCGAGCTCGGCGGCCTGAGCGCCGCCGCGGTGAGGGATCTGCTGGAACGCGCGCTCGGCGCCCAGTTGAGTGAGGAGGTGAGCCAGTCCGCGACCCACGCCACGGGCGGCAACCCGCTGCTTGTGGAAGCGCTGGCACAGGTCCTTGGGACCACCACGGACGATCCGCTGAAAGCGATCGAGGACGCCGGACCCGTCGCGGTCGCGCGGCAGATCCGCGAACGGCTCGCGGCGCTGGGGGCTGATGTCGTGGCGTTCGCGACGGCGCTCGCCGTGCTCGGTCCCGTCGCAACGGAGGAGTACGCGAGCGCGCTGTCGGAGCTCCCTGGGGATGTCGGCGGGGCTTGCCGCGACACGCTGTTCCGGGCCGGCCTCGTCGGCCAGGGCCTTCCGGTGGCGTTCGTCCACCCGCTGATCCGCAGCGCGGTGCTGACCGGCCTCGAGCCTTCGCGCCGCTCCCGGCTCCACCGCAGCGCAGCCGACATCCTCGCGGCGAACGGCGCGTCACTCGACGTCGTCGCAGTCCACCTGCTGCACGTGGAACCGGCCTCGGACCCGTCCGTCACGCGACGTTTGCGCGAAGCCGCCCGCGCCGCGCGGGGCGCCGGCGCACCCGAAAGCGCCGCCACGTACCTTCGACGCGCGCTCGGTGAGTGCTCGGAGGCCGAGACCACCGACGTGCTCCAAGAGCTGGGCGAGGCCGAGGCCCATGCCGGTCTGCCGGAAGCCGCGGACCGGCTGCGCGCCGCGCGCGAGCGCACAACAGAGCCTGCGCGCCGCACCCGGCTCGCGCTGCTGGAGGCCGGCACTCGCGCCGCCCGCGCCGAAACAGGCCCGGCGCTCGCGCTCCTCGACGCGACGCTGAAGGACCCCGAGACGACCGATCCCGACCTTCGGGCGCACCTCGAAGCCTCGCTGGTGGCGCTTGCCGGCGTCGACATCTCCAGCCGCCCAGGTTTGCTCGACCGTGTCGAGCGGGTGCGCTCTGCTGAGCCGGCCGGCTCAGACAGCGCCGTGCGCGTTCTCAGCGCCGCGATCTCGATGGAGAACGTGGTGAGGGACGACGTCGAGCGAGCACTTCGCCTCGCACGGTGCGCCCTCGAGGGCGGGCACCTCTTCCGGGAGCTCCCGCTCGAGGCGCCACCGATCACCCTGGCGATCAACGCGCTCGCGTTCTCCGACGCCTACGACGACGCGCTCGCCGCGTGGGAGCACGTCTTCCGGACCGCGCGGGCCGAGGGCTCCGCGCTCGCGTTCGGGGTCGCCAGCACGTTCCGCGGCCTGGTGCGGCTGCGGACGGGCGACCTCAAGGGCGCGGAGGCCGACGCCCGCTCCGGGCAGCAGGTGCTCACCGAGCTCGGGGCGGCCGTTCCCGCCTCGATCGCCCTCGGCACCATGCTCATGGCACTCGCCGAGCGGGGCGAGCTGGAGGAGGCCGAGCTCGCACTCACGGCCTGGCCGATCGATCCCTTCGCGCCGCCCTTCGGCTACCTGCTGTTCGCGCGCGGGCAGCTGCGGTTCGCACAGGGCCGCTGGGGCGAGGCGGCGCGCGACTTCGAGACCTACGGCCACCGCACCGACCAATGGCGGATGGGCGGCTCGGCGGTGTTCACCTGGCGGGCGCACGCCGCACTTGCGTACCGTCGGCTGGGCGACCTTCCCAAGGCACGGGCGCTGGCGCACGCCGAGCTCGAGCGCGCGGAGGCGGCCAGAACGCTCCGCGCGCGCGGCCTGGCGGCCCACGCAGCAGCGCTGGTTGAAGGCGGCGATGCGGGCCGGGAGCTTCTGGAGCGCTCGGTGGGACTGCTGCGCGAGTGTGGGGCGCGTGTCGAGCACGCGCGAGCGCTGATCGATCACGGCGCCGCGCTTCGCAGGCTCGGACAGCGCCAAGCGGCTCAGGACCAATTGCGCAGCGGCCTGGACCTCGCCGATCGCTGCGATGCGCGCCCGCTCGCGGAGCGCGCACGGCAGGAGCTGCGAGCGGCAGGCGCGCGGCCGCGGCGTGCACGCCTGCGCGGCGTCGACGCGCTCACGGCAAGCGAATTGCGCGTCGCAAGAATGGCCGCATCAGGCATGACCAACCGCGAGATTGGCCCGGCCGTAGTACGCCGACGCGACGACGTGCGTGCCGTGCACTGGAACGAGTACGCACGAGAGCACGGCCTCCCGTCCCGAGCGGAACTCGTAGTGCCTCGGGACCTCTGGTGTTGCGAGTCGTAAGTTCGCGTGCGCATAGCGGGCCCGATCGTCGTGGCTGGGCTCCGCGGTGATTCCAGCGCATACCGGGTGTACGTGCGGGATCGCCGGCGGCCGCCAGGCGCGGCGAGACGCCCGGTAGGTGCCCGCGAACTTCTGACTCGGGACACTAGTAGGCAACAGGAAAGCTGGCCGACTGATGTGCGGAAACGTCGAATAGAACAACCATGGAATCGGCTCCGAAGCACCTCCGGCCCTCGGGCGAGAGTGGGTGGGGACAATGTCGACATGAAGATTCTGGCCATCGACGGCGGCGGCATCCGCGGGCTGATTCCCGCTCTGGTGCTGGCGGAGATCGAGCAGCGCACCGGGCGACCGATCTCGAGCCTGTTCGATCTCGTCGCCGGTACGTCGACCGGAGCGATCATCGCGTGCGGGCTCACGCGCCCCTACCCGATGCCGGCCGATCGACTCGCCGCGCTCTATGAGGAGGAAGGGCCGCAGATCTTTGATGCCTCGTTGCTGAAGACGATCACCTCGCTCGGCGGCGTGATCGACGAGCGCTATGACTCGCGCGAGCTGGTCAAGTCACTGCAACGCCACCTGGGGGACACGCGCCTCGGCGAGGCGGTCACCGGGATCTTCGTGACGGTCTACGACCTCGACGCGCGCCAGGCGCTGGTGCTCCGCCGCGACGACCAGGTGAGCATGGTCGACGCGGCGCACGCGAGCTCGGCGGCGCCGACCTACTTCGAGCCCGTGCGACTGGGCGCGTACGCTGATCGACGGCGGCGTCTTCGCGGTCAACCCCGCGATCCTCGCCTATGCCGAGGCGAACGGACGCATCGACGTCCTCGCCTCGCTCGGTACCGGCCAGCAGACGCGCCGGCTGCCCTACGACGAGGTCAAGGACTGGGGCCAGATCGAGTGGGCCCGGCCGATCATCGACGTCGTGTTCGACGGCAGCGCCGACGTGGTCGACGCTGTGCTCGAACGACTGATCGACAGCAACTACATCCGGCTGCAGACCCGACTCGACGAGGCCTCCGACGATCTCGACGACGCGAGCCCGGAGAACCTCGCCGCGCTGCGCCGCGAGGCCGAGCAGCTGATCGCCGAGCGCAGCGACGACATCGACCGCCTCTGCGCTCTCGTACGTAGGCCGCAGCACCAACACGGCCCGCTGATCATCGCGCGACGCACGCGCGTCGCCTCGGCCGCCTGGTTATCCCCGGAGGCCTCGCACGCCCGCGGGCGCCGCCCGACTCGCCTGACGGCAACGCCCAGAGAGCCCGGCCGGGTATGCGTCATGGTTGCGCGACGTCGCCAACCCGGATTCCTAATCCTCGTCACAGTGGGGACCGCGACGCTTTTGTTCACGAGGCTCATGGCCGTAGGCGGGAGCGTCGAAGAGGACGATTTCGTGATCGTTGGCTCGCGTCGGTCCGAGATGCTTGGGCGTCGTTGCTCGCTGACCGGTGGCAGACTGCGGTCGTGCTCGAGTACCGGGAGCCGCCACCGCCCCCGCCGCCAGCTTGGTGGAGCCTGCGCGGCGAGCAGTTTGGACCTGGCGTGGGGAGGTTGTAGGCAGGACGGTGTGGTTGGGCGGCGAGCGTTTGTTGCCGCGTGGAGGCCCGGGGGAGCGTGGCGTTGCGTGTGGGCGCGGACGCGTCTTCGCTGCAGATCATGGTCACCGCCATCCTTGACGTGCGATCTCGACGGTGCGGTGGCGGCTCGAAGAGCATGAGCGCCCGGAGGCGCTGCCGGACAGCGTTTTGCGCCTGGGTGTGCGCTTCAGCGACGGAGGGGTGGCCACGAATCTTCCCGGCGGCTATTGGACGGCGCCTGAGGAAGGTCCGGTGTTCCTCACCCCACACCAAGCCAACACGCCAGAGGAGCTCGACCGCGTCCCAGGAGCGATCGCGTTGCAGTGGGAGGTCTGGCCTACGCCACCCGCTGGCGAGCTTACGGTGGCGTGCGCCTGGCCGGCCTTCGGTGTGCCCGAGCAGCACGTCGTCTTTGACGGGACCACAATGGCGGCGGCCACGAAGCGCTTGCGCGCGCCGCCCCGCGCAAGTCGCCCCCGGACCGCCCGGCCGAGCGGCCTGCGCCGACCTCGCGACCACGGCGGGTCCGCTGGGCCGTCACGGCCTGGCTCACACCGGCCGGCCTATTGGCCGGCACGCGCGAGAACTGGGACACGCACGTGGCAAAGATCGCCGAAGTCGCCCACGCTGACGATTGGACCGCTGACTTCGCCGGCGAGTTCCTGCGCGAGTACGAGAGCGCGCGGCAGGCCGGGCCCGACGACGACGAGTTTGGTGGTTCGGCCGCGTTCCCGGCGCATATCAACTGTCGTTTCCCGTGTTCCGCACACGACCGGGACGAAGCGACACAGCGCGCGTCACAGCGCCTGAACATTCCTGACGACTGGAGCATCTACCTCCAACTGGACACGATTGATCCCTAAGCCACTGGTCCGTGTCGAGCGGTGAGCAGGACGAGTGGTGGTGCACGCGCCAGATCGCGCCGCACTTCGACGCGGTGTCTGCGTACGACTGGGAGCACCTC
>CAVRTQ010000022.1:0-295788 GCA_963724195.1 uncultured Solirubrobacteraceae bacterium | reverse complement strand
GCGCGCGTCCGCGTCGCTCTGCGACCGCACCGTCGGCTGCTGATCGTGCTCGCGTGCCTGATCGCTTGGCTGACGCTCTCGCAGGCCTGGGCGCAGAAGATCCCGCGCAGGCCACCTCGGGAGTGGTCAGCTGGTACGTCAACGCCGCCGTGGTGGTCGCCCTGGTCACACTGTTGCGCACGCCGCGCGACGTCAAGCTGGTGGCCGCGGCCATCGTGGCGGCGGTGGTGGCTTCCGTCGCCCTCGGGCTTTCGGGTCTCGACCTCGCGACGGGCGCGTCCGCGGCCGAGGCCGTGACGGTCAGCGAGGGCCGCCTGCAAGGCGCCTCCGGCGACCCGAACTTCATGGCCGCCTTCATCGTGGCCGCTGTGGTGCTCGCCGCCGTGCTCTACGGCGCCGGCCGGTCGCCCCTGCGCGTCGTGCTGCCGGCGGCGATCGCGATGCTCGCGGTCGGACTCGCGGCGACCGAGTCGCGCGGCGGGTTGCTCGCGACGATCGTCGCCCTGCTCGCCGCCGCGACGGTGATGCGTGGTCGGCGGCTGGCGGTGCTCGGCGTGGCAACGGCGGCGCTGGCCGTGGCCGGCGCATGGGTCTCCGCGAACCCGGCGATCCTCGAGCGGATCGCGAGCACGCCGGAGGATCGCGGCAACGGGCGTGAGGACCTGTGGCTCGTGGCCCGTCGCATGAGCGCCGACCATCCGATCACAGGCGTCGGCCTCGACAACTTCATCGTGCGCTCGCCCGAGTACGTTCGCCAACCCGGCGCACTGAACTACGTCGAACTGGTCGTCGAGCGCCCGCACGTCGTACACAACACGTACCTGCAGATGCTTGCTGAGACCGGCGTCGTGGGGCTTGCACTGTTCTTGGCGCTTGTCGCGGCGTCACTCGCCTCGGCGCTCCGCGCGGCCCGCCAGTTTGAGCGCGCGGGATGCGGCGATCTCGCGTTGTTCTCGCGCGGCGTGCTCGTAGCGAACCTCGGGCTCCTGACGGCGGCGTTCTTCATCACGGCGCAGTCCACGGCGACCGTCTGGGTGCTGTTGGGGCTCGGCCCCGCGCTGCTGAGCGTCGCCACGTCCCAGCGCCCGCGGAGCGCGGTTTCCGCGCCGGTGGGGGGTAGACTCTGACGGTGCGCGCCTCTCCCGCACCTCCACCGCCGATCAGCCCCGGGCCGCGTGTCGAACCGATCGCGGACGCTCGTGCACCGACCGCGATCGCAGCCTCGCTGCGGGCCCACCCGCTGCTCGTCGCCATCGTCGTCTTGGCGACCCTAGTAGCTGGGCTGGCGTGGTCGGCGACGCGCGAGCGGACGTAGAGGCGTCCGCCCAGATCCTGCTCACGCCGCTTCCCGAGAGCGGACGCTCGTTGCCTCGACTCCCGCTCTTGCGGGTGTCGTCGGACCGCACGCGTGTCGCGCAGACCGCGGCCAGCCTGATCGACTCGCCCGCGGCAGCGTCAGCGGCCGCGAGCGCGATCGGCGGTGACTGGACGCCCGAGCGGGTCAACGCGAGCGTCGACGTGCAGCCTCAGGGCGAGAGCGACGTGCTCTCGGTGACGGCATCGGCGGCCGATCCCGTCGCCGCCGCGCGGTTGGCCAACCAGTACGCTCGCGCCGCGCTGGAGGCGCGTGACGATGTCCTGCGACCCATGGTGGCCACGCTCATCGACGAGACCGAGCGCGATCTGCGCGCGGAGACCGACCCGTCCGGGCCTGTGGCGCTGAACCTGGCCGCGCGTCTCGGCGACCTGCGCGCGATCGGCACCGGCGGCGACCCCACCCTCTCACTGACCAGGATGGCGACACCGCCGACTGCGCCGGTTGGGCCGCCACGCTGGCTGCTCGTCGCGCTGACGCTCGTCGCCGGCCTCGCGGCCGGCATCGGCATCGCGCTGCTCGTCGACATTTTCGGGGCGCCGCGCGTCGCGGACGCCGCCCACGCGGCAAGCTTGACCGGGCTGCCGGTGCTCGCTCGAGTGCCCGGGCTCGGCCTCTTGCAGCGCGCCCGCCCCGCGCCGGTGGCGTTTCGCCCCGCCGCCGCGGCGGCGCTGCGGGTCCTGCAGCATCAGCTCGACACGCACAGCGGGCACCGTGTGCTGTTCGCCGGCGCGTCTGCGGGCGACGGCGTCACGACTTCGGTCGCCGAACTCGGGGTGACCCTCGCCCGTGCGGGCTACGACGTGCTGCTCGTGGACGCGGACACGAGCCACCCGGCGCTGGCCGCTCGGCTCGGCGTCGCTGAGCCGGCGTCGCTGGGCGACGTGCTCGCCGCCGGGGATGGCTGGGAGCGGGCCGTCGTCGCCGCGCCGCGCGTCCGCGGGCTGAAGCTCGTCTCGGTCGGACCGCAGGGCTCGATGGGCATCCCGGACGAGCTCGCGTCACAGCTGCCGACGCTCCTGGCCGAGATGCGCACCGCGTACGACTATGTCCTCGTCGATGCGCCGCCGCCGGCCGAGTCCGGCGAGGCGTTGCAGGTTGCCCCAGCCGTCGATGCGGCCGTGCTCGCGCTGCGGCCGGGGCGGACGCGGCTCGTGGATCTCGAAGCCGCCCTGGGCATGCTCAGCCGTGCCGGTCGCTGGCCCCAAGGACTGCTGGTGGTCGGCGGCCGCGGAGCGGCGTCGCCGGCAGCTTCTCGCTCCCCGGGTCGCACTGCCGAGAGCGCCCCGGACCCGGCGCCCGTGACCCGCGCGGCTGGCGCCTGACCGGCGGGCGTTCGTGACGCCCGCCGCGTTGGTTCGTCGTTCACGCGGCACAATCGTCGTTGCGTCTGGCTTCTGGCAGCGGCGGCCGGGATCTGGACCGTTGCCTTCCGCTCCTCGGCCGGGGCGCGGATCGACCAGGCGGTGCTCGCGGGCTTCCTCGGCCTGAGCACGCCGCGGACGGACGCGCTCGCCGCGCGCGTCGCGCGACTCGCCGACCCGGGTGCCATGGCGCTCATCTCCGCGGGGATCGTGGGCGTGGCGTTGGCGCGCCGGCGCCCACGGCTCGGTTTCACGGTGATCGGCGTGATCGTGGGCGCGAACGTGACCACACAGGCGCTCAAGCGGCTGACGGCCGAGCCGCGGACGGTCGCATCGCTCGCCGTCCAGGTCGCGCCGGAATCCTGGCCGAGCGGGCATGCGACCGCCGCCATGGCCGCGGCCCTCTGCCTGATCGCCGTGAGCCCGGGCCGGCTGCGTGCGCCGGCGGCGGTGGGGGGCGGCGGGCTCGCGCTCGGCGTCGGCTACTCGGTGCTGCTGCTCGGCTGGCACTTTCCGAGCGATGTGCTCGCCGGCTTCTGCGTCGCGGCGGTGTGGACGGTGAGCGGTTTCGCGGTGTTGACGCGGGTCAGGAAAATGACTACCCTGCGCTTGCCTTGGGGGTGGTCGGGAGCCGTCGCAGCGGTCCTCCTCGTCGGCGGCGTGCTCGCCGCCGACACGCTCGCCCGCGATGACACCGCGCGCCTGTACGCCAAGCCGAATGCCGCCTTCGTCTTCGCGGCCCTCGTGATCGCTGTCGGAGCATGCGCGCCTGCGGTGGCCGTCGCGGCGCTGTCGAGGGACGCTGGCTGACGAGCGCCGGCGCCGACCGCGCCATATGGTGGCGAGCGCGCAGACTTTGTTACGGTGCCGCGCTGAAGTTCAATAAGCCGCATCCCCGGTCATTGGTCAACCGGGGAACGGGGAACCACGGGCGCGGGGGTCGCGTCCATGGGCGGATCGCCGGATCGCGTAGCGCGCGATCGGTGATGTGCGAGCGCAAGGCGCTCGCCCCGTAGGCCGAACACGAAGGGGAGAGGTCGTTCCTCCGCAGGAGCCTGCGGGCGGCGGCGCGAGCCGTTGTCCGTCGTTTGGATCGCTGCGAGCGACCGATCCCACCGGGGGAACGGCAATTCGATGATTTTCAAGCTCCGATACCGTCCGGGCCGGCGTACGCTCGGCCTCGTCGCCGGCGCGGCGACCGCGCTTGCGCTCTCTCCGGGCGTCGCACAGGCGGCGATTTGCCCTGGGGCGGCGAGCACGTACAGCGACGCCGTCGTATCGACGGCGGGGGTCGCCAGCTATCACCGCTTCGCGGAGCCCTCCGGGACCGTCGCCTGTGACAGCGCCGGGTACAACAGCGGCGCCTACACCGGCGGCTATCGCCTTGGCCAGCCCGGGGCGATCGCGGGAGGTGACGGCGCGCTGTCCCTTAGTGGAGCGGCGTACGTCCGCGTCCCGACGTCGTCTGCGCTCAACCCGACCAGCCGGCTGACGCTCGAGGCGTGGGTCAAGCCGAGCTCGGTGTGGTCGAGCCAGACCGTGGTTCGCAAGGACGGTCAGTACCTGTTGCGCATCTCGGACGGCCGGGCGTACTTCCGGCTGTGGGCGAGCTCGACGTCGACGACGGAGCTCGCCACGCCGTACGCCATCCAGCCGGGGACCTGGCAGCATCTGGCGGCCACGTACGACGGAGGCGTCATGCGCGTCTACCTGAACGGCACGCAGGTGGCGTCGCGCTCGCGCACCGGCCCGGTCGCGGTCGCCGGAACGTCGCTCTATCTCGGTGCCTCGACCGGCTCCTACGACTACTTCGACGGCGCGCTCGACGAGGTCGCCACGTACTCCACGGCGCTCACGTCGGCCGACATCGCTCAGCGTTGGCAACTCGCGCAGCTGACCACGACCCCGGCCCCCGAGCCGAGTCCGCAGCCCACCGCGACCGCCACGCCGACGCCGACGCGACCGCGACGCCGACCGCGACGCCGACCGCGACCGCCGACGCCGACGCCGACCCGACGCCGACCCCGACCCCGACCCCGATCGCGACGCCAGAAGCGACGCCGACCCCGGAGAACCCGTGGCCGCCGTCGGCCGGCGTCGGGTGCGGGCTCGGCACGTTCGGCGTCGGCCAGTGGCCGAGCGCATGCTGGCGGCCGTACTCGGACGCTTCGCCGTTCAACAAGCGCCTGCCCGCGGCCCCGCGGCTCGCGGCCAACTCCGCGTCGATCGCCCAGCGCGTCCTCGGCTTCGGCGCGATCCAGAACCTCACCGCGGGCGAGAGCGGGACGCCCGACGACTGGTCGCACCCGACGTACTATCCCGAGAGCGACGATCCGTGGTTCACGCTGCATTGCGTCGAGCCGTGGGGCACGTGCGCCATCGAGGGCCACCGGATCCGCATTCCGGACGCGGCGAAGCCCGCCGCCGGCGGCGACGGCCATCTCACCGTGGTCGACCAGTCCACGGGCTGGGAATACGACCTGTACGACGTGGCCTCCAAGCCCGTGGGCGGCGGCAGGCTTGACTTCGGCTGGGGCGGCCGCACCCGCATCGACGGGGACGGCCTTCGGTCAGACGCCACCGCGGCCCAGTTCGGGAACCTCGCCGGCATCATCCGCGCGCAGGAGCTCGCGGCCGGCGTGATCGATCACGCCCTGTTCACGGTGATCAAGTGCGGGTCCGCGAGTACTCGCTACGTCTACCCCGCGACGAAGGGCGGCACCTACTGCTCGGACTCCACCGGCGCTCCGCCGATGGGGTCGCATCTGTGGCTGGCGATGTCGAGCGAGCAGATCGAGGCGCTGGCCGTGCCGCGCTGGAAGAAGACCGTGCTGCACGCGATGGCCGATTACGGGATGTTCATGGGCGATACGGGCGGCGGTTCGTGGGGCGTCCAGGCCGAGTCGGGCCAGACCTACACGAGCTTCGGCCACGAAGACGCGCTCGTCGCGTTCGCCCGAGCCAACGGGTGGTCGCCGTACAACGGCCGCTACGTCGGCAACCTCCGCGATGGCGTCGACTGGGCGCGCTACCTGCGGGTGCTGGACCCGTGCGTGTCGCAGGGGACGTGCTGAGCGGCGCTCAGTGACACGCGGTCGTGCCGGAGTCCGAGAACGTCTTTCCGGCCTCCGGCACGAACCGCCAGTCGTAGCTCGTCGGTCGCAGCGTGACCTGGATGACACCGAAGGCGTTGTTGTTGCGCACCTCGCTGTTGGGCTGGATGGTCGCGAAGCTGTAATGGCTGCGTCCCCCGGTGCCGACCGTGATCTGACGGATGCCGGCGACCGGGTCGGCGACACCGGTCGGCGTCTGCGGCGCGAAGCGCTCGTAGACGTGGTCGTCGCCGCTCAGCACGAGGTCCGCGCCATGGTCGTAGAGGGCCTGCCAGAACGCTTGGTAGGTCGTGCTGGAACCGTGGATCGCGCCCGAGCTGAAGCGCGGCTTGTGCAGGATCGCGAGCGTGCACGCGGTCGGATGCGCGGCGAGGTCCGCGCGTAGCCATTGCTCCTGCGGCGAACCCGCGCCGCAGCCGCCGATCTCGGCGCACACCTCGTTGAGCGCCACGACGTGCCACGCGCCGACGTCGTAGCTGTAGTAGCCCTTCGCGGGGTCGCCGGCGGCGGCGCCGAAGTAGTTGAAGTACGGCGCGGCGTCCGGCGTCCGGTACTCGTGGTCGCCGATCGTCGGCCGCGTGCGCGCCTTGTGGCGGCCCCAGGTCGGGTCGTAGCAATTGGTGAAGTCACTGGTGGTCGCGTCCTCGTAGACGTGGTCGCCGACCGTGACCACCGTGCCCGGAAGCCGATCGAGCAGCAACGCGGTCGCTTCGTCGCCGAACGTGTCGCAGGCGGCGATGTCGCCGGCCGCGATCACGGACGGCTGCGCCGCGGCGTCGACCGTGAACGTCGAGGGCTCGCTACGC
Source organism: uncultured Solirubrobacteraceae bacterium (assembly GCA_963724195.1). Classification (GTDB taxonomy): domain Bacteria; phylum Actinomycetota; class Thermoleophilia; order Solirubrobacterales; family Solirubrobacteraceae; genus Solirubrobacter. The sequence continues at coordinate 289,130 of CAVRTQ010000022.1, read as the reverse complement.
CCGACATTGCCGGCGGCGTCGGACTGTTCTACGACGGCCGTGTAGACGCCGCCGGCGAGCGCCGCCGCGCGAACTGAGAACGTGCCGGCGGGCTGGACCGCGGCGATGATGCTCTGGACGAGCGGACCGCCCGTGGACGTGCCGCCATGCACCCGCACGGTCACCGTCCCGCCGATGGGCGCCGCGGCACCGCCGAAGTTGGGCGTCGCGTCCATGACGCTACCGGCCGCCGGCGCGAGCAGCTTCACGCTCGGAGCGGTCCCCGCGCCGCCGGCGGCGTCGAAATGCGCGGTGACGCGCGCGGCGCTCAGCGCCGACGCGTACACGGCGACCTCGTCGATCGCGCCCGCGTAGTAGTCGTAGGAGTTGTAGCTCGAACCCAGGTAGAGGTCTTGCGAGGTGAGGTCGGCCGGCGCAGCGAGCGCGCGCGAGGCGCGGACCGTGCCGTTGACGTAGACCCGCATCGTCGCGCCGTCCCACGTGGCGACGACATAAGCCCAGGCGCCGGCGCTCACCACGCCTCCGGGAGTCGCCGCCTCCGCGATCGATCCGCCCTTCCACAGCCGGAACGTGATCGCCCCGCTGCCCGAGAGCCGCAGCAGGTACTGAGACTCCTTGCGGGCGATGGTCGCCGACGCGGCGGGCAGCGACGCCGGACGGATCCACGCCTCCACCGACATCGCGCTGCCGGCGTTGAGCGGCGCGGCGTTCGGGACCCGGACCGTGTCGTTCGCGCCGTCGAGGGCGATCGCCGTGTTCGCGTCGCCGTTGACGACGCCCGGGCGCCCCAGCGTCACGCCGTTTAGATAGCTGCCCGCGAGCCCGTTGGCCGTCTGGTCGGAGGCGACGAGCCCCGACGCCTCGCCGAGGCGCCAGTACGCCCGCGGCGCGTCGCTCATGATCACCATCCGGTACTCGTCGGCGGGCGGCGGCGGGGCGTTGCCGACGCCGAATGTCGCGGGCTGGCTGATGCCGCTGTTGCCGGCGGCGTCGACCTGCTCGGCGCGGGCGGTGTACGTGCCGTCGGCCAGCGGACTCGTCGCGGTGACGGACCACGCCGCGCCGCCCGCCTGGCTCTGGAGGACCTGGACGGGCGTGCCGGTCGCGGAGGTACCGCCGTAGACCCGGACCGTGATCCCCGGCGAGTCGCCCGAAGCGGTCCCGGCCGCGCCCGCGAACGTGGGCGTCGCACCGACGACACTCCCGCCCGCCGGTGACGTCAGCGAGACCGCGGGCGGCGTGGCGTCCACCCTGAAGGTGGCCGGCGCTGTGTCCCGGACGTTGCCGGCGGCGTCGGACTGCGTGGCGCGGGCGGTGTAGGTCCCGTCCGCCAGTGCCGCGGGGAGGACCGACCACGATCCGCCGGAGCGCGCGGCGCTCAGCGTCTGCACCGGCGTGCCGCTCGCCACAGTTCCGCTGTAGAGCCGGAGGGTGACGACGCTCGAATCTCCGGTCGCGCTGCCCGCGGCGCCGGACAGGGCGGGCGTCCGGCTATTCGTGAGTGCGCCGTCGGCGGGGCTGGTGAGCGTGACGGTAGGCGGCGTCGTGTCCACGGTGAACGTGCGCGCCGCGCTGCGGCCCACGTTGCTCGCAGCGTCCGCCTGCTCCGCCTGCGCCGTGTAGACGCCTTCGGCCAGCGTGGCGCTCGCAGCAACCGACCAGGAACCGCCTGCCGCCGTGGTGTGGAGCGTTTGCACGGCCGTGCCCGAGGCGGCGGTCCCGGCGTAGACACTCACTGTCACCGTCGGCGAATCCCCGGTGGCGGTGCCCGCGCCGCCCGCAAACAGCGGTTGCGTCTGGTTGGTCATGGCGCCGGCCGCGGGCGAGGTCAGGGTGACCGCGGGCGCGGTGAGGTCCGCGTTCTCGATCTCAAGCCGTGGGCCGGGGGCGCCGGTCTCCCGGCTGGCGAACGCGATCGGTGCCGTCGACTGGCTCGTCAACGCCAGGGTCACGATCCGGCCGGCGACGACGGCGGGCGTGACGTCGACGCTCACGTCCGGCCCGGTGAACGTCCCCGACCAGCGAACGACGCCGCCGACTGCCGGAGCGTTCTGGTAGCTGATCGAGCGCTCGTTCCAGTTGGCGTCGGCAACGCTGCGAACGTCGAAGCCGGACACCGACCCGCCGTTCGCCTGGACGACGAGCGTGGCTCTGCTCACCGGTTCCTGCACCGCCGAGAGATCGAATCGCACGTATGCCGTGCGGGTCGGGGCCGAACCGGCAAGTAGATTCGTCGCGGTTCCGAAGCGCTGCTTGGGGGCGGAAGCGTCGACATAGGCGTCAGCGACCGCTGACAGTGTTGTCGCCGCCGACACGCTCGCCGGGCACAACCAGAGGGCCGCGAGCACGCTCGCGACGGCGATTGCCGCGACTCGCGCACTTGTGACGATCCGACTCACGGCCCGACGCTACGCCTGCCAGGAGCGGCGGTCAACTTCTGAGCGGACCTACTAACTGGGCGGCGCGTAACCGAACGAACGCAGCGTCTCGTCGATGCGACGCGAGCCGAACTCAGCGAGCAGCCGTCGTAGGTCGGCCGGCACTCGCCCGCGGCCCGCGTAGGACCGGAGGCGGCGAGCGTAGGACAGCGCCCGGCACGGCTTCCTCGCCATCGGAGCTCCCACGGGTGCAGGTAGAACATGAACCACGACCGGGTTCGCAGTCGTCGCGCCACTCCGGCACGGAAGAGCCGATACGGGATGAACCGGAAATAGGCGCCGCCGGCCCACGGCAGTGCGGCACGTCCGATTCGAGCCGCGACATCGGTAGCTCGAGCAGCCCGGGCCGGACCTCGACCACGGCAGCCTCCGGATCGACAGTCTCCGAGAGGCGCCCGTAGCGGCCGTGGGCCCGCAGCGAGAAGAAGCTTGAGTCGTACCAGTAGCCGGCGTCGATCATGGCGTCGAGGACCTCCTCGCTGATGGAGAAGTTCGGGGCGCGGACGCCGAGGACACGCGACCCCGTCGCCTGCTCGAGCGACTCCCGCGAGCGCGTCAGCTCTTGCCGGAGATCCTCTCGCGACAGCGACCAGAGCTGCAGATGCATGTCCGTGTGGCTCGCGACCTCGTGGCCTTCGTCGACGATCCGCCGCACCAGCGACGGGTAGCGTCTGGCGACCCACCCGAGGACGAAGAACGTCGACGCGGCGCCGGCCTCGCCGAGGATGTCGAGGAGCTCGTGCGTGTTGCGCTCGACACGACCTTCCAGCGTGCTCCAGTCCGCGCCGCCGACGCTGGCGCTGAGGTTGGCGGCGTGGAACCACTCCTCGACATCGAAGGACGCGAGAAACGGCCGGGAGGTCACAGCAGCCGCCTCCCGACCGCGCGCAGGCGGCGTGCGTCGGCTCGCGTGGGGAAGCCGTGGTAACGGCCCGCGCCCACGTCGATCGAACGCGGCTCCGGCCAGCGGTCGGTGCCGAACGTGGAGAGGAGCGCCGCCACGCGCCGGCCCGCCTCCGCCTTGGCGTTGCGAGACACGTCGAACGCGGTATCCCCAGGCGCAACCGGCACGTCGTACTCGGCCACCACCGCGCCCGCGTCGAGACGCTCGGCCATCTCGTGCACCGTGATCACCACTCGCTCGCCGTCGAGCAGCGCCCAGAACGTCGGCATCATCCCCCGGTAGGCAGGCAGCCGTCCGTTGTGCACGTTGAGGACGAGCGGCGCCGCGCCGAGCGCTTCGGCGCGAAAGAGCTCCGGGGCCGCGACCGAGAGCAGCACATCGACGTCGCGGTCGCGCAACGTTCGAAGGTAGTCCGCATCGTTGATCGAAGCCAGCGCGCGGACCGGCGTACCGTGGCGGGCGGCGATCGTCTCGACGCTGCGCGCCACACCTCGCCGCTCGTCGAGCAGTGCGCGAGCGTACCGGGCGCACAACCGGAGGAGGTCGACGGGCGGGTAGAAGCCGGCAAGCCGGCGCAGCAACGCCAGTCGGGATTCGTTGAAGTTGCGTAGCAGCACCACTTCGACGAGCTCGACGCCTCGGTCAGCGGCCACCGGGAGGAACGTCTCAAAGAAGCGACCCGTGAAGAACGGATCGCTCTGCGTGATGGCGACGACGCGGATGCCGCGCGGGTTGCTACCGGTCACGCGGGGATGGTATTCCAGCGCCCGGCTGAGCCCCCGGGCCCTTCCCGCTCTCGTGAGGAACGCGGACTCGCGGACTCTCGTCACCCGTGCAGCAAGCCGACGATCGGTCGCTTTGGTGGCGCGCCGTTGTCGTCGATCCCGACGCGGTGGCGCGCCGGAGCGTTATCGATGCGCTGCGGCAAGCGGCATCGTCGTCGGTGACGCCGTGGACGAACGCGAGGGTGCGGAGCGCACGCGCTACTTCTGCCCGGACGTGCCCGTGCTTGACGCCGTGCTCACCGGCCTTGCGGCGATCTCGGCCACGCACCTGATCACACAGCAGCCCCGAGCAGGGTGATCCTCCTCACGAATCCGAACGACGACCGCCTCGGCCTGCTCGTCTTCGCGCGGGCGCCGTCGGCGATGTGAGGAAGGATCTCGCGGCGTGTGCGAAGGCTGGACGACCGACGAGATCGCGACCGTCCGCGTCATGTCCCGCGAGACGGTGCGATCGCACCTCAAGACCCATTGTCCGGAGGTTGAGCGTGCACTCGCGCGAGGAGGCGGTCGCCGCGCCTGCGGGCGTCAACCATCACTGCCGACCGCTCTTGCCACTGACGCCGCGGTCGCGCGGCTTTGACGACGCGCCCCCTCGCGGGCGCGGTTGACGGCTGAGCCACTCAGCGATGCGCTACCGTCGAACGATCGGTTGAGGACAGCCAGTCGTGACACTCTCTCGCCGCGGTGAGAAATGGACGGTCCGGGTGAAAGATCCCGAGGCGCTGGGTGGGCGGCGCTGGGTCGGAACGTTCGAGACACGGGAGCAGGCCGCCGCCGCCGAGCAGGCGGCGAAGGCCGCGCAGGCGGGCGCGGAGCTGCTGCGTCTGCGCCAGCGCGTGTCAGAGCTCGAGCGGCGCAACGCGGAGCTTCACGTGTTCAGCGCCGCGCTGGCGCACGAGGTTCAGGCACGGTTGCTGCTGGTGGAACGCTACGCCGCGGCGCTGGCCGAGCAGCTCGACGATTCCCTCGACGAGTCGGCGCGGCAGGACCTCGAGGCCATGATGCGCGGGACGGCGCGAGCGCGGACCCTCATCGGCGCGCTCCTGCAGCAGGCGCGGGCTTCGGAGCAGCCTCCGTCGCGCGGCCGCGTCGACCTGGCCGCGGTGGTTGGGGACTGCCTCGTGCTGCTGGGCCCTGAGATCGCGGCGCGAGGCGCCGGGATCTGGGTCTCGCCGCTGCCGGTCGTGCAGGGCGACGCGAGCCTCTTGACCAGCGTGCTCGAGAACGTGCTGGACAACGCGCTGCGCTACGGCCCGCGAGCCGGTGGGACGATTCGCGTGGCCGCGAACCGCGAGCCGTCGGCCTGGCGCGTCGCCGTCGACAGTGACGGCGCACCGATGAGTGCCACGGAACGCGCGGAGATCTTCGAGCCCTTCCGCCGGGGAAGCGGCGAGCGCCGTTCAGCCGGCCTCGGCATAGGATTGGCCATCTGCCGCACGATCGTCGAGCGGCACGGCGGGTTGATCGGCGTCGAGCCGCTCGAGAACGGCAACCGCCTCTTCTTCACGCTGCCGGACTGATCCGGCGCTCACTCCGGGGCAGCGCAGCATCCGCCGCGCGGCGGCCACCGTCTCGGCGTGCGAGTTGACGCCGAGCTTGCGCCGGATGTGCTTGACGTGCGAGCGGACGGTGTCGGGTGACACGACGAACGCGCTCGCGATCTCCTCGACGGTCTTCTCCTCGGAGATCATGTCGAGGACCTCCCACTCGCGCCGGGTGAGCGGGCTGTGGATCGGTCGCAGCCCGGTACGCTCGGCCGGCACGAGCCGGAGCTGCTCGATGACGCGCCGTGCCAGCGTCCGCGACATCGCCGCCTCGCCGCGCATCGCGCCTTCGACGGCTCGGGACAGCGCTTCGACATCGACGTCCTTACTGAGGAAACCCGCGGCCCCAGCGCGGATGCCGAGCATCGCGAGCTCCTCGTCGGCCGCACCGGAGATGAGGATGATGATCTGATCGGCCTGATCCCTAAGGATTCGTCGCATCGCGGCGATGCCGTCTACCCCCGGCATGATGACGTCCATCAAGACGGCGTCCGGGCGGTGATGGCGGACGAGCTCGATCGCTTCCCTGCCGTCGCGCGCCTCCGCGACGACGATGATGCCGGCACGTCGCAGAACGTCCGCGACGGCTCGGCGCGCGAACGGATCATCGTCGGCCACGACCACGCGCCTGGCCGGAGAATTGGATGGGGCCTGGGTTTCCAGCACTGTTCCTTCATCGAACACAACGCCGTGGCCGCGTGAGAGTTGGGAACAACGTCTGGGGGGATTTCTACCCCACCCCGGCCGGGAGAAAGTTTCCCGGCTGCGCTTCATGTTTCCCCTTTCGCGGGTGCTGCGCGATTCGCAAGACTGCCGCCGCGGCGCAGCAAGATGCGTCGCGACGGTGCAGCGCCGAAGACGAGGAAGGACGGCACGGTTGCCATGTCGGATGGAGCGAACGAGAGTGCGGCGGCCGCATGACGGTGGCCGAGGTCGCAATTGCGATAGCGAGGCGTCCGGGCGAGGAGACCGTCGCCGAGGCGCCGCTCACACATGGCCGCCGCCTCAGGGCCGGCGGAGGCGTGCCGGCCACACGCCATCTCGAACGGACCTTGGGCGGCGTCATAACTCTCGCCGTCGCGGCGGCGACGGCAGGCGCGATCGTGCCGATCGCGAGCCTCTCGGCGATCGCACTCGCGCTCGCGGCGGCCCTGTTTGCTGTCGCGCTGGTCATGGGCCGAGCCATCGCGACGCTTATGCCGCCGATCCCGCGGACAGTCCGTGGCGGCACGCGGAAGCCGTTGCGGGTTGCCGTGGTGGGTTCCGGCTCCACCGCCGCGAATCTCAGCGAAGAGCTTCGTCAGGGCGCGGTCGAGTGCGTTTCGGTGGTCGGCGCGATCGTGCCGGCGTGGCGGCCCGGGCGGCCGCACGATCCGTGCGAGCTCGGCGCGCTCGCCGACGTGCGCCAGATCGTCGAGGTACACGCCATCGATGTCCTGCTGATGGCGGACGGCGAGTCCCGGCCGCAGGTCGTCGATGCGGTCTTGCGCTCGTGCGAAGGAGACCCTGTCCGTCTGTGCGACCTCGCGGCGTTCTATTCCGGGGTCTTCGGACGTCTGCCGGTCGGCCAGGCTGACCGCGCAAGCCTCCAGTTCCTGCTGCATCCGCGCTATCGCGAGCGGCGCGCCCAGCGCACTTTCGACCTCGTCGTCGGCGGCGTGCTCGCGGCGGCTTTTCTCCCGCTGCTCGGCCCGCTCGCGCTCCTGGTGCGACTCGACGGCGGCCCCGCGTTCTTTCGCCAGGAACGGATCGGCCGCGACGGGCGCCGGTTCGTCGTCTCCAAGCTGCGGACAATGCGCTTGGAGGGCGAGCAGACGCCCCAGCGCTGGTCACGTGCCGGTGATTCGCGCGTGACGCCGATCGGCCGTGTCCTGCGCCGCTCGCACTTGGACGAGTTGCCGCAGCTCTTCAGCGTGCTCCGAGGCGACATGAGCATCGTCGGTCCGCGACCGGAGCAGCCTGAGATCGCCGCGGGCCTCGAAGCGGTCCTTCCGCACTGGCGCGGGCGCTACCGCTACAGGCCGGGGCTCACCGGATGGGCGCAGGTGTCTTGCGGCTACGCGGGGTCCACGGATGGCTCCGCCTGGAAGCTGGCTCACGACCTCTACTACCTGCGCCACCAGTCGCTCGCGCTCGACACGGCGATCCTGGTACAGACCGCGTACACGCTGCTGTTCACGCCCCAGTTCGTCGAGAACGCGCCCAGCGCGTTCGTAGCGCACTGCGAGCCTGAGCGCGGCTGGGACGGCGCATCTGAACCGGCGATCGCCATGCCGCCCGAGGCGGCCTGATGGCGATGCGCGCGCTGGTGACCGGCGGAGCCGGCTTCATCGGATCACACCTGGTCGACACGCTCGTCGACGCCGGTCATGCGGTCTTGGCCGTTGACGACCTGTCGTCCGGAAGCCTCGAAAACCTCGGATGGGCACTCGAGCGGGGGGCGCGGATCGTGCAACAGGACGTGCGCGCCGCGGACGGCGTGCGCCAGTTGCTGGCGTCCGAGCGTCCCGACGTCGTCTTCCACCTGGCCGCGCAGATCTCGGTCAGCCGCGCGGTCGCCGATCCGCTGGCCGACGCCACCTCGAATGTCGTAGGGACCATCGCGCTGCTCGAGGCGGCGCGCGCCAGTGGCGCGCGGCGCTTCGTCCTTGCCTCGACCGGCGGCGCGATCTATGGCGACGCGGCGGAGATCCCGACACCCGAGGGCGCTCCGATCGCGCCACTCTCCCCCTATGGCGTCGGCAAGGCGGCTGCGGAGCAGTACGTTTCGCTCTACCGGCGCCTCCACAGCATGTCGACGCTGACCCTGCGTCTGGCGAACGTCTACGGCCCCCGACAGGGCGTGTCGGGGGAGGGCGGCGTGATTGCTCACTTCTGCCGCGCCCGGCTGGACGGCGCCACCGCGCCGATCTTCGGCGACGGCGCGCAGACGCGGGACTACGTGTATGTCCGAGACGTTGTCGCAGCCTTCCACGCGGCGGGCGAGTCGTCGGTCACGGGAACCCTGAACGTCGGCACGGGGCTCGAGACGACCGTGCTCGATCTGATCTCGTCTCTCGGGCTCGTGCCGGAGTTCCTGCCAGGTCGCCCGGGGGAGGTCCGGCGGTCGTGCCTGGACGCCTCCGCGTCACGCCGGACCCTCCGCTGGCGCCCGCGCACGGCGCTCGCCCGCGGGCTCCTCGAGACGTTGCGGTTCGAGGGCGAGCGCCGAGTTGCGCGCGCGGCGACCTCGGGACGCGGACCGACGGTCGAGTCGGAGCTCGTTGGCGGGGTGCTCGGACCCGCAACCGAGGCCTTACGACCCGCGGCGGCCTGATCCCGCCGCAAACCGCAGCAGGGCAGGACATCTGGGCCTCCACGCGCGACAGCGCCCACGTTCCGTGGTCGCCGCCCGTCAACCTCGGACCCGCCGTGAACACCTCGGCAACGAGACGCGCCTGTCGCTGTCCTGGGAAGCGCAGACGCTCTACCTCGGCGGCGCGCCCGGCCAGGAAAGCGAGGCCCGCCGGAGCAACTCCGGCCACTCGGGATTCCCACGGTCGCTGATCGCGTGGTGATGGCGGCGGCGAAGGTCGTGCTTGAGCCGATCGGCGGGGCGGCGGGCGGGCGTGGACGGTGCCGGTGATCTTGCTAGCCCGGCATCGCGGCTGGTGATCGGCGCGACCGAACGAGTGCAGCGACGGTGAAGCAGACACGACAGCTCCTCACGACTCGAGGCCGACCAATCACGCGGCCTACCACCGCGCCCAAGTCGAGCGCAATCACCGTCCCGCGGTAACGCGACCGTCCGAAGCGGAACGCGACGGGATTCGTCGAGATGGGCACGTTCTGACACGCCTGAGCGACGTCGACCGCTTCGCACGCTCCGCGGTCGGAATACCCCGCGCGGACAGGCGTCAAAGCGGGGAAACCCGTCCACCAAAGCCCAGTAAGGAAGTCGTCATGCAATTCCGTCGTCCAGTTCCCGTCCGTCTCGCGACGCTCGGAGTCGCGGCAGCGTGCACAGTCGGCGTCAGCGCCGCGCCGGCGCTCGCCACTGGCCCGAGCGCCACCGAGCGCGCTAACACGAAGCACTCGAGTGCGCCGGCACTGGCTGCCGCCGGCACCGGCGCAGTCGTTCTCGGACTTAAGCCAATCGACGGCACCCTGTCGGCCGGAGACTTCAACTAGTCGGAGGCCTTGAAGATCGTCTTCCAGTTGGTGGGATCGGCGGTGGCGCTGGTGAGGCCGCCGTCGGCGGGGATTTGCCGGGCTCTGGTACATCTCGGCGCCGTTGCCGAGGGCCTTGCCCGGGGTGACTCGTCGTCCAGCCGGCGGTGACGATGTGATTGTCGTGCTCGATGATGTAGCCGGGCTCAGAGGCGAGGTCGCGCGCGACGACCTCGAACTTGAGTGGATCTTGCTTGGACCCGGGCCACTTGATGATCGCGCCGCCCCCGCCGGTGCCCGTGCCCGCCATGCGCACGCCGAAGTACAGCTGGCCCTTGATGGCCTCGCCGCGGCGGACGTTGGCGTACTCGGGCAGCACGCCCTCGCCCAGGAACTTGCCGGTGGAGCCCTCATAGGCGTACATGACGATGCCGTTCAAACCGCCGGTGGCGGGGTTGATGCGCTGGCCGCCGAGCAGGACGACATCGTTGATCGCGCCCTGGCCCGCGCAGGCCGTCACGAACTTGAGGTTGCGCGCCTGCTCGGGGGTCTGCGTGATGTCCTGCCGCTGCTCGGTATCGGCGTTGATGCGAAACATCTTCGCGCGCGCTGATCGCCCCACAGCGGTCCGAGCAGCGACGCGTTGGCGCCCCCGTAGACGAAGTTCTGGGGTCTGGATCGGGTCGAACTTGCCGATCAGCGCCGGAGCGCCGCTGGCGATGCTCGACAACGTGCCGAGTAGGCGTAGTCACCCGAGCGCGTGGCGCCCCAGGGATACTGCTGGTTGAAGCGCGGGCGAAAACCGGTCGGGCAGCCATCCCGCGACGCGCTCATCGAGGCGGTGACAAGGAACCTCCTCGACACGCTCGACGAGCGGATCGCCGAGGCCGAGACCGAGCACGGCGAGGTCCGCGTCGCGCTGCTACTAGCAAGCCTCGCGTGGCTCAACGAGGGGCGCAACTGGCGCGTGGCCAGATACGCCTCGCTCGCCGAGATCCCACGCAGCGGACCCGCCCCCGAACGGATTCCGCGCGCGCACGGTCGTGCTCTTCGAACGCGGCCAACGCGACGGAAGCGTCCGCGACAACATCCCCGCGCTCACCCTCCACCGCGCCTGGGTCGGCCTGATGGTCGTGTGGCTCGCGATGCTGCCAGACCTCCAGCCCGAGCAACTCGCCGACGACATCGTCGACTGCTGCTCCCGTCACATCCCACTCCCTGACCTTGCCGCAGCCGGGCAGACCATGCGGCTGCGCGGACCAGCTCCACAAGCCCCAGATGGACCTGTGGAGATGCTCGGCGGCCTCTAGCTGACGAACCTCACCGAGCCGTCGGCGAGGAGGAAGTTCGCCCCGACGGCGTCGCCGGGGGGCGGACGTCAGGGCCTCGGCGGTCATCGTCTTCCCGGGCCGTTGCCGGCGGCATTGGGGTCTTCCAAGTCCCTGCGCTCGCCAGGCTTCGAAGACGCGCCAGGCTGTCCAGCCTCTGTCCGCCGGGCGCAATCGACGGCCTGGCGCCGTTCCGGTGCGTCCGGTGGCTGCGTTTGAAACGGCTCAAAACGGTTGAAAACACACCCAGCCTGGTCCGTCTACGGCGATCTACAAGAAAAGAAAAGACCCGCGTTTGCGGGCCTTTTCCTATGCGCCGAAGAGGACTCGAACCTCCACCCGGTTATCCCGGACCAGGCCCTCAACCTGGCGCGTCTACCAATTCCGCCATCGGCGCGAGGGCGACGGCGAGTATAGCCCGCCGGGGCCGAGGGTTGAGTCCGTCCGCAAGGGGAGGTACCTTGTGCGAACACACGTTCGGGCTACTTGAGGAGACGCAGAACCGCATGGACATCGGCAAGGACTTGACGAAGCGCCAGCAGGAGATCTTCGACTTCATCAAGCGTTATTCAGCGAGTCACGGCTATCCGCCGACGGTGCGAGACATCGGGAAGGCCGTAGGCCTGGCGTCGTCCTCGACGGTGCATGCGCACCTGGCCAACCTGGAGAAGGTCGGGCTGCTGCGGCGGGACCCGTCGAAGCCGCGTGCGATCGAACTGCTCGACAAGGTGGGGTCGACCGCGACGTCCGCGCTCGACGCGGTCAAGTCGGCCGTGCTGCCGGGCGGACTGCCGCTCGTGGGTCACGTCGCCGCGGGCCAGCCGTTGCTGGCCGAGGAGAACATCGAGGAGTACGTCCACATCCCGGAGATCGCGGGCGGTGAGGAGGGTGAGTACCTCCTACGCGTGCGCGGAGACTCGATGATCAAGGCGGGCATCATGCCGGACGACGTCGTGGTCGTCCGCAAGCAGGACACGGCGGCGGACGGCGAGATCGTCGTCGCGCTCGTGGGCGAGGAGGCGACGGTCAAGCGGTTCTTCCGCGAGGACGACCACATTCGCCTGCAGCCGGAGAACGACGCGCTGGAGCCCATCCGGTCGCGTGAGGTCAACGTCCTCGGCCGGGTGGTCGGGGTGATGCGGAGGGTCGCATAATGAGTGCGCTGATGGCCGATCACCGCGACTACGCGGATGACGAGCGCCAGCCGTCCCTGTTCGACGTGCTCGCGCCCCAGCCGGCGCGGCCGGACACGGTTGAGCCGCAGCAGCCCGAAGGGGCGCAGGTCGTGGAGTTCCCGCGGCGCCCGGACGTCGTCGCGGAGACGGAGGCCACTGCTGCGCCGGTTGTGGATGCTCCGACGGAGCCTGTGGACGAGGTGCCCGCGTCGTACCTCGAGCCCGCGCCGGCCGTTGCTCCCGAGGACGCGTGGCTGACCGAGCTCGCGCCGGACGTCGACGAGGCGGAGCTGGCGATGCTCGCACCCGTGGAGACCGAGCTCGCGCCGGCTGAGGACGTCGCCCGCGAACCGCGCACGCAGAGGGCCGCGGGCTTGCCGCTGGCCGGGCCGACGCTCGACGACGTGGTGTCGCGCGTATGGGAGGGTCTGGTCATGAGGCTGCCCGCGGCGTGCCCGGCCTGCTCGGGCGAGGTACTGCCCGCGGCGCCCGGAACGTACGGCGGGAGCTGCACCTCCTGCGGGACGACGATCCAATAGCCTCCGCGCGATGAGTGACGCCGACCGCGAAGAGCTGGCTCATCTCGAGAAGGAATGGATGGCCGCGATGCAATCGCGGAACATGGATCGTCTCGAGGAACTGGTCGCGGACGGGTTTCGCTTCACGGCGATCCACCTCAACCCCGAGCCGATGACGCGCGAGCAGTGGATGGCCGCCGCCCGCGAGGGCTACACGATCACGTCATTCGCGTTCGAGAGCATGGACATCGACCTGTTCGGCGACACCGCCGTAATCCACTCGCAGTTCTCGCAGGTCGCGAGCTGGGATCAGAACAACCTGTCGAACGTGTTCCGGCTCACGGACGTGTGGTCTCGCGGGGCCCACGGGTGGCAGGTCGTCGCCCGCCACTCGTCCATCCTGGGCTGATGTCCGCGCCCTTCACGATCGCGCTCAGCGAGAGCGAGCTCGTCGTGCTCCACGACGTGCTGGGCAAGCTCTCCGAACGCGAGGACTTCGAACGCCTCGTCCCGGACAAGGGCGACCAACAGGCCATCCACAACCTCGTCTGCCTGTTCGAGCGCGAGAACGTGGTCGCGTTCATGCCGGACTACGAGGCGCGCCTGAACGCGGCGCGCGCCGAAGTCCGCCTGGAGCCGTAGCTCCCTACTTCGAGTAGTCGTAGAAGCCGCGCCCGGTCTTGCGACCCAGCAGGCCCGCCTCGACCATGCGGTTGAGCAGCGCGGGGGACACGGAAGCCGGATCGCGGAACTCGTCGTGCAGCGACTCGGCCACCGCCAGCAACGTGTCCAGGCCGATCAGGTCGGAGAGCCGGAGCGGCCCCATCGGATGCGCGCACCCGAGCACCATGCCCTGGTCGATGTCCTCCTTGGAGGCAAAGCCCGACTCGTACATGCGGATCGCGCTCAGCAGGTACGGGATCAGCAGCGCGTTGACGACGAAGCCCGCCCGGTCCTGGGAGTCGATGCACTGCTTGCCGAGCGTCCCCTCGGCGAACGCGTGCACGGTCTCGACGGTCTCGGGCTCGGTCATGATCGACGTCACGACCTCCACGAGCGGGAGCACCGGCACCGGGTTGAAGAAGTGCATGCCGACCACGCGCCCGGGGTGCTTGGTCTCCGCACCGAGCTTCATGATCGGCACCGAGGAGGTGTTGGAAGCGAGGAACTTCGCGTCGGGCAACAGCTCGTCGAGCCGTCGGAAGATGTCGCGCTTGAGCTGCTCGTTCTCGACGATGGCCTCGATCGCCGCGTCGGCGCCCTCGAGGTCCTCGAACGTCGAGGTCACCACGAGGCGATCCAAGGCCGCGGCCTTGTCCTCCTCGCTCACCTTGCCCGAGCGCACCGCCCGGTCCAGGGAGCGCTCGATCGCGGCCCGCGAGCGCTCGACGCGCTCCGCGTCGGCCTCGACCACCGTCACGTCGACTCCGGACCGCGCACAGACCTCCGCGATCCCCGACCCCATCAGGCCACCACCGATCACACCGACTCGCATGGCGGAGCAACCTAGCGGCTCGCCGGTCGCCGAGGCGTGTTTCCCGGGCCTAAGCGGCTTTGGCCGGCGGCACGGGGATCACGCAGACGCAGTTGGGCAGGCGACTCGAACCCGGAAGCATCATCCGGCCGGCCCCGCGCTCGGCAGCTGCCTTGCACGCGACTTCAGCGGCGTCCTTGCGGTCTTCAAGCTGCTGCGCGACGGGGGTCTCTTCCCCGTGCGCGTCGATATAGACGACGTCGTACATGGTCACATCCAGTGTCATCGGCATCGCGGACAGATCCGAGACCCAAGATCACCGTAGCTTCACGTTCAGCTACTTTGACCTGGCGGATCGAGCAGTCGCGGAGGCTTTGCCTTCGAGGAAAGTCCGGACATCGCAGGGCAAGGCGGTCGGTAACGCCGACCCGGGGAAACTCGCGGGACAGTGCCACAGAAAACACACCGCCTACGGTCGTTCGCAAGGACGACCCGGCAAGGTTGAAAAGGTGCGGTAAGAGCGCACCGGCGTCGCGGTGACGCGGCGGCCAGGTAAACCCCGCCTGATGCAAGACCAAGCAGGGCCGTTTGTAGGCTGCCCGCCAAGGTCCAGGTCGGTCGCAGAGATGGATGACTGTTCAAGACAGAATCCGGCTTATAGATCCGCTACGGGTGGGGCCTCGGGAAACCGGGGCCCCACCTAGTTCAGGCGCTACCAGCCACGACGGGCGCGGACATACGCCGTCGGCGACCACGACGCGCGCCCCACCGACTCACCGAGCACGAAATCGCGCAGCTCGCACGCGTGCGAACACAGCGAGTCGTGCCGGACGCCGCACCACTCGCTCCACGACACGAGCCGACAAGTCTTCCCCTCCACGACGAGCGGACCGCCGCTGTACCACGCACACGGAGGTCCAAGGCGCACCTGCCGCACCGCTCCGCCGCGACCGCGGGTCGAGCGAGTAGATCATGTCCGAGGGGTGCCCGACAGTCCCCGCCGTAGACGCAGGCGTGGTAGGACGCGTTGCTTCTCAGGCTCCACCAAGGCGCTCACGGGGTGCAGACGAACGAGCGTCGGGACGGTGACAGCAATTGCCGGTTCCCTCCGACCGGCATGCGAACATACGTTCTACCGATGATCGTCTGTGTCCTTCTCCCTCGCTTTGAGCTCGCGGTCGCCGCGGGTGGCCGTGAGGCCCTCGCCGCCGCACCGCTCGCCCTCGCCCCGGAGATCGGGCGTGAGCAACTGGTGGGGGAGACGTCGGCCGCTGCCGAAGCCCACGGCGTCCGCGCCGGTCTGCGCCTCGGTGAAGCCCTGGCGCGTTGTCCCACGCTCCAACTCGTCACGCCCGACCCGGCGGGGGTCGCCGACGCCTGGGAGGGCATCGTCGGCGCGTTGGAGGGCATCGGCGCGGCGGTGGAGTCCGACCGGCCAGGCATGGCCTGGTTCGATGAGCGCGGCCTGCGTGGTCTCCACGGCGGGAGCGTCGAAGGTGTGATCACCGCTGCCCGCCGCGCCCTCGTCGGCCGCCCGCGCGACCCTGGCTCCGCCCCCGGCGGCGCTGCGCCGCACGGCACTCGCGCTGCTTCGCCCGGCGGCGCTGCGCTGCACGCCTCAACCCCGCACGGCACTCGCGCTGCTCCGCCCGGTGTCGCGGTCGGCGCCGGAGGGCGCATCGGCGCGGCTCCGTCCCGCTTCGCCGCGCTCTCCGCGGCGCATCGCGCCCGCGCCCGACGCCCTGAGATCGCCCCGGAGAAGCCCGCGAGCCTCGCCGCCTACCTCGCGCCTTTGCCCGTCTCGCTGTTGAGCTCACGCCCGGAGGTCTCCACCCTGCCTGAGGCGCTGGAGCGTTTCGGGATCGCCACGCTCGGCGAGCTGGCCAAGCTGTCGCGCGCCGCGCTGGCGGATCGCTTCGGGCAACCCGGTCTGCTTGCGCGAGACCTCGCCCTCGGCCGCGACACACCCCTACGCCCCCGCGTGCCCTCGGAGCGTCTGCAGGAGGTGCTCGAGCTGCCGGAGTCGGCGCTCGGCCAACAGCTGGAGCGCGCCCTCGGCATGCTCATCGATCGCGTCCTCGCCCGGCCCGAGCGCCGCGGCCGCACGGTCCGCGCGGTCGTGCTCTCGGCCGCGCTCGTCGGTGGCGGTACCTGGCGCACCCAGCTCACCTTCCGTGAAGCCCTGTCCGACCCCCGCCGGATGCGCCTCGCGCTCGGCGGTCGTCTCAGCGAATTGCCCGCTCCCGCCGACTCCCTCCGCCTCCGCGTTGAGGCCTTCGGCCCTCCGAGCGGAGATCAACGCTCCCTGCTCGCCGAACCCGCCGCGATCCGCCGCGCCCGCCTCCGAGAAGCCGTCCGCCAAACCCGCGCCGCCGCCGGCCCGGACGCCGCCCTGCGCATCCTCTCCGTGGACCCTGACTCGCGCGTCCCAGAACGCCGCCTCGCGCTCGCGCCCTGGGAACCATGAGCGCCGCCCTCACCCTGAGCCTCGACCCGCGCGACCCGTTCGCCCGCGCCGCCCTCGCCGTGAGCCCGACCCGCGCATGCCGCGCCCTCGCCATGAGTCCTGACCTGTGCGTGCGGCGCGCTCGCGCCGCCGTGCCAAGTCGTGAACGCTGAACGCGGACATCCACCCAGCCGCGCTCAGCCCGGCCCACCGCCGGCTCGTGGCGGTCCTCGCCGCCTGCCGGCCACCGTGCCCCCTGGGGACGGCGAGTCTCCTCGCGCGCCGGCACCCAACCAGAACGCCCGGAACGGGGGAGCGGCGAGCGTCGGGATCGAACCCATCGCGAGCCGCGGTCCGCGCCGCCTCGCGAAGCCGAAGCCCGTCCGCGTCCGCGCGGACGACGCCGGACGTCCGCAGATGATCGGGCGTCGCGAGGTGGATGCGGTGCGGGAATCGTGGCTCGTCGAGGACCGCTGGTGGACGGACGCACCGCTGCGCCGGCGCTACTGGGAGGTGGTGACCGGCGACGGGCGGGACCTTGTCGTGTTCCGTGACCTGGAGCAGTGAGGACGGCTGGTGTTGCGAGTCGTTGCGCGCATAGCGGGCCGATCGTCGTGGCTGGGTCCGCTGGTGATTCCAGCGCATCGGGTTACGTGCGGGATCGCCGGCGGGCCAGGCGCGGCGACGCCGGTAGGTGCCCGCGAACTTCGACTCGACCTACGCGAGAGACGCTGGTAGCGGCGGACTGAGAGGGGGAGGAACACGGCTGCGATCACGATCGGCCAGACGACCGCCATCAGCACTGCATGGGACGCGATCCAGGAGGTGCCGGTGTCCGCGCCCACATTGCCGAAGAGCTCACGAGCGGCGCCGACGGTGGAGGAGAGCGGGTTCCACTCGGCGATGAAGCCGAGCCAGCCAGGCATGAGCTCGGGTGCGACGAACGCGCTCGTGACCATCGTGAACGGGAAGAGCAGGCCCCAGACCGAGCCGGCCGCCTCGGGGCTGCCGACGATCAGGCCGAGGTAGATGCCGATCCACAGGCACGCGAACCTCAGCAACAGCAGCAGGAGCACGGCGAGCAGTGCGTTGGGCAGTCCGTCATGCCAGCTCCAGCCGACGAAGAGGCCACAGGCGATCGTGATCAGCAAGCCGGCGAACGAATTGACCATGTCGGCTGAGCAGCGGCCGGTGACGATCGCCGACGGCGCCATGGGCAGGGAACGGAAACGATCCATGACGCCGCGCTCGATGTCGGTGGCGACGACGGTCATGGTGTTGCCGATGCCGAACGCCATGGTCATGGCGAAGATGCCGGGCATGAGGAAGTCGCGGTAGTCGCCGCCGCCTGGAACGACCATGCCGCTGCCGAAGACGTAGCCGAACAGCAGGACGAACATGATCGGGAAGATCAGCTCGCCGATCACGCGGACCGGGCTGATGAACCACGTCAGCAGATCGCGCCGGGTGATGGTCCAGGTGTCGTACAGGCCCCACTGCAGTCGCGCGATCACGCCGCCACCTCCTCGGTCTCCTCGACCTCGGCCGGGCGGCCGGTCAGCTGCAGGAACACCTCGTCCAACGTGGGCCGCCGCAGCGCGACGTCTTCTGCGACCACGCCCACGTCCTCCAGCCCGCGCAGCACCGCGCCGAGCGCAGCGACCGGCTCGGAGGCCGGTGCGGTGACCCGCCGCACGGCCGCGTCCACCGACGCCGCGCAGCCGCACGCGAACCCGACGGCCGTCACCGCGACCGACAGGTCCTCCTCGGCAGCGACCACGACGTCGATCTGCGACCCACCGACGCGCGCCTTCAGCTCGGCGGGTGTGCCCGCCGCGATCACCCGCCCACGGTCGATGACCGAGATCGAGTCGGCGAGCTGGTCGGCCTCGTCGAGGTAGTGCGTGGTCAACAGCACCGTGGTGCCTTCGGCGACGAGCGCCCGCACGACGTCCCACACCTCGTTGCGGTTGCGCGGGTCCTGCCCGGTGGTCGGCTCGTCCAGGAAGAGCACGCGCGGAGAGCGGATGAAGCTCGCCGCGAGATCGAGGCGCCGCCGCATCCCGCCCGAGTACTTCTTCGCCGGCCGCGAGGCCGCCTCGGTCAATCCGAACCGCTCGAGCAGCTCATCCGAGCGCCGCCGCGCCGCCCGCGGCGACAGATGGTGCAGCCGCCCGAACATCTCGAGGTTCTGACGTCCGCTGAGCGCCTCGTCGACCGCGTCGTGCTGGCTCGTGAGCCCGATCTTCGCCCGCACCGCGCGCGGGTCGCGAACGACGTCGCACCCCGCGACGCGAGCGCTCCCCGAATCCATCCGCAGCAGCGTCGCCAGGACCCGCACCGCCGTGGTCTTGCCGGCGCCGTTGGGGCCGAGCAGCCCGCAGACCGAGCCCTCCGGCACTTCGAGGTCGAGCCCGTCGAGCGCCACGGTCCGGCCGTATCGCTTGTGCAACCCGTCTGCGACGATCGCAAGCTCACCCACGCCGATCAACCCTCTCTGAGTACGATGTACGCATAAGCGAGTACAGCGTACGCACTTTGTCAAGCCCCCATGCCTGAATCGACTGGCGGAAGCGACTTCCGCATCAGCCTCAAGCTCCTCTGGGGCACGAAGGAACGCGCCCCTCGCGGGCCCAAGCCCACGCTCACCGTGCAGCAGATCGTCGAGCAGGCGATCGCTCTCGCCGACGCGGAAGGCATCGACAACGTGAGCATGCGCCGGGTCGCAGAGCGCCTCGGCGTGGGCGCGATGTCGCTGTACCGCTACGTCCCCTCGAAGGCCGAGCTACTGGACCTGATGCTCGACCGCATTCACGGCGAGCACGCGCAGGCCACGCCGCCGCGCCGAAGACGAGCCGTGGCGCGTGCGGCTCGAGTGGCACGCGCGCCAGAGCCGTGCGCTGATCCAGCGCCATCCCTGGATGCTGCAGGTCCGCATGGGCCAGCGCCCGCCGCTGGGTCCGAACATCATGGCCGTGTTCAACGCGACCTGGGTGCCGCGAAGGACATCGGGCTCACGCCGGCCGAGACGATCGCGGTGACCGAGCTGATCGGCAACTACGTCCGCGGCGCGACGCGGGCCGACGTCGAGGCCGTCCAGACCGCGCAGGAGAGCGGGGTGTCGGACGAGGAGTGGTGGGGCGAGCGCAACGCCTTCTGGGAGGAGTACTTCGACGTCGAGCGCTTCCCGCACATCACGTTGATGTGGGAGTCGGGCGGCTACGAAGCGCCCGTGGACCCGTTCGACTTCGGTCTTCAGCGCGTGCTGGACGGCATCGAGGCGATGCTCGCCGGTCGCTGACCACGGAACACCGTGTGGGGGCGCCCGAACGCGAGGCGCTCGCCCGACCGCCGCATCCCGAGCTTGGTCAGCACGTGCAGTGACGCGGTGTTCGCCGGCTCGGCCAGCGCCACGACCTCGTCCATCCCCAACTCCTCGAACGCCACGCGCAGCCACGTCCCGGCCGCTTCGGTCGCGTACCCGCGCCCCCACCAGGCCTTGCCGAGCGTGTAGCCCAACTCGACCTCGCCCGCCGGGGTCCGGTACAGGCCGGCGTCGCCGATCAGCGCCCCCGAGGACTGCTCGATCACCGCCCAGAACGAGTAGCCGTGGAGGTACTGGTGATCGGAGTAGTCCTCGACCAACCGCTGCGTATGCGTGATGTCGGCCAATGGCCCCGTGGCCACGTAGCGCATGACTTCGGGATCCGAGTAGATCGGGTGCACGATCTCCACGTCCGCGGGCGTGAACGGGCGCAGGAGCAGGCGCGATGTCACGAGCTGATGCACGCCTCGGTTCTACCTCACGCGTACGCTGCGTGCCGTGGGGGTTCTCAAGCTGCGCGAGTTCCGCCTGCTGTTCGGCGCCCAGGCGGTGTCCGTGCTCGGCGACCGGATGGTGGCCATCGCGCTCGCGTTCGCGGTGATCGAGCTCGGCGGGTCGGCCTCCGAGATCGGCCTCGTGCTCGCCGCCCGCACGCTGCCGATGGTGCTCACGCTGTTGATCGGAGGCGTCGTGGCCGACCGCATCTCGCGGCGCGCGGTCATGGTCGCCGCGGACCTCGCGCGGCTCCTCACCCAGGGCGCGATCGCGGTGCTGCTCATCTCCGGCGCGGCCGAGATCTGGATGATCGCCGTGCTCTCCGGCCTCACCGGCGCCGCCACCGGCTTCTTCAACCCGGCCTCGACGGGCCTGCTCCCGGTGATCGTCCCCGCCGAACGCCTGCAGGAGGCCAACGGGGTCCGCGCGACGGCGCTCAGCGGCGGCGAGATCGTCGGCCCGGCGATCGCCGGCCTGCTGATCGCCGCCGTCGGCGCCGGTTGGGCGATGGCGATCGACGCGCTGACGTTCGCGGTCAGTGCGCTGTTCCTGCTCGGGCTGCACCTGCCGGAGCGCGTCCCGCGCGTAGGCACCACCTTCCTCGCCGACCTGCGTGAGGGCTGGGGGATGTTCCGGTCGTTGACGTGGGTGTGGACGTTCGTGCTCGCCGCCGCCATCGGAAACCTCATCTGGGGCGCGTGGTCCACGCTCGGCCCGGTGGTCGCCGAGCGCGAGCTCGGGGGTGCGGCCGCGTGGGGGACGGTGCTCGGCGCCACGGGCGTCGGGGCGTTGATCGGCGCGCTGATGGCCGTGCGCGTCCGCCCTCGCCGCCCGCTCGTGGTGGCCGGAGGCAGCTTCGTGCTGATGGCGTTCCCGTTCGCGTTCCTCGCCGCCGGCGCGCATGTCGGTGTGCTCGCCGTGGGCGCGTTGCTCGCCGGCGTGTCGATGATGCTCGGCAACGCCGTGTGGGAGTCCACGCTCATGCGCCATGTGCCGGGTGAGGCGCTCTCGCGTGTGAGCGCGTACGACTGGTTCGGATCGATCGCGTTCCAGCCGCTCGGCATGGTCATCTGGGGGCCGATCGCCGCGCTCATCGGCATCGCGCCGGCGCTCTGGGTCGCGTCCGCCGCTGTCGTCGCGACGACGGCGGCGCTGCTCGCCACGCCCGCGATCCGCGCTCTCCGCGACGATTCGCCGGCTCGGTCGGTTTCGTAGGGCGCGGGTCATCAGATGCGAACGAATGTACGTATCCGTCCGGACGGAATGAGAACATGTGTTCGTGCCATACGTCGAGCTCCATGCCCACACCGCCTTCTCGTTCTTGGACGGCGCTTCCTCGCCCGCCGAGCTGGCGGCCGCGGCGGCCGAGCAGGGGCACCAGGCGATGGCGGTGGTCGACCACAACGGGGTGTCCGGGTCGATGGAGTTCGCGCAGGCGGCCAAGCCGCTCGGTCTGCGAGCGATTCACGGGGTGGAGCTGGATGTGGAGGTCGCCGACGGGCCGAGCCGGCATGTCACCTTGCTGGTCGAGAACGCCGTGGGTTGGCGCAACCTGTGCCGGATCGTCACGCGGGCGCATGTGCACGACCGGGATCCGGACGACCCACCGCCGATGGTCCCGCTGGAGACGTTGGAGGCCCATGCGCCGGGGCTCGTCTGCCTGAGCGGGTGCGCGGATCACGGCGTCCACGATGAGCCGACGCTGAAGCGGCTGAAGGCGGCGTTCGGGGCGGACAACCTGCGGGTCGAGCTCCAGCGTCCGTTCCAGCGGCACGACCGGGCGCGCAACCGGGAGCTCGCGCAACGGGCCCAGCGGCTCGGTCTGCGCACGGTGGCCACCGGCAACGTCCACGTGCACGCGCGGTCGCGCTCGCCGCTGCAGGACGCGTTCGTGGCGCTGCGCCACCACCTCACGCTGGACTCGTCGGAGCCGGTGCGGCGGGGCAACACGGCGCACGTGCTCGCTTCGCCGAAGGCGATGGCCGCGCGGTTCGAGGGGCACGCGGACGCGGTGGAGGAGAGCGGCGAGCTGGCCGACCGGCTGCGGTTCGACCTCACGCAGGACCTCGGGTACCGGTATCCGGGCGCGGAGGATCCGCAGGCCACGCGCAAGCTCTCGGAGCTGTGCTGGGCGATGATCGAGGTGCGCTATCCGCCGGGCTCGGCCAATCACGACGCGGCGTATGCGCGGCTCAACGAGGAGCTGCGCGTGATCGACTCGCTCGGCCTTCCGGGGTTCTTCCTGCTGCACCGGGACCTGCTCGAGCTTGCGCGCGACGTGGCGGTGGAGGTCCGCGGGCCGAGTACGGCGCGGTCGCTGCTTCCGCCCGGGCGCGGGCGCGGGTCGTCCGTGTCGTCGATCGTCTGTTACCTCACCGGGCTCTCGCACATCGATCCGATCGCGAACGACCTGTTCTTGGGCCGCTTCCTCAACGAGGACCTCAACTCGCTGCCGGACATCGACCTGGACTTCCCGCGCGACGTGCGCGAGAAGCTCATCCCGCGCGTGCACGATCGCTACGGCAAGGAGCGGTCGGCGCTGGTGGCGGCGTTCCCGACGTTCCGCTCGCGCGGGGCGATCCGCGAGCTCGGCAAGGTGCTCGGCCTGCCGGCCGGGGAGCTCGAGCGGGTGGCGCGCGGGTCCGAGCCGTGGGCGGTCAAGAACGTCGGGCGGGACGTCGAGGTCGCGATGGGGATGGAGCCCACGGGGGAGCCTGGTCCGTTCGTGGATCCGGACGCACGGATGAACGCGTTCGCGATGAGCACGTCGGAGTGGCTGGCAATGGTCAATGGCAAGCGGCCGGACCAGGCCGAGGTGCACGAGACGGACACGTCGGAGCGCTCGTACACCCATCTGCCCGGGCGTTGGGCCTGGCTCGCGCGGCTGTGCGACGAGGCCTATGGGCTTCCGCGGCATCTGTCGCAGCACTCGGGCGGGATGATCGTCTCGACGCGGCCGCTGATCGACTGCTGCCCGGTGCTGCCCGCGGCGATGGAGGGTCGCCAGCTCTGTCAGTGGGACAAGGACTCGTGCTCGGACGCGGGGTTCTTGAAGATCGACCTGCTCGGGCTGGGAATGCTGTCGGCGGTCGAGCGCTGCGTGGAGGAGATCGGCCGCGTGCGCGGGGCGCGGGTGGACCTGTCGCGGATTCCGTACGACGACAAGCCGACCTACGACGCGATCCAGGTCGCGGACACGATGGGCGTCTTCCAGATCGAGTCGCGGGCGCAGATGGCGTCGCTGTTGCGGACGCGGCCGCAGTCGCTCGAAGATCTGACGATCCAGGTGGCGATCGTGCGTCCGGGGCCGATTCTCGGCGGCGCGGTGAACCCCTACATCCAGCGTCGCCAGACGCTGCGTGAGAACCCGGACTACGAGGTGCCCTACGAGCACGAGTCGCTGCGCGAAGTGCTCAAGGAGACGCTCGGGACGATCATCTTCCAGGATCAGGTGATCGAGGTGGCGATGGCGTTCGCCGGCTTCTCTCCGGGGGAGGCGGAGGGGCTGCGCCGCGCGATGAGCCGCAAGCGTTCGGCGGAGGCGATCGAGGCCTACCACCAGCGGTTCCTCGACGGGGCGCGGGCCACCCATGGGGTGAGTGACGAGGTCGCCGAGCGGGTCTACGGCATGATCGTCGGCTTCTCCGGGTTCGGGTTCCCGAAGGCCCACGGCGCGGCCTTCGGACTGTTGGCCTACCAGTCCACCTGGCTGCGGGTGCACCACTGCCCGGAGTTCTTGTGCGCGCTGATGAACGAGCAGCCGATGGGCTTCTACGCGCCGGACACGCTGGCGCACGAGGCACAGCGCCGGGGGATCGAGCTGCGGCCGCCGGACGTCAACGAGAGCGACGCGCTGTGCAAGGTCGAGTGGGTGCCGGAGATGGGGCCGTATCCAGGGCCGGCGAAGGAAGCCGACACGGCGCGAGCGGTGGCCACGCTGAAGGAGGTCGGGGCGGCGGCGGGCGAGGGCCACGCGCTGCGGGCGGTGGCGAAGGCGGGTGGGAGCGGCGCGGCGGTGAGGGCCGCGTCGATGGGCGGCGGCGCAGCGGGAGGCGGTGCGGCGGGCGCGGGTGGCCTAGCGGGAGGTGCCGGCGCGGCGCGAGGCGCCGGCAGCGCGGCCGCGCGGGGTGGCGCGTGGGGGGCGGTCGGCCTGGGAGGCGCAACCGGTGGGGACGGTGCGGAGGGCGCCGTCCCCACCGGGATCGTGCGGCTCGGGCTCGGGTACGTGTCGGGGGTTCGGGAGGAGGAGGTCAAGGCGCTCGTGGCCGCGCGCGAGGAAGGTGGGCGGTTCACGTCGCTCGCGGACCTGGCGTCGCGGGCGGGGGCGGGGCGGCCGTCGCTGGACAAGCTGGCGTGGGCGGGGGCGTGTGACTCGCTCGTGGGTGGGTCGTCCGAGCATGCGCGGCGGACGGCGCTGTGGCAGTTGGGGGTGGCGGCGCCGGGGGAGCGGCTGGTGGAGGGGACGCAGCTGGCGTTGCCGCTCGAGGTGCCGGAGGCGCCTGACCTGCGGCCGCTCACGCCGTGGGAGTCGATGATCGGGGACTATGCGACGACGGGGCTCACGCTCGGGCCACATCCGATGAAGCTGTTGCGGCCGTCGTTGCCGCCGAACACGGTGTCGATCGCGGACCTGCAGCGGATTCCGCACGACACGCCGGTGCGACTCGGCGGGTTGGTGGTCGCGCGGCAGCGGCCGGGCACGGCGAAGGGGATCGTGTTCCTGCTGCTGGAGGACGAGTTCGGGACGATCAACCTGATCGTGCCGCCGGATCTGTACGAGGCGAACCGGCTGACGGTGCGGTCGGAGCCGCTGCTGCTGTGCCAGGGGCGGCTGGAGAAGCTGCCGCAGGCGGGCGGCGGGATCAACCTGTTCGTCAAGGCGGTGCGGGCGCTGGTGACGCCGGACGATGTGAAGGCGGACGTCGTGGAACTGGCCGAGCGGCGCGTGCAGGCGGCGGCGACCGGGCGGGGCGAAGGGGCGCAGGGTGGGCGCGAAGCGGCATCCACTGTGGGCGAGTTCCGGCAGGTCTCGCCGCCGATCCAGAGCTTCGCGTCGGGGAGGCGGAGGTAGGTGACGGACCGGAGATTTTTCGTGCTCTGGCTGTCAGATGAGAGCGGTCGGAGGGGACGACGCCGCTAGCCACCCGGCTGAGCGGGTACATTGCACGCCCGTGGGCACCCTCTTTTTCGTCCTGGTCTTCGTAGCGCTCGGCCTCACCACGCTCGTGATCGCGATGAGTCGCGGCCGCGGCGGACTCGCCGGCATGATGCACTCGCAGACGCGGGGCAGCCGGCGGTTTGCGACGGTTCTGTTCTTCGTGAGCCTCCTCGTGCTCGGCGCGCTCGTGCCGGCGTGGGTGATCAGCGCGGAGCTCAACAGCGACGACATCCCGTCCGCGCAGGTGTCCGGTCTCACAGAAGCGGAGCAGCGCGGGCACGAGTTGTTCGGCAAGCGCTGCAGTCTCTGCCACACGCTGAAGGCCGCGAACGCGGTCGCGAAGGTCGGTCCGAACCTCGACGAGATGGCGCCCAATGAGGCGCTGACGCTGGACGCGATCCTCAAGGGTCGGTCGCAGGGCAACGGGCAGATGCCCGCCGAGCTGTACACGGGTGAGGACGCCGAGGACGTTGCGAAATTTGTCGCAAAGTCCGTGGGCGCCGAGACTCCGTCCGGCGGTTGATGTAAAAAGCACAAGCGTGTAGGCGCTTTCGGCGTTGGTACGCTTTCGACACCGCTGAATTCCCGTTGGACGCGGGAAGCGGGGGACCCACTGCAGGTGGGGCGAGTCGATGGTCGTCCGGTCGTCGTAGCGCCGCTCTTCTGGCGCGAGCCCGTCAGCTAACCCCGTAAGCCGAGGAAGAGGACGAGTTGATGGCCCCTGAATCAGACGCCCGCGAGCGGGCGTTCTACGACCACGAGAACGCTGAGCCGCGCAGGGCGCGTCGCGCGGCCGCCGACTGGGGCGTCAACGAGGACATCTTCGACCGCATGCCGAGCCGGCTCGGCCGGGTCGAGCGTCGCCCGGAGCACCAGGAGATCGTCCTGCGCCGCGACGTGGACCACGCGAGCGTGGCGGTCATCGAACGTGACGGCGGTCGCTTCGAGCGCGAAGAGGTCGCGGCGTGGACGCGCGAGACCGGGCGCGGTGAGCCGGTGCGCGTGAGCGACGACCGCGAGGCGCGGCGCGCCGAGACCGTCGCGCGGATTCGCGGCGAGGCCCCTGGGCGCGTGACGGCCCGCACCGAGCGGACCTCCCGGAGCGGCGAGACCGGTGAGCTTGATCCGCGCGCGGCGGCACGGGCGATGATGTCGTGGGGCGAGGATCTCGACGACGAGGCGGCGCCGATGGTGCCCGGTGAGTCCCGGACGATCGTGCTCTCGCGCGACGACGAGCCGCAGTACGACGAGGTTGCCGAGGCGCCGCGCGACACGAGTGACTTCGAGGCGTTGTCGGCGGAGCCGCGGGAGCGCAAGACGATCAAGATCAGCGGCCATCCCGACCGGCTGCCGGCGCCGCGCACCCAGCGTCCGCCGATGACGGTGGCGGAGCGGATCGGCCATCGCCCGGACCGGATCGTGGGCTATGCGGTCGCGCTCGGGTTCCTGCTCGTGCTGATCGCGGTTCTGACCACCGGCCAGTGACATGGCGCCGGAGCCTTGCGGGGCACGGCGTCCACAAATATCCTTATCTGTCGTAAGCCCCCCTAGCTCCCCCACGGTGGTGGCCATGCCCAAGACAGAGATGAGTCGGTTCCCTATCCACGACGACCTGACGGCGCCAGAGGGATCACTTCCGATCCTGAAGGGTGCGTCGTCGGCAGCAGGACAGCTTCCGAACCTCCTCGGCGTGCTGGCGGGCGCCCCGGCGGCGCTGCGCGCGTACACGCGCTTCCGAGCTGAGCTCAGACACGGCGACCTGCCGCGGCACTCGGCGGAGCGGATCGGCCTGGCGGTCGCTGCGCACTACGGCTCCAAGCCGGGGCTGCAGCTGCATACGCGGACCGGCCGGCAGGCGGGCGTCGGCATCGACGAGGTCGCCCGCGCGCAACGCTGGGACTCCGCCGACCCGCGCGAGGCGGCGCTGCTGCGGTACGTCCGCCCGCTGCTCACCGACGGCAAGTTCCCGCAGCACCTCCACGAGGAGGCGCGCGAGGCGGGTTGGAGCGATGAGCAGCTCCTCGAAGCGATCGCGGTGCTGTCCATGGAGTCCTTCACCGCTATGGTCAACGTCGCTGGGGACGTCCCGGTGGACGGCTCCGTCGAAGAGACGCGGGTGCTGCGCGCCGCGTAACCGCACATGGAATCCGGGTCGACGACAACCAAGGCCCCGAATCGCCGCCATCGAAGCGCATGAGTGCGCCCGTTGCTGCCCGCGCTACCACGAAGCGGTGGAGCTCGTGGGCAAGCGCTGGACCGGCGCGATCCTGTACGTCCTGCTGCACGGCGGTCGGATGCGGTTCACCGAGATCGCACACTCGGTGCCCGATCTGTCCGACCGCCTGCTGTCGGAACGCATGAAGGAGCTCGAGGCGCGCGGCATCGTCGAGCGGCACGTGAGCGACGGCACGCCGACCAAGGTCTCGTACGAGCTCACGCCGAAGGGCCATGAGCTCGCGCCCGCGATGGCGGAGCTCAAGAGTTGGGCGGACCGCTGGTTGGACTGAGTCCGACCGTACGTACACCTCGTCCGGCCCCGAGGTCCACTAGCCTCCACGCCTCCATGTCAGACCGTCCACAGAACGCCGAAGACGTCAAGGCGCTGGTCGCGGAGAACAGCATCCGCTTCATCCGCCTCTGGTTCACCGACATCCTCGGGCAGCTCAAGTCCTTTTCGATCTCCGCCGAGCAGCTCGACGACGCCTTCGAGGGCGGTATGGGCTTCGACGGCTCTTCGATCACCGGCTTCAACGCCATCGAAGAGTCGGACATGATCGCCATGCCCGATGCCTCCACGTTCAACGTGCTGCCCTGGCGGCCGGAGGACGGGGCCGGAGTGGCGCGCATGTTCGCCGACGTCAAGACGCCGGAGGGCCGCCCCTATGAGGGTGACCCGCGCCACGTGCTGCGTCGCGCCGAGCAGCGGGCGAAGGACATGGGCTTCGATGTCTTCAACATCGGGCCGGAGCTCGAGTACTACCTGTTCAAGGACAACAAGGGCACCGAGGTCCTGGACGAGGGCGGCTACTTCGACCTCACGACCCTCGACGCCGGCTCCGACGTCCGCCGCGACACGGTGCTCGCGCTCGAGCGCCTGGGCATCGACGTCGAGTACTCGCACCACGAGGTCGGCCCGTCCCAGCACGAGATCGACATGCGGTACGGCAGCGCGCTGAAGATGGCCGACGACTGCATGACGTACCGCATCACGGTCAAGGAGTACGCGCTCAAGTACGGCTGGCACGCGACGTTCATGCCCAAGCCGCTGTTCGGCCAGAACGGCTCCGGCATGCACACGCACCAGTCCCTGTTCAAGGACGGGCACAACGCGTTCTATGACCCGGACGACAAGTACTTCCTGAGCGACATCGGCAAGGCGTTCATCGCCGGCCAGCTCCGCCACGCGCGTGAGGTCTGCAGCATCTTCGCCCAGTGGGTGAACTCCTACAAGCGGCTCGTGCCGGGCTACGAAGCGCCCGTCTACGTGGCGTGGAGCCGGCGCAACCGTTCCGCGCTCGTGCGCGTCCCGCTCTACCACCCCGGCAAGGAGAACGCGACCCGGATGGAGCTGCGCGCGCCGGATCCCGCGTGCAACCCGTACCTGACGTTCGCGGTGCTCCTGCAGGCCGGGCTCGAGGGCATCGAGCGCGGTTACGAGCTGCCGGAGCCGATGGAGAAGAACCTCTACCACCTGAGCCCCGACGAGCGCCGCCGGCTGGGCATCGAACAGCTGCCGGAGACGCTCGGCGAGGCGATCGAGGTCACCGCGGAATCCGAGCTGGTGCTCCGGACCCTCGGCGAGCACATCTTCAACCGCTACATCGAGATCAAGCGCCAGGAGTGGGAGGACTACCGCGTCCAGGTCACTCCGTGGGAGCTCGAGCGGTATCTCTCGATTCTGTAACCGAAGCAAGCAGCCCCTCCGCCCCACCCCGATCATCCGACCTCGGGTGGGCGAGGGCTGAAGGCCACCAGACCCGGCGGCCGACGTCGATCACGGCCGCCGGGACGATCACCGATCGCACCACGAACGTGTCCAGCAACACGCCGAACGCGACGATGAAGCCGATCTGCGTGAGCACCACGAGCGGGAGCACGGCGAGCGCGCCGAACGTCCCCGCGAGCACGATGCCCGCGCCGGTGATGACGGCGCCCGTCACGGCGAGGCCGCGGAGCGTGCCTTCGCGGGTGCCGTGCTGCTGCGCCTCCTCGCGCACGCGCGCCATCAGGAAGATGTTGTAGTCGATGCCCAGCGCGACGAGGAAGACGAACGCGAGCAGCGGGAGCGTCGGGCCGACGCCGGTGAAGCCGAAGATGTAGTCGGACACGAAGATGCCGACACCGAGTGCCGCCGCGAAGCTCACGATCACGGACGCGATCAGCAGCAGCGGCGCGACGATCGCGCGCAGGAGCAAGACCAGGATCCCGAACACGACGAGCAGCGTGAGCGGGATGATGAGCTTGTTGTCCCGGTTCGCGGCCTCGCGCAGGTCGTACTCCTGCGCGGACGGGCCACCGACGAGGCCGGCCTCACCGACCGCCGCGCGCAACTTCGGGATCGTGTCCAGCGCTTCCCTCGAGTACGGCGCGCTCGGGAACGTGACGCTGAGGGCGGTGCCCGCCTCGCCCGAGGTGCCGGGACGGACCTGGCCGAACTCGCTCGCGGCCTGCGTGACCCGCTCGACGTTGCTCCGGTCGGGCACGACGATGTCCGTCGGCGCGGACGCGCCCGCGGCGAAGTTGCGGGTGAGGATCTCCTGGCCGGTGACGCTGTCCACCTCGCCGCGGAACTGGTTGTCCTGCGTCTGATTGGCGTCGAGCGCGAGGACGTTCGCCGCCATCACGAGCAGGACGATCGTGCCGGTCACCCACACCGCACGGGGGCGCGAGGCGACGCGGTTGCCGACCCGCCGCCAGAAACCGTGCTGCTCGTCCACGCCCGCGTCGCCGGCGTGCGGGATGGTGTCGAACGGTGACCAGAACGCGTTGCGGCCGGTGATCGCGAGCAGCGCCGGGAGGACGGTGAGCATCGACAGCATCGCCAGCACGACGCCCACCGCGCCGACCGGGCCGAGACCGGCGGTGGAGTTGACGTCCGCCAGCGACAGGCACAGCAGCGCCGCGATCACCGTTCCGCCGGACGCGATGATCGCCGGCCCGGCGCTCTTCATCGCGATCGCGACCGCTTCGTGCTTGTCCTCGTGGCGGCGCAGCTCCTCCCGGTAGCGGGACACGAGCAGCAGCGCGTAGTCCGTGCCCGCGCCGAACACGAGCACCGGCAGGATGCCGCCCGTCTGGCCGTTGATCGTCAGCCCGGCCTCGCCGAGCACGTAGCCCGCGCCGCGCGACGCCGCCTCGGCGAGCACGACGCTGAAGAACGGGATCACCCAGAAGATCGGCGAGCGGTAGATCGCGATCAGCAGGACGAGCACGATGCTCGCCGCCGCGAGCAGGAGCGGCCCGTTGACGCCGCCGAAGACCTTGATCGCGTCGAGTGAGTAGCCGGCCGCGCCGGTGAGCTTGACGTCGAGCCCGTCGGAGGACTCGCCCGCCCGGTCCGCGATCTCCTGGACCGCGGTCTCGAACTTGTCCCCGACACCCCCGCCGGGCTGCACGGGCTGGACGATCAGCGCCGCCGCTCCGTTCTCGCTGAAGACCGGCTCCTGCGCTTCCAGCACCAGTTCGGGACGGTCCTCGTTGAGCTGCGTGCGGGTCTCGTTGACGCGCTGGCGGTCGGCTTCGGTGAGGCCGCCCTCGCGCTCGAACACGACCACGGCCGGTGCGAGCTCACCGCCCGGGAGCTGCTGGATGGCCTCGAGCGCCTTCACGGACTCCGCGTCGCCGGGGAGGAACGACGAGGACTCGTTCTTCTGGATGCCTTCGAACTTGCCCGCCTGGGAGGCGAGGCCGATGAAGAACACGAGGGCGAGGGCGAGGACGACGTATTTGGAGCGCCGGCCGGCGGGGAGCGTCAGCATGTCAACCGGCTCTACGGGGCGCGCCCGCCATTCGGATTCTCGTGACCGTCTGGTCGGGTTGCGTCATGACCTGATCCCAGGTCACGCGGATGACGCGGTCGCCGTGGGCCTCGAGCCGGGCCTGTTTGGCGGCGTCGTCCTGGCGAGCGATGGGCGTGTCGTGGAACTGGGCGCCGTCGGCTTCGATCGTGAGGTTGCGGTCTGGCCAGCGGAAGTCGGGGCGGGTGGGGATGCCGTCGAGGATGAGGGTGGGTTGGACCTGGGGTGGCTCGAAGTGGGCGAGGATGAGGTCGTGGGTGGCGTCCTCGAGTTCGGATTCGGTGGGGACGTAGCCCTGGGCGAGGGCCTCGTCGAGGTTGTTTGGTCTGGCCGCGCAGTTCGTCGAGCGTCACTCGTTTCAGCGCGAAGCCCTCTCGGACAGCGCGGCGGAGTGGGGTGAACGACTGCATCGAGGAGAGGTCGATCAAGGCGCGTGCCGGGGTGGTGACGGGGATGGCGTCCAGGCGGATGATCTGTGGGGCGCGGCGGGTGCGGTGGACGATGACGCCGGGGACTTTGCGTCGTGTGCCGCTTGTCGATGACGGTGACGTGGACCGGACCTGTTGGGGTCGTAGTGACGAGCCGCCAGAGGGTCGCGGCCGAGTAGTGGCTCAGGACGCCGTTGGTGGCCTTCGTGGCGGCGAGGAACCTCGCGTGCATCGAGAGGGGCGGGGCGTTGACGGAGTAGACGCCCGGATGGATGCGGTGGAGCGTGCCGCGGTCGTCGCCGACGCGCGATCGCGTGGTCGCGTAGAGCCCGCACTCGCTGAGCTCCGCAACGGTCGAGAACACCCCATTGAGAGGCGGCCCGAATCGCCACGGCGAGGTCGGGCGAGTTGTTTGACTTACGGTTTCCGTTACGTGAGACGACTCACCCCCGGAGCTTCGCCGCGGGCGGCTCCCTCAGAACAAGACGCTATTGCAACAAATCCGCCAATTCTTCCGCGCGAGTTACCGGCAGTCCGCACGTGAAGCGCTCGCAGACGTAGGCGGCTGGCCTCGCCGTCCACGAGGTCTCGGCCCGCGAGGAGCGGGACCGCGGTCGCCTCCGCCGCCCGCGAGGACCACGTGCGGGTAGAAGCCGCGGCGGACGACGGCGGCGAGATCGCCGGCGTCGCCGGCCAACGCCACTTCGCGGACGGACGCCGCGTGGAAGTCCATCGCGCGGAGGAGGTGGCCGAAGGCCAGCGGGTGCTTCGGGGCGATCGGGTGCAGCAGGGCGATCAACGACAGGGCGGCGTTCTCGTACGAGGCCTCGCCGGTGAGCGCGGACAGGCGGAGCAGGCCGAAGCAGGCCGCCGAGGCGCCGGCGGGGATCGGGGCGTCCTCGAGGTCCTTGCGCCGCGCGATCAACCCCGTGTGCTCCGCGGACGTCGAGAAGAAGCCGCCGCGCTCCGGGTCGTGGAAGCGGATCAGGATCGCCTCGGCGAGCTCGATCGCGCGCACGAACCACTGCTCGTCGAACGTGGACTCGTACAGGGTGAGGTACGCCTCGAGCAGGTACGCGTAGTCGTCGAGGAAGCCCGGTTGCTTCGCGACGCCGCGGTTGAACACGCGCAGCAGCGACCCGTCCGGCCGCCCGCAGCTCCGCTTCGATGAACGCAGCGCACGCCTCCGCGGCGGCCAGGTAGTCCGCGCGCCCGAACGCGGCGCCCGCCTCGGCCAGCACGCCGATCATCAGCGCGTTCCACGACGTGAGCCGCTTGTCGTCCAACGCCGGCCGCACCCGCGCCGAACGCGCCGCGAGCAGCCCGGCCTTGATCGAAGCCAGCGAGGCCGGGTCGCCCGACGCGCGCGTGAGGATCGTCGCGCCCTCGAAGTTCCCTTCCTCGGTGATGCCGTAATGCGCGATGGCATCCGAAGCGAGGTCTGGACTTAGCGCCTCGCGCACCTGAGCCGGCGTCCACACGTAGAACTTGCCCTCGACACCCTCAGAATCCGCATCCAGGGACGAAGCGAACCCACCCTCGTCCTGCCG
The DNA here is from genome assembly GCA_963724195.1 of uncultured Solirubrobacteraceae bacterium. Classification (GTDB taxonomy): domain Bacteria; phylum Actinomycetota; class Thermoleophilia; order Solirubrobacterales; family Solirubrobacteraceae; genus Solirubrobacter. Next base: position 255,396 of record CAVRTQ010000022.1, on the reverse strand, counting down.
CAGCTCCCGCACGGCCCAATCCAAAGTCTCCTCGGTCACCCGCCGGAACAGTGGGTCGTCGGTGATCTTCCAGGCGTGCAGGTACGCGCGGGCCAGCAGCGCGTTGTCGTAGAGCATCTTCTCGAAGTGCGGAACGACCCACCCCGCATCAACCGAGTAGCGGGCGAACCCGCCGCCGATCTGGTCGTACAACCCGCCCGAGGCCATCCGCCGCAACGTCTGCAGGGCCATCGGCCGCTCGCCGCGCGCCAACAGGAACTCGATCACCGAGGTCATCGGGAACTTGGGGGCTGCGCCCCAGCCGCCGAACTCGCGGTCGAAGACCTGGCCGAGGATCGCGACGGCCTCGTCCAGCACCGCCGGGTCGAACTCGTCCGGCGCGGCCTCAAGCGTCGCGGCCCCGGCCAGCCGCGGCACGATGTCGCGCGAGGCCGTGACGATCTCGTCGCGCTGATCGACCCAGGCCTGAGCCAGCGACGTCAGCACGTCGCGCCAGGACGGCAGCTGCTGGCGCGACTGCGGCGGGAAGTAGGTGCCCGCCCAGAACGGATTGCCCTCGGGCGTGACGAACGCGTTCAAGGGCCAGCCGCCTTGGCCGGTCATGGCCTGGACGGCGTCCATGTAGATCGCGTCGACGTCCGGACGTTCCTCGCGATCCACCTTCACGCACACGAAGTGCTCGTTCATGAGCGCGGCGACGGACGCGTCCTCGAAGGACTCGTGCTCCATGACGTGGCACCAGTGGCAGGCCGCGTAGCCGATGGAGATCAGCAGCGGCTTGTCCTCGTCACGAGCGCGCGCGAAGGCCTCGTCGCCCCATGGGTACCAGTCGACGGGGTTGTCGGCGTGCTGCAGCAGATAGGGCGAGGTCTCTAAGGCAAGGCGATTCGGCATCTCAGATACGGTCCTTCACATGAGCCATTCTCGTGAAACCGTGACGGCGAACCCGGGCCCGCCTGCTGCCGGGCCGTACTCGCACGCCGTCAAGTCCGGCGCGCACCTGTTCGTGAGCGGCCAGGTGCACCTCGATCCTGACACGGGACAGCTGATCGACGGCACGCCCGCCGAGAAGGCCAAGCGCTGTCTCGACAACCTGACGATCATCGCCGAAGCCGCGGGTTGCAAGTTGGAGAACGCGGTCCGCGTCGCGGTCTACGTCACGGACATCAGCGTCTTCGCCGAGATGAACGAGGCGTACGCGAGCTACTTCCCGAGCGACCCGCCCGCGCGGACCACGATCGGCGTCGCCGCCCTGCCGATGGGCGCCGAGGTCGAGATGGACGCCATCATCGCGCTGTGACCGTCACCGCGCGCGACGTCAAGGCCGCACGCGCGGCGGTCGAGACCGTCGCGCGCCGCACGCCGATGCTCTCCACCCGCACGTTCTCCGAGCGTGCGGGCGGGACGGTGGCGCTGAAGGCCGAGAACCTGCAGCGCACCGGGTCGTTCAAGGTCCGCGGCGTCGCCGCAAAGCTCGACGCGCTCGGCCATGAGGGCTGCAAGAACGGCGTGATCGCCGCCTCCGCGGGCAACCACGCCCAGGCGCTCGCCGCCGGCGCGGCGGCCCGCGGCGTGCACTGCGAGGTCGTCGTCCCCGTGGATGCGCCGATGGCCAAGGTCGAGGCCGCCCGCCGCTACGGCGCCATCGTCCACACGGGCGGCAAGAGCGTCGACGAGTGCATCGTCATCGCGCTCGAGAAGGCGGAGGCCGAAGGGCTCGCGTTCGTGCACCCGTTCGACGACCCCGCGATCGTCGCCGGTCAAGGGTCGCTCGGGCTGGAGTTGCTCGAGGACGTACCGGATCTCGCCCAGGTCGTGATCCCGATCGGCGGGGGAGGCCTGTGCGCCGGAACTGCCCTCGTGATCAAGGACGCCAAGCCGCACGTGAAGATCATCGGCGTCCAGGCCGCCGCCTGCGCGCCCTACCCCGAGTCCATGCAGGCCGGCACGCCGATCGAGGCCAAGACGGCGCTCACGATCGCCGACGGCATCGCGGTCAAGCGTCCCGGCGGCATTCCGCTGGCGATCCTCCGCACGCACCTCGACGACCTCGTCGTCGTCAACGAAGAGGCCACCGCGGCGGCGATGGCGCTCCTGCTCGAGCGGTGCAAGCTCGTGGTCGAGGGGGCGGGAGCGGTCGGGATCGCCGCGCTGCTCGGCGGTCAGGTGGAGCCGGTCGACGGCACCACCGTCGCGGTGCTCTCCGGCGGCAACGTCGACGCGGGCCTGCTCGCCGCCATCGCGCGCCGGCACGAGACCGAGGCCGGGCGCCGGCTCGTCGCGCTCACCCGCATCCCGGACCGGCCGGGTGGGCTCGCCACGCTGCTCGCCGCCGTCGCCGGGACGGGCGCGAACATCGTCGACGTCAGCCACGTCCGGGAAGGCCTCGGGCTGCACGTGCGGGAGACGGCGGTCGAGATGGTCCTGGAGACGCGGGGTCGCGACCACGCGCAGACGGTCCTGACGAAGCTCCAGCAGGAGGGCTACGAAACCCAGGTCATCGCCTGACAAGGTCCGCGGCAAACCTTGGGCAACCGCGAGTAGCGAAATTGCCGGGCATGAAGATGTCCCTCCTGCTCGCCACCGGTCTGGTGCTCCTCGCGCCGGCCGTGGCGAACGCTGATTCCATCGTCTACATCGACCAGGGCAACGTGTGGTCCGCCGCGCCGGACGGCTCGCACAAGGTCCAGCTCACGACGGGCGGCCAGTGGCACTCGCCCACCCAGGCCGACGACGGCCGGATCGCCGCCGTGCAGGGCACCGGGCCGATCCAGGTGATGGCGCGCGACGGCCAGCCGCTGCACACGATCACGACGCCGCCCGCGAAGTCCGGCGACGGCGGGACGTTCGCGCCCCGTCCGGTTCAGCTGAGCTTCTCGCCGGACGGGACGAAGATCGCGTACGCGTACGTGGCGAACTCGTGCCCGGTCGCCTCGACCTGCGGCTCGACCCAGCGGTCCGTGTTCTACACGTCCTCGACGGAGGCCACGCCGCACAGCGTCTACGGCAACCAGCACAGCGTCTCCAACCCCGAGTGGGTGACCAACAGCCGACGCTCGTGTTCGGCGGGTTCGGCCGCCAGGTCGCGATCGACGACCTCGACGCCGGCGACTACAACAGCCGGCCGTGGATGGTCCCGAACGGGGACATGGGCGACGGCGAGCTCACCCGCGACGGCACGAAGTTGGCCGTGACCACCGACTACGGCGCGAACCTGAAACTGACCTTCTTCGCGGTGACCGAGCCGGAGCCGGCCTACCCCGAGTTCGCGTGCGAGATGACCAACCCGGACCCGAAGTTCCACGACCCGAGCTGGGCGCCCGACAACGCCGGGATCGCGTTCGGGTCCAGCAAGGGCATCGAGGTCTCGCGCTTCACGCAGTTCGGACCGGGTCTCTGCGCCGCGCCGAACGACAGCATCCTCACCCCGACCGGCACCGAGCCCGACTGGGGTCCCGCCGATCCGCCCGCCACGGCCTACAAGGTCCCGCCCGTCCCGCAGACGCCGCCGCCGCGTGACGAACCCGGCGCCGCAGCCCGCGCCGAAGGCGAGCATCGCGCTCACGAAGACGACGAAGCAGGCGCTGCGCAAGGGCCTCGCGGTGAAGGTCACGGTGCCGGGCGCCGGCAAGGTGAAGCTCGTCGCGACGGCCAAGGGCAAGAAGGTGGCGAGCGGCACCGCCACGGCCAAGCAGCCGGGCACCGTGACCGTGAAGCTCGGCAAGGTGCGCAAGAAGGTCACGACCCTCACCCTCAAGTTGACGTTCAACAACGTGACGACGACGTCGTCAGTGAAGGTGCGCTAACACGCCGGCTGCGGCGAGACGTGCGGGATCGCGGCCGGGAAGCCGGTGAACGCGACCTCGACCCGCTGCCATGACGAACGGCCGCGGGCCATGTGGTGATCGTCGATGCGGACGCGCTGGAGCAGGCCGTCCGGGCCGACGATCGCCTCGCCGTCGGCGACGAACCCGGTCCAGCGGATGATCCGGGTGCGGTCCGGGAGCGTCACGATCGGCTTGTAGGAGACGTGCCACGACGTCTTCGTGGACGGTGGCGCGTCCCACTCCTCGAGCTCCAGTCGCGGCTCCAGGGCGTCATCGTCCTCGGGGGCGCTTGCCGGGGACCAACAGTCCGGACCGTCGTAGCCGCGGAGGAAGTCGCCGGAGGCGCCGTGGATGACCTCGATATCGAGACCGCGATAGCGCTGGTGCTGATGCGTGTACTCGCCGTCGTACTCGAACGTCGACTCGACGAACCGGTCGTAGCCGAACGGCGCCGCGGACGCCGTGCCGGTGATGCGAGGCTGCGCCAGCGTAGCCGCGCGCGCGGAGCGGGCGAGCTGCTCGGCCTCCAGGTCGGTCCTGGGGGTGCGCCCGCCCTTGCCGAGGACGGGGCGCAGCCGCTTGGCGAGCCGCGCGTCGCGCACCTTCAGACAGGAGCCGCCGGCGATCGGCACGTCCGCCTTCTCGCGGCGGAGCGCGGCGCGTCCGGTCATGTCGCGGTCGGAACGGACGAGGCGACACTGGACCACGCGGACCCCGCCGACGAGCGTGACGCGGCGACGCTCCTGCACGCGCACCCCGGCGGGGACGGTGATCGTCACCTCGGGCGCCCCCTGCTGGCGGATCGTGACCTTGCGGGCCTCGGCCGCGTCGGCCACGAGGAGTCCGCTCAGCGCGGCGAGGTAGGGTGCCCAGCGATGTCGCACGACGCCAGAGTAGACGCCCTGGACGGGCTACTGAAGGAAGCCGGACTGGATGCGGTCCTGGCCACCAAGGACGCTTCGATCGCGTACCTGACCGGGTTCTGGGGCCTCCAGATGGAGCGCTTCTTCGGCGTGACGGTCCGCAGGGGCGGGACCGGGGCGCTGATCGCCCCCTCGCTCGACCGCGACAGCGTCGGCCAAGCCCCGACCGGCCTCGACAAGACGCTCTATGACGCGGCGAAGTCGAACGGACTGCCGACGCTCCACGACACGCTCGGCGGCGCCAAGCGGCTCGGCGTGGAGGAGGACCACCTCAACTTCGCCCGGGCGAAGGCGCTGCAGGAAGCCGGCTACGAGCTCGTTCCCGCTTCCGACCTGATCATGCAGCTGCGCGCGGCCAAGGACGCGGAGGAGATCGCCGCGGTCAAGCACGCCTGCGCGCAGATCATCGAGGTCTTCGACGAGCTGTGGGCGAACATCCAGGTCGGCGAGAGCGAGATCGACGTCAACGCGCGCGTCGCCTACTCGCTGGCCCGGCGCGGCGGCAGCGAGCCCGGACCGCACATCCTCTTCGGCGCCCATTCCGGTGATTCGCACGGTTCTCCCGGCGAGCGCACGCTGCAGGCGGGCGAGGTGATCGTCGCCGACATCTCCGCGCAGTTCGGCGGCTACTGGGGCGACATGACGCGCGTCGCGCACGCGGGGACGCCGAGTGACTGGGCCGTCAAGGCGTGGGACATCGTCAAGGAGGCCTACGACGACGCGGTCGCCGCGACGCGCGTGGGGAACACGGCACGCGATGTCGATGCGGCGCAGAGAGTCGTCGTGGAAGCCCACCCCGAGATCGGCGCCTGCCTGCACGGCGCGGGGCACGCGATCGGCACCGAGATCCACGAGCCGCCGTTCCTCGTCGCGACGTCCGAGATCCCGCTGCGCGAGGGCATGATCTTCACCGTCGAGCCGGGGATCTACCACTCGGAGATCGGCGGCATCCGGCTGGAGGACGACATCCTCGTCACCGCCGACGGGCCGGTCAACCTGTCGCCGGCTCCACTGGACCTCCGGGTGCTCTAGACCGCGGCGGCGCGCTTGCGGGCGTACATCCGGCGCATCTTCTCGCGCGAGCCGCAGGTCTGCATCGAGCACCAGCGTCGTCGACCGCTCGTGTCCAGGAACACCCAGCCGCAGTCGCGTCCCGGGCAGCGATGCAGCCGGGCCAGACGGGCGGGGTCGGCCAGCAGGGCGACAGCGTCGGCGGCGACCGCGAAGCGCACGCGGCGCGTCTCCTCGCGGGACCACTCGAGCCCGAAGTCGCCGTCCGGTTGGCGGACCAACGTCCCGGCGGCGACGGCCTGCGCGTAGGCGAACCGGAGGCGGGCCAGGGAGAACTGGTCCGGCTCCTCACCGCGGGCCAGAGCGGAGAAGATGGCGTGCAGCGCGCTGCGCAGTCCGCGCGCGCGCTCGAGCTCGTCGGCCCCGCCGGGTCGCCCGGCGATGCCCATCCGCTCGCCCCAGCGCTCCAGAGAATCCGGTTCGAGCAGCACGTCCTGGTCCTCGACGATCGCTTGCGTCCTCGGTCCAATCCGTCGAATTGGCGAAGTCCAAGGCCAGCGAACCGCCCTGCAGTTTGATCGTTTCCGGCGTTGGCGTTACCACTGTGAGGCCAGTATACGGTAAGGTGCTCGGAAATGCACCTGTCCCCCGAAATCCGAGCCGGCCTCAAAGTCGGATTCCCGCTGGTGCCGGCCACGTTGCTCGGGGGGATCTCCTTCGGTGTACTTGCCCAGCCGGTGATGGGTTCGATCGCGCCGGTCGTGATGTCCTTGTTCGTCTTCTCGGGCGCGGCGCAGTTCGCGGCGCTCACGGTGCTGGCCACGGGCGGCGGGGCACTGGCCGCGATCCTCGCGGGGATGCTGCTCAACGCGCGCTGGCTGCCGATGGGGCTCGCCATCGGACCGTTCCTCAAGGGCGGGCGCGCTGCGCCGCTCGGTCGAGTCGATCGCGATCGTCGACGCCTCGTTCGCGCTGGCCAGCCGGGGCGATGGCACGTACGACCGCGAGCGGCTCATCGGCTCGACCGCGCCCCAGTTCGTGGCCTGGTCGACCGGCACGCTGATCGGCGTGCTCGGCGGCTCGCTCCTCGGCGACCCGAAGGCCCTCGGGCTGGACGCGATGTTCCCGGCCTTCTTCGCCGTCCTGCTGTTCAGCGAGTTGCGCGACCGTGTGCGGGTCACCGCGGCGGCCCTGGGCGCGGGGATCGCGTTTCTGCTGATGCCGTTCACCCCGGCCGGCATCCCGGTCGTCGCCGCCGCGTGCGCGGCGCTGATCGGCCTCAAGCAGGTGCGGCGGGTGACGGCGTGACCGCGGTCTGGATCACCATCGCGGTGCTCGGCGTCGGAACGTTCGCGGCCAAGGCCACGGGCACGCTGGTGCTCGGCACCCGGGACCTCCCGCCGCGCGCATTGAACGTGACGGCGCTGCTCGCGCCGGCGCTGCTCGCGGGCCTGCTCATGTTCGAGACGTTCGACGGCGAGGGTGGCCTCGTCATCGACGCCCGCGCCGCCGGACTCGGCGCCGCGATCGTCGCGATCCTCCTCAAAGCCCCGATGTGGCTCGTGATGGTCATCGCCGCCGCGGTGGCCGCGAGCTTGCGCGCGTTTAGTTAGCGCTTAAGCCGGGGAGCAAACCCCCGCTAGCGCTAGGGGAGGAGCACACTGTGAGGACCAAGTCGATTGCGATCTGGTCGGCCGTGGCCATTGTCGGGGCCGTGGCCTGGGGAGTCATCGCGCTCGTTCGCGACGAGTCGATCAGCGCCGCGTGGTTGATCGCTCGCGGCGGTCTGCTCGTACGCCATCGGCTACCGCTTCTACGCGCGCTTCATCCAGTACAAGGTCCTGGCCACGGACCGCAACCGCGCGACGCCCGCGGAGCGGCTGGAAAACGACCGCGACTTCCAGCCGACCGACCGGCGCGTCCTGTTCGGCCACCACTTCGCGGCGATCGCGGGCGCCGGCCCGCTCGTCGGCCCGGTCCTGGCCGCGCAGATGGGCTACCTGCCCGGGACGATCTGGATCATCGTCGGCGTCATCTTCGCCGGCGCGGTGCAGGACATGGTCGTCCTGTTCTTCTCCATGCGCCGCGACGGCAAGTCGCTCGGCCAGATGGCGCGCGACGAGATCGGCCCGGTCGGCGGCATCGCCGCGCTGGTCGCGGTGCTGTCGATCATGATCATCCTGCTCGCGGTCCTCGCGCTGGTCGTCGTCAACGCGCTCGCGAACTCGCCGTGGGGCACGTTCAGCATCGCGATGACGATCCCGATCGCGCTGTTCATGGGCTTCTACCTGCGCGTGATCCGGCCCGGGCGGGTGCTGGAGCGTCTCGCTGATCGGCGTCGTGGCTGCTGCTGATCGTGATCGCGCTCGGCGGCTGGGTGCAGGACTCGAGCCTCGCCGACGCGTTCACGCTCGAGCCCGAGACGCTCGTCTTCTGCCTGATCGCGTACGGCTTCGTCGCCAGCGTCCTGCCCGTCTGGATGCTGCTCGCCCCGCGCGACTACCTCTCCACCTTCATGAAGATCGGGACGATCGTCCTGCTCGCGATCGGCATCCTCGTGACGCTGCCGGTGATGAAGAACCAGGCCGTGACGGAGTTCGCGCGCAACGGCGAGGGCCCCGTGTTCGCGGGTTCGCTGTTCCCGTTCGTGTTCATCACGATCGCGTGCGGCGCGCTCTCCGGCTTCCACTCCCTGATCGCCTCCGGCACCACGCCGAAGCTGATCGAGAAGGAGACGCAGGTCCGCTTCATCGGCTACGGCGCGATGCTGATGGAGTCCTTCGTCGCGGTGATGGCGATCATCTGCGCGTCGATCATCGACCCGGGCATCTACTTCGCCGTCAACTCGCCCGCGGGCGTCACCGGCGGGACCGTGCAGATCGGCATCGGAGTTCGTCAACGGGATCGGCTTCGCGATCACGCCGGAGGCGCTGCAGTCCGCGGCCACGGCGGTCGAGGAGGAGTCGATCATCTCCAAGACCGGCGGCGCGCCGACGTTCGCGCTCGGCGTGTCCGAGATCTTCGCCAGCGTGACCAATGGCGGCCAAGCCTTCTGGTACCACTTCGCGATCATGTTCGAGGCCCTGTTCATCCTCACGACGGTGGACGCGGGCACGCGGGTCGGGCGCTTCATGCTCCAGGACACGATCGGCAACGTGTACAAGCCGTTCCGCGACGTGTCGTGGAAGCCGGGCGTGTGGCTCTGCAGCGCGCTCATCGTCGGCGCGTGGGGCTACTTCCTGTACGTCGGCGTGACCGACCCGCTCGGCGGCATCAACCAGCTGTTCCCGCTGTTCGGCATCGCGAACCAGTTGCTCGCGGCGATCGCGCTCACCCTCTGCACCGTGCTGCTGATCAAGCACGGCAAGCTCAAGTGGGCCTGGGTGACGGGCATCCCGCTGGCCTGGGACGCGGTCGTCACCCTCACCGCGAGCTATCAGAAGGTCTTCAGCGCCGACCCGAAGCTCGGGTTCTTCGCGCAGCGTGACCGCTTCAAGGACGCGATCGCCAACGGCGAGGTGCTCGCGCCCGCGAAGGATATGGACGAGATGAACCGGGTCGTGACAAACTCGACGGTGGACGGCGTGCTGGCCGCGTTCTTCGCCGTCCTGATCATCGTGGTCATCCTCGACGCCACCCGCATCTGCATCAAGGCCCTCCGGGCGAAGGAGCTCCTGCCCAACACCGAGGTGCCCAAGCAGGAGTCCACGCTCGACGCACCCGACGGGCTGTTCGAACCCAAGCGGGAGGCGGTGGCGTGACCGTCCGCGAGGTCTTCACCGGCGTGCGCTGGTACCTGCGTGAGGTGTCGGGCGAGAGCGCGTACGACCGCTACGTCGAGCATCGCCGCCGCGAGCACCCCGACGAGCCGGTGATGACCCGCCGCGCGTTCGAGCGTTGGCGCCAGGACGAACGCGAGGCCCGGCCGCAGGCTCGCTGTTGCTGAAGCTCGGCGCGGCGTCCCCGTTCGTCACCGTGGAGCGCTCGCGCTGGAGCGAGCTCGGCCCGCCGGCGGCCACCCTCGACTACGACGAGCTCGTCGGCCTCTCCGGCCTGGGCGAGCCCGTCGCGCTGGAGGAGGTCGACGAGGTCTACCTGCCGCTCGCACGACTGCTGGAGCTGCGGATCGTCGCGGCGCGCGACCTCAGCGCCGCCCAGGGCGCCTTCCTGCACGACACGCCGCACGCCGTGCCGTTCCTGATCGCGCTCGGCGGGAGCGTGGCGGTCGGCAAGTCCACGGCCGCGCGCCTGATCGTCCGCGTGCTGCAGTTGCTCCGCCCCGACTGGAGCGTGCAGCTCGTGACCACCGATGGCTTCCTGCTGCCCAACGCGACCCTGATCGAGAAGGGCATCCTCGCGCGCAAGGGCTTCCCGGAGAGCTACGACCGGCGCGCGCTGCTGCGCTTCGTCGCGGATTTGAAGAGCGGCGTGGACGAGGTCCGCGCGCCCGTGTACTCGCACCTGATCTACGACATCGTCCCGGACGAGACGCTCGTGGTCCAGCGTCCGGACGTGGTCGTGCTGGAGGGCGTGAACGTGCTCAAGCGCGGGTCCGGGCGCGTCTACGTGTCCGACTTCGCCGACTTCGCGATCTACCTCGACGCGCTCGAGGACGACGTCCAGCGCTGGTACCTGAATCGCTTCCTCAAGCTCCGCAGCACCGCGTTCCAGGACCCCGAGTCCTACTTTCACCGCTACGCGCAGCTCTCCGACGAGGAGGCCGTCGAGGTGGCGCAGGGCATCTGGCAGCGCACCAACAAGCCCAACCTGCGCGAGAACATCAAGCCCACCCGGCCGCGCGCGGACCTCATCCTCGAGAAGGGCGGGGACCACTTCGTGTCGCGCGTGATCCTCTCTGCGCGCGCGCGTGAACGCTGATCGACTTCGACTGGCTCGTGATCGGCTCCGGGTTCGGCGGCAGTGTCTCGGCGCTCCGGCTCGCGCAGAAGGGGCACCGGGTCGGGGTGCTCGAGTCCGGGCGGCGCTTCAAGGACGATGAGCTGCCCACGTCCACGTGGGACGTGCGGCGGTACTTCTTCGCGCCGCGGCTGGGGCTGCGCGGGATCTTCCGGCTGACGATCTTCCGGGACGTGGCGATCGCGAGCGGGTCCGGCGTCGGCGGCGGGTCGCTCGGCTACGCGAACACGCTCTATCGCGCGCCCGCCCGCTTCTACAACGACCCGCAGTGGGCCGCGCTGAACGACTGGCAGGTGGAGCTCGCGCCGCTGTACGCCGAGGCCGAGCGGATGCTCGGCGTGACCACGTACGACGAGGACGATCCCGCCGACGACTACCTGCGCGAGTACGCGGAGGTGACGGGCGTGGCGGAGACGTACGCCAAGACGCGCGTCGGCGTGTTCCTGGGCGAGCCCGGCGTGACCGTCCCGGACCCGTTCTTCGGCGGCGAAGGGCCGGACCGGACCGGCTGCCTGCGCTGTGGGCGGTGCATGGTCGGCTGCCCGCACGGGGCGAAGAACACGCTGGTGAAGAACTACCTGTGGTTCGCGGAGCGGGCCGGCGCGCGGATCATGCCCGAGCGCACGGTCACGGACATCCGGCCGCTCGACGGCGGCGGGTACGCGGTGACGAGCGAGCGCTCCGGCGCGTGGGTCCGCAAGCAGCGGCGCACCCAGACCGCGCGCGGGGTCGTGGTCGCCGCGGGGGCGCTCGGCACCAACCGGCTCCTGGCGACGTGCAAGCTCAACGGTTCGCTCCCGAAGCTCAGCGACCGGCTCGGCGAGCTCGTGCGCACGAACTCCGAGGCGATCCTCGCGGTCACGCTGCCCAGGGACACGCCCGAGATCCGCCGCGTGGCGATCACCGGCTCGATCTACCCCGACCCGGACACGCACATCGAGACCGTCGTGTACGGGAGCGCCGGCAACGCGATGTCGAGCATCTTCACGCTGCTCACCGGCGACGGCACGGCGGTCACGCGGCCCCTGAAGCTGATCGGCGCGGCCGCGCGCAGCCCGCTCAAGTTCGCGCGCACGATGAACCCGCGGGGCTGGTCGGAGCGCACGATCATCGTGCTCGTGATGCAGTCGCTGGACAACGCGATCGCGCTGCGGGCGCGCAAGGGGCGCGGCGGGCGCGTGCGGCTGCGGACCGAGCAGGACCCGGAGCGCCCGAACCCGACGTTCATCCCGGTCGCCAACGCGTTCGCCGAGTGGCTGGCCGAGCGGACGGGCGGGATCGCGCAGAGCTCGATCATGGAGGCGGCGGCGAACATCCCGTCCACGGCGCACATCCTCGGCGGCGCGGTGATCGGCGCCTCACCCGCGACCGGCGTCGTGGACAAGGACCTGCGCGTGTTCGGCTACGAGGACCTGCTCGTGTGCGACGGGGCGGCGATCCCGGCCAACGTGGGCGTCAATCCGAGCCTCACGATCACGGCGTTGGCCGAACATGCGATGCGCGGGGTAGCCTGAGAGGCGTGTCCGCCGCCCCCGTCGAGGTCAAGCTTCCGGAGACCGACGACGATTCCGTCGCCGATCGCCCATGGATCGTGATCGTCTGGAACGACCCGATCAACCTCATGAGCTACGTCGTGCTCGTGTTCCAGAAGCTGTTCGGCTACAGCCGGGAGAAGGCGACGGAGCTGATGATGGACGTCCATCACAAGGGTCGTGCCGTCGTGTCCAGCGGGACGCGCGAGAAGGCTGAGCTGGACGTGTTCCGGCTCCACGAGCACGGCCTGTGGGCGACCATGCGGCAGGACTGAGCGAGTGTTCGGCCGTCAGCGGCGCCGCATTGAACGGCGCCAGAATCGGTTCCTCGTGCGTATGGACGCGCAGGAGCGCGACCTCATCCGCCAGCTGCTGGGCGAGCTGCGGGAGCTGCTGGCGCTGAGTCCCGAGGACCCGCGCGTGCGCCGGCTGTACCCGTCGGCCTACGCCGACGATGCGGAGCTCGAGGACGAGTACCGGTCGCTCACGCGTGACGAGCTGCAGAGCGGGCGGTTGGCCAGCATCGACGCGGTCGAGGAGAGCGTCGACGCCGAGCTGCTCGACATCGAGCAGCTCGGGGCCTGGATGCAGGCCGTGAACTCACTGCGGCTGGTGCTCGGAACGATGCTCGACATCACCGACGATGATCACGAGCTGGCGTTCGATCCGAACGATCCCAACGCCCGAACGGTGGCCCTGTACGGCTATCTCGGTGGCCTGCTCGACGAAATCGTCGACGCGCAGCTCGCCGACTAGGGCGTGCTATCGCGGCGAGCGGCTTCGCCGCTGCGTCGCGATCTTGGCTTAAGCGATCGCTTCGCGGATCGCTAGGCAGCGGCAAGCGGGTCATAGTGGACCGGCTCGTCGGTCTTCTTGTCGGAGGGCATGACGACGAGCATCGCGACGTACGCGAGCGCCGCGGCGCCGCCGGTGAAGAGCGTCGTGGCGATGAAGCCGACGCGGACGATCGTGGTGTCGAGGTCGAAGTAGCGGGCGAAGCCGCCGCACACGCCGCCGACCTGCTTGTCGGTGGAGGACCTGGTGAGTTTCTTGTCGGTGTTCATGGGATGCAGATTGCCGTCTGCGGCCCCTGACCACCATTGGGAATGACCCTAGGGAAGCCCTAGTTGTGTGGCCGCGATCCCTGAGTCACCCCTGATGGCGGCGGCCCGTTCTGGCTCTCCACGGGCCTCCAGCACGTCGGCGTACTGGGCGCGGGTCATGCGCAGCATCGAGGGGATGTCGGCGTTGCGGGCGATCGCGATCTCGAAGTGCGCGTCCGCCTGCGCGGGATCGTCTGCCAGCAGCCCGAGGATGCGCTCCGCGGAGCCCCAGTGCGCGACGATCCCGATCATCAGGCTGCGGTCGCGGTACGGGAGCAGGAGGTCGTACAGGACGCGGGCCCGTTCGCGATCGCCGAGCTGCGCACAGACGTGCGTGAGCACGGCCATCGCGCCCATCCACATCATGTCGCGCGGGATCGCGGCGAAGTCGTCGGCGGCGAAGCGCTCGAAGATCACGGCCGCGGCCTCCCGGTCCCCGGCCTGCAGGTGGGCGAGCGCGAGCACCGGCAGGTTGACCACGAGCTGCGGATCGCTCTCGATCTGCGCGGCGAGCGCCGGCGCGAGGCCGCCCATCGTGCCGGTGAGGTAGGCGAGCCCGGCGTACTGGCCGGCGGACTCCACGACCACCTCGGAGCGGCGGGCGCGGACGCCGAGCTCGTGCGCGTGGTTGATCAGGTCCGGCACCTCGGCCAAGCGGTCGCCGATCATCGCCCAGATCACGTTCCAGCGCGCAGCGCGGTAGCGGTAGATCGGCTGGCCGAGCTCGTCCGCGAGCGCGCGAAGGCGTTCCAGGCACCCGTAGGCGGCGCTCATGTCGGCCAGCTCGAGCGTGTCGTACAGGCGCCACTGCAGGCCGAGCACGAGCAGCTCGGGCTCGTCGATGCGCTCGGCGATCTCCGAGAACTCGTCCGCGATCGCCAACCGCTCGGGCGCTTCCGCCGCGACCAGCAGCGCGGTGTGGCGGCTCTCCAGCGCGTTGAGCAGCGCGAGTGGATCGTCGCCGCGGCGGGCGAGCTCCAGCGCGCGCTCGGTGAGCTGATCCACGCGCTGTGGCTGGCCGGCGAAGTGGAGCGCGTTGGCGAGGCGCGTGAGCAGCCGCGCGGTGAGCGGGCTCTCCTCGTCGCCGAGGGCCGCGAGCGCACGTTCGAGCAGCTCGATCGCCTCGTAGTCGACCGCGCCGGCGTGCGCGTAGTTGCCGAAGCGGCCCAGGGCGGCCTCGGCGAGCACGTCGGTGAGGTGCTCGCGGGTGGCGATCTCCGCCGCGAGCATGAACGCGTCGTTGGCGTCCGGGTCATACAGGCGCGCGGCAGCGGTGCCGAGGCCGATCAGCAGGCGGGCGCGCCGGGGTTCGTCGTCCTGGAGCCGTTCGAGCGCGGCGGTGTAGTGCGTCTTGGCCTCGAAGTCGGCGAGCCCTTCGGACGCGGCGACCGCGGCCTGCTCGGAGTAGTCGACGGCCTTGCCCTCTCGGTCCAGGTGGCGGCTCTCGACGTAGTGGTAGGCGAGCTCGGCCGGCGTCGCGAGCTTGAGCTGGTCGAGCGCCTGCGCGATCCGGTAGTGCATCCGCACCCGCCGGGACGCTGATTGCCGCTCGTACAGCGTCTCGCGCACCAGCGCGTGGGTGAACGCGAAGCGGTCGGCGTCGTCGGCGACCTCGCGGACGAGCCCGGCCTCGTCCGCGGCCTCGAGCGCGGTGATGATCCGCTCCACCGGTTCGTCGAGCAGCGTCTCGAGCACTTCCAGGCGGAACTCGCGCCCGACGACCGAGGCGGCGGTGAGCACGGCGGTGGTGGTGTCGGTGAGCCGCGCGAGGCGCGTGCCGATGAGCTCCTTGACGCCTTCGGGGACGGGGACGCGGCGGAGCGTGTCGTCGCGCAGCTCGGGCTCGTCGGCGAGGCTGCGCAGCGTCTCCTTGATGAAGAACGGGTTGCCGTCCGTGCCTTCGTGCAGGCGCAGGATGAAGGAGCCGCTCGCGTCGCGGTCCGTGGCCGCGACGAGCTCGCCGGTCTCGGCGTCGTCGAGGCCGGCGAGCGCGACGCGCTCGAAGCCCGGGTCGCGGTACAGGCGGGTGAGGAGCGCGGTGAGCTCGTCCGCGCGATGCTCGCCCGACGCGCGGATGGTGCCGAGCACGAGCAGCCGCGTCGGCTCGACGTCCTGCAAAAGGTGGCCGAGCAGCAGCGCCGTGGACGTGTCCGCCCAGTGCAGATCGTCGAGGATGAGCACCGTCGGGGCGTCGGCGGCCACGCGGGCGAGCACGCGCGTGACGGCTTCGAACAGGCGGTAGCGCCGGGTCTCGCCGTCCTCGGCGGCCGGTTCGCGCAGCTCGGGCAGATGGCGGCGGAGCGCGGGCACGAGACGGGCGAGCTCACTCAGCTCGGGGGCCAGCTCCGGCGGGAACGCGAGCGTGTCGCGGTGCGCCATGAAGTGCTGGACGGCGGTCACGAACGGCTGGTACGGGATGAGCGACTCGGCGTCGTTGCGGCCGTACAGGACGGTCGCGCCGGCGGCGTGTGCCTCGCGGGCGAGTTCGGCGGCCAGGCGCGTTTTCCCGATGCCCGGGTCACCGCTCAACAGCACCATCTGGCGTGCGTCGTCGGCCGCTTTGTCCCAGCGGGCGCGGAGCCGGGTCAGCGCTTCCGTGCGACCGACGAACGGGCCGCTCTCGAGCTCGCTCACGAGCACGCCTTGGAGCGGGACGCCGCGTGGGGCGGCCAGCGCGGGCCACGTCCAGCTCGACGGGGTGCGCGCGATCGAGGGGTGGTCGACGGCGCCGAGCGCGGCCCGCGCGAGATCCCCGGCCGTCGGGTAGCGGGCCGCGGGGTCCTTCGCCATCGCGGTGGCGATCACGTCGTCGAAGGCCTTCGGGGCTTCCGGGACGAGCGCCGTGACCGACGGGGGCGGGTCGCGGAAGTGGGCGAAGAGCGTCGCGCCGACCGAGTCGCGCGGGAACGGGACGCGGCCCGTGAGCGCCTGGAAGAGCACACAGCCCAGCGCGTAGACGTCGGTGCGCGCGTCGACGGGGCGCCCGTCGAGCTGCTCGGGGGCGGCGTAGTCGAACGTGCCGATCACGGTGCCGGGCTTGGTCACCTGCGTGTCGCCCGCGTGCAGGCTCTTGATCAGGCCGAAGTCGGTGAGCAGCGCGTGCTCGCCGTCGACGAGGATGTTCGCGGGCTTGACGTCGCGGTGGACGAGGCCGCGGGCGTGGGCCGCGTCCAGCGCCGCTGCGACCTGGCCGATGATCAGCGCGGCGCGGGTGGGGGTGAGCCGCGTCTCGACCATCACGAGCCGGGCGAGGTCCGTGCCGTCGACGAACCGCATGGTCACGTAGAGGAGCCCGTCCTCCTCGCCCGCGTGATAGATCGGGATGACGTTCGGGTGCTGGAGCGAAGCCGCGGCCTCGAACTCGTGCCGGAACCGCGCGCGGAACTCGGCATCGGCGCTGACGGTGGGCGCGATGATCTTCAGCGCGACCTCGCGCTTGAGCGGGACGTGCAACGCGCGGTAGACGATGCCCATGCCGCCGCGGCCCGCCACCCCGCGGATCACGTGATCCGCGAACGTCGCACCGATGGCCAGCTCGTCCATGCCTCGCGGTCTATCAGCCGCTCGCCTGCGGCGCAACGCTGGGCGAGCCCTTGGTTAGAAGACGTGCTCCGAAAGCCAGCTCGAGCAGAAGAAGGCGACGAACAGCGGCACGAGCGCCCACATCAGCGGGTGCACCTTGCCGGCGCGGCCCGTGGCCACCATCACCGCGACGTAGCTCAGGATGCCGAAGCCGATGCCGGCCGCGATCGAGAACGTCAGCGGCACGCCCGCAATCACGAAGAACGCGGGGATCGCGGCCTCCGGGCGGTTCCAGTCCACGTCCGCGACCAGCCGGATCATCAGGTAGCCGATCATGATCAGCGCGGGCGCGACGGCTGGGTGGGTCTCCTGCTCGCCGAGCAACACCGTCTGCGCGACCACGGCGATGATCGGGACGAAGAAGATCGTCAGCAAGAAGCAACCGGCGGTGACGACGGACGCGAGGCCCGTGCGCGCGCCCTCGGCCACGCCCGCCCCCGACTCCACGTACGTGGTGTTGGACGAGGTGCCGAGCACGCCGCCACCGGCCGCCGCGAACGAGTCCACGAGCAGGAGGCGCTTCAGCCGCGGCGGCTGACCGTTCTCGTCCAGCATCCCACCCGCGCTGCTGACCGCGACCGCCGTTCCGATCGTGTCGAAGAAGTCGGTCACGAACAGCACGAAGATCAAGGGGACCAACGCCCACGTGAGCGCGTCGATCAGGTTGTCGGGATGGAGCGCGTCGCCGATGGTCGAGAAGTCGCTGCTGTTCGGGATCGACGGCGCGTAGCTCTCCGGGGGCTCGAGCACCCCGAAGATCAGGCCGAGGACCGTCGAGACGGCGATGCCGATCAGGATCGAGCCTTTGACGTTGCGCGCCGACAAGGACGATCATCGTCAGCAGGCCGGCGAGCGCGATCAGCGGCGGGCCGGCGGTGACGTCGCCCAGGCTGATGCCCGTCGCCGGGTTGTTGATCGTGATGCCGGCGTCGCGGAGCCCGACGAGCGTGATGAACAGGCCGATGCCGACGCCGATCGACAGCTTGATCTCGTGCGGGATCGCGCGCATGATCGCCTCGCGCAGACCCGCGAGGACGAGCACGATCGCGATCACGCCCTCGATCACGACACAGGCCATCGCCGACCTGCCACGGCACACCCGGTCCGACGATCTGGAACGCCACGACCGCGTTGATCCCGAGGCCCGCGGCGAGCGCGAACGGCAGGTTCGTCGCCAGCCCCATGATCAGCGTGAACAGCGCGGCGCCGAGCGCGGTCGCGACCGTCACCGCCGCGACCGGCATGTCCGCGGCACTGAGGATCGCCGGGTTGACGACGACGATGTAGGCCATCGTCAGGAACGTCACGAGGCCGCCCAGCACCTCGGTTCTGACCGTCGAGCCGCGTTCGCGGATCTGGAACCGGCGCTCGAGCAGTGACATGCCGCGGGACGCTACACCGGGATCCGGCGGCAGCGGCATGGACCGCCGGTCGGATCTTTCTCGCTAGCGTTCCGCGCGATGGCGGCCGAGCATCCACGGTTCGCGCGTGTGTATCCGGCGGTGGCGGCGCGGGCCGATGAGCGCGGCGCGGCGGGGCATCGGCGGCGGCTGGTCGAAGGGCTCGCCGGACGGGTCGTCGAGGTCGGCGCGGGGAACGGGCGCAACTTCGTGCACTATCCGCCTGGCGTGACCGAGGTGGTCGCGATCGAGCCGGAGCCGACGCTGCGGGCGCTCGCCGAAGGCGCGGCGGCGGCTGTGCCGGTGCGCGTGCTCGACGGCGTCGCGGAGGACCTGCCGTTCGCGGACGGCGAGCTCGACGCGGCGGTCGTCAGCCTCGTGCTCTGCAGCGTGCCGGACCAGGGGCGGGCGCTCGCGGAGATCCGGCGGGTGCTGCGGCCGGGCGGCGAGCTGCGCTTCTACGAGCACGTGATCCCGCAGCGGCACCCCAAGCGCGGGTTGTTCCGTGCGGCGGATGCGACCGGGTTGTGGCCGAAGCTCGCCGCGGGCTGCCATCTCGCCCGCGACACGGCGGGCGCGATCGCCGCGGCGGGGTTCGAGATCGAGCGCTGCGAACGGATCGAGTTCCGCTCGGCGGCGGTCGAACCGCGCCTGTCGTATCTGCTCGGCAGTGCGCGCCGATGAGTTCGCCGACGCTCGTGACGTTTCATCGGGCATGAGCACACAGCGCATCACCACCAGCCTCTGGTTCGACACGCAGGCCGTCGAGGCCGCGGAGTTCTACTGCTCGATCTTCGAGGACTCGCGGATCGTCAGCGTCGCGGACTATCCCGCGGGCACGGACAACGGCGGGGACGCCGATGGTCGTCGAGTGGGAGATGCTCGGGCAGCGGTTCACGGCCATCAACGGCGGGCCGCAGTTCTCGTTCACCGAAGCGATCTCGTTGGCGATCGAGTGCGTCGACCAGGACGAGATCGACCGCTACTGGGCGCTCCTGACCGACGGCGGGGAGGAGGGCGTGTGCGGCTGGTGCAAGGACCGCTTCGGGCTGTCGTGGCAGGTCAGGCCCGCGCACATGAACCGCTTCTACACGGGCGACCCGGAGGCCGCGGCGCGGACCGCGCAGGCCATGTTCGGCATGCGCAAGCTCGACATCGCCGGGCTGGAGGCGGCCGCGGGCGCAACCGTCGCGTGAGCGCTCGGCGATCCGTACGGTGGTGAGCGTGTCCCGCGCGCTGCTCGTCGCCGTCGTTGCTCCTCGCGTGGGCGGCGCCCGCGCAGGCGAAGGAGACGACGGTGGCGAAGTACCGCGGGTTCACGCTGCACGCCGAGGAGCGCGGCAACCAGGTCTGCATGACGCTGCGGCGGGAGCGCCGCTACCAGGGCACGCAGTGCGGGCGCATCCCCCGCTCACCGCACCGGCCCGTGAGCATCAACCCGGACGTGGGCTGGAACAACTACGCGGCGGCGATCGCAGGCTCGATCCGCACCGCCGAGATCGAGTACGCCAACGGTCGCCGCCAGCGCGTGCCGACGTTCGGTAAGCGTGGCTTCACGGCCCGGTTCGTGATCCTGCCGCGCGTCACCGCCGACCGCGAAGTTCATCCGCTTCTACGGGGCGCGCGGGGAGCTGCTCGGGATCGACGGCGGGCCGGCGGGCTACATCGACATCTTCGCCAACCAGGTCCAGCTGATCGGCGACCGCGACGCGGGGGTGACCGCGAACACGGAGGTGCGGCTCGAGGCGTCGCCGGACCAGCCCGACCGGCTCGTGAACCACGCGTGCGTGCACGTGACCACGAGCATCGGGGGCAACGGGTTCTGCGACTACGACAGCGAGAACGGGGTCATCGTCAGGGGCAACTGCGATGGTCCGAACTTCGTCGGCGCGGTCGTCGCGGCGGGGGTGGCGGGCGTGCGGCTCACGCTCGGGGGCGGCAGCGAATTGGTGTTGCCGGCGCGCGACCTGCCGGCGGTGTTCGGCGGGCGCCGGGCGGTCGCGGCGGAGGTGCCGGCGGCCGAGGCCGTCGTGGCCGCGGCGGCGGTCGATGCGAGCGGGCAGGAGGTCGCACGCGCGACGATCGGTCTCGCGCCCGGCGGCCAGCCGTGCGCGGGCGAGGACCGCGGTGACGACGACGTCAGCGCGCCGCTCGTGCCGGTCGCTCGCGCCGCCCGCGGTCGCCGTCGCGGGCGAGCTCGTCGCCGGCGACCAGGGTGAGCGGCTGTGCGTGGGGCTGCGGACGCTGCCCGCGCACACGTGTGCGCCGCCACCCGTGGACTCCGACCGGCCGCGGCTCCTGCGCGACGGCGAGCTCGTCGGTGGCGCGTTGAGCCGCGACGCCGACCGCATCACGCTCCGGCTCTCGCGCGGCGCGCCCGTCACCGTCCGCGCGACGCCGGGCGCGTACGCCGGCATGTGGGCGACCAAGGTGCGCTTCTTCATCGCGCGCGTGCCCGCTGAGGCGGAAGTCGTCGGCGCGATCGTGCGCAACGCGGCGGGCACGGTGATCGGCATCAGCGACCGCGGCGTCCCGCGCCCACGACAGACGAGCCGCGTGCTCGTCGAGCGCGGCGGTATCGGGCTGCAGCTCATCCGGCGCGAAGGGGACGAGCCGTGCGTGACGGCGCTCCCCGGCCCGGCGCCGCGCTACTGCACCGTGCGCAATCCCGGCACGCCGATCGACGGTCCGATCCGGCGCTACAGCGCGACGATCGTGGTCACCTGCGCGCCGCGGGCCGCGATCGCCTACGGGCGCATCGCGGACGAGCAGCGGCTGCCGGAGGTGCTGCTGGAGGGCGGCGGCGTCGTGCGCGCGACGCGCATCCCGCTGGCCGACGAGGACGCGTGGATCGCGTACCTCCCGGACACACGCGTGCTGGGCTTGCGGGCGGCGGGCGACGAGGCGGTCTCGCTCAACCTGCCGCCCGCGAGCGCGCAGTGCGGCTACAGCGCCAGCCGCTCGTTCTGACGCTCACCAGTCGCTGGTCGGTGGGGCGGAACGGCACCTCGTGGTCCCCGCCACGGGCGCTCCGGCGGCTCTGAGGCGTTGGAAGAACTGCTCCGGGTCGCGGAGCACCTGCGGCTTGGTGGTTCTGAGCACGCGTTCGCCTTGGGCTTCGAGCCAGGCTTGGCGGTCGAGGTCGTCGCGTTGGGCGATCGGGTCCTCGTGCCATTCGCGGCTGTCGACTTCGACGAGGAGGCCGGCCGCGGGCCACCAGAGGTCGGGGATGTAGTTGGAGTTCGGGTAGGGGGTGTTGACGAGGGGGTGGGCGAAGCCGGCCTTGAGGACGAGGTCCAGGACGACGTCTTCGTTGCCGCTGGCGGTCGGGGCGGTGCTGAGGGCGATGATCCGGCCGAGGACGCCGGTTTGGGGCAGGCGCTCGAGTTCGGCCTCGGAGAACTTGGCCGTGCGGAGGGCGCGTTTGACGACGTGTTCGGGTTCGGTGCGGGCGAGGTCGATGATGGTGCGCAGGCGCGGGGTGACGGGACGATGCGTCGCACGATGATGCGTTCGAGCTTGGTGGTCTCGTGGGCTCTGATCCGGGGATGCCGGCGGCGGCTGATGCAGGTGACGTCGATCGGGCGTCCGTCCCATTTGAGCCAGCGGTGATGACAGGCTGCGGCGTAGTGGCTCAGGGCGGCGTACTCGCCGCAGGCTTTGACAGCCGCGAGCCAGCGCCCTTCCGTGCAGACGTTCGCGTGGCCCACGGCGTAAACACCCCGGTAAAGGGGATGCAGGTGCCCGCGCCGCACCCGGACGAGAATCGCATCCTTCGACAACCCGCACGCGCGCAACTCCGCGGTCGACACCACACCCCATGATCCAGCGGCGAGCCGGGCGACGGCGAGATCGGCACGATCCGTCAGTTGATCGCGCTGGGGCCGACCAAGTGACGGATCGCCTCGCATGCCGAGACGATCGCGCAGAACCCACGCGCGGAACAAGACGCGTTCGTTACGGAAGTGCGACGGGGGTGCAACATTCAGCCCCACGAGTGATCCACAGACGGGGGTTGGGGCGCAACCATGGGGACACGCCATGACCTCCACCTCGCACAAGATCACCCCCGCCGCCCGTCCCGCCGTGACCTCCAGCTCGTCGCAGCGGGAGCTCGTCGCGCTTTCGTTGCTGCTTCGCGGCGCCTAGCCCTCCGTCACCTCGCGGGCGAAGGTCTCGAAGGCGTCGATGTAGCGCTGGAGGTCGGCCTCGGTGTGCATGACCGAGAGCGTCCACTCCTCGTCCTGGCCGGGCGTCATGAAGACGCCGCGGTTCATGTGGAAGAGCCAGGCGAGGTCGGTGAGCTCGTGGTGGATCTTGGTCAGGTAGTCGCGGTACTCCAGAACCGGCTCGGTGGACATGACCACGCAGCCCTTGGAGCCCATGCCGACCGTGTGGGCGGGAAGCTCGAACTCCGCGATCACGCGCTCGCACTCGCCCATCAGCCGCTCGTTCAGCGCGTGCAGTGACGCGTAGGCGTCGTCGGTCAGCACGTGCAGGAGCGTGGCTTCCGCGGCGGCCATGGTGAGCGGGTTGCCGTTGAACGTGCCCTGCTGCTTGACGCGGCCCTCGGCGACCAGCGACCCCAGCTCGGCGGTCATGCCCACGGCGCCGCCCGGCAGCCCGCCGCACATCGCCTTGGCCAGGCACACGACGTCGGGCACGACGCCGTAGAGCTCGGTCGCGCCCCCGGCGGCGACCGCGGCGCCGGTCTTGACCTCGTCGAAGATCAACACGACGCCGGCTTCATCACACGCGGCGCGCACCGCCTCCAGGTAGCCCGGCTCCGGCGGCACGATGTTCACGTTCATCATCGCCGGCTCCAGGATCACCCCGGCGACGGTCTCGTCCAACGCGGCGACAAGCGCATCCGCGTCGTTGAACGGCACGACGCGCGTGGCCTCGGCGGTCCCGCGCGCGAAGCCCTCGCCGTAGGGCACGGCGACCGGCGCCTCCCGCGGCCCCATCAGCTCGGGCGGCGGCTTGACCGACACCATCACGGCGTCGTGGTGCCCGTGGTAGGTGCCCTCGATCTTGACCATCACGTCGCGCCCCGTCGCGCCGCGCGCGAGATGCACGGCGTCCATGGTCGACTCGGTGCCGGAGTTGGTGAAGCGCCACGCGGGCAGCCCCCAGCGCCGGCGCAGCTCCTCGGCCACGACGATCGAGCCCTCGGTCGGCGCGGCGAAGTGCGTGCCCAGCGCCATCCGTTCGCTCACGGCGGCGGCGATGACCGGGTTCGCGTGCCCGACGCACATCACGCCGAACCCGTTGTGGAAGTCCGTGTAGTGGTTGCCGTCCACGTCCCAGACGGACGCGCCCGACCCGTGTGACAGGTACGTCGGCCACGGGTCGCTCTTCTGGAACTGGGAGGGAACGCCGCCGGGCATCACGGCCGAGGCGCGCGCGAAGAACTCACCCGACCGGGCGGTGCGCTCGCGCAGCCGGGCACGCTCGCGGTCCATCAGATCGGCGATACGCGTGGACGCCGGGAGCGTCGTGGCCATGCGGCAACACCTCCTAGAGGGACAGCGCGAGCGTACTCCCGGGGAAGGCGGAACCTGGTACGGATATCCCGGCCTATGGCGGGTCTGCTGCGATCATCGGGGCGGGGTTCGGCGGGATCGCGGCGGCGATCGCGCTGCAGCGCGAGCACGACGTGTTCCTCATCGACCGCGCGCACGACGTCGGCGGCACGTGGCTGCTCAACGACTATCCGGGCGCGGCGTGCGACGTCCCGAGCCACCTGTACTCGTTCTCGTTCGAGCAGCGCCGTCACTGGCCGCGGCTGTGCTCACCGCGCGACGAGATCCTCGCCTACATCCGCGAGCTCGCCGCCAAGTACGGCATCAAGCCCACGCTGAACACGGAGATCGCGACGGCGGACTACGACGACGGCTGGACCCTCCGAGCCACCGACGGTCGCACCTACACCGCCGACGCGCTGATCGTGGCCACCGGCCAACTCCATCGCCCGCACACGCCGAACCTGCCGGGCACCTTCGAGGGCCACACGTTCCACTCCGCCGAGTGGGACCACGACTACGACCTGACCGGCAAGCGCGTCGCGGTGATCGGCACGGGCGCGAGCGCGGTGCAGTTCATCCCGGAGATCGCCCCCAAGACCAAGCAGCTCGTCGTCTTCCAGCGCACGGGCAACTGGTTCCTGCCGCGCAAGAACCACCCGTACCCGCGCGCCGTCAAAGCCGCCATCCGGCACGTCCCCAAACTCCAGGCCGGCCGCCGCACGTTCGTGTTCCACTACGGCGAGACGCTCACCGCCGGCATCCGCCACCCGCGGACGCTCGGCCGGATCGGCCACGCCCGCTCAGCCGCGTTCATGCGCTGGCAGTTGCGGGACCACCCCGGACTCCGCGACAAGATCTGGCCGGACTATGCATTCGGCTGCAAGCGCGTGCTGTTCAGCTCACATTTCCTGCCCGCGCTGGCGCGCCCCGACGTCACGCTCGTCACGGACCCGGTCACGCTCACCGGCAACGCCGTCAACGGGCACGAGGTCGACTGCGTCATCTACGCGACCGGCTTCAGGACCACGGACTTCATGCTCCCGATGCGGATCACCGCCCGCGGACGGGCGCTGTGGCCCGACAGCCCGTCCGCGCACCTGGGGATCACCGTCCCGGGCTTTCCGAGCCTGTACCTGATGTACGGCCCGAACACGAACACCAGCGGCGGCTCGATCCTCGTCTACCTCGAGGCCCAGGCGGCCTACATCAGACAGGCGCTCGCGCACGGCGTCGTCGAGGTCAGACCAGAGGTCGCGGCCCGATCGGACCGCGACCTCCAACAGCGTTTCAACGGCACCGCCTGGACGGCGTGCGACTCGTGGTACCGCGACCCCGACGGCCGCATCGTCGCCAACTGGCCGGGCTACATGCGCGAGTACCAGGCGCGCACGCGGGTCTTCGACCCCACCGAGTTCATCGCGCGGTGAACGACTTGCCTCCGAGCGTGCCGGTCGCGGTCGTGCGGGTGAAGCGAACGGTGCCCGCGGCGGCCTGCGAGCCCGTCACGGTCAGCGTCCCGCTGGGCCCGCGCAGCGTGCCGGAGACGCGCACGCCGCGCACCCACTCGACGCCGTGCAGGGTCAGGGTCGAGCCCTTGCCGGTCACGTAGCCCCGCCGCAGCCCCGGCAGCCGGAAGCTGCGCGAGGTCGAGACGCCCGCGGTGTCGAACGCGATACCCGTGAGCGTCACGCGCACGGCGCTGAACGTCTGGCCGGCCTTTCCGGTCGTGCCGGTGGGGCGCAGGTCCGAGAGCGACGCCGGGATGAACGGGCCGGCCGGAAGCGCGGCGCGGTCACGCGCGCTGATGGCCGAGCAGTTCTGCACGGTCCCGCTGCGCAGGAACGTGACGACGTTCCGGGCGGCGCAGCCGGTGAAGTCCGTGCTGGTCACCGAGTGGCCGGCCGAGCGCACCGCGACGAGCTTGGCGTTCGGGTACTGCGCCTGCGTGCGGCGGGCGCTCTCCAGCGGCGTGCGCAGGTCCTGGCGGCCGGCGAGGATCAGCACCGGCACGTCCGGGCCGGCGTACGGCACGCCCTCGGGCTTGGGCGTCGGCGGCCACTGCGCGCACAGCTCGGCGAGCGAGTTGCCGAGCACGACCTCCGGGTCGAACGGCGCGAAGGCCTCGGTGCGCGTCGGCGATGAACGCCTTCAGCGCGTCGGAACGGCTCGCGATCGGCGAGTCCGGCGTCCACGGGAGGCGCGCCTCGATGCACGACGTCGCCAGCAGGCGGGAGATCGCGCTGCCGCCGCTGCTGGTGTCCGAGTCGCTCAGCGTGACCTCGACGAGGTGGATGAGCGGCGCGGCGTCACCGGCGGCGAGCGAGGCGATCGCGGCCGGCAGCCCGGCCCGCAGGAGCGGGTTGAGGTCGCTGAGCGTGATCAGCGAGTAGAGGTTGGACTGCGAGACGGTCGCGGTGCTCACGCGCCCGCTGGCCGTGACCCGCGTGCCCCGCAGGGTCCCGTCGCCGAGCCGCTCCACCGCGGCGGCGAGCGCCTCGGACGCGTCGGTCACGGTCTCCTTGCAGATGCCGGGGAAGCAGACCTCCTTCAGCACGCGCGGGGTGCCGAAGGTGCGCAGCACGTCCACACCGTCGAGCCCGTCGACGGGCGTCGGCGAGTCCAGGATGATCGCGGCGGTCTGCGCCGGGAAGCGGCGCACGTACTCCTGTGCGACCTGCGTCCCGTAGGAGACGCCGAACAGCGTGAGCTTGTCGACGCCGAGCGCGGCGCGCAGGTTCTCGAGGTCCTTCGCGGTCTCGGGCGTGCTCCAGTGCGCGCGCCGGGCGCCGAGCGTCGTCGCGCAGGCGGCGACGTCGTCGGCGTCCTCGATCGTGCAGTCCACACGGTCCGAGCCGCCCGTGCCGCGCTGGTCGATGGCGACGATGTCGTACGTCGAGCGCAGCGGCTCGATCAGCTCGGCGAAGTCATTCAGGATTGGCAGAGCGGCCTGGCCGGGGCCGCCGCTCAGGAGCACCAGCGTGCCGGCCCGGGTGCCCGTGGCCGGGAGCTTGCCGTAGGCGAGGTCGAGCGTTCCGGGTGTGACACCCGTGTGGTCCAGCGGGACGGTCACCTTGCCGCACTGCGCCCCCTCGGGGCACTGGGCGGAAGCGACCGCGGGGACCAGGGCCAAGGCCCCGAGGGTCGATACGGCGATCTTCGCTACGCGTGACAGCATGGGGCCTCTCAGCTGGGACGGGGGAGAGTGGGGCGAGCGACCCTTACCCCGGAAACCGGCAGGCTCAAACTGATCAGGTATTACCGATCAGAGCTTCTCGGCCAACTCGGCCATGCGCTGGATCTCGATGCCCTGATCGGAGTCCACGTGCAGCGCGAACTGGTTGATCTCGGTCTCGGCACCGCCGCCGCCGTTGTAGAGCTCGGCGCACCATCTGGATCGCGCCCTGTGTGGTGCTGGGTCATGTACGCAGGAACAGCCGGTCGAACGTCCTTGCCCTTCGCGTTCTCGAGCTCGTCGAGCTGCTCCTGGCGACAGCATGCCGGGCATGTCCATGTCCGTGTGCTGGCTCGTCCGGACCTCGACCTTGCGGTTCTCGAGCCACCTGCTGCATCAACGCGATCTCGTCCGTCTGGGAGACCTCCATGCGCTTCGCCAGCAGACGGATGCTCGTGTTCGGCGTGCGTCCGGGCACCCAGCCGGTCATCGTGATGGCCTGGTTGTGGTGATGGATCATCTTGCGCATGAAGTCGACGTCGGCGGTCGGCCGACCGCCCTTGGGCGTCGGGGTCGGCGGTCGACCTTCTTGCGAGGGCTCGCCGGGCGCGCCGGGCTGGACCACGTTGACCGTGGCGGCCGGCTCCGGCGTCGCCGGCTCCGCGTCAGCGTTCTTCGAGCCGCCGCAGCCCGCCAGGACAGCGGCCAGGGCACAGATCGTCAGCCGTGACTGTGCACCTTCATGGCGCCAATGTATCGCCGACTACCGCCGTTCCGAGACGCGTCTTCGGTTGCCAATCAACGCGGCCGTGAAGGTACCTTTCCGGCCGAGGGCCCGCGCCTTGCGCGGGCGCAGCTGAACCAATGGAGGGGGTTTCAACCGTATGTCGCATGACGCGACGTACAGTGCGCCATGGTCGCCGGGTGTCCCGGCGGCTGTTGGGCGCGGTCGTAGGAGCGGCTCGTCCTGGCGGGGCTGCCGCCGCCACGCCGCGTCCGCCCAGCAGTACCCGGTCACGTCGGGTGACCCGCGCATCGGCCTGCGCCGGCGCTCCGGACGACACGGCCGGCAAGGTCTCGCTCGGCCTGCAGCACCTGTCGAACACTGCCGAAGCCGCCGCGTGTCAACAGCATGAACTCGGACGCCGCCTTCCAGGGCAACTACGCGTTCGTCGGCAACTACAACGGCGTCAACATCTACGACATCTCGAACCCGGCCGCCCCGGTGCTCGTGACGTCGCTCTCGTGCCCGGGCAGCCAGAACGACGTGTCGGTCCACAAGAACCTGCTGTTCGTGTCGGTGGAGTCCGACAACGCGCAAGCGCGACTGCACTGCTTCGATCCGACGCAACGGCGCCGACGCCGACAGACGCGCTTCCGCGGCATCCGCATCTTCGACATCTCGGACATCGAACGGCGCCGCGTCCAGGTCGACGGCGTGCAGACGTGCCGCGGCTCGCACACGCACACGCTGCTGCGCCCGAAGGACGACCCGAACAACGTCTACATCTACGTCTCGGGCACGGCCGGCGTCCGCACCAGCGACGGAGATCGCGGCCTGCGACGGCAACAACGCCTCCGGCGACGGACGCCGAACCCGTCGCTGTGGCGGATCGAGGTCATCAAGGTCCCGCTCGCCGCCCCGAGCACCGCCGCGGTCGTGGGCGAGCCGCGCCTGTTCGCCGACGGCGACCGGCGCGGTCGACGGCCTGCAGAACGGCCCGCCGACGCCGAAGCACCCGTGCGCGTCACGTCGCCGACCGCTGCCGCCTGCGTCCCCGGGCACGAACCCGACCACGGCGGCGCGAACTGGTCGCCGAGCCCGATCACGGACGCCTGCCACGACATCACGGTCTACGAGGAGATCGACCTGGCCGCCGGCGCCTGCGAGGGCAACGGCATCCTGATCGACATCTCCGACCCGGCCAACCCGAAGCGCATCGACGCCGTCGCCGACCCGCTGTTCGCCTACTGGCACGGCGCGACGTTCTCCAACGACGGCAAGGCCGTCCTCTTCACGGACGAGTGGGGCGGCGGCACCGGCGCTCGCTGCCGCGCGACCGACCAGCTGAGCTGGGGCGCCGACGCGATCTACGAGATCGTCAACAGCAAGCTCGTCTTCCGCAGCTACTACAAGCTGCCGGTGGCGCAGACGGTCAGCCGAGAACTGCGTCTCGCACGTCGGCAACCTCGTGCCGGTCCCGCGGCAAGAACGTCATGATCCAGGCCTGGTACCAGGGCGGCGCCTCGCTGATCGACTGGACCGACCTGTCAACTCCGAAGGAGATCGGCTACTTCGACCGCGGCCCGGTCAACACCGACGCAGCTCCCGTCCTCGGGCGGCTTCTGGTCGACGTACTGGTACAACGGCCACGATCTACGGCACCGAGATCGCGCGCGGCCTTGACACGTTCAAGCTGACGCCGACGCGACAGCCTCACGGCGGCCGAGATCGCCTCGCGCGGAGCGTGTCCGCCGAAGCTCGAGCGACGCTCGAACCCGCAGAGCCAGGATCAGCGTCATCTACGTCGACGTCGGCTCCGGTCACACGCGCCGGTCAGCGGCACCGTCCCGGCGACGCTCTCGCTCTCCCTCGGCGCTCCGGCGACCTTCGGCGCGTTCACGCCGGGCGTCGCCGGACTATACGAGGCGTCCACGCAGCGCGACGGTCACCCACACGGCCGGCGACGCGCGCTGAGCGTGGCCGGACACGGGCCCGCACCCAGGGCCCCTCGTCAACGGCGCGTTCTCGCTGCCGCAGCCGCTGCAGGTCCGCGCTCGCAACGCGGCCAACACGGGCACGGCCTACAACAACGTCGGGTCGGGCCTGCAACCTCCTGAGTACTCCGGCCCGGTCTCCAACGACGCAGGTCGTCGCTGCAGTTCGCGCAGGCGATCGGCGCCAACGACGCGCTGCGCACGGGCACGTACAGCAAGACGCTGACGTTCACCCTGTCGACGACGAACCCGTAGTAGTTCGTTAGCAGCGGACCCGTCCGAGCGCGTCTCGGGCGGGTCCGCTGTGTCGTTGTCGTCCGGTTGCCGATCCCCAGCGCTCTGGGTTATGGTCCCATCCGAGGCTCATCTAGAGGTGAGGAGGAGAGGGATGGCGAGTTTTTCGGCGCGTGTCCGGCTGGCGTTAGCGCTCGGTGGGGTGGTCCTGCTGGGTGCCACTGCCGCTCCGGCGTCGGCACAGTTCCCGACCACCAACGACCCGCGCGCGGCGCTCGCCGCGGGCCTTGACAATGCCGGTGTCGCGCAACGCGGCCTGGAGCTGCTGGCCAACCGCGCGCCAAGCCGTGGGGCAACCCGGCCAACCCAGGCGACTTCGCGCTTCGTGAACTCCGACCTGGCGTTCCAGGGCGACTACGCCTTCGTCGGCGGCTTCAACGGCTTCCAGGTCTGGAACATCGCCAACCCGGCGGCGCCGGTGCTCAGGAGCGCCGTGGTCTGCCCGGGCGGTCAGGGCGACGTCTCGGTGTACGGGAACCTGCTGTTCGTGTCCGTCGAGGAGACGCGGGCGAAGAAGGACTGCACCGTCACGCCCGCCGCGACCACCGCGACGCGCTTCCGCGGCGTGCGCATCTTCGACATCTCCAACATCAGCGCGCCGTGCAGGTCGGCGGGGTCCAGACCTGCCGTGGTTCGCATACGCACACGCTGGTCGAGGGCAAGGACGACCCGAGCTCCGTCTACATCTACGTCTCCGGCACGTCCGGGACGATCGGCAGACGGACGACCTGACGACGTGCGACCCCGGCCCGGCGACGAACCCGAACCCGTCGCAGTGGCGGATCGAGGTCATCAAGGTGCCGCTCGCGAACCCGGCGGCCGCCGCGATCGTCAATGAGCCGCGCCTGTTCCGCAACGAGCAGAGCGGCGCCGTCAACGGCCTGCAGAACGCGCCGACGACGCCGCACGCCCATGCGCCACGTCCGGCATGACCCGCGATCCGGTGGCGCCGGTGCCCGACACGAACTCCTGCCACGACATCACGGTCTACGAGGCGCTCGACATCGGCGCCGGCTCCTGCGAGGGCAACGGCCTGCTGCTCGACATCTCCGACCCGGCGAACCCGAAGCGCATCGACGCCGTCGCCGACCCGCTGTTCGCCTACTGGCACGGCGCCACGTTCTCCAACGACGGCAAGTACGTCGTGTTCACCGACGAGTGGGGCGGCGGCACGGCCGCGCGCTGCCGCGCGACCGACCAGCTGAGCTGGGGCGCGCGACGCGATCTACGAGATCGTCAACCGCAAGCTCGTGTTCCGCAGCTACTACAAGCTGCCGGTGGCGCAGACCACCACCGAGAACTGCGTCAGCCACATCCCGTCGCTCGTGCCGGTGCCCGGCCGCAACATCATGGTCCAGGCCTGGTACCAGGGCGGCGCGTCGCTCGTGGACTTCACCAACCCGAGCAACCCGAAGGAGATCGGCTACTTCGACCGCGGCCCGATCAGCGCGACGGCGCTGGTCCTCGGTGGCTACTGGTCGACCTACTGGTACAACGGCGCGGTCTACGGCTCGGAGATCGCCCGCGGCCTGGACTCGCTCAAGCTCACGGCGACGAGCGACGTGACCGACGCCGATCGTGAAGGCGGCGTCTCAGGCCAACAAGTTCGCGCGGCTGAATGTCCAGACCCAGCAGCCGTACACCTGGTCGCTGAAGACGGACACGCCGGGCACCGTGGGCGGCACCGTCCCGGCGACGCTGTCGCTCGCGCTCGGGGCGCCGGCCAGCTTCGGCGCGTTCACGCCGGGCGTGGCCAAGCTCTACGAGGCCGCGACCGAAGCCACCGTGACCTCGACCGCGGGTGACGCGCTGCTGAGCGTGTCCGACCCCGGCCCGAACCCGGGCTTCCTGGTCAACGGCGCGTTCAAGCTGGCGCAGCCGCTGCAGCTCCGCGCCCGCAACGCGGCCAACACCGGCACGGCCTACAACAACGTGGGCTCGGCGCTGAACCTCCTGATGTACTCCGCGCCGATCTCCAACGACAAGGTGGCGTTGCAGTTCGCGCAGCAGGTGAACGCGAACGACCCGTTGCGCACGGGCTCCTACAGCAAGACGCTGACGTTCACCCTGTCCACGACGAATCCCTAAGGAGCGCGCGGCGGACCTTGCCTGAGCTGGTCTTGGGCAGGTCCGCCGCGAAGTCCACGATGCGGGGGTACTTGTAGGGCGCGGTCGTCGCCTTGACGTGGTCCTGCAAGGCCTTGACGAGCTCGGGGCTCGGGACGTGGCCGTCGGTGAGCACCACGACGGCCCGGACGACCGAGCCGCGTTCGTCGTCCGGGGCGGCCACCACGGCCGCCTCGGCCACCGCGGGGTGCGCGACGAGCGCCGACTCCACCTCGAACGGGCCGATCCGGTAGCCGGCGGAGATGATCACGTCGTCGGTGCGGCCCTCGAAGAACAGGTAGCCGTCCTCGTCCTGGGTGACGCGGTCGCCGGTGCGCCACGGGCCCTCGTGGGGCGCGTCGCCGAGGTAGCGCAGGAAGAACGTGGGGTCGCTGGTGGGGTCGCGCAGGATGAGTTCACCGTCGTCGACGGCGAGGTCGATGCCGGGCAGCGGCTTGCCCATCGAGCCGGGGCGCGGCTGCTCGTCGAGCGGGGTGCCGGTGAGCTGGCCGGTCTCGGTCTGGCCGTAGCCGTCGCGGATCCACAGGCCGGTGGCCTCGTGCCAGGCGTGCAGCACCTCGGGGTTGAGCGCTTCGCCCGCGGCGACGAGGCCCTTCAGGGACGGGAGCGCTGTGAGCGTGGCGCGCTTGGCGATCACGCGGTACTCGGTCGGGGCCATGCACAGCACGTCGACCTGCTCGCGGTCGATGATGTTCAGGCGCTCGTGGGGGTCGAACCGCGCGTCGTGCAGGAGCGCGGCGGCGTGCGCGAGCCACGGGGCGATGAACGCGTTGCGCGCGGACTTGCTCCAGCCGGCGGCCGCGGTGCACCACACGAGCTGGCCTGTGCGGGGCGCGAGCCACTCGGTCGCCTGCAGGCGCTGGCCGGTGAGGTAGCGCTGGCCGTGCAGGACGGCCTTGGGCTCACCGCTCGTGCCGGACGTGAACGTGATCAGGCACGGGTCGGTGGGCGCGAGGTCCGCCGGGGGTGGCGGCGTGTGCGACACGTCATCGAGCGGGAGCGAGAGCACGTCGCCGGACCAGCTCTCGAGCAGGTGCTGGTTGCGCGGGTCGGCGACGATCAGGCGGGGTTGCGCGACGGCGATCCGCAGCTCGAGATCCTTCGGCCGCAGCTGCTCGGTGCACGGCAGCACGACGTAGCCCTGCCGGAAGCACGCGAGCATCGTGATCGCCCATTCCGGGCGGTTTCCGATCAGCGTGAGGACGACGTCGCCGCGCTGCAGTCCGCGCGCGTGGAGCGTCCCGGCCAGGTGTTCGGTGGCGTCGATGAGCTCCCCGAACGTCCACTCGCGGCGGGTGCCGTCGCGGGCGAGCTCGAGGATCGCTCTGTCGCTCCGGGGCGCGCTCTTGACTAGATCGTGGGTGAAGTTCAACGGTGTAGGGTCGCTCGATGGCCGCTGGTTTCTTCGAGAAGACGGACGAGCAGGAGGCCATCCTGGAGATGGTCCGCCAGTTCGTCGACGAGCAGATCATCCCGAAGGCGGCGCACTACGACGCCGCCGACGAGTATCCCGCGCCGATCGTGGAGCAGATGAAGGAGCTCGGCCTGTTCGGCGTGACCATCCCCGAGGAGCACGGCGGGATGGGGCTCGATCTGACGACGTACGCCATGATCGTCGAGGAGCTCTCGCGCGGCTGGATCTCGATCTCCGGCATCGTCAACACCCACTTCATCGGGTCGTATCTGCTGATGAAGTTCGGGACGGCCGCGCAGCAGGCGGCGTTGTTGCCGAAGATGGCGACCGGCGAGATCCGCGCGGCGTTCTCGATGAGCGAGCCCGAGCTCGGCTCCGACGTCGCCGCGATCAAGTCGAGCGCGGTGCGCTCCGGCGACGAGTGGGAGATCAACGGGCAGAAGATGTGGGTCACGAACGGGCTGATGTCCGGCGTGGTCTTCGTGCTGGTCCGGACGGACCGCGACGCGTCGCCGCCCCACCGTGGGCTGACGTGCTTCATCGCCGAGAAGGAGCCGGGCGCGTCGGAGAACCCCGGCCTCATCGTCCCGCCCAAGCTGCGGAAGATGGGCTACAAGGGCGTCGAGTCCACCGAGCTCGTCTTCGACGGCTACCGGGTGAGCGGCGACATGATCCTCGGCGGTGAGGAGGCGGGACTCGGGCGCGGGTTCGCGCAGATGATGGACGCGCTGGAGGTGGGGCGCGTGAACGTCGCCGCGCGGGGCGTCGGGATCGCGCAGCGGGCGTTGGAGCTCGGCCTGAAGTACGCGCAGGAGCGGCGCACGTTCGGCAAGCCGATCGCCGAGCACCAGGCGATCCAGTTCAAGCTCGCGGACATGGCCACGAAGGTCGAGGCCGCGCGGTTGCTGATGCTCAAGGCCGCGTGCCTGAAGGACGCGGGCGAGCGCAGCGACGTGGAGGCCGGCATGGCCAAGCTGTTCGCCTCGGAGACGGGCAAGGAGGTCGTCGAGGACGCCTTCCGGATCCACGGCGGCTACGGCTACTCGAAGGAGTACGAGATCGAGCGGCTCTACCGCGACGCGCCGCTGCTGCTGATCGGCGAGGGCACGTCCGAGATCCAGCGCATGGTCATCGGGCGCAAGCTGATCGCGCGCAACAAGATCTAGGCGTCGTCGAGGCCGAGGGCGCGGGCTCGTGCGCGGGCCGGGCGCGGGTCGTAGGGGGCGCGGCGCCAGGTCGCGGTGTGGGTGTGCAGGTCGAGCTCGAGCCAGAACGCGCCGTCGGCGGCTTCCACGTCGAGCGCGCCGAACCAGCCGCGCCGCGGCGGCACGGGCGCGCCGACCGCGCCCGGGTTGAGCAGCCATTTGCCGCCGGACAGGTCCAGCGGCTCGTCGACGCGGATCGTGACGCGTCGTTGCGGGCGTGAACGCGGCCGCGGTGTGCGTGTGCGCGACGAGCCCGAGGTCGGCCTTCTGCACGGCCAGGCACGCGTGCGCGTTCGACGGGCCGACGAACTCCCACACCGGGTTGCGCGGGCCGCCATGCCAGCACTGCACGCCCTCGCGGCGCGCCGCTGGGCGCCGGCGACGCATCCAGGCGACGTCGTCGTCGGACAACGTCGCGCGCGCGAGCTCGAGCGAGGCCGCCGCGTCTCCGAGCCGCGACGGCTCGACCGATCCGGTCGCCGCGTAGTCGTGGTTGCCCATCAGCGCGACGTGGCAGCGTTCGCGTGTGGCCCGGACGACGTGCGCCGGGTCGGGCCCGCCGCCGATCATGTCCCCGAGCGACCACAGCGCGTCGACGCCGGCGCGATCGGCGGCGGCCAGCACCGCTTCGAGCGCCTCCGCGTGCGCGTGCGCGTCGCCGAAGACCGCGAGCCGCATCTAGGCGGTGTGCTGCACGATCGCCGCGAGCACCGTGTCCCAATGCCGGCGCGGGGGATACTCGTGCCCGGTCTCCGGCAACACGAGCAGGGCCGCGCCCGGGATCGCCTGCGCGAGCGTCTCGCCGTGCTCGAGCGGGAACACCGGGTCGGCGGCGCCGTGCACCACGAGCGTGGGGGAGTCCAGTGAGCCGAGGCGCGGGCGCTGCGGCTCGCCCCAGTCGAACGGCGACTCGACGAACGTGCGCACCGGGGTCACGTCGTCGGCGACGCGCAGGGCGTACGCGTGCGCCTCGGCCTCGTCGAAGTGCGGCGAGAACGGCCGCTCGGACTCCACGAGGAACTCGATCACGGCGGCCCGGTCAGACCAGTCGGGCGGCTCCGGCAACTCGTCGAACACGCCGTCGACGCTGTCCGGGAGACCCCCGCCGCCGGGCGTGGTGGACATCAACGTGAGGCTCAGGACGCGCTCGGGGTGGTCGAGCGCGAGCTGCATCGCCACGATCGCCCCGAGTGAGAGGCCGACGACATGCGCACGGTCGTCAAGGACGCGCAGCGCTTCCTGCACCCACGCGTCGACGCCGGCGCCGGCGAAGTCGTGGCGGATGACGAACCGTCCGCTGCCGGCGAGCCGCTTGCAGAAGTCTTCATGCCACGCGTACCGCGTGTTGCCGGCGCCGTGGATGAGCAGGATCGCGGGGTCGGTCTTCACTCCGTACGTGTCCATACGAAGCTCAGACGGCCGGGCGCCCCCGAATTCATCGGCGCTGCCCGGCCGGGTGTGATGCGACTACGCGCGCTTGAAGTGCAGCAGCGCGAGCTCCGTCTGGAACACGCCGTCGGTCCCGCGCCCGGCGCTCTGGGCCGCGATGGCCAGCGCCTGCTCGTGCGTCTTGGCGAGCAGCTTGTTCAACTTCTTGAACGCCTTCTCGTCGAGCTCGAGCGGGGTGCGCTGCAGAACGACCTCGGGGTCGGTCAGCTTGTCCGCGTCGGCCGCAGCCGACAGGTCGTCCACGAGCGCCGTGAGGGTCCCGTTGGACAGCTCGCCGCGCAGCTGCGACGGCAGCGTGCGCCACGTGGCGTCCTCGAGGCTCGGGCGGGCCGTGGCCTTGTAGAAGTGCTGCAGGGCGCCACGGACGGGCTCGGTGCGGACGAGCTCGACGCAGTGGTAGTCCCGCAGCATCCGGACGTGGTAGCTGACGACGCCGAGCGGCGCGCCCAGCTCATCGGCGAGGTCACCGGGGCTGGACACGCGCTCACCGAGGCGCTGGAGGATCTGCGCGCGGAGGGGATGGGCGAGGGCTTTGGCGATGCGGGCCTCGGGGGTTTCCCCCGCGGGCCGGCCGGTATCAGACGAAGTGCTGGGCATGGTGAACGTTCAACCTAGGCCCCGCACCTCAAGAACCTCCATGCGCTTTGTGAAGGTTCAGTCAAGTTGCCTCAGCGGATCGATCGCTCAGCTGTCCTCGAACTTGTAGCCATTGGCCACCAACTCCTTCTGAGCGGCTTGGAGCTGCTTCGCGCCCTCAGAGGTCTGGATGCCGCCGAGCAGGGTCGCCATCTTCTCCGTGTCGTTGGCGCGCGCCGCCTCGGCCGCGTCGTGGAACGTGGTCGCGAGCGCGCTGAGGCCGCTGACGATCTGGTCGTGCGCCTTGGCGGCGTCCTCGGGCGGTTCGATGGCCTTGAAGTCCTTCACGGTGGCCTCGATCGCCGTGCCGCCCTCGTCCAACTCGGTGGCGATC
Source organism: uncultured Solirubrobacteraceae bacterium (assembly GCA_963724195.1). GTDB lineage: Bacteria > Actinomycetota > Thermoleophilia > Solirubrobacterales > Solirubrobacteraceae > Solirubrobacter. The sequence goes on along the minus strand of CAVRTQ010000022.1, from coordinate 218,224 downwards.
TGCTCGGGCTTGCCGGCCGGGTTGATCTTGCTGAGCGACGTGGTGAGTGACGCCTGCGCGTTGTTCACGCTGGTGACGTACTCGTTCTTGTCGGCGGAGCCGCAGCCCGCAGTGAGTGCCGCTACCGCGAGCGCGAGTCCGATGATGCGCTTCATGGGGTCCGTCTCCGTTTCGGTGGGGGAGTCCGCGATTGTGCGAGCCCGATGCGGCTCCGACAATCAGGGAGCGACCCTGGACTTTGCTTGGACGCACCTTGGCGGCCCTGTGGTAAGAAGGGTCGATGGGGCTCGAGGACATGCCGACCACCGCCGGCTACGTGACCACCGCGACGGGGGTGGCGCTCGTTCTGGCTCCCGGCGTGGCCGCTCGTCAGATGGGACTCGCGGGGCAGGAAGGGCCGCTGCGGCTGATCGGGGCGGCGGACCTCGTGCTGGTGCCGGGATTGCTGCGGGGCGAAGCCGCGCTGGCCGTGGATGATCGCCCGCGCGGGGATGAACCTGGCGATGGCGGCGTACTTCCTCGGCGTGGGCGGCAAGTCGCGCGCGGCTCGCGTGACGGGGTACGCGTTGCTGGGGCTGACGATCGTCGACACCGCGACCGGGGTGACGCTCAGTCGGCGGACGCCCGCCGATTGACGATCAGCTCGAACGCGTCGCCACGTGCCACTCGACCGAGAGCAGCACGGCGCGGCCGGGCGCGTCGTAGGCGATCTGGTCGAGCTTGAGCAGCGGCGTGCCGCGCTTGACCTGCAGGTGCTCGGCGAGTGACGCGTCCGCGAGCGTGGGGAGCAGATGGGCGGATGCGCGGCGGATCAGGTGTGCGGGGTCGGTCGTGAGGAAGCGGTCGCGGGAGTAGATGATCGGGCGGTCGTCGGCGAGGCGCAGGCGTTCCTGCTCTATGACGGTCTCGGCCAGCAGGTGCTCGAACTCCTCGGGCGTGGCCGGACGGGTCGTCTCGCTGAGGACGGTCAGCGTGGGGGTGTGGCCGGCGGCTCGGATCATCGCCGTGTAGTCGACGGTCGACTCGAGCGGGTGCCGGCTGCGCGGGGCCTTGGACACGTAGGTGCCGGAGCCGTGACGGCGCGTCAGGTAGCCCGCCTCGAGCAGGCCGAGCACGGCTTCGCGCACCGTCGCGCGGCTCACGCCGAAGCGCTCGCCGATCCGGTCCTCGTTCGGGAGTTTGTCGCCGGGCGAGAGCGTGCCCAGCACGAGGTCGTCCAGCAGGCCGCGGCGGACGGTGTCGACAAGGGATGGCCGGCGCTGGGTGATGGACACGATTGTGGCGAAGAGTGTGGTCAGCCACACTAGCCCGGGGTTGCGTCTGATGTCTAACGTCTGACGACTTAGATGTCAACCCTCCGAATCCCCACTCCGAACCCTTCCCTGATCGAGCGCGGCGTCGAGCTGGACGCCCTGCGCTCCGCCGTCCGCGGCGGCGGTGGCGTGGTCGTGTTGGAGGCCGCGGCGGGGCTCGGCAAGACCGCCCTGCTCGACGAGGGCGCCGCGCTGGCCGCCGCCACCGGGTGGCTCGTCCGCCGGGCCGCGCCGAGCCCGTTGGAGCGCGCGCTGCCGTTCGGCGTGCTGCGCGCGCTGCTCGAGGCGCCCACGCGTGCGCACCCGGGCGTGGCGTGCGGCGCGGCTGCGGCGGCCGGCGAGTTGCTGCTGGACGGCGTGTCGGGGCGCGGCGACGTGCTCACCATGGCGCACAGCGTGCTCTGGCTGTGCTCGGGGCTGGCGGCGCAGCGGCCGCTCGCGTTGGTCGTCGACGACGCGCAGTGGGCGGACGCAGCCTCGCTCGGTGTGCTGGCCTACCTGGCGCGGCGGATCGAGGACCTCCCGCTGCTGTTGCTGGTGGGGACGCGCGCCTCCTGCGACCTGCTGCGTCTGGTGGGCGGCGTGCGCGCGGCGGCGGTCCTGCACCCGGCGCCGCTGTCGGCGGCCGGCGCGGCGCGGCTGGCCCGGCGCGTGGTCCCCGAGCTGAGCGGACCCGCGTGCCGGGATCTGCACCGGGCCGCCGGCGGTGTCCCGTGGCTGCTGACCGAGCTCGCGCGCGGGGAGCTCTCCCCGGCCGCGCGGGATGTCGTGCGGCTCCGGCTGGCCGAGCTGTCTGTCGGCGCACCGCACCGTGGCCGAGGCGCTGGCGGTCGTGGGTGAAGACGTGTCGCCGCACGTGCTCGCGGCGGTGGCCTCGGTGGACGTCGGCGAGCTGGCCGCGGCGTTCGACGAACTCACCTGCGCCGGGTTGGTGCGGGACGAGCGCTTCGTGGCTGCGCTGGTGCGCGACGCGATCGCGTCCGACCTGGGGCGCGGCGCACGCGAGGCCCTGCACCGCGCGGCCGCGTTCGCGTTGGCCGCCGCGGGCGCCGAACCCCGTGTGGTGGCGGCACACCTCCTCGAGTGCGCCCCCGCCGCCGACCCCGAGGTGACTCGCTGGCTCGTCGCCGCCGCCGACCAGGCCCGCGACACGCCCGCTCCAGCGCAGCGCGGCGAGTCCGATGCTGCGTCGCCGGGCGATTCCGGCGCCTGTCGCGGCGGGGCGATGGCGACGCCGCGCGCGGACGAGGCGGTCGCGTACCTCCGGCGCGCGCTGGAAGAGGGTGCGCCCGGCGACGATCGTGGCGCGCTGCTCGCGGCGCTCGGCGTGGCCGCGTTCGACGCCGGGTTGCCGGAGGCGTGCGGGTGGCTGCTCGCGGCGGCGGAGGAGGGCGGTGTGCGGACGGTGGACGTCGTCGGCCGGCTCGCGGCCTTCGGCGTCGTGGCCGGCGACGGCGATGCGGTGCTCGACGCGTTCCTCGACGAGCCGGGCGAGCACGCGCGGCAGATCGCGTTGCGGCCGGGGACGGACGCGGTCCGGCTCGCCCACCGGGCCTGGGCGGCGCTCGAGCGGGGCGACCCGGCCGCGCCGCGACTCGCCCTCGCGGCGCTCGCCGATGGTCGCCTGTTGGCCGAGGCCGACGCCCGCCGCGCGTACGAGCTGTGCGCGCGGGTCCTCGTCGTCACCGGCCACGCGGCGGCGGAGCAGACGATCGCCGCCCTGCGCGAAGCCGCGACGACGGTGCGGATGCGCGCCGCGGCGACGAACCTTGCGGCCGACCACGCCCTGCGCCGCGGCCGCCTCTTCGAAGCCGAGGCGCTCGCCCGCACGGCGCTGGCCTTCCCGCCCCCGTTCCGCGACGGCGCACTCGCGCTGCTCGTGCACGCGCTCGCCGAGCGCGGCGACCACGAGGAGGCGCACGCGGCCCTCCGCGCCGCGGCCCGCGAAGCCTGCGCGGACGTGGCGCCCGGGGACGAGCCCGCGGCGGCGCATCGCGAACCGGCGAGTGCCGCCGTCGCGCGCGCGGGTGACGCGATGCGCGCGCGCGAGGCGCGGCGCGGCCGATCGCCGAGGGCGACTTCGCGAGCGCGCTCGAGCTCGTCGGTGACGGGGTGCTCGGGGCGCTGGCGCTCGCGCACCTCGGCCGGCGCGACGAGGCCGCGCGGGTCGCGGACGCCGCTCTCGCCGACGCGGAGCAACTCGGCGCACCGGCCCAGGTGGCCGCGGCGCTGCACGCACGGGCGGTCGCGGAGCCCGACGCCGAACGGCGGATCGCGCTGTGTGAACGGGGGCTCGCCCTGGAGCCCGGCGGGCTCGAGGCGGTGCGGCTCCGGCTGGAGCTGGGCGCGGCGCTGGCCTACGTCGGTCGCCGGGTGGAGGCGCGGGACGCGCTCCGGCCCGCGCTGGCCGACGGCGATGCGTTCGGCGCGATGCCGCTGTCCGAGCGGGCGCGGCGGGAGCTCGTCGCGACCGGCCTGCGGCCGCGCCAAGCGGCACTCGAAGGGACGGCCGCGCTCACGCCCCGCCAGCGGCAGATCTGCGAGCTCGCGGCGGTCGGCAAGGGCAACCGGGTGATCGCGCACGAGCTGTTCCTCTCGATCAAGACGGTCGAGACGCACCTGGCGGCGGGCTACCGCAAGCTCGGCGTGAACACGCGCGCGGCGCTGGCCGCCGAGCTCGCGCAAGCGGCGTAGACGGTTCAACGGCAACTGCGCTGGTAAGGCGGTGGTGACCCCCGCGCCGCGGCAGGGGTCAGGTCGGAAAGGTGCGCTGAGCGGATGTTTCCGACCTCACCCCAGCGCGAGAACCGGGGGTGCGGTCGGAAAGTGTCCTCACAGGAAACTTCCGACCTAACCCCGCCCCGACTCGGGGGTGCGGTCGAAATCTTGCGCGTGGGACAAGGTCCCGACCTCACCCCTGCCGCGCGGCAGGCTCACCACCGCCTCACCAGCGCAGTTGCCGTTCGTTCAGGCCCGGAGCCGCCTAGGGCGGCCTAGCCGAAAGGCCATTTCGCTCCGCGAACCCTGATCGGTATGGTCGCGAGCGACGGTCAGTTTTCGCCGTCGGGGGCGCCGCTGGGGCGGCGCCCCCGCGACTCGTTCCTACTTGAACGCCTCGAAGCCGTCCGCGGTCTGGGAAGCGCGGAACTGGATGACCTGCACGCCGGCGACGCCGCCGCGCACGAAGGGGTCCTCGGCGGCGAGCGCCTCGATCGCGTCCCGATCATCGCCGCGGGCGAGGATCACGCCGCCGGTGCGCGGGATCTGCCGGCCGCTGACCACGAAGTGCCCGTCGCGGTAGCCGGCGTTGAGCCACGCCATGTGGTCGCGCATCAACGCGTCCACTTCCTCCAGCGGCTTGGTGTAGGTCAAGACGAGTACGAACATCATGTGCTCCAGATCAGATCGCCGGTCGCGCGCTTCAGGCGCCAGCCGGCGGGGGTACGCACGGCCTCGAAATGGTGCACCACGCCGGCGTCGAAGCGCGTTCCCGACGGCTCGACGTGGAACGCGAGGTGGTTCCCGCGCGCCCGCGCCACGTCACCGTCGACCTCGACGACGAGGTCCGTGTTGAGGTGCTGCATCCGCGGGTACTGCACCGCGCGCTCCCGCGCCTTCGCCTTCACCGCGTCCAGCCCGTGCATTCGCGCCACGCGGGGAACACGAGCTCCGCGTCCTCGGTGTAGACGCTGGAGAGCTCGTCGAAGCGCTGCTCGTCGAGCAGCCGGTACAGGCGGGTGATGAGGTCGCTGACGGCCTCGCGATCGTTGGTCATGCCAACGACTGTATCATTGGTCACGCCAACGATTAGACTCCACCCGCATGGACGCCCCGAAACGACTCCAGGGCCTGCCGAGCTGGCGGCTGAGCGCGGCCGCGCTCGTCGGCGACCGGCTCGTGAACGAGGCGCTGGCCACCGAGGGCGTGCGCAAGTACCACTTCCGCGTGCTGGTCGCGCTCAGCGACGACGGCCCGCTCAGCCAGGCGGAGCTCGGCCGCCGGCTCGCGATCGACCGCAGCGACGTGGCCGCCATCGCGGCGGAGCTCGAGCAACGCGAGCTGCTGGCCCGCACGCGCGACGACCGCGACCGCCGCCGCAACGTGGTGACCATCACCCCCGCGGGCGAGGCCGCCCTCGCCCGCATGGACGAGGCCATCGCGGCGAGCGCAGACCACGCCTGCTCGCGCCGCTCTCCAGCGCCGAGCAGCGTCAGCTCAGCGAGCTGCTCGGGCGCCTGATCGAGCCTTAGTGGGTCTTGCCGGTGCGGCGGAGCATGTCCACCACGAGGAACGCGAGCTCCAACGACTGCTGCGTGTTCAACCGCGGGTCGCACGCGGTCTCGTAGCGCGAATTCAGATGGTGGTGCTCGATGTTCTCGGCCCCGCCGAGGCACTCGGTGACGTCCTCGCCCGAATGCTCGACGTGGATGCCGCCGGGGTGCGTCCCGCACTTGCCGTGCACCTCGAAGAAGCCCTCGACCTCGTCCATGATCCGGTCGAAGTGGCGCGTCTTGTGCCCGGTGGGGGACTCCTCGGTGTTGCCGTGCATCGGGTCGCACTGCCACACCACGCGATGCCCGGACCGCGTGACCGCCTCGACGATCGCCGGCAGCACGTCGCGCACCTTGTCCGAGCCCATCCGCGACACCAAGGTCACGCGCCCGTCCACGCGGCGCGGGTCCAGCGTCTGGACCAGCTCGACCGCCATGTCGGGCGTCGTCGTCGGCCCGATCTTCACGCCGATCGGGTTCGCCAACAGCGCCGCCAACCCCACGTGCGCCCCGTCGAGCTGGCGCGTCCGGTCGCCGATCCACACCTGGTGCGCGGACAGCAGGTACAGCTGGTCCTCGTTCAGCCGCAGCAGCGCGCGCTCGTAGTCGAGCACGAGCATCTCGTGCGAGACGAACATCTCGACCGTGCGCAGCGACGAATCGTCGATCCCGCACGCCGACATGAACCGCAGCGAGCGATCGATCTCGCGCGCGACCATCTCGTACCGCTGCCCGGCTGAGCTCCGCCGCACGAAGTCCATGTTCCACTCGTGCAGGTGGTGCAGGTCGGCCATGCCCGCGCCGGTGATGGCGCGCGTGAGGTTCATCGCCGCCGCCGCGTTGGCGTACGCGCGGACGAGCCGCCCCGGGTCCGGCCGGCGCCCTTCCGCGGTCGCCTCCAGCGCGTTGACCATGTCCCCGCGGTAGGAGGGCAGGCCGGTCGCGTCGAGCTCGGAGGAGCGCGGCTTCGCGTACTGGCCGGCGATCCGCCCGACCTTGATGACCGGCAGCTCCGTCCCGTAGGTCAACACGATCGCCATCTGCAGCAGGGTGCGGATGGTCCCGCGCAGGTGCGGTTCGGTGTTGTCGACGAACGTCTCGGCGCAGTCGCCGCCCTGGAGCAGGAACGCCTCGCCGCGCGCGACGGAGCCGAGCCGCTCCTGCAGCCGGTCCACCTCGGGCGGGACGGCGATCGGCGGCACGCTCTCCAGCAGCGCGCGTACGCGCCCGACCTGGTCGGTATCGGGCCACGAGGGCTGTTGGGCCGCGGGCCGGGCAAGGGCTTCCGCGAGCGCGGCGGCCAGGGGCTCCGGCAGCGGCGGGAGCTCCGGCAGCGCGTCCGTGGGGACATCGATGGTCCAGGTCATCGCTACAAGAACTTAGACGCTACTCGTACACGAACAGGCGAGCGCTCATCTGTTCCTCGGTGTGGGGGTTGAAGTCCCACAGCTGCTTGAGCTGATCGCGCATGTCCTGCGGCAGCCGATCCTTGCCGGGCGAGTCGATCTCGACGAGGTTCCCGGCGGGGTCGCGGACGTACAGCTGGACCACGTCGCCGGGCAGCTCCACGAGCCGGTTCTTGAACGCGATGTCGTCGAACGCGTCCCGCTTCTCCGCCGCCCGGAACACCGGCTCGAGGTCGTCGACGGTGATCCCGAAGTGGTGATGGCTGGTGGGCTCCAGGTCGCGCTCGAACAGGTGCAGCTGCGTCGTCCCGAGCGCCAGCCACTGCACGGGCAGCCCGAAGTTCGGCGTCGTCAGCGGCTCCGCGCCGAGCAGCTCGACGTAGAAGTCGACGGACTCCTGGAGATCGGTTGCATTGACGCTGACATGGTTGATCCGCAGACCCATCGGCGCTCCTCCGTGTACCGGTACGATCGGCGCTCATCCGCCGGAGGAGAGCATCGCATGTCCGAGGTCGTCGTCGTGGGGTCGTTCAAGGCCGAGCCCGGCAAGGAGGCCGAAGCGCTCCAGGCCTTCAAGGACCTGGTCGGGCCGACGCACGCCGAGGACGGCTGCATCATGTACGCCCTCCATCAGGGCGCCGACGATCCGTCGCAGCTCGCCTTCATCGAGCGCTGGGCGTCCCGCGAGGCGCTGAACGCGCACCTCCAGGCGCCGCACGTCGCGGCGATCCTCGAGCGCGCGCCGGAGCTGTTCGGCGAGAGCGGGTCGATCACGGTCTACGACGCCGTGCCCGCGGGGGACGCGAAGCAGGGCGCGCTCGCCGCCTGGACTTAGGTGTCGACGCCGTCGCGGGGCGCGCCGCGAGCAGCCATCATGAGCGGGAATGGACCGCTACGGACTCGCCGACTTCCTGCGCAAGCGGCGCGCCGCGCTCCAGCCCGAGGACGTCGGCCTGCGCCCCGGGCCGCGGCGCCGCACGAACGGGCTGCGCCGCGAGGACGTGGCCGCGATGGCGCACATGTCGACCGACTTCTACACGCGGCTCGAGCAGCGGCGCGGGTCGCGGCCGTCGGAGGCGATGGTGGGCTCGATCGCCCGCGCGCTGCGGCTGACGCTCGACGAGCGCGACCATCTGCTCCAGCTCGCGGGCCACACGCCGCCGCCGCGCGGGAGCCGCAGCGCGCACGTCACGCCGGCGCTCCTGCACGTGCTCGACCGGCTCGACACGCCCGCCCAGGTCGTCAACGACCTCGGCGTCACGCTCGCGCAGAACCCGCTCGGGGAAGCGCTGATGGGCTCCCACGTCGGTGACGAGAGCGTGTTCCGGCGCTGGTTCACGGGCGACCCGGCCGAACGCGCGCTGTGGCCGCAGGAGGACCACGACCTGCACTCGCGCCGCTACGTCGCCGGGCTGCGGGCCGTGTACGGGCGCGATCCCGAGGCGCGCGCGTTCGTCGACGCGCTGCAGCAAGAGAGCGAGGAGTTCGCGCGGGTGTGGGCCGAGCACGAGGTGCGGCTGCCGGCGACCACGCGCAAGCGGCTCACGCATCCGCGCGTGGGCCTGATCGAACTCGACTGCCAGATCCTCACGGCGGAGAACCAGACGGAGCTGCTCGTCGTCTTCACGGCCAAGCCGGGCACCGAGGACGCCGAGAAGCTCGCGCTCCTGCGCGTCATCGGCACGCAGTCGTTCGCGTCGTAAAAGTTTCGCGCCGGGATGTATCAGGCCCCGAGTGGGCCGCTCTGTGTGGACGTCCTCCCCGACCTCCCACTGAACGGAGCACCCTCCACATGCGTTACAAACTGATGTCGTCGATCGTGATTGCGGCCGTGGCCGCGAGCGCCACTCCCGCGCTCGCCCAGGACAAGCGCACCGAAGCCGGCCGACATGACGGCCGCGATCTCGCGGGACCTCGGACTGTCCCCCGATCAGGTCACAGCGCCTCGGCGAGCAGCAGGAGCGCGCCATCGCGCTCGACGAGCAGCTGCAGAAGGAGCTCGGCGACGGCTTCGCCGGCTCGCACTTCGACATCAAGAGCGGCCAGCTGATCGTCAACGTGACCGATCGCGGCCTGCTCGAGCAGGTCAAGGGCAGCGGCGCCGAGCCGCGCCTGGTCGCGCACAGCCTCAAGGAGCTCGGCGAGATCAAGGCGAACCTCGGCTCCAGCGGCGACCCGCACGGCGAGACAGCGTGAGATCTCCAAGGCGCAGGGCACGTTCGCGGCCATCGCGCTCGACCCGGTCTCCAACACCGTGAAGATCACGGCCACCAGGGAGCAGTCCGGCGCGGCCCGCGAAGCGGCCGCCAAGTACGGCGACGCGGTCTCCGTCGAGGCGATCGACTCCCTGCCCGAGCCGACCATCAACTGGATGGACGGCGGCGACGGCTACAACGGCAACAACTGCTCCGCGGGCTTCAACCTGCGCAACCCGTCCACTGGTGCCAAGTTCCTGCTGACCGCGGGTCACTGCCTGAACGACGGCCAGCTCGTCAACGGCCAGGGCCCCGTCTTCTTCGGCACGACCGCCGACAGCTGGTTCCCGACCTACGACGACGCCGTCGTGCGCAACCAGAACACCGGCTACTGGATCCAGGGCCCGTGGTTTGACTCCAACCCGTCCAACGGCCCGTTCAACAGCTTCTCCGGCTGGACCGACGCGCCCGTCGGCACGGTCGTCTGCAAGGCCGGCATCAACACCAAGTTCACCTGCGGCACGATCACGATCAAGAACGAGGACGTCACCTACTCAAGCGGCGACACGGTCAACAACATGACCCGCCACAGCGCCTGCGTCCAGCCCGGCGACTCGGGCGGGTCGAACCTGTCCTGGATCGGCGGCAAGTTCCGCGCCGAGGGCGTCACCAGCGGTGCCCGCATGCGGGTCAAGGACGGCAAGAAGCGCTGCCTGTCCGTCTTCGGTGAGCAGAACGTCTCCTGGTACTTCCCGATCGCCGACTCCCTGCCCTACTACGGCGCCAAGTACGGCGTCACGCTCTGGTAGCCGGAGGACCTGGACATGCGAATCAAGACGGCACTGACCGCCTCTCTCCTGATCCTCGCGGTGGGCGCCACTCCGGCGCTCGCCCAGGAGCAGCGCCTCGACGGCTCGGCCGAGGTCATGGAGTCGATCACGCGGGACACCGGCCTCACCGACGAACAGCTCAAGACGCTGCTCCCGGCGCAGGAGCGCGCGATCGCGATCGACGCGCGGCTGAAGAAGTCGCTCGGCGAGCAGTACGGCCTCTCCTACTTCGACAGCAAGAGCGAGCAGCTGATCGTCAACGTGGCCGACGACGAGCTGGCCAAGCAGGTCGAGGCCGCCGGCGCCACGCCGAACTTCGTCAAGCACAGCCTGCACGAGCTCACCGAGATCCAGGTCGCGCTCGGCGGGCCGGACACGACCTCAGGCAAGCGGGAGATCGTCAAGTCCGATTCGCAGTTCGCGGCGCTGTCGCTCGACCCGATCAGCAACACGGTGGCCATCTCGGCCACCAAGGAGCAGTCGGAGGCCGCGCGGGAAGCGGCCGCCAAGTACGGCGAGGACGTGGTGTCCGTGCACATCCTGGACGAGGCGCCGCAGGCGACCGCGTTCATGGACGGCGGCGACGGCATCAACGGCAACTCCTGCTCGGCCGGCTTCAACCTGCGCAACCCGTCCACGGGCGTGCGGTACCTGCTCACCGCCGGTCACTGCGTCAACGCCGGGAACACGTTGCGCGGCCAGGGCAACGTCGCCTTCGGCACCGTGCTCGAGAGCTGGTTCCCGGGCTACGACGACGCGATCGCCCGGTACAACGGCAACGGCCTGTGGACGCAGGGCCCGTGGGTGGACACCAACCCGTCCAACGGCGGCATCATCACCACCACCGGCAGCACGGACGCGCCGGTCGGCACGATCGTCTGCAAGTCGGGCATCACGACCAAGTTCACCTGCGGCTACATCCGCGGCAAGAACGAGACGGTCCACTACGACAGCGGCGAGACCGTCTACGGCCTGACCCGCCACTCCGCGTGCGTCGAGCCCGGTGACTCGGGCGGAGCGAACGTCTCCTACATCGGCGGCCGCTATCGCGCCGAGGGCGTCACGTCGGGCGCGAGCCTGATCAACAGCCAGTGCCGCTCGAAGTTCTTCTTCGGGATCTTCGAGAACGTGTCCTGGTACTTCCCGATCGCCGACTCGCTGGCCTACTACGGCCCCAAGTACGGCGTCACCACCTGGTAGGCCGATGAATTCGGGGAGCGCGCGCAGTCTCAGTCGGCATGAACGGATTCGCCGACCGGCTGCTCGCGCTCCCCGAACCGATCCGCATGGGGTCCGTCTTCGCGCTCGCGAAGGAGCACCTGGACCTCACGCCGGATGAGATCGAGACGTTGTTGGACAGCCCCGTGCGCCATGTGCGCATCGGGGCGGTTTCCGTGATGGACAAGCAAGCGCGACGCAAGCGGACGCCGGCGGAGCAGCGCACGGCGCTGTACGAGCTGTACCGGCGCCGGCACGACCGGATCGACGACTGGGACCTCGTCGACCTCGGCGCGCCGCACGTGGTCGGCGGGTACCTGTCCACCCGCGATCGTCAGCCGCTCTACGACCTCGCGCGATCGACGTTCTGGCCGGAGCGCCGGACCGCGATCGTGGCGACGTTGTTCCTCGTCCGCGCCGGCGAGGTCGACGACACGTTCGCGCTCGCCGAGATCCTGCGGACGGACAGCGAGAAGTTCGTCCAGACCGCGGTCGGCGGACTGCTGCGCGAGGCGGGCAAACGCGACCGTGCGCGGCTCGTCGCCTTCCTGGACGAACACAGCGCCGTGCTGGCGCGCACGACGCTGCGCTTCGCCCTGGAGCACCTCGAACCTGAGGAGCGGGAGCGCTACCGCACGCGCATCCCGCGCGCCGCGTCCCAGTGAAGCGGCGTGCGCGCGGTGTACGCGTGCCACAGCCGCGAATGTGGTGCCCCTCATGCATTTCCCCCTTTTGGGTAGACCCGGGAGCGCGGAACTTTACGTCCCGGAGGGGGAACATGAACAAGCGAATCGCGCTCGGCGCGGTGCTGCTGACGGCACTGGTGCCGTCGACGGCGCACGCCCAGCAGGTACGGGCATCAAGCCAGCTTCACGCTGACCAAGAGCGGGCTGGACGCCGGGTCGGCGGCCAACATCAACGCGGTGGCGAACCGGATGGGCCGCCGGGTCGGCTTCCGGGAGGTCTTCAACCCCAAGATCGTGGAGCAGCACACGCGGGGGCTCGACGGCCCTCCGGTGCCCAACGCGCTCACCGGCTTCCGCTGGGAGGCCGGCAACGAGGGCGAGCCGGACTGGTTCCCGCAGGGGATCACGGGCAGCGCCGACGCGTACCCGAACGGGATGGCCGGCAACTACAAGGTGCTGATCACCAGCTGGCACGGCGAGCCGACCGAGTACTCGCGCGTGACGCTGCACAACACGACGGACAGCAACGCCGGCGCGCCCTACCGGCACGTGCTGCTCGTCTACCCGACCGGCGGCGGACAGGTGCAGCCCGTGTTGTCGCACGCCGGCGGACTCGCCTGGATCGGCAACTTCCTCTACGTCGCGTCGACGACCCGGCTGCTCGTGTTCAAGCTCAGCGACCTGATCAAGGTCAAGCCCAAGCTGCGCAACGAGGTCCGGACCTACGACTACATCCTGCCGCTGGCCGGGGCCTATACGCCCAGTCCGGCGCTCGGCGTCTCGTCGGTGTCGCTGGACCGCTCGCAGAAGCAGCCGGCGCTCGTGACGTCGGAGTTCAAGGAGAACGCGGCCGGCGGGCGGATCGTGCGCTTCCCGCTCAAGGCCAACGGGCTGATGGGCAAGACGGTCACCTCGCGCAACGCGTGGACGACCGACGTCCCGAACGTCCAGGGTGCGCTGATGCGCAACGGGCGCTTCGCGCTCACGTCGAGCTTCGGCAACGGCAACCCGAGCTACCTCTACGCCGGCGCTCGCAAGACGCCGCTGCGCAAGACCGAGTGGCCGCGGTCCGGCGCCGAGGACCTGTTCCTCGTCGGCTCCAACGACCGGCTCTACACGCTCACCGAGTTCGAGGGCACGCGCCGGGTGTTCGCCGTCGACGCGTCAGACCACGGGCCTCTAGCAGCGCCTCCACGTCGGGGCGGCAGCCGCCACAGCCGGTGGCCGCCCCGGTGTGCTCACTCACCTGCGCGACGGTCGTGAGCTTGCGCTCGCGGATGGCGCTGACGATGTCGCTGCGCGAGACGACCTGGCAGGAGCACACGAGGTGGTCCGAGGGCGCGTCCGACGTCGGGCCGCCGGCGTCGAGCAGGTCCTCCGGGACGGCTTCGCCGCTGGCGATCAGCGCGCGCAGCCGACGCGCGTCACCGACGTCGCCGAGCAGGGTCGCGCCGGCCAGCGCCCCGTCGCGCAGCACGAGCTTGCGGTAGCGCTCCCGACGCGAGTCGAGCGCGATCACCTCCTCGGCGAGCGGATCCGGCTCGGCGGCGGAGCCCGCGCAGAAGAGGTCGATGCCGGCGACTTTCAGCGTCGTGGCCGGGACCGCGCCGTGGAAGGCGTTGGGGCGGCCCGCGATCGCGGCACCGGCCGCGCGGGCCTGTTCGAGCACGGGCGCCCACAGCCCGTAGACCGTGCCGCGGTGCTCGGCGCACTCGCCGACCGCCCACACCCCCGGGGCGGAGGTCCGCAGGTTGTCGTCGACGAGGATGCCGCGGTCGACCTCGAGCCCGGCGTCGCGACCGAGCGCGACCTCGGGCCGGATGCCGGTGGCGAAGACGACGAGGTCGGCCGGGAGCTCGGTGCCGTCGGCCAACGCGTCGACGCCCGTCGCGCGGTCGACGGCCTCGGTGCGGCGCCCACACAGCACCTGGATGCCGAGGGCGCGGATGCGGCGTTCGAGCAGCCGCGCCGCGAGCGGGTCGAGCTGGAGCTCCATCAGGCGGTCGGCGAGGTGCACCACCGTGACCTCGACACCGCGTTCGCGCAGGCCGCGCGCGGCCTCCAGGCCGAGCAGGCCACCGCCGACGACCACGGCGCGCTGCGCACCGGCGGCGGCCGCGCGGATCGCGCGCATGTCCGCGAAGGAGCGGAACGCGAACACGCCCGGGCGATGCAGGCCGGGGATGGGCGGAACCCACGGCGCGGAGCCCGTGGCGAGCACGAGCTCGTCGTACTCGACCACGCGGCCGTCGGCCAGTTCGACCGTGCGGGCGCGGGTGTCGATCCCGCGCGCCGCCGCGCCGAGCCGCAGCTCCACGCTGTCCGGGCGTCGCAACGCGAGCCGCTCGTCCGACACGTCGCCGGCGAGCGCCTGGGAGAGCAGGACGCGGTTGTAGGGCGCGTCGTCCTCGCGCCCGATCAGCGTCACGCGCCAGCCGGGCTCGTGGGCGAGCACCGCCTCGGCGACCGCGTTGCCGGCCATGCCCGCGCCGACGATCACGACGTGGCGGCCGCCGCCCGCCGCGACCGGCGCCAGCACCGGCTCCAGCCGCACCGCGCAGGCCTTCAGCTCCGGCTGCTTGGAGATCGGGTCGATCGCGCGCGAGGTCACCGCGTTCACCGCACCCTCGCCGGCGGCGAGATGCAGCGCGCCCCAGTGGAACGGCGCGAAGCACACACCGCGGGGCACGTTCTCGCTCACCCGCAGCCGCAGCACCGCTGACCCACGGCGGGAGCGCACGCGCACCTGCTCGGGCAGCCCGACGGCATCGTCGGGATGCACCTCGACGAACGGGTGCGGCTCGGCGCTCAGCAGCGACGGCGACTTGCCCGTGCGGGTCATCGTGTGCCACTGCTGCGCGACCCGGCCCGTGGTCAGCGTGAGCGGGAAGTCGGGGGAGACGGGGTCGGCGGGCGCGGTGTGCGGCGTCGGGCGCGAGGCGGGCGCGGCCGTCGTCGGTGGCGAAGCGCCGCGACGCGTACAGCCGCTCCGTTCCGGGGTGGTCGGACGACGGGCACGGCCACTGGATCGGCCCTTCGCGCCGCAGCCGCGTGTGCGAGATGCCGGTCTGGTCGCACAGCCGGCCCTCGGTCGTCTGGACGTACTCGGCGTGGACGGCGGCGGCCGTGCGCCACGGGAAGGCCTCGCGGTGACCGAGCGCGCGGCCGACGCGGGCGAAGATGTCCCAGTCCGGCAGCGCGTCGCCGGGTGGATCGAGCGCGCGCTGCACGAGCGACACGCGCCGCTCGGAGTTCGTCATCGTCCCGTCCTTCTCCGGCCACTGGGCGGCGGGCAGGATCATGTGGGCGAGCGCGCCCGTCTCGGTCGGGAAGTACGCGTCCTGGCAGATGACGAGCTCGGCGCGGCGCAGCGCGGCGGCGAACCGGCCGGCGTCCGGCTGGGAGACGACCGGGTTGGTGGCGACGATCCACAGGACCTTGATCCGGTCCTCCTCGAGCGCCTCGACCAGCTCGGTCGCGGCCAGCCCCGGCTCCGGCGCGATCCCCGGTGAGTTCCAGAAGCGGCCCATCCACGCGCGGTCCTCGGCGTTGGCCACGCTGCGGTAGCCGGGCAGGAGCGTGGAGAGCCCGCCGGTCTCGCGCCCGCCCATCGCGTTCGGCTGGCCGGTCAGCGACAGCGGCCCGGCGCCCGGCCGGCCGATGTTGCCGGTCGCCAGGCACAGGTTGATCAGCGCGCGGTTCTTCAGCGTGCCGACGCTCGACTGGTTCGCGCCCATCGACCACAGCGCCATCGAGCGCTTGGAGGAGCCGAACCGCCGCGCGGCGGCCACGATGTCCTCGGCGGGCACCCCGCACACCTCGGCGGCGCGCGACGGGGACCAGTCCGCGGCGACCGTCAACGCATCCTCCGCGCCGCGGGTGTGACGGTCGAGGAAGCGCTTGTCGAGCAGCCCGTCGCGCTCGAGCACGTGCAGCATCGCGTTCAGCAGCGGGAGGTCGGTGCCGGGCCGCACGGGCAGGTGCAGCGCGGCGTGCTCGGCGGTGGGCGTGCGGCGCGGGTCGGCGACGATCAGGAACGCGCCCTGGCTGCGAATCCGGTTCCACACGATCGGGTGACACGACTGCGCGTTGGAGCCGAGCAGGAAGATCACTTCGGCCTCGTCGATGTCCGCGTACGACGGCGGCGGCCCGTCCGACCCCAGGGCGCCGGTGTAGCCGGCGACCGCGCTGGACATGCACAGGCGCGAGTTGGAGTCGACGTTGTTGGTGCCGAGGAAGCCCTTGGCGAGCTTGTTGACCGCGTAGTAGTCCTCGGTCAGCAGCTGGCCGGAGATGTAGAACGCGATCTCGTCGGGCTTGTAGCGCTGCAGGCTCTTGGCCACGTCGCCGATCGCCGCGCGCCAGGACGCCGGCCGCCAGCGGTCATCCAGCGACGCGCGGCGCAGCGGCGTCGTCGCCCGGTCGGGCGCGTGGACGGCCTCGGGCAGGCGGGTGGGCTTGCGGCACGTCGCGCCGCGGTTGACGGGGTGGTCGGTGTCCCCGCGCACGGAGACGAGGCGGCCGTCGCGCACCTCCGCGACCAGGCCGCACCCGACGCCGCAGTACGGGCACGTCGTCTTCAAGAGAGACGCACCCAGACCTCGCCGGACTCGACGCGGACCTCGTGCACGGCGACCGACTCCGGCCCGTTGAGCGCCAGGCCGGTCTCCAGGTCGAAGCGCCGGCCGTGCAGCGGGCACGTCACGCACGAGTCGGCGACGATCCCGTCGGCCAGCGGCCCGGCCGCGTGCGGGCAGTGCGCGTCGATCGCGGCGAACCCGGTCAGCAGGCGGAAGATCGCGATCCGGCGGCCGTCGACGGAGGTCGTGCGGCCTTCGAGCAGCGGCACGTCCTCGACGCGGCCGACGAGGGTCCAGGTGGCATTGGCGATCGCGGTCATCGGGCTCCCTCCGCGGGCGGACCGACGAGCGCGGGCTCGGAGTCCAGCTCGGAGAACTGCTTGGGGTGGACGGGGGTGTGGCGCTCGCGCCACGGGTCGGGATCGGCCGCCGCCTTCGCGATCTTGTACCGCTCGATCAGCGCGTCGAGGTTCCCGAGCACCGCCTCGCGCACCGGCTCGATGCCCACGCGCGCGATGTACGCGTAGGTGCGCTCGAGGTACTCCGCCGACTCGCGGTAGTGCTGGAGGAAGGCCAGCGACACCCGGATCGCCTCGTCGGAGGTGGGCAGGGTCGCGAGCAGGTCGCCCTTGCGCACGGTCGCGCCCGCCGCGCCACCGACGTAGACCTCCCAGCCGCCTTCGACGGCCACGAGCCCGATGTCCTTCACGTACGCCTCGGCGCAGTTGCGCGGGCAGCCGGTGACGGCGCCCTTGACCTTGTGCGGCGTGTACAGGCCCTCCATCGCGCGTTCGAGCTCGATGCCGACGCCCATCGCGTCGCCCAGCCCGAAGCGGCAGAAGTCGGTGCCGACGCACGTCTTCACGGTGCGCACGGCCTTCGCGTACGCGTGCCCGGACGGCATGTCGAGCTCCTCCCAGATGGCCGGGAGCTGCTCCTTCTTGATGCCGAGCAGATCGATCCGCTGGCCGCCGGTGATCTTGATCAGCGGCACCTCGTACTTGTCGGCGACGTCGGCGATCCGGCGCAGCTCGGCGGCGTTCGTCACGCCGCCGCGGATGCGCGGGACGACGGAGAACGTGCCGTCGTTCTGGATGTTCGCGTGGACGCGGTCGTTGATGAAGCGCGCGTGGCGTTCCTCACGGTGGCGGTTGCCGGCGATCTCGCTCACCAGGTAGGAGAGACCGGGCTTGCACGCGCCGCACTCGCGGCCGGCGCCGCACGCGGCGGACAGCTCGGAGACGGACTCGATCCCGCGCTCTCTGACCACCGCGGCCAGCTCCTCGCGCGTCTGGCGCCGGCACGGGCACAGGAACGTCGCCTCCTCGGCCGCGCCGCCGCGCTCGATCGCCAGCAGCTCACCGACCAGCGGCTTGCACGAGCCGCAGCCCGCGCCCGCCCGGGTGACGTTGACGACTTCGAGCGTGGAGCCGAGGCCGCGCGTGCGGATGGCGTCGACGATCTCGCCCTTGCACACGCCGTGGCAGTTGCACACGCGGGCGCTGTCGGGGAGGTCGGCGGCGGTGGCCTGGGACGCTTCGGCGAGCAGCGCGAGCGGGTCGGCGGCCTCGCGGCCGGTGCGCACCGCGTCCATCAGCAGCTCGGAGCCGCGGATGTCGCCGAGCAGGATCGTGCCGACGGTGCGGCCGTCGGTGTCGACGACCAGCTTGCGGTAGCTGGAGTCGTCGGCGACCACCACCGCGCGGGTGCCGTCGGGCGAGCCGGCGCACACCAGGTCGACGCCCATGACCTTGAGCTTCGCCGTGGGGATGGAACCTTCGTACGCGGCGCCGATCCCGCAGATCGTGTCCGCGGCGACCTTCGCCTGCTCGTGGATCGGGGCGACGATGCCGTGGACGACGCCGCGGTGCTGCGCGCACTCGCCGACGGCGAGGACGCGTGGGTCCGACGTCACCATGGCGTCGTCCACGACGATCCCGCGCTCCACCTGGAGCCCGACGGCGCGCGCGAGGTCCACCTGCGGCCGGATGCCGACCGAGATGACCACCACGTCGGCGGGCAGCTCCTCCCCGCCCGCGAGCCGCACGCCGTCGGGCCGGATCTCCTCCGTGTTGCGCTCAAGGAGGACCTGCACGCCGAGCTGCTCCATCGCGGGCGTCAGCAGCGTGGCCGCGCCCTGGTCGAGCTGGCGCTCCATCAGGCGGTCCATGAGGTGCACGACCGTCGTCTCGCACCCCAGCGAGGCGAGCCCGTACGCGGCCTCGAGGCCGAGCAGCCCGCCGCCGATCACGACCGCCTTGCCGTGCGCGTGCTCGGTGATCGCGGCGCAGTCCTCGGGGCCGCGGAACACGTGGGCGTGCTGCGCGCCGGGGATGGGCGGGACGAGCGCGTCGCTGCCCGTGCAGATCACGTAGCGGTCGTAGCCGGTGAGCTCGTCGATGCGCGTGTCGAGCAGGACCTCGATGTGGTGGTCCTCGAACCAGCTCGCGGGGCGCAGCGTCAGCGTGTCGGGGTCCGCGCCGCTGGCGAGCAGGGTGGAGAGCGCGACGCGGTCGTACGGGAGGCGGGGCTCGGCGCACGCGAGCGTGAGCTCGATGTCGCTGTCGCGTTCGCGGATCGCCTCGAGCACGGCCTGCCCGGCGATCCCGCCGCCGACGACGAGGACGCTCATGCCCGGGCTCCGGCCAGCGCGGCGGTGGAAGGTCGGATCGTGGTGATCAGGGCGATGGCCGCGGCGACGGCGATCGCGCCGAGGCCCGGCCCGAAGGAGCCGAACACGTCCTTGACCGTGCCGAGGATGGTCGGCAGGAAGAACCCGCCGAGGCCGCCGGCGGCGCCGACGAGCCCGGTGAGCACGCCGATCCGGTCCCGGTAGCGCACGCCGACGAGCTGGAAGACGGCGCCGTTGCCGACCCCGAACGTGCCCATGGCGAGGATGAACGCGGTGGCGGTGGCGCCCGAGCGCGGGCAGCGCGGACGTGAACAGCAGCAGCGCGGCGCCGACCCCGTAGACGGCGGTGAGGACCGTGGTGCCGCCGACCCGGTCGGCGAGGTAGCCGCCGAGGGGCCGCAGCAGCGAGCCGAGCGCCGCGCCGACGGCGACGAGCGTGGCGGCGTCGACCTTGCTGATCGCGTACTGGTCGCGGAAGAAGATCGGCAGGAAGGAGGCGAGCCCGACGAACGTCCCGAACGTCACGGCGTAGAGGCCGCACAGGCGCCAGGCGTCGCGTTCGCGCAGGATGTTGCGCAGGTCGCGCGGGCGGACCGGGACGGCGGGCGCGGGCGGCTCCTTGGCGAGCAGCGCGAACGCCACCCACACCAGGGTCACCGGGATGAGCGCGAGGCCGAACACCGCGTGCCAGCCGTACGCCTCGGCCAGGCGCGGGGCGAAGAGCGTCGTGAGGACGGTGCCCGAGTTGCCGGCGCCCGCGATCCCCATCGCCAGGCCCTGGCGCTCCGGCGGGTAGTGGCGGCCGGCGAGCGGCAGCGCGATGGCGAAGCTCGCGCCCGCGACGCCGAGCAGGACGCCGACGCCGAGCAGCGCGCCGTAGGTGTTGGCGAGCTGCCAGCCGGTGATGAGCGCGATGACCACGAAGGCCATCGAGATCAGGCCGACGCGGCGCGGGCCGTAGCGGTCGCCGAGCAGGCCGAGCGCGACCCGGAAGACGGCGGCGGACAGCAGCGGCACGGCCACCAGCAGGCCCTTGGCTGAAGCGGACAGGCCGAGGTCCTCGCCGATGTACGCGCCGAGGGCGCCGAGCAGCACCCAGGCCATGAAGCTGACGTCGAAGTGCAGGAGCGCGGCCACCAGGGAGGGGGCGTGACCGGCGGTTCGGAGTTCCCTCAAGTGCATGACTCGACCGTATGGCGGGTCTCGAGCAGGCGGTTCCGACCGCCGGTCGGACATGTGGTCGCAGGCTGACTCCTCGGAGTCGAATCTGAACTGTGCGGTTAGGATTCGGCGGGTGCCCCGGGCTCGCGCTTCGATCGACACCGCCGCGCTGGCCGCCGCCTTCGCCGCGGACGGGCTGCACGGGACGCCGATCGACCGCGTGGTGGCCGCGGCCGGTGTGGCGAAGCCGACGCTCTACGCCCGCGGGGGCGACAAGGAGGAGCTGTTCGCGCTGGCGGTCGAGGCCGAGGTGGAGCGGCTGCTCGAGCGCTTCGAGGGCGGCGTGGGGCAGATCGCGGCGGCGCTGGACGCCTACGTGGCCTCGGAGCCGGGCGCGCGCCTGCGTGTTCGTGAGCGCGCGCGTCGGGGCCTCCCCGCGCGTGGAGCGGTCGCTGCGGCGGATCACGATCGCGCTGACCGCCGCCGTGGGGGACGAGGCGACCGCGGCGGCCTTGCTCGGCGCCGTCTGGTCGGCGCTGCACGGCGGCCCGCCGGTGACCGCGCGTCGCGCGGCTCCTCCCGGCGGTCGCCGACTCCGGCCCGCCGGCCGGCATCTGGACCGCGTGAACCTAAAGGGGCCTGGCCCCTTTAGGTTGCGAAGGCGTGTCGCGAGCGGCTCTGGGAGGGGCTCGGCGTGGACCACGGACATGGCGCGGGTGGCGCGGGTGAGCGCGGTGTAGAGGCCGCCGACGCCGCCGTCGGGGCGCTCGCGCAGGATCGCTGCGGGCTCGACGACGACGATCGCGTCGAACTCGAGGCCCTTGGCGACGTGCAGGTCGAGCAGGTTGATGCCGGCGCCGAGGGTCGCGTGGATGGCGTCGGCGAAGTCGCCGAGCGCGGCCTTGATCTCGTCCATGTGCTCGAGCGGGGCGACGACGCCGACGCTGCCGTTGACGGCCTCCGCCAGGCGTCTCGCTTCCTGCGCGGTGGCGGTGCCGAGGTCGTCGGTGTGGACGGCGGTGGCCGGGAACGGGGCTTCGCGGACGCCGCGCGGGGCGGGCGCGCCGGGCGGGAGCAGCGCGGCCGCGATCTGCAGGAACTCGTGCGGGACGCGGTAGCTGACTTCGAGCTCGGAGACGTCGAAGGTGTCCACGCCGGCCTCCTGCAGGACCCGCTCCCAGCTGGAGACGCCCGCGTCGGCGGTGCGCTGGGAGAGGTCGCCGAGGATCGTCAGCGACTGGCCGCGGGCCCTGCGCACCGTCATCCGCAGCTCCATCGGGGTGAGGTTCTGGGCCTCGTCGACGACGACGTGGCCGAAGCGCCGGAAGCCGGGGTCGATCAGCCAGTGCGCCTCGTCGAGCAGCGCGACGTCGGTCGGCGTCATGTCGGGCTTCTTGGTCGCCGCCTTGGCCTTGAGCAGGCGCGTGATCTCGTCGGGCTCGAGCAGGTCACCCGCGACCGCCTCGAGGCGGGCACGGTTCGTGAACAGCTTCCCGACGAGGCCCTGCGGCGTCTCCTTCGGCCACGCCTTGGTCACCGCGCGGCTGTACTCCTTCGTCTTGCGGATGATCTTGATCGTGTCGTCCGGGCTGGCGAGCGAGTCCTGCGTGAGCAGGCGGGAGGCGAGCGTGCCGGCCAGGCGCTCGCGGAAGCGCTCCCGCCCGGCCTCGTAGGAGAACGTGCGCTCCCGCACCGAGGCGACCAGCTCCCGCTGCTCGTCGGCGGTGACGGTGACGGTCACCCGGCGGGAGACGGGGATCTCGATGTCCTCGAACGTGAGCCGGCCCCACAGGAGGCGGTGCAGGACGACGGCGATCCGCGCGCTGCCCTTGAGCGTGGCGAGCTCACGGGTCTCGTCGGTCTCCCCGTGCGGCTCGCTGACCAGCGACCCGATCGAGCGCTGCTCCACGGCGCTCTCGCCGAGCGCGGGGAGGACCTGCTCGATGTACTTGATGAACGTCTCGTTCGGCCCGACGACCAGCACGCCCTCGCGGCCGAGCTGCGGGTTCGCGTACAGCAGCCAGGCCGCGCGGTGCAGGCCGACGGCGGTCTTGCCGGTCCCGGGGCCGCCCTGGATCACGAGCGCGCCCTGCGCCTCGCGCGCGATCAGCTCGTACTGGTCGGGCGTGATCGTCGAGATGATCTGGCGCATCTCGCCGACGCGCTGGCGGGTGATGTCCTCGACGATCGCGTCGGTGAGGTGGTCCTCGAACCGCGTGTCGAGCGGCTCGTCGACGAAGCCGAGCACCTGGCGGTCCTCGATGTCGAGCCGGCGGCGCCGCCGCAGGCCTTGCGGGTCGCGCTCGGTGGCGGCGTAGAACGGCTCGGCGGCGGGGGCGCGCCAGTTGATCGCGAGCAGGTCGTTGGTCGGGCTGTGGATGGCGTGGCGGCCGACGTACAGCGTCTCGCCGTCGGTGCGGTCGACGCGGCCGAAGTACAGCGGTCCGCTCGCTTCGGTGTACACGCGGATGCGCTCGCGCCGCATCGCCTCGAGGGCCTCGTTGGCGTAGTCGTCGTCCCCGCGGTAGCCGCGCCGGCCGGTCAACGCGGCGAACGCGACGTCGTACGCGGCGCACGTCGCGTCCAGGTGTTGCTGCTCGGACTCGAGCTCCTCCATGACTTTGATCGTAGGCTGATGGCCGATGACGGCGCCTGCGCGCAACCTCGTGAACCTCAAAGACGTGGCGAAGGGCTTTGCCGCGCGAACCGTGTTGAGCGGCGTGACGCTCGGCATCTCCGCGGGTGACCGCGTCGGGATCGTCGGGCGCAACGGCGACGGCAAGTCGACGCTGCTGCGGCTGATCGGGGGCGTGGAGGAGCCCGACCAGGGCGCCGTGACCCGGGTCGGCGGGCTCGTGCTGTCGATGCTCGGGCAGGGCGACGACCTGGATTCGTCGCTGACCGTCCGCGATGAGCTGGTCGGCGGGCTGGCGGATCACGAGTGGGCGGCCGACGCGCGCTACCGGAACGTCCTGGACGGGTTGCTGGGCGGCGTGTCGATGTCGCGCTTCCCGCGCGGGCTCGACGCGCCGATCGCGCCGCTCAGCGGTGGCGAGCGCCGGCGGATCGCGCTGGCCAAGACGCTGCTGGGCCACCCCGAGCTGCTGCTCCTCGACGAGCCCACCAACCACCTGGACGTGGAGGGCGTGGACTGGCTCGCGCGGCACCTCGCCGCTCGCCGCGGCTCGATGCTGGTCGTCACCCACGATCGCTGGTTCCTGGATGCGGTGTGCACGCACACGTGGGAGGTTAGCGACGGGGACGTGCACCAGTACGAGGGCGGCTACGCGGCGTACGTGCTGGCGCGGGCCGAGCGCGAGCGCCAGGCCTCGGCGCGCGAGGACCGGCGCCAGCAGTTGCTCCGGAAGGAGCTCGCCTGGCTGCGGCGCGGGCCGCCGGCGCGGACCTCCAAGCCCAAGTTCCGGATCGAGGCCGCGAACGCGATGATCGCCGACGAGCCCGAGGCCCGCGACCGCGTGGAGCTGCTGAAGTTCGCCTCCTCACGCCTGGGCGGCAAGGTGATCGAGGCCGAGGGCGTCGGGCTGGCGTTCGGCTCGAAGGTGCTGCTGAAGGGGATGGACTGGCACATCGGCCCGGGCGACCGGATCGGGCTGGTCGGCGTGAACGGCTCGGGCAAGTCGTCCCTCACGCGCGTGCTGGCGAAGGAGTTGGAGCCGGACGCGGGGACGGTCGAACACGGCCAGACGGTGCGGCTCGCGCACCTCTCCCAGGACACGGCCGAGATCCCCGGCGGGCTGCGCGTGCTGCAGGCGGTCGAGGAGGTGCGCGGCTACGCGCGCCTCGGCGACGGCAGCGAGCTGACGGCCGGCTCCCTGGTCGAGCGCTTCGGCTTCAAGGGCGAGAAGCAGCGGACGCTCGTCAAGGACCTCAGCGGCGGCGAGCGCCGCCGGCTGCAGCTCATGCGACTGCTGATGAGCGAGCCGAACGTCCTCCTGCTCGACGAGCCCACCAACGACCTCGACATCGACACCCTGACGGCGTTGGAGGACCTGCTCGACGGCTGGCCCGGCACGCTGATCGTCGTCTCCCACGACCGCTACTTCGTCGAACGCGTCTGCGACAACGTCTACGCGCTCCTCGGCGAGGGCTCCGTCACCCACCTGCCGGGCGGCATCGATCAGTACCTGACCCTGCGTGAGCCGGAGTCCGCGCCGGCCGCGTCGCGCGAGACGCGGTCGACCCCGAACCAGTCCGTCGTCCGGGCCGCGCGCAAAGAAGCCGCGCGGCTCGAACGGGCACTCGAGAAGGCCGGCGAGCGCGAAGAGGAGCTCCACGCCGCCATGGCGGCCGCGGCTACCGACTACGGCCGCCTCCGCGAGCTCCAGGCCGACCTCGCCGCGCTGGCCGCCGAGCGCGAGACGCTCGAGGCCGCGTGGTTGGAGGCGGCCGAGCTCACCGAGTGACGCCGGCCCACGCGCAGGTACACGCGCTGGAGCCACACCCGCGCCACGAGGAGGCTGGAACCGGCCGAGCCGAGCGAGAGCAGCGCCTCCTCGAGCGGCATCCCGCCGACGTGCGCGAGCACGGTCATCAGCCGTTCCCCGCCGAGCGCAGCGCGTGCTCGCGGTTGGCGGCGAGCTTCGCGTCCAGCTGCCCCTCCCACGGATCCACGTCGGCCTCGTAGTCGTCATGGCGACGCCACCACTCGTACGCGCGGGTCTGCGGGTACCCCTCGGGCGAGTCCTCCCAGTCCTCCTGACGTCCGAGCGCGGTGAGGTCGAGGTAGCTCCAGGTGCTGCCCAGGGCCTCGTCGCCCCGGCTGTTGACGAAGTAGGTGCGGAAGACCTGGTCGCCGTCGCGGATGAAGGCGTTCGTGCCGTGCCACTCGTCGACGCCGAAGTCGACGTCGAAGTCGTCGGTGAGCGTGTACCACGGTCCGTCCCAGCCCATCCGCTCCTGCAGGCGCGCGATGTCGGCCTGTGGCGCGCGCGACACCCGGGCGTACGTGGTGTGGCGAGCGTGCAGATGCCCCAGGTGGGCGACCTGATCGGCCATCAGCGAGCAGCCGGGGCAGCCGCGCTCCGGCCAGCCGCCGACACCGGGCTCGTAGAAGAACCGGTAGATGATCAGCTGACGGCGGCCGTCGAAGAGGTCGAGCAACGTCATCGGCCCGTTCGGACCCTCGAACGTGTACGGCTTGTCCACCGGCGTCCACGGCATCCGCCGGCGCTTGGCCGCCAGCGCGTCGCGGGCGCGGGTGTGCGCCTTCTCCTCGACCAGCAGCGCTTTGCGCGCGGCCTCCCACTCCTCGGCGGACACGCGCGGGGGCGTGGTCATGTCGAAATCGGTCATCGCGTTTCTCCTGGTCGATGTCGTCGCCGGGATCGGCGGCCTCAACCAGACGTCGCAGCCGGATTCGCGTTTTGGACAGCGGTCAGCGGAGCGCTTCGCGCCGGCGCTCGAGCTCGGCCCGTTCGACGGCGTTGGTGGTGAGCGCGATGGCCCGCGCGTACGCCTGGGCGGCGCCGACGGTGTCGTCCGCGCGCGCCAGCAACTCGGCGTGCGCGGCGTGCAGCGGTTGGTAGCGCTCGAGCCGAGGGTCGCCGAGCAGCGGCTCGATCAGGGCGAGGCCGGCGGTGGGACCGTCGGCGAACCCGACGGCGACCGCGCGGTTGAGCTCGACCACCGGGGAGCGGCTGAGCTGGGCCAGCGCGCCGTACAAGGTGGCGATCTGCGCCCAGTCCGTGGATTCGGCGTCGGGGGCCTGGATGTGCACGGCGGTGATCGCGGCCTGCAGCTGGTACTCGCCCGGGCTTCGGAGGCGCACGGCCCGCTCCAGCTGCGTGAGCCCCGCGCGCAGGCGGGCCTGGTCCCAGCGCGAGCGGTCCTGCGCCTCGAGGGCGACCCAGCGCCCGGCGGCGTCCACGCGGGCAGCGCGCCGTGCGTCGTGGAGCAGCATCAGCGCGAGGAGGCCGGCCACCTCGGCGTCGTCGGGCATCAGCCGCGACAGCAGCTCCCCGAGGCGGATCGCTTCGTCGCAGAGCTCCTCGCGGATCAGGCGGTCGCCCTCGGACGCTGCGTAGCCCTCGTTGAAGATCAGATACACGACGCGAAGCACGCCGTGGAGGCGCTCCGGCAGGTCCTCGTCCCGAGGAATCCGGTACGGGATGTGCGCGTCGGCGATCTTGCGCTTGGCGCGCACGATGCGCTTGCCCATCGTCGGCTCGGCGACGAGGAACGCGCGGGCGATCTCCCCGGTCGTCATGCCGCCGAGCGCACGCAGCGTGAGGGCCACGCGGGCCGACGGGTCCAAGGCCGGATGGCAGCAGGTGAAGATCAGCCGCAGCCGGTCGTCGACAATCGCGCTCTCGTCGTCCATGGCCGGTTCCTCGTGGGCGCTCAGACGGGTCAACTCGGCCAGGCGCTCGGCGCGGTCGGCCACCGACCGGTTGCGACGCAGACGGTCGATCGCCCGCCGCCGCGCGGCGGTCGTGAGCCACGCGCCCGGGTTCGCGGGCACCCCGTCGCGCTGCCACACCGCGACCGCCGCCTCGAAGGCGTCCTGGACCGCGTCCTCGGCGACCTGGAAGTCCCCGGCCTGCCGGATGAGCGTCGCCAGCACGACCGTGCGCTCCTCGCGGAAGGCGCGCGTGAGGGCGGACGCGACCGGATCGGCCGGCTGAGGGCCGGCACCGCTCACGCCAGGTCGTTCACCGCCGTCGTCCGGAACGTCGGCGCCGGCGTCACGGGCCCGCTGCACCCATTCCTCGGCGGGCATCAGCGGCCGCACCTCGACGGTGCCCCACCGGGCGACGGGCAGCCGCGCGGCCTGCGCGAGCGCTTCGTCCAGATCGGCGCAGTCGAGCACGTAGTAGCCGGCCAGGACCTCCTTGGTCACCGCGAAGGGGCCGTCGGTGATCTCTGTCGTATCGCCACGCACGCGGACGGAGGTCGCGCTCTCGACCGAGCGCAGCCGTTGCACGCCGACCAGCAGCCCGGCTTCGCGCAGGCTGCGGTGCAGCTCGACGAACAAGGGCAGCTCCGCCTCCCGCTCGCGCCTGCTCCGCCTCATCCGCCTCGGGTTGATACACGAGCAGCATGTACTGCGCCATCGTCCCCTCCATCCGTTCGTGGTCTCAACGGTACGTCGTCGCACGCGGAGCCATTTGGACAGCTCGTGAGTTGAGGACAGAAGCTGACCGCAACACGTCCGTAGATTGGTGGACATGGACTACAAGCTCGAGCTGATCGCCGTGCCCGTCTCCGATGTCGACCGCGCCAAGGCGTTCTACGCCGACGTCGTCGGTTTCAACGTCGACCACGACCACCGAGTCAACGAGAACCTGCGGTTCGTGCAGCTCACGCCTCCCGGCTCGGCGTGCTCGATCGCGATCGGGCACGGGCTCGTGGAGACCGAGCCGGGGTCGGTGAAGGGTCTGCAGCTCGTGGTCGCCGACATCGAAGCCGCGTACGCCGACCTCAAGGGGCGGGGCGTCGAGGTCAGCGACGTCCAGGAGTTCCCGTGGGGCAAGTTCACGTTCTTCGCGGACCCCGACGGGAACGCCTGGTCAGTGCAGGAGCTCCCGCCGCGCTAGGGCCGGAGGCAGTGCGCGTGTGAGCGCCAGTCGAACGGCAGGCGCTCGAGCCGGCCTTCGACGAGGGTGACCGCCGCGCCCCACGTGCCGCCGGGTGTCTCCAGCTCGAGCCGGACGACGCCTGAGCGGCTCGTGATGCCTTGGACCCAGCCGTCCTCGAACGCGTTGAGGAGCTCGGAGATATGCGGGTCGTGCTCGTGGATCTCGAGCACGACGCTGACGGTCTCGGGCTCATCGGTGGAACCAAGCAACGGGACGTTCACCTCCTCAGGCTCACGGCCGGCGGGATCGGCGCCGGCGTCCAGCAGGACGGTTGCGACGTCTTCGTGCCCGTAGCGCGTGGCCAACTGCAGCGGCCGCACGTACACGCCGAAGTGGCTCCACACGGCGTTCGGATCCGCGCCGTGCTCCAGCAGCCAACGCGCGGCCTCGGTGTGCCCGCGCTTGGCCATGAGGTGCAGCTCGCCGGGGCCGATGGCGCCGGCGAAGCGCTCGGCGGCGTCGCGATCGCCGACGCTGAGCGCGGCGAGCACGTCGATGGGCTGCCCGCGCACCGCGCGGGAGCCGCGCTGCGCACTGACGAGCTCGGCCTTGCCCAACGCGTGGATGGCCCGCATCGCGGCCAGGTCGACGTCGGGGGTGCGCGCGTAGGTGGCCGCGAAGTGCCCGTTGACGTCGACCGCGAGCGGGTCGGCACCGAGCTCGATCAGGAGCTCGACCATGCTCGCGAGGCCGCGGCCGACGGCGAAGTGCAGCGGGAGCCGATGGTCCTCGTTGCGGCTCATGCGCCGGTTGAGCGCGCTCGGGTCCTCGGCGACGATCGCGCGGACCCGCTCTTCCAGCCCGAGCGCGAGCGCGGAGAAGATGTGGTGGCGCGCGCCACGGCTCACGAGGAACTCCGCGATCTCCGGCTGCGTGGGCTCCCAGCAGGTCGCCCAGCCGATCACGCCGAGCGCATGGTCGTCGCCTTCGCCGTGAACGTCGCCGCCGGCGTCGACGAGCAACCGGACGACCTCGAGGTGTCCGGACGCCGCCGCCCAGTGCAGTGCGTATGTGTGGTCTTCGGACTCGCGCGCGTTGACGTCGGCGCCATCGCGCAGCAACGCTTCGACCGCGCTGGAGTCCCCGGCCTTCGCCGCCTCGAACAGGGTCACTTGGGGTGAAGGTAAGGCTTTAGCCACGCAGGCGCAACCGGCTGATCACGCCACCGTGGTCGGACGGCCACAACCCGGAGGCCGTGCGCTCGCCCGCGTCGTTGCCCGTGACCCGTGCCCGGACGGTCTTCAGGCCCGGCTTGGTGAGCACGTGATCGACGGTGTGATCGAGCACCGCCCGCGGGTCGGTGAGGCTGGAGAAGCAGCAGGACTGGCGGGCGCCGTTGTCCTTGAAGCCCTTGAGTGCCTTGAACGCGAGGTCGTCGCCCGGCTTCTCCGGCTGGTTGTGGCGCGCGATCCCCGAGTTGAGATCGCCGACGAGCACGACCTGCGTCTTCGTCTTCAGCGGCCCGGCCATCAGCTCCTTGGCCTGCGCCTGGCGGATCTTCGTGTCCCCGAACGCTTCCAGGTGCGTGTTGACGAACCGGAACTTGCGCTTCCCGAGACGCGCCTCCACCGACGTCCAGCCGCGATCGACCGGGATCTTGAGCCCGCCGACGTTCGGTTCGTAGCGGGTCTTGAAGTGGCCCGTACGCGTCTTGCCGAGCTTCACCTTCGACCCCTTGCGCACGAGGATCACGTCGCGCATCGTCAGCCGCGCGTCCAGGTCCGCGCCGAAGCCCGCCAGCGGACCGGTGCCGGTCGCGACGTTGCCGTCCGCATTCACGGGTAGCTCCGCCTTGAACTCCTCGTTGACCACCACCACGCGGTAGGAGGTGCCGAGCTGCGCCTGCAGCAGCGCGAGGAAGTCGAACGCGACCGTGGTGGCCGGCTGCGCACCCGCGACCGGGCTGATCGGCGGCGCGCCGCCGTCCGACGGCTGCTGCACGTGCCAGAGCGCCACTTCCTGCAGCCCGACGAGGTCGGCCTTGGAGGCCTTGATCTCCTTCGCGAGCGGGACGGCGCGCTCGGGGAACTTCGTCGCCTGCAGCTCGTTCCACACCGTCCCCGCCCCGTTGATCGCCTCCGGGATGCCGGGCGCGTTGATCGCCGGCGCGAGGTCTGCGCCGAGGAACAGGTTGCGCGTCATGACCGTGATCTCCTGGGCTTGAGCCGAGGAGGGAACTAGCAGACAGGCGCCGATGAGCGCGAGAAAGACCCTGGACATGGGGCCCACGCTATCTGTGTTCGCGTGCCCGTGGGGGAAGTACCGATCGACAACGCGCTCGTTTCGGGTCTACTGGCGCAATGCCCCGCGCTGCGCGGCCCGATCCGCCCGGTGCGCTCCGCGTTGACGCCCTCGAGTCAATTCACTCAGGCGTGACGTATGCGCCCGACAGGCCGCCGTCGACCATGAACGTCGAGGCGGTCACGTACGAGGAGTCGTCTGAGGCCAGGAACAGCGCGGCCTTGGCGATCTCCCGCGCGTCGGCGAAGCGGCCCATCGGCAGGTGGATCAACCGCCGGGCGGCCTTGGCCGGGTCGCTCGCGTAGAGCTCTCGGAGCAGCGGCGTGTCGACCGGGCCGGGGCAGAGCGCGTTCACGCGCACGCCGCGGCGGGCGAACTCCACGCCGAGCTCACGCGACAGGGCCAGGACGGCGCCCTTGGAGGCGGTGTAGGAGATCTGCGAGGTGGCCGCGCCCATCACGGCCACGAAGGAGGCGGTGTTGATCACCGAGCCGCCGCCCGTGTCGAGCAGGTGCGGGATGCCGTGCTTGCAGCACAGGAAGACGCTGCGCAGGTTCACGTCCTGCACGCGCTGCCAGGCCTCGAGCGTCGTGTCCAGCACGGACACGTCGTCGTCGGGGGAGATGCCGGCGTTGTTGAAGAGCACGTCGATGCGGCCGTATTCCTCGCGGGCGCGCTTCATGACCGCGATCACGGCTGCCTCGTCGGCCACGTCGGCGGCCAGCGCGAGGTCCACGCCGTCGAAGTCGTCGCGCAGGTCGACGCCGATGACGGCGGCGCCCTCGGCGCGGAAGATGGCGGCCGACGCGGCGCCGATGCCGCCCGCGGCGCCGGTGATCACGCAGACCTTGCCGTCCAGCCGTCCGGGGGTCATGACCGCGCCGCCTCGACCAGCGCGGCGATCTCCTCGCCGCCGGAGGCCTCGGGGTGCCACTGGACGCCGAGCGCGAACCGGCGCGTCGGGTCCTCGATCGCTTCCACCAACTCGTCCACGGTCGCCCGGCCCGTCACGTCGAAGCCCTCCCCGATCTCGTTCACGCCTTGATGGTGATGCGATTTCGTCGGATGTGACGTCGCGCCGGCGGCACGGGCAGCGAGCGATCCCTCGACCAGCCGCACGTCGTGGTCGCCGAACGCACCCGGCACGGCGCGGTGGTCCTCGTGCCCGAGCACGTCCGGCAGGTGCTGAATGAGCGTCCCGCCGCGGGCGAGGTTCATCAGCTGCATCCCGCGGCACACGCCGAGCAGTGGGACGTCGCGCTCCATCGCCGCCAGGCCGAGCGCGATCTCGAACGCGTCGCGGTCCGGGCGCTCGCCGTAGTCGGCGCCGCCCGCGAGGATCACGCCGTCCAGCAGCGCGAGGACCTCCTCCGGATGCTCGTCGGGCGGGAGCAGGATCGCGAGGCCGCCCGCGCGTTGCACGGCATCGACGTACCCGCGCGGGAGCAGCACCGCCTCGTCGTCCCACACACTCCAGCGCGCGCGCTCCACCGCCGCGCACACGCCGATGATCGGTCTACTCATCGACCCCGACACCGTCGTCGGCGAACTCCACCGT
Source organism: uncultured Solirubrobacteraceae bacterium (assembly GCA_963724195.1). GTDB lineage: Bacteria > Actinomycetota > Thermoleophilia > Solirubrobacterales > Solirubrobacteraceae > Solirubrobacter. The sequence goes on along the minus strand of CAVRTQ010000022.1, from coordinate 186,535 downwards.
GCGAACCGGTCCCTTGAACGTGTGCTTGGCCCTCAACGTCCACCACAGGCCGACGATCAGCAACACGACGCCGACGGTGATCGGCGCGTAGTTCACATAGCGGATGTCGAACTCGTCACGCCACGGCACGCCGGCGGGAGTGAACGGCAGGCAGAAGATGATCACGCAGATCGCCACCCACACGATCGCCATCGGATTCACCCACTTGTACTTCTTGCCGAGCGTCCACGGCCCCGGCTCGAACGCGTCACCCATCCGCCAGCGCAGGTACACCGGCATCACGTACGCGATGTACAACCCGATGACACAGATGGACACCACCGCGAAGAACGCGTACGGTGCGCCCGCCTCGTCACCCTCGAGCGCGGGCAGTGTCATCACCAGCGCGGCGACGCAGGAGGCGATGACGGCGTAGGCCGGCACGCGGTGGTGGTTCAGCCGCGTCCACAGCTGCCAGCCGGGCACCGCGCGGTCGCGCGAGAACGCGTACATCATCCGCGAGCACGAGGTGACGCAGGCCATGCCGCAGAACAGCTGGCCGATCGTGGCGATCACGACCACCATCTTCTCCCAGCTGTCCGGCAGCGCGCTGTCGAACACGGCCAGCGACGAGCCCAGGCCCTCGTTGACCGCGGTCACGTCGGCCGCCGCGAACGTGATCGCGAGCAGCACGACCCAGCCGCCGACACCGCTCCAGAACACGCTGCGCCACACGCCCTGCGCCGCCGCCTTGGCCGCGCCGTGCGTCTCCTCGGAGATGTGCGCGGACGCGTCGTAGCCCGTCTGCGTGTACATCGTCAGCAGGAAGCCGAGCGGGAGCACGTAGAACCAGAACATGCCGCCGCCGAAGCCCGAGTTGTTGATCGTTTCGGTGAACACGAAGTCCACGCTCTGATGCTGATCCGGGACGAACGCGAGGATCCCCACGATCACCAGCACGCCCGCGACATGCCAGAACACGCTGATGTTGTTCATCAACGCGACCAGCGGTGACGAGAAGATGTTGATCAACGCGTGCAACGTGAGGATGAGCGCGAACAACAGGAACGTCTCGGTGAGTATGTGTGACGTGTCACCCCAGTTCGCGAACCCCAGGTTCACGCCGAACAACATGAACGTGGCGTTCAGGAACGTGGCACACCCGTAGTCGACGGAGGCGACCACGCCGACCAGGCCGACGAGGTTGAACCAGCCGGTGAACCAGCCCCACTTCGGCCCGCCCAGGGTGGATGCCCAGTAATAGATGCCACCCGCGGTCGGGTACGCGCTGACCAGCTCGCTCATCGAGAACGCCACCAGCAGGATCAGCCCGCAGATGATCGGCCAACCCCACGAGATGGCGATCGGCCCGCCGTTGTTCCACGCTTGCCCGTAGGTGGTGAAACAGCCGGCGAGGACCGAGATGATCGTGAACGAGATCGCGAAGTTCGAGAACCCGCTCCACGCCCGCTGTAGGTCCTGCTTGTAGCCGAGTTCCGCGAGCCGGCGCTCGTCGTCGCTCTGCACTGGCGTGGTAGTCATGGCAGCAACCCCGCTAGGACGTGTTCAGTACCGCGCAGATGGTCCTGCATGATGCGGACGGCTTCGGTGCCGTCACCCCGCAGCAGACAGTCGACGAGCCGGGCGTGTTGCCCGTTGGCCCACGCCAGCACCTCGGGCGGGTGCGCGATGTGCGCGAACAGGTCCGTCATCGCGCCCTGGGAGTCCGTCATCGCCGTCACGAGCGCGGGGGAGCCGGTCGTCTCGGCGAGCCCGATGTGAAAGAGCACGTCGGCCTGCCGATAGGCGGAGAAGTCCTCCACGTCGCGCTCCATCGCGGTCACGAGGGCGGCGAGCCGTTCGGCGTGCTCGGGCTCGGCCCGCTCGGCGGCCAGCATGGCGACGCCCAGCTCGACCGCGAGCCGGGTGTCGCACGTGTCGCGCCAGTGCAGCAGGCTCTCCGGGCGCGGCTCGGGCGCGGGCGGGCATTGCGCCACGAACGTCCCGCCCATCCGGCCGCGCAGGGCCACCAGGTGCCCGGACTGCACGAGCGCCGTGAGCGCCTGCCGCAGCGTGGACCGCGCGATCCCGAGCTGCTCGCACAGGTCGCGCTCGGCGGGGAGCCGCGCGCCCGGCTTCAGCAGGCCCAGCTTGATCGCCGTCGACAACCGCTCCAGCGTCTCCTCGAACGCGGTGGTGGACTGCACCGGCGCGAAGAGCGTGTTGGCGATCACAACCGCTCGAAGCCCCGTACTCGTTCCCAGTCGGTGACGGCGGCCTCGAAGGCGGCGAGCTCGACGTCGGCGTTGTTCAGGTAGTGCGCGACGACTTCCTCGCCGAACGCCGACCGGGCGACATCCGAGGCCGCGAACCGCTCGCGGGCCGCGAGCAGGGTCTTCGGCACGTGCGGCTTGTCGGCCACGTAGGCGTTGCCCGGCGTCGGCTCCTCCAGCTCCAGCTCGGCGTCCAGCCCGTGGAGCCCGGCCGCGATCATCGCGCTCAGGGCGAGATACGGGTTGACGTCCGCGCCCGGCAGCCGCAGCTCGAACCGGTTGTGCAGCACGCGCACCGCGCACGTGCGGTTGTCGTGTCCCCACGCCACCGCGGTCGGCGCGAACGAGCCGGCCGCGAAGCGCTTGTAGGAGTTGATGTTCGGCGCGTACAGGAGCGTCAGCTCCTGCAGGCACGCGAGCTGGCCGGCCACGAACCGGTTGAAGGCCGCCTCGTCCAGGCCCTCCACGGACATGTGGATGTGGCACGAGGAGCCTTCACGCTCGTTGAACTTGGCCATGAACGTGATCGAGGAGCCCTCGAGCGCCGCGATCTCCTTCGCCGCGGTCTTGTAGATCGAGTGCTCGTCGGCGGTCTGCAGCGCCGGCCCGTAGTGGAAGTTGATCTCGTGCTGGCCGTCGTTGCACTCGCCCTTGGAGTCCTCCACGACCAGCCCGGCCGCGGTCATCTCGCGCCGGATGCGGCCGATCAGCGGCTCGACCCGCGCGGTCCCCAGCAGCGAGTAGTCGACGTTGTACTGATTGGCCGGCTTCAGGCCGCTGTAGCCCTTCTCGAACGCCTCCTCGTAGGTGTCCTTGAAGACGATGAACTCCAGCTCGGTCCCGGCGAACGCCTCCAGCCCGCGCGCGGACAGCCGCTCCAGCTGGGCCCGCAGGATCTGCCGCGGCGAGGCGACGACCGGCTCCCCGCCGGACCAGCGCAGGTCGGCCAGGCACAGCGCCGTCTTCTCGTGCCACGGCACCGGCCGCAGCGTGTCGAAGTCCGGGACCATCTCGAAGTCGCCGTAGCCGCGCTCCCACGAGCTCATCGCGTAGCCGGAGACGGTGTTCATCTCGACGTCCACCGCGAGCAGGTAGTTGCAGGCCTCGGCGCCGTGTCCGACGACCTCCTTCAGGAAATGCCGCGCGTCCAGCCGCTTGCCCTGCAGGCGCCCCTGCATGTCGGTCAGCGCGAGCAGCACCGTGTCGATCCGGTCCTGCGAGACCGCGGTGCGCAGCTGGTCGAGCGTGAATCCCGGCGGCATGCCGGTTCGAAACGCTACACGCCATGGAAGCGGGACCCGCAGCGGCCCGTGCAGCGACGCATCTCGGCCACTGGACTTCCCCCGCGTTTCCGGACACTTGACGACTCGCGCCCGCTGGGCGCGCAAGGATGGTGTCCAACGTGCCCAAGGCCAGACCCGCGTACCCGCCGGAATTCCGCCAGGAAGCGGTGCAGATGTTGCGTGCCGGCCGCACGCCGCGCGAGCTCGCTCAGAGCCTCAGTGTGTGTGAGCAGACGCTATGTCATCACCAAGGTACCGACCGCCGAGGACGAACTAACGGAGGCCGAACTGACCACGCTCCACGCAGCGATACCAGACACCGACGCACTGGTGGCGTCCGTATACGACGGGGCCACGCACCTTGGGTCGCTGATCCACGGGCCGCACCACTGGCGCCGCGTCGCGCTCAACGGCTGCGAGCTCATCGAGGCCGGCGAGGCGGCAAATCCGGCCGTGGTCTTTGCGTTCGCGCTGCTTCACGACTCGCAGCGGCTCAACGACGGTCACGACCCTCAGCACGGCCGACGCGCAGCTATGGTCGCGCGTGGACTCTCCCGGCACCTGTTGTCGCTCAGCCCCGATGAGCGCAACCTTCTTTACGAAGCCTGCGCCAGCCACACGAAGGCGGGACCAACCCATGAGCCGACGCTAGGCGTCTGCTTCGACTCGGATCGCCTGGACCTTGGGCGCGTCGGGATTGCGCCGCACCCCGCGTACCTCTCTACCGCGACCGCTCGCGGCTGGACGGGACACGTTCGAGATCACTCCGCCGTGCCCGAGTGGCCGGCTCTCTACGAAAGGTTCGCCGCCCTTTGATCGTCCACCACGGCACAGGCGTGCGCCACGAAGAAGCCATCATGCGCGACGGGCTGCTTGAAGGAAACAAACCGGCGGGACGGCAACCTCTCGCCTCGGGCCGGCGGCGGGAATCTTCGTCACGCCGGTTGAGGAGATCGCTCAGAGACCTCCAACGCCTCGCAGACCTCGGCGATCGACTCGCCCTCGCCGAGCAGCCTGTCGCCCTCGCGCAACTTGCGGATGACCTGCTCGGGGGTGTGCCTGCGCTGCTTCACGTGATCGTTCCCGTCTCGCCCATGATCGTGGACGCGTGGAACTCTCACAACCACCGGACCGAACCGCCGGGGTCAGGTCACTCTGGGGGCACGGTGGGGGCATGAACGCACGTTCTTGGCTTCAGGCGGTACAACCCTGCAGATGATCGATCCGCTCGAGCGCTGGCGCGAGTTCGGTGAGAAGCCGGACTTCGCCGGGCTGCTGACCTACGGCGGCCTGCCCTACACACAGGACGCGGCGGAGCTCGCCGGCGTGGACGTGGCCATCGTCGGCGCGCCCACGGACGATCTGGTGAGCGACCGGCCCGGGACCCGCTTCGGCCCGCGCGCCATCCGGGGCGCGTCCTGTCCGTCCGGCCCGCACCTGGAGGCCGGCGTCGACGCCTTCGAGGTACTGCGCGTGGTCGACTTCGGTGACGCCGCCGTGCTCCCGGCCGAGCCGGTGAAGTCGCACGAGGCGATCGAGGCGCTCGTCGGCCAGGTGGTCGACGCGGGCGCGATGCCGGTGATCCTCGGCGGCGATCACTCGATCGCCGAACCCGACATCCGCGCGATCGCGCGCCGGCGCGGGCCCGTCGGCCTGATCCACTTCGACACCCACACGGACACGGGCGAGACGGTGTTCGGCGCCGCGCTCTCGCACGGGACGATCATGTACCGGCTCGTCGAGCAGGGCTGGGTGGACCCGACGCGCTACGTGCAGATCGGGCTGCGCGGCTACTGGCCGGGCGAGGCCGAGTTCACCTGGCAGCACGAGCGCGGCATCACGAGCTTCTTCATGCACGACGTGCGGGAGATCGGCATCCGCGACGTGATCTCGCGGGCGATCGGGATCGTCGGCGACGGGCCGGTGTTCCTGAGCGTGGACGTCGATGTGCTCGACCCGGCGTTCGCGCCCGGGCACGGGCACGCCGGAGCCGGGCGGCATGACGTCGATCGACCTGCTGTGGGCCTGCCGGCAGGTCGGCGAGCGGGTCGAGCTGTGCGGGATGGACGTGGTGGAGGTCGCGCCGACGCAGATCGGGTCAGCCGACATCACCGCGCTGGTCGCGGACCGGATCGTGCGCGAGGCGCTGACCGGCCTAGCGCTACGGCGGCAGCCCTCGTAGCGCGAGCGCGACTAGGAAGCTTGGTTCCGCGCGCTGAGGCGGCGCGTGCGCGTGCGCTCGTCCTGCTTGTCCACGACGTTGGCGATCAGCTTCAGGATCTCGGGCGGGCCGCTGGCCCTCACGTGACCTGACACGAAGCACTCGCGCCAATGGCGGACGGTGTTGTCCTTGGCCAGCTCGTTGAACTCGGTCCGCGGGATCGAGAGGCGGACTTTGGCGTCCGACGCGATGTCCCGGGTGATCTTGGGGCCCGGGACCTCGACGCGGAAGAGCTGGATGTCACCGCGGCCGCGCAACTCGAGCTCGAACACGAGCTTGAGCTTCTGCAGTGCAGGCACTTCCTGCTGGAAGCCGGCGATGACCTGCGCGATCAGCGCCTTGGTGTCCGCGGTAGACATGCAGTCAGATCTTAGTGATCTGCCCGCTTCACTTTCACGGCGTACTTCGAGGGCTGCTCAGCGACGGTCGGATTGTCGATCTCGCCGAGACGGTCGATCAGCTTGATCCACTGCTTGGGCTTCAGGATGGCGTCGATCTGCTTCGCCGCCGCCTTGTTGGTGCCGTACAGCGGGCGCCAGCCGATGTGGATGTGGTCGCCGTGATCGCTCATCGCGAGCGTGTTGTCCGCGTCCTTGAACGTCATCAGGGAGATGATCTGGTGCGGCTTCATCGTGCCCTGCAGGTTCAGCAGGCGCTGGATGGTGAGGTCGGTGATCGAGCCCTTGCCCTGGCTTCCGGGGGTGATCCGGATGCCGTTGATGGCGCCGATGTCGACGGCCGTGCCCGTGCTGTGCTCGGAGACGTTGCCGGAGGCGGTCGTGTTGCCGTGGCCGCACTTGAGGCTGGTGACGGTGGGCTTGAGGCCGGAGTTGGCGAGGTAGAGCAGCGTGGCCATGACGCGACGGTCGATCACGCCGGAGCGGATGTCGCTCGCGCCGCAGCCGTAGACCTCGATCCGGTTGTCGGCGATGACGCGCCGGGCGAGGTTCTCCTTGCTCATGAGCATGATCTCGCCGATCGACATCTCGCCCGCGTCCTTGCCGAAGAGCGCGTTCTTGCCCTTCGCGCGGTAGACCTCGGTGGACTCGAGCAGCTTCCAGCCGTCGAGGATCGGCTTCGGGTCGATGCGCGGGGCGCCGCGGCCGGCCGGGCGGATCTCGAACAGCAGGTGCGGGGCCTTCTCGTTGACCTGGCCGATGCGGCCGAGCGTCGTGCCGCCGAGCACGCGGGCGCCCTTGACGAGCGGCTTGGAGACGAAGTCCTTGGGGCTGAGGCCGAGCGGGGCGCTGACGGAGGCGATCTCGCGGCCCTTGCTGGACACCTGCACGTCGCCGCCGTTGGCGAAGGCGTGCTTGCGCGTCGGGTTGGCGAACAGGCGGACCTTGGCGGTCGGCGTGGTCTCCACCGCGGTGTCCGTCTCGGTCGCGGCGGGCGCGGCGAGCGTGCGGCGCTTGGCGTCGGCCTTGGACTCGTGCTCGGTCTGCGCCTTCTTGGCCGTGCGCCTCTTGGGTGACGGGTAGGTCGCGGCGACGGTTTTCAGGTGGCCGTACGTGTACGTGTTGCCGTAGACGTCCTGGACGATGACGTACTTGCCGAGGCGCTCGCTGGAGCCGATCTTCAGGACCTTGCCGTCGTTGACGGTGATCACGGGCGAACCGGCCTTGGCGTAGATCTCGATGTTGCGGCGCGTCTCGTCGGACTCGACGACGACGGCGGCGTTGCTGCCTTTGGTCCGCTTGTCGGCTTCCTTGAGGGCGCCGGCGTAGGTGGCCTTGGCGCGGACCGGGAAGCGGCCCTGCGTGAGGCCCGTGAGCGAGCCGACGAGGTCGCCGGGAATGCCGCCGATGACCTGGGCGCGCATCAGGACGCTGTCCACGTACCAGTCGGCGTGGTTGTAGGCGAAGATGCCCTTGCGGATGTCCTGTTGAGCGCCGGCGGCCTTCAGGTAGCGCGCGGCGGCGAAGATCGCGTCGACCGGATTGAACGGGTCCCGGACGCCGTCACGGTTGGCGTCGACGCCGTAGGTCTCCCACGTGGCGGGCATGAACTGCATCCAGCCCAGCGCGCCGGCGCTCGAGACGTTCAGGTTGCGGCCGTAGTCGGTCTCGATCTCGTTGATGCCGGCGAGGATCTCCCAGCGGATCCCGTACTCCATGCCCGCGGCCTGGTAGATCGGCAGCAGGAAGGGAGGAATCCGGAACTTGTCGATGAAGAAGTTCGGCACGCCGATGCGGGCGGGGCCGGGCGTGGCGAGCGAGTAGCTCGGGTTGCTCGTGGCCGGTGTGCCGTTCGTGTGCGTCAGGACCGGAGTCGGCAGCGTCGGGGTGGAGTGGTCGCCCTCGGTCTGCTCCTTGGCCTCGCCGCACCCTGAAGCTGAGGTCGAGGTCGAAGCCTTGCCGGTCTTGCACTCGCGGACCTGGCCGTCCTTGGCGCCGGAGCGATTCGCATCCTTCTTGGTTCGCTTCTTGCGAGGAGCCTCGGTCGCCGCGGGGGAAGCCGTCGGAGCGGCGGTGCTCGTCTCGGTCGCGGTCGGGGCGGGGGTTTCCGCGGCCGGCGTCTCCTGGGGGGCCTCAGTCGCGGCGGGGGTCTCCGTGGCCGTCTCCGTGGGAGCGGGCGTGCTCTCCTCCGCGTGCGCGGTGGGGACTTCGGTGGGAGCCTTCGTAGGCTCAGGGGCAACCATCGTCTCCACCATGGTCGCGACCGGCGACGCCGTGGCGGTCGGCGTGGGATCATCGGCGTTCGCGGGAATGCCAAGCAGGGCCGCGGCGGCGGCGGCACAGATCAGGGCGGTTGAGAGGATTCGACGGGTCACCTTGCTCTCGGTGGTCGGCAGCACGGCGGGTCCGCTTGAATTCCGCGGGTCGGGTTCGGACCAGATCCCGGCATATCTCACCCTCGACTAGAGCGTTATGGACGCAACCAGCCTGGACATTCGCCTCGCCGTGCCCGACGACGCCATCGAGCTCGCGTCGACGACCCGGCTCGGCTTCGAGTCCTACCTCGCGTGGGCGCCCGAGGGTTGGCAACCCCCGCCGCGCGCGCTGGAGATCCGGGCGATCCGTGAGCGGCTGAGGGCGAGGACGACCTGGTGCGCGATGGCGATCGACCCGGAGGGCGAGCAGGCCGGGCACGTCGGCATCACCCACGCGAGCGAGCGCGAGCGCCCGCACGTGCACGTCCCCGGGCGCGCGCACCTGTGGATGCTGTTCGTGCGCCCCGCCTGGTGGGGTACCGGGCTGGCCGGGCGTCTGCACCAGCTGGCGCTGGAGGAGGCGGCACGCCAGGGGTACGCCACGATCCGGCTCTACACGCCGTACGGGGCGGCGCGGGCCCGCGCGTTCTACGAGCGTGAGGGCTGGGAGCAGGCGGGGCGGGCGTTCCCGGAGCCGCTGCTCGGGCTCGACCTCCTCGAGTATCGGCGCCCCCCCCCCTGCCCAATCTGTGATCCCGGAGGGGATGTTCGAGGACGCGGCGAGCCGCTCGCGCGTGTCGATGGCGACGCGCTGGCAGCGCGTGAGGACCAACTGGCGGATCCCGCTGCAGGCCGCGGTCGCCGTCGCACTCGCCTGGGCGATCGCGAAGTGGGTGCTCGGCCACGACGCGCCGTTCTTCGCGCCGGTCGCGGCGATCATCGCGATCGGGCAGAGCTACTACGAGCGCGGGCGGCGCGCGACCGAGCTCGTGTTCGCGGTCACGCTCGGCGTGATGATCGCGGACCTGCTGGCGTTCCAGCTCGGCACCGGCGTGCCGCAGCTCGCGCTGGCCGTGTTCATCGCGGTCGGGCTCGGCATGTTCTTCGGGACGAGCGCGCTGTTCGTCAACCAGGTGGCGATCTCGGCCGCGCTCGTGTTCACCATCACGCCGCCGACCGGCGGGATCTCGCTCGCGCGCACGCTCGACGCCCTCGTCGGCGGGGTGGTCGCGCTGGGGGTGGCGGCGGTCGTGCTCCCCGCCGATCCGATCCAGATCCTCCGCGGCGCGGCCCGGCCCGTGCTGGACGAGCTGTGCGACACGCTGCGCGACATCGCGGAGGCGCTCCGCAAGCGGTCGGCCGAGGCGGCCGAGGCGGCGCTGGTGCGGGCGCGCGGGATCGACGAGTTCGGTGAGCGCTTCTTCGCCGCCACGCACGAGAGCCGCTCCACCGCGCGTATGTCGCCCACGCGCAAGCGCACCCGGGACACGATCGAGTTCTACGCGGAGTCCGCCGCGCGGATCGATCTGGCGGTGCGCAACGTGCGTGTGCTCGCGCGCGGGGCCATGCGGGCTCTGGCCTTGGACGAGAACGTCCCGCCGGAGGTGGCTGACGCGCTCGAGGACCTCGGGCGCGCGGTCGCGGCGCTGGCCGCGGCGTTGGAGAGCGGTCAGGGCTTCGACGCTGTCCGCGAGCCCGCGCTGCAAGCCGCCGTGACCGCCACCCAGGTGCTCGACGGCACCGCGAACCTGTCCGTCAGCGTGATCGTCGGGCAGATCCGCTCAACCGCGACCGACCTGCTGACCGGGATCGGGCTCACCTACGAGGAGGCGACGGGAGCGGTCCGCGCCGCGAGCGGGTAGAGGCGGCGGCATGCTCCTCGAGCTGCTCCTCACCGGTTTCGTCATCACCGCTCCCGGACCTGGGCGCGAGCTCCAGCGCGCCGAGGAGTTCGAGGGCCGCCACACCTCGTACTACGGGCGCGAGACCAGCGACCCGTCCGACTCGCCGCTGACGCTGCACGCCGCGGAAGCGCCCGCGGCCCCGCCGCCCGAGCCCGACACGACCGTGCACGGCGTGCCCGCGGACTTCACCGACCTGACCGATGACGGGCAGGTCTACGGGCGTGGGCTGCGGTGGATCGAGAACGGCGTCGAGCTGTCGGTGGAGCTGGACGGCAAGCCGAGCGACGCCTCGCTGCACGCGATCGCGGAGTCGGTCCAGCCGGTGCCGCTGGAGCGCTGGCACACGCTGATCGTGGCGACGAGCCCGTCGCCGAACACGCCGCCGGCGGGCTCGAAGGCAGTGGTGGTGCGCCGGTCGCGCGGGGCGACGCTGACGGCGCTGCTCCCGCCCGGCTTCCCCGTGGCGGCTGAGGACGAACGGCTGCCGTGCTTCCGGCTGCGCGTCCGCGGCGACTCGGCCACGGACTGCGCGCACCACCCGACCTGGGAGCGGCTGGGCGGCGCGGTCTACGTGTTCGGGATCGTGTCCCCGCGCGTGCGCACCGTGCGGGTGGTCGCGGAGGGCGTCGGGCGCGTCACCGTCCCGGCGGTGCGGGCGCGCGGCTACGGGCTCGCCCGCTTCTACGCGGCGCGGATGCCCACGAACACGTGCGAGGTGGTGATCCGCAACGCGCGGACGGGCCAGGTCATCGACCAGTCCGGCCCGGTCGTCAGCCACTCGAACGCGGACAAGCGGCGCTGCCGAAGATAAAGGTGCCAGGCCCCTTTAGGTTCGGCCGACCGCCAGCCAGGCGCGGGCGGAGAGCTCGAACGGGTCGTCGCCGACGCCGAGGCGGGCGCGGAACTCGCGCTTGAGCTCGGCGCGGCGCTCCTCGTCCTGGGCCACGGTGAAGGCGCCGGACGGTGCGACGCCGGATTCCAGCGGCGCCCACAGGTCCTCGAAGCCCGTGTAGCTCGCGCGCACCGTGGCCTCGGTCACCTGGACGTCGTCGAGGACCGTCTCCCAGAGTGCCCCGAGCGTGTCCGGGGTGCAGTAGCGCATCTGGCTCTCGTCGCCGGCGTCGGGGTCGATCGTGCGTGCGGCGTCCCAGAACTTGCGCAGGATCGTCATGCCGTCGGCGTAGTCCCAGACGGCCGCGGCGACGACGCCGCCGGGCCGGGTGACCCGGGCCATCTCGGCGAGGCCGGCGGGCGCGTCGCTGCATGAAGTTCACGACGAGCTGGGCGAGCGTCGCGTCGAACCGGTCGGCCTCGAACGGGAGATCCTCCGCGGCCGCCTGTCGCACTTCCGCGGCCGGGTTGCGCTCCGTGCAGGCCGTGACGAAGGGCTCGGAGGGGTCGACGGCGGTGACGACGGCGCCGAGCTTGAGCAGCACGGTGGTCAGCGCGCCGGGTCCGCAGCCCACGTCGAGGACGTGTTCACCGGGGCGGACGTCGGCCGCCGCGATCAGCTCGGGGGCGAGCACCGGGCCGTAGCGGCCGATGTGGCGGTCGTAGTTGCCGGCGGCGGTCGTGAAGAAGTTCACACGGGAACGCTAGCTGATGCGCTCGAGGTAGCCGGCCTCGCACGCCACCCACAGCGCGCCGTCGGCGCCGACGGCCATGCCGTGCGGCTCGGCGCCGTGCTCGAGCGGGATCTCCGCGTACTCGCCGTCGTCGGCGATGTGCGCGACGGCGCTCCCGCCCCACAGGCTCACCCAGACGCCGTCGGCCTGGGCGGGGATGACGGCGTGCGGCTTGGCGTCGGGCGCCAGCGGGAGCTCCTGCACGGCGTCGTCGACACCGATCCGGCCGAGCTGGTTCGCGAGGATCTCGGTGAACCAGACGGCGTCGTGGGTGCCGCAGATGCCGACCGGGCCGGCGTCGCGCGTGGGGAGCTCGCGGACGGTCGTCTGGCCGTCGGTGGTGATCCGGCCGACCGAGCTCGTGGCGTTGAGCGTGAACCACAGCGCGCCGTCGGGGCCGTTGGCGATCATCGCCGGCGTCGAGGGCGCCGGGTACCACTGGAACTTGCCGTTGAAGCGCCCGATCGTGCTCTCGGCCGTGAACCACACGGCCTTGTCCGGGCCTTCCACGATGCCGTACGGGGAGCCGCCGACCTTGGTGGTGGTGACGATGCCGTCGGGTGTGATGCGGCCGACGCCGCCGGCGAACGTGAACCAGCCGTGCGGCGTGATCTGCATCGGCTTCTTGCCGGCCTTGAACTGCTGGACGCTGCCGTCCATCGTCACCCGCGCGATCTTGCCGGCGTCCGCGAGCGTCACCCAGAGCGCGCCGTCCGGGCTCGCCGCGACCCCGTACGGGCCGCCGTCGAGCGCTACCCGCATGCGAAGGACTGCGTCCGGATGACGGGCTCGCCCGCCGCGTCGGAAGCGTCGAGATCCACGCTGGCGACGATCGCCCAGTCGTGGTTGCCCTCGGGGTCGTTGATGATCTGGCGCACGGTCCACTCGCGCGGCTTGGACGTGTCCACCACGAACAGCTCCGGGCTGCGCGCGTCGGGGCCGGCGTCCAGGTGCTCGTGCTCGTCCCAGTAGGCGCCGAGCGCGGCCTCCCACTGCTCGACCTTCATCGGCGGGCGCTCGCCGCCTTCGAGGGCGGCCAGGCGCTGGTACTGGTCGCGGGAGGCGAGCTGCACCTTCTGGAACATGGCGTTGCGGACCATCACGCGGAAGGCGCGGACGTTGCCGGAGATCGGGCGCACCGGCGCGAGCTCTTCGCCTCGCGCGACCGCCTCGGCGGCACGCTGGACGGACTCGGGGTCGGTGAGCGCCTCCCACTCGTCCAGCAGGCTGGAGTCGGTCTGGCGGATCAGCTCACCGAGCCACTCGACGATGTCGTCGAGCTCCTCGGTCTTGTGGCGGTCGGGAACTGTTTGTCTGAGCGCGCGGTAGGTGTCGCTCAGGTAGCGCAGCACGGCGCCCTCGGAGCGGGTGACGCCGTAGTGCGCGATGTACTCGGAGAACGTCTGGCCGTTCTCGTACATGTCGCGCGTGACCGACTTGGGGGAGAGGTCGTCGTCGGACACCCAGGGGTGCGTCTCGCGGTACTGCGCGAGCGCGTGCATCAGCCCTTCCTCGAGCGGCTTGGGATAGGTGACGTCCTCCAGCAGCTCCATCCGCTCCTCGTACTCGATGCCCTCGGCCTTCATGGCCTGGATGGCTTCGCCGCGGGCCATCTTCGACTGTGCCTGCAGGACCGGGAACGGATCGTCGAGGATCGCCTCGACGACGCTCAGGACGTCGAGCGTGAACGTCTCCGACTCGGTGTCGAGCAGGTCGAACGCGGCCTGCGCGAAGCTCGCGAGCGGCTGGTTGAGCGCGAAGTCCTGCTGCAGGGCGGGCGCGAGCTCGAGCGTGCGGCCGTCCTCGTCGGGCGGGTCGAGCCGTTCGAGCACGCCGGAGCCCAGCAGCTCCTCCTTGAGCGACTCGGCCTGCCCGAGCAGGCGCGTCTTGCCGCGCTCGTCCTCGTGGCTGTCCTCGATCAGGTGGGTGAGGAGCTCGTCGGAGTCGCCGCGCTGGTTGATGACGTTGAGGATCACGGCGTGGTTGACGCGCATGCGGCTGACGAGTGATTCGGGCGTGGCGTGGCGCAGGCGCTCGAACGTCTCCTCAGTCCAGGAGACGGCGCCGTCGGGCGCCTTGACCTTCTGCACGCGCTTCTTCTTGGCCGCGTCGTCGCCGGCCTTGGCGAGCCGGCGCGCGTTCTCGATCGTGTGCTCCGGCGCCTGGACGACGACGTAGCCGGACGTGTCGAAGCCGGCGCGGCCCGCGCGGCCCGCGATCTGGTGGAACTCGCGGGCCTTGAGGATGCGGTGGTTGGTGCCGTCGAACTTGGCGAGGCCGGTGAAGACGACGGTGCGGATCGGGACGTTGATGCCGACGCCCAGCGTGTCCGTTCCGGCCACGACCTTCAGCAGGCCGGTCTGGGCGAGCTGCTCGACGAGGCGGCGGTAGCGGGGGAGCATGCCGGCGTGGTGGACGCCGATGCCGGCCCTGCACGAGTCGGCTGAGCGTCTTGCCGAAGCCGGCGGTGAAGCGGAAGGCGCCGATGGCGTCGGCGATCTCGTCGCGTTCCTCGCGCGTGCAGAGCTTCGCGCTGAGCAGCGACTGGGCGCGTTCGAGGGCGGAGGCCTGGGTGAAGTGGACGACGTAGACCGGCGCCTGGTCGGCCTTCACCAGGTCCTCGATCAGCTCGTGCAGCGGTTCGAGCGACCACGTGAAGTGGAGCGGGACGGGGCGCTCGGCGGTGTCGACGAGGGCGGTCTCTCGTTGGGTGCGGTCGGTGAGGTCCTCGCGCAGGTTGGAGACGTCGCCGAGCGTCGCGCTCATCAGCAGGAACTGGGCCTGGGGGAGCATGAGGATCGGCACCTGCCACGCCCAGCCCCGCTGCGGGTCGGCGTAGAAGTGGAACTCGTCCATCACGACCTGGCCGATGTCGGCGTCCTCGCCCTCGCGCAGGGCGATGTTGGCCAGGACCTCGGCGGTGCAGGCGATGATCGGCGCGCGGCTGTTGACCGACGCGTCGCCGGTGAGCATGCCGACGTTCTCGGCGCCGAAGATCGCGCACAGGGCGAAGAACTTCTCGCTGACGAGCGCCTTGATCGGGGCCGTGTAGTACGTGATCTCGTCGGCGGCCATGGCCGCGAAGTGCGCGGCGATCGCGACCATCGACTTGCCGCTGCCGGTCGGCGTGGCGAGGATCACGTTGTTGCCGCTGAACAGCTCGATCGCCGCTTCCTCCTGGTGCGGATACAGCTGCAGGCCCTGCTCCTCGCTCCACGCCATGAACGCCTCGTAGAGGGCGTCGGGATCGTTGTCGCGCGGGAGGGCGTCGACGAGGCCGCCGGCGGTCATGCAGACCAGTATGGAAGGATCGCGCCGCGGATACGTGGTGAGCCTGTTCCGACTGGTTGCGTTGGCCCCGCCTTCGCGGTGCCGCCGGCCATGAAGGACCGTGCGCGACGACGGAGATCGCCTACGCCTACATCGCAAGCACGAAGCTCCGCGGGCGCACGATCAACGTGCCCGTCGGGTGTGTCGCCGCGCCCCGCTCCCCGTGTGCCGTGGGGTGGCGATCGCGCGGATCTTCGAGGGTGATGGCAAGGCCGCCGCGAGCGGGCGGTTCGCGATCCCGGTCGGGAAGAGCCGGAACGTGAAGCTCCGCGTGACGCGCGGCCTTGGCGGTGTTCCGGCGCGAGGGGTACGGGAACCTCGTGATGGACGCGCGGATACCGAACGGGCGCATCGGGGCGGGGGCCGACGGGGCCGCGGAGTTGTCGGTGTCGTGGCCGGGCGGGACTGAATTGCGCGGGGCGTTGCGCCCGGTCCGGCGCGCCTTGTCGGCCGCGCTCGGGGAGCACACCGTCGGGCGTCGCGTCAAGGAACTCGTGCGGCCTCGCAGTCCGCGGGTCGGGCTTGACCCGCCGCGGCCGGTGCGCTCTTGTGCGGGTGAGCCGGTTGCACCGGGTGCGCCCGGGCGCGGGCGGTGCGCGCTCGAATCACCCGCGTGCCACGCGAACGCCGACTTTGTCAACCAGCGGTTGACCAAGTCGCATCTCGCGTGGCGAGCGAGCGGCAACGCGCCACTCAGGCACGCGAGGGATGCCTGACTCGCGTATTTCGCGAGTTCGTGAACGTTCGCGTGGCGCGTGGGTGGCAGCGCGCCACTCCGCCACGCGAGGGTCTCCTTCGGACCGTATATCGGTCCAAACTCGCACCTCGCGTGGCGTGGAACGTCCCTCGGCGTGGGAAGACGTGAACGCCTGGCGTTCACGCAGTGCGGGGCACCCGCCTCATTTGCCCAATCAGCACACCCGCGCCCGACGGGTCAAGAAATTCGTGGCACCGCCCTTCCCATCGCCCTGATCGCGGGCACGGGTTTCTTGACGCGGCGCCCGCGGGTGTGCTCGCCGTTCAACGGCGGGCGAGCGGGCGGGCCCGCTCGGCCAACCCGAACAACACGCGCTGGGCGTGTTCGTCGGGCAGCGCGTCCAGTGACTCCAACGCGCCCCTCAGCTCGGCCAGCTCGAGGTCCGGGGTCTCCAACGCCAGCCGCCCGGCCCAGCGCACGGCGGCGGCGTCGAAGCGCTCCTCGGCTTCGCTCTCGATGACCAACAGGATCCCGAGGGCGTCGCGCAGGGTGACGTAGCCCAGTTCGGCGGCGGTGACGTGGATGATCGCGAGGTTGCCCGCCTGGATGGCGCGGCGGAGGCGGGTGTGAGGGGAGCCGTCGCTGGTCATGCGAACGTATGTTCGCATGGTGTCCGGACGGGTTACTTCACCCAGATCGAGACGTGCTTGCGCGACTCGCTCGTGAACTCCGAGCGGTCCCAGTCGTTCCAGCGGTCCTGCAGCCTCATCCCGGCGAGCTGGGCCATGAGGTCGAACTCGGCCGGGAAGGCGTAGCGGAACGGGAGCGAGTTGCGCTGCAACACACCGTCGACGCGCTCGAAGTGGTGCGAGATCAGGCCCTGGTTGGCGACGTCGTACTCGTCGAGCCCCCAGTGGTTGTCGTCCATCGCGAACACGACTCCGGTCTGGCCGGGCGGCAACAACCGCAGGTCGGGGATGCCGACCTCGATCACGAACGCGCCGCCGGGCGCGAGGTGCGAGGCGGCGTTGCGAAAGCACGCGACCTGCAGCGCCTGCGACGTCAGGTTCCCGATCGTGTTGAACACGAGGTACACGAGCGAGAACTCGCCGTCCACGCGCGTGTCGGCGAAGGAGCCGATCGCGACCTCCAACCCCGCTCCGCCGTCCTTGGCGCGCAGCTGCTCGACCATGTCGGCCGAGAGCTCGATCCCCGCGACCGGCACGCCCCGCCTGGCCAACGGCAGCGCGATCCGCCCGGTGCCGATCCCGAACTCCAGCGCCCGCCCGGAACCCGCGAGCCCGGCCAACACGTCGACGACGGGCTCGACGACCTCCGACGCGAACATCGCGGCCGACGTCTCGTCGTAGCGCTCCGCGACCGACCCGCCGAAGTAGTCGTGGGTCACTTGACGGTGAAGTCCGAGCGCATCCCGCCGGAGTAGTGGCCGGGCAGGTTGCAGATGAGCGCGTAGTGGCCCTTCTTGAGCGTCACGGTGAGCTTCTTGGACTTGCCGCCGGCGAACGTGCCGGAGTCAGCGACGCGCCCCTTCTCGCTCGCGCGCCCGCCGCTCTGGGGCAGCTTGGAGGCGGCCTTGGTCGTCTTGATGACGATCAGCTCGTGCCGTTTGGACCCGTTGTTGCGCACATCGAAGGTGACCTTGCCGGCGGTGACCGACTTCGGCGAGGCCTTCAAGGAGAACTCATCCATGGTGACCTTTGACGTCCCGCCGGCGAAGGCGGAGGCCACGGGAACCAGGGACAGGGTGAGCACGCCCACGACGAGACGGCGGCACGGAAAGCGACGGCATGTGGCAGAACTTACGGCATGCGCTTCCTGATGGCAGGCGTGAGTGCGCCCAGTCACATCTTCCCGAGCCTGGCGGTCATCGCCGAACTGGTCGATCGCGGCCACGAGGTCACGTACGTCGTCGGTGAGCGCCTCCGCGCGCTGGTCGAGCCCACGGGCGCGACCGTCGTCGGCACCGAGACCATCATGCCCGGCGCCGATGACCCTTGGCCGGAGGACGCGGGGGAGGCGATGCAGGTGTTCCTCGACGACGCGATCGCCACGCTCCCGACGATCGAAGGACTCGAACCCGCGGAGGCCGTCCTGTACGACATCGGTGGCTTCGCCGGCCACGTCGCGGCGCACCGCTGGGGCGTCCCCGCCGTCCAGCTCTCGCCCGCCTCCGTCGCCTGGGAGGGCTTCGAGGACGACATGGCCGAGTTCTACCGCGCGCTGAAGGCGTCGGCGAGTGGCAGCTCGGTACTTCGCCATGGTGCGCAGGGTGGCTCGATGCACACGGGGTGGAGATGGACGCTCGACGCGACTTCTTCGGTCGCCCGGAGGCGTGCATCGTGCTCATCCCGAAAGCGCTCCAGCCCAACGCGGACCGCGTGAGCGACCGCTACATCGTTCGCCGGCCCCGCGATCGACGAGTCCCGCCAAACAGGGCTGGACGCCGCCACCCGGCGACGAGCCGCTCGTCTACATCTCCTTCGGCACCGCGTACACCGACCGCGCGGACCTCTACACGCAGTTCGCCGACCGAACTCGCCGCCGACCACCGGGTCGTGATCGCCACCGGCAAGGTCGACCCGGATACGCTCCCGGACACGGTCACCAAAGCCCGCACGATGCCGCAGCTGGACGTCCTCGAACACGCGGACGTGTTCATCACCCACGCCGGCATGGGCGGCGCCAACGGAGGCGCTGTGGTACGGCGTGCCGGTGGTCGCGGCGCCGCAGGCCGTCGACCAGTTCACCAACGCCGCCACGCTCGAAGCGATCGGTGTGGGCGTGCAGCTGGGGAGACACGACCGCGAGGGAGGCGGTCGCGAAGGCGCGCGAGTGTGCCGGCCGGGCGCGCGAGTTGCGCGCACACGTACGGCGGGACGGCGGCGTGGACAAGGCCGCCGACGCCGTCGAACGCCTCACACGGCGGTGAGCAGCGCCTCGGCGCTCAACGGCAGGGCGAACAGGTAGCCCGGCCGCGCGTGCAGCCTCGCACGCGCCGAGCTCCACGAGGTACTCCGTGAGCTGCTGCGCGGCCCGGCGTTCAGTCATCGATCTGATGATCGGCGCGGAGCGCTCACTGCTGACAGTTGGGGCACCAGAACGTCGTACGTCCGCCGATGGTCGCACGTTCGACCGTGGTCCCGCAACGCGGGCACGGTGCGCCGCGCTTGCGATGCGTGATGAAGTCGCCGGTGTGCACGCCGCCCTTGCGGATGGCGTCGCGGGTCGCGGCGCGCAGCACGCGGCGCAGGTGGTCGAGCTCTTCGTGGTCAGCTCGCCGGACGGACGCCGCGGGGTTCAGCCGCGCCCGCCACAGCGTCTCGTCGGCCAGCAGGTTGCCGACGCCCGACGAGCGACTTCTGATCGAGGAGCCGCGCCTTCAGCGGCATCGACCCTCGTCCAACGCGCTCGCGGAACGTGTCGCGCGAGATGAGGGCCGCGTCCGGGCCGACGTGGTCGAAGTCGGGGTTGATCAGCGCGCGGCCGAGCCGGCGCCGGTCGTGCAGCGCCAGGCGGCTGCCGTCCGCGAACTCGCAGCACGAACCGATCCCAGCGCTCGTGCGGCTCGCCGTCGACCACGATCTTGCCCGGCCATCCCGAGGTGCAGCCCGAGCTCCGGCCCGTCGTCGGTCTCCGCCCACAGGAACTTGCCGCGGCGCAACGCCTTCGTGAGGCGGTGCCCGATCAGCGCGTCCGCGATCTCGCCCGGCGCGTGCGGGCGGCAGACGTAGGTGTCACGGTCGTCGACCGCGACGATCTCGCGGCCCAGGACCTTCTCGATCTGGGCTCGCGCCCGCTCCGCCTCTGGCAGTTCCGGCATGTGACTGAGGCTACGATCCGCGGCCCATGTCGCGATCACGCCGCACGTGCCATGCCGTTCCCGGCTCGAACGAGCGCTTCATCGCCAAGGCCGCAGGTCTCGAGGCCGACGAGATCTTCCTGGACCTCGAGGACGCGGTCGCGCCGAACGAGAAGGACGCCGCGCGCGAGCGGGTGATCGAGGCGCTGCGCACGACCGACTTCGGCTCCAAGACCGTGGTGGTGCGCGTGAACGGCACGGACACGCCGCACTACTACAAGGACCTGATCGCGGTCGTCGAGCAGGCCGGGGACCGGCTGGACGCGATCATGGTGCCGAAGGTGCGCACGCCCGGCGACGTCGAGATGACGGACAAGCTGATCACGCAGATCGAGCTCGCGAACGGGTACGAGGTCGGCCGGATCGGGATCGAGGCGCAGATCGAGGACGCGACCGGGCTGGTGGCGTGCGAGGCGATCGCGCTCGCTTCGCCGCGGATGGAGACCTTGATCTTCGGGCCGGGCGACTACAGCGCGTCGGTGGGCATCCCGATCACGACGATCGGCGCGGCGCCTGACCATTACCCCGGCGACCACCTCAACTACGTCTACTCCCGGCTGGTGGTCGCGGCGCGCGCGGCGGGCATCCAGGCCATCGACGGCCCGTACGGACGCGTGGGCGACGACGACGGGTTGCGCGAGCGGGCGCGCTTGGCACGGGCGCTCGGCCTCGACGGCAAGTGGACGATCCACCCGGGCCAGATCGCGATCGTCAACGAGGTCTTCAGCCCCGAGCGCGAGCAGTGGGAGCGCGCCGAGAAGATGCTCGCGGCCTACCGCGAAGCGCACGAGGCCGGCTCCGGCGCCGCCGTCTTCGAGGGCGAGATGATCGACGAGGCCAACCGCAAGATGGCCGAGCGGATCGCCCAGGCGGGCCGCGCCGCGGGGTACGGGCCGGAATAGCGCCCGGGGGCGGGACGTCATTGCGGGTGACCCCCTGAACCCGCAAGGAGCCCCACCATGACGCCCCGCACCGCAGCCATCCGCGCCCTCATCGAGGAGGGCGCGCTCCTCACCGCTCCCGTCCGCGCGCGCTCCGTCAAAGACCGGCCGCGTGTGCGCGCGGCGCTCGCGCTGCCCAAGCGCTGACCGGCTCCAGCGCGGCGATCTCGTCCGCGATCTGTCGCGCGGCCGCTGTGTCGAGCCGCGCGACGGTGCCGGCGAGGTCGCCCTCGACGAGCCGCCCGGCCCCGGCGGCGGCGACACGCCGCGCGTTGTCGTGGCCGTCCACGAACAGCGGGATGAACGCCACCGGCACGCCCGCGGCGAGCGCCGCGCAGCGTCGAGCCGGACCCGCCGTGGCCGACCATCGCCGTCGCGCGCGCCAGCGCCGCGGGCTGATCGACCCAGCGCTCGACGCGCACGTTGCCCGGGACCGCGCCGAGGTCGGCGGGGTCGCGGCCGAGCGCCACCAGCACGTCGCCCTCCAGCGCCTCGATCGTGTCGCGGTAGAGCTGCGGGAAGTGCGGCGTGTGCGGCGTCTCCGAGCCGAAGGACACGTAGACGAGGTCGCGCTCGCGGGGCGGCGGCGTCACGGTGCGGAAGCGGTGCAGCCGCGGCGAGTCGGCGCTCAGCGAGGGCGGGACCATGGTCAGGACCGGTGCGCGCAGGAGACGCTCGGGCTCGCGCAGACCGAGCCGGCGCAGCGCGGGGTCGGCGATCGCGAGCAGCGCCTCGCCGGTGTCGATCGTCGTGTCCAGGTGGATGCCGACCTGCACGGTCGGCACGCCGAACCGCTCCGCCGCGACGGCGGACGCGAACTCGCACGTCTCGCGCACGATCAGGTCCGGTGCGAAGCGCTCGACGGCGGCGAGCATGCCCGGCAGCGCGGCCGCTGCGTCGAGGCCGATGAACAGCTCCTGCAGCGTGTGCACGAGCCCGGGCGACTGAGGCGTGAAGACCGGCGCCCAGGCCGCCGCGCGACCGGGCGCCAGGTCCAGGCGCGCGAGCGGTAACTCGCTGTGTGTCGCCGGGGCGGCCAGCACGACGGTGTGCCCGGCCGCCAGAGCGGCGCGGGCAAATGGCAGCAACGGGCCGACGTGCCCCGCGCCCTGGGTGCTCGCGAACAGGATGCGCATCGCGAGCGCCAGACGTCGCGGCGGTGCGCCCTATTCCGGCGGTGGGAGGGGGCGGCGCGGACACCCCGGCCTACGGGATCCCGCGCTTTCTGTGACCATGCAGCTTGATGCCGTGCCTCATCGCTCTCATCGCATTGCTCTCGCCGCGCCTCGCGCTGTTCTTCATGCTGCTGTTCGGCAACATGATCGACCGGGCGTTCGACGGGTGGGTCCTGCCCGTCCTCGGGTTCTTCCTGCTGCCGTGGACGACGCTTGCCTACGTGCTCATGTGGGACGTCGGCACGCCGAGGGTCTCAGGGTTCGAGTGGTTCATCGTCGTCCTGGCGTTCCTCATGGACCTCGCGGCCTACTTCGGTGGCAAGTGGGCTCGCGACTAGGTCCGCGGGCGCGTTCTCGCGCCGCGACAACGCGATGAACGGCAGCGCCAGCAGCGCGATGCCACCGCTGATCACGTACGAGGTCGCGTAGCCCCAGACGTCCGCGGACTTGCCGAGCACGGGCTGGGCCCACACGCCGCCGCCCGAGGTCATCATCGAGTCGAAGGACAGGATCGTCGCGCGCTGGTGGGACGGGATCAGCCCGTTCAGGTAGGCCTGGCGGATCGGCGTCGTGGCCGCGAACAGCAGGCCCCAGGAGACGGTCAGCCCGATCACGACCCAGAAGTGCTCGATCAGGCCCATCAGGATCAGCGTGATCGCACTCGCGAGCGCGATCGTCGCCAGCGCCGAGGTGCGGCGCTTGAACAGCCGCCGGATCTGCGGCGCCGCGACGCCGCCGAGGATCTGCGCGCCCGCCGCGATCGCGGCCGAGATGCCGGCGATCTGGTACGCCTGCGGGTCGCCGTAGAGCTCGAGCAGATACGGCTGCAGCGCGTAGAAGCCGTAGATGCCGACGCCGCCGGTGAACAGCGCCTGCACCATCAGCCACTTCACGGCGGGGACACGCAGCCCGTGGTCGATCGAGGCGGTCCAGATCTGGCGGATCTCGGCGAGCGGGCGGCCACGCCGTTCCGGCCTCGTGAAGCCGACGTCGTGCATCAACCAGAACGCCACCACGAACATCACCGCGAGCACGACCGAGCGCACCACGAACGGGAAGCCGAGGCTGACGTGCGCGGCGAGGAAGCCGCCGGCCACCGAGCCGGTGAGCATCGCGATCCCGCCGACGATCTGGCCTTTGCCGAAGATCGCCTCCAAGGTGCCTTCGTAACCGGTCGCGGTGAGCGCGTCCACGAGCCACGCTTCCACCGCCCCGGAGAAGAACGTGAAGCCGAGGCCGAGCAGGATCGACGCGATCGCCCACGCCCAGAACGCCGCCTCGACCTCCCACAGGTAGACGTAGAGCAGCGTCGAGAGCGTCAGCGTGACCGTGCCGAGCAGGTAGGAGGCGCGGCGCCCGACGCCGTCGGCCACGATCCCGGTCGGCACCTCGAACAGCACCATCCCGGCGGAGAACAGGGCGTTGGCCGCGAACGCCTCCAGGTTCGAGAGACCGGCGTCCAACAGGAAGATCGTGTTGATGCCCCAGATGAACGACGCCGCGAGCGTGTTGCCGAGCATCAGCACCAGGTAGGTGCGCTGCACGGCCCGCGCCGACGTCATTCAGTGTCGCCGACGCACTCGTAGCGGTCTCCGGTCACCTCCGTGCGCACCGCAGGACCGTATCGAGCGGTGAACCACGCCGCGTGATCCTGGCGCGTGGTGCCCGTCGCTACGATGCGCACTGCAGGGACCGTATCGAGCGGGAACCAGGCCGCGTGACCCTGTCCTTCGTGAAGCGCCATGCGTTGCCGCGCGTAGCCCTGCACGCGCAGACCCTCCGGTGTGACTCGCGCGGCCAGTCGTCCGCGATCGACCCGCCCGCGTCCGGGTCGGAGAACCCGTCGAGGTAGCGTTCGGCGCGCGCCCAGCGCTGCGACCGTCAGTCGCCGTAGGCGGCGACTGCGGCCGCAGAGGCGATGACGAGCGCTTCGATCATCGCGCCGTAGAGCGCGAACATCGTCATCCCCACGGTGACCTCTCCACTCGGGAAGACGAAAATGGGCACAACGCACCATGTGAGGAAGAACGATGCCCCGCAGAGCGCGATCGTACGCCCGAGCCGTCCGGCGCGGCCGCGGGAGCGCAGCAGCAGCGGGAGCGCCGGCAGCGCGACCAGTGCGCCCAAGCCGAGCAGGACGAGCAGCACGAGCGCGGTGGCGACGACCTCCATGGCCGCCCAACGTAGTTCGCCGCGCGCACACGCGGCGCAACGATTGTCTAGGGCGATCGCTTCGCGGATCTCTAGGCCGTAGGACCTTCGCCGAACGGCTCGAGGCCGGGGTCGTCGGTGACGGCTCCGACCGAGACGCGCAGCCAAGAGTCCACGCGCGGCTGGATGCGCTCGAGCGAGTCCAGCTCGCGGGCCAGTTCGAGCGCCCGGTCGGACGCCTCGTCGCCGCGGCCCTCGGGGACGGCGTCGTCGACGGCGCGCAGCGCGCGTTCGAGTTCGATCCGCAGAGCCGAGATGCGCGTGTCGATCCGGCGCGCCGTGGTGGCGTAGCCGCGAACGCGTTTCAGGTGACGGGGCTCAGTGGAATCAGGGACCGACGACAGCAGGCGATCGATCTGGGCGTGGTTCACCGACGGGCCTTCCGGTAGTCGCGGTTCAGCATGGCGATGAAGTCGATCGAGATCTCTTTCGGGCACGCCGCGGAGCACTCGCGGTGGTTCGTGCACGATCCGAAATGGGTCTCCATCTCCTCAACCATGCCGATCGTACGCCGCTGACGTTCCGGTTGGCCTTGTGGGAGCAGGTTCAGGTGAGCGAGTTTGGCCGCGGTGAAGAGCTGGCCGGCCCCGTTGGGGCAGGCGGCGACGCACGCGCCGCAGCCGATGCACTGTGCCGCGTCCATGGCGCGGTCGCTGTCGTCCTTGGGGACGGCGATGAGGTTGGCGTCCGGGGCGGAGCCGGTCGGGGCGGTGATGAAGCCGCCGGCCTCGATGATGCGGTCGAAGGCGCTGCGGTCCACGACCAGGTCCTTGAGGATCGGGAACCCGGCGGACCGGAACGGCTCCACGACGATCGTGTCGCCGTTCTTGTAGAGCCGCATGTGCAGCTGGCAGGTGGCCGTGCCGCGCTGCGGGCCGTGGGCCTGGCCGTCGATCATCACGCCGCAGGAGCCGCAGATGCCCTCGCGGCAGTCCGAGTCGAACGCGACGGGCTCCTCGCCCTCGCTCGACGAGCTGCTCGTTCAAGACGTCGAGCAGCTCGAGGAAGGACATCTCGTCCGTCACGCCGTCGACGACGTAGGTCTGGAACCCGCCGGGCTCGTAGGGTCCGGGCTGGCGCCAGATCTTCAGCGTCAGCTTCATGCGTAGCTCCGCTGGGTCGGGCGCACGTGCTGGAAGGTCAGGTCCTCGCGATGCAGCACCGGCTCGGCGCCCGTGTGCTCCCAGGCCGCCACGTACGAGAAGCGGTCGTCGTCGCGCAGCGCCTCGCCGTCGGGCGTCTGGTGCTCCTCGCGGAAGTGCCCGCCGCAGGACTCCTCGCGGTGCAGCGCGTCGCGGCACATCAGCTGCGCGAGCTCGAAGAAGTCGTCGACGCGGCCGGCCTTCTCGAGCGACTGGTTGAGCGAGTCGCCGTCGCCGAGCACCTTCAGGCCGGTCTTGAAGTCCTCGTGCAGGGTGGCGATCTCCTGGATCGCGTGCTCGAGGCCGGAGCCGGTGCGGGCCATCCCGCACGCGTCCCACATGACCTTGCCGAGCTCGCGGTGGTACCAGTCGGCGGAGTGCTTGCCCTCGGCGTTCAGGTAGCCGGTCACGCGGGCACGGACCTCGGCCTCGGCGGCCATGAACGCGTCGTCGCTGGTGGGCGTGAGCGGCTTGCCGAGCAGCGGCGCGAGGTAGTCACCGATCGTGACCGGCAGGACGAAGTAGCCGTCCGCGAGCCCCTGCATCAGGGCCGAAGCGCCGAGCCGGTTCGCGCCGTGGTCGGAGAAGTTCGCCTCGCCGATCGCGTACAGACCCTCGACGGTGGTCATCAGGTCGTAGTCCACCCACAGGCCGCCCATCGTGTAATGGGGGGCGGGGTAGATGCGCATCGGCACGCGGTACGGGTCCTCGCCCGTGATCCGCTCGTACATCTGGAACAGGTTCCCGTAGCGGGCGCGGATGACGTCCTCGCCGAGGCGCTTGATGGCGTCCGCGAAGTCCAGATAGACGCCGTTGCGGCGCGGGCCGACGCCGCGGTTCTCGTCGATCACCACCTTCGCGTTGCGCGAGGCGACGTCACGGGGGACGAGGTTGCCGAAGGCCGGGTAGCGGCGCTCGAGGAAGTAGTCGCGCTCGCTCTCGGGGATCTTGTCGGGCTTGCGGTCGTCACCGACCTTCAGCGGGACCCAGATGCGCCCGTCGTTGCGCAGCGACTCGCTCATCAGCGTGAGCTTGGACTGCGTGTCGTCGGACTGCGGGATGCAGGTCGGGTGGATCTGCGTGAAGCACGGGTTCGCGAACGCCGCGCCGCGCTTGTGCGCGCGCCAGATCGCGGTGGCGTTGGACGCCTTCGCGTTCGTGGACAGGTAGAAGACGTTCGAGTAGCCGCCGGTCGCCAGCACGACGGCGTGCGCGTTGACGCTGCGCACCTCGCCGCTGAGCAGATCCCGGACGACGATGCCGATCGCCTTGCCGCTCCCGTCGGTGACGACGTCGAGCATCTCGGTGCGCGTGTTGAGCGTGATCTTGCCCTGGCCGACCTGGCGCATCATCGCCTGGTAGGCGCCGAGCAGGAGCTGCTGGCCGGTCTGGCCGCGGGCGTAGAACGTGCGCGACACCTGCGCGCCGCCGAACGAGCGGTTGTCGAGCAGGCCGCCGTACTCGCGCGCGAACGGCACGCCCTGGGCGGTCGCCTGGTCGATGATCTCGTTCGAGACCTGCGCGAGCCGGTACACGTTCGCCTCGCGGGAGCGGAAGTCGCCGCCCTTGACGGTGTCGTAGAAGAGCCGGAAGATCGAGTCGCCGTCGTTGCGGTAGTCCTTGGCGGCGTTGATCCCGCCCTGGGCGGCGATCGAGTGCGCGCGGCGCGGCGAGTCGTGGAACGTGTAGACGCCGACGTCGTAGCCGAGCTCGGCCAGGGTGGCGGCGGCGGAAGCGCCCGCCAGACCCGTGCCGACGACGATGATCTTGAAGCGCCGCTTGTTGGACGCGTTCACCAGCCGCACGTTGAAGCGGTGTTCGTCCCACGCCCGTTCGATGTTGCCGGGCGGGACCAGGGACTCGAGCGTCAGCATCAATTGACCACTCCGAACATGACGGCAAGGGGGAAGGAGACGTTGCCCATCACGATCAGCCCGGCGAAGACGATCGAGAACGGCCGGCGCCAGTTGCCGAACCAGCCCATGCTCTGGAACAGGCTCCATGCGCCGTGGTAGAGGTGGATCCCGAGTGCCATGTTCGCGACCACGTACGCGATCGCGACCGGCGTGCGCTCGAAGGACGTGATGATGTTGTGGTACGGGGCGCCCTCCACGAACTCCGGGTTCGCCGGGCCCCACGTGAGGTCCAGCAAGTGGAAGATCACGAAGAAGAAGACGATGATCCCCGTCCAGCGCATCGTGCGTGAGGCGAAGTCGGCGGCGACGTAGTCGCGCTTGGACTGGTAGCGCTCAGGCCGGGCGCGGCGGTTCATCACGGTGAGCGAGTAGGCGGCGTGGATATGGACGAATACGGCCGCCAGCAGCAGAAAGCGCACTCCCCACAGCAGCCACTCCCGCGGCAGCGCCGGCTCGCCCACCTCGCGCAGCCACTCCGAGTACTTGTTGAGCGATTCGGCCCCGAAGTAGATCTTCAGGTTGCCGACCATGTGCACGAGCACGTAGCCCATCAGGATCAGGCCGCTGATGGCCATCGCATATTTCTTGCCGACAGCCGTGGCGTATAGCGACGGCCGCTTGCGTACCGCGGCGCTCATGAACGGTTAGCGATCCTAGCTACCGCGGGGCCCCGGACGTGTGCGACTTGCCGCTGGGGGCGCCAACTGGCGCCCCCAGCGTCTTTCCGGTTACGGGTTGGTCGTGGACAACGTGAACGTCAGCGTCTTGGCGTACGTGCCCGTGCGCAGCGGGTCGTTGGCCTTGACGAGCTGCGAGAACTCGAGGTTCACGGCGTCGTTGGACACCGGGCCGCTCCACGTCAGCAGGTTCAGGTTGCTGCCGACGTTGTTGTAGGCGGTGCCGGTGTTGGCGGCGTTGCGGGCCCGGGCCTGGAGCGGCTCGGGCAGGACGAACGTGCCGTTGACCAGGTGGCCGGTGCCGACCGAGGACGGGTCGGACACGCTCAGCAGCGCGTCACCCGCGGTGGAGGTCACGGTGGCCGGCGTGGACGCGAAGTACGTCTTCAGCAGGCCCGGCGTGAAGGCGCCGAAGCTCGCGCGGCGCGCCCGAGGGACAGCGCGAGCGTCGCGGCGGCACGGTGCCGCCGACGGTCCCGCCGGTCGACGTGGCCTTGACCGGCACGTCGAACGCCTGCACCTCGTTCGCCCCGTTCACGAACGACACGAGCAGGGACGCGCCGCTCGCCAGCTGGGCCGCCGTGGCGCCGGTCAGCGACAACGTGCTCGTCCCGGCCGCGACCTGAACGTCTGGGAGGCCTGGATGCGCGCCCATCATGTCCGGCGCCCACGGCGGCGTCGTGCCGTCGGCGGCGCTGCACGCGGACAGCCCGTAGTCCGGCGCCGGGCTCGTGAGCCGGGTCGCAGCTCGTGTTCCACACCCGCGTGTAGCTCTTGTTGCCGTCGATCGGGTTGACGTCGTACAGGAACAGCCGGGCGGTGCCGGCGGCGCCCGCGGTGACGTTCAGGTTCACCGTGGTCCCCGTCACGGTCCCGCCGTTGATCTTCAGCCCGCGGCTCTCGGGCGCCGGCTCACGGCCGGAGATCGGGACGCCGTTGCGCGCCGACTGCGCGATCGTCTGCGGTGAAGCCGCACCGTCGAGGTTCGGGTGCGAGACGTTCGGCGTGCGGTACGTCGTCGGCCGGCCGGCCGGCGGCGTGTAGCCCGGGAGCGTCGCGCGGCCCCAGCGGTACGGGTCCGACTGCACGCTGCCGAACGTCGACCACGCCAGGCGGGCGCTGTTGTCGATGTGGCGTAGCGTCGTCGAGCCCGCGGCCGCCGTGTTGTCGTTGTCGTAGGGCGTGATGTTCAGCGACACGCGGTTGGGGTCGATCGCCGCCGGCAGGAGCGCCATCGGGATCTTCACCTCGAGCGTGTAGCCGCCACCCGCGTAGGCGTGGTCGGTGCCCGTGTCGTTGGTGCCGACCCACTGTGGCCGCTGGAGTACACCTGCACGCCCGCGGCGTTCGGGGCGTCGTCCACCGTGGCCGCGAGCGGCCCGGTCGAGAAGCCCTGGTGGTTGTCGGCGTCACGCGACCAGCACGGGCCGTTGACCCCGTTGCCGTTGGAGTTCGTCGGGTCGTTCGTGAACGGGAAGATCCCGAGCTTGAACGTGTTGGCCGTGTCCATCGCGTTCTCGGAGGCGCGGCCGCGCGGGTCGATCAGGATCTCGACCGAGTCCGCCAGCCAGTGCGCGACGCACTCCTCCGGCTTGACCGCGTAGGACTGGAACTCGTCGCGGACGCGGATGAAGAAGAACAGCGCGTCGTCGCGGTACGCCACGCGGGCGTACGTGGACGTCGGGCCGCCGACCGCACCCGAGGTGCCGCAGTCGGTGCCGAAGCCGGCCGCGGGGCAGTTGCCGCCGCCTTCCCAGATCCGGCCGATGTCGAGCAGGTTGCCCGCGTACTCGCCCGGGGAGTCGACGCCGTCCAGCGCCGGCGTCGCCGGGGCCTGGTTGATCGTCGTCTTGGGCAGGATCGACACGCGAGACGGTCTCCGAGCCCGGCCCGCGGGTGGAGTTCGTCGTGTCGCACGACGATGTTCGACCGACTGGTTCGCCGGGAATCGTCGTGTCGCACGCTCGTGAGCTTGAGACGTGACCGTCGTCGTCGCGCGCCGGGCGCGATCGGCCCGTACGGGGCCGAGGTCGTGGTCGGCGGTCAAGTTGGCCGGCAGCGTGAGGCGACCGTGCCGCTCTGCGGCACGTCGGACCAGTTGTGGACCTTGACCGGGAAGCTCGATCGTCTCGCCCATCGACGATCGTCGCCAGCGCGGCCGAGCGGCCGATGCGCAGCGCCGCGGGCGCCGTGTTGGTGATCCAGTTGTCGTACTCGGCCCACTTGCCGAAGCGCTGGTAGCGGCCCTCGGCGGGGGAGACGAGGCGCACGGTGTCATCCGTGTAGCCCGTCTTGCCGGCGGTCGTGTAGCGCGCGGCGATCTTGTACATCGCGTCGACCGCGGCGCCCGCCGGCGGCGTGACCGAGAACGTGACCGTGTTCGACGTGCCGTCGGCGATCGCGCCCACCGGCTTGGAGGCCGCGTCCGCGGTCCAGCCCGCGGGCAGCGTCAGCGCCGCCGTGCCGCGCGGCCAACGCGCCGCCGCCGGCCTTCAGGTTCAGCGTGACGTCGAACGGCGTGCCCGGCGTGTTGAAGAAGCGCGAGAAGCTCAGGTACTCGAGCGTCCCGAGCGGGAGCCCGCCGGGAGCGGGCTTGGTCGCGCCGTAGAGGATCGCGTCGTCCTTGCCGGCCAGCGGGTTGGGCGTGCCGTCCGCGTTGGTGTTCGGCTCGAACGGGACGTAGGAGTCCGTCATGCCGAAGCGCGAGCAGCCGGGCGCCTGCAGCGCGTTGAACATCACGCGGCTCTGCGTCGGGTAGGCGCGCGCGCCCTCCTGCGCGACCTGGGCCCACGTCTTGAACGTGCCCGCGGGCTGGCCCTGGACGTTGCCGGCCGGCCACTTGTAGGGCGAGTCGTACCCGGTCCACACGCCGGCGACCGTGTCCACGTTGGTCGCCGCGGGGAGGAAGCCGGTGGTGCAGTCGGCGGCGGTCGTGGTGCCGCCGGTGCCGGTGGTCGAGCCGCCGGAGAAGATCTTCTTGACCTGCCAGGTGCTGACGGCGTTCGGGCCCGTCAGCTGCTCCGGGAACATCGCCGGATCGGCGGCGGCCTTGACGCCTTCCCAGATGTAGCGGCCGGCCTGCTGGTGGTTGCCGTGCCCGGCGTTCAGCGAAGGCGTGAAGCCGATGTACACGTCGGGCTGGGTCATGCGGATGATCCGCGTGATCCGCCGGAGCGTCTCGTTGCCCCAGAAGAACTGGGTCAGCGGCGCGCTCGTGTTGTAGAAGAAGTCGACCGAGTCGATGTTGAAGATGTCGATCGTGCCGCTGCGGTAGTGCGCGACGCGATCCTCGTTCTCGCGCCGCAGCCCGAGCGCCGGGCCGATCTCGCTGCCGGTGGCGTTGCCGCCGCCCTCGCCGCGCGTGACCATGATGATCCCGCACTTGGTGTCGTAGCGCGCATGCCACACGCCACACGGCCCGATGATGCTGGTGTCGTCATCGGGGTGGGCCCACTCGCCCATGACGTTGATCTTCACGGCCTCGCTGGCCGTGTACGGCGCCGCGGAGGCCGCCGGGACCACCCACAGCGCGATCGCCGTGGCCAACAGTACGCCGAAACGCCTCACACTCGCACCCCTTCGAACGACATCGAACAGAGATTGCGTCCGACGATAATCCCGTTGTCAAGTTGCGCGGCTACCCTCGGCTGCCGTGCGCTGGATTGTTGGAGTTCTGCTTCTCGCCGCGCTCGCGCTGCCCGCGAGCGCCCACGCCGCCCCGCTGCTGAACGCCGACCTGGCGCGTGAGTCCGTGCGCTACGGCCAGGCGCACCGGATCGACGGGACCCTCACCGACGGCACCAGGGTGCTCGCCGACCAGGAGGTCGTGCTCGAGGGCCGGCGCTACCCGTACGAGGGCTCCTACCGCGTCATCGAACGCACCAAGACGAACGCCGAGGGCGAGTTCCGGTTCGACGCCGAACTGGACCGCAACCACCGCCTGCGCGTGTTCGCGCCTGCGCAGAAGCTGCGATCGGAGCGGCTGCAGACCTACACGCTGCCGGGCTTCGAGCTCTCCTTCCGGGCCATCTCGCCCGGCGTGGTGCGGCTCTACCAGCGCTACACGGTGCCCAAGCGGGTGCGCCTGAGCGCGCCCACGCTCTTCTACCTCGGGCGTCGCGGCGCCGCGCGCGCCTCGATCCGCCGCACCGGCGAGCTCCAGCGTGTGCGGGCCGGGCGCTACACGTCGCAGGTCACGGTCACGCTCCCGTCGAGCTGGAACGGCGCCTTCCGCTACGCCTCCTGCTTCCGCGCCTCGGTCGGCTCCGGGATGGGCGACCCGGACCAGAGCTGCCCGAAGTTGGCGTTGCGGTTCTAATCCGCTCCTCGCTGTGCAAAGCTGTGCGTTCTTGTGACGCTCCTGCCTGCACAGCGCCGCGCTGAGATCCTTCGCGCCGTCCGCGGAGGCCAGGCGCACGTCTCGGACCTGGCGGAGAGCTTCGGCGTGTCGGAGATGACCGTGCGCCGTGACCTGCACTCGCTGGCGCGGGACGGCAAGCTCGAGCGCGTCCACGGCGGCGCCGTGCACACCGCGAGCGAGCCGGGCTTCTCGCAGATCGAGGTGGAGCGCTTCGACGTCAAGGACCGGCTCGGCGCCGCGGCCGCGGCGCTCGTCGAGGACGGCCAGACGGTGATGATCGACATCGGCACGTCGACCACGGCGATCTCCCGCCACCTGCACGGCAAGCAGATCACGGTCGTCACGACGAACCTCGCCGTGGTCGAGGAGCTGTTGCCCGACCCGGGCATCGAGCTCGTGCTCCCCGGCGGGATCGTGCGCCGCAACTACCGGTCGCTGGTGGGGGTGCTGGCGGAGGACTCGCTGCGCCAGCTCAAGTCCGACATCGCGTTCGTGGGCACGAGCGGCGTGGACGCGGAGCTCGGTGTGTGGGACACCACGATGGTCGAGGTGCCGATCAAGCGGCTGATCATCGCCGGGGCCGACCAGGTCGTGCTGATCGCGGACGTCGCGAAGTTCTCGATGACCGGGATGGTGCGCGTGTGCGGCCCGGAGTCGCTCGACCATGTCGTGACCGACGCGCCGCTGCCGGCCGCCGTGCGCTCGGTCGTCGACGCGAACGCGATCGAGGTGACCATCGCATGAGATTGACGATCGTCGGCGGCGGGGGCTTCCGGGTACCGCTCGTGTACGGCGCGCTGCTGGCGCGCCGCGAGCAGCTCGGGCTGGACGAGGTCGTGCTCTACGACATCGACGACGAGCGGCTCACACGGATCGGCTACGTGCTCGACGGGCTGGCGGCCGAGAAGGGCGTCACGCTCCCGTTCCGCACGACGACCGACCTCGTGGACGCCGTCAAGGGCGCCGACTTCGTGTTCTGCGCGATCCGCGTCGGCCAGCTCGAAGGCCGCGTGATCGACGAGGACGTGCCGCTCGGGATGGGCGTGCTCGGGCAGGAGACGACCGGGCCGGGCGGCATCTGCTTCGCGCTGCGGACGATCCCGGTGATGACCAAGCTCGCCGAGACGATGCGCGAGCACGCCCCGGACGGCTGGCTGATCAACTTCACCAACCCGGCGGGCATGGTCACCGAGGCGCTGCAGCGGGTGCTCGGCGACAAGGTCGTCGGCATCTGCGACTCGCCGTCGGGCATGTGCCGGCGCGTCGCCGCGGTGCTCGGGCGCGACCCGAAGGAGCTGTGGTTCGACTACTTCGGCCTCAACCACCTCGGCTGGCTGCAGGGCGTCCGCGACGGCACCGGCGCGCCACTGCTCGAGGAGCTGCTGGCCGACGACGCGCAGCTCGAGCGCTTCGAGGAGGGCCGGCTGTTCGGCGGCGAGTGGCTGCGGACGATCGGGATGCTCCCGAACGAGTACCTCTACTACTTCTATTACGCCGCGGACACCGTCAACGCGATCCGCACCGGCAATCCGCGCGGCGCGTTCCTGCTCCAGCAGCAGCGCGAGTTCTACGCCCGCAACGGCGCCTCGCCCGCGGCCGCGCTGGCCGACTGGCGCGCCACCCGCCACGACCGTGAGCGCACCTACATGGCCGAGGCGCGCAACGCCGCCGGCCAGGACGGCGAGCACGACATCGAGGAGAACTCGGGCTACGAGAGCGAGGCGATGGCGGTCGTCGAGGCGATCGTCAACAACACGCGCGAGGTGCTCATCCTCAACACCGCGAACCGCTCCGCGCTGCCGTTCCTGGACGAGCGCGCCGTGGTCGAGGTGCCGTGCGTCGTCGGCCGCCACGGGCCGATCCCGATGGCGATGGGCGAGGTGCCGGCGCACGCGGCCTCGCTCATCTCGACCATGAAGGACGTGGAGCGCACCACCATCGAGGCGGCGTTGACCGGCTCGGAGCAACTCGCGATCCGAGCGCTGGCGCTCCATCCGCTCGTGCCGTCGGTGACCACCGCGCGCGAGATCTTCGACGGGTACCGCCGGCGGCTGCCGGCACTGGAGGCGTTCGCTTGACAGGCAACGCTCGCCTGGCGGCTCGCGTCGCGGCAAGACTCGCCCGGAGGGCTCGCCTTCGCGCGCCCGGAGGGTTCAGTCGTGAGCGTGGATCTCGCCTGCGCCGAGCCGGCCTTCCTCGACCTGACGATGGTCGGGCTGGATCAGATCCCGAAGCCCGGCGAGGAACGCCTGGCCGAGGACTTCCTGCGTTCGCCCGGCGGCGGCGCGATCACCGCGATCGGCGCGGCGCGGCTGGGCCTCACCAGCGCGCTCGTGTCCCCGCTCGGCGACGACGGCGTCGGCATGATGCTGCGCTCGATGCTCGCCGACGAGGGCGTGCGCTGGGACGGCCGGCTCGTGCAACGCACGCCGGTGACGGTGATCATGCCCACCGACGGCGACCGCGCGATGGTGACCTTTGACCCGGGGGAGAGCGTGACGGCCTCCGAGCTCGCAGCCGTGGAGCCGAGCTCGGTGGTGCTGTCCATCCCTCGATTGCCCCTCGCGCCGGCGGGCGCTCGCGTGTACGTCTCGGTTGGTGACCTGGACGCGCGGGCGCTCGCCGGTGGCGAGCTGCCGGACCTGAGCGGCGCGCGTGCGCTGCT
The DNA here is from genome assembly GCA_963724195.1 of uncultured Solirubrobacteraceae bacterium. GTDB lineage: Bacteria > Actinomycetota > Thermoleophilia > Solirubrobacterales > Solirubrobacteraceae > Solirubrobacter. Next base: position 151,603 of record CAVRTQ010000022.1, on the reverse strand, counting down.
GGTCAATGAGCGCGAGGCGCACCTGTTGACCGGTGCCGCGGACGCGGAGTCGGCGGCTGCGCAGCTCGCGCAGGTGGCGCCGCAGGTGATCGTGACGTTGGGCCCGGAAGGCGCACTTGCCGCCGGTGCGGAGGGGGCGGTCCACGTCGAAGGCGTGGCCGTCGAAGTAGTCGACACGACAGGCGCCGGCGACTTGTTCGCCGCCGCCTTCGTGTGGGCCGACCACTGGGGAACAGCGCTCGAGCAGCGTCTGCGCTGGGCGGTCCTGTATGCATCCCTCTCAGTGAGGGTCGCCACCGCGGTTGCGGGGGCGGTGACGTTGAGGGCGCTCTTGGAGGAGGGCGCAGGACATGGGCTGACGTCGCCAGTGCGACAGCCGGCAGCGATGAAGGAGGACCAGTGAAGGCGAAGAGTGTGCTTGCCGCGCTTGCCCTGTCGGCGCTCGTCGCCGGCTGCGGTGGAGCGCCCGGTGCCGAGGACCCTGAAGACAAGGCGGCATCGACCCCGGTGGCGACGGCTGAAGCGAAGCCGGACGTCGCCGCTGCGGGTGACGTGACGCTGACCGTGTGGGACCAGAACGTCCGCGGCGGTCAGGATGCCGAGGTCGAGGAGCTCAACAAGCAGTTCCAGGCCAAGTACCCGAACGTGAAGATCGAGCGGACGAAGAAGTCCTTCGAGGATCTGCTCAAGACGGTCAAGCTGGCCGTCTCGGGCGACGACGCGCCGGACGTGATCCAGGTCAACCAGGGTCGCGGCGTGATGGGCGAGATCGTCAAGGCCGGGCTCCTGCGCCCGGTGGACGACTACGCGAAGGTCTACGGCTGGGACGAGCGCTACTCGTCGACCCTGCTGGACCTGAACAAGTTCTCGGCCGACGGCGCCGAGTTCGGCTCCGGCGAGCTGTACGGGCTCTCGCAGATGGGCGAGATCGTCGGCGTCTACTACAACAAGGACAAGGTCTCCACGCCGCCGACGACGCTGACCGAGTTCGAGGCCGCGCTCGATTCGGCCAAGGCCGCGGGCGACACGCCGATCATGTTCGGCAACCTGGAGAAGTGGCCGGGCATCCACAACTTCGAGAGCGTGCTCGGGCAGACGGCGGACAAGGCCGCGATCCGCGACTTCGTCTTCTCCCGCAACGAGCCCTCCTTCGACACGCCGGAGTTCCAGGCCGGCGCCGCGAAGATCAAGGAGTGGGTCGACAAGGGCTACTTCAACAAGGACTTCAACGGCAAGGACTACGACCCGGCGTGGCAGGACTTCGCCAAGGGCAAGTCGGCGTTCCTGATCGCGGGCACGTGGGTGACCGCGGACCTGGCGAAGGAGATGGGCGACAAGGTCGGCTTCATGCTCATGCCGGGCCAGGACCCGAACGCGCCGGTCTCGTTGGGCGGCGAGGACCTGCCGTGGACGATCACCAAGAACGCCAAGAACCCGGACGTGGCGGCGGCCTACATCGACTTCCTCACGGACGCGAACGCGGCCAAGGTGCTCGTGGACACGAACAACCTGCCGGCCATGAAGGACGCGCCGGCGCCGGCCGAGGGCGTCTCGGTGGACGTGGCCAACGCGTGGCAGAAGCTCAACGAGGCCGACGGCGTGATCCCGTACCTGGACTACACGACGCCGACCTTCTACGACGACATCTCGGCCGCCATCCAGGAGCTGCTGGCGGGCAAGCAGTCGCCGACCGAGTTCACCGCAGGGGTGCAGGAGGCGTACAGCAAGTGGGCGGAGTCGCGCTGACGTGGCCGTTACGGCCGCTCCACTAGAAGCGGCCGAAGCGGCCTCCCGTGAGGGATCGCCGGGCGAACGCCCGCCCGGCGAGCCGCGCCTGGTCGGGTACCTGTACCTGCTGCCGGCGTTCGTCGTGTTCGCCGGCTTCGTCCTGTACCCGCTCTACCGCGCGGCGTACATCTCGCTGTGGGACTGGGACGGGCTCACGGCCGGCACCTGGGTGGGGCTGGACAACTACGCCGAGGTGTTCACCGACGAGGACCTGCGCAGCGCGTTCGTGCACGCGCTGATCCTGCTGCTGTTCTACTCGGTGCTGCCGATCCTGATCGGCCTGGCGCTCGCGGGCGTGATGGCGCGGGCGCGCGTGCGCGGGCTCGCGTTCTTCCGGGCGGTGCTGTTCCTGCCGCAGGTGATCGCGATGGTCGTGGTCGCGCTGATGTGGAAGATGATCTACCAGCCCGGCGACGACGGCGCGCTGAACCGCGTGCTGGGGTGGTTCGGGATCGAGGGCAAGTCGTGGCTCGGGGACTTCAACCTCGCGCTGCCGGCGGTCGGGTTCGTGGGCACGTACGTGTACTTCGGGCTGGCGATGGTGTTGCTGACCGCGGGCGTGCAGAAGATCCCGACGTCGCTGTACGACGCGGCGCGGGTGGACGGCGCCGGGCCGTTCCGTGAGTTCCTGGCGGTCACGCTGCCGGGGCTGCGCGGGGAGATCGCGGTGGCGCTGACGCTGACGACGATCTACGCGCTGCGCAACTTCGACCTCGTCTACATCACCACGAGCGGCGGGCCGGGCAACGCCACGTCGGTGCCGGCGTTCCAGGTGTTCTCGCGCGCGTTCGAGAGCGGCCAGGTGGGCTCCGCCGCCGCCGTCGGCATCACACTCACGATCATCATCTTCCTGATCTCCTTGGGCATCAATCGGCTGGCGGAGCGGTCCACATGACCTCGCGCGCGGAGCAATCGCTCGGCTACGTGATCCTCGGCGTGTTCTCGCTGCTGGCGCTGGCGCCGATCGTCGGCATCCTCTTCACGTCGCTGCAGGACCCGGACGGGATCGCGTCCTTCGGCGCCCTCAACGGCCTGCACTTCGAGAACTTCAAGACGGCCTGGGTGGAGGGCAACTTCGGGGCGTACCTGAAGTCGAGCATCATCGTGTCGGTGAGCGTCGTGGTGGTCGCGACGCTGTTCTCGATCATGGCCGGGTACGCGTTCGGGCTGATGCGCTTCCGCGGCTCGACCGTGCTGTTCTACGTGTTCCTGCTCGGGCTGATGGTGCCCACGGAGGCGATCATCGTGCCGCTGTACTACGACCTGCGCGACCTGAACCTGACCAACACGTACTGGGCGCTGATCCTGCCCCAGATCGCGACGTCGGTGGCGTTCGGGACCTACTGGATGCGGACCTACTTCCGCACCGTGCCGCGGTCGCTGATCGAGGCGGCGCGGCTGGACGGCGCGTCGTCGTGGTTCACGCTCTGGCGCGTGCTGTTGCCGCTCGCGCGGCCGGCCGTGCTGACCATGACCGTGCTGCTGTTCATGTGGACGTGGAACGAGTTCCTGCTCGCGCTGGTGATGGTGTCGGACGAGTCGCTCCGGACCGCGCCTCTGGGGCTGAGCTTCTTCCAGGGCCGCAACACGAGCGACCTGTCGTTGATGGCGGCGGCGTCGGTGATCGTGGCGCTGCCCGTGGTGATCCTGTACGTGTTCCTCCAGCGGCACTTCATCCGCGGGATGCTGGCCGGGGCGGTGAAGGGCTGATGGCGGGCGTTCGGTTCGATGCGGTCGGCAAGCGGTTCGGGTCGGTCGAGGCCGTCCGGGACCTGTCGCTGGAGATCGCGGACGGCGAGTTCATGGTGCTGGTCGGTCCGTCGGGCTCGGGCAAGACGACGGCGCTGCGGATGCTCGCCGGCCTGGAGGCGATCACGTCGGGGACGATCTCGATCGGCGAGAAGGTCGTGAACAAGGTCGCGCCGCGCGAGCGCGACATCGCGATGGTCTTCCAGGACTACGCGCTGTACCCGCAGATGACGGTGTTCGACAACCTGGCGTTCGGGTTGCGGCGGCGCAAGGTGCCGGCGGCGGACATCAAGCGCCGCGTGGAGGAAGCGGCGGGGCTGCTGGACATGAGCGCGCTGCTGGAGCGGCGGCCGGGACAATTGAGCGGCGGGCAGGCGCAGCGCGTGGCGCTCGGACGCGCGTTGGTGCGCGAGCCGCAGGTGTTCCTGATGGACGAGCCGTTGAGCAACCTGGACGCGAAGCTGCGCACGCAGACGCGCGGGGAGATCCGGCGGCTGCAGCTCCAGGTCCAGACCACGACCGTCTACGTCACCCACGACCAGGTCGAGGCGATGACGATGGGTGACCGGATCGCGGTCATGAACGACGGGCGGCTCGAGCAGGTCGGCACGCCCGAGGAGCTCTACGAGCGGCCCGCGAACCGCTTCGTGGCCGGCTTCATCGGCTCGCCCTCGATGAGCTTCTTCACCGGCTCCGAGGTGGGGCTGACGCTGCCGCGCAACGGCGCCGTGGTGGGCGTGCGGCCCGAGCACGTGCGGCCGTGGCGGGAAGGGCTGATCGGCCCGCTGCGGGGCCGCGTGGCCTTCGTCGAGGCGCTGGGGCGCGAGACGTTCGTCGGCGTCGACGTGGGCGAGGCGCGGCTGGTGGTCTTCGAAGAGGGCCGCGCGGTGCGCGACGTGGGCGACGAGATGGAGTTCGGTCTGGTGGAATCCGGCCTCCGGTACTTCTCGAAGGAAAGCGGAGCGGCGCTGTGATCTTCTACGGCTTCAACCTGTCGGCCGACGGCTACGTGATGGACGCCGACGGCAACTTCGACTGGTCGGTGCCCGGCGAGGAGATCCACGCCTATTGGAACGAGGTCGCAGCGCGAGACCGTGCTCAACGTCTACGGCCGCAAGCTGTGGGAGACGATGCGCTACTGGCAGGCCCCGCCGCCGGACTCGCCGCCCGTGGAGCTGGAGTTCGCCGAGGCGTGGCAGGCGACGCCGACGCTGGTGGTGTCGCGCACGCTGGACGCGGTGGAGGGCGCCGAGCTCGTGCGCGACGTGAGCGACGTGCCCGACCGCGACGGTCCCGTGCAGGTCGGCGGGCCGACGCTCGCCGCGGCCATGCTCGATCGCATCGACGAGTTCCGCGCGATCGTCTATCCGACGGCGGTCGGCGGCGGCACGCCGTTCTTTCCCGCCGGCACGCGGCTGAACCTGAAGCTCGTCGAGTCGCGGCGTTTCGAGTCAGGCCCGGTCCTGCTGCGCTATCAGCGCGCGTAGGTTCGCGGCCACGTAGTCCAGATCGATGCCGGTGTAGTCCTCCGGCAGACCGGCGACGTGGATCACCTGTGCCCGCTGGATCCCGATGTGCGGGAAGCGCGCGTGGGCCCAGGTCGCGGCGTCGATCTCCGGCACGAGCTCGCCGGTGACCAGTGCGCAGTAGACGCGGCAGAGCGCGAGGATCACGCGCGTCGGGTCCTCGTGGAGCTCGGCCACCAGCGGGTCCACGCTGGCCAGCAGCGTGTCGCGTTCTTGCATGCGCTTAGAGTCTGGCGACGATGCCGCGCCAGTTGGCCTCGATCATGGCCGAGTACGCCGAGCACGAGGAGTCGCGCAAGCCGACGCTGTTCACGCGCGCCGCGAGCGGGCACGTCCGCGCGCACGAGTTCAACGAGCCCGACGACGACTCGGCGATCCGGCGCATCCAGGGCATCGTGTCCGATTCGGCGGCGTCGGTCACGGGTCTGCTGCTGCTGGCGCACGAGCCGGAGCGCGTGCTCATCACCGCGACCGACGGCGCGACGCACATCGCCGCGCAGGCGCTGATCAGCGAGGACGACACGCTCGCGGAGTGGAAGGAGCTCACGCCGGGAGACAAGGGCGGGACGTTCATGGTCAACCTGCTGCGGCGCGCGCTCGGGGTCGACACGCTCTCGCAGCGCGTCGGGGCGCTCGACGAGGTCGCGATGATCCGGCGCGCGCTCGACGGGTTCCTGCAGCGCGTCGACGCCGACGGCTACTTCGCGGCCGTCGACGGCTCGAAGGCGACCGGCTCGGGCTCGTGGAGCTCGCGCGCGACGCGCTGGACCTCGCCACGTCGCACGGACGCGCCGCCAAGCAGCTCGACGACGGCGTGATCCTCAAACGCGTACCGAGCCCTGACTGATCCGGCGCGGCGTGGTATTGGCAAGCTGTGCGTCTTCACCGAGGTCCTCATCCTCGCGGCGCTGGTGGCGGCCGCCGCACCCACCTTCGCTTCGGCGGCGCCGTTGCCCGCGTCGCCGGCCGCCGAATCGGTCGTTCGTGGTCAAGCGCTCTCCCCGGACGGTCGCGACCTGTACGTGATCGCGCAGGACCGGTGAAGAGGACGGCACACTCACGCACTTCTCGGTGGGCGCCGATGGGGCAGCTGACCTACGTCGGCTGTTACGGCCTTCCCGCCGAGTGTGGGCCGTCCGGGTTCGAGCGAGTTCGATCTGGCCGCGGGACATCGAGGTGAGCGCGGACGGGCGGGACGTGTACGTGCTCAACCCCGGACTTCAGCACTACCGGCGCGGCGGCCGACGGCCGGCTCACTTACGTCGGCAAGGCCACGGGCGGGCGGATCGGCGAGGCGCGCGCCCTCGCGCTCAGCCCCGACGGTCGCAACGCCTATATCGCGTCGGGCGAAGAGAACCCGTTCACCGAGAGCCGCGATCGTGCACTTCCGGCGGGACGCCGCGACGGGTGCGCACGCGTACGTAGGATGCGTGGGCGCGGACATCCAGTACGGCGCCGACTGCGTGACCCTCCCCGCCGGGCGTGGTGTCGACCTCCAAGCCGAACGCGATCGTGGTCAGCCGTGACAGCCGGCACGTATACACGACGGGCGGCGACCGGAAGCTCGAACGCCTTTCAGGGCCCGACGGCCGTGACGCACTTCCGGGCCGGCGCGGACGGTGCGCTGACGTTCGCGGACTGCATCGGCAACGGGCCGAGCGGTTGCCCGGCACTGCCGGCGAACACGATCTCGCACCAGGCGCGCATGGGCGCGCTGGCCTTCGACGCAAACGGGCTGGCCGTGGGCCAGATACGGCCCGTACTCGGACACGGTCACCCGCTTCACCCTGGGTGCCGGCGGCGAGCTCGCGTTCGCCAGTTGTTTCGGGGAGACGGCGGCGCCGGGCTGCGCATTCGGTTCGGAGGGGCCGCGGACCGGAACGCCCGCGTGCGATCGAGCTCAAGCCGGCGGACGAGCCGACCCAGATGACCGGCGGCCTCAACGCACGGATCAACGTGCGCGGCGCGCGCTACGCCGTGCGCTGGGAGTACGGCCCGACCACCGCGTACGGGCTGCACCAGGACGGTGGCTCGACCTATTCCGACGGCGGCGGCTGGACCGGGGTCGAGACGACGCTGCGTCGATCTCGCGCCCGGCACGACCTACCACTACCGGCTCGTCGTGAACACACCCGCGGGCCCGGCGTACAGCCCGGACGCGACGTTCACCACCAAGCCGTACACCGGGGGGAGCGGACTCATCGTGGAGACGCACCCGCCGCTCGGCAAGACCGGCACGGCCGCCGCGTTCGCGGCAACCGTCCAGGGCACCGGGCGCTACTGGTTCGAGTGGGGGGAGACGCAGGACTTCGGCCGCACGACCCCGCCGCGTCAGATCCTCCGCGGCGGACTGGAGCGCCCAGTCGGTGAAGGAGCTCGTCACCGGGCTCGAGCCCGGCAAGCAGTACCACTACCGCGTGGTCGGCGAGAACGCGTTCGGTCGCGTCGTCGGCGCGCGGCGGGGCCGGTCTGCTGACCTACACGGGCCCGTCGACGCCGAGCCCCGACCCGGAGCCGACGCCATCGCCGGACCCCGACCCAGACCCGTCGCCCGACCCGGACCCATCGCCCGACCCGGACCCCTCGCCCGACCCCGACCCATCGCCCGACCCCGACCCGTCGCCCGACCCGACCCCGTCGCCCGACCCGGACCCGTCGCCCGACCCGAGCCCGTCGCCCGACCCGACCCGTCGCCGCGCCCCGGCCCCGCTCTCGCCACCCTCGTCCTCCCCGATCTCGCCGCGCGTCTCCGACCGGCCGGCTCCGCGGTCCACGCCGCGCGTCTCCGTCGCCAACCGACGGATCGTCGTCGCCGTCACGCACCGCACGCGCATCACCATCCACCGCCGCACGGGCAAACGCTGGGTGCGCGTGCGACCGCGACCATCACGCAAGACCTATCGCCGGACCGTCAAGCCCGGGCTCTACCGGGTCACGGCGGGAACCGTCAAGCGTCAGGTGCGGGTGCGCTAGGCGGGCCGGAACGCAGCACGATCGTCGTCTCGGTGTCCGCCGCGCCGTGGCGCAGGCGCAGCGTCCGCAGGAGCAGGTCGAGCTCCGCGGTGTCGCGGCACGCCACGCGCAGCTGGTAGTCCGGCGCGCCGGTGAGGTGCAGCACCTCGATCACGGAGGGGAGCTGGGAGGCCTCGATCGCGAACTGGTCGGAGTCCACGCCGTGGGAGAGCGTGATGCCGACGAGCGCTTCGAGGTTGCGGCCGCCGGCGGCGGGGTCGATCAGCGCCGTGAACCCGAGGATCACGCCGGCCTGTCGCAGGCGGCGCACGCGGTCGGCGGCGGCGTTCGCACTGAGGCCCACGGCGGCGCCGAGCTCGCGCCAGCTGAGTCGCCCATCTGCCCGGAGCAGCCTGAGGATCTCACTGTCGGTCGGGTCCACGACCGCGATTGTCTCAGTCTTTCGCCGAATGAGGTTGCGATCCGCGGCGAGCTGCGGCTAGAACGTCGGGCATGTTCTACGCAGGACTGATCGCCGGGCTGGCGATCGCCATGCAGGTCGGGGCGGTCAGCCTCCTGCTGATCGAGGCGTCCGTCGTCGGCGGGCCGCGCAAGGGCGTGGCCGCCGGGATGGGCGTCGCCACCGCGGACTTCGCGTACGCGGCGGTGGCCGGTGTGGCGGGCGGCGCGGCGGGCGCGGCGCTGGCGGGCCACGAGACCGAGATCAAGCGGTTCGCGGCGGCCGTGCTGGCGGCGATCGCGCTGCACGGGCTGCTCGGGCTGTGGCGCGACCCGGAGCTGCGCGAGCTGGACGCGGGCGGCACCGTGCGCTCGCACTACACGCGCTTCCTCGCCATCACGGCCGTCAATCCCCTGACGATCGCCTCGTTCGCCGCGGTCGCCACCGCGCTGTCCGTGGACGGCGCCTCGGACATGCTCGCGTTCGTGCTCGGCGTCGGGCTCGCGAGCGCCGGCTGGCACCTCGTGCTGCCACTGGCGGCGGGCCACGCGGGACGCTGGGTGACGCCGACGATCCGCCGTTCCCTCGCGATCGGCGGGCGCGTGCTCGTCCTCGCGATCGCCGTGCACCTGGCCATCACCTGATCTACCCAGACCGGGCTGGAAGGCACCTGCGCGCCACGGCTTCCGTGGCCGACCCCGCAGCTTTATGTTGACGCGCATGGATGTGCTGATCGACGCCGACACCATTCGCTCGCCGGAGCTGCGCCACGAGATCCCCGCCGGGATCATCGATCCGTTCCTGTACGGAGAGCACGACGGCAAGCGTTCGCGGTCGTGCTCCGCGCTCGACGCGCCGACGATCGCGCTCGCCCGCCCGGACCTCCACGAGGCGCCGAGCCTCGGACGCTCAGGCGACGCGTTCCTGCCGGGAGACGTGATCACGATCGAGCCGTTCCTCTGCCGCCCCGGCTTCGGCGGCGTGCAGGTCGAGGACGTCCTGCTCGTCACCGACACGGGCGCGGAGCTGATCAGCGACTTCACATACTCGCTCTGAGGATCCCGGCGAGATCGTCCGCGGTGACCTCGCGCGGCGCCACGGCGAGGAGCCGCTGCTGGGCGAGCGCGCCCTCGACCAGCTCCGGGATGTCGTCCTCGGAATAGCCGAGCTCGCGCAACGAGGGCACGCCGAGATCACGCATGAGGTCTTCGATCGGGCCACCCAGCAGCGAGGTGACATGGTCGTGGCGCTCCGGCGCCGAGTCGTACGTGAACGCGAACGCCGCCGGCGCGGTCACGATCACCGAGATCCCGTGCGGGATGAACCGCCCGGGGTAGCCGGGCGGGTCGTACTCGTGCTTGAGGCCCGCGATCGGATACGCGCAGGCGTGCGGGATGTGCACGCCCGCGGACCCGAACCCGACGCCCGCCATCGAAGCCGCGAGCATCATCGCCCCGCGCGCCTCCACGTCGTCACCGTCCGCGACCGCCCGCCGCAGGTACTTCCCGCCGTACTCCAGCGCCTTCGCCGACCACACGTCCGCGACCGGGTTGGAGCCCTGGTAGGGCGGACGATCCGCAGGCGACGCCGGCCGCTCGCGCGACGTGTACGGCCGCGCCAGGTACGACTCGGCCGCGTGGCAGACCACGTCCAGCCCGGTCGCCGCGACCACCTCGGCGGGCAGCGTCCGCGCCAGCTCGGGATCGACGATCGCCTGCGATGGCCGCAGGTAGCGGTGCGAGATCCCCGTCTTCACGCGCCGCTCGGGGATGTCCAGCACGGCGACGGTCGTGGCCTCGCTGCCCGTCCCGCACGTCGTCGGGATCGCCAGGTGGGGCCGTAGCGGACCGTCTGGTGCGCGGCCACCGCCGATCGGCGCGTTCACGTACTCCATGACCGGCGCCGGATGCGACACGATCAGGTTCGCGACCTTCGCGGTGTCGATGGCGGAGCCGCCGCCCAAGGACACGAACCCGTCGACCTCCTCGGACAGCGCGAAGTCCGCGGCGGCCTGCAGAGAGTCGAGCGTCGGCTCGACCCGGGACCCGTCGAACACGACGACCTCGCAGGACAAAGCGGCAAGGACGCGCTCGACGTGCGGGATGCCCGGGTCCGTCACGAGCAACGCCCGGGACACGCCCAGGCGCTGCAACTCCCAGCCGGCGTCGTCGACGGCGCCGGGACCGAACTTGATCGGTGTGGCTTCGAGCGTGAAGACCGACTCGTGTACGGGGGGCACGAGACGGTCATTCCCCGGCTAGCGGATCGTGAAGCTCGTCCGCACGTTCGTGGACTTGCTGCCCTGCTTGACCGTCGCGTTGACGGTGTAGGTGCCCTTCTTCATCCCGCGCGTGGAGCCGAGGTTCAGGCCGACGAGCTTGCCCGGGAGCGCGGCGACCGCGGCCATGTTGCCGGACTTCGAGCCCGCGCCGGACAGGCGGAACGTGCCGCCGATCGGGTCGATCGAGTTGCCGAGGTTGCGGACCGGCAGGATGATGCTGCCCGAGCGCACCTGGGCCGCGCCGGTGCGGAACCTGTAGGTCTTCTTGACGGGGTTCAGGCGCAGCTTCGAGATCAGCCGGTAGTTCGGGATGATGCCCTTGCGGCCCTTGGTGTTGGTCGGCTTGCCGAGGATGTCGACGCCCGCGTAGAGCGAGCTCAGGCGCCGCACCATGCGGAAGCTGATCGGGCGCTTGGTGCCGGCGCCGATCGTGAACGAGCGCGTCGTGGCTCGGACGTACCGCGTGAGGTTCGAGCGCGGATCAGCGACGACGGTGCCGTTGAGCTGCTGACGCCACGGCCGGACCGTCACCGTCACGCGCAGCGACTCCTTGGTCGTGTTGTTGAGCGTGAGCGACCCGACCGTGCCGAGTTTCGCGCGGTTCTCGAGGCTCGCCGGCGTCACCGACAACCCGCCCGACTGTGCGTGCGCAGCAGTAGCGCTGCCGAGCACACCGACGCAGGCGACGACCACGGGCACGGCAAGACGCCGCGTCTTCACAGACAACATCACAGACCCTCCAAGAGATTGACCCAGCGCGCTCCTCCTCATCGAAGCGCCCCGGCAGTGTCTCCCGGATCTCTAAGCGCCTCCTGAAGACTCCTGTAAGGGAACCTTCAGGTTCGCGCGAACCTGTTCGAACGGGTACCTTCGCGACCGTGCCCCGCAACATCGCGCTCCTCCGCGGTATCAACCTCGGTTCCAAGCGCCGGGTGGCGATGGCCGATTTGCGGGCACTTCTGGAAGCGCTCGGCTACACCGACGTCCGGACCGTGCTCGCCAGCGGTAACGCGATCTTCACCGGCCGCGCCTCGCGGACCAAGCTCGAAGCGGCGCTCCAGGAGCGCTTCGACATGAAGATCGACGTCGTGCTGCGCACGATGGACGAGCTGCTGGCGGTGATCGCTGCCGACCCCTTCGGCGAAGCGGTCGACAACCCCACGCGCTACTTCGTCGTCTTCCTGGACCGCGAGCCGCAGCTGGACAGTCTCGAGGGCGAGGATTTCGCCCCCGATCAGTTCAAGGCCAACGGCAAGGAGATCTACGCGTGGTGCCCTGAGGGCATGCAGAACTCGCGCCTAATGAAAGCTCTCAGCCAGCCGGGCCTCGGGGCCGGCACCGCCACGGTGCGCAACTGGGCGACTGTGAACAAGCTTGTGGACTGACCCCCCGAACTGGTCGAGCAATCGCCGCGCGCCCGGGTCCTGCAGCGTCGCGTGCACCAGCTGTTCGATGCCGAGAACGCCTGAATTGCGCACGAGGCGGGCGTGAATCGAAGGGTGCAGACCGGCGGGCTTGGGGGCGTTGAGGGCCGGCGGGCCGAAGCTCCGGCGTGCCGCCTCGACGTCGAGCTGAAACACACCCGCGTGGGCGAGGGCCAGCACGAGGTGCTCGCCGTCGATGCTGCGGGAGCCGTGCCGCGCTGCCTCCTCGCGCGCGCGTACGAGCGTGGCGCGCGCGTCGTCGGACAGCGTCGGCGGCGCGGTCGTCGTCAGGTCGCGGTAGCGCCGGTGGGCGGCCTGACGCGAGATCCCGAGCGGGCCGCGCGATCTGCGTGTAGGTCTGTCCTTCCTGCAGCGCTCGGGCGACGAGATGCCGCTCGAGGACGTCCAACTCGGCGCGCAGCGCGGTGAGTGCGCGCAGGCTCGTGGTCGGCTCGGCGGTGAGTGTCCGCTCGATCAGGGCGAGCGTCTTTTGGGGGTTGTACGGGGCCATTTGGTGCGTCAACGCGCAGAGACCGGAAAAGTTGGGTATGACTTTTCGCGGGTTGTGACGTTCAGGATGTGTGGACAATGACTGCCGTACCCGCCACGCTGCGCCTACGCCGGGAAAGCACACTGCGCTCCCGGGCCATGCGCGGCGATGCGACCGCATTCGCGGCGGTCTACGAACGCCATCACCAGGCGCTCTATCGCTACTGCCGCAGCATCCTGCGCCACGAGGAGGACGCCCAGGACGCGCTGCAGAGCACGATGGCCCGGGCGTTCGCGGCGCTGCAGGACGAGCGGCGGGACTTCGACATCAAGCCGTGGCTGTTCCGGATCGCCCACAACGAGGCGATCTCGATCCTGCGCAAGCGCCGTGCGACGACCGAGCTCGACGACATCCCGGTCCTGACGGATCTCGACGACCAGGTCAGCGAACGCGAGGAGCTGCGCCTGCTGCAGATGGATCTGGCCGACCTGCCGGACCGTCAGCGCGCCGCGCTCGTCCTGCGCGAGCTCAACGGCCTCTCGCACGCCGAGATCGCGGTGGTGCTGGAGACGTCCGCGGCGAATGTCAAGCAGACGATCTACGAGGCCCGCACGGCCCTGTTCAGCGCACGCGAGGGGCGTGAGATGCCCTGCGACGACGTACGCCGGATGCTCTCCGACGGTGACGGCCGCGTGCTGCGCGGCCGCGGCCTGCGCGCGCACCTGCGGTCCTGCGCGGGCTGCCGGGTCTTCCAGGCCGACATCAAGCAGCGCGAGAAGCGGCTCGCGCTGCTGGCTCCGCCGCTGCCGACCGCGGGCGCCGCGGCGCTGCTGGCCGAGATCCTCGGCGGCGGGACGGCGAAGCTGCTCTCGTGCGTCGTGCTCGCGACCGGCGGGGCGACCGTGGCCGCGACCGAGTTCTACAAGCCGCCGCCGCGCGTGAGCGAGGCGGCCGCGGCGGTGACGCCCGAGCCGAAGCGCGCGCGCCCACGGGCACAGACGCGCACCGCGGTCCCGACCCCGATCGCCACGGTCGTCGCCGCCAGTACGCAGGCCGAGCAGCCCGCGGAGAAGCAGGTGCGGGCGACCGAAAAGCAGAACAAGCAGGCGAAGACGACGCCGCGCAGACGGACGCGGACCGCCGCGGCGGCGGCGCCGGAGGCCCCGCCGGCGGCGGCGACCGCGCCGCACGCCCGGACGGAGGCCGGGTCTGCGCCACAGTCGGGCAGGGGGAAGCCGGCCGACCAGGGCAAGCCGGCCAAGCAGGACAAGCCGGCCGAGGTCAAGGCGCCGAAGGCCCAGAAGCCGGTCAAGCCGGCCGAGGCCAAGGCGCCGAAGGCCCAGAAGCCCGTCCAGCCGGCCAAGGAGAACGCTCCGAAGGCGCAGAAGCCCGCTCCGCTCGGCGTCCACTCAGGCGACGGAGCCGCCCGGATTGACGAAACCGTCCCCTGAGGCGAAAACGCAGCGCGGCCTCAACGAAAACGCCTCTGCGAACGGCAAGGCGTACGGCAACGACAAGGATGCCGACGACGACTAGGCTTCAGGCCTGATGGAGGTCATCCGCCCGCACCAGCACGCGACGCAGCGCGCCTCAGCCGAGTGGTTCACCGGCGACGTCTACATCGACGCGATCTCCACCGGCCCGCACGTGAAGCTGCTGGTCGTGCACTTCACGCCCGGCGCGCGGACCGCCTGGCACAAACATCCGTTCGGCCAGACGATCCACGTCACGGAGGGCTCCGGGCTCGCGCAGTCGCGCGGCGGTCGGGTGGAGCCCATCCGGGCCGGGGACACCGTGCACTTCGAGCCCGGGGAAGAGCACTGGCACGGCGCCGATTCGGCGAACTTCATGACCCATTTGGCGATGCAGGAGATCGCCGACGACGGGTCAGACGCGATCTGGGGAGATCACGTCACGGACGCCGAATACCTGCAGCACTGAGCGCGGGCGGCACAGCCACAGCGCCACGAGCGTGGCGATGAGCAGGAGGCCGGCACCGACCACGAACGCGAGGTGGTAGCCGGACAGCAGCGCCTCGGGAGCGGTCGACGCGCCCGTGCGCCCGGCGGCCAGCGTCGCCAGCACGGCGAGGCCGATCGCGCCGCCGACCTGCACGGTGGTGTTGACCAGGCCGGAGGCCAGCCCCGCGTCCTCCGGGTTCACCCCGGACATCGCGAGCGTCATCAGCGCGGGCGTCGAGAGGCCGGCGCCCAAGCCGATCAGGATCGTCGCCGGGAGCACGTCTGCCACGTACGAGCCGTCCACCGGTGTGCGCGCGAACAGCAGCAGGCCGGCGACGATCAGCAGCAGGCTCGGCACGAGGATCCTGCGCGGCGCGAAGTGCTGCGAGAGCTTGAGCGACGTCACGCCCATCACGAGCGTCGAGGGCAGGAACGCGAGGCCGACGGCCAGCGGGTCGTAGCCCAGCACCAGCTGCAGGTACAGGGCGCCCAGGAAGAAGAGGCCGAACATCCCGACCACGAGCAGCCCCATCACGAGGTTCGCACCGGTCACGTCGCGCGAGGCGAACAGCCGCAGCGGCATCAGCGGCGTCGCGATCCGCGCCTGGCGCACGAGGAAGACGACGAGCGCGACGGCGGAGATCGCGACCAGCCCGAGCGTGCGCTGCGACGCCCAGCCGTGCTCGGCGACGCCCAGGACGGCGTACACGCCCACCATCACGCCACCGGTGAGCAACGCCGCGCCGGGGAGGTCCGCGCCGGCGCGCACGCCCAGACCGGGCTTGGCCTCGACCAGCCGCAGCGCCAGCACGCCGACGGCGATCCCGATCGGCGCGTTGATCAGGAAGATCCAGTGCCAGTCCAGCGCGTCGGTGAGCACACCGCCGGCCAGCAGGCCGATCGACCCGCCGGCGGACGCCACGAAGCCGTAGACGCCGAGCGCCTTGGCCTGCTCGCGCGGCTGCGGGAACATCGTCACGATCATCCCGAGGACGACCGCGGAGGTGAGCGCGCCGCCCGCGCCCTGCACGAAGCGCGCGGCGATCAGCATGCCCTGCGTCTGCGCGACGGCGCAGGCGATGGAAGCGAGGGTGAAGATGACGAGGCCGGTGAGGAACACGGTGCGCTGCCCGATCAGGTCACCGGCGCGGCCGGCCAGCAGGAGCAGCCCGCCGAAGGCGATCAGGTACGCGTTGACGACCCACGCGAGGTTGCTCGCCGTGAAGTTCAGGTCGTCCTGGATGGAGGGAAGAGCGACGTTCACGATCGTGGCGTCGAGGACGATCATCAGCGTCCCCGCGCACAGCACGTAGAGCGCGGCCCACCGGTTGCGTTCTGGGGAGGAGGTCATGCACGGTTAGACGACCAGGCCCGCCGAAACTCATCGGCGCGATGAGACTGTCGTCCCTGTGACTGATATGAGACTGCTCTTATGAGCCTTGTCATCACGGGTGCGTCCGGCCAGCTCGGCCGGCTCGTCACCGCCGAGCTGCTGAAGACCGTCGATCCGTCGCAGCTGATCCTGCTGACCCGCACCCCGGACGCGCTGGACGTGCCCGGTGCCGAAGTGCGCGCGTACGACTGGGACGCCGCATCCCCCGAGGCGTTCGCCGGTGGCGAGCGGATGCTGCTGATCAGCGGCAACGAGATCGGCCGGCGCGTCGAGGGTCACAAGGCCACGGTCGACGCCGCCGTGGCCGCGGGCGTCGGCTTCATCGCCTACACGTCGATCCCGAACCCCTCGGACAGCAACCCGATCGTGGTGGCGCCCGAGCACCGCGCGACCGAGGAGCACATCCGCGCGAGCGGGGCGGCGTGGGCGATGCTCCGCAACAACATCTACGCCGAGATCCAGGTCCCGGCTTACCAGGCGGCGCTGGCCACGGGTCGCCACGTGACCAACGGCGGCCCCGTCGGCTTCGTCGCCCGCGCCGACTGCGCCCGCGCGGCAGCCGCCGTGCTGGCCGGCTCCGGCCACGACGGGCGCGAGTACGACATCACGGGGGCGGAGGCGCTCGGCCCGGTGGAGCTCGCGGCGGTGTTCTCCGAACTCGGCGGCAAGCCGGTGGAACCGGTGCTCGTGAGCGACGACGACTACGCGAGCGGGCTGGTCAAGCACGCCGGGATGCCGGAGGTGGTCGCCGCGGCGTACGCGACGTTCGGCACGGGCGCGCGGCTCGGCTACTCGGCCGTGGTCTCGCACGCCGTACGCGAGCTCACGGGCCGCGATCCGCTGACGCTGCGCGAGATCCTTTCTAAAGAGGGACTGTCCCTCTTTAGAAAACTCGGTCCAGGTACGCGTCGAGCGCGGCGACCACCTGCTCCGGCGTGCCGTCGCCGTAGATCAGCGGCTCGGCGAGCCCCGCGTTGAGCGCGAGCAGCGTCGTCGCCTCGCGCTCGGCGTCCGGGACGCCGGCCTGCTGGAGCATGTCGACGAAGATGTCCTGCAGCTCCTTGAGGTCCTTGCGCAGCTCGGCGCCGAGCTCGGCGTTCCACGTGGCGCGGGAGGCGAACGCGACGCTGACGCGGTAGCCCTTCGCGCGGCGCTCGTCGAGCGGGAGCAGCTCGAGCAGGATCGCCCGGATCGCCGCCTTCCACGACGTGGCGCCCTCCGCCTCCTGCTCGGCGCGGTCACCGATCTCCTTGCCCACCGTCCGGTAGGCGTGGCCGAGCATGTCGTCCTTGGTCTTGAAGTAGTGCTGGACGGTGCCGATCGAGACGCCCGCCGCGGCGGCCACGGTGCGGATCGTGGCCGCTTCCAGCCCGCCCTCCGCGACCACGTCGAGCAGCACCTCGGTGAGGCGCGCGCGGCGTTCGTCGTGGTCGACAGGAGCAGGTGTCATACGCTTGTATGGTACGCTGGCGTCCATGCCCGCCAGCTTCAGCGTCGAGTATGAGGGCCGCACGGTGGAGGTCATCCCGGACCCGATCTGGGAGCAGGACCGTGTGCGGCTGGTCGTGGACGGTGAGACGGTCGCCGAGACCAAGGCGAACGCCAAGCAGACGGTGCTCGCGGGGGACGGGTTCGAGGTGCGGGCGGTGATGCCGTTCTGGGGCGGGAGCGTCAAGCGCGCGTCGTTGGTGCCGGACGGTGGCGACGAGGAATACGAACTGGACCCCGAGCCGGGCACGCGCGCCGCTCGACTCGCCGCCTGGGGGCGCCGGCACCCGAAGCTGTACGCCTCGCGGTACGTGCTCAGCGGGGCGGCTCAGGTCGCGGCGGCGATCATCGGCTTCGCGTTCCTGCTGCGGCTCATCCCCGCCATCCCGTGGCCGTCGATCGATCTGCCCGACCTCCCGCGGATCGACCTCCCGGACCTGCCGCTGCCATCGTTTCAGATCGATCTCGAGCTGCCCGGATGGGTACAGGCGGTGCTGGACTCCAAGCCGTACTGGGTGCCGATCGTGGTCGGCGTGGTGCTCGCCCGGCGCGAGCTCAACCGCCGGAAGAAGCTCCGCCGCGACGGCTAGGCTTCCGCGCGTGCTCGAGATCGACACGCCGCACGGCCCGGCGCACGCCCACCCCCACCTCGTCGATGGCGCTTCGACCGTGCTCGTGCTCGGGCACGGCGCCGGTGGCGGGGTCGGCGCGCCGGACCTGAAGGCGGCGACGCAGACCGCGAACGAGGCGGGCGTGTCCGTGTACCTGGTCGAGCAGCCCTACCGCGTGGCGGGGCGCAAGTCGCCCGCGCCGGCGCCGCAGCTCGACACGGCGTGGACCGCCGTGTGTGCCGCGCTGCCGGTCGACGGGTTGCGGCTGTTGGTCGGCGGGCGCTCGTCGGGCGCGCGCGTGGCCTGCCGGACCGCGGACGCGGTCGGCGCGGCGGGCGTGCTCTGCCTCGCGTTCCCGCTGCATCCGCCGGGGCGGCCGGAGAAGACGCGCCTGCCGGAGCTCGAGGGCGTGACCGTGCCGGTGCTGATCATCCAGGGCGAGAGCGATCCGTTCGGGATGCCGCCGGAGGCGCCGAACCGCGAGATCGTGAAGTTGCGCGGCAACCACAGCCTGCGCAGCGACGTGAACGGGTTGCGCGACGCGGTGCGCGCGTTCGTGACGCGCGCGAGATCCTGAGAGCGCGCGCGGCGCCGGCGAAGCCGGCTGCCGCGTTCGATCGCCTAGATCGCGGGGACGATCGCGACGTCGATCAGGCGCGCGCAGGTCGCCTTGGCGCGGGCCGGCGTGAGCATCAGCTCGTCCAGCATCCCGCGGAGCGTGCGCGCCGCGAGCATGGGGGAGAGCCGGGCGGGGCGGACGCTCACGGCGCAGACGAGCCGCACGTAGGCCGTGCCGCGCTGGGCGGCGACGCGTTCCACGGCGAAGGAGTCCAGGTGGTAGCCGTCGCTCGTCGAGCGTGGCGTGCTCGTGGCGGTGCTCGACGTCACCGAGCAGCTCGGCGGCCCAGTCGGTGTTCGTGCGCTGTGCGCAGACGCAGTCCACGGCCCAGACGCCGACGACCTCGGCACGCTTGACAACGCGGTCTTGCAGCTCTGTGGCTGGGCGTGCGGGTGCTGCGGTCACGGCCATGTTCTCTCCTGATCCCGACTCTCCGCGGGGGTCTTCCCCGTCCGTCTGACGATTTACACCTGATCCGGAGCCTTTGGCAGCATGTTGGACAGGAGGTCGATCGCGCGGTCGAGCGCGGGTTCGGCGAGCGCGCCGTAGCCCAGGACGAGGCCGGTGGTGCCGTCCGGCTCGAAGCGGTGCAGGCCGAGCGGTTCGACGCCGACGCCGTGGCGCGCGGCGTACTCGACGGTGGCGTGCTCGTCGATCTCACCCTCGGCGAGGACGAACAGGCCGGCAGGCGGCGCCTCGCGGACGGTGAGCTGCGGGAGGCGTCGCGCCAACGCGCTCAGGAGCGCCGCGCGGCGGCTCGCGTACTGAGCGCGCATCCGGCGCAGGTGGCGGTCGAGCTCTCCGCGTTCGAGGAAGTCGGTGAACGCGAGCTGGGTGATCACGTCGCCGCCCGTGGCCTCTACCGCGCGGGTCGTGGTCAGCGGCCACGTGAGCCACGAGGGCGTGAGCATCCAGCCGAGCCGCAGCCCGGGCGCGAGGCGCTTGCTCGCGCTGCCGAGCAGCACCACCCGCTCCGGCGCGAGGCCCTGGACGGCGCCGGGGCGCTGCTCGGACAGCTCGGAGTCGTAGTCGTCCTCGATGATCAGCGCGTCGTGGTCGGAGGCCCACTCGACGAGGGCGGCACGGCGCTCGCGGCTCAAGGTCACGCCGGTCGGGAACTGGTGCGCCGGGGTGACGAGCACCGCGCGGACGTCGTGCAGCGCGTCGACGCGCAGGCCGTCGGCGTCGACCGGGATCGGGACGATGTCGAGGCCGGCCTGCTCGATCGCCAGCCGTGCCGGATGCCAGCCCGGGTCCTCCACGGCGACGCTGTCCGCTCCCGTGCGCTGCAGGAAGCGGCACAGCTCCACGAACCCGGCGCGGAACCCGCCGCAGACGATCAGGTGCTCGGGGTCCGCGGCCGCGCCGCGGGAACGGGCGAGGTGGGCGGCGAGGGTCTCCCGGAGGTTGCGGCAGGCCGCGCGGGTCGGGCTCTCCGAGGGTGGCGAACGGGGCTCGGCGCCAGGCCGCTCTCAGTGAACGCAGCCAGGCGTCGGCGGGGAAGCCGGCCAGGTCGGGGACGCCGGGCCGCAGGTCGTACGCGAACGTGGGGTGCAGCGAGCGTGCCGGCTCCCGCATGCGCTGCTGGACCGCGGCGGCGACGCGGACGGGCGCGCCCTGGCGCATCGCGAGGTACCCCTCGGACGCGAGCTGCCCGTAGGCCTCGGTGATGACGCCGCGCGAGACGCCGAGCGCGGTCGCGAGCGCCCGGGTGGACGGCAGCGCCGCGCCCGCGGGGATCCGCCCGGCCTGGATCCCTTCGCGCAGCTGGCGCTCGACCTGTTCGTGCAGCGGGAGGTCGGCGTCGCGATCGAGCGGGTCAACTGGTCCTCTCGCGGCGGGCACAACTGGCACTGTAATTCCGACCAGCTTCGGCGTAGCTTGCGGTGCATGGAGACGATCACGATCGTCGGCGCAGGGGTCGCGGGGCTGACCGCGGCGATCACGTGCGCCGAGGCCGGTGCGCCGGTCGTGCTGTACGACGCACACGGTGAGCCCGGCGGCCGCGCCCGCTCCCTGGAGGCGCCCTACCGGGCGAACCTCGGCCCGCACGTGCTCTACAGCGACGGCGCGTTGTGGGGGTGGCTGAAGGAGCGGGACCTGCTCCCGCCGTCGACGGGCATCCCGTACACCGGGCTGCGGCTCCGCTGGGGCGGCGCGATCCATCGCACCCCGCCGCTCACGCTGATCCCCTCGATGCTCAAGCTGCGTGGCCGCCGCGCGCCGGACGACGAGTCGTTCCGCGCGTGGGCTTCGAGCCACGCCGGGGAGCGCACGGCGGAGTGGCTGTCCGCGCTCGCCGGTGTCTACACCTTCCACCACGACCCGGGCGAGCTGTCCGCCGCGTTCATCTGGGAGCGCACGAGCCGGCTGGCGAGCCCGCCGCCGTCCGTGCGGTTCCTGATCGGCGGCTGGAGCGCGCTCGTGCAGGCGCTCGTCGAACCGCGCCCGGCAGCTCGGCGTGGAGTTCCGGTTCGGCGAGCGCGTGAGCGACCTTCCGGCGACGCCGACGATCGTCGCGGTCGAGCCATCCGACGCCCGCGCCCTGCTCGACGACCCCTCACTGTCCTGGACCAGCGGCCACACCGTCTGCATCGACCTCGCGCTGGAGAGCCGCCGCGGCGACCCGTTCGTCGTCTCGGATCTGGACGAGTGCGGCTGGGTGGAGCGCTACACCGCCGCCGACCGCACCCTCGCGCCCGCAGGGCAGGAGCTCGTCCAGGCGCAGATGCCCGTCCGCCCCGGCGAGTCCCACGACGGCACGACCCGCCGCCTCGAGGCCCTCCTCGACCTCGCGTTCCCCGACCGCGCGACCCGCACCGTCTGGCACCGCCGGATGGTGATGCACGGCCGCACCGGCGCGCTCGACCTCCCCGGGACGACCTGGCGCGACCGCCCAGCGCTCGACCGTGGGGACGGCGTGTTCCTCGCGGGCGACTGGGTGGCCGCGCCGGGGCTCCTTGCGGAGGTCGCGTGGAAGAGCGCGGTCGAGGCGAGCGCGATGGCGGTCCGCGCCGCGACCGCGGTCCCGACGCCGCTGCGGCGCGTGGCGTAGCGCGCGAGGGGGCGTGCGGGCGGCGCGTGATTCGCGGCGCGCCGCCAAGGCGCGTGACTCGCCGCGCCGCGGTGGGATCAGCGAACTGCTCCGGTAAGGGAGTGGTGAGCCCGCCTCGCGGCAACGAACATCCGGGGGTATGCCCGCTCAGTCGCCTGTGAGGCAACTGAGCGGGCATACCCCCTTCTACGTGCCAACTCGAACGGTCGTTTGCGCTCGTGTGCGGCCGGTGCGCGATCGACTCCGACCGCACCCACCGCCTCGATGCCCGCCGTTCAAGCGGTTCGCGCTAGAGCCGCCGCACAGACGGTCGCCACGACCAACTCGGCCGTGGCGACCCACAGGGACCAGTGCCACCCGACCTCCTGGCCGGCGCGGTCGAAGACGACGTAGGGCGGGGCGACGAGCCACCACACGACGAACGCGGTTCCGAGCGCCAACAGCACCGCGACGATCCCGGCGACCAACCGGTCGGGCCAGCGCCAGCAGATCGCCCCGCACAACGCCGCCGACAACCCCAACCCGCCTGCGACGTCCGGGATCCGCGCGAGCCACTCCGGGCCGAACACGCGCTCGTCGGCGACGACGAGCGCGACACCCTCGACCGAGCCGAGCTGGGAGAACACCGCGGCGGAGAGGCCGGCGATGATGAGGATCAGCGGGAGGCGCGGCACCAGGCACAGTGTGCACGCAGCCGAGCGGCGGCTGAACCGTCGGTTAGTCCGCGGCGCGTCGGATCGTCTCCGCCTGCACCGGGTCCATCCACAGCTCCCAGCGGCGTGAGGCGGCCTGGCGCTCGTCGTGGAAGTGGTAGGGGCGGCGGCCGCCGAAGTGGCGTGTGCGGACGGTGAAGACGCCGCCGAGCACGGATGAGATGCGGCGCCGCGGCCAGCCCATCGCGTCCTCGATGACCGGGAAGGCGCGCGGCTGGTCGGGCGTGCGCGCGAGCTCCTCCAGCAGCGCCCGCATCAGGTCGCTACAGCGGTCGTAGAAGGCCTCGATCTCGCCCGGCTCGTCCATCGCGTTCTCGCGGACGTGCTCGAGATGGAGCCGATGCTCAGGCTCAGGTAGAGCGTCACTCATCGTCGATCGGGCGACCGAGGAAGGCCTCGATCGCGAGGAACGTGGCCTTGTGCGCGAGCGGGCCGAGCCGCAACGCCGCGCCGTCCTCGTGGTCACGGACGCTGACGGCGAGGTGCACGCGCTCCAGCCGCACCGCCTGCTGGCGCGCCCGCTCCTTGCCCGTGGTGCCGTGGTAGTGCGCGTCGATCCCGAAGCGCCCGCCCTCGACCGGCCAGATCGAGAGCTGGTCGGGCGCCCACGTCGGCCCGGTCTCGGCGGGCAGCGCCATGTACGGCACGAGGTCCTTGCGCGCGTCGCGTTCCCCGATGTTGCGCCGCGACGACCACGCGCGGTCATCCGCCTCCGGCTTGGGCGGGGTGACGGGCACGATCTCCTGGCTGGGTTCCTTGTCCTTGCGGCGGCGCACGCAGATCAATGATGCCCGGAGAAGCCGTAGGCCTCCGCGAGCTCCGGGTCCTTCTTGGCGAGCATCTGGGCGAGGTCGACCATGACCTTCGACTGCTTCCAGGTCGCGTCGTCCTGCATCTTGCCGTCGATCATGTGCACGCCCGAGCCGTCCGGGATCGCCTCGAGCACCTTCTTGGCGAACAGGACTTCGTCGACCTCGGGGGAGAAGACCTGCTTGGCGATGCCGATCTGGACCGGGTGCAGCGACCAGGTGCCGACGCAGCCCATCAGGTAGGCGGCGCGGAACTGGGCCTCGCAGCCGATCTCGTCGCGGATGTCCCCGAACGGGCCGTAGTAGGGGAAGATGCCGGCCGCGGCGCAGGCGTCGACCATGCGCCCGATCGTGTAGTGCCAGAGATCCTGCTGGTAGGAGGGGCGATCGGCGTCCCCATCCGGGTCGGCGATGACGCGGTAGCCGGGGTGGCCGCCGCCGACGCGCGTGGTCTTCATCCGCCGCGACGCGGCCAGGTCCGCGGGGCCGAGCGAGATGCCCTGCATCCGTGGCGAGGCGTTGGCGATCTCCTCGACGTTGGCCACGCCCTGCGCGGTCTCCAAGATCGCGTGGACCAGGATCGGCCGCGTCAACCCCGCGCGGGCCTCCAGTTGCGCCAGGAGCCGGTCGACGTAGTGGATGTCCCAGGCGCCCTCGACCTTCGGCACCATCACCACGTCGAGCACGTCGCCGATCTCTGTGACCAATGTCACAAGGTCGTCGAGCACCCAGGGCGATTCGAGCGCGTTCACCCGCGTCCACAAAGGCGTTCCGCCCAGATCGGCGGTCTTGCCCACCTCGACCAGGCCGGCCCGCGCCGCTTCCTTCTTGTCGGCGGCTACGGCGTCCTCGAGGTTGCCGAGCAGGACGTCGGCGGAACGCGCCATGTCCGGCACTCTGGCGCGCATCTTCTCGTTCGACGGGTCGAAGAAATGGATCATCCGCGAGGGCGTCACGGGGATCTCGCGGACCGGGTCGGGCGCGCCGATGGCGAGCGGCGCGAAGTGCGAGCGAGGGTTGCGCATCAAGGGCATCATGCCCTCCCATGAGCCCAGTGGATACCGATGGACCGACGCGCGAGGCCTCCGGCGCGCACCCGTACGGCCGCTACCTCGAGGAGTTCGAGGTCGGCGCGGTGTACAAGCACTGGCCGGCCAAGACGGTCACCGAGGCCGACGATCACCTGTTCTGCCTGCTGACGATGAACCACCACCCGCTGCACATCAACGACGTGTACGCAGCGCAGTCCCAGCAGGGCAAGAACGTCGTCGTCGGCCCGTACGTCTACAGCCTCGCGCTCGGCATGAGCGTGTCCGACATCTCCGGCAAGGCGATCGCGAACCTCGCCACCGAGGCGCTCAGCCACCCGGCCCCGGTGTTCCACGGTGACACGTTGTTTGCCGAGACAGAGGTCCTGGAAATCAAGGAGTCACGGTCCAAGCCGGACCGCGGCACGGTGCGCGTCCACACCCGTGTCCTGAACCAGGACGGAACGCTTGTGGCGGAGTTCAAGCGGCTTGTGCTCGTGCCCAAGCGGGAAGTTTGAACGTCACTGGCAAAACCACCCAGAGCGACCTAGCGCATCGTATGGTGGCCTTCCGGGGTAGCTTCGCGTAAGCTGAAGCGGGCGGAGTGATCGTTTTGGCGCGTTCGGAGTCCCGGCGCGGCATTTCGGTCTTCGCATTCCGTGTAGGTTTGTACAGACCTGACAAACCCTGAGAGAGGTCGATTCCTCAAGTGGCCATCGAGACTTCCGTTCCCACCAAACACGCAAAACTGCTCGCCTGGGTGGAGGAGGTGGCCGAGTTGACGCAGCCGGCCGCGATCCACTGGTGCGATGGCTCGGCGGAGGAGTACGACAACCTCTGCGCCGAGCTCGTAGAAGCGGGAACGTTCGAGAAGCTCTCGGAGGCCAAGCGGCCGAACTCGTACCTGGCGCGGTCTGATCCGGGCGACGTCGCCCGCGTCGAGGACCGCACGTTCATCTGCTCGCAGTCCGAGGAGGACGCGGGCCCGACGAACAACTGGCGCGACCCGGGCGAGATGCGCGAGGTGCTCGACGACAAGTTCGCGGGCAGCATGCGCGGCCGCACGATGTACGTCGTCCCGTTCAGCATGGGCCCGCTGGGCTCGCCGATCGCCGAGATCGGCATCCAGCTCACGGACTCCGCCTACGCCGCCGTGTCGATGCGGATCATGACCCGCATGGGCAAGCGGGCGCTCGAGGCGCTCGGCGACAGCGGCGACTTCGTGCCGTGCGTGCACACCACGGGCTCCCCGCTCGAGGACGGCACCCGCTCCGGCACGTGGCCGTGCAACCAGGAGAAGTACATCGTCCACTTCCCCGAGACGCGTGAGATCTGGTCCTACGGCTCGGGCTACGGCGGCAACGCGCTGCTGGGCAAGAAGTGCTTCGCCCTGCGGATCGCGTCCGTGATGGCCCGCGACGAGGGCTGGCTCGCCGAGCACATGCTCATCCTCAAGCTCACGAGCCCCGAGGGCCGCGTCAAGTACGTGGCGGGCGCGTTCCCGAGCGCGTGCGGCAAGACCAACCTGGCCATGCTCGTGCCGACGATCGAGGACTGGAAGGTCGAGACGATCGGCGACGACATCGCGTGGATGAAGTTCGGCGACGACGGCAAGCTCTACGCCGTCAACCCCGAGTACGGGTTCTTCGGTGTCGCGCCCAACACGGCGCGCAAGACGAACCCGAACGCGATGGACACGATCGAGCGCAACACGATCTTCACCAACTGCGCCAAGACCGACGACGGCGACATCTGGTGGGAGGGCATGTCCGGCGAGACGCCCGAGCACCTGATCGACTGGAAGGGCAACGACTGGACGCCGGAAGTCGGGCGACGGCCCGGCCGCGCACCCGAACGCCCGCTTCACGACGCCCGCGGGCCAGTGCCCGAGCATCGCGGAGGAGTGGGAGGACCCCAAGGGCGTGCCGATCGACGCGTTCCTGTTCGGTGGCCGGCGGTCGAGCGGCGCCCCGCTCGTGCGCGAGGCCTTCGGCTGGGAGCACGGCGTCTTCCTCGGCGCGACGATGGCGTCCGAGAAGACCGCGGCCGCGGCCGGCAAGGTCGGCGAGCTGCGCTTCGACCCGTTCGCGATGCTGCCGTTCTGCGGCTACCACATGGCCGACTACTTCCAGCACTGGCTGGACATGGCCGACCACAAGAAGGCCCAGCTGCCGAAGATCTTCCACGTCAACTGGTTCCGCAAGGACGAAGACGGCAAGTTCCTGTGGCCCGGCTTCGGCGAGAACTCGCGCGTGCTGGCCTGGATCTTCCGCCGCTGCGACGACGAGGCCGAGGCCTTCGAGACGCCGATCGGCTACGTCCCCGAGCCCGAGCACCTGCAGCTCGGCGGCCTGGATCGCCGCCGCGTGGCCGACGCGCTGAGCGTGGACCTCGACGAGGCCCGCTCCGAGCTCGACCAGACGCAGGAGCACCTCGCCCAGTTCGGCGACAAGCTGCCGCAGGAGATCCGGACGCAGTTCGAAGCGCTGAAAGAGCGGCTGAGCTAGCGTCCTCCAGATGAGCTTGCTCGATCTCGCCGAGGTCGACGGCGGCGAGATCGCGCGCGCCTTCGCGGCGGCGTACGTCCGGCGGCTGTCCACGGACGGCATCTCGCCCGAGCACCTCAGTGCCGAGGTGCTCGGGGCGTACCGGTTCGCGGACGCGCGCGGCCGCAGACCGGTCGCGGTGCGGGCGTTCAACCCCACGCTGTCAACCGACGGTTACGAGCCGCTCGGCAGCGTGTTGGAAACCAACACCGACGACTGGCCGTTCCTCGTCGACAGCGTCAGCGCGGCGCTCGAGGCGCGCGGCGAGCACGTCGCGCGGATCGTGCACCCGATCATCGGGATCACGCGCGAGGACGGGAAGATCAGCGCCGTCAGCCACGCGCGCA
This sequence comes from uncultured Solirubrobacteraceae bacterium, assembly GCA_963724195.1. Taxonomy (GTDB): domain Bacteria; phylum Actinomycetota; class Thermoleophilia; order Solirubrobacterales; family Solirubrobacteraceae; genus Solirubrobacter. The sequence goes on along the minus strand of CAVRTQ010000022.1, from coordinate 124,363 downwards.
ACGCGGCCCACCGCGAGTCGGTCATGCATTACGACCTCGCGCGCAAGCTCACCGCGCACGAGCTGCAGGAGCTGGCGTCGGACATCGAGGCGGTGCTGCTCGCCGTGCGCTCCACGGTCACCGACTTCGGCGCGATGACCCAGCGCGTGGAGTCGATGCTGTCACTCGCCCGCCGCGCGGGCCCGCGCTACGACAGCGACGAGATCCGCGAGGCCGTGGACTTCCTCGCCTGGCTGCTGCGCGGCAACTTCGTCCTGCTGGGCGCGCGCGAGTACGAGATCGCCGACGGCGCGTACCGCTGCATCCCGGGCTCGGGCCTCGGCATCCTGGCCGACGAGGAGCGCTCCGCGTACAGCACGCCGGTCCCGCTCGCGGAACTCCCGGAGGCGCTGCGCCAGCTCGCGACCTCCGGTGAACTGCTGCTCGTCGACAAGGCCAACGCCCGCTCGCCGGTCCACCGCCGCGAGCGCATGGACTACGTCGGCGTGCGCCGCGTCACGCCGGACGGCGAGCTCGCGGGTGAGTCACGCCTGCTCGGCCTGTTCACGAGCAAGGCCTACACGGAGCCGGCGAGCGAGACACCCGTCCTGCACCGCAAGCTGCACCGCGTGCTGGAGGCCGAGGACTTCATCGAGGGCTCGCACGACTACAAGGCCGCCGTCGGCCTGTTCGACACGTTCCCGAAGGACGAGCTGTTCGCCGCGCCGGTGGACGACCTGCGCCGCGCGGTCGTCGCGCTGCTCGCGCTCGAGGGCACCGACCGCGTGCGGCTGCTCGGCCGCCGCGCCCGTGACGGGCGCAGCGCCTCGTTCATCCTCGCGCTCCCGCGCGAGCGCTACCGCGCGGTGCTCGTCGAGCGCGTCACGCGCCTGTTCAAGCGCCGCTTCAAGGCCAAGGACGTCGAGGCCCAGCACATGCTCGGCGAAGGCAGCCGCGTGCGCGTGCACTTCCTCGTGCACTCGCGGGACGGGCTGCCCGAGGTCGAGAACGCCGAGCTCGAGCGTGACGTCGCGCAGCTCGCCCGCACGTGGGACGACGGCCTCTCGGACGCGTTGACCGAGCGCTTCGGCCCGGCCCGCGGGCGCCTGCTGCGCTCGATCTGGGCTTCGCACCTGCCCGAGCACTACAAGGGCTACACGTCGCCGCACGTCGGCGCGCTGGACATCGCGCTGCTCGAGCAGCTGTCGGAGCAGGGGCCGCTGGTGGTCTCCCTGCAGCCGCTGGCCTCGCACACCCGGATCGCGCTCTACAAACGCGGGCCGAAGGTGGAGCTGGGTGAGGCGCTGCCGATGCTCGAGGACCTCGGGCTGCGCGTGATCGAGGAGATCTCGACGCGGCTGACGGGCGACGACGAGACGTGGGTGCAGGAGTTCCGGGTGCTCGGCTCCGACGGGGAGCGGCTGGATCTCGACGAGGTCGGCGACCGCGTGGCCGAGCTGCTGGCCGCCGTCCACCGCGGCGAGGCGGAGACCGACAACCTCAACCGGCTCGTGCTCACGGCGGGCCTGGACCGGCGCCAGGTGGCGATCCTGCGCGCGTACCGCAAGTACCGCCAGCGCGTCGGCTCGCGCTTCACCGAGAGCTACCAGAACGACGTGCTGGTGGCCAACAGCGCGATCACGGCCAAGCTGGTGCGCCTCTTCGAGCTGCGCTTCGACCCCGAGCTGGAGACCGACGAGGCGGCGGAGGTCGCGCTGCGCGACGAGATCCTCGCCGACCTCGACGCGGTGGCCTCGCTCGACCACGACCGGATCCTGCGCAACCAGCTCACGGTGATCGACGCGACGCTGCGCACGAACGCGTACAACGCAGACCGCGAGGCGCTCGCGTTCAAGCTGCGCAGCGCGGACGTGCCCGCCGTTCCGCAGCCGGCGCCGTACCGCGAGATCTACGTCTACTCGCCCGACGTCGAGGGCATCCACCTGCGCGGCGGGCCGATCGCGCGCGGCGGCCTGCGCTGGTCGGACCGGCAGGACTACCGCACCGAGGTCTTCGGCCTGATGCGCGCCCAGCTGACCAAGAACGCCGTGATCGTGCCGGCGGGGGCGAAGGGCGGCTTCTACATCAAGCGCGGCGACGACGTGGAGCGCCACTACGTCACGTTCATCCGCTCCCTGCTGAGCGTCACCGACAACCTCGTCGACGGCGAGATCGTCCCGCCGGAAGCGGTGCGGGCGCGCGACGGCGACGACACGTACCTCGTGGTGGCGGCCGACAAGGGCACCGCGACGTTCTCCGACACCGCCAACCGCGTCTCCCGCGAGTACGGCTTCTGGCTCGACGACGCGTTCGCCTCCGGTGGCTCGGCGGGCTACGACCACAAGGCGCTCGGCATCACGGCCAAGGGCGCGTGGGAGTCCGTCAAGCGCCACTTCAAGGATCTCGGGATCGACACCCAGGCCGACGAGTTCACGGTCGTCGGCATCGGCGACATGAGCGGCGACGTGTTCGGCAACGGGATGCTGCTGAGCGACAAGATCCGGCTCGTCGCGGCCTACGACCACCGCCACATCTTCATCGATCCCACGCCCGACGCGGCCGTCGGCTTCGAGGAGCGCAAGCGGCTGTTCGAGACGCCGCGCTCGAGCTGGGACGACTACGACCGCGACAAGCTGTCCGAGGGCGCCGGCGTCTACCCGCGCACCGCGAAGTCGATCACGCTCAGCGCGCAGGCCCGCGCGGCGCTGGGCCTCGAGGACGAGTCACTCGCGCCCAACGACGTCATCCGCGCCATCCTGCGCGCGCCGGTCGATCTGCTGTGGAACGGCGGCATCGGCACGGTCGTGAAGGCCAGCACGGAGACCGACGCCGAAGCGCACGACCGCGCCTCCGACGCCATCCGCGTGGACGCGACCGACCTGCGCGCCAAGGTCGTGGGGGAGGGCGGCAACCTCGGCTTCACGCGGCGCGCCCGGATCGAGTACTCGGCCGGCGGCGGGCGCGTGAACGCCGACTTCATCGACAACTCGGCGGGCGTCGACTGCTCCGACCACGAGGTCAACCTGAAGATCCTGCTCGGCCTGGCCGAGCGCGCCGGTGAACTCACGCGCGAGGCGCGCGACGAGCTGCTGTTCGACGTCACCGACGACGTGGTCGCGCACGTGCTCTACGACTCCTTCCAGCAGGCGCAGATCATCGCCCAGGAGGTGGACCGCTCCGCGAGCCGCCTGTTCGCCTACGAGGATCTGATGGTCCAGCTCGAGGAGCTGGGTCTGCTGATGCGCAGCTCCGAGGACCTGCCGAGCACCGAGGAGGTCGGCGAGCGCCGCCGCACCGGCCGCGGCATGGAACGGCCCGAGCTCGCCACGCTGCTCGCCTACTCCAAGCAGCTGCTCGCCCGCGCGCTCGAGCGGTCGGACTTCGTCGATGAGCCGTGGCTGGAGCGCGATCTGCGCGTGTACTTCCCCGCGGCGGTGGTCAAGCGCTTCGGCGCGTTCCTGCCCGAGCACCCGCTGCGCAAGCAGCTCATCTGCATGGTCAACGCGAACGCGATCGTCAACGCGCTCGGCCCGACCTTCATGTCCCAGCTGATGGCCGAGCGCGGCGCCGAGCCGGCCGACGTCGTGCGCGCGTTCCGGATCGCCCGCGAGGTGACCGGCGCGGACGCGCGCTGGGAGGTCGTCGAGCGGCTCGAGAGCGGGACCAAGGACGCGCACGCCGAGGTCATGGCCGGTGTCGACGAGCTCGTCGAGGCCACCACGCGCTGGTATCTGACCTGGGAGCCGGAGGCCGAGATCGCGGAGGCGATCGCGGCCGGCCGTGACGGCTTCGAGCGGCTCGCCGCGCAGCTCGGCGAACTCGGCTCCGACGAGCGCAAGCGCCGGCGCGAGCAGACCGTGGAACGGCTCGTGGGCGCCGGCATCCCGGAGCCGCTCGCGCGCGCCCACTCGCTGCGCCCGGAGCTCCGCTACGCCCCCGACATGGTGTGGGTCGCCGGCGCGACCGGCCGCGCGATCGAGGAGGTGGCCGAGGTGTTCTTCGCCGTCGGCGCCGAGCTGCGCCTGGACTGGATCGAAGGCGAGCTCGACCGCATCCCGGCGCCCACCCGGATGCAGCGCTGGGCGCTCCAGGCCGTCCGCGAGGACGCGGCGCAGATGCGCCGCGAGCTGGCGGGAGCGGTGCTCGCGGAGGCGGACGGCGACGTCGAGGCCTACCTGGAGGACCGCCGCGCCGCGCGGCAGCGCTTCACGTCGTTCCTGCGCTCGCTCAGCCGCGAAGGCGCACCCGACCTGGCCGGGCTCACCCTTGCGGTGCGCCAGTTGCGCGCACTCGCCGGTTGACGCCGTGGTCTGAGTCGTTGCCGGCGTTGCCCTGCGTGGACACGTAGCGGCCCGCACGCACGCCGGCGACGGCTTCGCGCATCGGCTTGTAGGTGTCCGGCTTGCCCTTGCAGACCTCCTGGACGCCGAAGAAGATGCTCGTGGCGGCGCGCAGGCGGCTCATGTGCTGGAAGCGCTCGATGTCGGCGAGCGCGAAGTACGCGCGCTTGCCGTAGCGGTTGACGTGGCGCTCGTCGCCGCACGTGAACTCGTACGGTTGCGCGGTGACGAGGTCCAGGCGGGCCTCGTAGTCGATCTGCGTGCGCGGGGTTTCCGCGGCTCCGCAGCCGGCCACCAGCAGCGCGACGCTAAGCGCGGCGGTGCGCATCCATGAAGAGCTCAATCGGGCCCCGTTCGCCGCTCAGCTTCGAATCGATGAACTCGTGGTTGAGCTCCATCGCGTCGAAGTCCTTCCAGATCCGGTCGTCGCCGGCGCACGTGTAGGAGCGGCAGACGGACGGGCGCTCGTCGTAGATGCCGCAGCCGTCGTCCCACTGGTGGCAGTAGCCGTCGGCGTTGTGGCGGTTGAAGTACGGGTGCCCGAGCTCCCACCGCAGCGGCCCGCCGCGCTCGACCTCTTCGACGCTGAGCGCGAAGTGCAGGCGGCAGCACGCGGCCTTGCAGATCGGCAGGCGGGCTTCGCAGTCGATCTCCGGCTCCTCCATGTCCTGCTCGACGCGGACGGCGATGCCGACGTGGGCGTGGCGCCCGGCCTGCTCGGTGCGCTCGCGGACCGAGTCCACCGCCGCCAGCAGCTCGTCGCCCTCGATCAGCCCGCGCTGGACCAGCAGGCCGACGAGCCCGTTGACGATCGCGGCCGCCTCGTTGATGCGCGTGGCGTGCTCGGTCAGGGCGCTGTGGGCGAACAGGTTCCCGTCCTCGACCTGGCGCTCCAGCTCGTTCAGCGGATCGGCCACGGCCTATTGCCCGGCGCGCTCGTCCATGAAGATCTCCACCGGCCCGCGCGCGGCCTTCGTCAGGTGCGCGTCGAGGAACTCCGTGTTGGGGATCATGGCGTCGAAGTCCTTCCAGATCCGGCTGTCGGTGACGCAGCTGTACTTGCGGCAGACGGATGGGCGCTCGTCGTAGATCGTGCAGAAATGGGTCTGCTCGTCCGCCTTGTGGCAGTAGCCGTCGGAGCCGTGGCGGTTGAAGTACGGGCGCCCCAGGTCCCACTTGAGCGGGCCGCCGCGTTCGATCTCTTCGACCGTGAGCGGGAAGTTGAAGCTGCAGCACGCGCCGCGGCAGTACGGGATGCGGGTCTCGCAGTCGACGTGGACCCCGGGGTCGACCAGGTCCTCCGCGGAGTCCTTGCGAACCTTGATCCCAAGGTCCGAGTTCTGCCCGGCTTCCTCGGTCTGCGTACGGACCGACTCGACCACGGACAGCAGTTCTTGGCCGTCGATGAGCCCGCGCTGCACGAGCAGACCGACGAGACCGTTGATCACGGCGTTCGCCTCGTCGAGGCGCTGGGCCGTCTGCGTGAGGGCGCTGTGGGCGAACTGGTTGCCGCGCTCGACCTGCCGCTCGAGCTCGTTCAGCGGTTCTGCCATCCGCACGACCCTAACCCGGTGCGCCGGTAACGTGCAACGCCGTGCACGACATCGTCGTCTTCGGAGCCACGGGCTTCGTCGGGAAGCTGATCGCCGAGTACCTGGACAAGGCCGACGTGGATCTCGCGCTGGCGGGCCGCTCGCGCGAGAAGCTCGAAGCGCTCGGGATCGACCGGCCGCTGATCGTGGCCGATGCGGACCACCCGGCGGAGTTGGCACGGAGCGCCCGGGTGGTGGCGACCACGGTCGGTCCGTACCGCAAGGGTGGGATCAAGCTCGTCGACGCCTGCGTCGAGGCGGGGACCGCGTACTGCGACCTCACGGGCGAGGTCCTGTTCGCGCACGACGCGATCGCGCGTCACGAGGCGGCGCGCGCGTCGGGCGCGCGGATCGTGCTCTCGTGCGGGTTCGACTCGATCCCGTCGGACCTCGGCACGTTCCTGCTGCACGACGCCGTGGGCGAGTTGGGGGAGACGACGCTGGTGGTCAAGGCGCTGCGCGGTGGCGCCAGCGGCGGGACACTCGCGTCGATGAAGGGGCAGGTCGACGAGATGCGCGCCGATCGCGCCGCGCGCCGCGTCATCTTCAACCCGCATTCGCTCGGCGGCACCGACGACACGAAGGATTTCCGCTCGGTCGCGCGTGACCCGGATTACGGCTGGATCGGCCCGTTCGTGATGGCCTCCTACAACACGCGGATCGTGCGCCGCTCCTCGGAGCTGCTGGGCTACGGGCCGGACTTCACCTATCGCGAGGTGTCCGCCTACTCGAACCCGGTCGTGGCCGCCGGCTTCACGGCCGGGCTGGGCGCGCTCGCCGGCGGTCTCGCCTTCCCGCCGACGCGCTTCGTGCTGGACCGCGTGCTCCCCGGCCCCGGCGACGGTCCGTCCGAGAAGGCCCGCGCGAACGGCTTCTTCAAGATCGAGGTCCACGGCGCCGGGCACGTCGCCACGGTGGCCGCCAAGGGTGACCCGGGGTACGCGGCGACGGCGGTGATGATGGGCGAGAGCGCACTCACCCTGGCCGGGACGAACGGACCTGGAGGTGTGCTCACGCCGGCCTCGGCGATGGGCAGCGCGCTCGTCGAACGGCTGCGCGCCGCGGGCATGACGCTTGTCGTAAACGGCGGGTGACAGCGCGTCAATTCGTTCACATCGTCGCTCGGATCCTGCGTAGTGTTCGCCCCGACTGAATCTCTGGTGATCGGGAGGGTTCATGGAACGACGAGTCGGACGTCGGGTGCCGATTGTGGCCGCGGTGGGGGCCGCGGCTGCGCTGGCCGTAGGGCTGGCGACACCGTGGGAGGGTGCTGACGCCCATGGCGGCGGGCATCACCACGGCGGCGATGACCGCGGGAAGCTGCTGTTCTTCGCCTCGGACGGCTTGACGCAGAGCAAGGTCGAGGAGTTCTCCCACGGCGGCGTCACGCCGGGCTTCCGGGAGCTGCTCAAGCGCGGCGCGCGACGCGTCCGACCACGGGCTGCTGACGCAGGCGCCGCCGAACACGGGCGCCGGCTGGTACACGCTCGCCACCGGCGCGTGGCCAGGGGTGCACGGGTCGACGAACAACACGTTCCACATCAACAACACGGCGTACGACCCGCTGTCCCCGAACAACACGGGGTTCAAGGCCTCGCGGTCGTTCACGAGCACCGGCATCCTGCAGGCCGAGACGCTCGCGCAGTCGGCCGAGCGCGGCGGCAAGAAAGTCGTGCAGATCGAGTGGGCGGGCGGCCGCAGCGGCGTCATCAACGGCCCGACCGTCGACTACCGCAGCTTCTTCTCCGGCCGTGGCGTGGCCACGAACTACATCGCGCCGGCCGACAGCGCGTCGTTCACGCAGTCCTTCCGGCTGCAGTTCGACCACCCGGCGGGCTTCGCCGGCAACGCCCCGTTCCCGCAGGCCGCGCCGACCGACGCGACCGGCTGGACCAACGTGCCGCGCTCCTACTCGCCCGCGAAGGAGATGCGCCTGCGCGTCCTGGACGGCACGACCGACAAGTACGGCCTCAACGCCTACCTGTACGACAGCCGCAACGACCGCAAGACCAAGTACGACCGCGTGCTCTTCAGCCGCACCAAGAGCGGCGCCGACAAGGTCGCCGACCTCGCCGAGGGTGATCCGTTCGCCGACGTGAAGGTCAAGATCGTCGGCGGCTCCAGCGAGGGCAAGACGGCGGCGTTCCTGGTCAAGGTCGAGCGGCTCGCGTCCGACCTGTCCCAGGTCCGCCTCTTCCACACGAGCGTCACGCGCGCGTTCGCGAGCTGGCCCGGCTTCACCGAGCGCGGCTTCACCGGCACGTTCGAGGACTTCGTCGCCGAGCGCTTCGCGTCCTCGCAGGCGGGCGACTTCGCCGTGCTCGAGGCCGGCATCGTGAGCGAGGAGACCTACATCGAGCAGAGCGAGTACTGGGCCAAGTTCGCCCACCCGCTGATCAAGTACGTGCTCGACAAGTACAAGCCGGACCTCGCGATGGTCGGCGACCCGCGCACGGACGAGATCCAGCACCAGTTCCTCGGCCTGGTCACGAAGAAGCTGATCAACGGCGCCGCCAACCCCGCGTACGACGACGTCAACGTCGACGGCCGCAAGGACGGTCGCGCGAAGATCCGCGAGGGCTTCATCCGCGACGCCTACGCCGGCTCGGACAAGACCATGCGGCTCGCCCAGGACCGCCTGCGCGACCGTGACCTGACGACGTTCGTGAGCTCCGACCACGGCTTCGCCGCGCAGTTCCTGGCCATCGACGCCAGCAAGGTGCTGGTCGACCTCGGCCTGCTCTCGACGCCGCAGACGGGCAACTGCTCGGTGCCGGCGACGGAGACGATCGGCAAGGCGAAGGTCTGTTACGCCGGCGGTACCGCGCAGGTCTACCTCAACCTCGTGGGTCGCGACACCGCGACGCCCGGCCTCCAGCAGGTCGCGGCGGCCGATGAGGCGGCCACCGTGGCGCGCATCCGCGCCGCGTTCCTGGCCTTGAAGGACACCAAGGACTGGACGGGCGACGGCCAGCCCGAGAACTGGAAGGTCATCGACCGCACCTACACCAAGGCCGAGGCCCGCTACATCCCGAACGGCGCGGGCTCGACGGCCGACATGGCGCACCCGACGCGCACGGGCGACCTCGTCGTGTTCGCGTACCCGCCGTACCAGTTCGACGCGGCCACGCCGGGCACGCCGATCGCGCTCTCGGCCTTCTTCGGCCAGCACGGCTACGTGCCGGACGTGCAGGACCTGAAGTCCAACACGAACATGCGCGCGACGTTCCTCGCCGGTGGCGACGCCATCGAACGCGGCGAGCTCGACGACGTGCGCAGCGATCGACCTCGCGCCGACGGCGGCGTTCCTGCTCGGCGTCCCGGCGCCGCAGCACAGCCAGGGCGTCGTGCGGCGTGACCTGCTCGACGACGGCCGTGACTTCACGCCGGTCAACATCGATCGGGCTTGAACGACTTCCACGGCCAGCTCGAGCCGGGGACGACGACCTACGACACGATCACCAACGTCCCGGCCGGCGGCGCGGCGCAGCTGGCGACGCTGTTCGACAGGAGCGCGCGAAGCTCCCGGGCGACACGCTGCTGCTCGTCCGGCGGCGACAACGTCGGCGCCTCGCCGCCCGAGTCGTCGCTGCTCGAGGACATGCCGACGATCGACGTCCTGAACGCGTGGAACCTCGACGCGACCGCGTTCGGCAACCACGAGTTCGACTACGGCCCGGCGCGCATCCTCAAGCAGCAGGCGCGGTCGAGCTTCGACTGGCTCTCGTCGAACATCGTCGAGACCGCGACCGGCCAGCCGCCGTCGTACGTGAAGCCGTCGGCGGTCTATCGCGTCAACGGCGAGTGGGTCGGCGTGATCGGCGCCACGGTCAAGAACACGCCGGAGCTGGTGGCGGCGGGCAACACCGCCGGGCTCTCGTTCCTCGACGAGGCGGAGCGGATCAAGCGCGAGTCGCAGCGGCTGCGGGCGCGCGGGCGTGAAGATCCAGATCGTCGTCATCCACGAGGGCGCGACCGCCGGGCAGAACGCGGTCGACGGCCAGACGGCGGTGCCGTGGACGGGGCCGATCATCGGCATCGTCAACGCGCTGCAGGACACGACGATCGACCTCGTCGTCGCCGGGCACACGCACCGTGCCGGCCAACACGGTGGTCGGCAAGATCCCGGTCGTCGAGGGCTTCAACGCGGGCGTCAGCTACTCCGTCGCCCAGCTGATGGTCGACGCACGGCGACGTGGAGTGGGCGGGCACCGCGACGCGCACGGCGAAGAGCCTCGGCGTCGCGCCGCGCGCCGACGTCAAGGCGATCGTCGACAAGGCCGACGCCGACACGCTGCCGCTGCGCGCCGCGCGTGGTCGGCAGCGCCATCGATCGACATCCGGCGTGACGGAACCGGCCCGGCTGAAGGAGTCGGCGATGGGCAACCTCGTCGCCGACGCGATGCTCGACAAGTACGAGGAGGCCGACGCGGCGCATCACCAACTCCGGTGGCCTGCGGGCGGACATCTTCCGCTCGCCGCCGTCCGCCGGCGAGCAGGTGGGCGAGATCACGTTCGGCGAGATGTACGCCGTCCTGCCGTTCGGCAACTCGACCGTGATCGAGACGCTGACCTACGACCAGCTCGTGGCGGCGTTCGTGAACGGCTTCAAGCCGCCGTGCGGCGACGTGGCCGGCGGCACGGGCCGCACGCCGCAGTTCGCGGGCCTGAAGGTGACGGTCCACTGCACCGGCACCGTGGCCGTGATCGACTCGATCGTGCGTCTGCGCGACAACAAGACGCTCGGCCGCGGGCGACACGGTCCGCATCGTCACCAACGACTTCATGTTCAACGGGTGGCGACGGGTACACGGCGCTTCACCGGCGGCACGAACGTCAAGCAGACGGGCGACCTGCTGCTCGACGTGGCCATCGAGTACGTGACCGAGAACTCGCCGGTCGCGCCGGTGGTCGACGGCCGCCGGGTCGGTCCGTAAGACCGGATTGGGGGCCATGGCACGATTCGTGTCGTGGCCCCCGCTCTGCTGGAACGTGACGCACCGCTCAGCGTGCTCCTCGGCGCGCTGCGCGGCGCCGAGGCCGGGCGGGGCTCGACGGCGCTGATCAGCGGCGAGGCGGGGATCGGCAAGACGTCGCTGGTGCGGGCGTTCGTGGGGCGCGCGCGGGCGCGGCTGCTCGTGGCGGCGTGTGACGACCTGGTGACGCCGCGGACGTTGGGGCCGTTGTGGGACGCGGCGCCGGACGGCGGGCCGCTGGCGCGGGCGTTGGCCGAGGGCCGGGAGGTCTTCGGGGCGTTGATGGAGGAGCTGTCGCTGGAGCGGCCGACGGTCCTGGTGATCGAGGACGCGCACTGGGCCGACGACGCCACCATCGACGTGCTGGGCTACGCGGCGCGGCGGGTGGGCTCGCTGGGCGCGATGCTGGTGCTGACCGTGCGCGACGAGGCGCTCGCGGCGGGGCATCCGCTGCACCGGCTGCTGGGCGTGCTGGCGGGCGAGCCGGTGCACCGGCTGGAGCTCTCGCCCCTGTCGCGCGAGGCGGTGGTGCGGCTGGTGAACGGCACGGGGCGGGATGGGGAGGCGGTGTTCGCGTTGACGCGCGGCAACCCGTTCTTCGTCGCCGAGGCGTTGGCCGCGGCGCCCGGCGAGGTGCCGGCGAGCGTGAAGGACGCGGTGCTGGGGCGGCTGCGAGGGGTCTCGCCGGCCTGCCGTGAGGCCGTGGAGCGGCTGAGCGTGATCCCTTCGGCGTTCCCCGCGACGCTGCTCGGCGTGACCCTGGGCGTGCTGGCCGAGGCCGAGCAGGCGGGGATCGTGGAGGCGCGCGACGGTGGCATCGGGTTCCGGCACGAGCTCGCGCGGCGGGCGGTCGAGCAGTCGTTGCCCGAGCTGCGGCGGCGGCTGTTGAACGCGGAGGTCGTGGGCGCGCTGCGGCTGGCGGGGGTGAGCGATCGCGCGCGGCTGCTGCATCATGCCGTGGCCGCCGGTGACGTGGCGACGCTGCTGGCCGAGGGCCCGGCGGCGGCGCAGGAGGCCGCGCGCGCCGGCTCGCACCGGCAGGCGCTGGCGCACTACGAGGCCGTGATCGAGCACGCCCCGTTGCTGGACGAGCGGGCGCGGGCGGACGTGTTCCACGCGTACGGGTGGGAGCTCTACAACGCGGCGCGGTTCGTCGACGCGGTGCAGGCCGGGCGCGCGGCGCAACGGCTGTACGAGGCGCTTGGGCGACGAACGCGCCCTGGGGTTGTGCCTGGTGCGGCTGTCGCGGCTGCTGCTGATGGCGGGCGCGACCGACGAGGCGCTCGCCGCGGCCCAGCGCGCGGTGCGGTTGCTGGGCGACAACGCGCACGCGGCCTTGTACCTGGGCGCGATCCTCGCGCTGACGGCGCAGGCCTCGGAGGCGATGCCGGTGCTCGAGCGCGCGGACCGGCTCGCGGTCGAAGCCGACCGGCCCGATCTCTCCGCGCTGGTCCTGAACTACCTGGCGATCGCGCGCGTGGAGGCGGGCGAAGTGGACGCGGGGCTGGACACGATGCGGGCCAGCATCGCGTTGGCGCGTGCCGGCGGCCACTACGAGGAGCTCGCCCGTGGCTACGTCAACCACGTCGAGCTGCTCGCGCGCGTGGGCCGGTACGACGAGCTGGAGCGGATGGTCGGCGAGGGGCTGTCCTTCGCCCGCGAGCGCGGGTTCTGGTCCCACGCCTACAACCTCGACGTGCACCGCTGCGTGTGGCTGCTGCGGCGCGGCGAGTGGGACGCGGCGGAAGCCGGGCTGCGCGCGCTGGTCGAGGCCGCGGGCGGCGACACCGGGTTCCTGTACGCCTACTCCGTGCCCTGGCTCGGCCGGTTGTTGGCCCGGCGCGGCGACCCTGCGGCGGACGCGATGCTGGCCGAGGCGTGGACGCGGGCCAAGCGCGCGCGGACGTTGGTCGGTGTCGCCTACGCCGGCCTCGCGCGGGTGGAGTGGGCCTGGCTGGCCGAGGACGTCGCCGCGGCCCGCGAGGTCCGCGACGAGCTCCTGCCGCGCCTCTCCCACCCCGGCGGCGTGTGGTTCCGCGGCGAGCTCCTGCGCTACCTCGCCCGCGCCGGGGTGGACCCGGCGCCGCGTGGCGCGGGCGCGGCCGGTCCCGCGGGCGCGGGTGGCGCGACCGCGCCGGTCGTTGGTCAGTTGACGTCGCTATCCGACGTCAATCGACCACTCGATCCGGCGCAGGCGGCGTGGGCGGCGGGCCTCGCCGGCGAGTGGCGCACCGCGGCGGCGCGCTGGCGGCGCGCCGGCGATCCCTACGAGGCGGCGCTCGAGCTCGCCCTCAGCGGCGAGCCCGACGCGATCGCGGACGGGCTCGAGGTGCTCGACCGGCTCGGCGCGACGCCGGCCACGGAGCTCGCGCGCACCGGGCTCCGCGAGCGCGGCGCGCGCGTCCCCGCGGCCCGAACGCGGCCACGCGCGGCAATCCCGCCGGGCTCACCGAGCGCCAGCTGGCGGTGCTGGCGCTCGTGCGCGACGGGCTCACGAACGCGGAGATCGCCGAGCGCCTGGTCCTGTCCGTGCGGACCGTCGACCACCACGTGGCGGCGATCCTGTCCAAGCTCGGCGTCAAGTCGCGGCACGAGGCCGCGGCGGTCGAGCTGGATTAGAGAACCAGCAGACGCTGCAGATCGCACCGGAATTGCGATCGTCATCGACCGGATTGACGGGCGTCGCCCCACGCTCTTGACAGGCCTGACGGAAATTTGACCTCGACGGTTGACGTCGCTGCTCAAGGTGTCTGTAGCGTTGCGGTATGTCGGATCGTGCGTACCGCGAGGCGTTTCTCAGCGGGGGGCAGCTAGGGCCCTGGACGGTCTGCGGAGGACCAGACCCCGATTTCGACGACATCGAGCGGGAGGTGCACACTGCGCTGCTGACCGACTCCAACTTGCTGACGTGCTTCCGCCGACGCTTCCCGACCGTGGACACGTGCACTACGACGAGATGGTGCGGCTGCTCGACTACGTCTGGGACTGTCCGCACGACGGCACGGCGAACGTCGTTGGTTACCGCTGCGGCACCTGTGGATCGACCCGAGCGTCGACGGTGCGGCGAGGTCCAAGCGCGTGAGCGCAGAGGGACAGGGACCGCGCCTGGGCGCGGTCCCCGGCTGCGTCAGTGGTCGCGGCCCTCGTCGTGCGTGGAGATCTGGCCGCGGATCTCCCCGCCGGTGTTCGCGGTGGTGTGGATGTTGGCGTAGGTCGCGCCCGCCCGGATGGCCCGCACGAGCTCGCCGAACTCGCCCGCGGCGATCCCCTGGTTCGCGGGGCCGACGACCGTCGCGGGGGTGATCACCCCGGTGACCGTGCCCTCGGTGAGCGGACACGCAGGCGTCCCGATCGGCCCGTTGCCGAGGTTGGTGCACAGGAACGCCGAGACGCCGCCGTTCACGGCCCGCGCGCCCACATGGATGTGCGCCTGCAGGACGGTGCTCGCGGCACCCGTGGCGTTGCCGTCGAACGGCCCGCGATAGCTGAGCTGGTAGCGGAGCTCGTTCCCGTCGCGGCTCAGCGACGCGTGGAGGCTCCCGACGCCCTGTGTGGAGAGCGTGGGAAGCTCCTCGTAGCCGTTCAGGCCGGCTTCGAAGCGCGATCGGTCGTGTGCGATCGCGGCCGTGCTCACACCCGCGATGCCGAGTACGGCGACGCCCGCTGCGAGCTTGACGCGCAGCTGCATGGTGATCCTCCCCTTTGATTGGGATGTGATGAGCGCTACGCGGCGTGACGCGCCTGGGTTCGATCGAAGCGTCGCCCAACTGGCATGGGACACTGACCTCATGCGCGACAAGATCACCCTCACCGAGAAATTTGCCGAGCTGCCCGACGCCTACCAGCCCGCGATCGTGGGCTACATGAACGACTACAAGCTCGTGGTCGTGAAGACCCAGGGCGAGTTCGTCTGGCACAAGCACGACGAGACCGACGAGCTCTTCCTGGTCGTCAAGGGCCGGCTGACGATCCAGTTCCGCGACCGCGACGTCGTGCTCGACCCGGGCGACCTGTTCGTCGTCCCGCGCGGCGTCGAGCACTGCCCGAAGGCCGACGAGGAAACCCACGTCCTGCTCATCGAGCCGCGCGAGACGGTCAACACGGGCGACGCCGGCGGCGAGCGCACGGTGGACCCGATCGAGATCTAGCTCATCGCGCAGACGAGGCGACGACGGCCGCGGAGAGGCGGGACATCACCGTGCGCTGCGCGACTGGAGCGAGTCCTGGAGTCGCTGATATTCGGCGATCGTGCGAGCGATCGCGTCCGCCTCCCTCCGGACTTCGGCGCAGAGGAGCCGTTCGGTGCCCGCGGCTCTGGTCTCAGCGCGCAGTGTGGCGATTGCCGCTGCGCCCCAATGCCGGACGCGCCGTCAAAGGCTGAGCTCTACCGACGGCGGCCCATGCAAAGCGGGAATGCGACGGGCGGGTCGTCAGACTGAAGGTCGTCGCGCAAACCAGCAGTGCCAGTTCGCTCCATCGACTCGCGCCTCGGAGTGGCAGGCAAGCGCAGCGGAACACTCGCTGGGTCAGGCGGCAATGTCGGCCAGCCTCGGCGCCCGCCACCGGCTGGCGGGCGAGCAGCTGGCAAGGGCGTGGTTGCTCACCGACCGCAACCCGGGGACTGCGCCGCGCCGGTCGCTCTCGGCCGTTGGCGTCACGGCTGGCGGGCACTGTCGCGTTCTTGCATCGTACGGCGAACGATCTCGCGCTCGCCGCCAACACCCAACGCCTCATGGAGCACGCCGTGCGGCAATGGTGCATACCACGACGGTTCCAGGCCGCCGGTCGACACGCCACGCGGCTGTCCCACGACCGGGGGTACGGGCTGCCGCACGCCGGCCTGCCCGAATCGTGGTGCACTCAGCACACGACAGACCTTCGCCCACCGGCAATCTCGTCACCTTTTCCCCGACGAGGCGCCGGTCAGAGCCGGAGTCGCGTAGTCGTCGAAAGCTGCGTCTTCCTGCCACGCGGAGGCACCGCCGACCGCGACGCCACCCCGCCCAAGGCGTTGATAAGGACGATGCCCTTAGACGATCGCGAGAGGCCGGTGCCGACGCGGAGGGTGAGCCACCGACGGCGGATGCGTTGCCATCAGCTGGGCCATGTCGTGGCGCGGGTGTGCTGGGTCACGCGCTTCGCGCCATCCAACCAGCCAGTCGCAGGACGACCCGGTCCGGGTCGTCCTCGCTGTCGACCGCCTACACCCCCAGCTGGACCGGAGGATCTGCGATCATCGGCGGCCCAGGGACGGCAGCACAGGCTCGACCTGCGCTGCCGCCGTGCTGGTCGACGGGGCAAGCAAGAGCGCAGTCAGGGCGACGACGCGTGCGGCGTGAGCCATGGGACAGCTTCTTCGTTCGAATGGGGAGTGTTTGGGAGGCGGGGTACACCCGCGACGGGACTAGACGGACAGAGGGCGGCGGCGGTGGTGCACGACGAGCAGCACCGCGCCGAGCCCGAGCAACGACAGGCCAACGACCGCGCCCGCGCCGATCACTGCGTCCCTCCAGTCGACGGAGTGGTCCGCGGGGGCCGGCGCGGGGCCGGCCGAACGGACCACCATGACCTCAGGCGCGTCCGTCGGCGCGCCCTGGGCATCGGCTCCGTTGAGCATCTGCGCGCGCTCGCGGACGTGGCTCGACGGCCCCGTGGGCGCTCCTTGGGCATCGGCTCCGTTGAGCATCTGCGCGCGCTCGCGGACGCGGCTCGACGGCCCCGTGGGCGCTCCTTGGGCATCGGCGCCGCGCAGGTTCTGCTGTTCGCTCGTGGTGATCGCGTCGGCGCGAACGTCGACGTCCACAGCGGGCCGAGCGAGCGCGCCGGGCGCGGCGAGGGCCAGTGTGGCAAGGGCAAGCGCTGCGGAGGAGGTGAGGAAAGAAGTGTTCATGGGAGAAACCTTCCGCCCCACCGGTAGGCGCTCCCGGTGACGCGCGGTAAACGCCGGTAGACGGGCCCTGGCCGTGGTACGGTCGCCGCAGAGAAGCGTGACCTGAAGATGCACTTTCGTGTTCTCGGCCCCCTGGAAGTAGCCGACGGCGAGCGAGTACTCGCACTCGGAGGGGTCAAGCAACGCCTGTTGCTCGTTGTCCTCGTGCTGCGCGCGAATCAGGTCGTCACACAGGACCAGCTGCGCTCGGACCTTTGGGCCGACACCCCACCGGCGACCGCCACCAAGAGCATTCAGGTGTACGTCTCGCGACACCGCAAGGCGCTGGGCGCGGATCGGCTCCGGACCCACGCGGCGGGCTACCAACTGCGGGTCGACGACGATGAACTCGACGCGGCGGTGTTCGAGCGGCTGGTCGCCGAGGCGCGGTTAGCCGAGCCCGCGACCGCGACTTCCAAGCTGCGCGAGGCGCTGGCGCTCTGGCGCGGCCCGGCGCTCGCCGATCTCGCCTACGAGTCCCCTGTCCAGGCGGAGATCAGGCGTCTTGAAGAGCTGCGCTGGCACGGCGAATGAGGAGCGCATCGACGCCGACCTGGCCCTCCGCCACCACGTGGAGCTCATCGGCGAGCTGCAGGCGCTGATCGTCAGACACTCCGCTGCGCGAGCGGTTGCGCGGCCAACTGATGGTCGCGCTGTATCGCGCCTCACGCCACGCTGAGGCGCTGCAGGTCTACCGCGTCGCGCAGCGCGAGCTCTCGGACCAACTCGGGCTCGAGCCCAGCTCCGAGCTGCGTGAGCTCGAACAGGCGATCCTGCGCCAGGACCCGCGACTGCAGGCGCCGGCGACACCCTCGTTGGTGCCCGCGGCGACGATTCAGGACGAGCGTCCGCCGCCAGAGCGCTCGATCGTGGTGGTCCCGACGGGACCAGAGAACGCGGAGCTGCTGCTCGCGCTCGGCGTCCCGCTCGCCGCTGCCGCGCCGCGGCGTGAGATCGTCCTCGCCTGCATCGTCTCGCCGGACGCGATCGGGCCAACGACGGCAACTCTCGCGGCGTCTGCGACAGCGATCCGCACGCGCGGTCAAGCCATCGGCACGGCAGCGTTCTCCTCGCCCAGCGTGGGCGCGGACATCGCGCGACTGGCGGCCGATCACGCCGCGGACCTACTTGTGATCGACGGAACCCAGGCGCCGCTCGACGGCGAGACGCGTGTGGCGCTCGAGCGGGCGCCGTGCGACGTCGCGATACTCCTCACGGCCGGAGGCCCGCCGCGCGCCGGGCCGGTCTGTGTTCCATTCGGCGGCACGCGTCATGACTGGGCGGCGCTCGAGCTCGGCGCCTGGATCGCACGGGCGACGGACGCGCCGCTGAGGCTGATGGGCGCGGCTGCGGACGGTCGCCGGAACGGCCGCGATGCGAGCCGGCTGCTGGCCGACGCGTCTCTGATACTCCAGCGCCAGGCGCACGTGACTGCCGAGCCGCTGCTGGCGAAACCTGGTCGCCGGAGCCTGATAGAGCTCTCCAGTGCGGCCGGGATTCTGATCGTCGGGCTCTCGGAGCGCTGGCACGAGGAAGGCCTGGGCCGCATCCGCGGCGAGCTGGCGGCGGCGCCCGCTTCCCCGACAGTGCTGGTGCGCCGCGCGAACGCGGCCGACGAGCGCCCTGGCACGCGCTTCGGCTGGTCCTTGACGGGAGCACGATGAGCGTCGCGCTCACCGCCGGCACGAGGTTCGGCCGCTACCGCATCGATGCGCCGATCGGCCGCGGCGGTATGGGCGTGGTGTACCGCGCCAGCGACCTGTCGCTCAAACGACCTGTCGCGCTCAAGCTGATCGCGCCGGAGTTGGCGCAGGACCCGCGGTTCCGGCGGCGGTTCCTGATGGAGCCGCAGCTGGCGGCGTCGCTGGACCACCCGAACGTGATCCCGATCTACGAAGCCGGCGAGGACGCGGGACAGCTCTTCCTGGCCATGCGCCTCGTCGACGGCGATGACCTCGCGACGATCCTCCGCCGCGAGATCTCCCTCGGGCTCGACCGCACGCTCGCGCTGTTGGCCCCGATCGCCAGCGCGCTCGACGCGGCGCACGACCACGCGCTCGTGCACCGCGACGTGAAACCCGGAAACGTGCTCGTCGACTCCAAAGGCCACGTGTACCTGACGGATTTCGGCGTGACTAAGCACATCGGTGGGGACTCGACCGACACGGTCGGGATCGTCGGGTCGCTGGATTACCTCGCGCCTGAGCAGATCGACGGCGCCGGCGTCGATGCGCGCACCGACGTGTACGCCTTGGGTTGTGTGCTGTACGAGTGCCTGGCCGGACGCCCTCCGTTCCGGCGCGAGAGCGAGGCAGAGACGCTGTGGGCGCACATGCGCGTGGAATACGCGCCGCTGTCCGAGCATCCCGCGCTCGACCCCGTGCTCAAGCGCGCGTTCGCTCGCGATCCCGGCGGGCGCTATGCAACTTGCGGCGAGCTGATCGACGCCGCCCGGAATGCACACTCCCGGCTGCCGAGTGGGTTGGTCCGACACCGCCGCACCATCTTGGGTGTCGGCGCCGCCGTGCTGGCCGTGACCGCCGCAGTCGCGGTCCCAACGCTCAAGCCGACGGACCACGACAGCCCCGTCGGAACTGGTCTCGCCGCCTTGGACGCGGATGGCCACCGGCACTTCACGACCGAAGATGCTCCACCGAGCAACGTGGCGGCCGGCGAGGGCGCGATCTGGATGCTCGACGGGGAAAACGAAACCGTCGCCCGCGCCGATCCCGCGAGCGGAAAGGTCGTCAGGCGGTTCCCGGCTGGCCGACGACCAACCAACATCGCCGCCGGCGCTGGCGCGCTCTGGATCGGCAGCGCCGGTTCCAAACAGCGCGAAGCGGGCTTCATGCGCAGGATCTCGCGGCTTGACCCCGACTCGGGCGCGGTCACGGGAACCGTCTTGCTGACGCACGCGTCATCGCCTTTCGGGCCGGTGATCGCCGAAGGACTCCCGCAGATCGCGATCGGAGCGAGTGCCGTGTGGGCGATCGGCCCCGACGACAGCGTGTATCGGATCGATCCGCAGACGCTTCGCGTCGTAGCGCGGATTCCGACGGACCCGCGCCCGAGCACCATCGCCGCCGGTCCGGAGGGCGTGTGGTTCCTCAACTTCCTCAATACCGACGTGACACGGATCGATCCCGCCACGAACCGAATCTCCGACAAGGTGCGCGTCAACAGCGACTTTCTGGCCGGCATCGCCGTCGGGGCCGGCGCGGTGTGGGTGACCTCCCCGCAGGACGGCTTGCTGCGACGCATCGAACCCGGACCCCAACCCCGCGAGATTTCGATCAGCGCTACTCCCGGGGTCTGGTACGTGGCCTTCGGGTCAAACGCCGTCTGGACCGGCAGCTACAGCGCCGGAGCGGTGACACGCGTCGATGCGCGGACGAACGCCACGACCGCGTTCTCGATCGGTGCTCCGCAGGCCCTGACGGCCAGCGGGGACGCCGCCTGGATCAGCGTGGCGGGTGGCACACGTGACGGGACCTTGCCGCCGGGCACGTGCACCGAGGTCGCCGCCGGCGGCCGAAGCCCGGACGTCCTGATCGCCTCGGACCTGGCGCTGCGCGTGCGTGAAGCCGGCCCACGCGCGATGGTCGACGCGATCCGGTTCGTCCTCAAGGATCACGGCTATCGGGCCGGGCGTTACACCGTGGGCTATCAGTCCTGCGACAACTCCTCGGCCGAAGTCGCAGACCACGAGCAGCGCAAGTGCGCCGCGAACGCCACGGCGTTCGCGCCGCGCAAAGGACGTCGTCGCGGTCATCGGACCGTGGGATTCATGGTGCGCGACGGCCGAGATTCCGATCCTCAACCGCGCGCGGAACGGACCGTTGGCGCTGGTCACCGCAAGCGCAACGCGTCCGAACCTGACACGCCGGGATCAGCGCCAGGTCGCAGGCACTGCGGTCCGCGATGCGCCCGAGGTGTTCTACCCCACGGGCACGCGCAACTTCTTCCGCACCATCCCGCGCGACGACCTGCCCGGCGCCGCCGCGGCGATCCTCGCCCTGCAGCTCGACCTGCAGTCGGTGTACCTCCTGCACGACCACGACGCCCTGCACCAAGCGGCCGTGACCGACCCGTTCAGGCGTGCGGCGAAACGGATCGGGACGCGAATCGCCGGAGAGCGTGCGTTCAGGGTCGACGCCCGCGATTATGACGCAATTGCCAAGCAGATCTCCCGGTCCGGCGCGGAAGGAGTCGTCATCGGCGGTTACGTCGAGAGCGGCGGTGCAAGACTGCTAAAGGCGCTCCGTGCTCGCACGGGCCGAAAACTCACGGTCATCGTCACGGACCTTTTTGGGCCGATCGAAACCATGCTGAAGCTCTCGGGCCGATCGGCACGCGGCGTCTACGTCCTCACGTCGGAAGTCCTGCCGGCTGCCCGTGACGCGACTCCGGCCCGCGACCGGTTCGTCCTGGAGTTCGGCGAGTCCGCATCCGCAGGGTACGTGCTGCACGCTGCCCAAGCGGCAGAGCTGGTGCTGCAGGCAATCGGACGCTCCGACGGAACGCGCGCGTCAGTGCTGCGAGAGCTGCGCGCGAGTCGGACGCGCGACGGGATTCTCGGCACGTTCAGTTTTGACCGCTACGGCGACATGACGCCAGCCAACGTCACAGCGCTCCGGGTGACGGGCACGACACCGGCCGGCACCGAACTGCCGAGCTACTTCAACGGCGGGGTGGTCGATCGAATGCTGTCGGTTCCGGCGAACCTCTCCGGTTAGGTCGGTGGGCGCGTCTTGAGCCCCGGATCAATCCTGGTCGATGCATCCTCGCCTCGTTCAACCCGCGGCGGGTTTCGCCGCTATTGAGGTCACCGAAAGTCCCAACGGGCGCGTTTTGGTTTAGAGAACTCGCGTGCACGAGCGCTCTGGCCGCTAGCCCGGCGGTCGCCGCGAGCTCGAAGCCATGTGGCGACGCGGAACGATGTATCGAGGTGAGCTGACCCTCGCGCAAGGTCGACCGTCGCAACGCGACGTGCGCGAAGGCGCGCCTTCGTGCGTTCGTGGGCCCTGAGGTTGACGAGGAGACGAAGTCCACTGCTCGGATAACTTCTCTGTCGAATGGGCCGGTAGCAGTGTCGTAACGACGGCCGCAAGCCTGACCTTTACGCGACAACCTCGCGGGAACGCGCAGCCTGCTCATGGCGCGTCCGGCAGCCCGTCAGTTCTAGGCCCGCGTAGCCCACAAGTGCGACGGAGTCGCGGCAAGCCAGGAAGGCGCACTCCTCCGGCCCAAGCGTGCCCTCCGCGAGTCCCACGCGAGGAAAGAGGTGCCGCGCTGGCCAACCGACACGCTTCCGGGCAGCACGCGGCGGGTTTCCCCAGCGCACTCAGGCGCCCCACTTGCCCGTGCACACCACGAAGCGGCCCGAGGGCGAGTGCAGCGAGGTGCGGACGCGGGCCGACTCCTAACCGCACTTGTCTTGCCAACCGGGCCTAGCTCATCGCGCAGACGAGTCGGCGGCGGCCGCGTGAGAGGCGGGACATCACGGTGCCCTGCGGGATCCGGAGCGTGCCGGCGGCCTGCGCGTAGCTGAGGCCGAAGACGTCGACGGCCTTGACGACGTTGCGGAACTCGAGCGGGAGCCGCTCGACGTGTGCGTAGACCTCCTGGGCCATGACCTCGTGGTGCGGTTCGCGGTCGTGGCGGAGGCTCGGGTCCTCGGGGTCGAGGTCGCCGATGATCTGCGGGCGGCGCTGCTCGGAGCGCCAGTGGTCCTTGGCGACGTTGCGCAGCGCGCGGACCAGGTAGGGGAACGCGGCGCCCTCGGTGAGAGGGCGCGGCTTGGCCAGCACGCGGGCGTACGTCTCTTGGACGAGGTCCTCCGCGAGGGTGCGGGAACCGCAGATCGAGTAGGCGACGTCGAGGAGGCGGGGACGGAGTTCGGCGGCGATATCGGGGTTCAGGAGCACGGGTTGACTGTCCCGCGCGGACCCCGGTCACTCATCGGCACCGGCCACCTATTTCTCCCTGGGTAGGTACCTATAGGGCCCCGAACGTGACCGCGTTCGCATCGCTGCTGACCGCGTGGGACGGCGAGCAGGTGGCCGTCCGCTACGCCGCCGACCGCTCGTCGAGCGCCTACGCGCGTAGGCGGTACCCGCGGTTGAACAGCCGCAGGTTGAGCGTGAACAGCGCGCCGGCCGCGACCGTCAGGAAGATCAGCGAGAGCGGGATGTTGGTCTCGCTGTAGCCGATGAAGCCGTAGCGGACGAGCCCGATCATGTAGTAGACGGGGTTGAACTGCGTGAGCGTCTCGAACGGCTCCGGCAGCAGCGTCGCCGAGTAGAAGACGCCGCCGAGGAAGATCAGCGGCGTGAGGATGAACGTCTGGTAGAAGCTCACGTCGTCGAACTGCTCCGCGCGCAGGCCGACGAGCACGCCGAGCTGGGCGAAGAAGAAGCCGACGAGGAACAGCCCGGGGATGAGCACGAGGATGTGCTCGACGGGCACGTCGACGAGGATCGACGACGGCCACGAACGTGAGCACCGCGACGATCATCCCGCGCAGGAAGCCGCCGAGCGAGAGCGCGAGCAGCAGCTCCAGCGGCGAGGCCGGCGAGGACAGCTGGTCGTCGATCGAGCGCTGGAACTTCTGCTGGAGCAGCGACGAGGAGTTGTTGCTGAAGGCGTTCGTCGCCCAGGCCATCATGATCAGCCCGGGGATGATGAAGACGACGTAGTCGACCCCGTGGAGCTGGTCGATGCGCGATCCCAGCGCCGCGCCGAAGACGGAGATGTAGAGGAAGGTCTCCAGCAGGGGCGCGCCGAGCGTCTGGCGCTTGATCTTGAAGAAGCGGGTGGTCTCACGCCGGACGAGCGTGAGGAAGCGGATCTGGGCGGGGCTCATTCCTCGACCACCGCGACGTGGGCGCGCGACAGCTCGCCGCGCCCGACGAGCGCGAGGTACGCGTCTTCCAGGCTCGACACGCCGTACTCACGCGCGAGGTCGCCGCTCGTGCCGGTCGCGACGATCTCGCCCCCGTTGATGAACGCGATCTTGTTGCACAGCTGCTCGGCCTCTTCGAGGTAGTGCGTGGTCAGGAGGATCGTCGTGCCCTCCTGGTTGATCCGCTGCACGTAGTGCCAGAGCTCGAGCCGCAGCTCCACGTCCACACCGGCGGTCGGCTCGTCGAGGATGAGCAGCTTCGGGCGGTGCATCAGCGCGCGGGCGAGGATCAGCCGGCGCTTCATGCCGCCCGAGAGAAACCGCGTGCGCTCGTGGCGCTTGTCGGTGAGGCTGAACGCCTCCAGCAGCTCCGTCGCGCGCTCGCGGCGATCCTTGCGGGCCATCCCGAAGTAGCCGCCGTGGTAGTCGAGCGTCTCCTCGATCGTGAGGAACCAGTCGAGGTTCGGCTCCTGCGGCGCCAGGCCCACCGCGACGCGCGCGGCGCCGTAGTGGTGCACGGCGTCGTGGCCGAAGATCTCGATCGAGCCCGACGTCGGCTGCGCGAGCCCGGTCGTGCAGTGGATCAGCGTCGACTTCCCGGCGCCGTTCGGCCCGAGCAGGCCGTAGAACTCGCCCTCCTCGATCTCGATCGAGACGCCCTTGAGCGCTTCGGTCCCGGTCGGATAACGCTTGACGAGGTCGGTTATTGCAAGTGCATACATCTCCGCCGCGAGGTGATAGCAGGCGGGTCCGGTGATGAGTTTTCGGGCAAGGTCCCGTCAGACACCGTATGACCGTTGCGGAACTACAAGACGAACGCGCGTTCGCGGCCGTGGTGGAGCGCCACCGCGGCGAGCTGCACGTGCACTGCTACCGGATGCTGGGCTCCTACGAGGAGGCCGAGGACCTCACGCAGGAGACGTTCCTGCGCGCGTGGCGCAAGCGCGAGACGTACGCGCAGCGCGCGTCGCTGCGGGCCTGGCTGTACCGGATCGCGACCAACGCGTGCCTGGACGCGCTCGAGAAGCGGCCGAAGACGCCCGCGCCGAACGGCGAGATCACGTGGCTGCAGCCGTTTCCCGACACGGCGGCGCCGGTCGACGAGGACGTGTTCGCGCGCGAGACGGTCGAGCTGGCGTTCATGGTCGCGATCCAGCACCTCGCGCCGCGGCCCCGCGCCGTGCTGATCCTGCGCGACGTGCTCGGCTGGCGCGCGCGGGACTGCGCCGAGCTGCTGGAGACCACCGAGGCGGGCATCAACAGCGCGCTGCAGCGGGCCCGCGCCGGGCTGAAGGAGCACCTGCCGAAGGAGCGCGGCGAGTGGACGGCGGAGGGCAGCGCGCGGGAGCGTGAGCTGCTCGACCGCTACATGGCGCTCTGCGAGGCCGGCGACGCCCGCGGGATCAAGGTGCTCATGCACGAGGACGCGCGCTTCTCGATGCCGCCCGCGCCCGAGGTGTACTACGGCAGCGAGACGATCGTCAACAGCTGGGCGGAAGGCGGCTTCGGCACGGAGGAGTTCGGCCACTGCCGGTGCGTCGCGACGCGCACGAACCGCCAGCCCGCGACCGCGAACTACCTGCGCCCGCCCGGCGCCGACGAGTACACGCTGGCGGCGGTCGACGTGCTGCGGATCGAGGACGGGCTGATCACCGACGTCACCGCGTTCTACGGGCCGGCGCTGAACGCGTTCGACCTGCCGCGTACGCTGCCGGTGTGACTTCGGAAGAGCTACGGGCCGCGGCGCACGCGGCGGTGGATGCAGGCGTCGCGGTCCTGCGGGAGGGCCGCGGCGAGCCGCTCGCGCGGATCGGCAAGGCGGCGAAGGACTTCCTGACCGAGGTGGACCTCGCGTCGGAGGCGGCGCTGAAGGCCGCGCTGGCGCAGTCGACCCCCGACATCGGCTTCTTCGGCGAGGAAGGCGGCGGCGCCGATCTGCACCGCGGCCGCGTGTGGGTCGCCGACCCGCTCGACGGCACGATCAACTACGCCACCGGCTCCCCGCTGTGCGGCGTGATGCTCGGGCTGCTCGAGGACGGCGTGCCCGTGCTGGGCGTGATCGATCTGCCGTTCCTCGGCGTGCGCGTGGACAGCGGCGCCGTGACGGACGTCGATGGCTTCGACGAGGCCATCGTCGGCATGGGCGACGCGTTCCACCAGGGCGGGGGCGAGCGCCTCGACGCGTACCTGCGCATGACCATGGACGTGCACAGGCGCGCGATGCGGTTCCGCTGCGTGGGCGCCGCCTCCGTGCTCTGGACGTGGCTGGCGACCGGCGCCATCCAGGGCATGGTGCTCGCGCACAACAACCCGTACGACGTCGTCGCGGGCCACGCGATCGCGCGCGCATCCGGTGCCGTGGTCACCGACTACGCGGGTGCCCCGCTGACGCTCGACTCGCCGGGCGCAATGGCGGCGGCGCCGTCCGTGCACGGCGACCTGGTCTCCGCCGCGCGGGAGCTCGCCGCCGCGGCGGGGTAGCTACTTCGGCGGAAGCGAGAGCGCGCGGTCGGCGCCGCGGTCCACCCAGTCCGCGAGCTCGTCGTCCGACAGATCCTCCGCGTCGACGACGACGAAGCCCTTCATCGGCTTGGCCCCTTCGCGCCCGAACGTGCCCACGCCCGGCTCGCGGATCAGGGCCTCGACCTCCTCGGGCTCCACGCGCACGAGCAGGCCGCCCGTGCTCATCACGCCCACGGCCATGTTGCCCTGGAGCATCCACCCGAGCCCGCCGAACAGCTTCTTCTCGACCACGTCGGGCCGGACGGAGATCACGTCGCGGATCCGCTCGGCAAGGTGTTGGCGAGCGTCCACCCTGGTGGATGGTAAGCGCCGCTCCGGTCGGCGAGAGTCGTGGCATGTCGTTCGCCGCACTCGCCCTGATCGCTGCCGCCGGATGGAGCCCGACGCAGTCCTTCGACGCCGGAGCCGCGCAGTTCCACGAGCCCGTGCCGCGGGTCGCCATCGACGCCAAGGGCGGCGCGCTGCTGGCGTACGAGACGGGCGACCGGCGGCTCGTGGTGAGCGTGCGGCGCAAGGACGGCGGGTTCTCGCGCCCGAAGACGCTCGCCAAGCGCACGCTCGACTACGCGGTCGCGTCCGGCGCGGTCGCGTACGAGGCCAAGGACGGCATCCACGTCGCCACGCGCACGGCCAACGGCTTCAAGCAGCGCAAGGTCGCCGAGCAGCACGGGCTCGGAGATCAACGGCATCACGATCGCCGCCGACCCGCTCGGCGGCTGGGTCGTGGCCGAGCGCCAGTTCCCGCGCCGCGGCAGCGCCAAGCCGTACCGCGTGCGCACCCTCTCCCTCGACGCCGCCGGGGCTCCGGTCGGACCTCCCCAGGACCTGGGCCTCGGCCAGTTCGGGCTCGACGCCCGCCCCACACAGGCGCTCGCCGTCCTCCCCGACGGCCGCGCCGTGTTCGTGTTCCAGCGCGAGCGCACCACGTACGGTGAGCCGCAACCCGTCGTGTACGCCGTCCGCCCGCACGGCGGCGCGTTCACCGCGCCCGCCGTGGTCGGCGACAAGCTCACCGACGCCCGCGTCACGATCGCCGGTGACCGCGCCGTGCTGACCGCGACCATGACCGCCCTGTGCGGCGACACCTCCTGCGCGGGCCAGCCGCGCGGGATCCCGCTCAACCCCGACGGCAGCCTCGGCGCGCCCGTCGGGCCGACCGTCGCCCACGCGTCCCGCGCCTTCGCGCCGTGGGCCGCCCCGGGCGCGATCGTCTTCCAGCTCAAATCCTCCCCGAAGCCGTTCTCCCGCGAAGCACCGATCCGCGCCGCGTCGCTCGCGACGCCGAACGCGCCGCTGCAGACGCTCACGCGCCAACTCGCGAACGAGCCCGTCGCGCTGCCCCTGGACGGCAACCGCACCCTCGCGCTGTGGGCGACCCGCACGCGCTTCGGCGCCGCGCTCGCCGGCCCGGACGGGACGTTCAGGTCCGTCAACGCGCCGAAGGGCTCGCCACCGGCCGTCTACCACACCAACGCCACCAACCGCGATGTGCGCACCGCGGGCGACTACGCGATCGTCGCGTGGGCTCGCGGCCACACCGTCCGCGTGAGCGTGCGCCGCTTCTAGCGTCGCGCGAGCGCACCAACACTCGTCCAGGAGTTCAAGTTCGGCGCGACCCGCGCCGATTGCGGGACGAAGTGATCCTTGTCCTCGTCGCCGGCCTGCCGATCCTCACCGCCGCGGTGGCGGTGCTGATGCGTGCGCTGCGGCGGCGGGACGATCGCCGCGCGTGGCTGGCGCTCGGTGCCGCGGTGCTCGCCGAGGCGATCGGCGCGATCTGGGTGGCGTGGCCCGGCGGCGAGACGCGCTTCCCCAGCCACGCCGACCTGGTCCTGCTCACGTTCTTCCCCCTCGTGTTCGTCGCGGCGCTGCTGTTCGCCCGCCGTCGCCTGGTGCGCATCACGCCCGCGCTGTGGCTGGACGCCGCGATCGGCTCCGTCGGCGCCGCCGCCATCGTCGCCCAGCTGTTGGGCGAGACGGCCCAGCGCGCCACCGGTGGCGGCTGGCAGAGCGTCGTCGCCCTGCTGTACCCGATGTTCGACGTGCTGCTCGTCGTCATGGTGCTGGTCGCCGTGACGCTGCGCGGCTGGCGCGTGAGCTCGGTCTGGCTGCTGATCGGCGCCGGCCTGCTCGCGCACGTCGCCGCCGACGTGGGCTACGCGTGGGCCGGCTTCGCGGGTGAGCGCCGCCCGCTGTGGGTGCCGTTGCTCGGCTTGCTCTCGCCGGTGCTGATCGCCGTGGCCGCGCTCCGGCCCGCGGAGCTGCCGCGGAAGGTCGCGCTCGCGGGGTGGCGCACGCTCGTGACGCCGAGCGTGATGACGCTCGTCGCCGGCGGCCTGCTCGTCGCCGACCACTTCAACCCCACGAGCACCCCCGCCGTGCTGCTCGCGGCCGCGACGCTGGTGCTCGCGCTCGGCCGGATGGCGCTCACCTTCTTGGAGAACACCGCGCTCCAGCACTCCCGCGCGCTCGCGCTCACCGACGAGCTGACCGGCCTCGCCAACCGCCGTGCGTTCCACGAGCAGCTGCGCGCGGAACTGCGCGAGAACAGCCGGCTCGCCGTGGCGATGGTCGACCTCGACCGCTTCAAGGACCTCAACGACACGCTCGGCCATCACGCCGGCGACCTGCTGCTCATCAACCTCGGCGCCCGGCTCAAGGAGGCGGTCGGAAGCAGCGGGCTGGTGGCCCGCCTCGGCGGCGACGAGTTCGCGCTGCTGTTGCCGAATGCCGGGCTCGCGCAGGCGGCGGACGTCGCGCGCCGCATCGGCGCCGCGCTGCAAGCGCCGTTCGAGATCGACGGGCTCGAAGTCGTGATGGACGCCAGCATCGGCGGCGCGCTGTGCCCCGACCACGGCTCCGGCGTCGACGAGCTGCTGCAGCGCGCGGACGTCGCCATGTACCAGGCCAAGGACGCCCGCACCGGCTTCCAGATCTACGACCCGTCGCGTGACCGCCACTCGCGCGAGCGCCTGCAGCTGATCGCCGAGCTGCGCCACGCGCTCGAGCGCGACGAGCTCGTCCTGCACTACCAGCCGAAGGTCAACCTCACGACCGGCCTCGTGGACGGCGTCGAGGCGCTCGTGCGCTGGCAGCACCCCGTGCACGGCCTGCGCGGCCCGGGCGCGTTCCTCCCGCACGCCGAGCACACGGCGCTCATGCGCCCGCTCACGCTGCACGTGCTGGAGACCGCGCTGACGCAGCTCGCCGCTCTGGCGCGCGGAGGGCCTGGAGCTGCACATGGCCGTCAACCTCGCCGTCCAGAACCTGCTCGACCTCCGCACCCCGGGCCAGATCGAGCGTGCCCTCGAGCGGCACGGCATCCCGCCGGAGGCGCTCACGCTCGAGGTCACCGAGTCGCTGATGCTGCACGACCCGCAGCGTGCCGGCGAAGTCCTCGCCGACCTCAAGGCGCTCGGCGTGGGCCTCGCACTCGACGACTTCGGCACCGGCTATTCCTCGCTCGAGCACCTCAAGCGGCTGCCGGTGAGCGAGCTCAAGATCGACAAGTCGTTCGTGATGACGATGGACCGCGACCCGGCGGACCGCGCGATCGTCGCCTCGACCGCCGCGCTCGGCCGCTCCCTCGGCCTGCGGGTGGTGGCGGAAGGCGTGGAGTCGCGCGCGTCGGCGTCCGTGCTGGCCGCGCTCGGCTGTGACCTCGCGCAGGGCTTCTATTACTCTCCGCCGGTGCCCGCCGACCAGCTTCCCGCGCTCGTGCGCGCGGCCCGCGACGCGCAGCTCGGCGTCGCCGACATCGTGTGAATTGAGCGACCCGCTCGTCGACCTGTTGATGCGCAACGGGTTCGTCGCGCCCGAGGAAGAGGCGGCGGAGCTGCGTGCCGCCGGAGGGGATCTCGACGCACTCGTGGCCCGTCGGCTGACGGGGGAACCGCTGGCGTGGATCACGGGCACGGTCGAGTTCTGTGGCCGGACGATCCTGATCCAGCCGGGCGTCTACGTCCCGCGCTGGCACACGGAGTCGGTGGCGTGGCGGGCCGTGGAACGGATGCCGCGCGGCGGCACCGGGATCGACCTGTGCACCGGTTCGGGCGCGATCGCCGCGGTGCTGATCGCGGAGCGGGACGCGCGGATGCTCGCCACCGACCTCGACCCGCTGTGCGTGGCGTGCGCGCGGGCGAACGGCGTGGACGCGCGGGTCGGTGATCTGTTCGACGGCGAGACGGGTCCGTTCGACGTCGTGACCGCGGTCGTGCCGTACGTCCCGACGAGCGACCTGCCGCTGCTGCAGCGCGACACGTTCGCGTTCGAGACCACGCTCGCCTACGACGGCGGCGAGGACGGGCTCGACCTCGCCCGCCGCGCGGTGGAGGGCGCGCGCCGCGTCCTCAAGCCGGGCGGCGCGCTGCTGCTCGAGCTCGGCGGCCGTCAGCCCGAGACGCTCGCGCTCGACGGGTTCGTCGACGTCACGACCATTCTGGACGAGGAGGGGGATCCGAGGGGGCTCGAGGCGACAGCTGCACCCGGATGAAGTCCGCGACGGCGGTCAGGCCCGCGGCCTGCGCGTCGTCGAGCGCCACGGCCAGCAGCGCGCGGGCGCGGGCGGACTGGTCGCGCGGCGAGCAGCAGTTGCGCGTACTCCATCCGGGTGAGCCGGAGCGCCTGGGCGTTGTGGGCGTTGCGCGCCAGCGCGGCCTCGAAGTGCTCCTCGGCGCGCGTGTACTCCCCGCGCACCATCGCGAGCGAGCCGAGGTAGCGCTCGACCGAGCCCCAGTTCGCGGCGAGCACGTCCTGCACGGTGCGCTCGCGGTACGGAAGCAGGAGCGCGTACAGGCGCCCGGCACGGGCGGCGTCGCCCAGCAGCGTCGCGCACCAGCTCAGCAGCGTCTGGGTCGTGAGCCAGGTCATGTCCCGCGGGATCGCGTGCTCGTCGAGCGTGCCGTAGAGCGCCTCGCCGCGTTCCCGCTGGCCGGAGACGAGCAGCCCGACGGCGAGCGCCGCGCGCCACGCCGGCAGGTGCTCCTGCTCGGCCGCGAGCGGCTCCACCGCTTGCAGGTACTCCGGCAGACGGCCCTGCTGGAGCCGCAGCGCCATCAGCTGCGCCAGCCGGATCATCCCCGCGTCGGGTGCGGCCGCCCCGACGCCGAGCGCGTGGGCGCGCTCGGCGAGGCGCTCGATGTCGGCCGGACGGTCGGCCATCTGCGCCCAGACGACGTCCCACACCGCGGCGAAGTGGCGGAACAGCGGCTGGCGCAGCTCGTCCGCGAGGTTCGCGAGCGCCTCGTGCTGCTCGCGCGCCTCCTCGATCCGGCCCGCCTCCATCAGGTCGAAGACGTACCACCAGCGGCCGAGCGCGACGAGCTCCGGGTCATTGAGCGCGATCACTTCACGCGCGAGGGCGAGGCGCTCGTCCAGGTGCGCGATGTGCAGCAGCGCGCCGTGGCGGGCGACCAGCGTCTCCCCGCTGCGGTCCAGCGCGAGCGCGTCGGCGGAGAGGGCGAGCACGCGGTCGGTCTGGTTGGCGAAGTGCAGCGCGGTCGCGAGCCGCGCCTTCACGCGGGCGCGCAGCGGACCGTCCGGCAGCGCGTCGTCGGCCGCTTCGAGCAGTGCGATGCCCTCCGGGTCGAGCACGGCGGACGCCGCCTGGCGGGCGTTGAAGCCGAGCGCCGCGCGGGCGAAGGCCTCACGGTCGCCGGTCTCGCGGGCGCGGGCGGCGGCGCGCTGGAAGGTGGCGCGGAAGGCCGGGTCGCCGGAGCGCAGCTCCGCCTCGCCGAGCGCGAGCTCCAGGTCCAGCCGAGGGCGGAGCTCCAGCGCGTGGCGGTAGTAGGTGACGGCGACCTCGTGATCGGCCTCCCGGGCGGCCTTGAGCGCGTAGGTGAACGCGCGGTCGGGGTCCAGGTGGCGGGCTTCGTAGAAGTGGCGGGCGAGCTCCGCGGACGTCGCTGACGGGTGGCGCTCGAGGGCCTCACCGATGCTGCGGTGCAGGCGGATCCGGCGGGCGTTGCTCATCTGCTCGGCGAGCGTCTCGCGCACCAGCGCGTGCGCGAAGCGGAACTGGTCGGCGGTGGCGCCGGGCTTGACGAGGCCGGCGGCTTCGGCCTCCTCGACCGCTTCGAGCGCGTCGTCGGCGAGCGTCTCCAGCACGTCCAGGCGGAAGTCGCGGCCGATCACGGCGGCGATCGCCAACGCCTGCCGCGTCGACTCGGCGAACTGGGCGAGGCGACGCGTGATGACGTCGCGGACGCTGTCGGGCAGCCCCGGATCCCGCAACGTCTCGCGCACGAAGAACGGGTTGCCGCCGGTGCGCTCGTGCAGGGCCTTGAGGCCTTCGGAGGACGGCTTCGGCTCCCCGAGCGCGGCGACGAACGCGGACAGCTCGAGCCGCTCGAGGCCCGCGAGCGTGAGGTGCTCGGTGGGCCGCGGGACGCGCAGGTCGGCTTCGCGGGTGGTGGCGAGGACGAGCAGCTTGACCGGCCCGGGGTCCTCGAGGACGTGCTGGAGCAGGTGCGTGGTGGCGGCGTCCGCCCAGTGCAGGTCGTCGAGGATGAGCACGGTGGGGCGCTCGGCGAGCTTGCGGGTGACGGCGTCGAAGAACGCGAAGCGCTCCTGCTCTTTGACGGACGGGAGCGCCATCGCGAACGGCTGGAACGGGATCAGCGACTCGGGGTCGCTGCGGCCGTAGAGGACGGTCGCGCCGGCGGCGTGCGCGTCGCGGGCGGCCTCGGTGGCGAGGCGCGTCTTACCGACCCCCGGCTCGCCCTCGATCAGCACGAAGCGACGCTCGCCGGCTTCGGTGGCGGCGGTGCGGTGCTCGGCGATGCGCTCGCGGAAGTGGGCGCGGCCGACGAACGGCTCGGAGCCGGTCTCGCTCAGCAGGGCGGAGGGGAGCGGGGTGGGCTGTCTGGGGGACGGGGAGGGGCGGGTGCCGAGCGCTTCGCGGGCCGCCAGGCCGAGCGCTCCCGCGGTGGGGAAGCGGTCGTCGGGGCGCTTGGCCAGCGCCTTGCGGACGACCGGGCCGAGCGGCCCGTCCAGGTGCGGGATCGGGGCGCCGAGGTGGGCGTACATCTTCGCGGCGGGCGTGTCGCGCGGGTACGGGACCTCCCCCGTGATCGTCTCGAACAGGACGCAGCCGAGGGCGTAGACGTCGGTGCGGGCGTCCACGTCGTCGTCCTCGAGCTGCTCGGGGGCGGTGTAGTCGAACGAGCCGATCAGCGTGCCCGGCTCGGTCACGCGCGTGGAGGCTCTCAGGTCGCGCTGCAGGCCGAAGTCCGTGAGCAGCGCGTGGTCTCCGTCGAGCAGGACGTTGGCGGGCTTGACGTCGCGGTGGACGACGCCGAACGCGTGCGCGGCGTCCAGCGCGTGGGCGATCTG
This sequence comes from uncultured Solirubrobacteraceae bacterium, assembly GCA_963724195.1. Taxonomy (GTDB): domain Bacteria; phylum Actinomycetota; class Thermoleophilia; order Solirubrobacterales; family Solirubrobacteraceae; genus Solirubrobacter. The sequence continues at coordinate 90,788 of CAVRTQ010000022.1, read as the reverse complement.
CGCGATCACGTGGACGGCGCGGACGGGTGGGACGCGACCGTCGCGGTCGATCAGGTGCGCGAGGTCGATCCCGTCGACGTAGCGCATCGTCACGTACAGGTGCCCGTCCTCCTCGCCCGCCGTGTACACGGGGATCAGGTTCGGGTGGTGCAGCGAGGCGGCGACCTCGCACTCGCGGCGGAAGCGCAGGCGGAACTCGCGGTCCTCGGACTGCTCCGGCGCGATCACCTTCAGCGCGACCTCGCGCTTGAGGCGCTGGTCGAGCGCGCGATAGACGATTCCCATCCCGCCTCGTCCCGCCACGCCCCGGATCTCGTGACCGGCGAAGATCGTGCCCGCGGGTAACTCCGCCATGCCTCCGTCTCTATCACATAGGGTCCCGGGCATGGTTGAGGTGACGCCGGGAGCAGGCGAGATCATCGGGGATTCGGTCGATCGGCGGGTGGAGCTGCTCGCCGAGTTGGACGAGGTGCACGCGACGCTCTCGCGCTTCGGGCCGGGGCGCGACGGGGCCGACCGGCACGTGCATCGCGAGCACAGCGACGTGTTCGTCGTGCTCGAGGGCTCGTTGACGTTGAAGGTCGACGGGGGCGAGCGGGTGGTGGGCGCCGGGTCGGTCGTGACCGTGCCGCCGATGGTGATCCACGGGTTCGGCAACACGAGCGAGGCGGACGTCTGGTACGTGAACCTGCACATCCCGGGGCTCGGGTTCAACGACTACATGCGCGGGCTGCGGGATGGCGTTCGGGTCGATTTCGACCAGTTCGACCCGCCCGAGGACGGGGCGGGCGTGCGGCCGGCGTCCGACATCGTGGTCGCCTCGGGACGCGCGATCGTGGACGGCCTGGACATCATGCTCGGCGACGACGGCATCCTCGAGGTCGGCGACGAGCTGGTGATCAACCCCAGGCCGGACTGAGCAGCGCGCACGTCGCACCCGGTCAATCCGGGCTGACGCTATCGGACGGTGTACTGGGCGATGATCACGCCGGTCGTCGTCGTCAGTGAGCGCGTGAGCGCGAGGTCGGCGCGCGGTCCGTCGGTGAACAGCTTCGTGCCCGAGCCGAGCACGATCGGGTGGATCTGCAGCGTGTAGTGCTCGATCAGCCGCGCGGCGTGCAGCGCGTGGATCAACTCGCCGCTGCCCAGGATCGTGAGGCCGTCGGTCCCGCTCGCCTTGAGCGCCGCGACCGTCTCGACGGCCTCACCGACGAGCACCTCGGTGTTCGGGTACGCCGCCGTGGTCCCGGCCGAGCGGGAGACGACGAACTTCTTCGCGCTGGAGAGCACGTCGGTGAACGGGTTGGGCTGGTCGAACCCCGTCCAGAAGCCGAGCAGGTCCTCGTACGTGCGACGGCCGAACAGCAGCGCGCCACCCTGGCTCATGCCCTCGGCGGCGAAGCTCATCGAGACCTCGTCCTGGTAGCCGTAGGCCCAGCCGCCGTGGGTGAAGCCGCCACGGGTGTCCTCGTCGCCGCGGCCCGGGACTCTGCATGACGCCGTCGAGGGTGACGTTCTGAAAGACGGTGATGCTCATGCCCTGTACACGAACGGGCCTGGGCCAGATCGACACCGACCGGCGGCGAACCCGGGATCAGCAGCTACCCATCCTCGATGTTGCCACGTTCGAGCGTTTGAGAAGCGATCGGGACCGAATGAGACCTCCTTAGGTACACGTTTAACCAAAGACCCTTGACTCTTGCGCGTCATCCGTAGAGGATCGGCCTTCTAGTTGGCTACTTATGGCCGACAGTCGGCCAGATGGCTCGGTTCAGGTGTGCGTGGCTTTGTGGAGAGGGCGCGCACACTCGAGCCATCGGCCCACATCTACAAGGAGGGAAGATGGGGAGGAGAAGTCTGGGCTTGGCTCTAGCGAGCTTGGCCCTGGTCGTTCCGGCCTCGGCGCACGCTGCGTCGAAGGCGCAGGAGGCCGATCCGTACAAGGTGCTCGTGGTCACCAGCACCTCTGACGCGCTCAGCACCGCCGGCGTGAACGCGATCACGCAGGCCGTGGGCGCCGACGGCGTCGTCACCGCGCCGCCACCGGCATCGGTGGGCGCGGAGTTCACACCCGCCGGGTTGGACGCTACCGCACGGTCGTGTTCCTGAACACGGGCCAGGCGAGCCCGCTCAACGACGTGCAACGCGCGAACTTCGAGGCCTACTTCAAGAAGGGCGGCGGCTTCGTCGGCATCGGCTCGGCCGTCGAGACCGACTCGAGCTGGACGTTCCTGTCGAACGTCCTCGGCACCCGCTCAGCGGGGCAGGCCGGCTCGCAGAGCGGCACCGTCAAGGTCTTCGACCGCGTCCATGACGCGTCCAAGAACCTGCCGGAGTACTGGGACCGCACCGAGAATTGGTACAACTTCTCGACCAACGTCCGCGGCACGTCGCACGTGCTCGCGTCCGTCGTCGAGGACCCGTTCAGCAAGCAGCCGGCCGGCAACGTGCTCGACGGCATCGCCGGCGGCACGATGGGCGCCAACCACCCGATCTCCTTCTGCAAGGACTACCAGGGTGGTCGCTCCTTCTACACCGGCCTCGGCACCTCCGAAGCCGCGTTCAACGCGAGCCTGCAGACGCACCTGAAGGGCGCGATCGCCTGGGCCGCGGGGCAGAGCAACGCCGCGACCAGCGACTGCGGCGCCACGGTCACCAAGAACTTCCAGCAGACGAAGATCTCGGCTCCGCCGAACCTCAACGAGCCGATCGGCTTCGACCAGTTCCCGGACGGCCGGGTCATCCAGACCTCGCGTCGCGGTGACGTGCGCCTGCACAACCCGGCGACGGGCACCACGACGGTCATCGCCGACTTCGGCGCGGCCACGCTGCCCCAGCGCCTGCGGGTCTACACGAACTCCGAAGACGGCATGTACGGCCCGGCGGTGGACAACAACTTCGCCACCAACAAGTGGGTCTACCTGTACTACTCCCCGCAGGAGGTGCAGGACGTCCTGCTCTCCGACGGGACGCGTCGCACGCAGGTCACGCCGAACACGGGGGTGCCCGCCTCGGCCGCCGAGCAAGACGGCGTGGGACCCATACGTCGGGTACTTCCAGCTCTCGCGCTTCAAGTTCGTGGAGGACGCCCAGGGCGCCCGCCTCGACCTCGACTCCGAGCAGCAGATCCTGCGCGTCACCAACAACCGGCAGGAGTGCTGCCACGTCGCCGGTGACATCGATTTCGACAAGAACAACAACCTCTGGCTCGTCACGGGTGACGACACGCCGGCCGCCGGCATCAACGGCGGTGGCTACGGCCCGTTCAACGACCAGCTGACCGACGAGCAGCAGGTCCTGCGCTTGACCGGCGCGACGGGTGGCACGTACACCCTCACCTGGGAAGGCCAGACCACCGCTCCGATCGCGTTCAACGCGACGGCCAACGACGTCGACGCCGCCCTCGAGGCGCTGTCGAACATCGAGGCGGACGAGGTCCAGACGAGCGGCGGCCCGGCGAGCACGGCGAACCTGAACGTGTTCTTCCGTCGCGCGAAGGCGCAGAAGGACCAGACGCAGATCACGATCAACGGCGCCGGCCTGACCGGCGCCACCACCCCGACCGTCGCCAACACGACGCAGCAGGAGGGCGGCTGGTACCAGCGGCCCACCGGCGATGACCGTCGCTCGACGCTCAACACCAACGACCTGCGCGGCAAGATCGTCAAGATCAAGGTCAAGGACACCATCACCGCCGCCGACGCCAACAAGGCCGACTACACGGGCAACAGCACCGGCGCGTACACCATCCCGGCGGGCAACCTGTACCCGCTCGTCGGTGGCGCTCCGCAGGCGCGGACCAAGGCTGAGGTCTATGCCATGGGCTTCCGCAACCCCTACCGGATCCAGGTCGACAGCAACGACGTCGCCTACGTGACCGACTATTCGCCCGACGCGAACACGCCGCAGCGCGGCCGTGGCCCGTCCGGTGTCGGCCGCATGGAGATCGTCCGCAAGCCGTCCAACTACGGCTATCCGCTGTGCTACACGCCGACGCTCGGCTACTGGAAGTGGGACTTCCACGAGTTCGCGCCCGGCACGACGACCGCTGGCTTCATGGGCGTCAACCCGGAGCCGTACGACTGCTCCAAACCGCTCCCGAACACGTCCCACTGGGTGCGTGACGGTGGCCCGGCGAACGAGCCCGGCCTCGCCGAGGTGCCCGCCCCGGCGCCGGTCGAGATCTGGTACTCGTACCGCGACAACAACGCGACCGCTCCGCTCGGCACGCCGTGCGCCGAGTACGCCGCGCTGACGCCCGGTCCGATCGCCCCAGGCTCCACCACCGAGTGCGCGCGCCTGTTCCCGGAGCTGTACACCGGCGGCGTCGCGCCGCACGGTGTCGACGTCTACGAGTACAGCGCGTCGAACCCGAACACCAAGAAGTTCCCGGCGTACTACGACAAGTCGATCTTCATGGGCGAGTTCGGCCAGGACACGATGCGCGAGATCAAGCTGGACGCGCAGAACCGCGTGTTCAAGATCAACAACACGCTCGACTGTGGCGCCGCCAACGTCGCGACGTCGCAGTTCCCGTTCGAGTGCGACAACCCGGAGGACCTGCAGTTCGGGGACGACGGCGCGCTCTACCTGCTGACCTACGGTGACGGCTTCTTCGCCATCAACCCGGACGCCGGCATGTACAAGTGGGAGTACGTCAAGGGCACGCGGGCTCCGAAGGCCGTGATCAACACCAACAAGACCGACGGCGCGCTGCCGCTGACGGTCCAGTTCACGGGCACGAACTCCAGCGACGAGGATCCGGGCGACTCGATCCGCTACGAGTGGAACTTCGGGGACGGCACGCCGCTCTCCGAGGAAGCCAACCCGACGCACGTCTTCACCCAGGCCGGCCGCTACACGGTCTCGCTCAAGGTGACGGACTCGTCCGGCCAGTCGAACTCGACCTCGACGGTCATCACCGCGGGCAACACCAGCCCGACGGTCACGGTGACCGGCCCGGTCGACGGCGGCTTCTTCTCGTTCGGCGACAAGCTGCAGTACAAGGTCACCGTCTCGGACCCCGAGGACAAGAACTTCAGCTGTGACAAGGTCACGGTCACGTTCGTCCTCGGCCACGACACGCACGGCCACGCCGAGGGCAGCTCCACCGGCTGCACCGGCTTCCTGCAGACCGACCCGGAGGACGCGTCGCACGGCGGCAACGTCTTCGGTGTCGTCTCCGCGAGCTACACCGACGAGGCCCAGGGCAACGCCCCGACGCTGACGACGGTCAACCAGATCCAGATCCGTCAGAAGCGCCAGGAGGTCGAGCACGTCGTCAGCCAGTCCGGCACGACGACGGCGACCAACACGGACGGCACCGGTGGCGTGCACCGCAACTCGCTCGCCAACACCGACTGGCTCCAGCTCAACGGGCCGTTCAACGCGCAGCAGATCGACACGGTGTCGATCCGCTACGCCGACCCGGCCGCGGGCCGCACCGTCGGTGCGCCGCTGGCGGGCATCGACATCCGCCAGGACTCGATCACGGGTCCGATCATCGCCACGGCGGACCTCGCCTCGACGGGCGGCATCGCCGCGTGGGCGACCACGACGGTCCCGCTGACCAACGTCCAGGCCGGCAAGCACGAGCTGTTCGTCACGTTCCGCGCCATCACGGGCGGCACGACGGGCGGCAACCTGTTCAGCCTCAACTGGCTGAACTTCAACGGCAACGGTGTGACGGTCGTCGAGACCAGCACGCCGGGCAGCGTGAGCGGCACGGTGCCGGCCACGCTGTCGCTCTCGCTCGGCGCTCCGGCCTCGTTCGGGGCGTTCACCCCGGGCGTCGCCAAGACGTATACGGCGAGCACGACGGCCAACGTCATCTCGACGGCCGGCGATGCGACCCTGAGCGTCTCGGACGCCGGTGCGAACCCGGGCAAGCTCGTCAACGGCGCGTTCTCGCTGCCCAAGGCGGTCACGGTCAAGGCCGCCAGCCCGGCCGGTACCGCGGCGCCGGGTGGCGCGATCTCGGCGGCTCCGACCACCGTGCTCACGTACGGCGGGCCGGTGACCAACGACTCCGCCACGGTCACGTTCTCCCAGGAGATCGCGGCCAACGACGCCCTCCGCACGGGCTCGTACGGCAAGACGTTCACCTTCACGCTGTCGACCACGACTCCGTAACGGTGATCCGCTGAGGCCGCCGCGGTCCTTCGGGATCGCGGCGGCTTCGCCTAGGGTGGTGCCCGATGGCCGCCCGCGACTGGAGTGCCGAGTTCCTCCGCCGACGTGAGACCTACGACGCCTTCCGCGTCGTGCTCTGCGACCGGCTCGGCGCGTCGATCGACCGCGAGGCGATCGCGCTCTCACAGATCGAGTCCCGGACCAAGACGGTCAAGAGCTTCATCGAGAAGGTCACGAGCAAGGGCAAGTACGCGAACCCGCTCGAGGAGATGACCGACCTCGTCGGGCTCCGCGTGATCGTCTACTACCCGAACGACGTGCGCGCCGTCGGCCGGCTCATCGAGGCCGAGTTCGAGGTCGACTGGACGAATTCTTCCCGGCGCGGCGAGGACGATCCGCCCGACCGCTTCGGGTACCGGTCCGATCACTACATCGTCCGCATCCCGGCGAACGAGCACTTCGCCGGGCTGTGCGCGGAGATCCAGGTGCGCACGGTCATGCAGCACGCCTGGGCGGCCGTCGATCACCGCATCCGCTACAAGGCCGACGACCTCCCGCGTGACCTCAGCCGCCGGCTGTTCCGCCTCAATGCGCTGCTCGAGATCGCGGACGAGCAGTTCGCGGGGCTCCAGCACGCCAGCCTCGATCGCAGTGCCGAGTACGAGGACGCGCTCGAGCACGGTGACCTCGGGGTGACCATCGACATCCTCTCGTTGCGGGCGCTGGTCAACCGTGAGGACATCGGCCCGCGCTGGGTCCGGCGGGCGGTGGCGCTCGGGTACAACGCGGTCGACCCGGACGAAGGCGGCGGGGAGGCCCTCGAGCGGCTGCTGCGCGTCGTCCGCGGTCTCAACGTGGCCCGGGTCGCCGACGTCGCGGCGCTGCTGCCCGACGATCCGGAGGTCGGCGACAGCGTGCTGCGCGACGTGCTCGCCAGCTTGAGCCTCCGACCTGGGCAGGCGCGGTTCTGGGCGTTTCCGGGCGACGTGCTCGCGCTGCTGATCCTCGGGCTCGTGGGGACGCCGGAGCTGATCCGGGAGTCGAACTTCCGGCGCGAGATCCAGGACGTCCTGCTGCGGCGGCTAGCGCCTCAGTAGCGCCGCGAGCGGGAGCGTGTTGAGGACGTCGGCGGCGGTCGCGCCCCCGCGGCGGGCGGTGTGCACGGCGTAGGTCATGTTGTCGGCGATGGTCGCGGTGGAGTGGGCGTCGGTGGAGCAGACGAGCTTCACGCCCGCGGCGAGCGCGTCGCGGACGTGGTCGCCGGACAGGTCGAGCCGGGGTGTGAGGCCGTTGACCTCGAGCGCGACGCCGTGCGCGACCGCGACCTCGTAGACGCGGTCGAGGTCGAGGGCGTTCTCGGGACGGCGGCCGATGATGCGCCCCTTCGGGTGGCTGAGGCAGCGCACCGCCGGGTGCTCGAGCGCCGTGATCACGCGGCGGGTCAGCTCGTCGCGCGGCATCCGCTGCCCGCCGTGGACGCTGGCCTGGACCCAGTCGAGCTCGGCCAGCACATCGTCGGGGAGGTCGAGCCGGCCGTCGGGCAGGATGTCGCACTCGATGCCGCGCAGGACGCGGAACGGGGCGAGGCGCTCGTTCGCGGTGGCGATCTCCTCGCCCTGGCGGCGGACGTCGTCGCCGGTGAGCCCTCCGGCGGGGCCGACCGCCGGCGTGTGGTCGCAGATCGCGAGGTACTCGTAGCCGCGGTCGCGGGCGGCGCGCCCCATCTCCTCGACGCTGAAGCGGCCGTCGCTCCAGGTGGTGTGGGTGTGCAGGTCGCCGCGGATGTCGGACTCCTCCAGGAGCGCCGGGGGCGTGCCGCTGAAGGGCGCCTCGCGCAGCTCCGGCGGGAGCCAGGGCAGGCCGAGCTGCGCATACACCTCATGCTCGGACGCAGCGACCGGGAGCGGCCCGAGCGCCGCCACGTACGCGGCCGAGCCGGTGGCGCGCAGCAGCGCCGTGCCGAACGCCTCGGGCGGCGTGGCCACCAGCTCGATCGGCACGCCCTCGATCGTCAACCCGCGCGTGTCGTCGATCACGGCGACGATCTGCGGCAGCGCCGCGAAGCGCTCCAGCAGCGACGCCTCCTCGACGCACACGACCGCCAGCTGCTCGCACGAGTCGCGCCAGCGGCGTGTATCGCCGGCGGGCTCGCCGCCGAGCGCGTCGGCGATCGCGCCCACGAGCGCGCGGGCCTGGCCCAGCAGCAACCCGCGTGGGGGCGCGGGCTCCCGCGCGAGCGCCTCCACGATCCGCGCCTCGAACTTCGGCCCGACCCCGGGCACGGATTGCAGCCGGCCCGCCTCGACCGCGGCGCGGAACTCCGCCGGCGTGCGCACCTCCAGCGCCCGCGCGAGCTCCAACGACCGCTTCGTGGTCAGCCCGAGGGAGCGGCCCAGGCCGACGAGCCCGGGCACGAGCTCCCGCTCCAGCTCGCGCAGCTCCGCGATCTCCCCGGTCTGTACGAGCTCGACCAGCCGCGCCTCGATTCCCGGCCCGATCCCGCGCAGCGCGCGGACCCGCTTCGTCCGCACCAGCTCCGCCACCGGCACGGGCGCGGTCCGCACGGTCTCGGCCGCACGGCGGTACGCGCGCGGCTGGTAGGGGTTGGCCTCGGCGAGGTCGAGCAGCGCGGCGAAGGCGTCGAGCCGGTCGGCGATCGCGGCGTTCTCCACGCCGGAAACCGTAGCCTTGCCCCGCGCTGCCGGCTTCGTAAGCTGGACGGGTCCAGTCGCAGTAAGCCAGCCTCCTCCTGACCGCCGCTCTCACCCGATCCCGCTCCGGCTTTCTCGCCGGGCTCGCGGCATACCTGTTGTGGGGGCTGTTCCCGCTCTACTGGCCGCTGCTGAAACCGGCGGGCTCGCTCGAGATCCTCGCGCACCGGATCCTGTGGTCGGTCGTGGTGGTGGTCGCGCTGCTCGCGTTCACCCAGGGCTTCCGCTGGGCGCGCGAGCTGGACCGCAAGCGCGTGCTGCTGCTCGGGGTGGCCGCGGGGCTGATCACGATCAACTGGGGCATGTTCATCTACGGCGTGAACTCCGACCACGTGGTCGAGACGTCGCTGGGCTACTTCATCAACCCGCTCGTCACCGTCGCGCTGGCGGTGACGGTCGTGGGGGAGAAGCTGCGGCGCGCGCAGTGGGCGGCCGTGGCCATCGCGGGCCTCGCCGTCGCCGTGCTCACGGTCGCGTACGGGCGGCCGCCGTGGATCGCGCTCACGCTCGCGTTCTCGTTCGGCTTCTACGGGCTCGTGAAGAAGCAGGTCGGGCTCGGGGGCACGCAGAGCCTGGCGATCGAGACCGCGTTCCTGTTCACGCCCGCGGCCCTGTGCGCGCTCTGGCTCGCGACGAGCGGCAACGGCACGTTCGCCACCGAGGGGATCGACCACGCGCTGCTGCTGATGAGCGGCGGCATCGTCACCGCGATCCCGCTGATCCTCTTCGGCGCCGCCGCGGTCCGGATCCCGCTGACCACGATCGGCCTGCTGCAGTACATCGCGCCGATCATGCAGTTCGTGATCGGCGTCGCGATCTACGGCGAGGAGATGCCGCTCTCGCGCTGGCTCGGCTTCACCCTCGTGTGGACGGCGGTGATCGTGTTCACCGCCGACAGCGTGCGGGCGCGGTCCCAGCGCTTGGCCGTGCCCGCACGCGCCATCTAGACCGATCCGCTCGTCGATCCGCACGTGCACGGTGTCGCCGGCCTGCTTGCCGATGGCCTTGCGCAGCGTCGCCTTGACCGGCAGCCGGTGCGTGCCGTCACCCTGCGCCATCAGCGCACCGTCGAACGGCGTGCCGTCGATCTCGCCGCGGATCTTCACGAGCCCGCGCGTGCCGAACAGCGCGTGCACGTCGTCGAGGATCACGCACGTCCACGCGCCGGGGTTGTCGCCCTTGCTGAGCTGGGCGTCGAACTCTTTCACCATGCCGCCAAGACTCCCACGTGGCGCGGAACTCATCGGTCAGTCGCGCTCGAAGTTGCGCTCGAGCCCGTCGTGGGCGACCGCTTCGCCCACGTCCGCGCCGTCGACATCGGCCTTGCGGAAATGGATGCCGGAGTACACGCGGGCGTCGACGATCTCGTCGACCGCATCCGCGAAGCCGCGGTAGCTGCGCGTCGTGCCCGACGTGGTGCTGGTCATGGTGAACCGCACGCGGTGCCCGAACACGCGCTCCAGCGACACCGCCATGGCGGCGCCCAGCGACGAGAGCCCGGACGGGTGCTCGGGGTACGCCGGCGTGTTGATCAGCGGCACCCACGCGGCGTCCGGCTCGGTGCCGGCGTTGCCGTCGGCCGCGGCCTCGCGGATGGCCGTCAGCGGACGCCAGAACAGGAACTTCGCCTTGCCGTTCCAGGTCGTGATCGCGGTGTCCGCGGCGGTCATGTAGAGCATCGCGAACAGGCGTGCGCTGTCCACCGCGCGCAGCCGGCGGTCGGCCGCGAGCTGGCGGGCGGCGCGGGTGAACGGCTGCGGGCCCTCGGCCCAGAAGCGTGCCTGCTCGGTCTGGTCGGCCGTCCGCACCGTCGAGCTCGCCGCGCCGAACGCCTTGACCTCGTCGAACTCGCGCGCATACGCCCGGCTCGTCAGCGGATGCGGCGCCTGCGACAGGTAGCGCTGCGGGTCCTCGATGAGGAACGGCCGCACGTCCTTCACCCACGCGGCGGGGTCGTTGGCGAACGCGGGCAGCACGGGCCGCCACTGACCCACGGTCCACGGGTCAGACGGAGTCGCGGGTGCCGGGAAGCGGTACGCGCCGCCGCGGCCGTCGCCGGTGCGCGCGGCGAGCATCGCGGCCGCCGCGATCTCACCCACGCGCGCGCCGCTGTCCCGGGCGGGCCCGGCGGGGATCGCGCCCATCGAGACCTCGTACTGCGCGCTCAGCGCCGGGGCCTGCGCCGGGACGATCGCGAGCAGCACCTTGTAGGCGGCGGTGGCTGCCGCTGCGTCCCGCGAGTACCAGTCCCGCGCGCGGACATCGACCAGGTACGGCTCGTAGCGCTCGTCGATCGAGTTCACCGCGTCGTAGACGGCGCCGTGGACCATCGCGAGGTGAATGGTCGAGACGGTGGGCGACTGGCCCGCCGTGCCGACGAGCGCGCCGACCGCGTTGACGTTCCAGTCCGTGACGGTGTCGGCCCGCGCCGAGGCGGAGATGGCGAGCGCGGACAGCACCGCCACGCAGACGGCCAGCACGACGCGCTTCATCGCTTGACCGCCACGACCTCGAGGTACTCGGCCGGCACGGCGATCGCGCCGTGGCGGGCGCGGGCGGCGCGCTCGACGACCGCGATCAGGTCACGCTCGAGGGCGGCGGCGCCCGCGGGACCGACGGCCTCGAAGGCCTTCACGGTCGGGCCGTACCACTCGCGCAGCGTGTAGATCATCTCGGCGGCGCGCCGGAAGCGCCAGGTGAACGTGCGCCGGCGCGTGCTGACGAACTCGACGTCGTCGCCGAGCAGCTCGGTGATGCCCGCCTCGGTGCCCCAGCGCAGCGGGGAGGCGACGCCCGGGGGCGGCGGGACGTGGGCGGCGGTGGCGCGGAACAGCTCGCCGAGGAAGCCGTCGGGCGTCCACGACGCCAGCGCGATGATGCCGCCGGGGCGGGCCACGCGGACGAGCTCGGACGCGGCGCGCGGCTGGTCGGGCGCGAACATCGCGCCGAAGACCGAGAGCACGGCGTCGTACTCGCCGTCCTCGCACGGCAGCGCTTCGGCGTCGGCCTCGGCGAACTCGATGTTCAGGCGCTCGGCGCGCGCTCGCGCGCGGCCGCGTTCCAGCAGCGCCGGAACGTAGTCCGTGCAGGTCACGTCGCAGCCGCAGCGGGCGGCGGCGATCGCGGCGTTGCCGGTCCCGCCGGCCACGTCGAGCACGCGCGAGCCGGCGACGAGGTCAGCGCTGTCCACGAGGCGCTCGGCGACGATGTGGATCAGGGAAGCGATGACGCCGAAGTCACCGCTGGCCCACATGGTCTGTTGCCGCTGCTTGATCGTGGTGAGGTCGAGCGCCTGAGGGATGATCGTCATTGGGCGGATCTCCGAGGGAGAGGGAGGGGAGGAAAGGGGAGGAGTGCGGAGCGTGCCGGGGCGCGGTTTCAGCGCGGTAACAACGGCGCGCTGGCGACCTGAAACCCGGTCCTGTACGGTCGGATGACTGGACGCGCGGGACGGCATCGAATTCCGCATCCTCGGGCCGCTCGAGGTGCACGGCCGCGACGGTGTCGTGACAGTCGGTGGTGCCCGCCAGCGGGCGCTGCTGGCGGTGCTGCTCCTGCACGCCAACGAGACGCTCAGCGCCGACCGGCTGATCGACGAGCTGTGGGGCGAGCAGCCGCCGCCCACGGCCGCGAAGACCGTGCAGGTCTACATCTCCCGCCTGCGCCGGGCGCTCGGCGCCGCCACGACGATCGCCACCCACGAGCACGGCTACGAGCTGCAGCTCGACGCCGGTGCGCTCGACGCGCACCGCTTCGAGCGCCACCTCGCGGACGGCCGCGCCGAGCTCGCGGCGGGCCGCCCGGCGAGCGCGGCGCGGACGCTCGAGGACGCGCTCGCCCTGTGGCGCGGCGCGCCGCTCGCGGACCTCGCGGACGAGCGGTTCGCGCAGCGCGAGGCCCTGCGCCTGGAAGACCTGCGCGTGTCCGTCCTGGAGCTGCTCACGGAGGCCGAGCTCGCACTGGGCCAGCACGCGCACCTGCTCGAACGGCTCGAGCGCCTCGTCGCCGAGCACCCGTACCGCGAACGGTTGCGGGCGCAGCTGATGCTCGCGCTGTACCGCTGCGATCGCCAGGCCGACGCGCTGCAGGCCTACCGCGACGCCCGCCGCGCCCTGGCCGACGAGCTCGGGATCGAGCCGGGCGAACGCCTGCGGGAGCTCGAGCAGGCGATTCTCACCCAGGACCCGCGGCTGGACCTGGCGCCCGCGGCCGCCCCGGCTTCACCCGCGGTGCAGGCGAGCGCGTTCGTCGGGCGTGAGCGCGAGCTCGCCGAGCTCACCGCCGGCCTCGACGACGCGGTCGCGGGCCACGGGCGCCTGTGCCTGCTCGTCGGCGAGCCGGGGATCGGCAAGAGCCGGCTCGCGGAGGAGCTGAGCACGCGGGCCCGGGCGCGCGGCGCGCAGGTGCTCGTCGGCCGCTGCTGGGAGGCGGGCGGCGCGCCCGCGTACTGGCCGTGGGTGCAGTCGCTGCGCGCGTACGTCCGCCGCGCCGAGGCCGAGCAGCTGCGCGCGCAGCTCGGCCCCGGGGCGATCGACGTCGCGCAGCTGCTGCCGGAGCTGCGCACGGTCCTGCCCGACCTGCCGCCGGTGCCCGCCGTCGAGTCCGAGGGCGCGCGCTTCCGGCTCTTCGATTCGCTCACCGCGTTCCTGCAGAGCGCCGCGGCGACGCAGCCGCTCGTGCTCGTGCTCGACGACCTGCACGCCGCCGACGAGCCCTCGCTGCTGCTGCTGCAGTTCGTGGCCCGCGAGCTCGCCCGCAGCCGGATCCTGGTCGTCGGCGCCTACCGCGACGTGGACCCCACGCTGACCGAACCGCTCCGCGACACGCTCTCCGCCCTCGCGCGGGAGCCGGTCACGCGCAGGCTCCCACTCACCGGCCTCACCGCGACCGAGGTCGCGCAGTTCGTGCCCGCCGAGCTGGTCGCGGCCGTCCACGCCGAGACGGAGGGCAACCCGCTGTTCGTCGGCGAGGTGGCGCGCCTGCTCGGCAAGGAGGGCCGGCTCGAGATCCCGCACAGCGTGCGCGAGACGATCGGGCGTCGCCTGCGCCACCTGTCCGCGGACTGCAACGCGCTGCTGACGTTGGCGTCCGTGCTGGGCCGCGAGTTCGACCTCGCCGTGCTCGCGCGGGTCAGCGGGCTTGAGCGCGGCGCAGTCCTGGTGCTGCTCGACGAGGCCATGCAGGCGCGTGTGGTCTCGGACGTCCCGGGCTCGATCGGCCGCATGCGCTTCGCCCACGCGCTGATCCGCGACGCCGCGTATCAGACGCTCTCGCGAGCGAGCCGGGTCGACCTCCATCGGCGCGTCGGGGAGGCGCTGGAGGCCGATCCGGACCCCCACCTGGCCGAGCTCGCGCACCACTTCTACGAGGCGGGGTCGAGCAAGGCGGTCGACTACGCCTCCCGCGCCGGAGCGCGCGCGATCGCGCTGCACGCGTACGAGGAGGCGGTGCGCCTGTACGAGCTGGCGCTCGCCGCGTTCGAGGGGGCAACGCCCGCGGAGCGCTGCGCGGTGCTGTTGGCGCTGGGGGAGGCACAGGCGCGCCAGGGCGATGACGTGCGCGCGAAGGCGACGTTCCTGTGCGCCGCGGACGTCGCGCGGGCCGCGGGGGAGTCCGAGCTGCTCGCGCGCGCCACGGCGGGCTACGGCGGGCGCTTCCTCTGGAGCCACGGGCTCACGGACGACCGCCTCGTCCCGCTGCTGGAGGAGGGGATCTCGGTCGTGGGCACGGCCGACAGCGCGCTGCGCGTCCGGCTGCTCTCGCGCCTGGCCGCCGCGCTGCGCCACGGACCCACGCGCGCGCGCCGCGAGGTGCTGATGGAGGAGGCGATCCAGATGGCCCGCCGGATCGGCGATCCCGTCACGATCGCGTCCGCGCTGACCGCCGCCGAATCGGCGCTGCACGCGCCGCACACCGTCGAGGCGCGGCTGGCCAACGCGGGGGAGATCGTCGAGCTCGCGACGATCGCGGGCGACCGCGAGCGGCTCTTCGACGGCCACGAGCACGCGTTCTGGGCCTCGTGGGAGGTCAGCGACCCGGACCGGCGGGCGCGGGAGCTGGCCGCGATGACGCGCGTCGCGAACGAGCTCCGCCAGCCCGCGCAGCTGTGGATGCTGTCCGCCGCGCACGCGACGTTGGCGCTCACCCAGGGGCGCTTTGACGAGGCGCCCGGGTTGATGCGGCGCGCCGCCGAGATCGGCGGGCCCGCGCTGGCCTGGAACGCGGGCGCGGCGCGGATCCTGCAGCGGTTCCTGCTGTGCTGCGCGCGCGGCGGGCTCGACGCCTACCTGGCCGAGGTGCGCGACGACGAGCCGGCCTTCCCCTCGCCGCTGGTGCACCGCTCCGTGCTCGCGCACTGCTGCGCGCGGCTCGGCCGGGTGGACGAGGCGGCGCCGTTGGTGGCCGAGATCACGAGCCACGACCTGGCGGACTGGCACGTGGACGAGCAGTGGTTCGTGAGCATCTGCCTGCTCGCGGAGACGTGCGCGCTGCTCGATGACGTGGCGCCCGCGGCGGGCCTGTACGACCTGCTCGCGCCGTACGCGGAGCACACCGCGGTGGCCGTCCCGGAGATGGCGCTGGACTCGACGGCGCGACCGCTCGGCATCCTCGCGGTGCTGCTCGAGCGCTACGAAGCCGCGGAGGCGCACTTCCAGGCCGCCGCGGCGATGAACGAGCGCATGGGTGCCCGGCCGTGGCTCGCGCACACGTGGAGCGAGCACGCGCAGCTCTTGGCGCGGCTCGGGGACGCCCGCGCCACCGAGCTCCAAGGTCAGGCCGAGGCCATCTACCGGGAGCTCGGCATGGAACCCGCTAGTCGCGGCCTCCGCCTGAGCCCCAGGCGCCGACGGTGAACGCGAGGATCACGGCCAGCATGCAGAGGACCACCCAAGTCAAGTTCATGGCGACGCAGCTTAGTGCGGGTGGTCGCCGGACGTCGCCGCGGGCGGGCGTGACTCCTCGGCGAGGCTCGTGATCGCGAGCGCGCCGCGCGCCGCGTCCTCGAGCACGCCGGTCGCCTCCTCGGACGAGCGGGCGTAGAGCTCCACGAGCAGGTGCACGACGATCTGCTCCTCCTCGTGCTTGTGGAAACGCACGTGGGTGAAGAACTCGCGCGTCCCGTGGTCGCCGAACGCGGCGTACGCGAGCGCGTCCGCGGCCTCCGGGCCCGAGCACGTCTCCACGGACTCCGCGTCCACGGTGACGGTGCAGGACGCCACCCAGGGTGTGCCCACCACCATCCGCTCCCAGCGATCCTCGACCGGCTCGATGCGGTCGTTGTGGAAGATGAGGTGGGGCTGATCGTGCATGCAGTCAAGGCACTGGACGACGGCTTCCTGCAGCTCGTCGACGACCTCGGCACGGCGCCCTGAGTCAGGGTCGATCCGGTGGATTCCCTCATAGTGGACCTGGACCTCGAGGTCCTGTGACCAGCAGCGGTAGCACCGCAGCCACGATCCGATCGGTCCCGCAGTCGACATGCGGAGCCATTCTATGCTCCGCCCCGTGCGTCCCTGCTTCGTCGCCGTCTTGCTGGTCGCGGCAAGCCTGTCCGGGTGCGGCGGTGGACCCTCGGACACCCAGCAGGTGCAGGCCGCCGTGGAGGCCTTCGGGCGCGCCACCGCGGCCAAGGACTACCAGGGACTGTGCGACCGGTTGCTCGCTCCCGACCTCGTCCAGGAGGTCGAGCAGGCGGGCCTCCCGTGCGAGGTGGCGCTGCGCCAGGGGCTCGGGGACGTGCAGGCGCCGACGCTGACGATCGGGGCGATCAAGGTCGACGACGACAAGGCCACCGCGGAGGTCAACAGCGCCGCGCAGGGCCAGCCGCCGTCCCGGGACACGTTGCAGCTGGAGCGCGTCGGCGACTCCTGGCGGATCGCGTCATTGCGCTGAGCACTTCTGCCCATTATGGTGGGCAGTATGAATCTGCGGGCGCTGCGGGGTGACGTCTCGGTGCTGGAGCTCGCGCGGCGCTCCGGTGTGGCGCGCAACACGATCACGGCGTTGGAGCGCGGGGACGGGAACCCGACCCTGGACACGCTGTACGCGTTGGCCGATGCGCTGGGCGTGCCACTGGCGGCGCTGCTCGAGCGCGCACCGGCGTCGGTCGTGGTGCGGGCGGGGGAGGGCGTGCACGTGGAGGGCGCGGCGCTGGACGCGCACCTGCTCGACCGCTTCGAGCGACCGGGCGTGTTCGGTGAGCTGTACGCGATCCGCTTCCACGTGGGCGAGGTGCGCTCGGCGCCACCGCACCCGTTCGGCGTGGAGGAGCGGCTGCACGTGCACCAAGGTCGCGTGCGGGTCGGGCCGGCCGACGCGGTGGTCGAGCTCGGCCCGGGCGACTACGCGTCCTACTCCGGCTCGGTCCCGCACGTCTACGAAGCGCTCGAGGAGGCCTCGGGCACCCTGCTGATCCTGACCGGGAGGTCGTCGCGATGAAGCGCGCTGCGCGCATGGAAGGTGTGGCCGGGTTCGGGATCGATCAGGTCGCGGACGCCGTGATCGGGGCCGACGTGCTGCGGCTCGAGAACCTCGACACCGATCTGCCGTTGCCGCCCGAGGCCGTGTCGGTCACGCGCTCGGCGCTGGAAGAGCCGGTCTCGAACTCGTGGCTGCCGTTCACGGGTGACCTCGGGTTGCGGGCGGCGATCTCCGACCACATCGCCGCGCGGCACGGTCACGTGTACGACCCGGGCTCCGAGATCGTCGTCACCTGCGGCGGCTGCGAGGCGGTGCTGGACATCCTGCTGGCGACGATCGACCCCGGCGACGAGGTGGTGTTGACCGACCCGATCTACGCGGGGCTCGTCAACCGCGTCCGGCTGGCGGGCGGCGTGCCGGTGTTCGCGCCGCTGGCCGTGGTCGACGGTGAATGGCGGCTGGACCGGGACGCGCTGGCCGCTGCGATCTCCCCCCGGACCGTCGCGCTGCTGATGATGAGCCCGTCGATGCCGTCGGGGTGCGTGCTGGACCGCGAGGACTGGGCGCAGGTGGCGCGGCTGTGCAACGAGCACGACCTCTTCCTCCTGTACGACGCCGCGATGGAGGCGCTCGTCTTCGACGGCCGCGAGCTGTGCGGGCCGCTGGAGCACGAGGGCATGGCCGAGCGCACCGTGATCGCGGGTTCGATGTCCAAGGCGTACCGCATGATCGGCTGGCGCGTGGGCTGGATCGCCGGGCCGGCGTCGGTGGTGAGCGACGCGGGCTGGGTGCACGTGTACAACACGACCGGCGCGGTGTCCGTGGCCCGGCGGGCCGCCGAGGCCGTGCTGCGCGGGCCGCAGGAGCACGTGGCGTCGTGTGTGGACGAGTTGCAGCGCCGGCGCGACACGATCCTCGAGGTGCTCCCGGACTGGTCGATCGTGAAGCCCGCGGGTGGGTGGTCGCTGTTGGTCGAGACCTCGATGTCCTCGGAGGAGTTCATGGCCGCGGGGGTCGCTGCGACGCCGATGACGGGCTGGGGCGGTGACGTCGCCGCGCGGTACGTGCGGTTCGTGTTCTCGGCCGAGCCGGTCTCGCGCTTGCGTGAGCTGGGCGCCCGCCTGGGCTGAGAACGGCTCACCGAGGGGGAAGGGAGCGGCGTTTCGCTCGCGCGCCTGTGCTCGGCGCCTCCCGGGCTCCGCGTGGCACGGTCGTGTTGCCTTGCCGCTCTCCGTCGAGTTACGGGCCACTGACATTTCGTGGGGCGCCACGCTCGTCCGCCGGCCTCCTGCGGATCTCGCGGAAACGAACACGCGCTGGCGAGGGGGTGAGGAACAAATGTTCGCTCCTGGCGAGACGTTTGTTCCTCGCCCCCTTTGTTCGAAGCGCGGTCGTGATCGAGCTCTGATCGATCGGACGTGGAGCCGCACGAAGCGACCACAACCGCCCCTCGCGATTTCCGGTGCCCGTAACTTGACTGAGAGCGGCACGCCGATCCGGCCATGCCACGCGGAGCTCGGACGCCCGGTGTTCGCGCCGCGCGAGCGGAAACGCCGCTCCCTTCCCCCTCGGTGCGCCGTTCCGAACCACGCCAGCGCCCAGCGCCTCAAGAAACGTGAACACCACGCCCGCGGCGAGGGGTAGCCTCGCGACCATGTTCCCAGCCGAGCACCGCGCGCTGCGCGAACTCCACGCCACGGCGCGCGAACTCCGCGGCCACTGGGCCAAACTCGCCGAGCGGCTCAACCAACCAGTTCTCGCCGACGGGGCCCAAGCCGCCGACGAGCTCCTCACCGAACTCGAACAGCGCATCGACCTGAGCGGCCGCCCGACCGCGCAGTTCGCCGGGGCCCGCCTCGCGGGCGCCCGCGGGATCTCCGACCTGCTGCTCGAACGCAACCAGGCGCTGCGGTCAGCGCTCCTCGACGTCCAGCACGTGGTCACGCTCCTGGACTACCTGGCCTGCCTGGCCGCGGCCCGCGAGGACGCGGACCTCGAGGCCTGGCACATCGGCTGGCGGGACCGGATGCGGGCGGTCGAGGATCGGGGACGCGCCGCGGTCAGAGCGATGGCGGCCGATCCGGAGCGCGCGATCGAGCCCGCCGACGACGGCACGCTGGGCCGGGCCGGCGCGAAAATCGGTGTCGCGCTGGGCACGGTCGGCGAAGCGATCGACAATCGGGTGGCTCGCCGCCGCTCAACCTGAAAGAGTTCGCGGGGAGATGAGCGTCGACGTCGCCGTAGCGGTCCCTGCCTTCCTGGACATCACGTTCGTCGGGCTGGAGGGCCTGCCCGCGCTCGGCGAGGAGCGGTTCGCGGGTGACCTGGTCCGCACGCCCGGCGGCGGTGCGATCACCGCGATCGGGTGCGCGCGGCTCGGGCTGTCCACCGCGTTGACCGCTCCGCTCGGCGCGGACGAGGCCGGCGACCTGATCGGGCCGATGATCGAGCGCGAGGGCGTCCAGCTCTTCGGCCCCCGCTGCCCGCGCACCCCGGTCACCGCCGTGATGCCGATCGGCCAGGAGCGCGCCATGGTCACCTACGACCCCGGCGTGCGCGCCCGCGCGGCCGACGTCGCTGCGCTGGGCCCGCGCTCCGTGATCGTCGGCCTCAGCCAGCTCGACGTCGTGCCCGCCACCTCACGGGGGTACGTGAGCGTCGGCGACGACGACGCCCGCGCCTTCGCCGGACGGCTCCCCAGCGGGACCTCGAAGGTCCGTGGCCTGTTCATCGAGCAACGTGAGGCGCTGGTGCTGACGGGCGCCGGCACCCCCGCGGAGGCCGCGAGCATGATCGGCACGCGCGTGCCGATCGTGGTCGTCTCGCTCGGCGCCGACGGCGCCGTCGCGTCGATCGAGGGTGAGACGGTGACGGTCGAGGGCTTCGACGTCGGCCACTCCGTGGACACCACCGGCGCGGGCGACCTGTACGTCGCCGCCTGGGCCTGGGGCGACGCGGTGGGGATGGACGTCCAGGACACCCTGCGCTGGGCCGCCCTCTACGCGGCCCTGTCCGTGCGCGTGCCGACGGGTGCGGGCGGCGCGACGAAGCTCGCCGAGTTCGTGGCCGAAGGCACGCGGCGGGGCCTGCCCGCTCCGCCCTCCGGCGTCATCGGGTAGCTAGCCTCGAACGCGTGAAGTGGACGTGGCTTGCGGCAACGGCCCTCGTCGTCGCCGGCTGCGGTGGTGGCGCGGACACGCCCGCGCCGACGGCGACCCCCACGCCCACGCCGACGGCCGAATCAGCCCGCGTCGCTCCGCTGTGCGAACGGGCCGACCGTGAGGAGCTCGGCCGGGCCGAGAACCCCGCGGTCACCGAGCTCTCCGGGCTCGCGCGCACGCGAGGAGGGCCGGTTCTGGGCGCACAACGACTCCGGCGACGGCCCGCGCGTGTTCGAGCTCGACACGACCGGCGCGTTCCTGCGCGAGGTCGCCGTCCAGGGCGCCGAGGCGTACGACTGGGAGGACATCGCGATCCGCGGCGACACGTTGTACGTCGCGGACATCGGTGACAACCTCGGCCAGCGCGAGTCCGTGCAGGTCTACCGGTTCGAGCTCCCGGAGGGACCGACCGCGCAGGCCACGACGCTCACGCTGCGCTACGAGGACCGCCCGCACAACGCCGAGGCCCTGCTCGTGGACCCGCGCAACGGCGAGCTGGCGATCGTGACCAAGGACTTCAGCGGCGTGGCCGAGGTGTTCACGGCCCGCGGGTCCGGCACGCTGGGCAAGGTGGCGGAGCTGAACCTGGGGCTCGGGCAGGCGGTCACGGCCGGGGACGTGTCCGCGGACGGCAAGACGATCATCCTGCGCAGCTAC
Source organism: uncultured Solirubrobacteraceae bacterium (assembly GCA_963724195.1). GTDB lineage: Bacteria > Actinomycetota > Thermoleophilia > Solirubrobacterales > Solirubrobacteraceae > Solirubrobacter. Next base: position 69,706 of record CAVRTQ010000022.1, on the reverse strand, counting down.
GGCAGCGCGTTCGTGTGGGAACGCGCCGAGAGCGAGTCGCTGGCCACCGCGCTCAAGCGCGCGCCGTGCATCGTCAAAGCGAACCTGATCGAAGAAGGCCAGGGAGAGACGATCGCGCTGAGCCCCGACGGCCGCGCGTTCTACACGATCCCCGAGGGCGCTAACCCGGTGCTACGGCGCTACGGCGGCTGAAGTACCGCAGGCCGAGCACGAGGCCGGCCAGCGTCGCCAGCGCCCACGGCACGCCCTGGCCGAGTTGCGCGGCGATCGGTCCCGGGCAGACGTCGGCGACCGCCCAGCCGACGCCGAACAGCACGCTCCCGACGACGTGCCGGCGCTCCGGCCGCACGGTGGTCCACGCCACCGGCTCACCCGTCAGCAGCGCCCGGGCCTGCAGCACCTTGAGCACGCGCAGGCCGATGAACGCCGTGCCCAGCGCCGAGGCGAAGAACAGCATCAGGTAGGCGTCGCGGAACAGCAGTCCGTCGCGCAACACGTCGGGGTTCGTCATCCCCGACCAGGACAGCGTGAGGCCGAACACGGCTCCGACGCCGAACGCCGCGAAGCGCTTCAAATCAACGCCTCGATCACGAAGCTGACCACGATCGCGGTGCCGAAGAACGTCCCGGTGGCCACCAGCGACGCCGGTGACAGCACCGCGTTCCCGCTCAACCCGTTGCCGGACGTGCAGCCGCCCGCGAGTCGCGCGCCGTAGCCGATCAACGCGCCGCTGAGCGCCAAGATCGGCACGATCACCCACTGCGCGGAGCCCGTGAACGTGTCCGTCAGCCAGCCGTAGCCGTCCACCGAGGACCCCGCGAGCCCGAACACGACGCCGCCGACGATCAGGCCGATCAGCAGCCAGCCGTGGACGCCGAAGCGCAGCGCGACGGCATCGGCCCACGCGCGCGTGGCGCCCAACCGCTCATTCAGAAGCCAGCGCAGCGCGACGACGCACAACCCGAGCACCGGCCCGCCGATGTACCAGGCGAGCTGTTCATTCATTACCCGATCAGGTTACACGGGTTTCTGGGAAGCGCGGCAGACCGTCGTCCGGGATCGCCACCCAGTCCTGCGCGGAGGCCACCCACTGGCGCCACTGCGGGGAGATGCCGGGATCATCGTGCAACGCGCCGAAGCGCACGCCGACGACCCCGTCCGTGCCCGGCTCGCCCGACCACACGTGCCCGCCGCAGATCGAGCAGAACGCCTTGGGCAGCCCCGTCTCGGGTCGCCACACGGACACGTCCGACGCACCAGAAAGAATGTCGAGACCGTGCCCGTTCGGCAGGACCCCGTTGAACGACCAGGGCGTTCCCGCCCGTCGTTGACAGCGCGTGCAATGGCAATACCCGGCCGTGGCGAAGTCCGTCGTAACCTGGAACTGGACGGTCCCGCACGCACAGGAACCCGTGAGAGGGGCTTCGGGCGAAGGCATGCAGCGGAGGCTACAGCGGTACCTGGGCTCCCCAGAGGGGTAGACCTTTAGGACCACCGGCTTTACTGCCGATAACGTTCATCTATGGAGCACGCACGCATCGACATCACGGCAGGCCTCGACGGTGAAGCCGTCGTGCTGGCCGTGTTCGATCTTGGCGAGGAGGAGATCTCCGCCTCCGCCTACGCGGTCCAGATCATCACGACGGAGCGCTACCGCAACGTCGAGATGTCGATCGACGACGTGCTCGAGTTCCGTGAGCTCACGGCGCTCGCCGACGAGCTGGGCGATCACTCGATCCAGCAGGGCATGCGCACGATCGTGATGCGCCCGAGCCGCCTGAACGCCTGGCGCCACGCGCTGACGCACTTCGTCGAGTCCCGCGACGAGGCCGAGTGGACGCGCGAGGAGGACCGCAAGTCGCTCCCCGCCGCCCGTGCGCTCCTGTGGCCGCTCGGCGACCTGTGCGCCGACGCGATGCGCGCCGCGCTCACGCCTCCAGGCGCCGCGCGCGCTGTAGCCAGCGTCTCGCCGGCGGCCTCATCATGTAGCCGCCGTCGGAGCCGAGGGCGATCATCTGGAAGCCGTCCGCGAGCGCGGCCGGCACCTGCGCGACGTCGGTGAGGAAGATCCCGGTGGCCTTGCCGGCCGCGCGCGCCGCCTCGTTCACGCGCTCGATCGCGTCGCGGAACGCCGGGTCCTCGAACTGGCGGAACATGCCCATCGAGTACGAGAGGTCGCTCGGGCCGACGAACAGCACGTCGATGCCGTCGATGGCCGCGATCTCCTCGACGGCCTCGACCGCCTCCGGCGACTCGATCTGCGCGATCCCGCAGATCCGCTCGCGCGAGGTCTCGATCGGCTGCGGGTCGGTGCCGTAGCGCGCGCCGCGGTGGAAGAACGCGATCCCGCGCGAGCCGGGCGGGCCCGTAGTGCAGGACCGACGCCCACGCCTCGGCCTGCTCGACCGAGTTCACCTGCGGGCACATCACGCCCTCGACGCCGAGGTCGAGGGCCCGCGCGGTGCGCCCGCGCACGTCGGATTCGACGCGCACGAGCGCGTGCACCCCCGCGGACGAGCAGCCCATCAGCTGGCCGACGAGCTGGGACTCGTCGCCGCCGCCGTGTTCGAGGTCGACGAGCAGCCAGTCCCAGCCCAGCAGGCCCAACGACTCGGCAGCGAACGGGCTGCCGAGCGTCAGGAACGTGCCGAAGAGCGTCTCGCCCGCGGCCAGGCGGGCCTTCATCGGGGTCATGCCCCGGAACTTACTGGGCCAGGACCCACACCTTCGTGCGGACGCTGACGTCGCCGGCCGTGATGGTCAGCAGGTAGGTGCCCGGCTTGAGGGTCTTGCCCTTGCGGCCGGTGGCGGCGAGCGTGACCGTGTTCAGGCCCTTGTTGGCCGTGACCGCGCGGCCCGAGAACGGCGAGTAGACGCCCGGGACCTTGCGGCCACCCTTCTGGGCGACGCCCTTGGCCGGCGGGCAGTTGGTGAAGCCGGTCTTGCCCTTCGCGCGCTTGAGGCTGAACTTGACGTCGGCCGCGGTATTCAGGCGGAACTGCACCTTGATCGTCTTGGCCGCGGAGCTGACGGCCTTCAGGCCCTCGGCGCGGATGCAGCGCGGCGTGACCTGCACGCGGGAGATCCGCACGTTGGACTCCACCGCGCCGAGCACGCCGCCGGACGGCACCGTCGCGTCGTCGTCGGCGCGGGCGTCGCGGTCGGGGTGGGCGTGGTCGGCGCGGGCAGCGAGGCGACGACGAGCGCGTGCGTGGCCGTGCCCTCGGCGCCGTCCGTTGTCGCTGACGCGGACGGTGACCGTGCGCGCACCGGCGCTCGCGTAGGTGTGGCTCACGTCGCCGGCGGCGAACGGCACGACGGTCCCGTCGCCCCAGTCGACCGTGCCGGTGAGGGTGTCCACGTCCGTGGCCGCGACGTTGAGGGTGACCTCGCCGCTGGCGGGCACGGTCTCCGGGCCGGTGATCTTGACCGACCGGCGCGGTGTTCTCGACCGTGATCGTGGTCGTGTACTCGTGGCGGCCGCCGTCCTTGTCGACGATCGCGGCGCGGACCGGCAGCGTCGCCGGGCCGTCGGTGGTCGGGACGGTGAGGGTCGCGCCACCGGGCACGAAGCCGCCGTTGTCGACGCTGTACTCGTAGGTGAAGCCCGCGGCCTTGTCGACCGCCGAGACGTCATCAGCGCCGGAGAACGTCACCGTCGCGTCCTCGCCCTCCTTGACGGTGGAGCCGGTGAGCGTCGCGGTCGGGGCGACGTTCTCGACGTTGACCGTGGTCGTGTACTCGCGGCGGCCGCCGTCCTTGTCGAGGATCGCGCCCTTGACGGTGAACTTGCCCGGGCCGTCCGTGGTCGGGAGCGTGAGGGTCGCGCCGCCGGGCTGGAAGCCGGCGCCGTCGACGTCGTACTCGTAGGTGAACGCCGTGTCGAACGCGTCGGCCTGGTCGGAGAACGTGACCGTCGCGTCCGTGCCTTCCTTGACCGTGGCGCCGGTGAGCGTGGCGGTCGGGGAGACGTTGACGACGGTGATCGTCGCGCTGTACTCGCGGCGGCCGCCGTCCTTGTCGGTGATCGCGGCCTTGACCGGGATCGTGGCCGGGCCGTCGGTGGCCGGGAGCGTGACGCTCGCGCCGCCGGGCTTGAAGCCGGTGCCGTCGAGGTCGTAGGCGTAGGTGAAGCCCGCGGCCTTGTCGGCGGCGACGTCCTCGATGTCCGTCAGGCGGATGGTGGCGGCGTCGCCCTCGGTGACCGTCTGGTCGTCGAGCTTGGCGGTCGGCGCGACGTTGGTGACCGTCAGCGTCGTCGTGGCCGTCGTCGCGTGCACGCCGTCGGACACGCGCAGGCGCACGGTGTGGGTGGCGGGGCCGTCGCCGGCGTTGAAGCTGGCGGGAGGCGGTGGCGGCGTCATCGAAGTCGTTGTCGCCGTCGAGATCCCACGCGTACGTGAGCGCGGCGCCTTCCGGGTCCGTGCCGCTGCCGGCGAGCGTGAGCGAGCCGCCCTCGGTGACCGTGTACGGGCCACCGGCGTTCGACCGTCGGGGGGAGGTTCGGCGGCGCGTCGGTCTTGAACGTCGTCGCGCTCGTGGGCGTGGTGGCGAACGCGTTGCCGGCGTACGCCTGGAAGGTGTACGTCGTCGAGGGCTTGAGCCCGGTCACCGTGGTGGTGAAGGCGCCGAGGGTCGGCATCGCGCCGAGCTCCACCTTCGTCGACGCCCGCGCCGCCGAGCGCCGGGTTCGAGCACCCCTGGCAGTAGGCGACGCCGTGCGACGTGATCGGCCGCCACCGTCGGCGGTGACGGTGCCGCCGAGCGTCGCGGAGTTGTGCGTGATGGCGGTGGCGGTGGGCGAGGAGACCGTCGGCGGGTCGATCGTCGCCGCCTTCAGGCCGACGAGGATGTACGACAGCGGCATCAGGTTCGACGGGACGACGCGCGTCCAGCCCCAGCCGATGCCCGAGTTGAGCGCCATGTTCATGCCCGTGTGGCCGCGGCGGGTGGCGCCGGCACCGGCGACGGTGCCCTGCTCGAGGTTCCACTGGCGGTCGGCCACGACCGTGTCGGTCGAGGCCCGCGTGTTGAGCGCGCCGACGTTGGCGGAGTCGTTGACCGTGAGCGCGCCGAACATGCCGTCGGCCTCGACCGTGCCATTGAGCACGAGGTTGGCGCTGTTGCTGGCGTTGGCGGAGTTCACCGAGTTGAAGCCGGTGACGGGGGAGTACGGATCGACACCGGTGAAGCTGGTGGCGCCGATGACGACCGCCGACCCGTTGGAGAGCGTGACGGTGACGGGCGCGGTGCCCACGTTGGGGGACAGCAGCGTCCACACCTCGGCGCGCGAGGAGTCCTTGGCCGACGCGGTCAGGCGCGTGAGCACCTGCGGGCCGAAGCTGACGCCCGTGACCGTGGCGGACTCGAGCGTCGAGACGCCGACGGCCAGGTAGCGCTTGGCGCCCTCGGGCACGGTGAGCGAGGCCGAGGCAGATCCGTTGCCCTGGCCGGAAGCGGATGAAGCGGGGGTCACGGCGGCGTGGGAAGCCGCTGGAGCGAAGAGGAGAGAGACAAACAGCGCAGTCAGCGCGAGAACCATCCGTGGCATTGACCTGGACGGTAGGGCCTGGACACTAAACGCTTGATCGGTCAAGTGTCCAGCTGGACGAATGGCGGGTGTCGAGTCCGCGTGCAACCCCGTCGCGAGTCCGCCGCGAGCATCGCCCTCCGGGCGCTGCGACTACCTCTTTAGGGGGATCCCTGATGCGCCGGATGGTGTGGGTGCCGCACCATCGCGGCATGAAGCTCGACCCTCCCCCTGCTCGCGGCGACCGCTCGTGGCCCTGCTTGGCCCCGGCGGCGGCGCAGGCTGCGACGCTCTCTTATGAAGGTGACACCCTCGTCTTCCGCGCCGATCCTGGCGTGCGCGACTCGCCGATGCTCGGCAAGGACGACGGCCGGCATGCTCGACGTCTTCGAGGACGATCTGAAGCTGCCCGACGTGTGCACGTACGACTACCAGGCGCACTGCCCGATGCCCGCCCGCGTGCGGCTCGAGCTCGGCGACGGCGACGACTGGAACAGCTTCTCCTCGGACTACCCGGCCGACCTGCCGGTCGAGGTCTACGGCGGCGACGGCAAGGACCAGCTGCAGACCTACGGCGCCGACCACGCGACGCTCGACGGCGGCGGCGGCAACGACATCCTCAAGGGCTGGCAGTCCAACGACACGCTGCGCGGCGGCGCCGGCGACGACGAGATCAACGGCAGCGGCGGCGACGACCACATCGAGGGCGGCGACGGCAACGACTCGCTCTCGCCCGACACCTACTACGGCCCGGGCAACGACTACGTCGACGGCGGCCCCGGCATCGACACCGTCGACGACTGGTCGATCCCGAGCAACGACTACCACCCGCCGATCTCGGTGAGCATGGACGGCGTCGCCAACGACGGCCGCACCACCGCGGGCGAGGCCGACAACGTCGTCAACGTGGAGAAGATCACGAGCAGCATCTCCGGCACGCTCTCCGGCAGCGCGGGCGACGACGAGTTCCGCGTCTGGGCGAACGTCAACGAGGGCAACTCGACGCTGCTCGGCAACGGCGGCAACGACAAGCTGACGACCGGCGACTACCAGGACACGCTCGACGGCGGGCCGGGCAACGACGTCATCAACGGCGGCTTCGGCAACGACGTGCTGACGGGCGGCCCGGGCCAGGACACGATCTTCGCCGACGCCACCAGCGCCTCGTGCGGCTGGTACTCGTACACGTGCAAGATCCCGTTCGGCAACGACGTCGTCAACGCCCGCGACGGCGAGGCGGACACGATCGACTGCGGCGTCGGCGAGGACCGCGCCATCGTCGACACGATCGACGTCGTCGCCAACTGCGAGACGGTCGACGTGGCCGGCGGCGGTTCCGGCCCGGAGCGCGCCCGCGGGCAACACCGAGCAAGCCGGCGCCGACCTTCGCCTACAAGCTCAAGGGCACCAAGCTCAACCTGACCGTGCCGTGCGCCGGCGCGTGCAAGGTCAGCGCGACGCTGACCGTGAAGAAGAAGACGATCGGCAAGGCGTCCAAGACCCTGCTCAAGGCCGGCGACGCCAAGCTCACCGTCAAGTTCAAGAAGCAGAAGAAGACGGTGACGCGCGACGCTGAAGGTCACGGTCCAGGCCGCCGACGGCACGAAGGCGTCGGCGACCAAGACGGTGAAGGTGAAGCGCTAACCGCGCGTCCGGTACAGCTGCGACGTCAGCGGCGCGAACACCAGCGTCAGGCCGGCGGCGACCCCGAGCGAGATCGCGACGTCGCTGCCGACCGCGTGCCGTCCATCAGGCCGCGGGCGGCGTTGGTCGATGATCGAGATCGGGTTCACGTTCACGAACGCCTCCAGCACGCTCGGCAGCGTCTCCGGCTCGACGAACGACGTTGGACAGGAACGTCAGCGGGAAGATGACATGAAGCCGGCGTTCATCACCGCGCTCGGGGAGCGCAGCACCAGCCCGAGCGTGGTGAACACCCAGCTGACGCCGAACGCGAACACGACCGTCAGCGCCGAGCGCCGCGATCACGCCGAGCGCGCCGCCCTCGGGACGGAACCCGAGGATCACGCCCGAGCGTCGATGATCACGGTGCCGGCGATGACGTAGCGGACGGCGTCGCCGAGCAGCGCGCCGAGCAGCGGCGCCGGGCGCCAGATCGGCAGCGTGCGGAAGCGGTCCACGGCGCCCTTCGTCAGGTCCGTGTTCAGCGACGACGCCGGAGTAGACGGTCGTGAACACGCACGGACATCACGAGCAGGCCGGGCAGCACGTAGTCCAGGTACTCGCCGGTCGAGCCGCGCGATCGCGCCGCCGAACAGGTACGTGAACATCAGCAGGAACATCACCGGCGTGATCGTCACGTCCAGCAGCTGCTCGGGCACGTGCTTGATCTTCAGCATCCCGCGCCAGCCGAACGTCATCGCGGCCGAGAAGGCGCTCGGCCGCGGCGGGCGGGGGACGGAGGAGAGCGCGTTGCGGATCGCGATGTCGTCGGTGACGCTCATGCCTTCACCTCTTCTTCCTTGCTCTCGGCGGTGTGGCCGGTCAGGGCGAGGAAGACCTCGTCGAGGCGTCGGCTGGCCGAGCGAGAACGACGCGACGCCGATGCCGGCGCGGCTGAGCGCGGCGACCGCCTCGGCGCCCTTGTCGGCCTCCGGCGCACTGCACGCTGCAGCGCCGACGGGTCGGGCTCGAGGTGCACGAGCCCGAGCTCACGCGCCAGGATCGTCTCGGCCTGCGTCGCGCTGCTCGGGTCTGCAGCAGCCGCACGTGCAGCGTGGCGCTGCCGACGCTCGCCTTCAGCTGGCCCGGCGTGCCCTCGGCGATCACCTTGCCGCTGTCGATCACGGCGATGCCGTCCGCGAGCTGGTCGGCCTCGTCCAGGTACTGCGTGCAGAGCAGGATCGTGGTGCCGGTCGTCGCGCAGCGCGCGGATGATGTCCCACACCTGGTTGCGGCTGCGCGGGTCCAGGCCGGTGGTCGGCTCGTCGAGGAACATCAGCTCGGGCGTGACGACGAGGCTGGCGGCGATGTCCAGCCGCCGGCGCATGCCGCCGGAGTAGTTCTTCGTCAGCCGCGTCGCGGCGTCCTCGAGCCCGAACGCCCCAGCAGCTCGTCGGCGCGGGCCTTCGCGCCCTTGCCCTTGAAGCCGTACAGGCGCCCGAGCAGGATCAGGTTCTCGCGGCCCGTCAGGTCCTCGTCCACCGAGGCCATCTGGCCGGTCAGGCTGACGACGCTGCGGACCGCGTCGGCCTCCTTGACGACGTCGTGGCCGAGCACGCTGCGCGCTGCCGCCGTCGGGCGGGAGCAGCGTCGCGAGCATGCGGATCGTGGTCGTCTTCCCGGCGCCGTTGGGGCCGAGCACGCCGTAGACCGACCCGCGGGGGACCGCGAGGTCGACGCCGTCGACGGCGCGGACCTCGCCGAAGGTCTTTACGAGGCCTGAGGCTTCGATCGCGAGATTCGTGGTCATCAGAAGTGCAGACTCCCGGTCGGAGAAAAACTCATCGGGCGTTCACGAACATACGGGTGAGCGCGCACGGCGCGGCCGACAATCGGGCGTTCGGCCTAGGACCTGCCCGAGCAGGCCGCCGGTCGTAGGCCGCGGCGACCGCGGCGGCGCGGTCGTTGACGCCGAGCTTCGCGTAGACGTGCAGCAGGTGGGTCTTGACGGTCGCTTCGGAGATGAACAGCTGCTTGGCGGCCTCGCGGTTCGTGGCGCCGCGGGCGATCAGCCGCAGCACCTCGAGCTCGCGCGGGGAGAGCGGCGTCTCGGGCTGCGGCGCGCGGACGCGGCCGAGCAGCGTCGCGGCGACGCGGGGGAGAGCACGGACTCGCCGCGCGCGGCGGCGCGCACGCCGCGCAGCAACTCCTCCCGCGGCGCGTCCTTGAGCAGGTAGCCGGTGGCGCCGGCGTCGATCGCGGCGAGCACGTCGCTGTCGTCGCTGTAGGTGGTGAGCACCAGCACGCGCGTCTCCGGCGCTTCTCGGCGAGCTCGCGGATCGCGGTCACCCCGTCGGTGCCGGGCATCCGCAGGTCCATCAGGACGACGTGCGGCCTGCGGGCGAGCGTGAGCGTCACCGCCTCGCGGCCGTCGGAGGCCTCGCCCAGCACCTCGAACTCGGGGTCGCCGGTGAAGATGCCGCGCAGGCCGTTGCGGACGACCGGGTGGTCGTCGACGATCAGCAGCGCTGATCGATCATGCGGGGACGGCGGGGACGCTGGCGGAGATCGCGGTGCCCTCGCCGGGCGCCGACTCGACGGCGAGCTCGCCGCCGACGCCGGTGACGCGCTGGCGCATGCCGGTGAGCCCGTAGCCGTTGCGTCCGGGGTCTGAAGCCGACGCCGTCGTCGCGGACGTCGAGCGTGACGACGTCCTCCATGTAGGAGAGCGTGAGGCCGACGCGGGAGGCGTCGCGCGTGGCGGGCGACGTTCGTCAGCGCCTCCTGGGCGGCGCGCAGCAGCGTGACCTCGACCTCCGGGTGCATCGGGCGCGGCGTGCCGGTGGTGGTGAACTGGGCGGGGACGGCGTTCGTCTGCGACCATGTGCGTCGTGACCTTCTCGATCGCCTCGGGCAGGCGGCGCCTGCTCGAGCTCCATCGGCCCGATCGCGCGCACCGAGCGGCGCGCCTCGGCCAGGCTGTCGCGGGCGAGCTGGGTCGCGGCGTGCAGGTGGCCGTCGTCGTCGGCGCCGCTGTGCGCGGGCCTGGGCGGCCGCTTCGAGCTGCGCGACGATCCCCGCCAGGCCCTGCGCGAGCGTGTCGTGGATCTCGCGCGCGGCGCGCTGGCGCTCCTGCATCGCGCCCGGCCTCGCGCTCGCGCTCCTCCATGTTGCAGCGTGACGATGAACATCAGGCCCGCGATCAGGACGTTGACGAGCGGCGAGGGCGGGGAACAGCGCGGGGAGGGCGTAGTCCTGCAGCGGCCAGCCGCCGGCCTGGCAGACCGCGCTGAGCAGGGCGGTGACGATCGACCGGCGGCGCCTTCCACCAGCCGGGCAGGTGGTCCACGGACAGGTAGCCGATGAACACGAAGAAGCCGTACAGCGGGCTGCGCGTGACCAGCGCGGCGGCGCAACACGAGCAGGCCGGTGACGTAGAGCCCGGCGTAGCCGCGGGCGGTCGCGCAGACGCGAGCATCCACGCGCAGCGTCAGCGGCGGCGAGCGCGAGCGTCGGGCCGGGCGCCGTGCGCGTCGTCGATCAGCGTGCCGCGCGGCCGTCGAGAGCGCGAGCAGCACGTACGGCAGCGCCGGGAGCGCGCCCTCCGACGCGGCGCTGCCAGATGTCGGCCGGGCGTGCTCACTCCCAGCGGAAGACCCTAGCCGCGACCGTGCCCGCGAGCGACCGCGGTGACGCGCGAGCGTGAGCAGCATCAGCGGGTCCTGGGCGGTGCCCGTGAACGCGTTCTCCAGCGACTCGCGGAACGCGCCGAGCGGCGTGAAGTCGCCGATCCGCGCTGAGCCAGTCCGGCATCTGCTCCTTCGGCAGCCAGATGCCGGCGAAGAACAGGCTCGGGAAGAAGAACGCGGCGCTGTAGACGTCCAGCCGATCTTCGGGTCGGGCGCGACCGCGGAGACGAGCGTGCCGACGGCGAACAGCGCGGTGCCGCCGAGCAGCGACGACGCCGAGCACGGTCAGCGGCTGCTCGGGCAGGTTCATGCCGAGCGCGACGCCGAGGCCGAGCACGAGCGGGACGGAGATCAGGGCGATCACGGCCTGGACCGCGACCTGGGCGGCGAGCAGCTTCGCGGGGTGCACGGGCGTGGTCGAGAGCCGGCGCAGGATGCCGCGGGCGCGGTAGTCGGCCATGAAGCCGGGGAGCATGAAGATCGCGAGCATGCCGAAGGAGAGGGCGAGCGCGAGGCTGGGGAGGACGGTGTCGAGCGGGATCTGGCCGTCGAGGTTCGGGTCGGGCTTGGTCACGCCCGCCGAGAGCCCGAACGCGAGGACGAGGCCGAGCGGGAGCAGCAGGCTGAAGGCGAGGCCGATCGGCTCGCGGACGACGAGCTTCGCCTCGGTCTTGATGAGCTTGTTCATGCGGCGGTCAACTCCACGAAGGCGTCCTCGAGACGCCGGTGGTCGGCGAGGTTGTGCGGCGTGTCGAGCGCGACGACGCGGCCCTGGTGGATGACGGCGACGCGGTCGCACAGGCGCTCGACCTCGTCCATGAAGTGGCTGACGAGGACGACGGTCAGGCCGTCGTCCTTGAGGCGCTCGATCAGGCCCAGGCTTCGCGGCGCGCGTGCGGGTCCAGGCCGGTGGTGAGCTCGTCCAGGACGGCGATCTGCGGCTTGCCGATCAGCGCGAGGCCGACCGAGACGCGCTGCTTCTCGCCGCCGGAGAGCTTGCCGTAGCGGGCGTCGCGGCGGTGGGTGAGGCCGAGCAGCGTCGATCAGCTCGTCCGGGTCGCGCGGGTCGGGATAGAACGAGGCGTAGAGGGCGAGCGCCTCGTGGACGGTCAGGCGGTCGGGGAGCGCGCTCGCCTGCAGCTGGACGCCGACGCGGGCGCGGATCTCGTCGCGCTGCGTGACCGGGTCGAAGCCGAGCACGTCGATCCGGCCCCGGTCCGGGGTCGCGCACGCCGGTGAGGCACTCGACCGTCGTGGTCTTGCCCGGCGCCGTTGGTGCCGATGATCCCGAAGATCTCGTTCGGCTCGACGGTGAGGCGTGACGTCCTCGACGGCGACGACGTCCCCGTAGCGCTTGTGCAGATGCTCGATCTCGATCACGTTGCCGAGTTGGGCTGCGGCGTGTTCACGATCGGTGAGGCGGCTCCACATCAACCAGGTGGTTGATCCGTGCCTCCACCGCATCGCGTAGCCCGGGTAGATGCTCGACACGCTCCTGGACCGCACGATCGCGCCCGGCTACGGCAAACTCGGCCTCGTGCTCCGCCGCCGGCTGCCGGGCTGGCCGGCCGATCCGCCGCGGATGGACGGGCAGGTCGTGATGGTCACGGGCGCCGCGTCGGGGATCGGGCTCGCCGCCGCGCAGGGCTTCGCCGTCCTTGGGCGCGACCGTGCTCGCGGTGGCGCGCAACGAGCAGCGCGCGAAGGATGCCGAGCAGGCGCTGTCGCGGCGACGTGCGCGGCGTGGCCTGCGACGTCTCGAGCGTCGCGCGCGTTGCGCGAGCTGGCGGCGGGCGTCGAGCGGCTCGACGTGCTGGTCAACAACGCGGGCGTGATGCCGGGCGAGCGCTCACGCTCGGTCGACGACGTCGAGCTCACGTTCGCCACCCACGTGCTCGGGCCGTTCGTGCTGATCCAGGCGCTGGCGCCGGTGCTGGCGGCCAACGCCCCGGCGCGCGTCATCAACGTCACCTCCGGCGGGATGTACACCCAGGCGCTGCGCCCCGGCGACCTCATGTCCGAGCACGACGAGTACAACCCGAAGACCTTCTACGCCCGCTCCAAGCGCGCCGAGGTCGTGATCACCGAGCAGCTCGCGACGCGCCTCGCCGGCACGGGCATCGTCGTCCACTCGATGCACCCCGGCTGGGCCGACACCGCCGGCATCCAGCACGCGATGCCGGTGTTCCGCAAGGTCGCCGGCCCGATCCTGCGCAGCGACGCGGAGGGCGCGGACACGATCGTCTGGCTCGGCGGCGCCGCCGAGCCGCTGCAGTCCACGGGCAAGCTGTGGATGGACCGCGCGTGCGCCCGACCCACTACCGCTTCGGCGCCTCGCCGGATGGCGTCGAGGCGCGCGAGGAGCTGTGGAAGCTCTGCGAGCGGCTCGCTAACGCGTAGGCTGGCGTCACGGCGCGCCGAGTACGGCGCGGTCGGAACGGCGGCCACCGAGGGGGATGCTGGCGCGGAACGCTCGGCTCCGCTGACGGCGATGGTCCGCTCTCGGAGTCGCACGCGTGGCGCACGCTCGGCTCGATCACCAAACGTACCGTCAGAGTTTGGCACGTTTGTGAGCGCGGTCGTGATCGAGTGTCCTGGCGGAGGCTCGGATCCGTCGCGATGTTCGCGCCGCGCCGGAGGCGGAAACGCCGCTCCCTTCCCCCTCGATGAGCCGTTCGTACGTCGATCCCATCTGGCGCTCGAGGAACGCCAGCAACGCGGGCTCCCCGAGCGCGGGTCCTGCGCCTCGAGCGCGCGGCGCGCGGCGCGGCGGCCGCCGACCGCGCGCAACCCGCGCTCGCCGTACTCGTGGACGAAGTCGGCGAGCGCGCCCAGCCGCCGCACGCGCACGCGGTGCGCGCGATGTCGAGCGCCGCGCGGTGCGCGGCCAGCGCGTCGGCGAGCGCGTCGATCCCGGACGCCGGCGCGATCGAGGACACGGCGAGGACCGGCGTGGTGCGGGCGCCGAGCGCGCGCAGCGCGACGCGGAGGTCCTCCTCGGCGCGCCGCGCGGCGGCGCCGAGGTCGGCCTTGGTGACCACCAGCACGTCCGGCACCTCCATGATCCCGGCCTTCAGGAACTGGAGGGCGTCGCCGGACCCGGGCTGGACGACCACGGTGACGGTGTCCGCGGCCTCGGCCACGTCGGTCTCGGACTGGCCGACGCCGACGGTCTCGATGACGACGACGTCGAACGCGTTCGCCAGCGCCTGCGCGGCGGCGCGGGTCGCGGGGGCGAGGCCGCCGAGGCGCTCGCCCGCGGCCATCGAGCGGATGAACACGTCGCGGTCGGCGGGGTCGTGCTCGATCCGGGCGCGATCGCCGAGCAGCGCGCCGCCGCTGCGCTTGGAGGACGGGTCGACCGCGAGCACCGCCACCGACTCCCCGCGCGAGCGCCACTCCCGCAGCAGCGCGCTGAGCAGCGTCGACTTGCCCACGCCCGGGCGGCCCGGTGACGCCGACGACGTGCCCGGCGCCGTCCCCGGCGGCGGAGACGAGCGCGGCCGCCTCCGCGCGCGCCGTGCGCGTCTCGAGCAGGTTGAGCGCCGCCGGCGCGACGGCGCGATCGCCGGTCGCCCGCGCGCGCAGCCGCGCCGCCGCAGCGTCACGCACCCGCGACGCGACTCGTCGCCGCCCTCGGCGGCGCCACGCAGGCGGCGACGAGCGCGGTGATCTCGTGCATGATCCGGTCGAGCTCGAAGTCCTTGGGCGTGTACACGGCGGCGACGCCCGCGGCCTTGAGCTCCGGGACGTCGGCTTCGGGGATGATGCCGCCGACGACGACGGGGATGTCCGCGCCGTCCAGCGCGGCGATCACGTCCGGGATCAGCTCGCGGTGCGACCCGCTCAGGATCGAGAGGCCGATCACGTGGACGCCCTCGTCCACGGCGGACCGGGCGATCTGCGCGGGCGTCAACCGGATCCCCTCGTAGACGACGTCCATGCCCGCGTCGCGCGCGCGGACGGCGATCTGCTCGGCGCCGTTGGAGTGCCCGTCGAGCCCGGGCTTGCCGACGAGGATCTTCAGCGTGCGGCCGAGCGCCTCGCGACACGCGCGCGACCTCGTCGCGCAGGTCCTCGTCGGCGGCGGGGGAGGCGGCCTCGCCGACGCCGGTCGGCGCGCGGTAGCCGCCGAAGACGTCGCGCAGCGCACCCGCCCATTCGCCGGTGGTCACGCCCGCGCGGGCGGCGGCGAGCGTCGCGTCCATGATGTTCTCGTCGCTCGCGGCCACGCGCCGGAGCTCGTCCAGCGCCGCCGACACGTCCCCGCGCTGCGACCGCCACGCCGCCAGCGCCTCGCGCGCCTCGGCCTCGACGCCCGGGTCGACCACCAGGATCCCGCCGTCCTCGCCCGCTCAGCGGCGAAGGCTCGGTCTCCGTGAACCTGTTCACGCCCACCAAGACCTGCTCGCCGGACTCGATCCGCGCGATCCGCGCGCGGTGGGAATCGACCAGCGCGGCCTTCATGTAGGGCACGGCCTCGACCGCGCCGCCGCGCTCCTCGACGCGCGCCATCTCCGCCCGGGCGCCGTCCAGCAGCTCCCCGACGAGCCCGTCCATCACCACCGAGCCCTCGAAGATGTCCGGGTAGTCCAGCAGGTCGGTCTCGTACGCCAGGACCTGCTGGATCCGCAGCGCCCACTGCTGGTCCCACGGGCGCGGGAGCCCCAGCGCCTCGTTCCACGCCGGCAGCTGGACCGCCCGCGCGCGAGCGCTGCGCCCGAGCGTCACCGCCAACGCCTCGAGCACGATCCGCTGCACGTTGTTCTCCGGCTGGGACTCGGTCAGCCCCAGCGAGTTCACCTGCACGCCGTAGCGGAACCGCAGCGCCTTCTCGTCGGTCACGCCGTACCGCGAACGCCCCAGCTCCTCCCACAGCACGCCCATCGCCCGCAGCTTCGCGTGCTCCTCGACGAAGCGCACGCCGGCGTTGACGAAGAACGAGATCCGCCCGAACACGGCCGCCATGCGCGTCCGCCGGCACCCGCTCGGCCACCGCGTCCAGCACGGCGCACGCCGTCGCCATCGAGAACGCGATCTCCTGCACCGGCGTCGCCCCCGCCTCCTGCAGGTGGTAGGAGCAGATGTTCACGGGGTTCCAGCGCGGGACGTGCTCGACCGTGTAGGCGACCATGTCCGCGATCAGCCGCATCGACGGCTCGGGCGGGAACGCGTAGGTCCCGCGCGAGAGGTACTCCTTGATGATGTCGTTCTGGGTCGTCCCGGACAGCGCGTCCGCGGCGAACCCCTGCTCCTCCGCCGCGACGATGTACAGCGCCAGCAGCCACGCCGCCGTCGCGTTGATCGTCATCGACGTGTTCATCGCGTCGAGCGGGATGCCGTCCATCAGCGCCGCCATGTCGCCGCGGTGCGCCACCGGCACGCCGACCTTGCCGACCTCGCCGCGCGCGAGCTCGTGGTCGGCGTCGTACCCCGTCTGCGTCGGCAGGTCGAACGCTACGGAGAGCCCGGTCTGGCCCTTGGCCAGGTTGCGCCGGTACAGCTCATTGGACCTGGCCGCCGTGGAATGGCCCGCGTAGGTGCGCATCATCCACGGCCGGTCGCGCTCGGGGAGGCGATGCGTCATTCCACGACGATAGTCCACCCCCGGGGCAAAAAGAGGAGCTCGGTCACTCGATCAGGCCGCGACGCGTGCCCTCGGCCACGGCCGCCGCGCGGTCGCTCACCCCGAGCCGCTCGTACAGACGCTGCAGGTGCGTCTTGATCGTCGACGGGGGAGAGGTGCAGCTCTGCTCGCGATCTGCGGCGCCGACAGACCGGCGGCGAGGAACTCGAGCACCTCGGCCTCGCGCCGGGAGAGCACGGTCTGCGTCCGCTCGCCGCCGATCGCGCACCTCGCGCATCAGCGCCGTCCTGCGACCGACGGCGCCAGCACCGTCTCACCCTGCGAGATGCGGATCAGCGCGTCGCCGATCTGCTCCGGCATCGCGTCCTTCTCCAGCACGCCGGCTGCGCCCGCCTCGATCAGGTCGTAGCACTTCGCCGCGTCGAGGCTGCCCGACACGAACAGCACCCGCGTGCTCAAGCCCTTCGCGCTTCATCGCCTCCAGCACCTCCAGCCCGTCGAGATCCGGTCATCTCGACGTCCAACACGGCGAGATCCGGCTTGGTGTCCAGCGCCGCCGCGATCGCCTCGCGGCCCGTACTGGCCTGACCGACGAGCTCCAGCTCCTTCCTCGCTAATTGACGCTGTGGCGATCGCGAAAGGAACAGCGGGTGGTCGTCCGCGATGAGCACTCGCAATGTCTCCCATGCTCGACTCTATCTGCACCTCGTTCGCCTTCCAAACTGACTTGAGCTTCGCCGTTCCCTTAAGTTCCTTCGATCGGCGGAACAGCCCCTCGGCGGTCGTCGAATCCCTAGGGTGTGCCCGATGCGGGCCATCGATGTGCGCCATCAGGGACAAGAGAAGGTCATCTGCTGCTGGGAGGTCGACGGGGTCCTGATCGACCCGGGGCCCGGCGCCACCGAGGAGACGCTGCTCGCCGCGCTCGACGGCCAACGCCCGCGCGCGCTGCTGCTCACGCACATCCACTTCGACCACGCCGGCGTCTCCGGTGCGCTCGTGCGGCGCTGGCCGGACCTGCCGGTCTACGTCCACGAGCGCGGCGCACCGCACCTGGTCGATCCGTCGCGCCTGATGGCCTCGGCCGGGCGCCTGTACGGCGGTGACGAGGGCCTGCGTGCGCTGTGGGGCGAGATGGTCCCGCTGCCGGAGGAGAACCTGCGCGTGCTCAAGGGCGGCGAGACCGACATCGAGGGCGCGTTCCGCGTCGAGTACACGCCCGGCCACGCGTCCCACCACGTCTGTTATTTCCACGAGCCGTCGCGCTGGGCGTTCGTGGGCGACGTCGGCGGCGCGCGCATCCCGCCGCACGAGTTCACCGTCGCGCCGACACCGCCGCCGGACATCGACGTCGCGGCCTGGAAGCAGTCGATCGCGCTCGTGCGAGCGTGGGAGCCCGTCGCGCTCGGCCTCACCCATTTCGGCGAGGCCCGCCCCGAGCAGCTGGACCGGGCGCTCGAAGCCCTCGACGTCCAGGTGGAGCTGGAGGGTTCGACCGACGGCGAGGCCGGCTTCGTCGCGGCCATGGAGACGCGCGTCCGCGCCGGCTGCGGCGAGGACGCCGACGCGATGCTGGCCGCCACGCCGTTGGACCAGCTCCACATGGGGCTGGCCCGCTGGCGGAAGAAGTTCAGCTAGCGGCCGTGCAGGCCGTCTAGCAGCGAGCCGATGGCGGTCGCGTAGCTGCGCTCGGGGTCGCCCTGCAGGTGCGCGACCAGCGGCCCGCCCCACCGGTCGTGCATCAGCTCGATGCTGACCAGGCCGTGCATCGTCGCCCACACGAGGTGCGCGTCAGCCGCCGGGTTCGTGAACTCCGGCCGCCACTCGGCGACGCGCGCCGCGAGCAGCTCGAACGTGACCAGCCCGGCCATCCGGCTGGCGTCCGAGGGAATGAAGTCCGGCGTCGCGCGCTCGAACATGAGCCCGTACAGCGCCTCGTTGTCGACCGCGAAGGCGCGGTAGGCCAGCGCGAACGCCAGCAGCTCCTGCCGCCCGTCGCCGCCCGAGCCGACGCCGGCGAGGCGGTCTTCCAGCCGCCGGAAGCCGTGCAGGTAGAGCTGCTCCAGCAGGCCTTGCTTTGACCCGAAGTGCGTGTAGACGCCCATCGTCGACTGCTGGGCCGCGTCCGCCACGTCACGGATGCGCAGCGCGCCGGGACCGCGCTCTTCCAGCAGGCGCATCGCCGCGTCGAGCAGGGTCTCCCGCGTGGTCGATGGGCGGGGCACGCACGCATGGTAGCCGCACTAGGCACGCGTCAATAACAAAGTTATGTTCTTCCCATGCCAACCCTCACCGCCCTCCGCACCGACAAGCCCTCCGGGCATCCCGCCCGGTTGCTGCTCGGCCTGACCGGGGGCCTGCTGGCGCTCCTGATCCTCAACCTCGCGGTCTTCGACGACCTGCGCGTCGACCCGTCGGCCGGCGTGCTCGAGACGTTCCTCAAGCCCCAGCACCTGTCGAGCCTCGTCGCCGTGCTGATCGCCGGCTCCTTGGTCGCGTTCAAGCACCGCTCCGCAGCTCGGGTGGCCGTGACCGTGGCCTGGATCGAGATCGTCGCCTTCGCGTTCTTCCACGTCATCCCCGTGGAAGTCGGCCCGTCCAAGCCCTACTGGGGCGACGGGATGGGCGACGCGCTGCAGTGGGTCGGCCTGCTGTCGATCCTCGCCGTCAGCGCCGCCATCGTCCGCGTCGCGGGGCGCTCGTCGACCGCGTCCGTGACCCCGGCCGTCGCGAGCCCGCGGTCATGATCGACGTCGAGGCCCTCACCAAGCACCGCGGCCGGCGCGCCGTCGTCTCGGACGTCACGTTCCGCTGCGAGCCCGGCACCGTCACCGGGTTTCTCGGCCCCAACGGCGCCGGCAAGACCACCACGATGCGGATGCTCGCCGGACTCTCGGCACCCGACAGTGGGACGGCACTCGTCCTCGGCGGGCGCTACCGCGACCTGCCGAACCCCGGTCGCCGCGTGGGCTCCTGCTCGACGCGTCCGCGCAGCACCCGGGACGGCGCGGCCGGGAAGCGCTCGCCGTGTCCGCCCGCACCATCGGCGTCCCGATGCACCGCGTCGACGCGCTGCTGCGGCTGGTCGGCCTCGACGAGCGCGCGGCCGCACGGCGGGTGGGGAAGTACTCCCTCGGCATGCGCCAGCGCCTCGGCCTCGCCCACGCGCTGCTCGGTGACCCGGAGGTCCTGATCCTCGACGAGCCCGCCAACGGCCTGGACCCCGAGGGGATGCGCTGGATGCGGCGGCTGCTGCGCGACTTCGCCGACCGGGGCGGCACCGTGCTGCTCTCCTCGCACCTGCTCGCCGAAGTCGAGGCCGTCGCCGATCGGATGATCATCATCGGCGGCGGGCGGATCCAAGCGCAGGGCACCCGCGCCGAACTGCTGCCCGGCGCGGGGCCGATCGTCGAGGCTGAGGAGACCGGCCTCGAACGCCTCTTCTTGGACTTGACCGCCCCCGGCGAGCTGACGGGAGCACCAACATGAGCACCACGACCCTCGTCAGCGTCGAGTTGCGCAAGATGGTCAACACCCGCGCCGGGTTCTGGCTCCAGGTCGCCATTGTCGCGCTCACCGTGCTCGTGGTGATCGTCCGTGTCGTCACCGGTGATGCGGCCGATCACACCTTCGCCGCCCTGCTCGACGTCGCCATCCGGCCCGCGGCCATCCTGCTGCCGATCGCCGGCGTCCTGCTGATCACGTCGGAGTGGTCCCAGCGCACCGGGATGATCACCTTCGCGCTGGTCCCGGTACGTTCCCGCGTCGTGGGCGCGAAGTTGATCGCCGGCCTCACGTTCGCCCTGGGGATGGTCGCGACGTCCGTCGCGGTCGCCGCCGCCGGCGTCCTCGTCGCCTCAGCGGGCGTCGAAGGCACCTGGGCCGACGCCGCTCCGCTGATCGGCCAGTCGGCGGTCTACCTGACCACCGGGATGATCGTCGGCGTCGCGTTCGGCATGGTCGTGCTTGCCTCCACGCCCGCGATCACCGCGCTGTTCGCGCTGCCGATCGCCTGGACGATCGTGGCCTCGCTGTCCTTCTTCGCCGACGTCGCGCCGTGGCTGGACACGCGCCTCGCGCTCGACCGACTGCCCGCCGAGGTCCTCACCGGCACGCAGTGGGCGCACGCCGGCACCGCGCTCGCACTCTGGATGCTGCTCCCCCTTGCTGCTCGGGATCGCGCGGATCACCAAGCGGGAAGCAGCTTCCTGAGCGCGTCGACCTAGCTGGAGGCGAGGACGTCGACGCCGTTGGACTCACGCGAGCCCGAGGCGACGATGTCGGCGAAGGTGTACAGCACCGGCACCTGGTACCAGCCGGAGTGGATGGTCTTGAAGGTCGTCATCTCCGGCCCGTACCAGTACGCCTCCCACTCGGCCTTGGAGGCCCAGGTGGCGCACTGCATGAACTTGTACTGATCGTCGCGGTTGCGGTAGACGATGTAGTCCAACGCGCCGTACCGCAGCGAGATCGGCGCGATCTCGGCCACCGCCGCTGCGAACTGGTCACCCCGGAACAGGGTCGCGTACCACGGGATCTGCGCTACTCCGAGTGCCATCTAGGCCCCCACCTCCGCCCGGATCGCGCCCGGGCCGTCCGCTGTTCGTCCTAGCCCCTCGGATTCCGCGCCGACGAGGATCGAGATCTTTCCGAGGTGCTTGTTCTCGTACATGAGCTGGTGTGCCTCGGCGACCTGATCGAAGCCGAGCGTCCTCCAGAGTACGGGACGGACCTTCCCCGCCGTGATCAGCTCGTTCGCGCGGTGGCATTCCCAGGCGTTCGCGAAGTGGCTGCCGATGATCTTCTTCTGGCGCATCCACAGGTAGCGGACGTCGAAATCGAGCGTGTGGCCGGACGTGGCGCCGCAGATCACGACCGTGCCGAACGGCTTGACGACGAGCACGCTGGTCGGGAACGTGGCGCGGCCGACGTGCTCGAACACGATGTCGGGCTCTCCGCCGAGCTTCTCGGCCACGGCCTTGCCGAAGCGGCGTGACTCCTTGAAGCGCGCCTTCTCCTGGTCGGGGTCCTCGTCGCCGCGGCGCATCATGCCCGTGAACTCGTTGCGGTCGATGTAGTCGACCGCGCCGAGCTGCTTGACCAGCTCGCCCTTCTCGGGGCTGGACACGACCCCGACGGCGTCCGCGCCGGAGAGCCTGCACAGCTGGTGGGCGAACACGCCCAGGCCGCCCGCGCCGCCCCAGATGAGCACGCGGTGGCCCTCCTGCAGGCGCGCCTGGTCGACGAGCATGCGGTACGCGGTGAAGAACGTCAGGCCGTAGCTCGCCGCCTCCTCCCACGCGAGGTTCTTCGGCTTGGGCAGCAGCTGCTGGGCCTGCACCTTGCAGAACTGCGCGAACGACCCCCACGTGGTCTCGTAGCCCCAGATCTGCTGCGACGGCGCGGCGAGCGGGTCCAGCCCGTGCACCTCGGGGTCCTCGTAGGAGGCCTGGTTGCAGTGCACGACGACCTCGTCACCGGGCTTCCAGCGCGTGACCCCCTCGCCGACCTTCCACACGATCCCGGACGCGTCGGAGCCGCCGATGTGGTGGTCCTCCTGGCGGTAGCGGAACACCGAGACCGGCTTGCCCAGCGCCGCCCACACGTTGTTGAAGTTCACGCCCGCGGCCATCACGCGCACGATCACCTCGAACGCCGCCGGCTGCGGTACCTCCATCTCCTCCAGCTGGAAGGCCTCGGTCGGCTCGCCCTCGCGCTCGGCGCGGATGACCCAGGCGGCCATCGTCGAGGGGAGCTCGCCGGGCTCGACGTCGAGCGTGGCGATCTGGGCTGGATGTCGACGGACATGGGCGGAGCGTATACCCGGCTCAGAACCAGTCGCGCCTCTTGACCCAGAACAGCGTGAGCAGGATCACAGTCGGGATCGTGAGGCCGCCGACGCCGAACATCAGGAAGTCTCGCTTGCTCTCCATGTTGTCGACGAGCCAGCCGAAGTTCTGGCCGAAGAAGCCGGTGATGAACGTCCAGGCGAGGAAGAGCGTGCCGCCGATCGTGAGCCGCGTGGCGACGGTGTTCAGGCGGTCGGCGTTGGCGTTGAAGTAGGTCTGCGTCAGCGAGATCAGGTCGTCGGTCTGGCGCTGGAACTCGCCGGCGATCTGCTGCAGGTGGTCGACCGATGTCGCGCAGGTAGGGCTTCGAGCTCGCGGCGAAGCCCTCGAGCGCGAGGATGCTCTGATGGGCGGCGTGGAACTGGTCGTGCTGGGCGTCGGCGAGCCGGTGCAGCTCGCGCACGGTCTGCTTGAGGCGGTAGCTGCGGCTCAGTTGCTCGCGCCGCGGGCGCGACGAGCACATCGCCTTCGAGCTCGTCGATCTGGTACTCGAGCTTGGCGATGACGGGGTAGTAGGCGTCGGTCAGGCCGTCGAGGATGCGGTAGACGAGCACCTCCTCGTCGTGCGGTCGACTGCCGGGCGAGGCGCCTCGTGCAGGTCGTCGAGCGCGGTGCAGTCGTCGTGGCGGATCGTGGCGATGAAGCCGCCCGAGACGTAGATGTGGACCTCGAGCGGCGTGGCGTCGCGGCTGACGGTGAAGAAGACGAGCAGCAGGTGCGTCTCGTACGGGTCGACCTTCGGCCGCTGGCCGAACTCGCGCGTGTCCTCGAGCGCCACCGGGTGCAGGTCGAGCGCCGCGCCGAGGCGATCGACCTCGTCGTCGGACGGGTGCACGAGGTCGACCCAGAAGAACTCGTCGCGGTCGCGCAGGCGCGCGATCTGCGGCCTCGTCGACGGTCGTGAGAACGTGCACGAGCGGTCAGGGAAGCAGGACCTGGTTCTGCCCGGACTTGCGCGGCGGGCCGACGAACACCGGCGCGGCGCGGATGGCGTCGTCGGCGACGCTGACCGAGTAGCGGCCCTCGCGGGCGTCGAGCGTGAGGCGGCCGGTGGACTTGGCCGGGATCACCGGCGAGGAGGCGGTGCGTCCGCCGCGGGTGCCGCCGAGCTCGTCCGTCTTGAACGTGACGCGCTGGGGCTGGTCGGACTGGTTGGAGATGACCAGCACGATCTGGCCCGCGCCGACGGTGCTGGGGGAGACGCGGATGACGTCGTCCTGCACGGCGGCGGTCAGGTTCACCAGCGGCGCGGGGCGCGGCTCGTTCACGCGTCGGTCCTGGCCGCCGCAGCCGGCCGCAACGGTCACGAGGGTGACGGTCATGAGCAGGCGGCGGCGCACGGGCGGGACGTTACCGCTGTTCGGGGTGTGCAAGCGCCGTTGCACCGTCCGACCCGGGCGCGATGCTGACGAACGCATGTTCGACCAGCCGACCGCCACCACCGAGTACATCGCCGTCGATACCGAGACCAACGGCCTGAGCGGCGACCGCTGCGAGTTGACCGAGATCGGCGCGGTCCTGGTCGGCGGCGGTGAGCTGCACGAGGAATGGGACTCGCTGGTGAGCGTCGCCACGCCGCTGGGGCGCGGTATCCAGCGCTTCACGGGGATCTCGCAGGAGATGGTGAACGGGGCGCCGCCGCTCGAGGAGGTGCTCCCGCGGCTGGAGAAGATGCTCCGCGGGCGCGTGCTGGTCGCGCACAACGCGCGGTTCGACGTGCGCGTGCTGCGCCAGGCGTTCGCGCGGGCCGCGTTGCAGTGGCCCGACCCGCCGGTGATCTGCACGGTCCAGATGGCGCGGCGCTTCGCGCCGCTGCAGCAGAAGCGCGGACTCGCGCGACTGGCCGGCGCCTTGGGGGTGGAGGTGCACGAGGTCCACCGCGCGTTGCCCGACGCGCGCACGTGCGCGCAGGTCTTCTGCGCGCTGTTCGGGCGCCTGTGCGCGAACGCGCCGACCATCGGCGACGCGCTCAACCTGCTCGGTGCGCGGAAGGTGCGGGCCCGGCCGCCCTCGGTGCCGAACCGGCCGCGCGGCGAGCGGCCCCATCTCGCGGCGCTCCCGCACGAGCCGGGCGTCTACATCTTCCGCGACGCCGACGGCAAACCGCTGTACGTCGGCAAGTCCGTGGACCTGCGGGTGCGGGCGCGGTCCCACTTCACCTCCGGCGCGTCGTGGACGCAGCAGGCCGAGCACGTGGACCACACCGTGACGGAGAGCGAGCTCGGCGCGCTGTTGTTGGAAGACCGGTTGATCAAGGCGTTGAAGCCGCCCGGCAACGTCCGCGGCAAGGCCGACCCCGACGGCTACGTCTACATCCGCTGCCGGCTGGACATCCCGTTCCCGATCCTGGAAGTCGCCCGCGAGCCGGCCGCCGGCCACGCCGTCTGCGTCGGCCCCGTCCGCGGCCGCGCCGCCGCGGCCGAGCTGGTCGAGCAGTTGAACTCGCTCTTCGGCCTCCGCCACTGCGGGCGGTCGATGCCCCGGCGCGAGCATCCCTCCGCCTACGGCCAGATGGGGCGCTGCCTCTCGCCCTGCCTGAACGACCTGGACCCGAACGTCTACCGCGAACGGCTGGACGCGGCGCTGCGGCTGTTCGTCGGCCGGAGCGGCGGCGAGGCGCTGCTCGCGCGCGTGGACGAGCAGATCGCGGAGGCGAGCGCCGCGCAACGGTACGAGCGCGCGGCGTGGCTCGCGCGCCGCCGCGAGCGGCTGGAGTCGCTGTTGGCCCGGCTCGGCGGCGTTCTGCGCGCGATCCACACGGGGGCGCGGTTGGTGTTGGCGCCGCATCCGTCGGCGCGGGGGCGGTTCGACGCGATCTGGGTCGCGGGTGGGCGCGTGGTCGATTGGGGCGCGGTGGACGGGTCCTCGCTGGTCGCGCGTTCTGCGCGTGCGTTCGCTGAGGCTCCGCCCCCGGGCCGGCTCGGGGGCTGGATGCCGGCGGAGGCGGTCCCCGAGGCGCGGCTCGTGGGGTGGTGGATCGTGGCCAACTCGCCGCCTTCGTTGGAGCTCGGCGCCTCGGTCGGCGCGGCGCAGATCGACCGGTTCCTGGCCCGGAACGGCGTCAACGGCTCATCGAGGGAGGGGGAGCGGCTAGCGAGCGGAGTGGCTTGAACATCCGAGCCGGGGCTCCGCGTGGCACGGCCGGGTTGGCGTGCCGCTCTCAGTCGAGTTACGGGCCACTGACATTTCGTGGGGCGCCGCGCTCGTCCGTCGGCCTCCTGCGGATCTCGTGGAAACGAACACGCGCTGGGGAGGGGTGAGGAACAAACGTTCGCTCCTGGCTAACGTTTGTTCCTCACCCCCTTTGTTCGGAGCGCGGTCGTGATCGAGCACGATCTATCGGACGTGGAGCGGTGTGAAGCAACCACAACCGCCCCTCGCGATTTCCGGTGCCCGTAACTTGCCTGAGAGCGGCACGCCGAGGGTTCTTGCCACGCGGAGCCCGAGCGCGGCTACTCCGCCCGCCGCGCGAGCGAAACGCCAGCTCCCTTCCCCCTCGATGAGCCGTTGCGCAGCGCGGCCACGCCGACCAGCGCCATCGCGGCTGCCCACGACCAGGCCCAGTCCCCGACGAACCACAAGCACGCCGCGAACAAGAACGCGCCCGCCGCCACCCCCGTCGCCCGCCACGAGCGCGTCACGAGCAACGCGATCAGCACCGCCGGCAAGAACCCGAGCGGCAGGCCGAGCATCCACGCGGTCAGCCCGCTCAACCCGAACACGATCGCCGTCGCGAGCGTCTCGGCGTTGCGCCGCACCAACAGCAGGGCTCCGCCCGCCAGCACGATCAGGAAGCCGGACACGGTGCCGGCCGCGAACGTCGTGCCGTCCGAGTACTCGCACGTCCCGCCCGGCGGCCACCACGACAGGCCCCAGCTCCACGCCATGCCGTCTTCGAGCGAGCGCGCCGTGGCGCACTCGTCGTCTCCCACCATCGACGGCAGGCCGGCCGCGGCGAGCGCGACCAGCACCGCCATGACGGCAAGTTTCACGCCGCGGCGGCAGCCAACGCGGAGCCCGACAGCTCGGCCTTGGGGATGAACCCCCGAGCGCCGCAGTGGTCGAAATGCGGCGGATAGTCCGAGGCGTCGCGGCTGGAGGTCAGCACGACCTTCAAGTGCCGCATCCGAGCACTCAGACGCCGGGTCACTTCGATCCCGTCGACGTCGGGGAGTCCGAGGTCCAGCAGCACGAGGTCCGGCCGCAGGAGCTCGGCGGCCGCGATGCCCTCGCCCCCCGTCGCGCTCTCGCCGACGACGCGGTACCCGTCGGCCTCCAGCAGCGCCCTGGCGGCGTGCCGGAACCCGGCGTGGTCATCGACGATGAGGACGGTCTGTTGCACAAGAGGAAGTGTTCCCCGCTTCGGGCCTCTTCAAAAGCCCAGGTAGCTCGTGTCAGCCGAGCGGGCAGCCGCACCCTGCCCGTGGGAGTACCGCCAGTGTCAGGGTGGCACTGCCCGGTGCGATGGACGAGCTAGGACCGGCGCCCGCCCCAGGCCAGCACACTCAACGGCCCGAGCGGGGCCCGCTGGTGCGCCGGGACGGGTGAGGTCTCCACGTGCGTCTCGGGGTCCTGCGCGACCACGTGCAACACGCTCACGCCCGTGAACCGCGCGACGGTGTGGGGGAGATCGGACCGGATCCACTTCGAGGACTGGCCCGGGAGGGTGGAGACGATGACCTCGTCGTGGCGCATCGGGTCCCACACCTCCGACAGCGCCTCCAGCGGCACGGGGTCACAGACCACGCCGTCGCACTCGGTCACGCCCGCGTTGCGCCACTCCATCAGCGCCCCTTCGAGCCGTTCCTGGGCCACCGATCGCTCGGCGGTTCCGGGACCACCGGCCGGCATGACGAGCGTCGCGACGATCGGCCCACGCTCGCCACGATGGACCAGCGCTTCGATCAACTCCGGCGCTGCAGCGGTGCGGTTGGCGAGCACGATCACGTGAGCGGCCATCGGGCGGCTCCCTTCATCGGGTGCGAGTCTTTTGCAAACGCTACCGCGCGAACGGCACTTCGACGATGAGACCGGAAGTTCCGTCGGCCTGCACCGTGTCACCGGGGTTCGCTTCGCGACGCACCAGCGCGAGGGCGATCGGCCCGAGCTCGGGCGAGACCACGACCGAGCCGAGCTTGCCGACGACCTTCTCGCCCAGCCGCAGCTCGGTGCCCGGCTCCGCCGGCTCGTCCAACTTCAAGCCCAGCAGGCGCCGGTTCGGCTTGCCCCGGTAGTAGAGCCGCGCGACCGTCTCCTGGCCGACGTAACAGCCCTTGGTGAAGGAGACCGCGCGCTCGTTGAGCCCGGCCTCCTGCGGGATCACGCTCTCGTCGAGATCGATGCCGTAGCGCGGGCGCCCCGACTCCACCCGCACGATCTCCGCGGCCGCCTCGTCGCCGTCCGGGAACGGCAGCGCCGCGCGCACCACGGCCACGGTCCTCGGCCCAGCAGAACACGTCGAGCCCCACGTCCGTCCGCGACCGCGACGACCGTCGCGCCGCCGACCTCCACCCGCGCGCACGCGTGCTCGGTCACCCCCGCCCACTGCGGCGCCTCCGGCCCGATGATGCTCAGCAGCGCCATCTGCAGCGTCCGCTTGTGGAGCTCCACGTCCCGCCCGAGCTTCGTCCGGTGCAGCAGGTTGAACAGCGGCTGCAGAGACACGCGTTCGCAGTCGATGAGCAACTCGTCCCCGAGGTCGAAGACGCGCAGGTCACCCAGCATCTTGCCCTTGTTGGTCAGGAACGCGGCGTACGCGCCCTGCCCGGGCTCCAGCGCGAGGATGTCGTTGGTCACCTGGCCGTGGAGGAAGTCCTTGGCCTCGGCGCCCGTGAGCGCGAGCTTCCCGCGCTCCGAACGGTCGACGACGAACGTGGTCACTGACGAAACGTTAGCGCTCTTCGAGGCGGGCGAGTCGCCGCCTCACCTCGCGCTCGAGTTCCTCCAGCACCCGGTCACGCGGATAGCCCGCCGCGAGCGCGCTGCGCACCACCGCCGCCTCCTCGGCGCCATCAAGCCGCTCGAGCAGGCCGAGCAGACCATCGAGATCGAACGGAAGAGCCTCCATCGATACGCTCTTCGCTAGATCATGCCGCTTGCCGACGAATTCCAGGAGCTCCTCGACGCACTGCCGTCGGACTGGACCGACCTCGAGCTCGACCTGCGCATCGACGAGGACCGCTACGTCGACGCCGCCACGCTGCTCGTCACGTGCAACGCCCAGCCGTATTCCAACCACGACTGGCATTTCCATCTCCTCGTCGCCCACCAGTTCGGGCACGCCGCGTCCGCGCCGACCACGCACGGCACGCTGCGCCTGCTCGACGAAGCGGGCATCGACGGAGAGCTCATCCTGCGCGAAGTCCGCGCCGGCCGCGTCGAGGTGACCCAGATGTGGGGTCGCCCCGAGTCCGTGCGCCAAGAGTTCCGGCGGATTCGTTCTCAGTGATCGCCTTCGCGGCGCCGCTCGTCGGCCTCGCGAGCGATTGACGAGTCCGTCGCGTCCCCACGCTGCACCGCACCGAAGAACGGCTGCCCGGCCGTCCAGGTCGACGCGTCCTTGTCGAGCTCGGCCAGCAGCGCGGCCTGGTCGGCGCCCTCGATCTGCGAGGTCATCGCCGTGATCGCCTCGTCCGGCTCGAGCTGCGCCTGCGTGTAGCCGCGTTGCAGCGCGCGCACGACGGCGAGCACCCGCGCCCGGTCGTCCTGCAGGATCACCTCGTCCGCGCACAGCACCAGCTTGTCGGGCGGGACGACGGCCATGACCGTGACGCAGCCTTCGGGCGGATCGCTCGTGATCCGGAAGTCCGCGTCACCTTCCCTTGACAGGAGCAACTCCGTGCCTTCGCCCTCGTCGTAGGTGCGGGAAGTGGCGAAGTACACACCCGCGTCATTGGCGCTCACCTGCGCGGGAAGTACGAGCTTGACCTCGCCGAACTGGCTGGTGGTCTGGGTCGCGCCACAACCGGCGAACAGGAGGAGAAGCGGGATCAGGGCGAGGCGCACACGGATATGGTGGCGAAGCGATGACGCCGGTGAACCTTCTGCTCGGCCCGCTGCTGCGGCACACCGGCACTGATGAAGCCACGATCTGGGTCCAGACGGACGCCGAGGCCCGGATCGAAGTGCGCCCCGCGGGCGTGGAGCCGTCGAGCGAGCAGACGTTCAGCGTGGAGGGCCACCACTACGCGCTCGTGCACGTGACGGGGCTCGCGCCGAGCTCGACGACGCCGTACGAGGTCGTGATCGACGACCGGGTGGTCTGGCCGGAGCCGGACTCCGAGTTCCCGCCGAGCGTCATCCGGACGCAGACGCCCGAGGACCACGTGAAGGTCGTGTTCGGCTCCTGCCGCGTGGCCGCGCCGCACGAGCCGCCGTACACGCTGCGCAAGGACGAGGACGAGCGGGGCCGCGAGGTCGACGCGCTGCGTGGCATGGCGCTCGAGCTCATGCACCAGGACCCCGAGACCTGGCCGCACGCGCTGGTCCTGCTCGGCGACCAGGTCTACGCGGACGAGGTCCACCCCGACGTCGAGGCCAAGCTCGACGGCGAACAGGTCGAGACCTACGACGACTACGTCGACCTCTACATGGCCTCCTGGGGTGAGCCGGTCATCCGCTGGCTGCTGTCCACGGTCGCCAGCGCGATGATCTTCGACGACCACGACGTCCACGACGACTGGAACACGTCGGTCGAGTGGCTGGCCGAGATGCGCCAGAAGGGCTGGTGGCGGCGGCGGATCGTGGCCGCGTTCGAGAGCTACCTCGTCTACCAGCACCTCGGCAACCTCACCTACGACCAGCGCACCGAGTACGAGCTCTACCAGGACCTCCAGCACGGCCCCGAGCCGACCGAGCGCCTGCGCGAGTACGCCCGCCGCGCCGACGCGGAGGTCGAGGGCACGCGCTGGAGCTTCTGCCGTGACATCGGCCCGGCGCGGCTCGTGATGGTCGACTCGCGCGCCGGCCGGGTGCTCGACCCCGGCGACCGCGCGATGGTCGATCCCGACGAATGGCAGTGGATCACCGAGAACGCCACGGGCGACCACGAGCACCTGATGATCGGCACCTCGCTGCCTCTGATCATGGGCCCGGCGATGCACTGGCTGGAGGCCTGGAACGAGGTCACTGCCGACGGCGGCTGGGGCAAGCTCGTCAAGAAGCTGGCCGAGAAGCTGCGCCAGGAGCTGGATCTGGAGCACTGGCCCGCGTTCCAGGACTCCTTCCACAAGATGATCGACCACCTGCGCGCGGTCGGGGCGGGAGAGCACGGCGAACCGCCGTCCACGATCACCGTCCTCAGCGGCGACGTCCACCACGCGTACCTGGCCGAGATCGGCTTCCCGCCTGGGAGCGGCGTCAAGTCGGCCGTGTGGCAGGCCGTGTGCTCGCCGTTCCGCAACCCGCTCGACACGAGCGAGCGCCGCGTCATCCTCGGCGCCTGGACCAAGCTCGCCGGGCGCTGGACGCGCATCTGGGCGAAGCTCGCCGGCGTGCGCGATCCGGACGTCCGCTGGCGTCTCGCGCACGAGACGCCGTGGTTCAACAACCAGGTCGCGTGGCTCGAGTTCGACGGCGCGCACGCCAAGTTCGTCCTGGTCAAGGCGCTGCCGCCGGATGATGGCCAGGGAGACCCGATCATGGAGCGTGTGTTCGAGCGCTCGATCGAACCCAATCGCGTCTTCGCGAGGACTTAAGACACAGTCTGGGCGCAGGGGTCATGATCAGGTAGCGAACCGCTGGGAGCCGCTACGCACCACGTGACCAGAACCGATGCCGACCTCCTCGCCATTGCGAGACAGGATCCGGCCGCTTTCCGGGAGTTCTACAACCGGTACGCGGCGTGGGTGCACTCGTGGTTCTCGCGCCAGACCGGGTCGGACACCGCCGCGCTGGATCTCACGGCGGAGACGTTTGCCCAGGCCTGGCACGCATCCAGGCGCTTTCGCGACATGGCCGACGGCTCGGGGGCGCCGTGGCTGTTCGGGATCGCGCGCAACCTGCTGCGGCAGTACCACAAGCACAACCGGATCGAGAGCCAAGCTCGCGAGCGGTTGGGCATGCCGACGGCGTGGGCCGAGTGCGAGGAGTACGAGGCCGTCGACGACCGCATGCTCGCCACATCACTGGCTCCGTTGTTGCGCGTCGCGGTCCGCGCGCTGCCGGCGGAGCAGCAGCGGGCCCTGGAGCTCCGGGTCGTACAGCAATTGGATTATGAGGAGGTCGCGGGCGCTCTGGGCTGTACCCAGAACGCCGCGCGGCTGCGCGTGTCCCGCGCATTGAGGGCGTTGGGACTCAAGCTCAGAGGAGCACAAGCATGACCACCAGCACCGCACCCCCCGCCGCGGCGGAGCAGGCCCACACCCGCCGGGTCGCCGAGCGAACGCGCTCGGCGCGGCTCATCCGCGACTCGATCGGGCTGCTCAGCTCCAAGTGGGCGGTCGACGTCCTGCTCGCCCTGGGCGACGGGACGCGCCGCTACCACGAGCTGCTCGAGGACCTCTCGCCGATCTCGGAGAAGGTACTCACGCAGACCCTGCGCGCGATGGAGCGCGACGGGCTGCTGCTGCGCCGCGTCCACGCCGAGGTGCCGCCGCGCGTGGAGTACGCGCTCTCCTCGCTCGGTGCGACGATGGCGCCGCCGCTGAAGGCGCTCGGCTCGTGGTCGCTCACGCACGGCAAGCGCGTGGAAGAGGCGCGTGAGCGCTTCGACGCTCGCGCCGCCGCGAAGCTGCGCGCCGCCTGAGCTGGCGCCGGAACGTCTCGACGAGGCCCTGCAGCGAGGTCGCCATCTCGGCGAGGTCGCTGCTGGAGGCCGCGATTGCTGCGTGGCGGTCGCACGCTTCGACGCCGCCGCGACGCGTGCTCGGAGCGCAGCACTCGTTGATCGCATCTGCCTGACGTTCGACCGCGTATACGCAACGTGTGTCAGCGATCGGCAGGGACCGCCCGAATCCGGCATGACGCGCGCCGAATCCGGCGACGAGAGGTCTGGGGCAGACGCGACATCCGCGGCCGGCCGGGACTCTGGGGAGCGTCTCGGCCGGTTACGCGATCCGGCGCCCGGAGGGGCGCAGGTACCCGTCGCACGCTGAACGCTCGAGGGGCGCCACTTCGCCCCGCCGCGCAGCGTCGGTACGCCCTCGGCGTTGAGCCGGTCGGCGATCGCCTGCAGCGTCATCCCGCGTTCGCGCATGTCCGCGATCCGGTCATGCAGCTCGGGGATGTCGGCCACCGAGGATCGCCCACCGTCGCGCACCCGCGCGCTCGCGAGGGCGACGAGCTGGCCCGTCTCGGTCGACGTGTCCACGTGCTGATCGAGCGCGATCAGCGTCCGGTGCTCGTGGTTGAACCACGTCAGCAGCGGCCGCAGGTTCGCGGGATTCGCCGACAGGTCGTGCAGGCGCGTGAGCACCAGCACGTCGACCAGGCCCTCGGCCAGCTGCTCGAGCGCCCAGACGAGCGACGGCCGCACGTCGCGGCCGTCCGGATCCACGTCGTGGACGATCCGCGACAGCGCCAGGCCGCGCTCGTCACAGCAGGCGCGGATCGCGCTGCTGCGCGGCGCGAGCTCACCATCCGCAAGGGCGCCCAGGCAGACGTAGCCGATCGCCTGTCGCCGCCCTCGCCGGGTCCCGCCGAAGTCCCTCAACACCGCCTCCACCATCTCCCGTCACCTGCCGGGGCAACGCCTACCAGTGGTACTTCTGCGGATCAATGACCCATACGCAATGACGCTCGCCTGACCGCAAAAGGCCGAGAATTGGTTGTCAGGTAGATGACTCTACCCGCTCCAGGTCAGGAGGGCGCTAGACGAGCGCGGCGGCGGCCGGCGCGGACACCCAGTCCGCGTCGACGTCCATCGGGGCGGCGAAGTAGTAGCCCGATCGAGAGCGGGATGTCGGTCAGCGAGAAGGTG
Source organism: uncultured Solirubrobacteraceae bacterium (assembly GCA_963724195.1). Lineage (GTDB taxonomy): Bacteria > Actinomycetota > Thermoleophilia > Solirubrobacterales > Solirubrobacteraceae > Solirubrobacter. The sequence goes on along the minus strand of CAVRTQ010000022.1, from coordinate 36,510 downwards.
TCGTGCGAGCTGCGGCGGAACTCGAGCTCAGAACCCAGATGGGTTCGATCTTACGGGTGGCACGCAGGCCCATACACCCAGATGATCGGCCGTGGTCGCGCCGCATTGAGGGTTACCGCCGCGTAGCGGCGGAAAGCTGGGTGCCGACCCCAGTGGACACCTGTCCGATCAGCGGAACAGGTCGTCCTCCAACCGGCGCACGAGCGGGGCCACGCCCGGGCCGTCGTCAGCCGTGATGTGCCGGTGCAGGCCGCGGACGCGCACGGCGGGCTCGCGCGAGTCCTTCGCCCGGACCAGGTCGGCCGCGGCAGCGGTTTCGTCGGCGACGGCGATGATCGTCGCGTGCAGCTCGCGGCCCTGGGCATCCGGCTGGCCGCGCCAATCCTCGAGCGCGTGCAGGCCGGCGACCCCGATCGCCACCTCGCACTGGCCCGTCCGCCACGCGCGCCCGAACGAGTCGGTGATGAGCACGGCCGGCCGGCCCGGCAGCGCGGCGCGCAGCGCACGCGCCGACGCGTCCGGATCGACGGGGAGCAGGATCAGCTGATCGGGGGCCGAGGCGTTGGACTGATCCACCCCCGCGTTCGCGCACACGAACCCGTGGCGGGTGCGGCAGATGAGCCGGCCTCCGTCGGCCCGGACGAGCTGCGCGGCCTCGGAGAGCACGACCTCCGTGTGCCGCGGGTCCTTGCCATGGTCGGCCGCGAGCCGGCGGGCGCGCTCGCCGGGAACGACCTCGTTGAGGTCCACCAGCCGTCCCTCGGCCTTGGAGACCACCTTGTGCGCGACGACGAGCACGTCGGTGGCGGTGAGCTCGGTGCCCGTGTCCTGGATGAGGCGCGCGAGATCGTCGCCCGGGCGCACCTCGGGCAGGCCCGGCAGCGCGAGGAGTTCGATCAAGGCGCGGCCGGGGCGAGCGAGTCGAGCAACGCCCGGGTGCGAACCGCGCCGCGGCCGTGCGTGGCGAGCGCGCGCTTGAGCGCGGCGAAGTCGTCGGGCGTGTCCACGTCCAGCCCGAGCGTCTTGACCTCCGCGACCTCAGGCTCCGTGCCCGCCGCGCGCGCGAGGCCCGAATGACGCTCGAACGACCCTTCGCCGAACGCCGGCGCCATCACGTCGGGCGGCGCCAGCAGGAGCGCGTTCGTGCCGGTCCCGTGGCGGTCGGGGACGATCACGACCGGCGCGGTCCGCGCGAGCAGCGCCTCGACCTCGTCCGGATCGAGCGCCGGGCAGTCGCCGGGGACGAGCAACACGCGCTCCGCGGGCGCGCCCACGACCACGCGGCGACCGGGCACGACTCCGCCCGCGTCACCGGCCTCGCCGGCGCCACCCACGGTCTCGCCGGCCCCGGCCAGCGCGGCGGCCACCCCGCGCGCGGCCGCGTCGGACTGGCCACGCTCGGCCGGGTCGTGCACCACCTGGACCCCGCGTTCCGTCGCGATTCGCGCGGCGATCGGCTCGGCGGTCACGACGATCACGCCGTCCAGTGAGGGGACGGCGGCGAGGGCGTCGAGCACGTCCGCGACCATCGCGGCGGCGAGGGCGGGACGGTCAGGGAACGCTTCGCCGAGCCGGTGCTTGGCGCGGCTGAAGGACTTGACGGGGAGAATCGCGACGGTCCGCATGACGGACGGTCACGCTAGCGGGCGAGCGCGGTGGCGAACTCGAGCACCGCGGCCGCCACGCGCCGGCGCGACTCGGCGTCGCCGAGCTCGACGTCGGTCTCCAGCGTCGGCACGAGGTCGGTGCGCTGATCGGCCACGAGCCCGTCGATCAGGTCGCCGTAGTGGTCGGCGATGCCGTCGGAGTCCAGCGTCTGGCCGGCCCAGGTGAGGCAGTCGGCCGTGGGGCCCTTCAGCACCTGGCCGCGGACGAGGGGCGAGACGGCCACGACCGGGGCGTCCGCGGCGCGGATCGCGTCGCCGAGGACGGCCAGGATCGGGTCGATCGAGAGCACGGGGTTGCTCGGGCCGATGATGATCGCGCGCGCCTCGCGGATCGCGTCCAGGGCCTCCGGCGTGGGCACGGGCGCGGCCGCCGCGCGGTACTCGACGTCCTCCAGCGGTCCCTTGACGCGGATCATGAACTCCTGGAAGGCGTGCCAGTTCCCGCCCGACCGGATGAACGTGCGCAGCGGCGCGTCCGTGGGCACGAGCACGCGGGCGGGCACGTCGAACGCGCGCCGCAGCTCGTCGATCGCGTGCGTCAGCCGCCCACCGGCCGCGAGCCGCTGCGCGCGGTGCAGGCCGATCGCGAGGTCACGGTCGCCGAGGTTGAACCAGATCTGCTCGCCCAGGGCGCGGAGCTGGTCCATCGCCGCGAACGTGTCGTCCTTGATGCCCCAGCCGCGCTCGTCGATGGCGTCGGCGAGCCAGAACGTGATCAGGTCGGGGTCGGGGCTGACGTGCGCGCCGTAGATCTCGACGTCGTCGCCGGTGTTGGCGATGACGACCAGGTCGGGCCCGAGCTCGTCCAGCAGGCCGCGGGCCAGCTTCGCGCCTCCGGTGCCCCCGGCAAGGAGGACGACGGGTGCCACTGGGCGGGCACCTTATATGGTGCGGCGGCGCATGCGGCTCGCCGCCCTCACCTCGCTGCGCCTGGGCGGCTCCGCCGAGCACGTCGTCACGGCCGAGACCGACGACGAGCTCGTCGCCGCCGTGCGCGACCGGCCGACGCTCCTGCTGGCCGGCGGCTCCAACGTCGTGCTCGCCGACGAGGACCTCCCGGGGACGGTCGTGCTCGTGCGCACGCGCGGGATCGCGATCCAGGGAGACGTGCTCGAATGCGCCGCCGGGGAACCGTGGGACGAGGTCGTCGCCCATGCCGTCGAGCACGGTCTGGCGGGGATCGAGTGCCTGTCCGGCATCCCCGGCTCCACGGGCGCGACGCCGATCCAGAACGTCGGCGCCTACGGGCAGGACGTCTCGCAGACGATCGCGTGGGTCCGCGCCTACGACCGTGAGGCGGACGCCGTGCGCACCATGAGCCCGGCGGAGTGCGCGTTCGAGTACCGCCACAGCGTGTTCAAGTACCACGACCGCTGGACCGTGCTCGGCGTCGGCTTCCGCCTGCGCGACTCCGAGCGTCTCCGGCCCGCTCACCTACGCCGAGCTGTGCCGCACGCTCGGCATCCCGGTCGGTGGGTCCGCGCCGCTCGCCGACGTGCGGGAGGCCGTGCTGGGCCTGCGCCGCGGCAAGGGCATGGTCATCGACCCCGGCGACCCGGATTCGGTCAGCGCCGGTTCGTTCTTCACCAACCCGATCCTCAGTCACGAGGCGTGGGCGGCGATCCCCGGCGACCCGCCGGGCTGGCCGGAGCCGGACGGGCGGATCAAGACGTCCGCGGCCTGGCTGATCGAGCGCTCCGGCTTCCACAAGGGGTACGGAGACGGACGCGCCGGGATCTCCACCAAGCACACGCTCGCGCTCGTCAATCGTGGCGACGCGACCACGGCCGAGCTGATCGCGCTGGCCCGCGAGATCGCCGCGGGTGTGCGGGAGCGGTTCGGCGTCGACCTGCATCCGGAGCCGGTGCTGGTCGGCCACAGTTGGTGAGCGACACCGCGACTCCCACCCTAATGCGGGTTGACGTGTCCGCCCCGAGTGTGTTCGAGTGGAGAACAGAATGCGAATCGTCCCCAGCCTGATCGCCGCCGCAGCCTCACTCGCGGTGCTTGCTCCTACGGCGCTCGCCGCGCCGCCGGTCAACGACAACTACCTCGCGTCGCTCCCGGTCGACAAGATCGAGTTCCGGTCCACCGTGGACCTGACCGAGGCCACGACGCAGCCCGACCTCTTCAACCCGTCGCGTGACGGGCAGCCACTCGGCGGCGGCACGACGGAGAACACGGTCTGCAAGGGGACGCCGTTCGGCAAGACCGCCTGGTTCGACCTCACGCCGCAGTCCGACGGCGCCATCGACGTGTCGGCCGCCGGGGTCGGCTTCACGCCGGTGATCGTGCTCTACGAATGGAGCCAGGCCAACTCGCAGATCACCCGCCTGGTCGACTGCACGCCGGTCGCGGGCGGGCGCCTCGCGCTGGACGTCAAGAAGGGCCGCAGCTACACGATCCAGCTCGGCGGGGCGGGCGGTATCGGCGGCGCGGCCACGCTCAGCGTCGACTACTTCGCGGACACGGACGGCGACGGCGAGTACGACGCGCTGGACAAGTGCCCGGAGGTGGCGGGCATCGCGCGCTTCGGTGGCTGCCCGCCGGAGCTGCGCGTGGTGCCGAGCGTCGGCTTCGACCGCACCGGCAACGGCGTGCGGATCTCGCGCCTGATCGTCGACCGCGTGCCCAAGGGCGCGAAGGTCGTCGCGAAGTGCAGCGGCTGCGGCTCGCAGACGGTGAAGGCGAAGAAGACCGGCACGGTCTCGCTCACCAAGCTCGTGGGCAAGAGTGTCCGCGCGGGCGGGAACATCGAGATCCGCGTCACGCTCGGTGCGCAGCGCACCGGGACGTACAAGTTCGGCGCGACCGGCAGCTACTTCAAGTGGCCGGTGCAGGCCAACGGGCTCGGCAAGCGTCAGACGCGCTGCATCGTCGCGGGGACGGCGTCGAAGCTCGAGACCTGCAAGTGAGGACGTTCGCCGTAGCGCTGCTCGCCGCGCTGGCGTTCGCCGCGCCGGCGCAGGCGCAGCTCGCCCCGCCGCCGACGGTCCTCGACTTCGAGGCGCTCCAGCCCGACCCGCAGGGCATGGTCGACGGCTCCTTCTATCCCGGCGTGACGATGACGAGCTCATGCCCCGACGTCGGCGGGTCAGACGCGGCCGCGCCCGCGCCGCTGGCGTGCGCGAGCGTCGACGACGAGGGCCGGGGCGGCGGCCAGGCGCTCGCGTTCTCCGGCGCAGGGCTGACCATGGCGTTCGGGGCGCCGCAGGTCACGGTCTCGTTGTGGGTGGCCGGTGGCAGCTTCAGCGAGGGCGGCGCGTACATCATCGAGGCGCTCGCCGGCGAGACCGTCGTCGACACGGAGCGGTTCGCATCCACGGGCCGCTTCGGCCGTACCGTCACGCTCACCGGCGCGGAGATCCGTGCGGTCCGGTTCCGCGCCGATCCGTGCTTCTACTTCTCGTGCCCGACGCTGGTCGATCGATGACGTGGCCTTCAGCGACGTCGCGCAACCCGACACGGAGATCCTGCCGCTCGCCGACGGACGCGTCGGGTTGGCGGGCAACCAGCCTGTCGACGCGTTCGAGTGCTCGGTCGACGGGGCGGAGTTCTCGCCCTGCGGCTCGCCCGTCACGCTCCCGCAGCTCGCGATCGGGACCCACACGTTGCGGGCGCAGATGATCGACGTCTACGGCAGCGACGGACGCGACCCCCGCGACGTACACCTGGACCGTGGCCGGCCCGCCCGTGCCGCAGCCCGCTGCCGGTGGCGGTCGCTCCGGACGCGGACGGCGACGGCGTGCCCGACGCGCGTGACAACTGCACGGCGGTGCCGAACCCCGCCCAGCCGGACGGTGACGCCGACGGCGTCGGCGACGCCTGCGAGGTCGGCTTGCCCGGCACGCTGGCGCCGATCGCCGGTGAGCGCGTGAACATCGAGGTCGTGGCCGGCGAGGTGTTCGTGAAGTTCCCGGGCGGGTCGTTGAAGCAGTCCTCGCCCGGCTTCGTGCCGCTCAAGGGCCAGGCGTCCGTGCCGGTGGGGAGCACCGTGGACGCCCGCAAGGGCACCGTGGCCATGGCCTCGGCCCAGAACAGCCAGGGCACGCAGCGCAACGCCCGGCTGTCGGCCGGCATCTTCCTGATCCGCCAGCAGCGCGCCAAGCGGGGCTCGGCCGCGGTGGTCGGCACCGACCTCGTGCTCCAGAGCGCGCCCGGCGCCGAGGCCGCCTGTGCCCGCAGCTGCGCGCAGCGGCCCGATCAAGGGGCGTTCGCGCAACACCGTCCGCAGCCTCACCGCGGCGACGACCAAGGGTCTGTACCGCGTGATCGGCGGCGCCGCGATCACCACCGCGCCGGACGCCACCTGGGTCACGCGTGACCGCTGCGACGGCACCCGCACCGAAGTCGGCCGCGGGCGCGTCTCGGTCTACGACCGCGAGGAGAAGACCACCGAGCGCGTGCCCGCCGGGCGCTCGTACCTGGTCAAAGCGAAGCTGTTCGCGGCCCGGCAGGCCGCGCGATGAAGGTCGCGGCCCTCGCCCTGTTGCTGTTCGTGGCGTGGGCCGCACCCGCTTCTGCCCAGTTCGCCGACGGTCGTGCAAGTTCACGCCGGGGCAGCAGAGCCCGATCGACGACGGCACGGCGTGCGATCAGCAGCGAGTGCGGGGGGAGCGTGATCGAGAAGGGCGGCTGGGACGGCGGCCCGTATCTCCCGATGCCCTGCGGGTACCCGTACATGGAGTTCGGCAGCCGCAGGCGATGGTCGAGTTCTTCGTCCGCATGCCCGCCGGCGACAGCATGACGTTCCGCGGGTGTCGAGACCGAGGGCACGTGCTTGGAGGCGCCGGTCAAGGGGACCGGCGGGTGGACGCCCGTCGTGCTGGCCACGGCGGACGGCCTGCCCGCGATCGACTACGTCGACTACTCGGCCCGCACCGGCGAGTCGACGAGGCGCTCGACCTCGACGACGTCGCGTTCTCCGACGGTCCGTCAACCGCGACACCGCGATCACGGCCGGCCCCGGGGCGACGTCGTACACGTTCACCTCGACCGTCGAGAACCCGCGGTTCATGTGCTCGCTCAACCGCGGCGAGTTCGCCGACGTGCAAGACCGACCTGGACGTCCGACGGCCTCGCGCCCGGCACGTACACGCTGGCCGTGTTCGCGGTCGACGTCTACGGCGCCGCCGACAACCGCGACCCGGCGCAGGCGTCACGTTCACCGTCGCGCCGCCGGTCGTCGCCCCGCCGGCCGACCGCGACCGCGACGGCGTGCCCGACGACGAGGACAACTGCCCGGACGTCCGCCAACTCCGACCAGGCCGACGGCGACGCCGACGGTGTCGGCAACGCCTGCGACCGCTCCCGCCGGGCAACGTGCCGCCGAAGCCGGGGGAGACGAGCGTCGTGAAGGTGGTCTCCGGCGAGGTGTTCGTGAAGCTCCCGGCGCGCACGACGCTCGGCTTCGACGGGCTGCGCGCGCCGCTGCAGTCCAGCGAGTTCGTGCCGCTCAAGGGCGTGGCCTCGATCCCGCTCGGCTCGACCGTCGACACCACGCGCGGCGAAGTCGCGATCGACTCGGCGGCCAACAGCTTCTCGGCCGCCGACCGCCGGGCCAAGCGCCAGTCGGCCCGGATCCGGGCCGCGATCTTCCTGCTCAAGCAGAAGCGCGCGAAGGCCAAGAGCGCGGCGATCCCGACCGACGTGAGCCTGCTGTCGCCGCCGGGTGCCGAAGCCCGCTGCGTGGGCGCGCCCGCCAAGGGCACGGTGGTCCGCTCGATCGCGATGGTCGTCAAGGGCTACTACCGCACCGTGGGTGGCGCGAGCACGAGCACCGCCCGCTCCGCGACCTTCAACACCGTGGACCGGTGTGACGGGACGTTGACCCAGGTGGGCAAGGGGCGCGTGACGGTCGCGGTCGAAGAAGAAGACGGTCGTGGTGAAGGCCGGCCAGGCGTTCCTCGTGAAGGCCAAGTTGTTCAAGGTGCGCAAGGGGCGCGCGCCCTCCGCCGGCGTGCGCTAGTCGCGGCGAACGGCAGCATCGAGGAGGGTGGGTGCGGTCGGAGTCGATCGCGCATCGGCGGTAAACGAGCGCAAGCGACCGTTCGAGTTGGCGCGTTGGTGGGGGTATGCCCGCTCAGTTTCGCCTGAGCGCGAGTTCACCGGGCATACCCCCTGAGAACCGCGCCCGGCACCGATCACCAGCGCGGTCGCTTCCCAACCGCGCGAAGGGACTCACCCCTATCGGTGCCTGCCGTAACCGCCAGCACCCAGACCAGGCCGCGAACTACACGCCACGCCACACGGGCGCCCGCCGCTCGCTCGCCGCCGCCACGCCTTCGCGCACGTCCTCCGACCGCATGCACTGCTCCTGCGCGCTCACCTCGAGCTCCAGCGTCGTCGACAGCGCCGGCCGGGCCGACGCATCGATCAACCGCTTCGCCAGCCCCACGGCCATCGGCGCGCAGCCCAGCAACTCGTCGACCAGCGCCGAGGCGACCTGCATCCCGCCGACCCGGTTCACCAGCCCGTACCGCTCCGCGTCCACGGCCCCGATCACGCGCGAGGTCAGGATCAGCTCCTTCGCGCGCCCCACACCCACGATCTGCGGCAGCCGGGAGGAGCCACCCACGTCCGGGACGAGCCCGAGCTTGCGTCTCCGGGAGCCCGACGACCGCGTCCTCGGCCATCACCCGCAGGTCGCACGCCAGGGCCAGCTCCAGCGCGCCGCCCAGACACGCGCCGTGGATCACGCAGACGGTCGGCTTGAGCATCTCCTCGGCCAGGTTCCACGCGTCCAGGCAGTCGCGGCGGAACGACCGCAGCTGCGACGCCGAGGAAGCGGCCTGCGCCCAGGGTGGCGATGTCCATCCCCGCGGAGAACACCGGGCCGTTCCCGCGCAGCACCACCACGCGCACGGACGGGTCGTCGGCCGCGGCACGCAGCGCCGCGCCCACGGCCCGCACGAGCTCGAGGTTGAACGCGTTGCGCTTCTCGGGGCGGTTCAGGATGACGTGGCGGACCGCGTCGCGGTCCTCCGTCAGCACGAGGTCAGACATAGACTGATTCTGATGAGCCTGCGCGACCTGTTGCGGCCCCCGCCGCATCGCGGGCCTCTGATCGCGGCCGGAGGAGTCGCGCTGGCGGTCGGCGTGACCCTCACGGTGCTGCGCCTGCAGGACACGTTGCCGATCGGGGTCGACGCCGCGCTCCTGATCGGGCCCGGGGCGCTGCTGTTCTGGCTCGGCGCGCAGGCGCCGAACGAGCAGGGGATGCCGCCCGCGTACCAGTCCGTCCTGCTCGCCACCGGTCTCCCGCTGATCTACGGCGGGCTGCTCGTCGCGCTCGGTGGCGAGCTGAACACCATCCCGGACGGCTGGGTGCTGATCACGGCCTCGCTCGTGGTCGCGGCGCTGGCCATCTGGCCCGCGCTGGAACGCAACAGCGCCATCTCGCTGCTGTTCGCGGCCCTGCTGGTCCTCCTGGCGCTCGGAGTGCTCGCCCCGGACGGCATCCGGCGCTGGGTCTTCCTCGCGTACGCGGGCGGGTTGTTGTTCGCGTCGCTGGCGTTGCGGGAACCGGCGCGCCGCCACGCCGAAGTGCTGTGCGACGCCGGCGGCCTGGCCGTCGCGGCGATCGCCATCCAGCCCTACTCGACGGGTGTGCCCACGCCGGACCTGTCCGCCTTCTGGGAGCTCGTGCTGCTCGCGGCGGGCCTCGGCCTGGTCGCGTTCGGCGCGCTGGACCGCTCGCCCGGCCCGGCCTACGTCGGCGTGCTCAACCTGATCCTGTTCATCGTCAGCGCCGCGTCCGGGACGACGCTCCTGGTCTGGCCGCTGTTCCTGCTCGCCGGCGGCGTGATCATGCTCGCCGCCGGGCTGCGCCCGCGCAGCCCGCTCCCGCCGGAGCCCGACCCGTACCGGGCGGGAGAAGCGCCGCTCGCGGCCCGCGCTACCCGCCCACGAGGTACTCGCGACTGACGGCGCCCGGCGTGGTCACGCCGAGCAGCGCCAGCGTCCGCGCCACCTCTTCCCGCAGCCGCGCGAGCGTCTCCACCAGCGTGTCCTCGCCGCCCGCGGCCAGGGAGAGGCACATCGCCCGCCCGATCAGCACGGCCCGGGCGCCCAGCGCGAGCGCCTTCACGACGTCCCCGCCGCGCTCGAACCCACCGTCCACGAGCACCTCGACCCGCCCGCCGACCGCCGCGACCACGTCCGGGAGCACCTCGACGGCACCCAGCTGCGAATCGAGCTGGCGCCCGCCGTGGTTGGACACCACGAGCGCCGCCACACCGGCTTCCAGCGCCAGCACCGCGTCCTCCGGGTGCGTCACGCCCTTCAGCAACAGCGGCAACTCGGTCTGCTCGGCGAGCCACGCGATCTCGCTCCAGGTCAGCTCCGCCTGCAGCTCGCGCCGGGCGCCGCCGGAGAGGTTCGGCTGCGCCTGCGCCGTCCCGCGGTCGAACCGGTGCCGCAGCTCCCGCTCGCGCAGCCCGTCGACCGGGCTGTCCACCGTCACGCAGATCGCCCGGTAGCCGGCGCTCTCGGCCCGCCGGAACAGGTCGAGCGTCCACGCGCGTGAGCCGCGCGTGTAGTGCTGGTAGATCAGCGGCGCGCCCGTCGCGGCGACCTCCTCCAGCGACGGGGTCGAGAGGATGGAGACGAACGCCGCCGTTCCCGCCCGCGCCGCGGCCCGGGCACACGTCGCCGCGCCGCCCGCGTCGAACAGCCCGATCGTCCCGATCGGCGCGAGCAGCACCGGCGACGAGCACTCGATCCCGAGGCACGTCGTGTCGGCCCGCGCACCCGACACGTCGCGCGCCACCCGGGGCCGGAAGCACACCGCGTCCAGCGCGCTCCGGTTGCGTCGCAGCGTGACCTCGGTGCCGCCCCCGCCGGACACGTAGTCCCAGAGCTCGGGCGGGAGGGCGGAACGGGCGGCGTCGGTGACCTCGTCGGCGGTGGCGAAAGCGGGCATCAGCCGCGACGATAAGGTGCGACGCCGATGGACCACGCCGACCTCGCCTTCGCCGGACTCGCCCGTCACGCGGAGCTGATCGCCGCCGGCGAGATCACCTCGCGGGAGCTGACGGAGCTGTTCCTGAGCCGGATCGCCCGGCTGGACCCGCTGCTGAACGCCTACCGCGTCGTGCTCGGGGCGGAGGCGCTGGCCGAGGCCGACGCGGCCGACGCGCGCCGCTCCGGCCCCCTGAACGGCGTCCCGATCGCGATCAAGGACGACATGCACGTGGCCGGCCAGGTCACCGCCTACGGCTGCGACGCCGACCCGCAGCCCCGGCCCGCCGACTCCGAGGTCGTCGCGCGCCTGCGCGCCGCCGGCGCCGTGATCATCGGCAAGACGCACGTCCCGGAGCTGATGGCGACACCGTTCACCGAGTCGCCCACGTTCGGCGTCACGCGCAACCCGTGGGACCCGCACCGCACGAGCGGCGGCTCCAGCGGCGGCTCGGCGACCGCCGTCGCGGCCGGGCTCGCGAGCGCCGCGCTCGGGTCCGACGGCGCGGGCTCGATCCGCATCCCGGCCGCGTGCACGGCGCTGTTCGGCCTCAAGCCGCAGCGCGGCCGGGTGTCCTCCGCGCCGGAGAACGAGGCGCACCAGGGCATGGCCGTGTTCGGCCCCCTGACGCGCACGGTCAAGGATGCGGCGCTGATCATGGACGTGATCGCCGACGGCGGACCTTCGCTGGCCGCGGCGGCCGCGACCGAGCCGGGCCGGCTGCGGATCGCGATCTCCACCGCGCTCCCGCCGATCGGCGTCAAGCCCGACGCCGAGCAACTCGGCGCGGTGGACTCGACCGCGGCCATCCTGCGCGACCTCGGCCACGAGGTGCACGTGCGCGACTTCGACTGGGGAATGACCATGGGCAACCGGATCCTCGCCCGCTTCATGCGCGGCATCCACGACACGGCCGCCGAGCAGGGCCACACCGACCGGCTCTCGGGCCGCGCGCGCGGGTTGGCGCGGATCGGCCACGCGGTGCCCGAGCGCGTGGCGAGCGCCGCGGCCGGGCAGGCCGCCACGGACGCGGCGCAGCTCAACCGCGTCTTCGAGCACGCCGACCTCGTGCTCACGCCGATGTTCACCCGCCGGCCGCCGCGGGTGCGCGAGTTCGACGGCCGCGGCGGCCTGCGCACGTTGGTCGCGATGACGCGCCTCGCGCCCTACAGCGCCGCGTTCAACCACACGGGCCAGCCCGCGGTGAGCGTGCCCGCGGGCTTCACGAGCGACGGCTTCCCGCTCGCCGCCCAGCTCGTCGGTCCGCCCGACAGCGAAGCGCTGCTCGTCACGCTCTCCGCGCAGCTGGAGCGGGCGCGCGACTGGGCTGCGGACCGTCCGGCGGTCGGCGCGCATGAGCGCGAACGCCACCGAACTGCTGCTGCTCGCCGAGTCGATCGCCCGCGAGGCGGGCGCGCTCCTGCGGGAAGCGTTCCGCGGGCCGGAGCTGCGGATCTCCGCGAAGTCAACCCCGACTGACCTGGTGTCGGAAGCCGACCATGCCGCCGAGCACCTGATCCGTGAGCGGATCACGGCCGCGCGGCCCGACGACGCCGTGCTGGGGGAGGAGGGGGGCGACACCAAGGGGACGAGCGGCATTCGCTGGGTCGTCGACCCGCTGGACGGCACCATCAACTTCCTGTTCGGCGTGCCGCAGTGGGCGGTGTCGATCGCGGCCGAGGACTCCGAGGGCGTGCTGGTCGGCGTCGTCTACGACCCCGAGCGCGACGAGCTCTTCTCGGCTTCCCGCGGCGGCCAGGCCACGCTGGACGGGCACCCGATCACGGCCTCCACCAAGACGGACATGGCCACGGCGCTGATCGGCACGGGGTTCGGCTACGACTCAGAGGTGCGTCGCGCACAGGCCGCGGTGGTCGCTCGCCTGCTCCCCGACGTGCGCGACATCCGCCGCTTCGGCGCAGCCGCGATCGACCTCGCGTGGACCGCGTGCGGACGGCTCGACGCCTACTACGAGCACGGCCTCAACGCGTGGGATCTCGCCGCCGGCGGGCTCATCTGCGAGTGCGCGGGGCTCGAGGTGCGGCACGTGGATCCGGTCGGTCCGTCCAACCCGGGCGTGATCGTGGGACCGCCAACACTCGTTGACGCCCTGGCTCGCGCGCTGGTGTGAAATCGCGCAGGTGTTGGGTATGGCAAACCCATGCTCATCGCCGGTGTTATCGCCCTCTGTGTAGTGATCCTGATCCTCGCCTTCCTGTTCCCCAAGCTGTCGCAGCATCCGCAGCGTGGGTCCCAGAAGGCGTTCGGCATGGGAAGCCGCGGTGCCAGTAAGGCCCCGGGCAAGCTCGGCCATTGGCTGAGCAAGCCGTTCAGCTCGTCCAGCAAGATGGTCGGCAAGTCCGGCTCCGCGGGCCGCAAGGGCCGCGGCAAGATGCCGCTCTAAGTCTGCATCTATGCCCGGGGCGGGATTCGAACCCGCACGCCCTTTCGGACAGAGGTTTTTGAGACCTCCGCGTCTGCCATTCCGCCACCCGGGCGGGCGCGGCGATTGATTCTAGGCGGGCGCCGGTTCACGCCGGCGCTCGACCTCGACATTCCACTGCTGGCGGAAGCCGATCATCGCGCTCAGCAACAACGCGATCTGCAGTAACACGAGCAGCGCGCAGACGAGCCCGAGCACGCCGGAGGAGATCGCCGGGTCGGTGAAGCCGTCCTTGTCACGGTCGAACCAGGCGGGCGCGGCCACCGCGCCGAAGATGCCGAGGATGACCGCCAGCGCCGCGATCATCGGCAGCACGCCGCGGCTCCAGCGCGCGACGAACAGCGCGAACACGACGTAGACGGCGATGAACACGATCTGGATGGGCTTCGCGCCTTCCTGCGTGTCCCAGCCGCCGAGCGAGATGATGAGCACGACTGCCGCCGAAGCGAGCAGCAGCACGATGACCACGAGGCGGGCGAGCTTCGACGACGCCTTGCGGCGGTTGGGATGCTCGATGTCGACGCGGTCCTCGTCGGCCATGGTGGCGCGACGATAGCGCGAGGGGCGGGCAGCTTGCGCCGCCCGCCCCTCGACTTCGGTGAATCTGCCTACAGGCGCTGCTTACGGCCCCAGCTGGCGCGGTTGCGGATCACTGGACGGCCTCCGGAGCGTCGGCGGGGGCGGCGGCGTCCGCGGGGACACCGCGGGGGAACTTCGTGTCGGGGAACATGCAGGGCACCTCCTTGTGCCACTTCCAAATGCAAAATCCTTGGAAAGCTGGCGGCCGAGCCATCTCCTTCCATGGAGACCTCTAGCTTTGCGTCCCCGCCTCACGACGAGTTTGCCTTTATCAACCCTGTTGGACTGGTTTTCGACCGGTGGGCCTTGGGGTTGAGACCGGATGGACGCACGTACGATTCAGCCGATCGGTGTACGGTCGCGTCATCGGCTTCGAGATGGGACCCGGCCTGCTGCGCCGCGCGCCCCGCGGGTGGCTTCCGGCGCGCGCGACCGCGCTTGAGTGCCGCGTGCGATCGCACAACTACTCGTCCGCGGACGGCGGCGCGCCGGAGATCGAGACGTCGTTCGCCGTGAAGGCGCGCTGGCGGATCGAGGTCGCTGGACGCGAGCCGTACGAGGTGCAGGAGGAGCGCGACGGCCCGGCGTGGACCGCCGGCGGTGGTGTCGGCGGCGGCAACCGCTGGTACAAGGTGCGCGTCCGGCCGCAGTACGGGCTGATGAAGGACGTGCCGGTGCCGTGCTTCGTCAACCCCGCCGACCCCGCGGATCTGTGGATCGACTGGGACGGCGCCTACGACGCCCACGAGCACGCGTGGGAGCGCGAGGCGCGCATCCGGCGCGGCGTGGGGGAGCGCTCCAACCTGTACGACCGGACCTGGGAGCGGCTGTCGAACCCGCTCGCGGGCAAGGCGCGCTCGGAGGATGAGCTGGCGGAGGTCGAGCGCCGGGTCGAAGCCGAGAAGCCGCCGCCGCCTCCACCACCCGGGCCGCCGTCCTCCTTCGAGCGGCAGATGGCCGAGCTCAAGCGCATCAAGGACAGCGGGCGCAGGACGCGGGGGACGGTGATGCGGCACGAAGCGACGAACCGCGAGATGTTCGGCTCGCCCGTGGTGATGCTGCACTTCGACGTCGAAGGGCGCGAGATCGTCTTCGAGCACTGCTACGGCTGGCGGCACCTCAAGCACTACAAGGTCGGCCGCACGGTCGACGTCTGGATCGATCCGGAGAACCCGGACGCGCTCTGTCCCGGCGAGTGACGACACCTGAGGTTGAAGCGCGGCACGCCACACTCGCCTGCATGAGTGGTGACGGGATCGACTTCCTGCTCTCCGGGCCGGTGGAGCCCGGAGCGCTGCGCGCCGCCGTGGCCGACGCGCTCTCGCTCCCGGACACCAGCGTCGAGATCATCGGCGACATCGGCGAGATCACCGATGCGCCGGTCACCGCGCAGCTCGACGACCTCGACGGCGACTTCCCGGTCAGCGTCGCGCTGTTCGTGCGCGGTGAGACCCCCGCGGAGCTCGTCGGCTCGGTCAGCCGTGCGCTCGGGCTGCGCGCCCTGGTCACCGACGAGTCCCCGAACCCGTTCACCTGGCTGCTCGTCCACCCGGACGGCCGCGTCGAGCCGGTCACCGTCGACCCCGCAGCGCTCGACCTCGGCGAGTTCCGGATCGTCGTGACGGATTGACCCTGGATGCGGGCGGAGGGACTCGAACCCCCACGCCTTGCGGCACCGGCTCCTAAGGCCGGCGTGTCTACCAATTCCACCACGCCCGCAGGGCCGCCCATGGTACGCGGCTGACGAATTTGGCCGAACCCGTCGTGTCCTTGTCTACAATGACGCGCCGCTGGGGGACTGGTGTAACGGCAACATAGGGGTCTCCAAAACCCTTGCTCGAGGTTCGATTCCTCGGTCCCCCGCTCTTTGGGCGCACCTGCGCCACCTTTGACCGCCCGGTCCGTTACGACAGGGTGGAATGCTCCTCCCGGACCAGCGGTCGGTATACCTCTCGCCGATGGGTGAGCTGCAACCTGGCACGGTGTTCGCCGGCCACCGGATCGAAACGGTGGCGGGCCGCGGCGGCATGGGCGTCGTGTATCGGGCGACGCAGCTCGCGCTGGACCGCACGGTGGCGCTGAAGGTCATCGCCGCCGGGCTGCTGGAGGACCAGACGGTGCGGGCCCGGTTCGTCCGGGAATCGAAGATCGCCGCATCGATCGATCACCCCAACGTGATCCCGATCTACTACGCCGGCGAGGAGGACGGGATCGCGTACATCGCGATGCGCTACGTCGCCGGCGACGACGTCCGCAGCCTTGTCCGGCGCGACGGTCCGCTCGACCCGGAACGGGCAGCTCGCATCGTCGCGCAGACGGGCGGGGCCCTCGACGCCGCCCACGCCGCCGGGCTCGTGCACCGCGACATCAAGCCCGCCAACGTCCTGCTCGGCCCGGACGACCACGCCTATCTCACGGACTTCGGGCTCACCAAGCACGCGCTCTCCATGGCGGGCACGACGAAGCCCGGCCACTGGGTCGGGACGCTCGACTACGTCGCTCCCGAGCAGATCCGCGGCGAGCGGGTGGATGCGCGCGCCGACGTCTACGCGCTCGGCTGCCTCCTGTACTACACGCTGACCGGCGAGGTCCCGTACAAGCGCGAGGGCGACGAGGCGCGGCTGTGGGCGCACCTGCACGACCCGCCGCCCAAGCCGTCCGCGCACGGGGTTCCAGAGGTGTTCGACGACGTCGTCGCCCGCGCGCTGGCCAAGGACCCGGAAGAGCGCTACCCGTCGGCCGGGGACCTCGGCCGCGCCGCCAGGGCCGCGGCCGCCAACGAGCGCCCCAAGGAACGCGAGCGGCTCGTCGCCAAGGGCGCCGCCGCACCGGTCGAATCGCCCACGGTCAGCGCCGCCAGGCCGCAGACGACCATCGCACCTCAGCCTCGAGATGAGGCTGAGACTGTGCTGCAGGAGCGGTCGAATCCGGGGACGAAGCGCCGCAGAGCCCTGCTCGGCGTGGCCTTGCTCGCCGCGGCCGGCGCCGGTCTCGCCGCGGCCGTCGCCTTCGGCCTCGGCGACGATCCCGAACCGACCGCGCAGGCCACCCCGACGCCCACGCGCGACCGCCACCGTGACGGCCACGCCCACCGCCCACCGGCGAGATGCGCGTCGAGGACGAGCTCACCATCGGCGATCGCCCGAACGTCATCCGCGCCTTCGGGGACAACGTCTTCGTCGGCTCCTTCCGCCAGCAGCGCCTGCGCATCGTCTCGGCGAAGACCGGCAAGGTCCGGTCCTTCGCGCCCAAGATCGGCGTCGGCGTCAACGACGGAGCGTTCGGATTCGGGTCGCTGTGGCTCGCGGTCGGGCGTGACAACCAGATCGTCCGGCTCGATCAGCGCACGGGCCGCCCGCGCGGCAACCCGATCAGCGTGCCGGGACCGCCCGGGGCGGTGGCGGCGTCCAGGAACGCGGTCTGGGTCGCGCTCGTCCCGGGCAAAGGCGCGCCCGACAGGCTGCTCAAGCTCGATCCGAAGTCAGGCGCGACGCTCGCGAGCGTGGACTATCCCGTACGGGATCGGGTCGCTCACCACCAGTCCGAGCGCGCTCTGGGTCGCCGCCCGCCGCCGCGCGCAGATCCAGCGCGTGAGCCTGCAGACGGGCCAGCCGATCAAGGGCGTTCCGCGTCGGCAACAGCCGCAGCGAGGACATCGTCTACAACAAGGGCTCCCTGTGGGCGGCGTCGCCCAAGGACGACGCCGTCTACAAGGTGCGGACCGCGACCACGGACGTGATCCCGATCAGCGTCGGCCGCCTGCCGCGCCAGCTGGCGCGCGGTGACGGGGTCGATCTACGTCACCAATTACAGCTCGAGCGACCTGTACACGATCGACGAGAAGGGCTCCCGCAAGGTCGGCGACCCGCTTGGATGTCTCCGCGAACCCGTTCTCACTGGCGCGTCGATCGCGCTCGCGGCACGTTGTGGGTCGGCAGCCAGCCGGAGAACAAGCTGAGCCGGATCGCTCACAGGTCGCGGCGGGTGATCACGCCCGTCCGCATCGCCTGAAGCGCCAGCGACGCGCGCTTCTGGTTCTGCGGCAGCGCGTCCACGCCGAAGACCTCGAACAGCGCGCGCAGCGTGGACTTCACCGCGTCGACGCTCACCACGAGCTCGTCCGCGATCTGCTGATTGGTCGCGGGCGTCGCGTACGTCGAGTCCTTGAACGGCCGGCACAGCGCGATCAACACCCGCCGCTGGGCGGGAGTGAGCAGCTCGCCGACGTGCGGGCCCATCGCCGTGACGGTCGGCCGTGACATCGACTCGCCCGCCGGCGTCCGGAAGGCCATCACGACGCCGCCGACGGCCAGCACGTCGCCGTCCTTGAGCCGCTGCCGGCTCGTCACGCGCGCGCCGTTGAGATAGGTGCCGTTGTGTGAGAGGCCGTCGTCGACGACGGTCCAGTCCTCGCCGATGCGCTCGAGCGCCGCGTGCACCCGGGAGATCTCGCTGTCCCAGTCGAGCACGATGTCGTTCGACGGACGGCGCCCGATCGTCAGCTGATCGCCGGTCGGCGCGAGCTCCACGATCACCTGCAGGTCGTCCGCGTCCCGGTAGACGAGGAACGGGGTGCCACGGCGTTCGGCCGCGATCCGCTCCTTCAGGTCCTGCGGGGTGGCGACGTGGGCGTCCAGGGGTGATTCGGGCACAGGACGCAGCGTAAAGGGGAGAGGGGTCGGCGTGTGGGCCACCAATGGGTGGTGCGCGCGTCCACCTTCGGGGTGGCCGCTCCCACCCTTGGCGCGTAGCCGCGCGGCCGGCCTTCCGGGAACGTCTGGGTCACTCCCCAGGAACACCCCGAAAGGCCCCGAAAAGTGATCCGCTCCCTCCTGGCCGCCCTTGTGGCGGTCCTGGTCCTCGCCGCGCCTGCGGCGGCGGCCGACTTCTCCGACGCCGACTACTTCACCGTCGCCGACAAGCTCCAGCAGACGCTCGACTCCCGCTGGGACGGCGACGCCGGCTACTACAAGCTCGGCGGCGGTGGTGTCGAGCCGATGGCCAACTCGATGCTCCTGTTGACGCACTCCGTCGCCGCGATGAAGGGCTGGACCGGCCCCTCGCGCAATGACGCGCGGGCGCGTGCGCTGGCCGCGCGCCTGGTGACAACCCGGCGGCCCGTACCTCACCAAGCCCGCGCTCGGCCAGGTCCACGCGCCCGGGTGGGTGAACTCGATGAGCGGCCGCGGCTTCCAGCACCTGGTGTTCGACGCCGAGGTCGTGGACGGACTCGTCTACGCCTACCGCGCCCGCGAAGCCCTGCAGCTGCCGGACTCGACGGTGGAGGGCATCCGCGACGCGATCAGCCGCACCGCGCGCGGGAAGTTCTGGCGCTACCCGACCATCCGTCTGAACCAGGTCAACTGGTACTCGCTGATGTACGCCGCCGACGCGACCGTCACCGGCGACCCCGCGCTGCTCAAGCGCGACATGTCCCTGCAGCTGCGCCGCTTCTTCAACGAGGCGCGCGCCGGCAGCTCGTCGAAGATCGGCAACTTCGGCCCCGGCCTGCGCTTCCACTACCTCCCGCACATGCCGCTGAACGTGGACAAGAACGTCGACTCCGCCGAGTACGCGAACATCGTCCTGACCTTCACGCGCTTCTACGACCAGGCGCGCCGGGCCGGCATGCCCGCCCTGCCCGCGTCGTCCCGGGCCTTGGCCCAGCAGTGGATCAAGCGCGTGATCAGCGGCTACTGGACCCACAGCGGCTACATGAACTGGGACTCCGGCCTCGGCTTCGACCGCTGGCACCAGGGCAAGAAGTTCGGGCTCACGCAGGAGGCGCTGATCGGCGTCGCCACCGGAGCCTCGTCGCTGCTCCCCGGGGCCGAGTACGCGCGCTACGCCAAGTACATGCTCGACCGCGGGCTCGAGTTCTACGGGCGCGAGTCCGGACGGTCGAAGAACGGGGTCCCGGACCCGCTGTTCTTCGACGTCAACACCGTGCCCCAGGGCGACGGTTCCGCCCGGCTCGCCGTGGCGCGCGTGATGGCCAACGCCGCGCGGGCCGTGGACGCCGGGATGGGCAGCATGCGCGGGCAGGAGCCGCCGCCGCTGTACTCCTTCGACCCCGACATCGGCCGGCTCGCCGTCACCACGCCCAAGTACAACACCGCGATCGTCGCCGTCAACCAGAAGGCGTTCCCGTACGGCGGCCTCGACCTCGCCCGGCTGTTCGACGGCGAGCAGGAAGTGGTGTCCAACATCGGCGGCCGCCCGCCGGCCTCCTTCGGCCTGATGGTGCGTGACGTGGCCGGCAAGCGCGTCACCGCCTCCCAGGTCGGTCGCTCGCGCGTCGAGCCGGGCGTTCGGCCCTTGACGCTGCTGAAGGCACCGAGTGGTGCGGGCGCCGTGTCCTCCGCCGCGGTGGGCCGCGCCTACGCGGGCGCGTTCAGCGACCTGCGCGCGACGGGCGCCATGTCCGCTCGCGGCCTGTTGATGCGGGTCACGCATCGCTTCACGCGCGACTGGATCCAGACGTCCTGGACCGCGACGCGCCGCTCCGGCAACTCCCGCTACACCGCCGACGTGCTGTTCCCGTCCTGGGGCGGTCGTGACGCTCGGGTCACCGCGGTGCTCCGTGACGGGTCGCGCGTGACGGTCGGTACGAAGCTCGTGCCGTTGGCGTCGGTGCAGTACCTGTGGGTGCAGAGCGAACGCAGCGGCTACATCGTGGTCCCGGCGGGGACGCGGCCCGCCGGCGCCGGCGTCCACGCGATGCGCGTCGCCGCCCAGAGCTCAGATCCGCGCCCCGGCCCGACCGCCGCGATCCAGATCGCCCGCTCGAAGCGCTTCAGCCGCGCTGCCCTGACCGTCCGCATCGCACCCGTCAAGGACGAGCAGGAAGCGGCCGCCACGGCAGCGCGGCTGGCATAGACCCAACCCGCGATATCAGTCGATGAGCCCTCCCGTAGACCCTGCCCGGACCAACCGGTCGTCGTCCCCCTCCTCCCCCGGAGGGCGGCGACGGCGTCCGCTCAGCGCTGCGGCGGCTCGACGAGCACCAGCTTCCCCCGGTTCAGCATCTGGGCGATCGCACAAGCCTTCTCGATCTGCCCGTACGTGTACCGAACGGGGTTATGCAGGGTCTCGATATGGACGCCAGGAATCTGCATGACTACGTGATTCCCCAAAACGACCCGCGTCCAACACGATGCGGCGGTATCATGGCGCCCGAGTCGTCCCGCGGGCGAAGTGTTGTGGTTGCACAGGAGCCTTCCAAGCTCTTAGGGCGGGTTCGATTCCCGTCGCCCGCTTCGCTAGGGTCGACGAACCACGGGGAGTGGCGCAGTCTGGTAGCGCACCCGGCTGGGGGCCGGGCGGCCGCAGGTTCAAATCCTGTCTCCCCGACTTGACGAAAGGCCCGCAACGCGGGCCTTTCGCCGTTTCTGAGGCAGAGTCCGAAGCTCGCGACGGGGACCAGCCGGGAACAGTTTCTGCACGGCCCGCCTAACTGCGGGCCGACGACCGGGCTGGCCGCTTCCAGCGAAGTTCGCCTTGACCGCGCCAGGTTCGGCCAGGGTCTTGGCGATCCCGGGCATCGGTCGGGAACGTCTCACGAACACCGCCCGTTGTCCGTCTCCCCTGCGGCATCATTGGGAGGTGCAGCAGTCTGGTCCAGGAGACCCGCGGTCGTCGCTCAACGTCCTCAAGCGACGGAACGAGTGGCTGGTCGTTGGAGAGGTGCAGCACACGCGGATCATGACTCGTGCCGGGCTGGCGGACGCCTCAGGACTCGTTGCCGTCCGGCTTTCACCCGCGAAGTTGCCCAACAGGGCCGAGAACGGCGATGATCGCGTGGTGACTTCGCTCAGAGGAGCGGGCCGTTATGTGAGTCAGGTGTGGGCTGGGGTCGCCAACGGTGGTTCTGCGCGGCGACCGTGTGAGCGCCGCGGTCCGGGGCCGGGCAGGTGACGCGGTTCGCAGCTGTACTTGCCGTCTTAGGACTCCTCGCGGTCGCCGGGTGTGGTGGGACGCAGTCCGGCAACGAGTCACCCGACGTGCTGCGCGTGCTGGCGTGGGGCACCGAAGGTTCGAAGCTCGACGACATGGCCGCGCAGTTCACGCGCGAGAACCCCGGTATCAACGTCCGGATCACATCAGTGACGTCTTCGGCGGCGCACGACAAGCTGCTTGTGGGCATCGCCGGCGGAGAGGTGCCGGATGTTGCCGTGGTCGGTGCCTCGTACATGGCCGCGGTGGTCCGTACACACGCATTGGAGACAGTTCCCGCGGACTTTGATCAGGGGCAGTTCCTTCCCGCGGCTATCGACGCGGTCCGGGTCAACGGCACCGCCTACGGCGTTCCGTGGTTCCTCGACACACGGGTGCTGTTCTACCGGACAGACATCGCCGAGAAGGCCGGCGTCACCGCGGCGCCGACGACGTGGGCCGAGCTCAAGGAGGCCGCCCGGGCGATGCAGTCGAAGGGCGGCGCGAAGTACGGCATCAGCCTTCCGACGGACAGCTGGCACATTTTCCTGCCGTTCCTGTACCAGGCCGGAGCCGACATCACCGACGGACAGCGCGTGAACCTCAACACGCCTGAAGTAGCCGCGGGCAGCGCGTACTACAAGTCGTTCGTGGACGAGGGCCTCACACCGAGCGTGGTACGAGAAGGCTTCGAGATTGCGCCGGCGTTCGTTCGCGGGACGCACCCGATGTTCGTCTCCGGCGCCTGGCAGATGCGGCGGATCCGCGAAGTCGGCGGCCCGCGCATGGACGGCCGGTGGGCGGTGGCTCCGCTGCCTCGTGGCCGAACCGAAGCCAGCACGTTCGGTGGCGGGATCTGGACGGTGCCGAAAGGTTCCAGCCACCGCAAGACGGCCTGGGAGTTCGTGAAGTGGATGTCACAGCCCGCGCAGCAAGCGGACTGGTACACGGCCGTCGGCGCGCTTCCGGCCAGCCGCGCCGCGTGGTCGCTCCCTGCGCTGGCCGACGACCCGCACGCGCGGGTGTTCCGCACACAACTCCGCACGGCGAAGCGCCCGCCCGCGGTGCCTGCAATGGCCGGCCATCGCTGCGGCGATCGAAGTGCGCCTAGACGCGCTGGTGCGTACGCACAGCGACGGTCACGAGATGGCCGAGCAGCTCGACGCTGCGGCTAACAGCGTCGGAGCTCGATGACGACGCGGGCGCGTGCGCCGTGGTGGGTACTCCCGGCACTCACGTTGGGTCTGCTGCTGTCGATCGGCCCGTTCGTGTGGATGCTGCTCGGCGCGTTCAAGACGAACGCCGACCTCACCCGCGTCGCGCCGACGCTGCTCCCCGAGCGTTGGACGCTCGACAACTTCGTTCGTCTGTTCTCCGAGGAGAAGGTCGGTCGCTACTTCTTGAACTCGACGGCGATCACGGTCGTGGTGACGCTCGCCAACCTGCTGTTCTGCTCGATGGCCGGCTACGCGCTGGGGAAGCTGAGATTCTTCGGGGACCGCGCACTCATCGGTGTGGTGCTCGCCACGTTGATGGTGCCTGGCAGCGTGACGCTGATCCCGCTGTTCGTGCTCATGAGCAACCTCGGACTCGTCAACTCCTACGCCGCGGTCACGGTGCCGTTCTTCGCCGGCGCCTTCGGCGTCTTCCTGATGCGCCAGTCGATGCAATCGGTGCCGGATGACCTGATCAACGCGGCCCGGATCGATGGAGCGGGGGAGTGGACCATCTTCTCCCGCATCGTCATGCCGCAGCTCAAGCCCGCGCTCGCCGCGCTGGCCGTCTTCGAGTTCCTGTCGACGTGGAACAACTTCCTCTGGCCGCTCGTCGTCCTCAACGACCAGGAGAAGTTCACGCTGCCGGTCGCCCTCGCGACGTTCGCCATCGGCGAGTACACGACCGATTACGGCTTGCTGATGGCCGGCTCCGTGGTGCTCATCGCACCGGTGATCGTGCTCTTCATCGCGCTGCAGCGCTACTTCGTGCCGGCGATCGCCCTGCCGGCTCAGGTTCGCACGCGCAGGACCCGGAACTGAACGATCGTCAACACGACGATGGCGACGAAGAGTGTGTACGCCGCCGCGCTGGCATAGCCGAAGTCGAAGGCCTGGAAGCCCTGCTGGTAGACGAACAGCGACGTGGTGAGGCCCGCCTGGTCGGTGCCACCGTTCGGGCCGGCCATCACGAACGGCTCCTCGAAGACATGCGTGTAGCTGATGGTCGTCACGACCGTGGCGAACAGGATCGCCGGACGCAACAGCGGGACCGTGACGTGGCGAAACAGGTGCCAGCCTTTGGCGCCGTCGACCTTCGCTGCCTGGTAGAGCTGCGAGTCCACGGTCTGCAGGGCGGCGAGGAAGATCACCATCGCGTTGCCGGTGTTGCGCCAGACGCCGAGCGCGATGATCGAGGGCATGAGCGTGTTCGGATTGCCGAGCCAGTCCGGGCCTTCGATGCCCACCTGGGCGAGGGCCGCGTTGACGATCCCGATATCGGGATCGAGCATGTACCGCCAAATCACGGCGACGGCCACGATGCTGGTGACCACGGGTAGGTAGAGGCCGACGCGGAAGACCGCACGCAGCTTGCCGATGCCCTGATCGAGCATCACCGCGAGCACCAGTCCGAACGCGATCGTGAACGGGCACCCCGACGACCACGAAGTACGCCGTGTTGCGCAGCGACTTCAGGAACTGCGCGTCTTCGAACAGCCGCGTGTAGTTGTCGAGGCCGACGAACGGCGTGCTCCGGAAGTCCTGGAGGTTGCCGAGTGAGAACCCGGTGAAGCTCAGCGCGAACGACGCGATGATCGGCACCAGCATGAAGACGACGAACAGCAGCGTGAACGGCGCGGCGAACACCCATCCCATCGCGTTGGCTCGGCGGGTCCGTCGCATCGCCTGGCGAGCCTAGCCCTTCGTCTGGTCCGAGCGTGGGTGCCTTGTCTGCACGCCATGATCTACGGCCTTGCACACGCCGGGCCCCGAATCGACGCGTTCTTCGCTCAAGGACCTGAAACGCCAGAACGAACGGCGGGTCTTTGGCCTGTTACGCGTGAACCCGACGATGACGCGCGCGGCGCTTGCGAGCGCCACCGGCTTGTCCCGCTCGACGATCGGCAACGTCATCCGCTCACTCGAGGAGCGGGGCATCGTCGAGGAAGGCGAGCACACGGGAGCACGCCATGGCCTCACCGGCCGGCCGGCGGTAGCGGTCGCCTTGGTACCCGGCTCGGGTGCGACCGTCGGTGTGGCGATCAACCGCGAGCGCCTGAAGGTCGGCGTCGCGGACCTTCGAGGCACCGTGCTCGCAGAGCATGACGAGGCACTTGTCCCCGGCTCCGACCGGTGAGACGATCTTGGGCACGGTCGCCGATCGCGTTCGCGCGATGATCAGCGGCCTCGGTATCCCGCCGGGACGCGTGATCGGGCTGGCGATCGGCATCCCCGGCCCTGTGGATGAAGATGGCTCCATCGATGCTCGATCGCCGTCGCCGCGCTGGGCAGGCGTGCGGGTCCGCGAGACGTTGTCCCGTCTACTCGACGGTCTTCCGGTGGTCCCGGACAACGACGCCAACTACGGCGCCGTCGGAGAGCTGCACTTCGGTGCCGGCCGCGACGTGGCTGACCTGATCTACGTGAGCATCGGCCCCGGGATCGGCGGCGGATTCGTCGTCGGAGGGCAACTCCGGCGTGGGCACAGCGGGTACGCAGGCGAGGTCGGGCACATCACGGCCGTGGAAGACGGCCCGCGCTGTACTTGTGGCCGAACGGGATGCCTCTCGACCGTCGCTGCGTCCGGTGTCCTGCTCGATGCGTGGGCGAGAGACCGTGGAGAGCGTCTGACTGTGTCGGGGCTCTTGAAGCTCGCGGACGCCGGCGATTCGCACGCGCAGACGCTGTTGTTCGAGGCGGGCGTCCACGTCGGGCGAGTGTGCGGCGGACTGGTCAACGCGCTCGACCCGGCACGCCTCGTGCTCGGGGGTGAGCTCGGCTCGCGTTCTCAGAGCCTGCTGGACGGCGTCTGTCACGCCCTTGAGCGTTACGCGCATCCAGTCCTCGCGGGGGTCGACGTGGTCCACGCCGAACTCCGGGACCGGTCAGAAGTGCTCGGCGCAGTCGCCGCCGTGCTTCGCGATGACGAGCTCGTGAGCTCCGTCATCGTCCGCAGCTGATCGCGCTCTCGCGCGCGTCGCTCCTCGGAAGCTCATCGCTCCTGCGTGGCTGCTTACACGTGTGCGCCGTCAATAGTTGTTGCAGTAGCCATATCTAAGAAACTCTGCTAAAAGTAGGAGCGCCGGACGAGTTTCCTTGGAGAGGGCTTGGAGGAGAGGGATGGAAGAAACATCGGCTGGTCCGATCCGGCTGGCGGGCTCGCGGACCTCCGCCACGACGAGGGTTCGGGGTTGAGATCGAGCGCGCTACGGACCCCGTGGTCGCGTTCAGAGATGCACTGTCGGCAGTCCTGTGAGGTGTTCCAGGCTCGCCCTCAGCGCTTCGTCCAGCTGGTTCATGAACGAGGAGAGTGGCTCAGTGGAGCATTGGTTCGGGCGGCGCGTTCTACGCAGGATGCGCCCTTCAAGAAGGCTGCTGATGTTGTCGGTCCTAAGCGTCCTGGCGCTGGCAGCGACATCGGCAAACGTCGCACACGCCCAGTCGGACCCGGCAACGGATTGGGCGAACTACGAGAAGCTGACGCTCGCCTCCGGTCTTGCTGGTGAGCCGATCGATATGGCGGTGCTTCCGGACGGCCGCGTGCTGCACACGCAGCGGGCCGGCGCGCTGAGGCTGACCACCCCGGCGAGCGGCGTGACCGAGGTCGTCAATCAATTCAACGTGTACACGGCTGGCGAGCAGGGACTGCTCACCGTCGCCCTCGACCCGGACTTCGCGACGAATCAGTGGGTCTACGTCTACTACTCGCCTCGGCTCGACACACCTGGCGGAAACGCCCCGGGAACCCTGCCGGCAGGCCAGACGGAGGCGTACTGGGACCAATGGAAGGGCTACGACGTCCTCTCCCGCTTCAAGTGGACCGGAAATTCGCTCGACATGGCGAGCGAGCAGCAGATCATCAAGATCGATACGAATCGCGGCGGTAGCGCGCACCACGCCGGTGACATCGCCTGGGACGCCCAGGGGAACCTGTTCCTCTCGGTCGGCGATAACACCAGTGCCGGCGCCGGCAACGCCCAAGGCTATGCACCGATCAACGACAGTCCGGGAGTGAATCCCGCATTCGATGTTCGTCGCGCGTCGGGCAACACGAACGACCTGCGCGGCAAGATCCTGCGCATCAAGGTCGCCGCGGACGGCTCCTACACCGTTCCGGCCGGCAACCTGTTCCCCGCGGGCCCCAAGACGCGCCCCGAGATCTACATCATGGGCCTGCGCAATCCCTACCGCATGAACATCGACAAGGCGACCAACACGCTCGTCTGGGGGGAGTACGCCCCGGACGCAGGCCGCGACGACGCCCGCCGCGGCCCGATGGGCCTCGTCGAGTGGAACGCCTCGCCCGCGTCTGGCGCCCCGCACAACCAGGGCTGGCCCTACTGCATCGCGAACAACCGCCCGTACAACAACTGGGACTTCGTGAACGGCGTCTCGCGCGAGTGGTTCGACTGCAACGCGCCGAAGAACACGTCGCGCCACAACACCGGCCTGGTCGACCTTCCCCCGGTCGTCCCTGCCGACATGTGGTACGGCGATAAGAACTGCAAGACGACCGCACCGGAGGATTGCGACAACCCGCTGTGGCCGGAGCTCCAGCGGTGGAGCGACAACATCGAGCAGGCTCCGATGGCCGGCCCGATCTACAACTACGACGCTGCGAATCCCTCGTCGACCAAGTTCCCTGCGTACTGGGACGGCAAAGCGTTCTTCGGGGAGTATTCGCAGGACTACCTCGCGGCGTTCACCCTGACCAAGCCCGACGGCCCGGTGACCAAGCTCGAGCAATTCCTGCCCAACTCCGAGCTCGGCGCCCTCGACGCGCCCCTGTGGGATGGTCCGATGGACCTGGAGTTCGGCAACGACGGGTCGCTCTACGTGCTGGAGTACGGGACCCGGGCGCTTTCGCGCGTCGACTACAGCCCTGGCAACAAGCGGCCGCGGGCAGTCATCGCGACCGATCGCCGCTCAGGCGGCGCCGCTCCGCTCGCGGTCCAGTTCGACGCGACCGGGTCGTCTGACCCTGAGAACGCGGCTTTGACGTACGAGTGGGACTTCGACGGCAACGGATCCTGGGACGCGACCACGGCGAAGGCCTCCTACACGTACCAGGCCAACGGTCAGTACAACGCGCGTTTGCGGGTCACCGACGCCGCCGGGAAGTCCGCGCTTCAGTCGGTCCAGATCACGGTCGGCAACACGGCCCCGGAGATCAACATCCTCACGCCCGTCGACGGCGGCTTCTTCGACTGGGCCAAGGCGGTCATCTACAACGTCGAGATCTTCGATCCCGAGAGCACGGGCGCCGTCGCCTGCGATCGCGTGAAGTACACGATCTCCATCGGCCACGCCACGCACCAGCACCCGTTCCGTCAGGGGCAGGGCTGCCGGGTGGGCGCGCCTGTCCCGCCCGACGCCGGCCACGGCGAGACCGAGAACATCTTCATGATCCTCGAAGTCTCCTACACGGACGCCGGCGCCAACGGTGTCCCGGCGGCCACCGGGACCAAGCGAGTGATCCTCAACCCGAAGGTGATGGAGGGCGAGCACGCCGACACGTCGTCGGGCGTCGAGTTCACCGACGATGTCACGGCGTCGGCGACGCGCGCGGTCACGTCCTTCGATGTGGGTGACTGGATCGGGTTCGACCCCGTGAACTTCACGAACATCAGCTCGGTCGTCACGCGTGCGAGCGGCAACGGCACGCTGTCGCTGCGCTGGAACAGCCCGACGGCGCAACCCTTCGCCAACGTCATGGTGGCCCCGGGCCTCGGCTGGCGCGAGGTGACGAGCTCGCTCCAGAACATCGTCAACCCGCCGAGCGGTACCGGGAAGCTGTACGTGACGTCATCGGGCGGCGTGACGCTCGACTCGTTGCGGTTCGTCGGCGACGGGGTCGCGGACGTCACTCCGCCGACGGCCGCGGGCACCTTGGTGCCGGCCACGCCCGACGGTGAGAACGGCTGGTATGTGACCGCGCCGACGTTCAACGTCGTCGGTACCGACAACGGCTCGATCTACCACCGCGAGTACTCCGTCGATGGCGGGGTGTCCTGGCAGCAGCCGGGCTTCTCCGACCAGTACGACACCACCTGCGGCCAGCGGTGCTTCAACGGCGTCGCGCTCCCTGTCCAGGGCGACCTGACGGTGCTCTTCAGGGTGTTCGACACGAGCATGAACGTCTCGAATATCGGGTCCCTGCGCGTGAAGATCGATCGCACCGCGCCGACCGTCGCGCTGGAAGGCCTGCAGGACGGGAAGATCGGCGACTCGGGCACGATCAAGGTCATGCTCAGCGACTTCGCTCCCGGCTCAGGCGGCGCGTCCATCGTGAGCGCCAAGCTCGACGGAACGGCCTTCACCGGCGACTCCGTGGATGTGTCCAAGCTCAGCTTGGGGACGCACACGATCGTCGTCGAGGCTCGTGACATCGCCGGCAACCGCACCACCAAGACCGAGACGTTCACGGTCACGACGTCGGTCGCCGACATCACCGCGCTGATCGATCGGTTCGCCTCCGCGGGCCGCATTCCGGCCGACGCGGCAGCGGCGCTGCGCACGCTGGCGACACGCGCCGGCGGGTCGACCGGTGACGCTCGCATCACGGCCCTCAACGAGCTGCTGGCGGCCGCGCGTGCCCTTACGGACGCGGACGCTCGCACCGTGCTGGTCCGCGATGTCGGACAGCTGCTCGGCGAGTTCGACACGACGGCCCCGACCGTCACCGCCGCGCTCACGCCCGGCACGCCCACGGGGAACAACAGCTGGTACGTGGGTCCGGTGACCTTGAACCTCACCGCGACCGACGCGGGCGCGATCGCCGCGCGTGAGTACTCACTCGACGGCGGCGCGACCTGGCTGCCGACCAACGACGCCGGAACGGCGACGATCACGCAGGAAGGCGCGACGACCGTCCGGTTCCGTGCGCGCGACACGGGCGGGAACGTCTCGCCGGTCGGCACCATCGTGGTCCAGATCGACACGCGGCCGGCCGAAGTCGAGTTCAACGACCTCGTGGAGGGCCGGATCGGCAACTCGAAGGTCCTGACCCCCAAGGCCACGGATCCGCAGCCCGGGTCGGGGGACGGGAGCCGAGACGGGCTCAACAACCCGGGCGTGCTCAAGCTCGTCCTCGACGGGACCGAGATCCCGCGCCACCCGATCGACCTGTCCACGCTCTCGCTCGGGACGCATCGTCTCCGCGTCACGGTCAACGACGTCGCGGGCAACGCGGCGGCCTACACCCTGACCTTCGTCGTCACGACGTCGTTCGCGGACTTCGACGCGATCCTCGATCGCCACGTCGAGGCCGGGAAGGTCACGCAGGCGACGGCGACGGATCTCGAGGACTACCTCGAGATCGCCAAGCGGGCCGTTGACCAGGGGCGTCCGGCTTCCGCCGCGCGCTACCTGCGGCAGCTCGCCGCAGTGGTCCGCAGCGACGTCCAGGACCGAACGGTGCGAGCCGCTCTCGTCCGCGACGCCGAGGGACTCGCGACCCAGGTGGTCGACGGCTTGCCGTCCAACGCCGGCACCGGTGTCACGTCCGCGCCCGTCGAACGGCCGCAGGCACGACCGGTCGTGAACCCGGTGCGTCAGGAGGCCGATCCGAACGCGGCGTACAAGGTGCTCGTGTTCACGCGTACCAGCGGCTTCCGCCACAACGCGATCCCCGACGGGATCGTGGCTGTCCAGCGCCTCGGGCGCGAGCACGGGTTCAACGTGGACGTGTACGACCCGGCGCTGCCGGCGGTCTCGTTGCCGAGCACGCCGTTCACGACGGCCGAGAACCTCGCGCAGTACCGCGCCGTGGTGTTCCTGAACACGGGCGGATCGATCATGAACGACTCCGAGCGCGCAGCGCTCCAGGGCTACATCCGCGCCGGCGGTGGGTACGCCGGCGTGCACGCGGCGGGCGACACGCTCAAGGACTGGGAGTGGTACGGGAAGATGGTCGGTGCCGTCTTCTCCAACCATCCGCAGGGTCCGCTGAGCACCAACCCCCCGTGTGAGCCCTGCTTCCCGGGCGTGACGGTCACCGAAGACCATTCGCACCCGGCCACCGAGCACCTCAAGACGCGGTGGAGCGTCCATGACGAGTTCCACAACTACCGGTCGAGCGCCCGGGCGGGGTCTCACGTCCTGATGAACCTCGACGAGAGCACCTACCGCACCGACCTCAACATGCTCACGAACACCCGTTGGGGCAACGGCTACCGAGGCCTGATGGGCGACCATCCGATCTCGTGGTGCCAGAACTTCGAGGGCGGCCGGGTCTGGTTCCAGGGCCTCGGTCACAATCGCGAGTTCTTCTACGACCAGGACTACCTCCGGATGCTCGTGCGCGGCATCCAGACGGCAGCCGGTGTCCTGCCGGCGAACTGCACCTCACATCGCGAGGTGAACGAGCTCATCACGCTGCGCCTGTCCGACGGCACGTTCAGCGACGCGGTCGCAGCGTCGCTGCGGAGCAGCTTGACGGCCGCTCAGACGAAGTACATGGCGAACGACCCGGTGGCGGCGATCGCCACGCTGCAGGAGCTGCGGACGGCCGCCAACGCGGCCATCTCCGACCGCGAGAAGCGCCTCGCCTTCACGGCCAAGGTCAATGACCTGATCGAGTGGATGCGCGCGATCCGCTCCGGCGGCGGCGTGCCCGACGAGGCGGCGCCGCCGGCAGAAGCGGCCGGGAAGCCGAGTTCCGTCGCCGACGGCGCGGCGGAGCCCACGACGACCGGCGCTCAGACAACCGCAGCGAACACCGCGGCCTCGGGCGCCGAGGCGCCTAAGCCGCAGACCGCCGCAGCGCTGCGCAGCGTGCGCATCGTCCAGAAGGGTGATCGGGTGAGCCTGCAGATCAGCTCGACCGGCGCCGGTCGGTTGGCCATCAAGGCCCGGCTCGAGGCGCGGAACACCCGGGCGCGATCGGTCGCGGTGAAGTCCAGCCGCGTCGCGTCGTCCGTGGTCCTCCCGTTCAAGGCCAAAGCGATCGGTGACGCGCGTCGGGCGGGCAAGGCCCGAGTCGTCGCGACCGTGACCCTGAGCTCGGGCGACCGCAAGTCCACCCGGACAGCGACACTGCGCATCCCAGTCAGTCGCTGATCGCATCACGCCGGTCCTCGGCAGTTGCTGAGGGCCGGCGTGTCATGCACGGCGGCCGTCGCGGCACACGTCTCCGGACGCGTGCCGCGGCGGCCGCGGTGCATGGCCTGCGAAACGCACCGCACCATCGACTCAACCCATCAAGGAGCTTCTGCATGACTCGTCCGCCGATCGGCGCCAACACCTGGATCTGGACGTCCCCCGTAACGGACGAGCAACTGGTCGAGCTCGTGCCGCGACTGAGCCAGTGGGGGTTCGACCTGATCGAACTGCCGATCGAGAACCTCACCGATTGGGATCCGGACCGCACGGCTGAGTTGCTCAAGGAGCATGGACTCGGTGCGTCGATCTGCATCGCCATGGCCCCGGGCCGCGAGTTGTGTGCCAGTGACGCGGGCACGATCGCCTCGACGCAGGAGTTCCTCCAGCGCAGTATCGACGCGGCGGCGACGGTCGGATCGGCCGTCATCGCCGGCCCGATCTACGCCTCGGTCGGCCGCACCTGGCGCATGTCCGGCCAGGAGCGGGCGGCGGTCTACGCCGAGCTCCGTACCGCGTTGACGCCGGTGTGCGAGTACGGCGCGGAGCGCGGAGTGCGGGTCGCGATCGAGCCGCTCGTTCGCTACGAGACCAGCGTCATCAATACGGTCGAGCAGGCCCTTGAGGTGCTCGACGGCCTTCCCGCCGAGGGCAGCGGCCTCTTGGTGGACAACTACCACGCCAACGTCGAAGAGCGGGACGTCGCCGGAGCGTACCGGCTGGCAGGGGATCGCCTCGCTCACGTCCACCTGTGCGCGAACGATCGAGGAGCGCCGGGAGCCGACCACTTCGACTGGAACGGCATCCGGGACGCACTCTCGGACATCGACTATGGCGGCGCCGTGGTCATTGAGTCGTTCACCGCCGAGAACGAATCGATCGCCACCGCCGCGTCGGTCTGGCGGCAGCTTGCGAAGTCCCAGGACGCGATCGCGGTAGACGGAATCGCCCATCTCAAGGCGGTCTTCGCGTGAGATCGACGGCACCTGAGCTGCTCCGGCCTGATCGAGCTCTGGCGGTCGCGGCGAATCCACGCCCTGGCAGGCGACTGGCGGACACGGCGTTCAGCGCACAGTCAACGGCAGCAGTTGCCCACGACCTTCAGCGGCATACGACGACTGGATCGCCCGGCTCGCCGACCGCATCGGGTTCGGCGAGACGATCTTCATCGATGGCTCTGACGGTTCGCTGGCGCTGGCCAAGGCGCTCGCCGGCTCCCCCGCGCGCGAATTGACGATCGTGACGAACTCCCTGCGGATCACGGCCGAGGACCTCCGGTTGCCGGCGACGGTCCTTGTGTGCCCGGGAAGGCTCAACCAGCGAACGCGGACGACGGAGGGCCGTCTCACCCTGGCCTTCCTGAAGCGTCAGCGACTCGACACAGCGTTCGTCCGCGGCTCCGACTCGATCGCCGACGCGGTGCGCGCGATCGCCGGGCAGCACCGTCGACTTGCCATTTTAAGCCAAAGATTGGTATTAAAAGCGCTCAACCTGAGGGGAGAGCACTTTGTCCAGTTGGTCAAGACGAGCCGCGGGAGCGGCGGCGATCGCCGCTGCGCTGGCGGCGGCGACAACACCCGGAGCGCAGGCGCAGGAGGCCGCGCTCAACTGGGACAACTACGACCCGGTCGTGCTCACGACCGACGTCGCCGAGCCGATCGACCTCGCGGTGATGCCGGACCTCAAGGTCCTGCACACGGCGCGCAACGGCCAGATCCGGCTCACGGACCCGGTGGCTGGCACGACGAAGGTCATCAACTCGTTCGACGTCTACACCAGCGGCGAGCAGGGGATGCAGACCGTCTCGCTGGATCCGGACTTCGCGAACAACCGGTGGGTGTACCTGTACTACGCCCCCACGAAGATGGACGCGCCGTACCCGGAGCAGGTGCCGACGGGCAACGCGCCGGCCACGCTGCCGGCCGGTGAGACCGAGGCGTACTGGGATCGCTGGAAGGGCTACATGGTCCTGTCGCGCTTCAAGTGGGATCCCGCAGCCCAGGCGCTGGATCTGACAACCAAGCAGGACATCATCAAGGTCGAGCACAACCGGGGCGGCGGCAACCACGTCGCTGGCGATGTCGACTGGGACGCCGAAGGCAACCTCTACCTTGCCACGGGCGACAACACGGGCGCGGGGGCGGGCAACGCCGCCGGCTACGCGCCGATCAACGACTCGCCCGGGCAGAGCCCAGCCGTCGACGCGCGCCGCGGCGCGGGCAACACCAACGATCTGCGCGGCAAGATCCTGCGCATCAAGGTCCAGCCCGACGGCACGTACACGATCCCGCAGGGCAACCTGTTCACGCCAGGCACGATGGGCACACGGCCCGAGATCTACGTGATGGGTCTGCGCAACCCGTTCCGGATGAACATCGACCGGCAGTCGGGCACGCTGGTGTGGGGCGACTACGGTCCCGACGCCGGTCGTGACGATCCCACCCGCGGGCCGATGGGCCTCGTGGAGTGGAACGCCGTCTCGGTGACGGGTGGGGCGCACAACAGCGGTTGGCCGTACTGCACCGGCGACAACCTCAAGCCCTACAACAACTGGAACTTCGTCACGTCGACGCCGCGCGAGTTCTTCAACTGCGGCGCGATCAAGAACACGTCACGCAACAACACCGGTCTCGTCGACCTCCCGCCGGCGCGGCCCGCCACCGTCTGGTACGGCGACCGCAACTGCCGCACGCTCGCACCTGCGGATTGCGACAACCCCGCGTATCCCGAGCTGACGAGCTTCGCTGAGAACATCGAGCAGGCGCCGATGGCCGGCCCGATCTACCGCCACAACCCGGCGAACCCGTCCCCGACGCAGTTCCCGGCCTACTGGGACGGCAAGGCGTTCTTCGGCGAGTACTCCCAGGACTACGTCGCCGCCTTCAGCCTGACCAAGCCCAACGGGCCGATCACCAAGATCGAGAACTTCTTCTCGAACCTCGAGCTCGGCGCGCGCGGCTACCCGCTGTGGGACGGCCCGATCGACCTCGAGTTCGGCCCGGACGGCGCGCTCTACGTGCTCAACCACATCACGCGCAACCTCGTGCGAGTCGACTACAGCCCCGGCAACAAACGCCCGCGTGCGTCGATCGCCGTCGACCGCAGCTCCGGTGGGGCCGCGCCGCTGACCGTCGCATTCAACGCCGGCGCCTCGACCGACCCGGACGGGGACACGCTCACCTACGAGTGGGACTTCGACGGCAACGGCACGTGGGACGCGACCGGCGCCACGGCCAGCTTCACCTACAGCACGAACGGCCTGTACAACGCGCGTCTGCGGGCGACGGACTCCGCCGGCAAGGCGGGTGTGTCCGCGAAGGCGATCTCGGTCGGCAACACCGCGCCGACGGTGTCGCTGCTCACGCCGCCCGACGGTGGCTTCACCGACTGGGGTCGCGCGTCGGTGTTCCAGATTCAGGTCTCAGACCCGGAGGACACGGGGGCGATCACGTGCAACCGCGTGCGCTGGACGATCTATCTCGGGCACGCGTCGCATGCGCACCCGTTCACGACCGGTGTCGGCTGCAAGGTCGGCGCGCCGATCTACCCGGACGGTGCCGAGCACGGCGAGACCGAGAACGTCTACACGATCCTGGAGGTCAGCTACACCGACGCCGGCGCCAACGGCGTGGCCGGCGCGACCGGCACCACCAAGGTGATCCTGAACCCCAAGGTGATGCAGGCCGAGCACGCGGACGCGTCTCAGGGCATCACGACGGTCGAGGACGACACGGCGTCCGCGAAGGCCGCTGTCGCCTCGTTCGGCACGGGCGACTGGATCGCGTTCGACCCCGTCAGCCTGCTCAACATCACCAGCGTGGTCACCCGCGCCTCGGGAACGGGCCAGCTCGCACTGCGATGGAACAGCCCGACCGCGACGCCGTTCGCGACCGTGACGGTCCCGGCCGGCGCCGGCTGGAAGACGGTCTCGACCGCGCTGGCGAACGCGGCCAACGTGCCCTCGGGCAGCGGCCGCCTGTACGTCTCAGCGCAGACCGACGGCCTGACCCTGGACGCGTTCACGTTCACCGGCGACGGCGTCACCGACGTCACGCCCCCGACCGTCACCGGCGTCTGGGCGCCGGCCGCGCCCACCGGCAAGAACGGCTGGTACACGTCGGCGCCGACGCTCACGATGTCGCCGACCGACAACGGCTCGATCTACGCGCGCGAGTACTCGTTCGACGGCGGCCAGAACTGGCTGCAGAGCAGCTACGCCGACCAGTTCGGGTCCGGGCGTGAGCTCGGCAACACCGTCGTCATCACCCAGCCGGGCTCGCACGTGATCTCGTTCCGCGTCTGGGACACGAGCGGCAACGTCTCCAACGTCGCCACGCTGCCGGTGAAGATCGACACCACCGCCCCGACGATCCACCTGGACGGGCTGACTGACGGCAAGGTCTCGACCCCGGTCGTGATCCGCGCGACCGACTTCGTGCCTGGCTCCGGCGGCGCCACGATCACCTCGGTGGTCCTCGACGGTCAGCCGCAGGCTTCGCTGGACAAGCTGCGCGCCGCGCAGCTGACCCAGGGCCAGCACACGGTCGTCGTCAAGGCCGAGGATCTGGCCGGCCTCGTGACCACCCGGACGGAGACGTTCACGGTCACCGG
>CAVRTQ010000021.1:0-359472 GCA_963724195.1 uncultured Solirubrobacteraceae bacterium | reverse complement strand
CCGGCCATCCCCGTCGAGGGCGTCCCGGCCGAGTCGAACGTCATGTCCAGCTTCGTTCCCGAGCAGCGGTTGCTGCAGCGCGAGCGCAGGACCGACGTGGCCGGCGGGCTGTGGGTGATCGCCTACAGCGTCGTGCTGGCCATCGCCCTCGCGTTCCTCGCCGCGCTGGCGTGGGGCGTGCACCGCGTCTCGCTCGCCCCCGGCCGGCCTTCACCCGCCCGGTGGGCCGCCGAGCGCGAGCACGTCGATCAGCAGCGCGAGGGCGACCGCGCCGACCAGCACCGCGAACCCGCGCCGCAACAGTGACTGCGGGACGCGCTCGGCGAACATCGTGCCCAGCAGCGCGCCCGCGCCGGTGGCGAGCGCCAGCGTGGCGGTGATCGCCAGGTCGGGGCGCGACCCCGCCGCGAGGTGGCTGGCGAGCGCGGCCACGCCGGTGAGGGCGATGATCACGAGCGAGGTGGCGACCGCGCGCCGGAACGGGAAGCCGAGCCACACGCTCAGCACCGGCACGATCACGAACCCGCCGCCGACGCCGAAGAACCCCGTCAGCAGGCCGACGAGCACGCCCGCGGTGGCGGTGCGCGAGAGCGGCGGGTCCGGGCAGGAACCGTCGTCGTCGCGCTCCCCCGCGCGCTTCCACGTCAGCACGGCCGCGAGCAGCATCACCGGGATGAACGCGAGGATCAGCGCGCGCCCGCCCACCTCGTGGCTGGCGATCGAGCCCAGCAACGAACCGACCGCGGCGGGTACGGCGAACGTGAACGCGAGCCGCCAGCAGACGCGGCCGTGGCGCGCGAGCGAACCGGCGCCGATCGCGGCGGCGAGCGACACGACCACCAGGCTCGCGGTGGACGCGGGACCGACCGGCTCGCCGAGCACGTAGACGAGCACCGGCAGCGCGAGGATCGCTCCCCCGCCGCCGACGGCGCCGACGATCATGCCGATCGCCAGGCCGAGGACGATCGCGAGCGCGCTCACATGATCGTCAGGCGCCGGGGTGTCGGGCCGCTGTCGATCCCGGGCGTGAGCGAGCCCAGGACGCTCGCGCGGGTGGCGCCGGTCGCGCGCGAGAGCGTGCCCGGCAGGCCGTGGACGGTGAGGAAGCCCAGCAGCCCGAACGCGTACGCCTCCTTGTCCTGCGCGGGCAGGCCGAGGGCGTCGCTCGTGGTCGTGGGGAGGTCTCTGGCCAGTCGCGCCATCAGCGTCGCGTTGTGCACGCCGCCGCCGGACACGATCAGCTCGGTCACGCCGTGTCGGCGTGCGGCGTCGAGGACCGTGCGGGCGGTGAGCTCGGTCAGGGTCGCGAGGACGTCCTCGACCGCGTAGGCGCCGACGTCGCCGAGCGCGAAGTACTCGGGGCCGGTCGATTTCGGGGCGGGGCGGGCGTAGTAGGGATCGGCGAGCAGGCGGTCGAGCCACTCGGGGACGACCGATCCGTCCGCAGCGAGCGCGCCTTCGGTCGTCGTACGGGCGACCGGCGAGTTGCCGGGCGGCGCGGTCGAGCAGCGCGTTGCCGGGGCCGGTGTCGAAGGCGAGCGGCGGGACGGTGAGGTTCGCGATCCCGCCGAGGTTCAGCGCGGCGGGCCGCCCCTCACGGCCGGCGAGCAGCAGCGTGTCGAGCAGGGAGACGAGCGGCGCGCCCTGGCCGCCGGCGGCGACGTCACGCGGGCGCAGGTCGCTCACGACGGTGACGTGCGTGCGCTCGGCGATCCAGGCGGGCTGGCCGAGTTGCAGCGTGCCCTTCACGACGCCGTCCTCGACCCAGTGGTAGAGCGTCTGGCCGTGGGAGACGATCAGGTCGACGGGGCCGACGTGCTCGATCGCGGCCACCGCGACCTCCGCGAACGCCTGGCCGATGCGGGTGTCCAGGCGGCAGACGGCTTCCATCGTCGTCGGCGCGGGCGGGAGCGCGGCCAGGATCTCCTCGCGCAGATCGTCGTCGTAGAGCGCCCGGACCGAGCCGAGCGGATGCAGCGTGACCGTCTCGCCCTCGAGGGTGATGTCGGCGATGGCCGCGTCGATCGCGTCGACCGACGTGCCCGACATGAGGCCCACGACCCTCATTCGCCCAGCGCCTTCCGGAGGTGCCCGTTCGCCGCGCGCAGCCGCTCGCGAGCCTCCTCGGCGGTGATCTGCCCGTGCAGCATCACGCTCGCCAGCTTCGCATCGTCGCCCGCCTGCGCGAGCGCTCGTGCGGCGTCCTCGTGCGGCGCGCCGGTGACCTGCTCGACGATCCGCGTCGCGCGGTCGCGCAGCTTCGCGTTCGTCACCCGCACGTCCACCATCAGGTTCCCGTACGTCTTGCCCAGCCGCACCATCGTGAGCGTCGAGAGCATGTTGAGCACGAGCTTCTGCGCCGTGCCCGCCTTCAGGCGCGTGGAGCCGGCGATGAACTCGGGGCCGACGACGACCTCGATCGGATGCGTGACCGCGGCGGTGAGCGGCGAGCCCGTGTTGCAGGCGAGGCCGATGGTGAGCGCGCCCTGACGGGTCGCGTGCTCGATCGCGCCGAGCACGTACGGGCGTGCGCCCGGACGCGGAGATGCCGACGACGACGTCCGCGGCCGTGACCGGGATGTCCGCGCCGGCGGAGGCGTCGTCCTCGGCCGACTCGGTCGCGGTCGACACCGCGCCCGGCCCACCGGCGATGTAGCCGACCACCTGATCGGAGTTGAACGTCGGCCCGCACTCGCTCGCGTCGAGCACCCCGAGCCGCCCGGCCGTGCCCGCCCCGACGTAGATCAGCCGCCCGCCGGCCTCCAGGCGCGGCACGATCGCGTCGACCGCCGCCGCGATCTGGGCGCGGGCCGCCGCGACCGCCAGCGCCACGGCCTGGTCGTCCTCGTTCATCAGCCGCACGAGCTCGTCCGTGGGCAGCCGGTCGATCTCGGCGCGTTCCGGCCGCGCCCCTTCGGTGGAGAGATGGCCCAGTCGTGTCATCCGTGGATCAGGTCGCGGAACAAGGTCGGTCGCTCGAGCAGCCGGGCCGCACCGTCGAGCCCGTCCCCGAGCGGCGCCCGCAGCTCGACGCCCGCGGGCAGGTGCGCCCGGAGCGGCGCGAGGATGAGCTCACCGGCAGCGAACACACCCCCGGACCATGACACGACATCCACCGGCGGGGAGGTCCGGTCGATGGCCGCGGTCACCGTGCGAGCCAACTCCGCGCCCGCCGCCGCGAAGATCGCGGCGGCGTCCTCGTCTCCCCCACGGGCCAGGTCGGCGACGTCGCGGGTGAACGCGGCGACGGTCGCGACGGGGTCGGGCGAGTCGTAGACGGCCCGCGCGATCTGCGCGAGCGGGCCGAACCGCGCCTCGGCGGCCGCGCGGAGAGTGGCGGCGCCGCCGCGGCCGTCGTGCTCGCGCAGCGCCATCGCCAGCGCGCGGCGGCCGATCCAGTAGCCGCCGCCGTCGTCACCGAGCATCGAGCCCCAGCCGTCCGCGCGGGCCCAGCCCGCGGGCGAGGCCGCCAGCGCGATCGCGCCCGTGCCCGCGACGATCACCGCGCCCGGCTCGCCGCCCAGCGCGCCGAGGTGCGCGGTGACGGCGTCGTTGCTCACCACCATCGGGACGCCGAGGTCGGTGCCGTCGTAGCCCGTCAGCCCCGCGGCCACCACGTCGGCGTCCCAGCGCGCGACGAGCGCCCGCAGCGGCGTCCAATCCCGCGCGGCGCGCGCGAAACCGGGCAGCGTCTCGCGCGCGACGACCGCGCCGCCCACCTGCAGCGCGGCGCGGCAGCCGCTCTGGCCGCCGTCGATGAGGAGAACCTTTAGGTGAGATGCAGGAACGAAGCCGACATTACGGATGAGATGACCCGTCTGCCCCTGATGCTCAGAGCCCTCGTGCTCTTGCCGCTGCTCGCGGTGGGCTTGGATCAGGCGCGCGTCTCGTTCATCTGCGGTCCCGACGCGCGGAGTTGCCTCGGCGCCGCGTCCAACGGCAGCCTCGGCACCGCCGGCACGCTGCTCATCCTGGGCTACATCGTCGCCGTGGCGGCCATCGTCGGCCGTCTGGCGCGCGGAAGAAGCTCGCTCTGGATCGTCGCCACGGCCGGCCTCTGGGCCGCGCTGGGCGGGCAGGCACTGCTCGCCGACGCGCTCGACACGGGCGCGCTGGTCGGCGGCGGCTGGCTGCCGCTGCTGGGTTTCGGTGCCGCCGCGGGCGCACTGCTCGCCGTCGCGCTCCGCACCGTCGGGCGCAGCTTCGCGCTGCACGCACCACCACTCGTCGCCACGGTCGACGAACTCGTCCACGGGGCCTCGCGCCTCGTCGCTCCTCCGCTCGTTCGTACGTCCCGCCTGTCGCGGGACCGGGCTCCGCCGCTGTTCGCGTAGTTCCTCACGCGCAACACCGGTACGCCCAAAACGAACAGAGGAGCACCACATGACCAAGCGCGAGCTGCGCGAAGAGCGCCGCGCCCACCGCGAAGCCCTCGAGGCCGCGGATGCCGCCAAGTCCACCCGTCGTCGTCGCCTGAGCATCCTCGGCGGCGCCGTCGCCGCCGCCGTCGCGGTGATCGCCGTCGCGGCGCTCGTCTCGACGAACTCCGAACAGCAACGCGGCCCCGAACGCGACCCTCACCCGCAGCACCGTCGTCGACGGCGTCCAGGAGCGCAATGGCGTGCTGGGCGACCCGAACGCCCCCGTCACGGTCACCGAGTACGTCGACCTGCAGTGCCCGATCTGCGCCGAGGCGTCCGCGACGATCCTCCCGAGCGTGATCGACGACTACGTCAAGACCGGCAAGGTCAAGCTCGAGATGCGCACGATGCACTTCCTCGGCCCGGACTCGATCAAGTCCGCCCGCGTCGCCGCCGGCGCCCAGGAGCAGAACAAGCTGTGGAGCTTCGTCGAGACGTTCTACGCCAACCAGGGCACCGAGAACTCCGGCTACGCCACCGACGAGTTCCTGAAGAACGTTGCGACCACGGCGGGCGTGAACGCCGACGCCGCCCTGCAGTTCGCCGGCACGAATGACGCCGAGCAGGCGCTCAGCACGGCCAACCAGGCCGCGCAGGCCGTCGGCGCCGACTCCACCCCCACGTTCACGATCAAGAAGGGCGACGGCGCCGAGACGATCCTCCAGGCCGGCGCCGGCGACCTCAACGCCGCGCTCGAGAAGGCGCTGTGAGCCGCGTCGCGACGATCGTGGTGGCGCTCGCGGGGCTCGCGATCGCCGGCTACCTCACCATCGTCCACTACGCGGGCGCCGATCCCGTCTGCGCGATCGCGCACGGCTGCGCCACCGTGCAGAAGTCGAGCTACGCCGAGTTCGCCGGCATCCCCGTCGCGCTGCTCGGCCTGCTCGGCTACGTCGCGATCCTCGGCTCCCTCGTCAAGGACAACGAGACGACCCGGTCGGTCACGGCGCTGCTGGCGATCTGCGGCCTGGCGTTCTCGGCCTGGCTGACCTACGTCGAGATCTGGGAGCTCGACGCGATCTGCATCTGGTGCGTCGGCTCGGCGATCTGCATGGCGCTGCTCGCGGCGCTGGCTACGACGCGGCTGTTGCGCGCGCCCGCGCACTGATCACCAGCGCGGTTCCGGCGATGAGCAGCGCCATCGCCGGGATCGCCGCCACCGGCGGCGTCTCCCCCAGCGCGAAGGCGGCGATGATCGCCGCCAGCGGGACCGTGAACAGCCCGCCGAGCGCGACCATCGTCGGGCTGATCGAGCGCAGGACGAAGTTGAACAGCGAGTGCCCGACGAGCTGCCCGAACACCGTGATGGCCGCGATCCGCAGCCAGTCCTCGCCGGAGTAGCCCGCCAGCGCGGAGCCGGTCAACACGCACACCGGCAGGAGCCAGAGCGCGCACGTCCCGTAACAGATGACGGTGTAGTCGAGCGTGCTGAGCCCGCGCCGGGCGAACCCGCCGAGCACGATGTAGACCCCGCCGAACACGCCTCCCGGCCAAGGCCAGCCCGTCGCCCAGCAACGCGTCGCCGGAGAGCGCGATGTCCACCCCGGTGATGGCCAGCACGCCGAGCACGCACACGCCGACGCCGGCCCAGGCCCGCCCCGGCAGCCGCTCGCCGAGGAACCAGCCGATGATCCCGGCCCAGATCGGTTGCGTGCACACGAGCGCGGCCGAAGAGGCGACGGTCGTGTAGCTCAGCGACGGGATGAACGTCCCGAAGTGCGCGGCCAGCGCGAGCCCGGCGGCCAGCGCGAGCCACAGCCCGCGCCCGCGCGGCAGCACGATCCGGCGTTCGCGGGCGAGCAGGACCGGCGCGAGCACCAGCGCGGCCGCGCCCGTGCGCCAGAACGCGATCGCGAGCCCGGGTGCCGCGCACGCCGCGATCAGCGGCGGCGACGTCGACGCGCCCAGGACCCCGATCGCGAGCAGCGAGAAGTCGGTGTTGCGCTCGCTCAGCCGAACAACTCGTCGAGGACGCTCTTCTTGCGGTGCTTGCTCTTGGACTGCTTGTGCGACTGGTAGTCCTTGAAGAGCTTCGTCGCCGTCTGCGCATCCAGGCCGTAGCTCTGCTGCTTCTGCGGCTTGCCGGACATCTCGCGGAAGAAGTCCTCGTCGTCGTGCTGCGTGCTGTCCACGTAGCTGCGCTCGCGCTTGAGGATCTCGTCGAGCTCACCGCGGTCGAGGAAGACACCGCGGCACTGGCGGCACGCGTCGATGCGGACGCCGCTGCGTTCCACCTGGACGAGCTGGCCACCGCACGCGGGGCATGGGCCTTGGGCGGGCATGCGGGCAAGCGTACCCGCTGGTAATTTCGAGCGTCGATGAACCGCAAGCTCCAGAGCCAGGGCGTCCACCACATCACGATCGTCGGCGCCGACCGTCAGACGTCGATCGACTTCTGGGAGGGCGTGCTCGGGATGCCCTTCGTCTTCGAGCAGCCGAACCTCGACAACGCGGATGAAAGCCACCTGTACTTCGATCCGGGCGACGGCCGCCTGATCACGATCTTCACCAACGAGGATCGGGCGGTGGACGCGAGCGCGCACGCCGACCGACCCGGGCTGCGTGCACCACGTCGCGTTCGCGCTCAGCCAGGCGATGTTCGCGCAGGCCGTCGAGCGCCTGGACGAGCGCGGCATCCGCCACAGCGGCGTCAAGGACCGCGGGTTCATGGACTCGATCTACTTCCAGGACCCGCTCGGCCTGCTGATCGAGCTCGCGTCCTACCGCTTCGAGCCGCCGCACGGCGACCACGCACGCCGACGTGCTCTACAACGCGCACCTGATCCGGGTCGAGCG
This sequence comes from uncultured Solirubrobacteraceae bacterium, assembly GCA_963724195.1. Lineage (GTDB taxonomy): Bacteria > Actinomycetota > Thermoleophilia > Solirubrobacterales > Solirubrobacteraceae > Solirubrobacter. The sequence goes on along the minus strand of CAVRTQ010000021.1, from coordinate 352,255 downwards.
CGGGGACCGGGCGATCGACCGCATCCACGTCGCGGATGCGATCGAGACGTTGTCGGGCAGGCGCCCGACGCTGTCTCGATGACGAACCCGCTCGCCCATCGCCGGGCGCGCATGGGCGGGCGCGATCCGCACGAGGAGCACCGCGTCGCGACGCCGCTGGAGCTGCTGTTCGACCTGGTCTTCGTGGTCGCGTACGGGCTCGCGGCCGACGAGCTCGCGCACTACCTGGCCGAAGGGCACATCCAGACGGCCCTGCTCGGCTTCGCGATCGCCGCCTTCTCGATCACCTGGGCGTGGATCAACTTCTCGTGGTTCGCGTCCGCGTTCGACGTCGACGACTGGCTCTACCGCCTGACGACGATGGTGCAGATGATCGGCGTCGTGATCCTCGCGCTCGGCCTGCCGGCGCTGTTCGATTCGATCGACGAGGGCGAGTACGTCGACAACGTGGTGATCGTCGCGGGCTACGTGGTGATGCGCGTCGGGCTGCTGTTCCAGTGGCTGCGCGCCGCCCGCTCGTCGCCGGAGTGCCGGACGGCGTGCCTGACGTACGTGCGCTGGATCTCGGTCGCGCAGGTCGGCTGGATCGCGCTCGCCATCGCGCACACGTCGATCCTCGCTCACGGTCGTCGCCATCGGGCTGCTTGACGGTCGTCGAGGGCCTCGGCCCGTTCATCGCCGAGCGGCGCCGGGGCGGCACCCCGTGGCATTCGCACCACATCGCCGAGCGCTACGGGCTGCTGATCATCATCGCGCTCGGCGAGGGGATCATCGGCACGATCGCGTCGATCAGCGCCATCGTCGGGCCGGAGGGGCCGGGCTGGAGCGTCTCCGCGGCGGTCGTCGCGCTGGCCGGCGTCGGGCTCACGTTCGGCCTCTGGTGGGCGTACTTCGTGGTCCCGTGGGGCGAGTTCCTGCATGCCCGCCGCAGCCGCTCGTTCGGCTGGGGCTACGTCAACGTGGCCATCATCGCGGCGGTGGTCGCGATGGGCGGCGGCCTGCACGTCGCCGCGTACTACATCGAGCACCACTCGGAGCTCGACGCGGCCGCCACGATCCTCACCGTCGCGATCCCGGTCGCGGTCGCGCTCGTCGGCGTGTTCGCGCTCTACGCGTACCTGACGAGCACGCTCGACCGGTTCCACTGGCTGTTGCTCGCCGGCTCGGCGGTGGTGCTCGTGCTGTCCTACGCGCTCGCGAACGCGGGCCTGGCGCTGCACTGGTGCCTGCTCATCCTCGCCACGACGCCGTGGGTGACCGTCGTCGGCTACGAGGTGCGCGGGTACGAGCACAACGCGCGCGTGCTTCAGAGCCTCCAGTAGCAGTCCGCGCCGGCCGGGATCGGGGTCGCCGCGCGGCCGAGCTGGGTGCGCGACGGGCGGCCCATGATCGCCTCGACCTCGGCCGTCGCGAGCGGCTCGTCGAACCAGCGCAGCAGCTCGGTGACGTTCTGCGGGCACCGGGCGCCGGGCCAGCGTCGGGTCCAGGTTCGCGATCACCGCCTCGTAGGCCTCGACCGGGTTGAAGCCGGGCAGCGAGAACGTGCGCCCGGCGAAGCTGAACTCGTAGCTCGGCGCCGTGTAGCGCCGCTGCTGCACCGGGCCGCCGAGCTTGTGGTCGAGCGCGCGGGCCGCCAGGCTGGGGTTGCGGGCGCGGGCGATATCGGCCTGCAGCGCGTCCTCCACGCCCGGCGAGTCGACCCAGCGCGACAGCTGATCCGGGTCCAGCCCGACGTCGGTCGCGGCCGCCGCGATCAGCTCGGGGTCATCGAGCAGACCGCCGTCCATGCGCCGGATCCGGAGCCGCCGCAGCAGCCGCTGCTCCACTTCCGGTGCGTTCAGCCGCGCCGCCACGACCGCCCGGCAGGCGGGCTCGCTGGAGGACGGCTCGGGGTACGGCGCCGGATCGATCGGCATCCCGTATTTGCGCTGCAAACCGGGCGCTCCGGCCTGCAGCTTCTCCGCTTCGCCGGGCTCGAGGGTGAGCACGATCATGGTCGTGCGCCAGCGCAGGCCGTCGCCGTAGTGCCAGCGCAACCGCTGCCGGATCGGCTCGGCGGAAAACGCGAACGGACAGGCCGGGTCGGTGAAGAGCTCGATGTCGATGGCCACGGTCATGCAGACTACGGTCCATGGCCTACGTGCACGGGTACGCAGATCGCGAGGGTGAGCGGCTCCATGACCAGGCGGGTGCGCTGGTCGAGTTGCTCCACCACGACACGAGCTACCCGCCCGGGGCGCGCGTGCTGGAGGCGGGCTGCGGCGTAGGCGCGCAGACCGTCACGCTCGTCGCCAACTCGCCGGGAGCGCACTTCACCAGCATCGACGTGTCGGCCGAGTCGCTGGCGCTCGCGCGCGAGCGGGTGACCGCGGACAACGTCGAGTTCGTGCAGGCGGACCTGCTCGGCTTCCAGGCGGAGCCGTTCGACCACGTGTTCGTCTGCTTCGTGCTCGAGCACCTGCGGGACCCGTACGCGGCGCTGCGGCGGCTGAAGGCGCTGCTCAAGCCCGGCGGCACGATCACCGTGATCGAGGGCGACCACGGCTCGGCCTACTTCCACCCCGAGAGCGAAGCCGCCGACGACGCGATCGCCTGCCTCGTGAAGCTGCAGAGCGGCGACGCGAAGATCGGCCGGCGGCTCTATCCGCAGCTGCTCGGGGCCGGCTTCGCCAACCCGCAGGTCTCGCCGCGGGTGGTCTACGTGGACGCGAGCAAGCCGGGGCTCACGGAGGCGTTCACGCTGAAGACGTTCACGGCGATGGTCGAGGGCGTGCGCGAGGCGGCGCTGACGGCGGGCCTGATCGACGCCGACCGCTTCGACCAGGGCGTCGCCGACCTGGCCGCGACCGAGACCTTCAGCTACACGTTCTTCAAAGCGGTGGCAAGCCGAGGGTGAGCTTGCGCAGGAGCGCGGCGAGTTGCTCGCGCTCCTCGACGGTCAAGGCCTGCAGGAGCCGCGCCTCGTTGGCCAGGTGCGGGCCGGTGACGCTGTCGATCAGCTCCAGGCCCTGCTCCGTCAGCGCGATGAGCGTGCCGCGGCGGTCGTTCGGGTCCGGCTCGCGCGTGATCAGGCCCGCGTCCTCGAGCTTGTCCAGGCGCTTGGTCGTCCCGCTCGACGTGAGCATGACCGAGCCCGTCAGGTCGGTCGGGCGCAGCTTGAACGGCGGGCCCTGGCGGCGCAGCGTGGCCAGCAGGTCGTGCCAGCCGGGCTCGAGCCCGTGCGCGCGGTAGACCGGCTCCAGCCGTGCTTCCAGCGCCCGGGCGAGCCGCGACGTCCGGCCGATCACGCCGATCGGGCTCGCGTCGAGATCAGGCCGTTCGCGGGCCCACTGGTCGAGGATGTCGTCGACGCTGTCACGCATTGCCGCGGAGAAAGCTAGAGGTGGTTGAGGCGGAACCCGACGCCTCGCACCGTCTCCACCGCTTTGGCGTGCGCCCCGAGTTTGCGCCGCAGCCCTGAGATCGCCACGTCGACGGCGTTCGCGCCGCCGGCCCACTCGTGGCCCCAGACGTCCCGGAGCAGGGCCGCGCGCGGGACGACCTGACCTTCACGGTCCTGCAGGTAGCGCAGGACCTCGCATTCGAGCTTCGTCAACCCGATGGTGTCGCCGTCGAGTGTGAGCTCCCGCGCCTCGACGTCGAGCGCGGTCGCCTCGACCGGCAGGCCGCGCGCGGCGAGCTCCGACAGCCAGCCCGGAACGGACTCCGGGCCGAGGTCGCAGACCGTCGCGCCACCGGCGATCGGGAGGTAGCCGAGCGGCTCGAGCTGCGCGTCGGTGGCGTCCCCCGCCGCGGCCGAGTAGATGCGCCGGACGAGCCCTTCCAGCGAGGCGCGTTCGACGTCGCGCAGCAGCGCGCTGAAGCACGGCGAGGGCGCGGAGCCCGTGCCGTGGGCGAGCGCGATCCGCGCCGCGAGCACGCGCTGCCCCTTCGGCACGGGATGCGCGCGCAGGTGCTCCCGCCACGCCTGGCACAGCGGGTCGCGCAGGAACAGGCCCTGCGGGACGCGCCGCAGGTCGCACAGGATCGTGTACGCGACCACGATCCCGCGCGGGCTGCGCGCGACGCGGAAGGCGTCCGGGACGGCGTCCCACCAGTCGCCGACCAGCGCCGTCGTCGCGCCGGGCAGATGGCGGGCGGTGATCGTCAAGATGGCGTCCCGATCGCTCGGCCGCGCGGTTTCCACGGCGTAGTGCTGGATCGCGCTCGGGAAGAACGCCTCGCGCACGAGCGGCTCCTCGACGAGCGCGATCATGTCCGCCACCGAGGCCCAGCCGCCGTGCGGCATCTCGGCGCGAATCCGGCGCCAGGCCGTGGCCCGGTAGGCGCGGTGGCGGACCGGGTCGGTCGCCTTCAGCAGCGCGCAGACCGCTTCACGCACCGTGTCGTGGATCACGAGGCCGTCGGGCGTGAGCTCGACGAACGGGAGCGCGGTGAGCTGGTCGAATCCGTCGGGGAGCAGGCTGCGGGTGACGCGGCGGAGCACGCAGGCCTCGTCGAGTGCCGCGCGGGTGGGCTCGTCCAGGCCGTCGAGGTAGAGCGCGGCGAGCTCTTGCGCGACGGTCGGGATGACCGCGTCCGGGTGCTCCTTCAGCGCGGAGGCGGCGAGCTGGAGCGAGAGCGGATGGCCGCGCACGAAGCGGTTCACGCTCTCGGCCTGCTGGGCGTCGAGGCCGGCGTGCTCGAGCACGGTCGCGGCGTCGGCGGGCGCGAGCGGGCCGAGCGGGATCACGCGCAGGTATTCGCCGAAGGTCGCGCGCCACACCGCGCCGGGCGCGTCGCGGGTCGCGATCACGACGCGCGTGGTCTCCGGCAGCGAGGGCAGGTAGGTGTGGCGCAGCCAGTCGTCGAGCAGCCGCAGCCGCTCGAAGGTGTCGATCACGAGCAGTCGCGGGGCGGCGCCGGCCGCGGCTCCGCCGACGGCCGCCGTGAACCCGGCCGGCGTCGGCTCGATGGCCCGTGCGTCGACGAACGTGACGTCGTCGTGCTCGGCCGCGAACGCGCGCAGCAGCGCGGACTTGCCCGCTCCGGCGACGCCGTGGACGACCGCGACCAGCGGCCCGCCGTCCTCGTGCAGCGTGCGCAGCGCGGCCAGCTCCGAGTCGCGGCCGACCAGCGTGCGTCGCGCCAGCAGCGCGCCGAAGTTCATGCGGTGACGAACGCGTGCACCGGGCGGATCTCGGCCGCGGGCAGCATCATCGCGTCCGCGTACTGCTCGAGCCGCTCGACGCTCGTGGCCTCGTACACGCATTCCGCGCTGAGCGTGCCGTCGTCCTCGGTGAAGACGTACGAGCGCACCCAGCGGATGTCGCCGTCGAACGTCTCGAGCACCGCGGGCATGCAGTCGGCGGTCGCGGCGAGCTCCTCCTCGGACAGCCAGGCGCGGCGGCGGGAGACGAGGTAGAGATCCATTGGGCGCGACGCTAATCCGGCGAGCCGCGCCGCGAAATCGTGCTGGCTCCCGAGCGCGCGGCGGCTTCCCGCACCTCGCTCAGAAAGCGCTCAGGAAACCGTCACGGCGGGGCAGCCGTGGGCCCGGAACATGCTCGGCATGACACGGAATCGCTGGCGAGTGGCCCTCGCCTCCCTGATCGCGGCGGCAACGTTCGGCGCGACGACCCCGGCCTTCGCGGCCCACCCCGACCGCTGTGAGCGCAAGCTCGAGCGCATCGAGCGCGAGTTCCGCGTGATCGAGCGCGTCCTCGGCTGGGAAGCCGCTTCGTACTGGTGGAACGAATTCGCCTGGCCCAAGTACTACCGCCAGTGCGAGGCCTGACCATGGCCGTCACCGACATCAACGAGGCCAAGCTCGAGGCGTTCTTCGGGCTCGTGGCGACCGAGATCGGCGCGGCGCTGAACGTCGCGCTCGTCACGCTCGGCGACGAGCTGGGCCTGTACCGCGCGATGGCCGACGGCGAGCCCGTCACGGCCGCCGAGCTGGCCGCGCGCACCGGCACCGTCGAGCGCTACGTGCTCGAGTGGCTCAACACGCAGGCCGCTTCCGGCTACGTCGAGTACGCCGACGGCCGCTACTCGCTGCCGCTCGAGCACGCCCTCGTGCTCGCCGACGAGACGTCCCCCTTCCTGTCCACGGGCTCCTTCCAGTCCGCGAACGCCGTCGTGGGCATCCGCAAGGCGCTGGCCGAGCGGTTCGTCGACGGGCACGGCGTGGGCTGGCACGAGCACGACCACGACCTCTGGCACGGCACCGAGCGCGCGTTCGCGGTCGGCTACCGGACGCACCTGGTCGCGGACTGGCTGCCGGCGCTCGACGGCGTCGTGGAGAAGCTCGAGGCGGGCGCGTACGTGGCCGACGTCGGCTGCGGGCACGGCGCCTCGACGATCCTGCTCGCGCAGGCCTACCCCGCCTCGCGGTTCGTCGGCATCGACTACCACGCCGGATCGATCGAGACCGCCCGCCGCCGCGCCGAGCAGGCGGGCGTCGCGGACCGCGTCACGTTCGAGGTGGCCGGCGCCGCCGACTACGTGGGCACCGGCTTCGACCTGGTCGCGTTCTTCGACGCCTTCCACGACCTCGGTGACCCGCTCGCCGCCGCGCAGCACGCCCACGCCGCGCTCGCTCCCGGCGGGACCGTCCTGCTCGTGGAGCCGTTCGCCGGCGACACGGTGCAGGAGAACCTGAACCCGATCGGGCGCATGTACTACGGGTTCTCGACCATGTGCTGCACGCCCGGGTCGTTGTCGCAGCCGGGGCGTGCCGGGCTGGGCACGCAGGCGGGCCAGGCGGCGATCGCCGCGGTGTTGGGCGAGGCCGGGTTCGGCTCGGTGCGGCGCGCGGCCGAGACGCCGCTCAATCTGGTGCTGGAAGCGCGTCGATGAGCTCCTCGTGGAGCGCGACGAACCCGCGCAGGAAGCGGTTGGCCGCCAGCAGGTAGGGCGCGCGGTGCGGCAGCGCCTCGGCGGCCGCCTCGCTGGCGTCGAGGCGCTGGTTGAGGTCGGCGAGGTCCTCGCGCAACGTCGCGAGGGCCTCGCGCGTGACCTCCTCCCCCACGAGGTCCGCGATCAGCAGCCGCAGCAGCGGCTCGGACTTCAGCGGCGTGACCGTGACCGGCGTGGCCGCCCACTCGCGCAGCGCGTCGCGGCCCTGCTCGCTGAGCGAATAGACGGTGCGCGGGCGGGTGCGTCCCGGCTCCTGGCGGGCTTCGAGGTAGCCCAGCTTCGCGAGGCGTTTCGGCTCGACGTAGTACTGGCTCTCGCCCGCCCAGTCCAGGATGCGGCCGCGCCGCGCCATCTGCAGCAGGTCGTGCGGGCCGGCGCCGGTCTCGCCGACCAGGCCCAGCACCTCATAGGAGAACAAGCTCAACTCAGGTCTTGACATAGCTGTATTCCGTAGCTTACCGTAGAACTATGGAACATAGCTTGCAGATGAATGAGTCGGCGCGCCGCTGGGGCGCGCTGTGGAGCTTCGACCCCGACGCGTGGGCCATGAACGAGGCCCAGCAGACGCCCGTGTACGAGGCGGCTTTGCGGGCCACCGGACTGGAGCCCGGCGCGCGGGTGCTCGACGTCGGCTGCGGGACGGGCGTGTTCCTGCGCCTGTGCGCGGACCGCGGCGCCGAGGTCGCCGGCGTGGACGCGGCCGCGGGGCTGCTCGACCTCGCCCGCATGCGCGTGCCGGACGCCGACCTGCGTCAGGCGGACATGGCCGACCTGCCGTACGCGGACGACTCGTTCGACCTCGTCACCGGCTTCACGTCGTTCTTCTTCGCCGACGACATCGTGCGCGCGCTCAGCGAGGCCCGGCGCGTCGCGCGGCCGGGCGCGCCCGTGATCGCCGAAGTGTTCGGCCACCCGGACCGCTGCGACCTCGAGCGCGTCAAGGCCGCGGTGGCGCCCGTCCGCGAGGGCGAGCGCGAGTACTGGCGACCGGACGCGGTGGAGCTGCTGCTGCCGGACACCGGCCTGCAGTTCGAGCAGGCGTTCGACGTCGACTGCGTCTATCGCTACCCGGACGCGGCTGCGCTCACCGAGGCGATGCTCGCCGCGGGCGGCGCGGGCCTGCTCGCCGGCCCGGAGCGCGTCGACGCGGTGCGCGCCGCGATCCTCGACGCGCTCGCCCACTGCCGCCAGGCCGACGGGAGCTACCACGTGGCCAACGAGTGGCACGTGGTCGTCGCTCGCGCTTAACGGATGCGCGTGCGGGCGTAGGCCACGAGCGGGCGCAGCGCGAGTCGCACGAGCGGCTTGAAGACCGGGAAGGCGCGCAGGAAGCGGGCGCCGTAGCGGCCGTAGCGGTAGTAGACGTTCGCCTGCGGCTTCGGCGCACGACGTGCTGCCGGATCTCAGCATGGCGAAGCTCATCGACCTGCAGCAGACGCAGCTGTCGAACGGCCGCCCGGTGCTGCGCTACTCGACGACGATCGTCAACGTCGGCGCCGGCGCGTTCGAGGTGCACGGGGCTCGGACAAGCCCGTCCGAGATGAGCCAGACGCAGCGGATCTCCGACTCCACCGGCACGTCCCGCGATGTCGTGACCCCGGGCACGATGGTGTTCGGCGGTGACGGTCACAACCACTGGCATGTCAACAACCTCGCGACGTCGGAGCTCTTCGCGCTCAACGGCAATAGGGTCGGGACGAGCAACAAGCGGGGCTTCTGTTTCTGGGACAACATCAAGTACCGGCTCACGCTGCTCGGGCGCGCCGCGGAGTGCCTTCTACCAGGCCGCCAGGCTGCGGAACGCTCGACAGCAGCGCGGTGTCGATGGGTCTCTCGGTCGGTTGGGGTGATGAGTACGCCGCGACCCTGCCCCTTCGTGAACACCCGTCCCGGGTAGCTGCGCGCGAGCCGCTGGTCGCGGTACGTGCGCAGCGTCCGAACCGGCTCCGCCGCCGCGTCGCCGTGCGCGGCGGTGGCCACGAAGCACGGCCCGTCGAACACCTCGCCGACGATGCAGCAGCAGTCACCGTCGACGCGGTCGTGCCACTTCTTCTTGCGCCGCCGCTTCTTGCTCATCGCGCGATCCTATGGGCGCCGGCGAGCGTGGGGCGCCAGGAATTCGTCCAGCTCCGGGTGGCGATCGATGTAGGCGGCCGCGAACGGGCACGTCGCGATCACCGTCTTGCCGGCCGCGCGCGCCGCTTCGAGCGCGCTCCGCACGAGCACGCCGCCGAGGCCTTCGCCCTCGTGTGCCTTGAGGACCTCGGTGTGGGCGATGATGATGCTGTCGCCTGCGGGGCGGTAGTCCAGCCATCCGGCCAGTTCCTCGTCGACCCGCAGTTCGAACCGGGATCGCTGCTCGTTGTCCGTCACTGATGTCATCTGGCTTGGACCCTAAACGGGTAGGAGGAGCGACGTGAACGCCCTGCTCGACCTTGCGGCGCGCCAACTCCGCGCCGACCTCGCGGCCGCACCCGCACGAGCGCGGGAGCGGTTCTCCGACGAGGGGCGCGCGGCGCGCTGCCGCACGATCGCCGAACTGCGCGCCGCCGCCAAGCGCTCGGTCCCGAAGCCGATCTTCGACTACGCGGACGGCGCCGCCTGGGACGAGGTGACCGCGCGCCGCAACATCGCGGCGTTCGAGGACGTGACGCTGCACCCGTTGGCCTTGACGGACGTGTCGAGCGTGGATCTGCAGACGACCGTGCTCGGCGGGGAGATCGCGCTGCCGATCATCGGCGCGCCGACCGGCCTGACCGGGCTCCAGCATCCCGACGGCGAGATCGCGGTCGCGCGCGCCGCGCACGCCGCCGGGACGATCACGACGCTGTCGACGATGGGCTCGTACACGATGGAGGAGGTCGCCGCCGCGTCGTCGGGGCGGCGCTGGTTCCAGCTCTACGTGATGAGCGACCGCGGGCTGGTCGACTCGCTGCTGGAGCGGGCCGCGGCGAACGGCTACGAGGCGCTCATGCTCACCGTGGACGTGCAGGTCGCGGGGGTGCGCGAACGCGACGTGCGCAACGGCTTCTCCGTCCCGCCCCGGATCTCCCTGAAGACGTTGACGCAGGGCGTGATGCATCCGCGCTGGAGCGCCGGCTTCGTCGCGAACCCGCGGATGGTGCCCGCGAACCTCGGCTGGGAGGGCTCGGCCACCGCGACCCTGTCGTCGGCCGTGAACCGCGCGTTCGATCCGACGGTCACGTGGGACGACCTGGCCGACCTGCGCGCACGCTGGAAGGGCCCGTTGATCGTGAAGGGCGTGATGCGCGCCGACGACGCGGTCCGCTGCGTCGAGCACGGCGCCGACGCGATCATCGTCTCCAACCACGGCGGGCGCCAGCTCGACGGGACCGCCGCCTCGATCGAGGCGCTGCCCGCGATCGCCGACGCGGTCGGAGGCCGCGCGGAGCTCTACCTGGACAGCGGCATCCGCCGCGGCACCGACATCGTCAAGGCGCTCGCGCTCGGCGCCCGCGCCGTGTTGATCGGACGGGCGCTGATGTACGGGCTCGGCGCCGCGGGCGAGGCCGGCGCCCGGCGAGCGTTCTCGATCCTCGAGAACGAGCTGCGCGTGGCGCTGGCCCTGGCCGGCTACCCGCGGGCGGCCGACCTGGACGGTGACGCGGCGTCCGTCAACTGAAGTCGCCTTCCTCGGGCTGCCACTGCGGTCTCGTCGCAGGTGGGTCGGCGTTCAATCGCTCCGCGCCTTCCAGCGTGGTCGGGGCGACTGCAAGGTGGTGGGGGAACGGCGGCGCGTCATTCGTGGACGGCGCCGTGTGGGGAGTCTCGTGTGCCATCACGACACAAAACATGAAGCACCCACCGGCGGTTTCGCGGTTGCACCCCCGATGACCCCCCAGGCGGGGGGAGTCCACTGCGGCGAGACCTACCCGACCGGCGGGCCGAACCTCAAGCGAATCGGCCGAATCTAAAGAGGGACAGTCCCTCTTTAAGCAACGTCCCAGGGTTCTCGCTCACACAACGTTCGACCGACGGTACGGTTCCGCGCTGAATGAGCGGCATCTCTTCATCACGCAAGGCGACCTCACCAAGCTCGCCTGCGACGCGTGGATCGTCCCCACCCACGCCGACGGGCCGGGTCGGCAGCACTGGCACGGCGCTCGCCCGAGCTTCGCCGGCCGACCGCTCACACGACGACGCGGGCAGCGCTGGTGCGCCCGCGACAGAGCGCGTGCCGGCGATCGTCGCGGTGCACAGCGGCGCCGTCCGACAAGAGGCGCCGCCTGGTACGCCGCAGGTCTGCTCGCGCGCCTCGAGCTCGCCCAGAGCTGCGTCGTCCCGCCACGGCGCGAGCGCAGCTCTGATCGCCGTACCGCTCGTCGGTGTCGGCGCCGGCGGTGGCAATGCGTTCCGCGGGAGCTCGTGCGCGAGGAGGTCGCGCAGCTGCTCGCGTTCGTCGACGAGCACGATGTGGACGTGGCGCTGGTGACCTACACGCAGAGGCGTTGTCCGCCGCGCAGGCGGCGCGTGACGCCTGCTGCGCGACGACGCCGTGGCCAGCACTGTCCGACGAACAGGTCGCGCTCGCACAGGAGCTCCGGCGCGGGCGCGGCGGAGCGCTCGTGCTCTTCCTCGGGCTCCGGCGTCAGCAAGCCTCCGGGCTTCCGCTGTGGAAAGAGCTGCTCGCCGATCTGCCGCAGAACGTGACGCCGGGCCCGTGCGGCTGAGTTCGACGCTCTCGACGTGCTCGATCAGGCCGAGATCGGCGGCGCAGCTTCGACGACGACACGGAGTTCCGCGCAGCGATCCGCACACGGTTCGAAGCCTATACACAGGCGCTCGCCCACCAACTCCTGCGCCATTGCCCATGCACGAAGCGGCGACGACGAACTACGACACCCTGTTCGAGGACGCGTGGAGCGTCGTCACGAAGGACCGCGTCGCTGCGCTGCCCCAGCAGTCTCCCGGCCGAGGCGGATCGCTGGGTGCTCGGAATGCAGCGTGCGTCGACGATCCCGGTCGTGAGCTCGTCCTCTGCCGCGACGACTATCTCTCTCTCGGCTAACCAGCGCCGCCCTGTCGGGCGTAGTCCAGGCGATGCTGCTGACCCGGCACATGCTCTTCGTCGGCTTCTCGCTCACCGACGACACCTTCCACAAGATCGCCCACGACGTGCGGTCGGTGCTCGGCTCGCCGAAGCAGCGCCCCGACAGCCGCCCCTTCCGTACCGCGCTCACCTTCAAGTCAAGTCGCCTCGCTCAGACGCTCTGGCAAGGCGACATCACGCTCACCAACGTCGACGGAGCGCCAGCTCGAGTGTTCCTCGATCGACTGCTGTACGAGACCGCGGATCCGCTCCCGCTCTTCCTCGATCGCCACCCTCGCGGTTGCTGAGCACGGCCGAGCCACACCGCGGCCCAACTCCAGCAGCTCGACGCTCGCCCGAGCGGGGACACGCTGCGCAGCGCTCGGTCAGCTAGCTCCCAGGGTTCTCGCAGGGCGCTCCCACGCGGCGGGGCGATGGTTGGGGCATGACGAACGACTCCTTCCACCAGCGCCGTCCCGACCGCCGCTTCCGTCGTCTCCTCCCCGCCGCCGTGGCGGCCGTGACCATCGCCTCGAGCGCGCCCTTCCTCGCTCCGACCATGGCCCGCGCGGACACCGGCGCGCGGCAGGAGCACCGCGAGCAGGTCAAGGCGCAGCCGCCCGGCAAGATCCCGGCCATCCTGCGGGCGGACACGACGCGCGGTATTCGCCTCGCAGGGCGTCAGCAGCACCTGAACGTTCGAGCCCTCCCGCGCGTAATGTCCTCCGAGGGCATCCGAGATCGGAGGAGAAGGCATGCGAGGGCTCAGGGTCTGGACCGCGGCAGCGTGCTTGGGCGCGTTGGCGGCGGCGAGCGGCGCGCAAGCCGCTCCGAGTGACCGGTACGTCGTGCGCAACATCGTGTCCAGCGACACGACGAAGATCGCCGCGGACCGCGCCGATCCGAACTTGAAGAACCCGTGGGGGCTCGCCGCGAGCGCGACCTCCCCGTGGTGGCCCGCCAACGCGGGCTCGAACACGTCGACGATCGTGCCCGCGACCGGCGCGGTCAACAACACGGTGGTGACGGTCCCGGGCGGGCCGACGGGCATCACGACCGGCGCCGGCGCCGGGAACTTCCTCACGCTCGGGACGCCCGCGAACTTCATCTTCGCCACGCTCGGCGGTGAGATCTACTCGTGGCGGGGCGGCGTGCCCGCGAACGCCGGCGTGCTCGGGCTCTCGCGCAAGGACGTGAACGCCGTCTACACGGGCATGACGCTCGCGACGGTCGGCGGCGCGCCGCGGCTGCTCGTGGCCGATCTGCGCAACAACCGCATCGACCAGGTCAACGCGCAGTTCGGGCTGATCGACGCCCCCGGCGCGTTCGTGGACCCGAACCTGCCCGCCGGCTACGGCGCCTACGGCGTGCAGCTCGTCGGCAACCGCGTGATCGTCACCTACGCGCGCCAGCCCGCCGATCCGACCGTTGTGCCATACCGCGAAGTCCGCGGCGCCGGGCTCGGCGTCGTCAACGCGTTCGATCTCAACGGCACCTTCCTCGCGCGCATCGCCAGCCCGGGCGGCGTGCTGAACGCGCCGTGGGGCACCGCCCCCGCGCACGCGAACTTCGGCCTCTACGCCGGTGACCTGCTGATCGGCAACTTCGGCGGCGGGCGCATCAACGCGTTCCACGAGAACGCCGACGGCACCTGGACCAACAGCGGCTTCCTCAAGAACACCGCGGGCGACCCGCTCGTCATCCCCGGCCTGTGGGCCCTGCAGTTCGGCTTCGGCAGCGCCAACAGCGGCGCCCGCAACCACCTCTACTACACCGCGGGCCCGATGGGCGAGACCGAGGGCGTGCTCGGCCGGATCGAACCGAACCCGCTCGAGGTCGGCGGCACCGTGCCGGCCACCCTGGCGCTCACGCTCGGCCCGGCCGTGTCGCTCGGCACGTTCGTCCCGGGCGTGGCCGCCACCTACACGGCGACGGGCAGCGCGACCGTGACCTCCACCGCCGGTGACGCCACGCTCACCGTCTCCGACCCGGGCCGGCTGATGAACGGGACGTTCTCGCTCCCGCAGCCGCTCCAGGTCGCGTTCTCGAAGTCGACGTGGGCCGCTCCGGTGTCCAACGACCCGGTGACGATCACGTTCACCCAGCCGATCGGGGCCAACGACGCGCTGCGCACCGGCAGCTACTCCAAGACCCTCACGTTCACCCTCTCCACCACGAACCCGTAGAAGGAGGGGACGCCGCCGCGGACGATGGACCCGCCAGTCCAACTAACCGTCCGCGGCGGCGAGAGGGTATTGCCCGGCCGACGCTACGCACCGGAAATGCGAGGCCGATGAACGCCTCACGCTCGGCTCATGAGCAGCGGTACTTCGTCGTCCGAGCCGAGAAGGAAGGCCGCAGCATGCAGCAGGTGGCGTTGAACGCCGTTGACGAGTACCTGCTGCGTGCTCCGACGACGAGTTGACCGACGAGTTGGCCGCGCAGGGCGCCGAGCGTTTCGCCGACCTGTTGCGGCGGCTCGGCGAGTGACCCGTCACCTCACGGTCGAGCAGGCGCTCCGCATCGCTCGGCAGGCTGTCGGCGGACCGGTCTACGTCCGCGATGTCGGGTTGCTCGAGGCCGCCGTCCACCGTCCTGCGGCGACGGTGTTCGGGCAGGACGCCTATCCGGATCTCTTCGCCAAGGCGGCAGCTCTCCTGCACTCACTGGCGAGCAACCACCCGCTGGTCGACGGCAACAAGCGCCTTGCCTGGCTCGCGACGTACGTGTTCCTCGCGAAGAACGGTGTGACGCTCGACCCGGACGACGATGCTGCCTACGAGTTCGTCGTCGCCGTCGCTGCCGGCAGGCTCAGCGACGTCGATGCCATCGCGGCCATGCTTCGAGGATTCGCGGGTGGTTGACTACCCGGCCATGCGGATCGACCATGGTGGGCTCCTCGTCACTGACGTCGAGCGTTCGGTGCGGTTCTACGTCGACGCGCTCGGGCTCGAGCAGGTGCCGCGGCCGTCGACGTTCGACACGCCGGGCGCGTGGCTGCAGGTGGGCGAGCAGCAGATCCACCTGATCGGGGAGACGGAGTCCGGACGGGCGCGGGAGATGACGCCGCGCTATGACGAGGCGGAAGTGGTGATCGGCTACGGGACGCACCTGGCGCTCGTGGTCGATGACCTCGACGCGGCGCTGCGACGGGCCGCCGCGGCCGGCGTGACACCGCCCGGCGAGGTGTTCGCGCGCGGGGACGGGATCAAGCGCGTGTTCGTCACCGACCCCGACGGGCACGTGATCGAGCTGATGCAGACGGGCATCGAGGTCACGGGCGCCGAGCCTCGGCTCAAGGCGCCGCAGCGTGGGTAGCGCCCGTGGATGCACGCCACTTGCCTCGTCTGCACGCTCAGGACGGCGCGGCATCGCCATGAGCCTCACGCAACTGCGCAAGGACGTCCAAGGCTGCACCGCCTGCGGGCTCCACGAGATCACCGAGCGGGCCGTGTTCGGCGAGGGCTCCGGCTCGCTCGCAGGTGATGTTCGTCGGCGAGCAGCCCGGGCGTGACCGCGAGGACTCGCGAGGAGCCATCCGTTCGTCGGTCCGGCTGGCCGATCCTCGACAAGGCCCTCGAGGAAGCCGGCATCGATCGCAAGCTCGTCTACGTGACCAATGCGGTCAAGCGCTTCAACCACTCCGAGCGCGGCAAGCGCCGGATCCACGAGCGCCTCAAGGCCGAGCACATCAAGGCCTGTCGCCAGTGGCTGACGCCGAACTGGCGGAGGTCAAGCCCAAGGTGCTCGTGCGCTCGGGCGGTCCCGCGCAGGCGCTCGTCGGCCGCCACGTGAAGGTCACGCAGGATCGCGGGAAGCCGCTCGAGTCCGACCTGGCCGACGTGGTGCTGGTCGACCGTGCACCCGTCCTCGATCCTGCGCCAGCGCGACGCAGACGCGCGTCAGGAGGCGTACCAGGGCCTCGTCGCGGACCTGCGCGAAGTGGCGCGCTGGGTAGCGGCCGGACGCATGAAGATCGGCTACTTCCTCTCGAGCGAGGAGAACTCGCCGAGCGACCTGGTCAAGCAGGCCAAGCTGGCGACCGACGCCGGGTTCCACGCGCTGTGGATCTCCGACCACTACCACCCGTGGAACGACGAGCAGGGCCACAGCGGGTTCGTGTGGTCGATGATCGGCGCGATCAGCCAGGTCACCGACCTGCGGGTGACCACGGGCGTGACGTGCCCGACGATCCGCATCCACCCGGCGATCATCGCCCAGGCCGCGGCGACGTCCTCCGTGCTGCTGCCCGGCGGCTTCAACCTCGGCGTCGGCTCGGGCGAGGCGCTCAACGAGCACGTCCTCGGCGACAAGTGGCCTGAGGCGGACGTGCGGCTCGAGCTGCTCGAAGAGGCCGTCGAGGTGATGCGAACGCTCTGGCAGGGCGGGCAGCAGTCGCATCGCGGGCGCCACTACACGGTCGAGAACGCGCGCGTGTACGACCTTCCCGGACGAGCCGCCGCCGGTGCTGGTGAGCGCGTTCGGGCCGAAGGCGCTCGAGCGTGGCCGCGCGGATCGGCGACGGGTTCGTGACGATGTCGCCGGACAAGGACGCGATCGACTCCTACCGCGAGCAGGGCGGCAAGGGCCCGGTGCACGCGGGGACGAAGGTCTGTTACGGCCCGTCGCAGGAGGAGGCGCTCAAGACGGTCCTGCGCCTGTGGCCGAACGAGGGGCTGCCGGGTGAGCTGGCGCAGATCCTCCCCACGCCCAAGCATTTCGAGCAGGCGTGCGAGCTCG
The DNA here is from genome assembly GCA_963724195.1 of uncultured Solirubrobacteraceae bacterium. Lineage (GTDB taxonomy): Bacteria > Actinomycetota > Thermoleophilia > Solirubrobacterales > Solirubrobacteraceae > Solirubrobacter. Next base: position 335,565 of record CAVRTQ010000021.1, on the reverse strand, counting down.
TCACCGCTGAGCAGATCAAGACGCCGACCGGCCCCGACATCGACGCCCACGTACAGTCACTGCGCCAGTACGAGGCGGCCGGCGTCGACGAGCTCTACGTCCAGCAGGTCGGCCCGGACAAGGACGCGTTCTTCACGGAGTGGGCGCCGGAAGTCCTGCCGAGGTTCAGCTGAGCCATCCTCGGGTACTCGGATTTCGGGTTCATTTACTGAGAGGATTTAAGAAATGCGCAAGGTTGCTCTGTGCGGTGTGATGCTGTTCGCATCGTTGTTCGTGGTCGCTCCGGCGGCGCAGGCCAGTGATCAGTCGATCCGTGACGTGGTGGCCACGCAGGCGCAGCGCCAGGCGAAGGAGGACGCGCGCTTCATCAAGGCCGCGCGGAAGCTGAGCACGAAGGCCCAGAAGCGCAAGGCCAAGGCCGCCGCCGGGCGCCAAGGAGCGTCGGTGAAGCTGTGGCGCGACGCGCTCGCCGCCGAGCAGCCCGAGACCGAGCCGGTCGCGTCGGCCAAGCAGAAGCTGCTGGACGCGCTCGACCTCTACACCACGGGTCTGCGCCGCTTCCAGCAGGGCCTGAACATGGCACTGCGCAACGGCGGCAACTCCGGGATCACCAAGGCCAAGCGCGCGATCAAGAACATGAACTTGGCCTCCAAGCGAGCCGAGCAGGCGGCCAAGCTCCTGTTCAGCTAGTCGCTTCAGGCACGACGAACACGCTGGTGGCGGCCTCTCCCTGACGGCCGCCACTGACCGATCACGCTGCGCGAGTAGCCTGCGGATCGTGCTGCAACACGTCACCCTCGAAGTCGCGCCCGACACCGGTCCGGGCCTGCGTCGCGTTCTGGGCGCTGCTCGGCTTCACCGAGATGGTTCCGCCGCCGATGCTGCGCGACGAGTTCGTGTGGGTCGAGCGCGACGGCACGCAGATCCACTACGCGCCGACCGACGACCCGTCCCCGCCGGCGCGCCGCGGGCACGTGGCGATCGTCGCGCCCGACTACGAGGCCGTGCTGCGCGCCTTGGCCGAGGCCGGATTCGAGTTGACCGAGGGCGCGAACGCGTGGGACGCGCCGCGGACGTTCGTGCGCGACCCCGGCGGGCACCGGGTCGAGATCATGTCGGCTCCGCCGCACCCTCCGTGGCCCGGGGAATAGCCGCCGCGCTGCGCGACCTCGCCGTGCTCGTCGCGCACGGCGCGGCGCCGGACGAGGTGTTCGGCGCGATCTCCGAGCAGGCCGCCGGCGTGTGCGGCGTGAGCGCGGCGGCGGTCGTGCGCTTCACCGACGCGGGCGCGGTGGTCGCCGGGCGCTGGGGCGCGGTCGACGCGTTCCCGGCCGGAACTTCGTTCCCGCTCGGCGCCGGCGGCGCGCTGACGCTGGTGCGCAACACCGGGCTTCCCGCCCGCTTCGACGAGTACGAGCGCACGGGCGAGGACATGCGCGGGCTGCGCGAGGGCGCGGCCACGCCGGTCGTCGTCGAGGACGCGGTGTGGGGCGCGCTGCTGCTGGCGGCGTTCGGCGGCGAGCGGCTGCCCGCGGACGCCGAGGAGCGGCTGACCGAGTTCGCGCAGCTGGCGTCGTTGGCGCTCGCGAGCGCGGACGCCCGGGAACGGCTGCTCGAGTCGCGCGAGCGGCTCGTGCGCACGGCCGACGCCGAGCGCAAGCGGCTCGAACGCAACCTGCACGACGGCGCGCAGCAGCGGCTCGTGGCCGCACGGCTGACGTTGGGGATGCTGCGCAAGCGGCTCGACACACCCGAGCTCGACCCGGTCATCGAGGAGCTGGCGCTGGCCTTGGAGGAGCTGCGGGAGCTCGCGCGTGGCCTGCATCCGGCGGCGCTCTCCCGCGGGCTGTACGCCGCCGTGGGCGCCTTGGCCACGCGCTCGCCGGTGCCGGTCGAGTACGACGTGGTCGAGGGCCGGCTGCCCGACGCGGTCGAGGTCGCCGCCTACTACGTGATCGCCGAGTCGATCACCAACGCCGTCAAGCACGCGGAGGCGTCCGTGATCCGCGTGACGGCGGGTATCGCCGACGAGCAGGCTGGCGCTGTCCATCGCCGACGACGGCCGTGGCGGAGCCGCGTTCGACGGCTCCGGCCTGGTCGGTCTGCGTGACCGTGTGGAGGCGCTGCGCGGCCGGCTCCGGGTGGTCAGCCCACCCGGAGCCGGCACGACGGTCAGCGCCGAACTTCCGATTACGGGTTAGTGGTGCTCAGCGTGAAGGTGAGCGTCTTGCTGTAGCTGCCGGTCCGGAGCGGGTCCGTCCGCTTGACGAGCTGCTTGAACGCGATCGCGACGGACGCGTTCGACACCGGGCCGGTCCACGTCGCGGGAGACAGCTCCACGCGCAGCGGCTCGGCGAGGCTGAACGGCCCGTTGACCAGGTGGCCCGGCTCGGAGACGGTGAGCGTCGCGTCACCGGCCGTGGAGATCACGCCGGCGGTCGTCGTCGCCGTGTACTCCTTGTCGATGCCGGGCGTGAACGCGCCGAACGTCGCCGGCGCGCCGAGCGTCAGGTTCAGCGTGGCCGGGACCGTGCCGCCGACGGTGCCCGGCGTGCCCGACGCGAACGCCAGCTTCGGCGCCGTGACCGGCGCGATGTGCCCCGCCCCGCCCAGCTGCTGCTCGAGCGCGTGGCCGAAGCCGAGCACCTTCGCGTCGTCGAACGCGCGGCCGACGAACTGGATCGAGATCGGGTCGCCGTGCGGGTTGGCGCCGATCGGCAGGACCAGCGTCGGCAGGCCGACGTTCGACGTCAGCACGCCGCTGTTGCGGTCGCTCGACAGCGTCTGGGCGCCGTCGTTGTCGTAGACGTCCGAGCGGAAGCCCGGGTAGACGACCGCGTCGACGTTGTTCGCGTCCATCCAGGTCTTGATCCGCGCCTTGTACTCGTCGCGGCCGGCCAGCACGCGCTGGATGTCGTCGGCCGTCATGCGCGGGCGCTCGGCGACCGTCTGGCGGTTGTACGGCAGCACCTTCGGCGAGCTCAGGATGCCGCGCGGCCGTCGTGTACGGCGGGTTCTCGTGCAGGTCGAAGTACTGCTGCCAGCCCTCCTCCGTGCGGTTGCCGGTGAGCGTGCCGACGCTCGGGCCGCTCGGGGCGGCGGAGCTCATCTCCACCATCGTCGCGCCCGCGGCCTGGATGTCGGCGAAGCGAGCGGTGACCGCCTCCATCGTGCCGTCGGACTGGCCGTAGCTCGGGCTGCCGGTGAAGTTGGCCGGCAGGTAGCCGATCCGCTTGCCCTGCAGCGCGTGCTTGTCCAGCGCCGTCTTGTAGTCGGCCGGCCGCTTCTCGCCCGCGTTGTTGTGGAGCGTGAACAGGTCGTCCGGGTCGGTGCCGGTGGTGGCGTTGAGGATCCGGGCGATGTCGGAGGTCGTGCGCGCCAACGGACCCGCGAAGTCCTGCAGCCACGTCAGCGGCATCACGCCCGCGCCGGACGCGATGCCGTCCGTGCCCCGGAGGGTGACCAGGGAGGCGCCGGTGGAGGGCGCGTAGAGCGAGACGCCGGTCTGGCTGCCCATGCCGAAGCCGGCGAGGCTGGTCGCGACGGCCACCGCGCTGCCGCCGGAGCTGCCCAGCGACGTCTTCGACGGCTTGAACGCGTTCCACACCATGCCGTAGCCGGACTCGCTGTAGGAGCCGGAGTTGGCGAACTCGGACAGGTTGCCCTTGCCGAGGATGATCGCCCCCGCCTCGCGCAGCTGCTTCACCTGGAAGGCGTCGCGCTTGGGCTGCCAGCCTTCGAACGCGAGGCTGCCGTCCGTGGTCGGCATGTCCTTGGTGTCGTAGAGGTCCTTCACGACGACCGGCACGCCGAGCAGGTCGCCCTTGATGCCCGCGGCGCGCTTGGCGTCGGCGTCAGCGGCCTGCGCCATCGCGTCCTTGGCCACCGTGATGAAGGCGTGGAAGCCGAACTGGCCCTTGTCGTAGGCCTCGATCCGGTCCAGGTAGGCGCGCGTGATCGCCTGCGAGGTCGTCAGGCCGGAGTCCATGTCGGCCACCATCTGCGTGATCGACTTGTCGACCACGTCGTAGCCGGACGCCGTGGTCTTGAGGCTCGTCTGCGGGACGCTCGGCAGCGCCGGGAGCGGCGTGTTCGCGCAGTCCTGGCCCGTGAGCGTGAAGTTCGTGACCGTGCACAGTGCGGAGGCAGAGAGACCGGCGAGGTCGGGCGCGGTCGCCAGGCCGGTCGCGCTGGTCGTGACCACGGTGCTCTGCGCGCCGATCGTGGTGGACGTCTCGGTGCGGCCCGCGACCACGTAGCGCAGGAGCGACTTCGTCTGGCCGGGCGCCAGCGTGATCGTGTTGCGGTAGCCGTAGAAGTTCGACTCCAGCCCCGTGGTGGGCAGCGGCGCGCCGAACGGGTCGCGCTGGAAGTTCGACGTGCCGGTGGTGGACCCGATCACCACCGCGGACGGTCCGCGCGTGCTCATCCCGCTCGCGTTCGGCGAGTGGATCGCGACCCATGAGTCCGCGTTGTCGATCGCCGTGTCCCCGGACGACGTGCCCGTGATCCGGCTCTGGTTGTTCGTCGTGTTCTGGCCCGCGCGACCCGCCGAACGTCACGTCCACCGTGATCGTCCGACCCGTCGTGTTCGCGAACGTGTCCAGCCAGCGCGTCCAGTTGCCCGGCTTGGACACCCTGATCGTGCGACTGATCGCCACCCCGCCCAGCGGCACCGGCGTCGTCGTCGCGAACGACTCGTCGCCGTCGTACGTGAGCCCGAACCCGCGCATCAGCTCGCCGTTGAGCCGCCCGGTCGGATCGCTCGCCGGAATGCCGGACACCTTGACCCGGATGCCACCGAAGCCGTAGAACGCGTTGTCGGAGATCGCGCGGATCGACCCGGTGTCCAGGATCGGCGGCGCCGCATCATGGATCTGCCAGTTCGCGCCGTTGGCCGTCGTGACCGTGTTCACCGCCGCCGCGGGCGCAGCCGCGACCAGCGTCATCGCGCCGGTGACCGCCAGCGCGCTGAAAGTGCGTTGCAAGAGTTCCCTCTCTTATCGAATGGACCCGCCGTCGATCCTGGCGAGCGCGTCCGGTCCGCTGTATGGACCGCCGGTCACGAAGGTCTGAGGTGGCCGGCGTCGACGAGCTCTACGTCCAGCAGGTCGGCCCGGACAAGGACGCGTTCTTCACGCAGTGGGCGCCGGAAGTCCTGCCGAGGTTCGGCTGAGCCATCCTCGGGTACTCGGCATTTCGGGTTCATTTACTGAGAGGATTTCAGCAATGCGCAAGGTTGCTCTGTGCGGTGTGATGCTGTTCGCATCGTTGTTCGTGGTCGCTCCGGGGGCGCAGGCCAGTGATCAGTCGATCCGTGACGTGGTGGCCACGCAGGCGCAGCGCCAGGCGAAGGAGGACGCGCGCTTCATCAAGGCCGCGCGGAAGCTGAGCACGAAGGCCCAGAAGCGCAAGGCCAAGGCCGCCGCCGGGCGCCAAGGAGCGTCGGTGAAGCTGTGGCGCGACGCGCTCGCCGCCGAGCAGCCCGAGACCGAGCCCGTCGCGTCGGCCAAGCAGAAGCTGCTGGACGCGCTCGACCTGTACACCACGGGTCTGCGCCGCTTCCAGCAGGGCCTCAACATGGCACTGCGCAACGGTGGCAACTCCGGGATCACCAAGGCCAAGCGCGCGATCAAGAACATGAACTTGGCCTCCAAGCGAGCCGAGCAGGCGGCCAAGCTCCTGTTCAGTTAGTCGTTTCAGGCACGACGAGCACGCTGCTGGCGGCCTCTCCCCTGACGGCCGCCACTGCCGATCACGCTGCGCGAGTAGCCTGCGGATCGTGCTGCAACACGTCACCCTCGAAGTCGCGCCCGACACCGTCCCGGCCTGCGTCGCGTTCTGGGCGCTGCTCGGCTTCACCGAGATGGTTCCGCCCCCGATGCTGCGCGACGAGTTCGTGTGGGTCGAGCGCGACGGCACGCAGATCCACTACGCGCCGACCGACGACCCGTCCCTGCCGGCGCGCCGCGGGCACGTGGCGATCGTCGCGCCCGACTACGAAGCCGTGCTGCGCGCCTTGGCCGACGCCGGATTCGAGTTGACCGAGGGCGCGAACGCGTGGGACGCGCCGCGGACGTTCGTGCGCGACCCCGGCGGGCACCGGGTCGAGATCATGTCGGCTCCGCCGCACCCTCCGTGGCCCGGGGAATAGCCGCCGCGCTGCGCGACCTCGCCGTGCTCGTCGCGCACGGCGCGGCGCCGGACGAGGTGTTCGGCGCGATCTCCGAGCAGGCCGCCGGCGTGTGCGGCGTGAGCGCGGCGGCGGTCGTGCGCTTCACCGACGCGGGCGCGGTGATCGCCGGGCGCTGGGGCGCGGTCGACGCGTTCCCGGCCGGCACGTCGTTCCCGCTCGGCGCGGGCGGCGCGCTGACGCTGGTGCGCAACACCGGGCTGCCCGCCCGCTTCGACGAGTACGAGCGCACCGGCGAGGACATGCGCGGGCTGCGCGAGGGCGCGGCCACGCCGGTCGTCGTCGAGGACGCGGTGTGGGGCGCGCTGCTGCTGGCGGCGTTCGGCGGCGAGCGGCTGCCCGCGGACGCCGAGGAGCGGCTGACCGAGTTCGCGCAGCTGGCGTCGTTGGCGCTCGCGAGCGCGGACGCCCGGGAACGGTTGCTCGAGTCGCGCGAGCGGCTCGTGCGCACGGCCGACGCCGAGCGCAAGCGGCTCGAACGCAACCTGCACGACGGCGCGCAGCAGCGGCTCGTGGCCGCCCGGCTGACGTTGGGGATGCTGCGCAAGCGGCTCGACACACCCGAGCTCGACCCGGTCATCGAGGAGCTGGCGCTGGCCTTGGAGGAGCTGCGGGAGCTCGCGCGTGGCCTGCATCCGGCCGCGCTCTCCCGCGGGCTGTACGCCGCCGTGGGCGCCTTGGCCACGCGCTCGCCGGTGCCGGTCGAGTACGACGTGGTCGAGGGCCGGCTGCCCGACGCGGTCGAGGTCGCCGCCTACTACGTGATCGCCGAGTCGATCACCAACGCCGTCAAGCACGCGGAGGCGTCTGTGATCCGCGTGACAGCGGGTATCGCCGACGCGCGGCTGGCGCTGTCCATCGCCGACGACGGCCGTGGCGGAGCCGCCTTCGACGGCTCCGGCCTGGTCGGTCTGCGTGACCGTGTCGAGGCGCTGCGCGGCCGGCTCCGGGTGGTCTCGCCACCCGGAGCCGGCACGACGATCAGCGCCGAGCTTCCCATTACGGGTTAGTGGTGCTCAGCGTGAAGGTCAGCGTCTTGCTGTAGCTGCCGGTGCGCAGCGGGTCCGTCCGCTTGACGAGCTGCTTGAACGCGATCGCGACGGACGCGTTCGACACCGGGCCGGTCCACGTCGCGGGAGACATCTCCACCCGCAGCGGCTCGGCCAGGCTGAACGGCCCGTTGACCAGGTGGCCGGGCTCGGAGACGGTGAGCGTCGCGTCACCGGCCGTGGAGATCACGCCGGCGGTCGTCGTCGCCGTGTACTCCTTGTCGATGCCGGGCGTGAACGCGCCGAACGTCGCCGGCGCGCCGAGCGTCAGGTTCAGCGTGGCCGGGACCGTGCCGCCGATCGTCCCGGGCGTGTCCTTCGCGAACGTCAGCTTCGGCGCGGTGACCGGCGCGATGTGACCCGCGCCACCGAGCTGCTGCTCGAGCGCGTGGCCGAAGCCGAGCACCTTCGCGTCGTCGAACGCGCGGCCGACGAACTGGATCGAGATCGGGTCGCCGTGCGGGTTCGCGCCGATCGGCAGGACCAGGGTCGGCAGGCCGACGTTGGACGTGAGCACGCCGCTGTTGCGGTCGCTCGACAGCGTCTGGGCGCCGTCGTTGTCGTAGACGTCCGAGCGGAAGCCCGGGTAGACGACGGCGTCGATGTTGTTCTCGTCCATCCAGGTCTTGATGCGGTCCTTGTAGCTCGTCGCGGGCGACGAGCACCTTCTGGATGTCCTCGGCCGTCATGCGCGGGCGGACCGCCACCGTCTGGCGGTTGTACGGGAGCACCTTCGGCGAGCTGAGGATGCCGCTCGCCGTCGTGTACGGCGGGTTCTCGTGCAGGTCGAAGTACTGCTGCCAGCCCTCCTCCGTGCGGTTGCCGGTCAGCGTGCCGCGTGGCGGGACCGCTCGGCGGCTGCGTCGTCAGCGCCACCATCGTCGCGCCCGCGGCCTCGATGTCGGCGAAGCGGGCGGTGACCGCTTCGATCGTGCCGTCGGCCTGGCCGTAGCTCGGGCTGCCGGTGAACGACGCCGGCAGGTAGCCGATCCGCTTGCCCTGCAGCGCGTTGCTTGTCCAGCGCGGTCTTGTAGTCGGCCGGTCGCTTCTCGCCCGCGTTGTTGTGCAGCGTGAACAGGTCGTCCGGGTCGGTGCCGGTGGTGGCGTTGAGGATGCGGGCGATGTCGGAGGTCGTGCGCGCCATCGGGCCCGCGAAGTCCTGCAGCCACGTCAGCGGCATCACGCCCGCGCCGGAGGCGATGCCGTCGGTGCCGCGCAGGGTGACGAGGGACGCGCCGGTGCTCGGCGCGTACAGCGAGACGCCCGTCTGGCTGCCCATGCCGAACGCCGGCGAGGCTGGCCGCGGTCGCCACCGCCGAACCGCCGGACGAGCCGAGCGACGTCTTCGACGGCTTGAACGCGTTCCACACCATGCCGTAGCCGGACTCGCTGTAGGAGCCGGAGTTGGCGAACTCGGACATGTTGCCCTTGCCGAGGATGATCGCCCCGGCCTCGCGCAGCTTCTTGACCTGGAAGGCGTCGCGCTTGGGCTGCCAGCCCTCGAACGCGAGCGAGCCATCCGTGGTCGGCATGTCCTTGGTGTCGTAGAGGTCCTTCACGACGACCGGCACGCCGAGCAGGTCACCCTTGATGCCCGCGGCGCGCTTGGCGTCGGCGTCAGCCGCCTGCGCCATCGCGTCCTTGGCCACCGTGATGAACGCATGGAAGCCGAACGGGCCCTTGTCGTAGGCCTCGATCCGGTCCAGGTACGCGCGCGTGATCGCCTGCGAGGTCGTCAGGCCGGACGTCCATGTCGGCGACGAGCTGCGTGATCGACTTGTCGACCACGTCGTAGCCGGACGCCGTGGTCTTGAGGCTCGTCTGCGGGATGCTCGGCAGCGCCGGGAGCGGCGTGTTCGCGCAGTCCTGGCCGGCGAGCGTGAAGTTCGTGACCGTGCACAGTGCACTCGGCGGACAGGCCGGCGAGGTCGGGCGCGGTCGACAGGCCGGTCGCGCTGGTCGTGACCACGGTGCTCTGCGCGCCGATCGTCGTGGACGTCTCGGTGCGACCCGCGACGACGTAGCGCAGGAGCGACTTCGTCTGGCCGGGCGCGAGCGTGATCGTGTTGCGGTAGCCGTAGAAGTTCGATTCCAGCCCGGTCGTGGGCAGCGGCGCGCCGAACGGGTCGCGCTGGAAGTTCCCCGTGCCCGTGGTCGAGCCGATCACGACGGCGGACGGTCCGCGCGTGCTCATCCCGCTCGCGTTCGGCGAGTGGATCGCGACCCACGCGTCCGCGTTGTCGATCGTCGTGTCCCCGGACGACGTCCCGGTGATCTTGCTCTGGTTGTTCGTCGTGTTCTGACCCGCCGAGCCGCCGAACGTCACGTCCACCGTGATCGTCCGGCCCGTCGTGTTCGCGAACGTGTCCAGCCAGCGCGTCCAGTTGCCCGGCTTGGACACCTTGATCGTGCGGCTGATCGCCACCCCGCCCAGCGGCACCGGCGTCGTCGTCGCGAACGACTCGTCGCCGTCGTACGTGAGCCCGAACCCGCGCATCAGCTCGCCGTTGAGCCGCCCGGTCGGATCTGTGGCCGGGATCCCGGACACCTTGACCCGGATGCCACCGAAGCCGTAGAACGCGTTGTCGGAGATCGCGCGGATCGAGCCCGTGTCCAGGATCGGCGGCGCGGCATCATGGATCTGCCAGTTCGCGCCGTTGGCCGTCGTGACCGTGTTCACCGCCGCCGCGGGCGCAGCCGCGACCAGCGTCATCGCGCCGGTGACCGCCAGCGCGCTGAAAGTGCGTTGCAAGAGTTCCCTCTCTTATTGGTTGGACCCGCCGTCGATCCTGTCCGGCGGCGGCCGTCGCAGGTATGGACCGCCGGTCGGAATAGGCCCGGCCGAATGTGGGCAATCGGGTGGGTGCTTTTCTTGTTCACGGTGTTTTTCGGCCCGCCGCCGATTGCGCAGCGGAGCTTGACTGGTCGGTGCCGCGCGCGGATACTCGCCGCGGATGCCCGGCCGCGAGCACGACGAAGCCGTCCCCTCCGCTCCGCCACCTGCACCGGTGCCGGCACCGGCGGTCGAGGCCCGTCCACGCCGGCTCGACCCGCGCACCGCGCTGGCGCTCCAACGCAGCGCCGGCAATCACGCCGTCGCGCGGATGCTGGCCCGGGCACCGGACCCGAACGCTCCGGCGCCGGTGATCGACCAGCCGCAGGAGGACGCGTACGTCCAGACCGACACCTACAGCATTCGCGTGAACCCCCACGGCCCGACGAACAACGTCCAGGTCCGCGTCGACACCGGTGGCTGGAACCAGGCTCGGCAAGCCGACGGCGCGTGGTGGTGGGACTGGTCGAACTTCCCGCCCGGGCGCCGTGAGATCACGGCCAAGGCGTGGAACGAGGCCGGGCTGAGCACCGAGACGCCGGTCCGCCATGCCGTGCTCACGGCAGCCCCGCCCAACGCGGTCAACGCCGCCTACAGCGGTGCCCAGTTCGTCTCGCTCACGAGCTACCTTCCACGGCTCGACGGACCCAAGACCGCCGAGATGACCCAGCTGCTCGCTCCGTGGATGCCCCAACGGCAGCTCCTGCTGCTGCGCGCGCTGCATGACGGCGGGCAGACCGCGGTCGCCACCTACAACGCGGTCAAGGCCGCCAACGGCCTCGCCGGCACGTACCTGCAGAACATCCCGATCCCGGTCATCCGGATGCTGCCCGCGGAGTTCTTCGCCGCCCTCGACGCCGCGCAACTCGCGCAGCTGACGCACCAGCAGCTCGGTGCGCTCAGCATGCCCGCGCTGCACGCGCTCGACAACGCGGCGCTCGCCGGCCTCGGCGGCCCGCACCTGCAGAGCCTCAGCGAGCGACAGGTGGCGGGCCTGATGCCGCGGCTGCCGGTCGCGTTGATCCAGCACCTGCCGGTCGGCGGCGCGACGGTCGGCGCCAACTCGCTCGGCACCGCGCTCGGCGCCGGCCCTGCGGTCGTCGGCCTCCCGATCGACCGGCGCCTGTCCCCGGGGGCGGTCCTCGGGCTCGCCGGCGGGCCTGCGCCGTCACCGGCGGAGCTGAGCGAGTTCACGAGCGCGCACGTTGCGGCGATGCCGGCCGGGCTGATGGCCCTGCTGCAGCCCCAGCACGTGGGCGCCCTCCCACCCGCCCAGCTCCCACAGCTTCCGATCCCCAGCTTCAACGCCCTGCGCGTCCAGCCCGCGTTCGCGGCGCTGGCCGGCGACCAGGTCCGCAACCTCACCGCCGCCCAGGTCGGCGCGCTCACGGCGGCGGAGCTGACGCCGGCGCAGCTCGGGGCGATGACGCCGGTGCAGATCGGACAGCTCACAGCGCCTTGCTTCGCCGCCTTCAGCGACGAGCAGTTGCAACGGCTCGCACCCGCGCAGCTGGCGGCGCTGACCGTCGCCCAGCTCAACCAGCTGGCCGAGCCGCGCTTCGCCGCGTTCCTGCCGGCGCAGGCGCGCTGGTTGCCGCCGCACCTGCTCAACCAGCTCACCCAGGACCGCTTCGACCGGTTGACCGCCACCCACGGCCCGGCGCTCCGCCAAGAGCAGTCCGGAGCCGCCCCGAACGCGGCCGCCGGCCCGCACAACCTGCCGGCCATGGCGAACCTCGGGACCTTCCCGGTCGCCGATGTCCCGGAGGCGCCGGTGAGCCAGCTGCGACAGCTCACGGCGCCCCAGGTGCAGCAGTTCACCGCCGCGCAGATCCAGGTGATGAGCGGGGCGCAGCTCGCCGCGCTCGCGCCGGCGGGGATCGCGCTCTGGGCGGGGGCGCAGCTCACCGCGATCGCGGGACGCATGCAGTACCTCACCTCCGCGCAGACCGCGGCGCTCGCGCTCATCCAGCTCGTCCCGGGGGACCTCGCGCGGCTGCACCCCGAGCAGCTGCTGGCGCAGGGCGGCGGGGCCGTCGGCGGCGTGTCCGCGAACCTCACACCGGAGCAGCTGGGCGGCCTGCTGCCGGCGCAGATCGCCACGGTGCTGCCGAACCTGAACCCGGCCCAGGTGCCCCACATCACGAGCGGGCAGCTCGCCGGGGTCCCCGCCGCGACGCTTCAGGTCCTGCCCCCGCCGCGGCTGCAGGCGATCACGCAGCCGCAGTTCTCCGCGCTCAACGCCGAACACCTCAACGCGCTGGTGAACAACCAGCTCGACAACCTGACCGTCCCGCAGTTCGGCTGGCTGGCCGCCCGCCTGCACGCCGCCGACGTGCTGCCGGGCGCCGCGCCCGCGGGCGCCGGTGCGCCCGGCCACGGCGTCCGCTCGATCGATCCGGCGTTGCTCGCAGCGCTACCCCCGGCGCTGCAGGCGCGCATTCCCTCCGCTGCCCGGTGGCGGCGGCGTCCAGTCGCGGCTGGAGACGCTGCGCTCGGTGCTCCCGGACCGGCGCGGCCGGATCGTGTCACGGTCCGTGGTCCCCGCGGCCCCGGCGCCCCTGGGCTGGCCGCACCTGTTCGCTCAGCTCAACGGGTTGGACCCCGCGTTCGCGCTGGACCCGGTCGACGTGCTCGCCAACGCGACCGAGCAGGCGCGCGCGCTGTCCGCGCTCTTCACGCTTCCGGTGCTGACGATCGCCGTCGCGGTGCGCAACACGCTCGTCGCGCAGGGTCGCAACTCGCTCCACCCGTGGTTCGCGCAGGCCCCACACAACAATTGGGGCACCCCGCTCCCCGGCCCGAACAACGGGCCACCGGCGGTGGCCAACCGGAACCCCTACGAGGAGTTCGACATCTTCCCGAACACGCAGGGGCTCGTGAACATCCAGGGCAACCCGGCCGTCAACCCGGGCCGGACCAACCGCGGCATGCACCGGATCGTCTTCGGCATCCAGCCCGCCGCCGGCCCGCACGCACACCCGGCGCCGCCGCACGCCGGTGTCGGTCACTGGTTCTATACCGGCGACCACTACCGGACCTTCGTGGAGATCTGAGACCGTGCCCCTCGCCCTGCTCGACCCGCAGCGCCCCGCCGTCGAATACGGTGAGCTCAGCCCGCTCGACGCCGGCGCGCTCAGCCACGGACTCGCGGATGCGGACCAGCGGGTGCTCGCGCGCGTGGTCCGCGGCTCCCGCGCGCGGACGGAGAGCGCGTTCTACGACGAGCTGTCCGCGGCGCTGCAGCTGCCAGACGGGTTCGGGGCCAACTGGATGGCGCTCACCGATACGCTGCGCGACTTCACGATCTACAGCGACGCCAGCCTCGTGGTTATCGCCACCGAGGCCGAGCAGCTGCTCGCGGACGGCCCGGACCCGCAGGCGCTGCTCGCGCTCGTGGACATCTTCACGACCATCGACCGCGAGGCGCAGGAGCAGGGCGACGGCCGGGCGCGCCTGCTGTTGGCCGAAGCGCCCGGCGGACTGTGGCGGATCAAGCCGCGCGTCGAGGACCTCGGGGTCCCCGTCGCGCTCGCCGCGTTCACCCGCTGACTTCGTCGAGGTGCTGCAGGAGGTCGTGGGCGGCGAGCTCGACGCCCTTGTGGCGCCACTCGGCCGCGCGGTAGACGCAGGCGATCAGGCCGGAGCGGTGGATGCGGCGAAAGTCGCCGTAGACGAACGCGTAGCGGGCCTTGGTCTCGTCGTTCGCGCCCTCGGTGAGACCGAGGTGCCAGGCCGCGTAGTCCTCCCACGAGTGGTTCTCGAGGTACGTGTTCTGCGCTTCCGCGTTGGGCTGGGAGTCGCCCCAGTCGGAGTCCAGGACGTACTGGCGGGCATCGATCAGCTCGCGCGCCCGCGCGACGCCCGCGTCGTTGACGGAGTACGAAGCCATGGGCGGCATTCTCTCCAATCTCACCGCGACCCGTTCGACCGCCTGTTGATCGCGCAGGCCCTCGGGGACGGCTTGCCGGTCATCACGACCGATCCGCACTTCGACGCGTACGGCGTCGAAGTGCTCTGGTAGACGCCGGAGCTGAGCCGCCTCGCAGTCGCCAACCGAGGCCGGAGCCCGGGTGGTGGACTGACGTTATACAAGCGCGGCGAAGGCGTCGTCGATCGCGACTCCGGAGACGTTCGCGACGTGGTTGGCGAGCGTGGTGTAGGCGATCTGGGCGAGCACCTCGAGCGTGTCCTCGGCCTCCAACTCGCCGGCGGCGACGTGCCCGCGGTCCTCCAGCACGGCGGCCGCGAACGCGCGGAGGGACTCGAGCCGCGCGTCGCTCAGCACCGAGCCGGAGCGCAGCGCGTCGATCAGCTCCGGCGAGCCACCGGCGGCGGCCGCGAACCGGGAGTGCGCGGCCAGCGAGTAGGCACACGCGTTGAAGCGGCTGACGGTGAGGCCGACGACCTCGCGCTCGAGCGCGCTCAGCCGCGACCCGCGCAGCGCGGACTGCATCCCGACGAAGCCGGCCAGCGCCGCCGGCGAGCCGGCGATCGTCCCGGCGAGGTTCGGGATGAAGCCGATGTTGCGCTCCAGCGCGGCGAGCGCGTCGCGGGCATCGGCGGGGGCGGTGGTGGCGGTGTGGACGGTGAACATGCTCGGCAGCGTCCCGCCGCGCGAGCAGCGGCTCAATTCCCTCGCGAGGGAATCGATTCGCGGCCCGAACCGTCGTAGAGTCGCGCCCATGGCCAGTCCCGTCGGCACGCTGATGCGGCACTGGCGCCGCGAGCGAAGGATGAGCCAGCTCGGGCTGGCGACGGAGATGGGCACGACGCAGCGCCACGTCTCCTTCGTGGAGAGCGGTCGCGCGCAGCCCAGCCGCGAGCTGATCCTGCGGCTCTCCCGCGCCCTCGACGTGCCGCTGCGCGAACGCAACCAGCTGCTGCTCGCCGCGGGCTACGCGCCGCACTACCGGGAGACCGGGCTCGACGCGCCGGGCCTCGCGCAGGTCCAGACCGCGCTGCAGCGCATGCTCAACCAGCAGGAGCCGTATCCGGCCGTGGTGATGGACCGCCACTGGGACATCACGGACGCCAACGACGCGGCGACCGCGCTCTTCACGCGCCTGCTGGACGGCCCGCCGCCCACGCCGGCGAACGTCGTCCGCCTGATGTTCGGCCCGCTGCGCCCGCACGTCGCGAACTTCGACCTGACCGGCGAGGCGCTGATCGCCCGGGTGCACCGCGAGGCGGTCGGCGGCATCCCCGACCCACGCACGACGAACCTCCTCGACGAGGTCCTCGCCACGGCGCCACCGGCGTGGCGCACGCCCGACTTCGCGCGCACCGCCTCCCCCGTCGTCCCGGTGCACTTCGTCAAGGACGACCTCGACGTCAGCTACTTCTCGCTCGTGACCACCGTGGGCACGCCGCAGGACGTGACGCTGCAGGAGATCCGGGTGGAGCTGTTCTTCCCGGCCTAGTGCACGTTGGTGACGTCTTGGATGACCGACACGACGAGCCGCTCGCCCTCGTCGAGCAGCGTCGCCTTGATCACGAGCCGACGGTTGCCCATGTGCACGAGCCGCGGCGGGGCGTCCAGGCCGGCGAGCAGGCGCCGATAGGGCAACTCGTCGAGTTCGAGCGGGCGCCCGTCCGGGTCGGTCATGACCTCGGAGCGGTCGAAGACCTGCTCGCCGCTGAGGTCGCGGAGCGCGCTCTGGTCGAGGCCGAACAATCGGCCCGCGGCCTCGTTGGCGTAGACGAGCCGGCTGTGGCCGTCGCGCACGATCACGGCCTCGGCGAGCACGTCGAGCACGCGCTCGAAGCGGTGGCGCATCCGCCGCAGCTCGGCGATCAGCTGCGTGTGGGCGAGGCCCGCTGCGGCGCGCTCGCCCAGCGTGCGCAGGAACTCGATCTGCTCGTCGGACGGTCGGCCGCGCGCGGGCAGCAGGCCGAAGTGCAACAGGCCGAGCAGCCGGTCGCCCTCCCGGAGTGGGATCACGGCCCACCAGCGGATGCCGGTCGCGGCCATCGTGCGGGCGTCCGCGGCGCTGGTGGTGAGCCGCTCGATCAGGTCCAGCGTGAGCTCGGAGACGTGCGGGCGCCCGTCCTCCAGCGCGGCGCGCGTGGCGGAGCGGGCCGCGTCCACGCGCGGGCGCAAGGTGGCGAGCCAGTGCGAGAGCGGCTTCGAGCCTTCGATGCGCCCCGCGAACCGCTCTGGGGTCCCCGCCGCGCTGATCACGTCGACCGCGCACGCGTCGGCCACATCCGGGACGAGCAGGTCGACGAGCCGCTCGACGCCCTCCCCCGGCCACGCCCCCTGCGCGACGCGCGACACCGCGTCCAGCAGCTCCGGCTCGCGCGCGTCCACCTGCTCGCCGCGCGCGGGACCGCGGACGCCGGGCGTCGCGAACGTCATCGTGAGCTCGGTGCCGCCGCCCGGCGCCTCGCGCATGTCCACGTGGGCGGCGAGCCGGCCGATCGTCGGCAGCCCGAGCCCGAGCCCCGGGCTGTCGGCGCGCGGCTGCATCCCGCGCCCGTCGTCGGCCACGACGACCGTCAGCTCGTCGGCGGCGGTGGAGATGGTCACGTGCACCCGGCCGGGATCGCGGTCGATGAACGCGTGGATGACGGAGTTGGTGACCGCCTCGGTCACCGCCAGGGTGAGATCCACCACGTCGTCAGGCTGTCGCGCCGTGCTCCTGCGCGAATGCACGCACCCGGCCCCGAGCCAGCGTGACGCTGGCCGGCTCAGCCGGCAGCTCCCAGTCCTCGCGGGCCGCTACCGCAGGCATCGGCGCGAGATTCTATGAAGTCAGTCGAGCAGCGCGCCGCAGCTGACGTTCACGGTCGCACCCGTCATCGTGCGCGCGTGATCGGAGGCGACGAACGCGGCCACGCGGCCGACGTCCTCGAGCGTGGCGCTCCGGCCCGAGAGCGTCGACTCGTCCAGGCTCTTGGCGATCGCCTCGCGCCCCTCGATCCCGTCGGGCAGCGACTCCGGCACGCCGCCCGTGCGCAGGGTCACGGTCCGGATCCCGTCGGGCCCGAGCTCGACGGCGAGCTGGCGACGCATGTGCTCCACCGCGATGAACCCGGCCTGGAGCATCCCGAGCGAGAAGCCGCGCGGAGGGTCGCCGGTCCCGCCGAAGAACAGGAGCACGCCGCCATCGCCGTGTTCGCGCATGCGGCGCGCGGCGGCGCGGGTGGTCAGGAACTGCGTGCGGACCTGCCGGGCCAGTGGCTCGACGTAGTCGGCGACGGCCATCTCGACCATCGGCGTGCCCTGGACGTCGCCGATCGAGATCGAGTTGAACGAGATGTCGATCCGCGGCAGCGAGGCGGCGTGGGCATCCACGGCCGCCTCGTCCAACGCGTCGACTTCCGCGTGCGACGGCGCGTGCACGACCGCGCCCTCGGCGGCGAAGGCACGGGCGACCGCGCCGCCGATCGCTCCGCTCGCGCCGTAGACGACCGCGTGTCGGCCCTCGAGGATCACTCCGGCGTGACGAGCAGCGAACGCCCTGAGTAGGCCTCGATCGAGAGGCTGAACGTGTGCAGGTCGTCGACGGTCCCGAGGTCCTCGCCGGTGAACATGTCGGTCAGCCGCGCGCCGCCGGGGAGGTGCTCGGATCGCACGGAGCCGGCGATCGGCTCGGCCGAGAAGTTCAGCGCCGTGATCTGCAGCGTGCTGTCGGCCAGCTCGTGGACCATGATCAGCTCGGCCTTGTTGGACACCTGCGGCACGTCGAGCTGCGTCGCGGTCGCGATCCCGTGCTGGCTGCGGACCGCGAGGATCCGGCGCAGCCCGCTCGCGAACGAGTGCTCGTCGGCGAGCTGCTCCGACAGCGTGCCGTAGAGCGACCGGCCGGGCGGCATGCGCCCCTCGGTGGCGGGCTGGTCGACGCCGCGCAGGTCGTGCCCGCCGCGGTTGAGCCAGCGCGTGTCGCCCTCGGCGATCAGGTCGGCGACGTCCGCCGCGTCCATGGTCAGCATCCCCGCGAGGTCCCAGCCGCTCAACGCGAACACGCCGGGCTGCAGCGCGTTGAACATCGCCAGCAGCAGGTGCACGTCCTTGATCTGGTCGCGCTCGGCGGGCGTGATCAGCGCGAGGTCGCGCACACCGAGCGTCGCGGCGATCACCGTCGCCGTCGTGCAGGCGATGCCGTTGGTGGTGAACGTGCGGTTGTAGGGCGCGCGCACGCCCGTCAGGCGCGTGTTGAGCGTCTGCCGGATCTCCTCCGCGAGCTCCTCCCCGCGCACCTCTTCCCCGCGCCAGGAGAACAGATCGTCGCGGTGGACGGTGGAGAAGTGCACGAGCTCGTGCGTGAGCTCGTCGTGGTTCTGCATCGCGTGGACCAGCGACGCGGGGTCGATGCCCATGTCCTGCGCGAGGTTCAGCGTCAGGCGCAGGAACTCGGTGTCGCCGGTGACGAGCGCGTGGTGATAGGCGGGCCGGTTGACGAAGTCGTAGGACAGATCGGCGCCGGACGCGCCCATCGTCTTGATGTCGTCCATCGACAGGTTCAGCTCCTGGAAGGAGAACCCGCCCATCTTGCGGATCATCGAAGCGATGAAGTGGTTCGCGGCCTCCGAGAGCGGATGCCCTTCCGACCACGCGGGCTCCTCCTCCGCGCTCTTCTCGGCGCCGAGGAAGCCGTTCGCGTCCAGCCGCAGGCCGCCCGCGCCGAGGTCCGCCAGGGCGTGCAGCGCGTCGCCGATCACGAGCCGCATGCCGGAGAAGCTCGGATCCAGCCAGTTGATCGAAGGCTGGCCCTCCTTGAAGTAGTGCAGGTAGACCCAGCGCCGGCCCACGCCGTCCACGCCCTTCACGCAGCGCGTCACCGACCAGTTGGTCTCCTTGATGCCGGGCTCGAAGAAGATCACCCGCTGCAGCCGGCCGATGATGTATCCGGCGCGCTCGAGCACCGCTTCGGTGTCCGCGTCGAGGTTGACGCTGTCGCGGCCTTCGGGGACGTCGGGCAGCAGCCCCCAGTCCTCGGGCGCGATCGAGACCATGTGGTAGATGCCCGGATAGTCCTGGTAGGCCATCTCGGCCAGCCGGAAGTCGGCGCCCTTGCCCGTGTGGCCCGGGACGATGTCGTCGATCACCGTGCCCTCGTACTCGGCCGCGGTGGCGCACAGCATCCGGAACTGCTCCTCGGTGCCGAACTCCGGGTCGACCTCCATGGAGATGCGATCGAAGTGCCCGTCGATCGACGGCGTGAGGCGGCGGCCGTTCAGGCCGCCGGCGAGCTTGACCGGCCCGGTGTGGAGCCCGTCGATGCCGATCCGGCGGAACGCGTCCCACAGCCGGCGGTCGGCGAGCGCGGACAGATAGGACTCGCCCTTGCCGGTGACGAAGCTCAGGGGATAGGCGGTGAACCAGACCGACGCGCGCTCCACCGCGGCGCGCGGGTCCGGGTGCGCGAACGGGTTCTGCCACATGCCACCCGAGCCGGACAGCTGGGTGGCGAGCCGGTTGGCGTCGTGGAGCATCGACTGCTCGACGAGCCACTCGACGTATTCGCGGTTGTCCGCGATGTCGTCGCCGCCGAGGCGATCGGCGAGCCGGCGCCGCAGGCTGCGGCGCGCGGACGGCCGGAACTTCTTGGGCCGCGCGGGATAGAACTGCTCGTCAAAGGTGATCTCAGGAGCCTGGTGCTCCTGCGTGGGCTGCTCGCCCGGATCGTCTTCGCGGTCTCGAGGCTGCACTGCGTGGAATTCACCGGTCGACATGAAGTTCTCTCTTGGGTGCCCGATTCAGCGGTTGACGAACTCCTGCAGTTTGCCCTTTAGGACGCTCGCATGGAAGGCGGCGTAGCACTACTCCTACTGCTCATCATCATCGTCGTGGGCACCGTTTTCGTGATCGCCATGTACCTCACCGGTGGCGCGATCATGTTCGGCTCACGCGCGAGAAGCGCGACACGGGCGAGCGGCCCGAACACAAGAAGGTCACGGCTCCGCACCTGGAGCACACCGACTTCGGCAAGCGCGACTAGATAAAGGGCCTGGCCCTTTAGGTTCTCACCCCGCGAGGGTGAGGCGCCTTCGCCCGCGCGCCCCGGATTCTGTGGGCGTGCGACCAGAGCGCGTCGAAATCGTCATCGGTGTCCGGACGTTGCTGACGTTGCTGGTCTTCGGGCTGCTCGTCGTGCTCGCGATCCTGTCGCTCGGCACGCTGCTCTCGATCTTCCTCGCCACCGTGCTCGCGCTCGGGCTGGACCCGGTGGTGGCCCGGCTCGTCGCGCGCGGCTGGAAGCGCGGCCGGGCCGCGCTGGTCGTGTTCGCCGGCGTGTTCCTGTCCGTGATCGCGCTGGTGCTCGTCACCGCCGGGCCGGTGTGGGGCGAGATCAAGGAGTTCATCCGCTCCCTGCCCGCGATGTGGGAGGAGCTGCAGGAGTCGGACTGGCTCGCCAGCCTCTCCGGCACCGCCGGCTTCGACGACAAGGTCCGCGAATGGCTGACGAACCTCGCGAAGGAGCTCCCCGAGGCCGCCAGCACACTGCTCGGCGCGGCGGGCGGCATCTTCGGCTCCGTCCTGAGCCTCGTCACGCTCACCTTCCTGTCGCTGTTCCTGCTGATGGAGCGCCCGACGGTCACGCAGTGGCTGTTCGGGTTCGCGCGGCCCGACACCGAGCGGCGCTGGAGCCCGGTCGTCGAGGAATCGATCCGCAACGTGTCGTCCTCGCTGATCGGCAACATCGCGATCTCGGTCGTCGCCGCCGTCGTGGCCGGCTTCAGCGCGTATGTCCTCGGGCTGCCGTTCCCGATCGTGCTCGCCGTCATCACCGGGCTGCTCGACCTGATCCCGCAGATCGGCGCGACGATCGCCGCGGTCATCCTCGTCGCCGTCGCGCTCACCGTCGGCACGACCGAAGCGGTGATCATGCTCGTGATCCAGCTGATCTACCAGCAGGTCGAGAACTACATCGTCTACCCGATCGTCTACAAGCGCCAGGTCGAGCTGAGTCCGTTCACGACGATCGTGGCGGTGCTGATCGCGGGCAGCCTGCTCGGCGTGGTGGGCGCGATTCTGGCGATGCCGTTCGCGGCCGTGATCAAGACCGTCATCCGCGAGGCCAGCGCGCCGCGGCGCGCCCGGATGGAGGCGTTGCGCGCCGAGGAGCCACGCGAGCAAGTACCCGTCTGATCCTGCAGCGGCCGGTCACGCCGGCCCGCTGACCGCACCCGCGGCCCGCAACGCGGCGACGTCGTCGATGCCCCAGTCGCGCAGGACGGCGTCGGTGTCGGCGCCGGGCTCGGCCGGGGGCCGCGAGACCGCCGCGGGCGTGCGGCTGAAGCGCGGCGCGGGCGCGGGCTGGAGCTTGCCGTCGACTTCGACGAACGTGCCGCGCGCCACGTTGTGCGGGTGCTGCGGGGCCTCGTGCAGCGCCAGCACCGCCGTCGCGCACGCCTCCTCGCCTTCCAGCACCGCCGCCCACGCCTCGCGCGTGCGGGTGGCGAACACCTCGGCGAAGCGCGCCTTGAACTCGGGCCAGCGCGGCTGGTCCCACTGCGGGAAGGCGTCGGGGTCCAGCTCGAGCAGCCGCAGCAACGTCGCGTAGAACTGCGGCTCGAGCGCGCCCACCGCGATGTGCCCGCCGTCGCTCGTGGCGTAGACCTCGTAGAAGTGCGCGCCGGAGTCGAGCAGGTTCGTGCCCGGCGTGTCGGACCACATCCCCTGCGCGCGCAGGGCGTGGAACATCGTCGCCAGCAGCGCGCTGCCCTCGACCATCGCGGCGTCGACGACCTGCCCCTGCCCCGACCCGCGGGCTTCGAGGATCGCGGAGACCACCCCGAGCGCGAGCAGCATCCCGCCGCCGCCGAAGTCGGCCACGAGGTTGAGCGGGATCGGCGGCTTCTCCCCCGTCCGGCCCATCGCCCCGAGCACACCCGCGACCGCGATGTAGTTGATGTCGTGGCCCGCGACGGCCGCCATCGGCCCGTCCTGGCCGTAGCCCGTCATGCGCCCGTAGACGAGCCGCGGGTTGCGCTCGGCCACCGCTTCCGGGCCGAGCCCCAGGCGTTCCATCACGCCGGGCCGGAAGCCCTCGATCAGCGCGTCGGCGGACGCGCACAACCGCAGCACCAGCTCGCGCCCCTCAGGGTGCTTGAGGTCCACCGCGGCCGAGCGCCGCCCGCGGTGCATGAAGTTCCACGAGCCCTCGCCGAGCGGATTACCCGCGCCGCCGGAGCGGTCGATCCGGACCACCTCGGCGCCGAGGTCGGCGAGCAGCATCGCCGCGAACGGCCCGGGGCCGATGCTCGCGATCTCGATCACCTTGACGCCGTGGAGTGGTCCGCTCGCACAGCCATCCGTTGTTGAGGGATTCCCTGACGGCACGCTCATGGCGCCCATTGTCACCCACGAGCTACGGATCGGCCGCGCACCGGAAGCCGATGTGGCTCATGCCGGTGTCGATCATCTGCGGACGCCGGGCCGCGGGGCGGTAGCGCCGGCAGTAGCTGTCGGCGCACAGGAAGGACCCGCCCTTGACGACCCGGCGCGGGACCGAGAACTGCGGCTGGCCCGGGTCCCGGCTCGCCTCCTCGGACCCGCCGTACCAGTCGGTCGTCCACTCCCAGACGTTGCCGGCCATGTCGTAGAGCCCGAGCCCGTTCGGCGGGAAGGAGCCCACCGGCAGGGTGGTCCCGTAGCCCGGTTCGGGGCGCCACGGGAAGTCGCCGTGCCAGTAGTTCGCCAACCGCGCGCCGCCCGGCTCCGCCCCGTCGCCCCACGTGAACTCGGCGCCCTCCAGGTCGCCGCGCGCGGCCCGTTCCCACTCGGCCTCGCTGGGCAGCCGGAGGCCCGCCCAGTCGGCGTAGGCCACCGCGTCCTCGTAGGCGACCTGCACGACCGGATGCCGCTCGCGCTCCGTGATCGAGCTGCCTGGCCCCGTCCGGATGCCGCCACGACGCGCCCGGCACCCATCGCCACCACCGGCGTGATGCGTCTTCGGCTGACCTCCTCCGGCGGTCATGCCCGCACCTTCCCGCCGTCCTGGATGAGCGCTCATCGTCCCGGCCGGGTGAAGGAGTAGCTTCCGCCGCATGCTCACCGCGCTGCTCTGGGGCGCCGTCGCCGCCGCGTCCCTCGTGATCGGCGGGTTCTTGGGGCTTGCGCGTGAGTGGCCGGACAAGCTCGTCGGCGCCGTCCTCGCGTTCGGCGCGGGCGCGCTGATCAGCGCGGTGTCGTTCGATCTGTTCGAGGAGGGCCTCCAGCTCGCCGGCGGCGTGCCGGTGGCGATCGGCCTCACGCTCGGCGCGTTGACCTACTTCACGCTCGACCGCGTCGTCGAGCAGCGGGTGCCCGGCGCCGGTGCCGCGCTCGCGCTCGGCGCGCTGCTCGACGGCATCCCGGAGCAGGCCGTGCTCGGCATCGGGCTCGCGAGCGGCGAAGGCATCTCGATCAGCCTGCTCGCCGCGATCTTCGTCTCCAACCTCCCCGAGGCGATCGGTGCGTCCACTGACCTGCGCAAGGCGAGGCGCTCGAAGGCCACGATCATGCGCATGTGGGGCGCCGTCGCCGTGGTCTGCATGCTCGCCACCATCGTCGGCTTCGCCATCGCCGACGCCACTTCCGGTGACTTCAAGGCCGGCATCAACGGCTTCGCCGCCGGTGCCCTGCTGGTCATGCTCGTCGACTCGATGATTCCCGACGCCACCGAGAAGGCGGGCCGGATCGCCGGCCTCCTCACCGTCCTCGGCTTCGCGGTCGCCGCCGGCCTTTCCTAAAGGTGCCTGGCACCTTTATCTTCGCGGCACGCCCAACAATGGTGTGCCTGACCATGCATCCCCTGCAGGAATCGGGGTAAGAATGCGCGGCGTGCCCTCGCTGCGGACCTACGAGATCAGCATCTCAGGGAACATCGGCACACTCGCCGACGGCTTCCGGCCGCACGCTGTCCACGTGGCCGAGGGCACCAGCGTGATCCGTGTGGAGCACGTGGACCAGGCCACGCTGTTCGGGCTCATCGGCCAAGTGCAGGAGTTCGGGCTGGACCTCCGCGAGGTTCGGATCGCGGCTTGAGGCCTGAGCGCGGCGCGATTCACTCCGACCGGGTGATGCGCGCCCAGCGGTGGGGCCGGACAATGGCGTCATGGAGTCCAGTCCGAACGTCGCCGACGCCGCGCTGGCCGTCGCGCAGGTGGCCTACGACACCGCTCGGCTGCCGCTGGGCCTCGCCGCGCGTCTGCCCGGAATGCGTCGGCTCGCCAACGACGGCGCGTACGTGCGCGTCCGTCTGCGCTCACGCCTGGAGAGCGTCGTGTTGGAGCTGCTGAGTGCACCGGAGCTCGAGCGGGCTGTCGACCGCGTGATCGCCGGCACGTTGCCGGACGCGATCGTGCGCTCGCTGCTCGAGCATCACGTCGTCGAACGGCTCGCGGAGGAGGTGGACCTCGACGCCGCCGTCGCGGCCGTGATCGCCAGCCCGCAGATGGACCGGCTGCTGGTCCAGGCCACCGACCGCGCGCTGCAGGGACCGGAGCTCCAGCGGGTGATCGAGCACGTCGCCGCCAGCCCCGAGGTGCGCATGGCGCTCACCAAGCAGAGCACGACGATGGCCGAGGAGTTGACCCAAGGCG
This sequence comes from uncultured Solirubrobacteraceae bacterium, assembly GCA_963724195.1. Taxonomy (GTDB): domain Bacteria; phylum Actinomycetota; class Thermoleophilia; order Solirubrobacterales; family Solirubrobacteraceae; genus Solirubrobacter. The sequence continues at coordinate 310,955 of CAVRTQ010000021.1, read as the reverse complement.
TACGGGCACGCGCCGAGACCCTCGACGACGTCGCGGAGCGCACGGTCCGCGGATGGTTGCGACGGCCGCACCCAGCCGCCTAGCCCCGGCGGGCATCGCCACGCGCGGCACGGCGCTGGCCATTGACGCGGCGATCGCGAACCTGATCTGCCTGGTGCTCGGCGCGCTGATCGGCCTGGTGACCTCGCTGGTGGGCGACCTGCGCCCACAATGGGTGGTCGCGCTGATGGCCGCCGCCGGCTGGGCACTGATCGTCGGCGGCTACTTCACGCTGTTCTGGGCCACGACGGGCCAGACGCCCGGGATGCGGCTGATGCGGCTACAGGTGGTGACGTACTCCGGCGGCCGGGTGCATTTCGTCCGTGCGCTGATCCGGCTCGGTGGCCTGGTGCTGGCGATCATCCCGCTGTTCGCGGGGTTCGTGCCCGTCCTCTTCGACGCCCGCAGGCGGGGGCTGCACGACTGGCTCGCGCGCACGCTCGTCATCCACGTCACTCCATCCGGGTGATGTGGACGGGGCCGGACGCGCCGTACCGTGCCCCCCATGAGCATGACCGAACCGCGCTCCGGGGCGGGCGACCGACCGCCGGAGGGCGTCTTCCTCGGCGCTGACAGCTCGCCCACTTGGGTGATGTTCAGCGCCTCCATGATCGGCCTGCTGGCGATCATGAACCTGATCTACGGCATCGCCGCGGTGTCGGACGCGACGTTCTTCGTCGGCGAGACGGAGTTCGTCCTCGGCGGCCTCAAGTCCTGGGGCTGGGTGTTGATCCTCGTGTCGATCGCCCAGGGCGCCGCCTCGCTGGCGATCGCCGGGCAACTGGCGGGCGCTCGCTGGGCGGGCGTCGGCATCGTGGCCGTCAACGCCGTCATCCAGCTGCTCGTCCTGCCCGCCTACCCCTGGTGGGCGGCGATGCTGTTCTCGCTCGACGTCCTCGTCATCTACGGGCTGATCGCCCACGGCGCCCGGAAGGCCTGACCCATGCACGTTGATCCCTCGACCTACGACGTCGACCCCGGCAGGCCCTGGCTGATCTTCGCGGGCGTGATGCTCGGGATCGTCGGGCTGCTCAATCTGATCTACGGCATCGCCATGATCAGCAACTCCACGTTCTTCGTCGAAGAGACGAAGTTCGTGCTGGCGAACCTCAACTTCTGGGGTTGGGTGCTGGCGTGCCTCGGTGCCGGCCAGGTCATCACCGTCGTGGGCATCTACATGGAGAAGGAGTGGGCGCGCTGGCTCGGCATCACCTTCGCCGGCCTGAACATGATCGCCAACTTCCTCGCGATCGCCAGCTATCCCGCGCTGTCACTGATCCTGTTCTTCGTGGACGTGATCATCGTCTGGGCCCTGTTCAACTACGGCGGACGAGATCGGCGCTCCCTCGCCGGCTGAGCATCTCCGCCGAATGCTGGAGATCGAGCGGGACCGGCCCAGCCGGTGATGCCCGCAACGATGTCCGCGCCGCAGCCACTGGACCGCCGGTAGTCCCGGCGGTCCAGGCGGGACGAGGTTAGGCGGCGGATTCGCGCATCTCGAGGGCGTGCCGGAGGCGCTCCTCGGCCTCATTGTCGAGCGACGTCTGGATGACCTCGCCGCCGAAGTGCGCGATCTCGGGCAGGACCTTGTCGGTCGTGGCGCTGCGGACCAGCAGGATCAGCGCCGCGCCGCCGGACTCGAGCTTGCTGCCCAGGTCCTTCATGAAGTTGTCGTCCACGCCGACGTCCGCGAGGGCGCCGGTCGCCGCGCCGGTTGCCGCACCGACGGCCATGCCGAGCAGCGGCACGAAGAAGATCAGGCCGATGAGGCCGCCCCAGAGCGCGCCGCCGACCGCGCCACCGGCCGCCAGCTTGTTCGACTGGTGCAGCTTGACCTTGCCCTTGTCGTCGCGGGCGACGACGACGGCGTCCTCCAGCGAGATCAGTTGCTCGGTCTGAAGACGGCTCAAGGTGGCTACCACCTCGTCCGCGGTGGACTTGTCGGGGTAGGCGATCGCGACGAGTGTACTCATGCCTTCGATGGTCGGTGCGAGGTGGGTGGGCAGACATCACCCGCGCCGGGCGATGCCGCACGCGGCTCGCTGTCGGCACGGCGCTCAGCCCGTTCCGCGCTCCTCGACCACCTCAGGTCATGGATGGCCGCCGACAACACCGTGATCATGGCCGTCCTGTTCCTGATCATCGGCGCGAAGCTCATCGGCGACGGGATCTCGGGCCTCGAGCCCCAGCAGAGCGATCACGCCGCAGATGATGCCCACCGCGAGCAGCGTGACGAGCACGACGCCGCCGGTCAGCGGGCTCCATGCGAACAGCACGACGAGGCCGAGGCCGCCGGTGACAAGCATCAGCACGCGCTGGTTGCGCGCCACCCAGCCGCGCTGCGAACTGCCCCACACTCGCCGGAACAGCCGCCCCAGCGGCAGGCCCGCGAGGAACGTCAACAGCGCGACGAGGACCGCCACCACGACGACGACCCGCACGCCGTGGCGCAGGAAGGCGACGAGCGTGTCGAAGATGCTCGACGCCGCGTCCCGCGGGAGCGCGCCGTTGCCGAGCGCGTCGAGGTACAGGGAGCGGCCGACGGCGAGTAGCGCGATCAGCCCCAGCATCGCGATGGCGACGCCGAGCCCCGCGTGCAGGAACCCGCGCCGCCAGGTGCTCGCGAGGTAGATCGAGCCCGCCAGGCACAGCAGCGCGAGCAGCGGCAGGATGATCGCCGTGGCCTTCAGGACCCGCACGAAGCCCCGCGCGTCGGCGAAGGCGCCGGACTGCACGAGCTCGATCTGGCCGTCGACGCTGGCCGGGATCGCGGACGCGATGCGGTTCAAGCCGCGTTCGGTCAGGCCCGTGCGCACGCGCTCGACCGCCGGCGAGAGGTCCAGGTAGAGCGTGTTGTCGTCGAGCGCGAGCCGCCGGGAGCTGCCGGTCTCCAGCAGCTCGACGACGCGCGTGTGCGCGCGCCGATTGGACTCGACCCACAGCTGTTGGAAGCGGTCGGAGCGGGTGAAGTCCGCGATCCGGTCGCTGATCACCGACTGCGCGCCCCGTTCGATCGCCGGGGCGAGCACGTCCGCCCGCTCGGGCAGGACCTCGCGGGCCAGCGACGTGAAATCGACGCGCGTGAAGATCGCCGTCTCGAGCTTCTTCGCGACGGCGTCCTGGACCGCGGGCTCCGCGGCGATCGGCGCGACGGTGCTGACGTAGCGGTCCGTGTCGAGCAGCGTGACGCGCAGCCAGATCGCGACGAGCGCGAGCACGGCGAACCCGCAGCCCAGCACCAGCAGCAGGCCGGAGAACGAGCTGCGCCAGCGGACCCGCCGGGCGATGCGCTTCTCGAGCTCGGCGTTCTGCGCGCGGAGCCGTTCCAACTCATCGTGCACGGCGACATCGGTCACAGTGACGAGCGTACGGACGAGCGGGTGATGCGTTGTCATCCCATCGGCATGATCCGGGCTCACCCGTGCGTGGCCGATCGTCTGCGGTCGTGAGCTGTGGACGGTACGGTGCCTATCCCCTCTGGTCGGTCATCATCCTCGGGCTTGACGGCCTCGTCATCTACGTCCTCTCCGTCTACGGGACCGGACGCTCCACCGCCTGAGCACCTCGGAGATCGCGTCGAGCACGCGATCGAGGCGCACACCACGGTCGAGACCGAGGCGGCGCCGCCGCGCCGCCTCGGCCGCACGATCTTCTGGCTCGCCGTCACCGGCGTCTCGATCTATCTCGTGTTCCCGAGCATCGTCGAGGTGTTCGGCTCGTGGAAGCAGATCACGCGCTTCTCGCTGTGGTCGCTGCTCGCGATGGCCGGGCTGCAGGCGGCGTCGCTCGCGTCGCTGTGGGCGTTGCAGTTCGTCACGCTGCACGGTCCGCGCTGGCGCGCGGTGATCACGTCGCAGCTCGCCGGCAACGGGCTGGCCAAGGTCGCGCCCGGTGGCGGCGCGGTGGGCTCCGCGCTGCAGTACAAGATCCTCGTCCGCTCCGGCGCCCACCCCGCCGCCACCGTGACCGCGCTGACCGCGATCAACGTGCTGGTGTTCGCGATGCTGCTGGCGATGCCGGTGCTGGCCATCCCGGCGCTGCTCCGCGGCGGCGTGAACGACACGCTCTCGCACACGGCGTTCGCCGGCCTGGGCGTGTTCGCGGCGGCGAGCGCGCTCGGCGCGGTGTTGCTCACCACGGACCGCCCGCTGGCGTGGGTCGGGCGCGTCGCACAGGGTGTCCGCAACCGCCTGCGCCGCTCGTCCGAGCCGTTGCACCACTTGCCGCAGCGGCTGCTGCGCGAGCGCGACCGGCTGCTGGCGACGCTCGGGCCGCGCTGGAAGCGCGCGCTGCTGGCCACCGTCGGACGCTGGACGTTCGACTACCTGACACTGCTCGCAGCGCTCGCCGCGATCGGCTCGCACCCGCGGCCGGGCCTCGTCCTGCTCGCGTTCTGCGGCGCGCAGGTGCTCGCGCAGATCCCGATCACGCCGGGCGGGCTCGGCTTCGTCGAGGCCGGCCTGAGCGCGATGCTCGTCCTGGCCGGAGTCAGCGCGGGCGACGCGCTGCTCGCGACGTTCGCCTATCGGCTGTACGCCTACTGGCTGCCGCTGCCGCTCGGGCTCGTCGGCTTGGCGCTAGCGCCGGGACGAAAGGAGCCGTAGGTCGCGGGCGCGCTCCACGGCCTCGCGCCGCCGGGCGACATCGAGCTTGCGGTAGATCGAGCGCAGGTGCGTCTTGACCGTGTTGGTCGTGACGAACAACTCGGCGGCGATCTCGCGGTTGGAGAGCGCCGTCGGCAGGTAGCGCAGAATGGCCTGCTCGCGGTCGGACAGCGGCTCCAGCAGCGGGCTGACGTGGCGTGAGACCGGCGCGCGGTCGGCGAACGTGTCCAGCAGCTCGCCGACGATCGCGCGGTGCGCGGTGCCCGCCCGGATCTGCCGTTTGAGCAGGTCCTCCATGCGCCGGCCGAGCTCCAGGAACGGCCAGCGGTGGCGGTTCGTCTCGGCCAAGGCGAGCGCCTGCTCGAGCGCGCGCTGGGCCTTGCCCGGCTCGCCGGCCTCGTCGTGGGCGAGCGCGAGCAGCGCGCACGCCTCCACATGGCTGACGGCGTGGATGGACTCGGCGGGGATGAAGCGCTCGAGCGTTTCGACCGCGTCGGCCGGTTCCCCCCTGGCGAGCGCCAGGCGCGCCGAGGCGGTGCCGACCACGACCCACGGCTCGTCCACGACCGGCGCGAGCGTCGCCTCCGCACCCTCCAGGTCCCCGCTCTCGACCTGCAGGCGCGCCCGCATCGCGGCGAGGGAGACCTGTTCCCGGCGCAGCACAGGCCCACGGTGGCGGTGGAGGGCCTCGAAGTCGTCGAGCGCGCGCAGCGCCTCACGCGGCGCGCCGGCCGCGGAACGCATGCGCGCATCGAGGTGGGCGATCACGAAGTCCAGCTGGCGGCGCCGCAGCAGCGCGGCGGCAACGCTCGCCTGCTCGAGATGGAGGGCGGCCTCGGCCGGCCGCAGGTCGTAGAACGCGTGCAGCGCGAGTCCGGCGTGCGCGCACGCCGTCTGCGGAACCCGCGACCAGCCGCGGTCGGCGGCGAGCTCGATCGCCTGGAGGCCGTGGCCCTGCTCGTCGGCTGGGCCATGGACCATCACGTCCAGCAGCGCGAGATAGCTGAGCGCCGACAGCGCGACGAAATCGAGCCGGTGCGCGCGGGCGAGCGCGACCGCCTTGCGCAGCTCCTCCCCGGCGCGGTCGAGGTTGTGCGCCCACAGGGCGGTCTCCCCGAGCATCGCGTGTACGAGTGCCTCGCGAGCGCCGTCTTGGGGACCGCCGGCGTGCCGGGCGGCCTCGGCCAACAGCCCGTCCGCGGCCTGCAGCGCGGCCTCGAAGTCACCTTCCAGCCGGGCCTTCGCCAGGCCGGCGAGCGCCCGGGTCTCCAGGTACCGGCGGCGTCGCGGCTCAGGCACCGGCACCTGCTCGGCGTGCTCGAGGTGGCGCTCGGCGGCTTCGGTGTCGCCGACGTCGAGCGCCGCGCACGCGAGCGCCGCGGCGAGCTCGGCGTCCTGCTCGAGTCGTTCCGGTGGCAGCTGGCTCAGCAGCGTGCGGACGGCTGCGGCGTCGCCACGCACGTACAGGTCGAACCAGTGGTCGGCGACGATCTCCACCGCCAGGTCCCACTCGCGCGCCTGAACCGCGTGCCCGAGCGCATCGACCGAGGCGCCGCGTGCGGCGTACCAACGGGCGGCGCGGGCGTGCAGCTCCGGCAGCTTGGCCGCCAGCTCACGTTCTGCGCGCGTGCGCAGGAGCTTGGCGAACAGGCGGTGATAGCGGAACCACTCGCGGTGGCCGTCCACACCGAGGACGAACCCGTTGGTGCGCTCGAGGGAGGCGAGCGTGTCCGCGCCGTTGCTGTCTCCCGTGAGCGCGTCGGCGAGGCTCCCGCACACGCGGTCCACCAGCGCCGTGCGCAGCAGGAACGCGCGCAGTCGCGGCGGCTGACGATCGAGCACCTCGGCGACGAGGTAGTCGGCGATCACGCGATCGTCGCCGGCGAACTCGGCCACGAAGCGGTCGGGGTCCTCGCGGCCCTGCAGGCTCAGCGCCGCGAGCCGCAGGCCGGCGCCCCAACCTTCCGTACGCGAGTGCAGCGCTTTGACCAGCTCGTCGTCGAGGGCGAGACCGTGCGCGGCGAGCAGCTCGTGCGTCTCGTCCTCCGTGAACGCCAGGTCGGTCGCGCGGATCTCGGCGAGCCGGCCGCGCACCCGCAGGACGTGCAGCGGCAGCGCCGGGTCGCTGCGGGCGGTGAGCACGAGCCGCAGGGTGTCCGGCGCGTGCAGGAGCAGGAAGGACAGCTGCGTCAGACACTCGCGATTGCGCAGCACGTGGACGTCGTCGAGCACCAGCACGACCCGCTCGGGGAGCGTCGCCAGCGCATTGACGAGCAGCGGCATGAACGCATTGCGCGACTCGCGCACCGGTGCGGCGAGCGCGGCGACGGGGCTGTCGGGCGGGACGGCACCGGCGAGGTCCAGCGAGGTCAGCACCGCGTCCCAGAAGTGGCCGGGCTCGTCGTCGGCGGGCTCGAGCGTGACCCAGGCCGTGACGTACGGCGCGCGCTGCACCTCCGCCGCGACGAGCGCGGTCTTGCCGCTGCCGGCGGGCGCGCAGACGAGCGTGACGGGCTCATCGACGGTCAACCGCAGACGCGATCGTTCGACCATCCCGAACGGAGCGGGTGGGATGGCGAACTGGGTCACCAGCGCCGGGGTACGTCGAGGTGCCGACGTCAACCGTCGTCCCCCGGACCCATCTGACTTGCCCCCTGAAGGCATTTCCTGCGCAGACCCTACTAGGCGGTGTGGCGCTCACGCTCGCGCTGGCGCTGCACCGGCGCGGCCGGCGGACCGCGTGGCTCGGCGCCGACACGCCGGTCGAGGGCTTCGCAGCGGCCGCTCGTGCGGGCCGGCGGTCAGCGAGGCGGCATGCGCGGAGATCGGCGCGCGCCGGCTCACCGGCGACCCGGCCGGCGCCGTCGCTCAGGTCTGAGGCAGCCGCCGCACCTCGACCAGCTCGAGCCCCATCTCCTGCAGCCGGTCGAGGATGCCGTGCAGACCTTCCTGGTCGATCACCGGGCCACGCAGCACGGTCTCCACGGGCTCGACCTCGGCGGCGAGCCCGAGCGCGTCGGCGAGATGCTCACCAACCCGGCCTCGTACGCGGATCTCGTAGTTCAGAGTCATGCGGCGAAGCGTCATGTTGCTGGGCGAGAGGGTGACGGCTCGTCGCTCCGGCGGGATGACTCCCGCCGCGCCAGCCCCGCCACCCGCGCACTCGTCGTGGGGCTGGCGGGGTTGAGCGCGGTGGCGTGCGTGGACCGCGCGAGCGTGGCCGCGGCCGCGCCGATGAACACCAGCGGCACCGGCAACGCCCGCAGCTGGGCGATCTCGAACCGTGTCAGGTGCACGCGCTCGGCCTGGAGGACGACGGCCGACGCCTGCTCACTGCGGACCTCCTCGACGAGCAGGTCCACCGGCGTCGCCGCGCCCAGGTACGCGATCCGGCAGTGCGCCTCGGCGAGGGCGATCCCGAGCACGATCAGCTCCAGCGTCCGTTCCTCGCTCGGCGTGCATCCCAGCACGACCAGCGGTCCGCTCGCGCGTTCCCACCCGCGCGCGTGGGCCAGCAGGCGCGACTCGAGCAGCGAGGTCGCGAAGCGCAGCGCGCCGTCGTCGGGCTCGGCCTTCAGGCGGTCGAGCAGCGGCTGGCCGACCTGCGCGAGCAGCGCATCCGGCGCGTAGGTGGCGAACGCCTCGTCCAGGAGGTTGTGCGCCGACTGCAACCTGAAGCGCCGCACCGCTCGCTCCAAGCGCACCACGAGTGCGTCATCGGCCAGATCCCTGCCAAGATCGTCGATGCGCCGCACCCTCGCGCGCGCGTGGGTGAGCCCGCCTCGTCCCTTTGGGGTGAGCCGCCACGTTCATCCCCGGTGGACGACGGCGCTTCACCCCACCGCTCCATAGCGTGCCTCTCGATGCGGCGTGTCGTGCTGGCGGCCTGTGACGAGGACCGGTCCCCGGTCGCGTTCGCACGTGCGGTGGCGCCGCTGCTCGACGCGACTGTGCGCCTGGTGAACATTCGTTCCTCCAGCGGAATCACCGACGCAGAGCCCGACACGGACGCGCCCGTCGTGTTCGCGGGCGCGCACATCGAGCATGCCGCCTCGGCCGCGGCCGGGCTGCAACGGCTGATCGCGACCGACCGGCCGGTCCTGACCGTGCTCGGCTCCGCTCACGACGCCGCCCATGGGCGCGTGCGCGTGGGCGGCACGGCCGAGCGCGTCCTGCACGGCGCCGCGAGCGCTGTGGCCGTGGTCCCGCGAGGCCACGGCGAGCGTCCGCTGGGAACCGTCGGGGTGGGCCTCCTCCCCACCACCGACTCTCGGCGGGCGCTCCGTTTCGCCGCCGCGCTCGCCAGCGCGGCCCATGCTCCATTGCTCGTCCTCACCGTGCTGCGGCGTTCCCCCGATCCCGCCGACGCCGCGCGGTTCGCCGCTCGCCTCGCCCCCGCCCCCGCCCCGGTCCGGAGCGGCGAGCGAGGCGACGCGGCGAGCATCCTGCGCGCCGCGATCGAGGCCGCCGCACGGGAAGATGAACCGGGCCTCGAGGTCGAGCCGCTGGTGCTGGTCGGCGATCCCGTCGACACGCTGTTGCGCGCGTCCGGACGGCTCGGGGTGCTCGTGCTCGGGTCACGCGCGTACGGGCCGCCCGGGGTCGTGCTGCCGGGCGGGGCCGCGCGCGGAACGCTCGCCGGCGCGCGCTGCCCGGTCATGCTCGTGCCCCGTGCCGATATCCCCTCCCCACTGGCGATCTCCGCGTGAGCCGTCCCGCCGCCCGTCAAGGCGAAGCGATCGACACCTCCACGAGCCACCTCGGCTTCCGGTGCGCGGCCGTCGCGCGACCCGGGCCGCCGCCTACCGGTACGCGGCCACCGATCGCCGGCCACGCCGTGCGACGTCCGCCTGGGACCCCGAGCTCCGGCCGTCCGCGTCGGCATCCGTCGCCCGCCGACGCCGCGCACCACGACGCCGCGGATGCTGGGCCGCTACCGGGTCGGTGACCCGCGCAGTGGCCGTGTTACCGTCCACGAGCCTGTCCGACCTGACCGGGCCGCGAGGCGCTGCCGCCCCCACGCGGGTCCACGCGTGTCACGGCCGCCGCTCGACGCGTCGCGACACGCGACTGTCGCGACTGCCGGCAGCCCCGCGAGCGCCCACGGTCATCCACGCACCCCGACGGTGCGGGCCGCCGTCACCCACGCCGGATGAGGCGCCTTCATCCCGAGCGCGCCTAGCGTCGCGCCCATGATCAGCGAAGTCCCATCCATCGCGAAGAACTGGTGGCTGTTCGTGGTGCTCGGGGTCATCTGCCTCGCCACCGGGATCGCGACCATCGTGTGGCCCAACATCACGCTCCTGGCGCTCGGTCTCTTGGCCGGTATCTACCTGCTCATCACGGCGTTCATGGAGATCCTCGACGCCATCACCGGCGACGCGACCAGCCGCGCACTGAGCGCGATCATCGGCGTCATCGCGCTGATCGCCGGCGTCGTGTGCATCCGCCGCCCCGGTGAGAGCCTGCTCGCCATCGTCATCGTGCTCGGCGTCTACCTGATCGCCGAAGGCGTCATCCGGATCATCCTCGCCCTCGGCTCAGAAGGCCGCCGCTGGTGGGGCATCGCGCTCGGCGGGCTCGACGTGATCGTCGGCATCATGATCATGGCCTGGCCGGAGATCGGGCTCGTCACGCTCGCCGTGTTCTTCGCCCTGACGATGATCTTCCGCGGCGTCTTCGCCATCGTCGCCGGCCTGAAGCTGCGGGGCCTCAGCAAGATCGAAGAGGCCCCCGCCGAGCACACCGCGTTCGCTGCTTAGACGCTCAGAGCGGCGGAGCGGCTCCGCGATCTCGCGCTTGGAAGTAGAAGAAGAGCGAGATCGCGAAGCCGATCACGCCGACGATCATCAGGATCGTCCCGACGACCTGGATGTCGATCCCGGCGAGGTCGGCGGTGATCGCGAAGCGCAGGATCGCGCCGACCGCGACCAGGAACAGCGAGGCGCCGAGACTCACGACGGCAGCCTCCGGACCTCGATCAGCTCGAGCCCATCGGCGCGGATCCGCTCCAGCGCGCCGTGCAACGCGGGCTTGTCGACCACCTCGCCGCGCAGGACCGTCGCGACGGGCGCGGTCTCGGCGCGCAGGCCGAGACGGTCAGCGTCCTCCAGGGCCACCGGCCCGCGGACGCGGATCTCGAGGATCACAGGTCTTCCTCCCAGTGCACGGTGACCGCCCACAGCACGAGCAGGCTGCAGCCGATCGCGATGCACGACCAGATCGGATAGGCGCCGATCGACAGGAAGTTGAAGAGCACGCCGCAGCCGCCCAGGACGAGGCCCAGGATCATCCCGCCCACCTTGCGCATGAAGATGAGGGCGCCGCCGAGGATCTGGACGGCGGCGACGATGAGCGCGATCCAGCCCCAGAACTGCATGTTGGAGAAGATCAGGCCGTCCTCGCGGAAGTATTCCTTCTGGGCCAGCGCGGTCACGCCCCAGATCAGGTTGAGCGCGCCGGCGATGACCAGGTAGGTGCCGGCGAACGTGATCCAGCCGTTGCGGGATTGCGTCGGCGCGGCTGTGCGCGCGGGTTTGGTTCGGGTCGCCATAGTCGAGACACTCGCGGGTCCTGGTGTGATCCAGCGTCATCCTGACGGGATGAGGCATCGTCGCTCCACTCCGGCGCACGATGCCCGCACCCGTGATCCAATCCGTGCTGCAGTTCTTCCGCGACTGGTTCGAGCGCTTTGTCGCCGTCCAGGGCATCGACCGTGCGATGGCGATCGCCGCGCAGTCCTACTCGGCGTTCCTGCCGCTGGTGATCGTGTACTCCGCGACGCTCCCGCGCGGCGAGAACGAGGACTTCGCCGACGTGATCGTCAATCGCTTCGAGCTGCAGGGCGCCACCGCGGCCAGTGTCCGGCAGGCGTTCGCGCCGTCGGGGGCCGTCGAATCGAGCCTGACGGTGCTCGGCGTGGTGTTGCTGCTGGTCAGCACGCTCAGCTTCACGCGTGGGCTTGCAGCGCATGTACGAAGGCTCGTTCGAGCTGCCGACGCTGGGCATGCGCAACACGCCGCGCGCCTTGACGTGGCTGTTGATCATCGGCGCCGTGCTCGCCCTGCGGCCGATCGTGACCCAGCCGTTCAACGGCTGGCTGCTCACGGCGGTCACGCTCGCGATGAGCACCCTGCTGTGGCTGGTGACGCCCTACCTGCTGCTCGGGCGCCGCGTACGACCGCTGCGCCTGCTGCCGAGCGCGCTGCTGGCGGCGATCGGCATGGCCGGCATCGGCATCTGGTCGGTGATCTACATGCCGCACGCGCTGGCCTCCTCCGCGGCGCAGTACGGCGTGATCGGCATCGGGTTCGCGATGCTGACGTGGTTCGTCGCGGTCGCCGCCGTGCTCGTCGTCACGACCACCGGCGGCGCCACGATCGCCGACCGCTGGATCAAGCGGTGAGCTCGACGCCCAGTTCCCTGAGCGCCTCGGGCGTCACCCACTCCGTCACGACGTGGTGGCCGCCCGCGCCTTCGATCGCCTCGCGCAGCGGGATCGCCCACTTGTGCTCGAGGATCACGATCGCGGCCGCGCCGCCCGGCTCGACCGCATCCGCGACCGCCCATTCGTCGCTCGTCAGCTCGCGGTCCTCGCCCGGCCCGTCGCCGAGCAGCGCCTGCGCGATCTCGGCCTCGGAGCGGACCACCTCGATCTCGCCCTCGTGGTTCTTGGCCACCACGAGGATGTCCACCACACGCAGCGTGCCGGCCGCTTCCAGCCGCCGCATCTCCGCCTCGACCGCGCCGGAGAAGTTCGTCTCATCGAAGTTGACGATGAGCACCTGCAATGGTCCCAATGACATGCGGCGAGTGTCTTGGAGGCGCGGGTGACGGCTCATCATGCCCATCGGGTGACGTGGCTGGGGCACGCGACCGTGCTGATCGAGACGGGCGGCGCGCGCCTGCTCACCGACCCGGTGCTGAGCGACCGCGTGATGCACCTCAAGCGCCAGGTCCCCACGCCCGCCCATCCGGGCGTGCTCGACGCCGTGCTGATCTCGCACCTGCACCACGACCACCTGCACAAGCCGTCCCTGCGCGGGCTGTGCTCGGAGGCGGTGGCCCCGTCCGGCGCCACGAAGTACCTGCCGCCGGGCTACACCGTGCACGAGGTCCGGCCCGGCGACACCGTCGACGTGGGCGTGACCGTGGAGGCCGTCCCGGCCTGGCACGACGGCCGCCGCCGCCCCGGGCCCGGTGCCGACGAGCTCGACGCGCTCGGCTATCTCGTCGACGGCATCTGGTTCGCCGGCGACACGGACTACGACCCGGCGATGGAGGCGCTGCGCGGGCGCGTGGACTGCGCGCTGATCCCGGTCTGGGGCTGGGGCCCGTCACTCGGGCCCGGGCATCTCGACCCCGCCGGCGCCGCGCGGGTGATCGACCTGATCGCGCCGCGGATCGCCGTGCCCATTCACTGGGGCACCTTCCTTCCGCTGGGGCTCGGCCGCCGTCACGAGCGGCTGCTGACCGACCCCCCGCTCGAGTTCGCCGCCGCCGTCACCGGCGCCACCGAGGTCACGGTCGTCAGTCCCGGCGGGGTCGTCGAGCTGTAGCCAGCGGCGGAAGACGCGGTGGACGGCGTCCGCGCCGATCACCGGCTCCGACGGCCACTCCAGATCGCCCGGCGCGAGCACGAACGGATGCGCCTGACCGCCGCCCATCCCGCCGTGTGACCCGACGAGCTCCTCGAACGCCGCGACCTCGTCCAGGTCCGCCCAGTAGGTGCTGTTGACCATGATGTCCGGGCAGTGCGGGAACGCGCTCGTCCGGGCCACGTGCGCCGCGGCGTTGGGCCCGTACGGCGCGAGCGGGTCCTCGGTCTTGCCGAGCACCTCCCCGTCGACCATCACGAACCCGATCCCCGGGTGCGCGACGAGCGCGTCGATCAGGCCGGGCCGCTCGGCTTCGATCTGCTCGCGCGTGGCCCGCCCCGGGATGCGTGGGAACGTGATCAGCCCGAGGTTGCCGGACGCCATCACGGACACGTCCGGCACGCCATCGGTCACGGGCTCCTCCAGGCGCTTGCCCGCCGCCGTGCGGACCATCCGCCCGCCCGGCGTGTCGCGCGTGGCGAACTCGGTCACGCCCGCGGTGAGCGCGGCGCGGCCCTCGTCGGACTGCGCCTCCTCAGCCCGCACGTCGCCGCCGCCATGGCGCTCCACGATGTCTTCGAGCCCTTCGCCGTAGCGTTGCTTGAACGTCGCGCCCTGGCTCTGGCCGTGGTCGCTGAGCACGACGAGCCGGTACGGTCGCGGCGCGTGCGGCACCGCCTCGGCGATGTTCGCGATCGCCCGGTCCACGCGCCGCAGCACGGCCAGCGTGTCCGGCCGCTCCAGCCCGGAGTGATGCGCGACCTCGTCGTAGGCGAGGAACGTCGTGTACACCGACGGCCGCCCGGCGAGGATGTCGGCCGTCACCGCCGCGACCTGCAGATCGAGCTGGATCACCGTGCCGAACGCGCGCACGCCGGCGTAGCTCCAGCCGCGATGCACGCGCGGGCGCACGTCGCGCCGCACCTGCTGGACCGCCGACCAGCGCTCCACCGCGATCTCGCCCAGCGTGCGCAGCACCGTGCGCGCGACGCCGTAGGGCGAGGCGAAGTACGCGAAGTAGTCCTGCCCCAGCCGCCCGTCGCGCTTGAGATCGAGCACGGTGCTCATGGTCAGCATCGAGTGCGTCGGCGTCACCGGACAGGATGTTGGCGCGGCTCGCGCCGTCGTCGTGCAGCAGCCCGCGGCCGTTCGAGTGGCGGCGCTCGATCTCCTCGGCGTCGCGCGGGTGGTTGGTGACGATCGCGCGGCCGAGATCCTTCTCCCACCAGCGGAACGCGGGCATGTCGTGGTCGTCGCCGTGCAGCAGCCCGGCCTGGCAGGCGCCGGTCTGCGAGGACCAGTGCGTCTCCCAGCCGTGCAGCTTGTAGCCGTCGTCGTGGATCCAGCGCGCGAGGAACGGCGCGTTGCCGTCGCGCAGCGCCCGCCGCAGCACGCCGTGGGCGAGCCCGTCGATCTCCAGGAACAGGAAGCCCGGCACGTCCGTGTGCCGCGCGAGCTGGGAGCGCCGGAGCTGGCGGCGGACGATGTGCCGGAACCAGAGGTCGCCGCGGTCCAGCGCGAGCACGCCGCCGAACAGCATCGTCACCAGTGAGAGGCCGAGGACCACGACCACGGCTTCGAACAGCCCGTCGATGTGGACGTTCTCCAGCGCGGCCGCCGCGCCCAGCAGGAACACGCCGTTGACCACGAGCGCGCCGAGCCCCAGCGTCATCACCGTGAACGGCAGCGCGAACCGGAGCAGGAACGGCCACACGACGGCGTTCGCGACGCCGAGGACCGCGGCCAGCACGAGTGCCGACCACGGGTCGTCGATCGTGAAGCCGGGCAGGATCCACGCCAGCCCGAGCAGCGCCACCGCGTCGACCAGCAGGACGACGACGAGGCGGCCGACGAGCCGGACGGGCAACCCCTAGACCGCCACGGGTGGCTCGGCCGACTCCCCGACGCGCGCGCTCTGTGCCGGGATCTCGGGCGCCGCCAACCGCATCACCGCAAAGTACGAGAACGCGGCCAGCATCGCACCGGAATAGGAGCGCTCCATGCGTGGACGGTCCCGCCGCGCCGGGTGACCCGGCATCACCCGTCCCGGGCGAGGAACCGTCATCCCTGGTGCGCGGATGATCTGCGCGTGACCCTGTCCGCACGGCGCGCCGCGCTGTTGATCTCCGTGATGACGCTCTGCATCGGCATCGGTGGCGGCGTCGTGATGTGGGCCGTCGACCGCGAGGACTTCCCGACGCTCGGCTCCGGCATGTGGTTCGCGATCCAGACGATCACGACCGTCGGCTACGGCGACCGCACCCCCTCCAGCACGGAGGGTCGTGCCGTGGCCACGCTCGTCATGGTCACCGGGATCGGCTTCATGAGCGTGATCACGGCCACCATCACGGCCATCTTCGTCGAGTCCGCGCGGCGCAAGCGGCGTGCGCCGGAGGCGATCACGCTCGAGCACGTCGCCCAGCGCCTGGACCAGATCGAGCGGCTAATGCACGAGCGCCTTGAACCCGATCAGCGCGACCCCGATCGCGGTGACGGCGAGCGCCTGGAGCGCGGCCCGCTTCCGTGACTCGCCGGACAGCCGGCCCGCCGCGTAGCCGTAGAACGTGATCAGGCCGAGGCCGGTCCATTTGGCGACGGTGAACGCGGTGTCGAGCTCGAGCACGCCGAGCGTGGCCAGCAGGAAGAAGACGTCCGGGAACACGATCCCGATCGCGACCGCGCTCACGTCTTTGGCGATCTCGAGCAGTTCCTTGCGGTGGAAACCCGTCCGGTGCTTGAGCACGTGACCGATCCAGTCGCTGTAGAGCTCGGCCAGCGCGACGGCGACCGCGGTCGCGAACAGCGTGGCGGTCGTCACGCCGGCGCTCGGCGGGTGGTGCTCGAGCACCACGATCAGGGCCATGCCGATGATCGCGCCGTAGACGACGCGTGCGACCTGCTCAGAGCCGAGGTGATCCTCGATGCGTGCTCGCCCATGCGCGCCGGGACTCTCCCGGCGCGCGAGGACGAGCGCGGCGATCACCCGCGCGGGCGAGGTGCTCGAACTACCGGACGCCGAGGAGGACCTCGACGAGGATCTGGTCGAGCTTCTCGTTGTAGTAGCCGCGCTCAGCGAGCGAGTCCAGATTCTCCCACGTGGCCTCGGCCTTGAGCGTGTCGGCGCTGTCGCCGCCGGCGCTGCTCAGGGCCAGCTCGGGCTGGGACGCGCCCTCGAGCGCCGCCTGGACCTCCGGCAGCGAGTCGAAGTGCGCGGCCTTCTCGGCCAGCGCGCGGTAGGTCGCCATGCAGCCCGCGGCGAAGTCCCACACGCCTTCGGCGTTCTCGTTGCGGTAGGAGTGCGCGTCGAAGTGCAGCGGGCCTGCGTAGCCCGCGCGCTCGAGCAGGCGCACGAGCAGGAACGACTCCTTCAGGTCCTCGGCGCCGAAGCGGAAGTCCTGGTCATAGCGGCCGATCCGCTGCGAGTTGAGGTCGATGTGGAAGAGCTTGTTCGCCCACAGCGCGTGGCCGATCGCGTGGTGGAAGCTCAGGCCCGCCATCGTCTCGTGCGCGAACTCGGGGTTCACGCCCACCATCTCCGGGTGGTCGAGCGTCTCGATGAAGTGCAGCGCGTGGCCGACGGTCGGCAGGAAGATGTCGCCGCGCGGCTCGTTGGGCTTGGGCTCCATCGCGAAGCGCAGGTCGTAGCCGGAGTCCTTGACGTAGTGCGAGAGGACGTTGATCGCTTCGCGGTAGCGCTCCAGCGCGTCGCGCGGGTCCTTGGCGACGCCGACCTCGGTGCCCTCACGGCCGCCCCAGAAGACGTAGACCTCGGCGTTGAGCTGGGCGGCGATGTCGATGAAGCGCATCGCCTTGCCGATCGCCGCGCGGCGGACGCCACGGTCGTTGGAGGTGAACGCGCCGTCCTTGAACGCCGGGTGGCCGAAGAGGTTGGTCGTCGCCATGCCCACGCCCAGGCCGGTCTGGTCGAGCGCGTCCTTGAAGCGCGCGACGATCTTCTCCTTCTCGGCGTCGCTGGAGCCCATCGGGATCAGGTCGTCGTCGTGCAGCGAGACGCCCCAGGCACCGAGCTCGGCGAGCTTGTGGACCGAGTCGACGGGGTCGACGTCCGCGCGCGTCGGGCCGCCGAACGGGTCCCGGCCGGGGTTGCCAACCGTCCACAGACCGAACGTGAAGCGATGGCCGGTGCGGCCATCTTGGACTTCGTCTGTACGCGGCTCTTCAATCGTGGACACCGGGGTCTCCTCCTGCTGCTTCATTTGTCTGACCGCCAAACTAATATCAGGACGCCGTCGGGAAGTGAAGGTGCGTGGGATCGGAAACCTGGTCCGGCCAGCGCGTCGTGACCACCTTGCCGCGCGTGTAGAAGCGCACGCCCTCCGGCCCGTGGATGTGGTGGTCGCCGAACAGCGAGTCCTTCCAGCCGCCGAAGCTGTAGAAGGCCATCGGCACCGGAATCGGCACGTTGACGCCGATCATGCCCACGTGGACGCGCCGCTGAAACTCGCGCGCGGCGCGGCCGGAGCTCGTGAAGATGGCGACGCCGTTGGCGTAGTTGTTGGCGTTGATGAGGTCGATCGCCTCGTCGAGCGTGTCCACGCGCAGGACCGTCAGCACCGGGCCGAAGATCTCGTCGCGGTAGACGCTCATGTCGGTGCTGACGTTGTCGATCAGCGTCGGGCCGACGAAGAAGCCGTCGCCCTCGACCTCGCAGCTCGCGCCCGTCGACCACCACGTCGCCCTCGCCGCGGCCGATGTAGTCCTTCACGCGGTCGCGCGCCTCCGGCGTGACGAGCGGGCCCATCTCCGACGTGGGCTCGAGGCCCGGGCCGACGGTCACGTTGAGCGCCTTCAGGCGGATCTTCTCCACCAGCTCGTCGGCGGCGTCGCCGACCGCGACGGTGACGCTGATGGCCATGCAGCGCTGGCCGGCGGAGCCGTAGCCGGCCGCGATCAGCTGGTCGGACGCGAAGTCCAGGTCGGCGTCGGGCATCACGATCGCGTGGTTCTTCGCGCCGCCGAGCGCCTGCACCCGCTTGCCGGCCTGCGTCGCGCGCTCGTAGATGTACTTCGCGATCGGGGTCGAGCCGACGAAGGAGACGGCGTCGACGTCCGGGTGGTCGAGGATCGCGTCGACCGCGACCTTGTCGCCGTGCACGACGTTGAACACGCCGTCCGGCAGGCCCGCCCGCGCGTACAGGTCGGCGATGAAGTTGCTCACGGACGGGTCGCGCTCGGACGGCTTGAGCACGAACGTGTTCCCGGTCGCGATCGCGACCGGATGCATCCACATCGGGACCATGATCGGGAAGTTGAACGGCGTGATCCCCGCGCACACGCCCAGCGGCTGGCGGAACGAGTGCAGATCGACGTCGGTGGAGACCTGGTCGGAGAACTCGCCCTTCGTGAGCTCCGCGATCCCGCACGCGTACTCGACGACCTCCATCCCGCGGATGACCTCGCCCTTGGCGTCCTCCACGGTCTTGCCGTGCTCGGCGGCGATGATCCGCGCCAGCTCGTCGGTGTGCTCGACGACGAGCTCGCGGAACTTGAACATCACGCGGGCGCGGCGGACGACGGACGTGTCGGCCCAGGCATCGAAGGCGGCGCGGGCGGCGCCGACGGCGGCGTCGACGTCCTCGGGCGTGCCGAGCAGCACGTTGCGCTGCACCTGGCCGGTCGCCGGGTCATAGACGGGGCTCGTGCGCGTGGACGCACCGGCGGTCTGCGCACCGCCGATGACGTGGTTGATCGTCTCGAGTGCGGTGGTGCTCATGGGAACAGGTAAGCACTTGGCTGGTTCAATGGCGTCCATGGACGTCGCCCAGCTGTTCTCGACCCGGGCGCGCGCGGGGGCCGACCCCGAGCTCGCGATCATCCTCGCCGGCCCGCCGCCCGGCACGCTGGGCATGACGGGCGGGTTCCCGAACCCCGTGACGTTCCCGAGCGAGGAGCTGGCGGAGATCGCGGCGCGGCTCGTGCGCGACGAGCCGGGGCTCGCGTTGCAGTACGGGCCGAGCGCGGGTCTCTCGAGCTTCCGCGAGTACCTGGTCGAGCGCGTCGCGCACCTGGAAGGGCGCGAGCCGGCGCTCGACGAGCTGATGGTCACCAGCGGCGGGATGGAGTGCCTGGACCTGCTGTGCCGGTCGCTGCTGGACGCGGGTGATGACGTCGCCGTCGAGGGCCCGACCTACCTCGGCGCGATCATGGGCTTCCGCGACTATGGCGCGCGGCTCACGGGCGTGCCGATGGACGCCGAAGGGCTCGAGGTGGCGTGGCTGCGGGAGCGGCTCGAGCGCGGCTACCGGCCCAAGTTCCTCTACACGATCCCGGAGTTCCAGAACCCGTCCGGGCGGACGCTGACGCTGGAGCGGCGGCGCGCGCTGGTCGAGCTGTGCCGCGAGTACGGCGTGCTGATCGTCGAGGACGTCGCCTACAAGGAGCTCTCGTTCGACGGGACGCAGTTGCCGTCGCTGTGGTCACTCGCGCCCGACGTGGTGGTGCAGGCCGGCACGTTCTCGAAGGTCTTCTGCCCGGGCACGCGGCTCGGTTGGGCGGTCGGCCCGGCGGCGCTGATCGCGCAGCTCGCGTCCGCGAAGGGCGGCACGGATCAGTGCGCGGGCGCGCTGAGCCAGCGGCTCGTGGAGGAGTACGGCCGCGCGGGGCACTTCGGGCGTCGGCTGCCGCACGCGCGGGCGCTGTACGAGTCGCACTGGGTCGCGCTGTCGGCTGCGCTCGGGCGCCACATGCCCGACGGCGTCGCCTGGAGCGAGCCGACGGGCGGCATGTTCACCTGGCTGCGGATGCCGGAAGGCCTGGACGCGCGTGAGCTGCGCCCGGCCGCGACCGAAGCCGGCGTCGCGTACGTGCCCGGCTCGCCGTTCTACGTCGACGGCGGCGGTGCGAACGAGATGCGGCTCTCGTTCAGCTCACTCGACGAGGCGCAACTGGGCATCGCGGCGGAGCGCCTCGCGGGCGTGATCGAGGATGCGCTCGTCACAGCGTGAGCGTGCGCCGGGCGCCGAGCCCGGTGACGGTCACGCGGCCCTTGCCCTTCCTGTTGACGCTGCCGGACACGCGCACGCCGCGGAACCACTCCACGCGGCGGAGCGTGACGCGTCGCGCCGTCGCGACGGCCGTCCCGCCGCGCAGGCCATTGAGCCTGAACGGTGGGAACGGACCGCTCACGCGTCGTGTCGCATCGAGGTCGTGGAGCACGCCTTCGACCGTGTGTCGCGCCACGGTGGTCGCGCTCATCCCGCGCGCGGACGCCGGCCGGTAGCGCGCCGCGGGGAACGCGGGCGGTGCCGTGCAACGTGCGGGCGCGGCGCCACCGAGGAAGGCCTGTGAGACCGCGGACGGCGCAGCGCGACTCGTCCGACGTGAGCACCGAGTGGCCGACGTGCGGGACGTCGAGCAGCGTCGCCCGCGGGTAGGTCGCGGCCACGCGCGTGGCGAGCTCCAGCGGCGTTCGCAGATCGGCGCGGCCCGAGAGCACGAGCACCGGGACGTCCGGCCCGGCGTCCGGGACCGGCTCGGGCGCGGGTGTGGCGGGCCAGTCCAGGCAGAGATCGAAGACGGAGAGTCTCCAGGCGGGCGCCGGCCGGAACGGGGCGGCGAGGCGCGCGGCGGTATCCCGGCAAGTAGGCCCGCATCGCCGCGCGGCGCGAGGCGGGCGTTGGAGGTCGTCGCCCATGGGAGCGCCGACTCCACGCACGCCGTCGCCAGGTAGCGCGAGACGCTGAACCCGACCTCGGTCTCGACGGGGTGACGTCATCCGGGCCCGACACGCGCCACGGCGGCGTACAGCGCCGCTCCGCCGTCCTTGACCGACTGCGCGCACGGGCCGCTTGCACACGTCTCACGCAGCACGCGCGGCGCGACGGAGATGCCTTCGAGGAACAGCAGGTCGATCGGGCCGACGCCGACCGGCGAGTCGAGCACCACGGCGGCGGTGCGCTCCGGGAACCGCCGCGCGTACTCGCCCGCGACCTTGGTCCCGTAGGAGACGCCGAGCACGGTGATCTTGTCGAGCCCAGCGCCGCCCGCAGGTCGTCGAGATCGCGCGCCGTCTCCTTGGTCGTCAGGAACGCGCGCGCGCTCGCCGACCCGCTTCGCCGCACGCCTCGGCGAGCTCGCTCCCCGTCCTCCTCGAGCGCGTCGAGACAGTCGATCTCGCCCGACCGGCCCGTGCCGCGCTGGTCGACGAGCACGATGTCGTGGGTGGCCCGGATCGGCTTCAGCGTGTCCTTGATCAACGACGCGTAGACGATCGCCGACTCACCCGGCCCGCCCGTCAGGAAGAAGATCGTGCCGGCGCGCGGACCGGTCGCCGGCAGGGTCGCGTAGGCGATCGGGAACGTGCCGCGCACGGCTCCGGCGCGGTCGACCGGCACCTCGATCGATCCGCAGCGCGCGCTCTCAGGGCACTTGGGCGCGGCGGCCGCGGGTGCGGCGAGCAGCGCGAAGGCGAGCAGGGAAGCGATCAAGCAGCGCAAAGTGGGCGCACGGTAGTGGCGAACGGGCGCGCATTCCCTCCGACAGTTGGCTAGTCGCACTCTGAAGCGGCGACGGGCGTGCCGTCGGGCTCCAGCAGGAGCACGACGACCAGCCACGCCGCGATCGCCGCGAGCGCGTAGCCGAGGGTGAGCCAGCGGCGGCCGACGTCGCGCTGGCCCTGGGCGGAGGAGCCCATGGCGCCGATCGACACCTTGCCCGTGAGCCCGATCCCCGCGATCGCGACGACCAGCTGGCCGATCGCCCACAGCGGCCGGCCGGAATAACACGTGCCCGCCGTCTCGTACGGGAAGGCGCCGAGCAGCCCGTACAGCGCGATCGCGCCCCACGGCAGGCAGAACAGCAGCAGGAGCAGCGCGACGAGCGCGAGGGTGGCGCGGTTGGCGTTGGCCATGCGGGTCACAGTTGATCACGGATGGCGGCGAGCAGGGCGCGCGTGCTCGGGCGCTGCTCGTCGGTCGCGCGGATCACCGCGTAGATCGTGCGGCTCGACGGCACCGGCGACGCCGGCGTGCCGGGCGGGAGCACGAACTGCGGCAGCAGCGTGAGCGCGAGGCCGGCCGCGGCGAGCGCGAGGGCGACGTTGGCGTCGTTGGAGCGGTGCCGGATGTCCGGCTCGAAGCCGCCGTGCTCGCGGCAGATGCGGCGCACCACGTCGGTCCACGCCATGTTCGGGTGCCCCGCGGCCCAGGCCTGGTCGGCGAGCGTGGGCAGCGGCGCGGTGCTGCCCACGAGCATCACGGGGTCGTGCAGCAGCGGGTAGCGGGTGAGCTGGTCGGCGAGCGGCCACGGCTGGTTGTCCCACTCGTCGCCGATCACGACGTCCAGGTCGCCCAGGGCGAGCGCGGGCAGCGCGGTCTCCGGCTCGGCCTCGAACAGCTCGCAGCGCAGGCGGGGAGCCGTCTCGCGGAGCTGGGCGATGGCCGGCAGCGCGAGCTTGAACGCGGCGGACTGGAACGCGGCGATGCGCCCGCGCCCCGCGATCTCGTTCGCGGCCGCGGCGAGGTCGGCCTCGGCGAGCGCGGTGCGGCGCAGGAGCGCGTCGGCGTGCTCGGCCAGCACCAGCCCGGGGTCCGTGAGCCGCACGCCCCGTCCCGCCTTCTCGATCAGCTTCACGCCCGCCTCGCGTTCGAGCATCGCGAGCTGCTGGGAGACCGCCGAGGGCGTGAACTGGAGCGCGTCGGCGACCGCGGCGATCGTCCCCCGCTCGTGCAGCTCCCGGAGGAGACGAAGGCGACGCAGCTCCAACATCGTGTAGCAACCCTACTGAATATGGCGTAGGAATCGGAGTCGATCCTTGACGGTCGCCGGTCGAGGATGCGCTCCATGTTCTTCTGCCTCGCCTCGGGCGCCGCGTTCGGCGCGATGGCCGTGTTCGGCAAGCTCGCCTACGCCGAGGGCGCCACGGTCGGCACGCTCCTGGCGCTCCGCTTCCTCTTCGCCTCCGGCCTCTTCTGGGCCGGAAACGCGACATCTGTCGCTAAAGGGGTCAGACCCCTTAAGCGACAGCTGTCGCGTCGCGACGCCTGCTTGGCTCTGGGGCTGGGTGCGGGCGGGTACGCGGTGCAGGCTGGGCTGTACTTCGCGGCGCTGTCGCGCATCGACGCGGGACTGCTCTCGCTGCTCGTGTTCACGTTCCCGGTGATCGTCGCGGTCGCCGCCGTCGCGCTGGGGCGCGAGCGGCTCACCCGGCGGCGGACGTCCGCGCTCGCCATCGCGCTGGGCGGGACGACGTTGTTCGTCGGCAGCACGGGCGCGATCGACACGCTCGGCGTCGTGCTCGGCCTGGGCGCCGCGATGCTCTACAGCGCGTACATCCTCGTCAGCGAGGGGGTCGCGAAGCGGATGCCGCCCCAGATGCTCGCCACGCTCGTGTGCACGGGCGCCGCGGCCGCGCTGACGGTGTCGACCGTCGCGCTCGGCGAGTTCCGGCCCGGGGATCTGACGCTCGCGGGTTGGTGGTGGCTGCTGTGCCTCGCCGGGATCTCGACGGTGGGCGCGATCACGTTGTTCTTCGCGGGCCTCAAGCGGGTCGGCCCCACGACCTCCTCGATCCTCGCGACGGTCGAGCCGCTGGCCACCCTCGTGCTCGCCTTTCTGGTGTTCGGGGACACCATCAGCGCGGTCGGCATCGCCGGCGCCGGCCTCATCGTCCTAGCCGTGTGGCTGGTCAGCGGTTAGGCTCGCCAATCGTTGGAACTGCTTGAGCGAGATGGCGAGCGGGCGGAGCTGGAGGCGGCGATCGAAACCGGCGGCGTCGTCGTCGTGCTCGGCGAGGCGGGTATCGGCAAGACCGCGCTCGTGGCCTCCGTCGCCCGCGGCCGCCACGCGCTGTGGGGCGCGTGCGACCCGCTGATCACGCCCCGCCCGCTCGGCCCGCTGCGCGACGTGGCGAGCCAGGTCGGTGGCGCGTTCGCCCGCGCGGTCGCGGACGGCTCCCGCGAGGACGTGCTCGCCGCCGCCCGCGAAGCCCTCGCCGACGCCGCCCTCCTCGTGATCGAGGACCTCCACTGGGCCGACGACGCCACGCTCGACGTGATCGCGCTGCTCGGCCGGCGGCTGGAGCGCGGGTGCCTCGTCATCACCGCACGGCCGGATGCGCGGCGCGAGGTCCGGCGCGTGCTCTCCGCCCTGCCCGCCACGCGGATCGAGCCCGGCGCACTCTCCCCCGCCGCGGTCGCGCAACTCGCCGGGCGCGACGCGCCCGACCTGCACGCGATCACCGGCGGCAATCCGTTCTTCGTCACCGAGGCGCTCGCGGCGGGCGGCGAGGGCGTCCCCGCGAGCGTGCGCGACGCCGTCGACTCGCGCGTCGGGGCGCTCAGCGACCGGGCGCGCGCGGTGGTCGAGCTCGCGGCCGTCGTGCCGGGCGCGATCGAGCTGTGGCTGGTCGCGGAACCGGCCGCCGCGATCGACGAGTGCATCGCCGCCGGGCTGCTGCAGATGCAGGGCGACGCGCTCGCGTTCCGGCACGATCTCGCGCGCCGCGCCGTCGAGGACAGCCTCCCGCCGATGGAACGACGCGTGCTCGACCGCCGCATCCTGGCCGCGCTCGAGTTCGCCGGCTCCGACGACCCCGCGCGGCTCGCGCATCACGCCCGGCGCACCGGGGACACCGAAGCGATCCTCCGGCTCGCTCCCGCCGCCGCGCGCGCCGCCGGCGCCGCGCACCAGCAGGCGCTCGAGCAGTGGGAGGCGGCGGTGGAGGCCGGCGCGGGCGAGGAGGCGCTCGAGGGCGTCGCCGTCGAGGCGTACCTGAGCGGCTGGCCGGAGCGCGGGATCGAGGCGCGGCGCGCGGCTCGCCGCGCTGCACGCCGACGACCCGCGCAAGCTCGGCGACGACCTGCGCTGGCTCTCGCGCCTGTTCTGGTGGTCGGGCCGCGGCGAGGAGGCGGTGGCCGCCGGCGACGAGGCGATCGCGATCCTCGAGCCACTCGGGGCGACGCGGGAGCTGGCGATGGCGCTGAGCGCGCAATCCCAGCTCGCGATGCTCGCACGACGACCTCCACCGAGCGATCACGCTCGGCGAGCGCGCCGCGGCGCATGGCGCGGCAGTCGGCGACGACGAGACCGTCGTGCACGCGCTGACCAACGTCGGCTCGGCGCTGATCGGCGGCCCGGAGCACGAGCGCGGCCGCGCGCTCCTCGCCGAGGCCTTCGCGCTCGCCCAGGACGACGACAACCGCTGCCGTGCGCTGATCAACCGCGCCACCGACCACGTTCTCGCGCCGGCGCGAGGACCCGCGCGTCCGCCGCCGACCTCGACGCCGCGCTGGCGTTCGCGCAGACCCACGAGCTCGACGGCTACGCGCAGTACGCGCTCGGCGTGCGCGGCGACGTCCGGCTCCTGCACCACGGCGACCCGGCCGGCGCCGAGGCCGACGCGCGCGCCGTCGCTCGCGCTCGGCGAGCAGCGCGGCGTGAGCCTGTGCCCGGCGCTCGTCACGCTCGGCCGTATCCAGGCGCGCCGCGGCGACCCCGAGGCCGGGCGCCACGCTCGAGGAGGCGTGGCGTGTCGCCACCGCGACGCGGCGAGCTGCAGCGCATCGCCCCGACGGTCGCCGCGCTCGCCGAGCACGCGTGGCTCGACGGGCGGCTCGAGGAGCGGGTCCGGCGCTCCTCGAGTCCACGTACGCGCTGGCCGACCGCTGCACGAGCACGGCTGGGTCGCGCGCGGAGATGGACGCTCTGGCTGCGCCGCGCCGGCCGCGACGTCCCGCCGCATCCGGACGACCCCGAGCCCTACGCGCTGGCCGCCGCCGGTGACTGGCGCGGGGCGGCGGCGGCGTGGGAGCGGATCGGCTTCGTCTACGACGCCGCGAGCGCGCTCGCCGAAGCGGGCGACGTGGAGGCGCTCGCCGTCTACGACCGGCTCGGCGCGACCCGCGTCGCCGCGTTCACTACGGCGCGAGCTGCGAGCGCGCGGCGTACGCGGATCCCGCGCGGGCCCCGGCGCCGCGAGCCGCAGCCACGCCGATGGCCTCACGCCGCGCGAGTCCGAAGTGCTCGCCCAACTGCGCACGGGAGCGACGAACGCCGAGATCGCCGAAGCCCTCGTGATCTCACCCAAGACCGTCGACCACCACGTGTCGTCGGTCCTCGGCAAGCTCGGCGTGTCGTCGCGCAGAAACCTAAAGAGGGACTAGTCCCGCTTTAGATTCGCGTCCCGGTTGAGAGCAGGTAGGCCATCGCGAAGCGGGCGGGCTCGCCCTCGTCGGCCAGGTTCCACTCGTCGCAGAAGGCGTCGAGGGCGGCGTCGAACTCGGCCTCGCGGCCTTCGCGGACGGCGTTGGCGCGGACGGCGATCGTCGGGCCGTAGCGGGCCTTGAAGAACTCGCCGTAGTCGTGGGCGTGCTCGAACGCGGTGACCTCGAGCACGTCGCGCTCCATCGTCTGCCACTCGACGCGGTCGCCGAAGAGCGTGCGCAGGTGGCCTTCGCCGCCCCACAGCGGCGGAGCGGAAGCGCCGGGAGGCGGCGGCGGCGCGTACGGGGCCATCGTGCGGAAGAGCGCGCCGAGCATGCCGTCGGGCGCCCAGCTCAGCAGGCCGATCGTGCCGCCGGCGCGACACACGCGGACGAGCTCGTCGGCCGCGTCCTGATGGTGCGGCGCGAACATCACGCCGATCGCGGACATCACGACGTCGAAGGACTCGTCCTCGAAGGGCAGCGCCTCGGCGTCGGCGGTCACCCAGTCGATCTCCCGGTCGGTGCGGGCCTTGCCGGCCTGCAGCAGCTCGGGCGTGAGGTCGCTCGCGACGACCTTCCCGCCGCGCTCGGCGGCCGGGATCGAGGCGTTGCCGGTGCCGGCGGCGACGTCGAGCACGCGCGTGCCGGTCTCGATCGGCAGCGCGCCGACGAGCCGTGGGCCGAGCGGCGTGAGGAAGGTCTCCACCATCCCCGGGTAGTCGCCGCTGGCCCACATGGCCGCGTGCTTGACCTTGAGCTCAGAAGGGATCGTTGTCATGCCACGACGCTAGATCCAGCCGCGTCGTGGCACATCGGGAGGTCCTCCCTATCTTGGGCGCGCCCGTCCCTACCAGCGTGCGGCCGACCCAGTCGATCGCGGCCGGGACGTGCGCCGGATCGATGTGGTGGGCGGCGTCGGACTCGTGGTACTCCACGTCGAGCCCGCCCTCGTCCAGCAGGGCCTTGGCCCGCCGCGCGAAGCCGACCTCCATCACCGGGTCCTGGCGCCCGTGGGCGATGAAGACCTCCGGCCGGCGCGTGAGGTCCGGCTGCCAGTCGTCGACCACCGGGATGAACCCGGAGAAGGCGAGGATGCCGGCCGGCGCCGGGCGGTCCGCGCCCAGCCCCAGCGAATACGACATCACCGACCCCATCGAGAAGCCACCGAAGATCGTCCGCTCCGGCGCGATGCCCGTCCGCTCCCACACGTCGTCGTGGAACTCCGACAACGCGCGGTAGGCGGCGTGGAACGTCTCGGGGTCGGGATAGCCGACCCGCGGCACGACGTACCAGTGGTAGCCCGGCCAGTTGCCCAGCGTCAGCGGCGCCCGCGGGGTGACCACGTGCAGCCGGCGCTCCGGGTCCAGCGTGTCGCCCAGCCCGAGCAGGTCGTGCTCGTCGGCGCCACGGCCGTGATGGAGGATCAGCAGGCCCTCGGCTTCACCGGAAGCGGGCCGTTCGCGATAGGTCAGGCTCATCGGACGAGCTCCTTCGTACGCGGGTTGGTGACCGGCGTCAGCACCTTCTCCAGCTGCGGGCGCAGGTGCTCGTGCTGCTTCGGGAGGCGCAGCGCCTCGCCGAGCGACTCGGGCGCCTCGTCCACCGCGAAGCCCGGCGAGAGCGTCGCGATCTCGAACAGGATCCCGCGCGGCTCGCCGAAGTAGATCGACTGGAAGTAGTCGCGGTCGCGGACGTCGCTCACGCCCAGGCCGGCCTCGGCCACGCGCGCCTGCCACGCCAGGTGGTCCTCGTCACGCGAGGCCCAGGCGATGTGGTGCACGGTGCCGGCGCCCATCAGCGCGCGCTCGGCCGGCGGCGCGTCGTAGCCCCAGCGGAAGCCCGGGAGCGTGAAGTCCTCGCCGTCGGTGCCGAAGCCCAGCAGCTCGGTCAGCACGGGGTGCGGCCCGGTCTGGCCGAACGCCCGCGCGCCGACGATGCCGGTGATCGCGAACGCCTCCGGGATCTCGGGATGCACCGCGCGGCGCGGCTCTGCGTCGCTCAGCACCAGCTCGTACTTGAGCCCGTCGTAGTCCTCGAAGCGGACCACGTCGCCGGAGCGCTCCACGCCCAGGCGCGCGGCCCAGAAGTCCAGCGCCTCAGCCGAGGCGACGCCCAGCTGGATCGTGTGGATCTGCCCCGCGCCCGCCCGGCCGCGCCGCGCGCCGGCGAACTCGAACCAGGTGAGGATCGTGCCCGGCGTGCCGACCTCATCCGCGAAGTACAGGTGGTAGGCGTCGGGCGCGTCGAAGTTGACCGTCTTCTTGACGAGCCGCAGCCCGAGCGTGTCGGCGTAGAAGTCGATGTTCTTCTGCGCGTCGCCGGTGATCATCGTGATGTGGTGGAGGCCCTGGAGTTCCATGTTCGTCCCCTTCGTCAAGTAGTTGCACGGACAACTATAGCGCGACCTTCCCGGAAATGCACGTCACCGTGCCGCCGCCGACCCAGAGCGTCCCGTCGGCGTCCGTGGACACGCGAATCCGGCCCGCACGGCCGAGCGCGGTGCCCTGCGCGGCGGTGTACGGAACCGTCGCGCGGCCCGTCTCGAGCAGCCAGCCGGCCACGGACGCGTTCAAAGACCCCGTCACCGGGTCCTCGACCGTGGCGCCGTTGAGGGGAAAGAACGCCCGCAGCTCCCAGTCCTCCGCCCCGCCCGGCCCGACGACGCCGAGGTCGAAGTCGACGAAGCCCGGCTCGAGCGCCAGCACCGCCTCCGCGCTCTCCAGCAGCACCGCCATCCACCCCGGCCCGTTGTCGGCCCACTGCGCGTCGACGATGTCCTCGCGCGCGATCCGCAAGACGTCGGCGGCGTGCTGGACGTCGGCCTCGTCCACCGGGCCGGAGCGGATCAGCGGCGGCGCGGCGAACGCGAGACGCTCGCCGCCGCGCACCCGCACGAGCCCGGCGCCGCACTCCTGCAGCACGTACTCACCCGTCGGCGTTCCGCCCGCCTCGAGCCAGGCGTGGCAGGTGCCGAGCGTCGGATGGCCGGCGAACGGCAGCTCCTGGTTGGGCGTGAAGATCCGGACGCGGTAGTCCCCGCCCTCGGTCGGTGGGAGCAGGAACGTCGTCTCGGACAGGTTCGTCCAGCGCGCGAAGCGCTGCATGTCGTCCGTACTGATGCCCTCGGCATCCAGCACGACCGCGACCGGGTTGCCGTAGTACGGACGGGTGGTGAAGACATCCACTTGCTTGAAGGCGCGAGGCATACCAGTAGCGTGCCGGGTTGTATGCAGCCGGGGCTTGACGTGCGCATCGCGCAGCGAGAGCGGGACCACCACGGTCGTGGTCGCGGGTGAGATCGATCTGGTCTCGTCCGTGCGACTGAACCGCGAACTCGACGGTGCGTTCGACGCCCAGCCGGAGTGGCTGCGGATCGACCTCCTGGCGGTCAGCTTCATGGACACCACGGGCGTCGCGGTGCTGCTCAAGGCGCGCCGCCGGGCGCTGGAGGCGGGCTGCCGCTTCACGGTGAAAGCGGCGTCACCCACCATCCAGCGCCTGTTGGAGATCACCGGCCTGGCGGCGCTCCTGAGCGAATAGCCTCACGGCGTCGTCGTCGAGAGCGTGAACGTCAGCGTCTTGCTGTAGCTGCCGGTGCGCAGCGGCTCGCTCGCCCCGATCGCCTGCTTGAACGTGACGTCGACGACGTCGTTGGACACGGGCGCCGTCCAGGCCGCCCGGCTCAGCGCCACCTGCAGCGGCTCGCGCAGCGCGAACGCGCCGTTCGTGAGGTGACCACCGGACACGGTCAGCGCCGCGTCGCCGGCGGTGGAGATCACGTTCGCGGTCGTCTTCGCCTCGTACTCACGCGCGACGCCCGGGACGAACGCCCCGAACGACGCGTTGCCGACCGAGAGCGAGAGCGTCGCGGGCACGGTGCCGCCCACCGCTCCGGGCGCTTCGACGCTGAACGTGCAGCCCTGCGCCGTCGCCCACTCACGCACGCTCGCCGCGGTCACGCCCGCGCCGGTGGAGAGCAGATGGCAGCCCGCCCCGACCTCCACGGTCTTGTTCGGGAGCGTGACCACCGCCGTGCTGTTGGCCGGCACCTTGACCGCGAGGTCCAGCGCACCGCCCACGGTCTCGAACGCCGCGCCCACCGTCCCGCGCACGGTCGGCGTCGTGCCCGCGGCGCGGGTGAGCCCGCCCGGCTGCGGCTTGACGCTGAAACGCTTGTAGCCCGGCTCGAGCGCCTCGATCCCGAGCGCGCCGCGATACACGAGGTACGCGGGCGAGCCCGACCACGGGTGCGAGTACGTCGTGTTGGACTTCAGCGCCGGGTCCCACGCCTCCATCGGCGAGCCGGCGCCCTGCTCGATGATGTGCAGCCAGCTGCGCTGCCCGGTATCCGTCATCAGGCGCACGGCGTCGGCGGCACGGCCGCCGTCGTAGAGCGCGTCGATCAGGAAGTTCGCGCAGAAGACCGAGCAGGCCATGCCGCGATCGGCGATGTACTGCGTGGCCGGGCCGAGCTGCTCCGGGCCTGCGACGCCCATGGCCACGGCGAACACCGACGCGTGGACGGATGCGTGTGATGTCGTCAGGCCGTCCTTGTAGCGACCGTTCTCGAACAGGTTCGTGTTGATCGCCCCGCGCAGCCGCTCGGCGGCCGCGCCCCAAGTGGCAGCGTCCTCGGTCTTGCCCAGGGCGGCGGCGATCTGCGCCATGTCGGCCAGCGCCTTGTACGACCAGGCGTTGATCACCGTGTTGACGTTGGTGAAGACGTAGCCGTCACGCTCGCCCTGGGGCCAGTCGACGAGGTCTGGGGGGAACACGATCGCGGCCGCGATCAAAACTCTCCTCATCGACCATAGTCGATCAGGAAAGTTGCTTGAGTGCTACCTCTGTGGTCGGAGACACGCGCAGGAACTCGCCCAGCCCGCTGAGGTCGAGGATGCGCGCCAGCATCCCGCCGGGCGGGACAACCAGCGCGGCCCGGCCGCCGTTGATCTCCACCTCTCGCACCGCACCGACGAGAGCGCGCAGACCGGTCGAGTCGCAGAACTCCAACTCCGACAGATCCAGCAGGACGCGCGAACGGCGTCGTGCGCCGGCGACGGCTTGCACCGTGCGACACAGGCGCCCCGCGGTTGACAGGTCGAGCTCACCACGGACTCGGATCACGGGCACGAGCCCGTCGATGATCTCGGTGGTCAGGGGTGCAGTGGTTGGGGCGGGCACGTCAGGAGGGCTACCCCGTTTGTGGCCGCCCTGATCGTTACGGGTTGGTTGTCGAGAGCGTGAACGTGAGCGTCTTCGCGTACGTGCCCGTCCGCAGCGGGTCCGTGGCCTTGATCAACTGCTTGAACGCGACGTTCACCGACTCGTTGCTCGTCGGGGCGGTCCAACGCGACTTGGCGAGCTCGACCCGGAGCGGCTCCGCCAAGGCGAACGCGCCGTTGGTCAGGTGGCCGGGGTCGGAGACGGAGAGCGTCGCGTCACCGGCGGTGCTGATGACGTTCGCGGTCGTGGACGCCGTGTACTCCTGCGTCACGCCGGGCGTGAACGCCGGGAACGCCGGTGCTCCCGACGGTGAGCCCGAGCGTGGCCGGTACGGCGCCGTCCGACGGTGCCCGTCGCCGTCACCGGCTCGATCGCGCCCGCGCCGACCGCGGCTTGGTAGCCGCCGACGACCGGCAGATCGACCTTGCTCAGCTTCGTGTTGAGCGTGACCGTCGTGCCGGTGGTGCCGTTGCGCTGGAGCGCGTTGAGGTTCGCGATCAGCACGATGCCGACCCGGTGCCCGGCCGGGAACGTGTAGTCCACCGGCATGATCGGGAAGCGGAACCGGTACTCGGTGCCCGGGGTCGTGGGGACGTCGTAGTACAGCGACTCGCGGTTGGACGAGTCCAGGATCCCGCGTGACACGCGCCAGCCCTGCGTCTCGGTGACGGTGACGGTGGGCTTGGTCGGCTGCTGGTAGCAGGAGTCGAAGTCCATGACCGTGCCGTCCGGGCCGGTGCGGGTGGACGACGGGCCCCAGCAGTCACTGGGTGCGGTGGCGGGCGTGCTGATGCCGTCCCCGGACCGCGTGATCTGGGTGGACGGGCCGTAGTCGACGAGCAGCGCGGTGAGGTTCGACTGTGGCTTGTCCAGGGACGCGTACAGGTCGATCTTGGGCGAGCCGGAGACGCGCAGGTCGCTCTTCAGCGGAGCGGACAGGAACACGCGGCGGTTGTTCTGCGTGGTCGTGGACGCGATGTTCATCGCGTTGGCCTCGTTCATGTTCGAGACGTCGGTCCAGGTGAGCGTGTCCGTCTTTCCGCCCGGCTGGCCACCGATCGTCCCGGCCGTGCTCTGCGAGTCACCGCGCAGGTAGATCGGCGTCTCGGCCGAGCCGGGCAGCGGCCAGTCCGCGTACTTGGCCCAGTTGTCCTTCGTGTTCTCGATGTCGACGCGGGGCTCCTCCATGATCCCGTTCTGGATGCCGAGCAGCCAGTGGTCGAACCAGGCGTGGAGCTGGCGCATCCACTCCGCGCGGTTGGTCATGAACGGGTCGATGTGGCCCTCACGGCACAGCCACAGCTTGCGCGGGACGTTGTGCTTGGCGAGCTGGTACCACCATTCCGTGGTCTGGTCCGGGTCGACGTTGTCGTCCTGCAGGCAGTGCGTGGCAAAGACGGAGGCCTTGACCTTGTCGGCGTTCGGGCGGTAGTTGCGCTCGTCCCAGAACGCGTTCATGTTGCCGTCGGCGTCGCCGTCGATCAGGTCCATGTCGGCGCGGATCGGGGCGCAGATCGGCTGTCGTGGCGCGTCCGTGACGTAGTTGGCCAGCCAGGACGGGTAGTGCAGCGTGCCGCCGATGATCCCGCCCATCCGCGAGTAGTCGTACCAGGAGCTGATCGCGGCGATCGGGACGATCGTGGTGAGGCCTTCGACGCCCGTCGCGGCCACCGCGTTGGGCAGCGTCCCGTTGTAGGAGCGGCCGATCATGGCCGGCCTGCTTGGAGTGCCAGCCCGCGGTGATCGGGCTGTCGGTGCCTGTGGCCTTGGTGTAGCCCGGGAGCCGCCCGTTGAGCCAGTCGATCACGACCTTCGTGGACTGCACGTCCTCCTTGCCGCCGTTGGTCGCGCAGCCCGTCGAGTTGGCTGTCCCGCCCATCTCCGCGAGGATCACCGCGTATCCGCGCGGCACGAAGTAGTTGTCGTACCAGAGCGGCCATCGGTCGTTCAGGCCGTCGTTGTCGAGGTCGCCGATGCACTCACCGACGAACTGGCCGCAGGCGCTCGTGTAGTACGGGCTCGGCGCGATGATCGCCGGCACATCCTTGGCGAGCTCCTTCGGACGCATGATCTCGATCGCGCTGCGGTCCTCGATCCCGTCGCGGTCCGCGTCCAGCCCGTTCGGGATGTACACCCGCTCGCGGATCGCCCCGTCGTAGTCGTACTGCGGCGTCGTCTGCGCCTGCGCGCTCGACGTCAGTGCGGCCAGCGCGACCAGCACCGCGCCCAGAACCCTCTTCATTCGTCCCCCCGGGAGCTTGTTGCCTCCTCCGCGGTGGACTTTGCCGGGTTCAGCCGTTGAGTTCACTCAACGCGGTCAGCAAACCTCCGCTGTAGGGGTCATCCCGTGGAGACTCCCGCTTCGGCGAACGTGTGCATGCCACCGTGGGCGGCGGCAGCGAGCTTGAGGATGGCCAGCGCGGCGGCCGCCCCGCTGGCCTCGCCGAGGCGCATCTGGAGGTCGAGGATCGGGTTCAAGTCCAGGTGGGCGAGCAGCTGTGCGTGGGCCGGCTCGGGTGAGAGGTGACCGGCGACGAGGCGCGGTTTGAGCTCGGGCGCGACCGCGGCGGCGATGGCGGCGGCGGCCGTGGCGATCACGCCGTCGCACACGTAGCCGAGGCCGTACCGGCCCGCGCCGAGCGCGAGCCCGGTGAGGAGCGCGATCTCGCCGCCACCGAGGGAGGCGAGCGCAGCCAGCGGTGTCTCCGACTGATCACGGTCGAGCGCCCGGGCGATGATCTCGGCCTTGCGGCGGACCCCCTCGGGGTCGAGGCCGGTGCCCGGTCCGGTGAGTTCGGCCGGGTCGTTCCCGGTCAGCCAGCACGCGAGCGCAGTCGCCGGCGTGGTGTTGCCGATGCCCATCTCGCCGCCCGCGAGGATCGTCAGGCCGTCGGTCTTCGCCGTCGCCGCGAGCTTCATGCCGACCTTGATCGCGTGGCGGACGTCGTCCGGGGAGAGCGCGGGTTCGGTGGCGAGGTTCGCGCTCGGCTTCAGGCCGGTGTGGACGACGTCGAGGTGCGTGGTGCTGGCGTTCACGCCCGCGTCGACGCAGATCAGGTCGCTGCCGGTCTCCCGCGCCAGGGTGGACACCGCGCCGCCGCCGGACAGGAAGGTCGCGAGCATCTGCGCGGTGACCTCGGGTGGAAAGGCGCTCACGCCCTCGGCGGCGACGCCATGGTCGGCGGCCGCGACGACGATCCGGGCGCGGACCGCCGGCTTGGCTTCCCCGGTCACGCCGGCGAGCCAGATCGCGAGCTC
This sequence comes from uncultured Solirubrobacteraceae bacterium, assembly GCA_963724195.1. GTDB lineage: Bacteria > Actinomycetota > Thermoleophilia > Solirubrobacterales > Solirubrobacteraceae > Solirubrobacter. Next base: position 276,071 of record CAVRTQ010000021.1, on the reverse strand, counting down.
CTCCAGTCGCCCGAGGCTGCCCGGAGGCTTGACGAGCTGGGCTTGGCGGTCGCGCGCGGCGGTCATGGCGGCTTCGTGGAGCGGCTGGATCTCGACAATCACGGAAGCGCATGATGGCGGGCCGATATGCTCCGCCGAGTCAAGCCGCGAGGACGCGGGGAAGCCGGTGCAAGTCCGGCGCGGTCGCGCCACTGTGACCGGGAGAGCCGTTTCCCGGGAGCCAGAAGACCGTGTCCACGCGGGCCCTCACCGACGGGACGCGCCATCCCGAGGAGGTCTGCTGGTTCCATATGCGGCGGCTGCTGCTCGTGCGTCACGCCTCCACGGCCGCGGTTCGCGCGGCCGCGTTCGGAGCCGACGAAGACTTGGATGGTTCCGGCGTTGAAGCCGCTGCGCGCCTGGCCGCGCGGCTCCCGCGCGGCGACGTGCTGATCTCCCCTGCCCGGCGCGCGGCCCAGACCGCCGCGGGGTTGACCGTGAGCGCCGTCGAGCCCGCGTTGGCCGAGTGCGACTTCGGTGCCTGGGCCGGCCGGCCGCTGGCGGAGCTCGCCGCGGAGGACCCGGCCGCTGTCCAGGCCTGGATGACCGACCCGGACGCCGCGCCCCACGGCGGCGAGTCGCTGACCGCGCTGCTCGCCCGCGTACGCGCGTGGTTGGAGGAGCAGGCCGCGCTGGACGGGACCGCGATCGCCATCACCCATGGCGGCGTGGTCAAGGCCGCGGTCGTGGCCGCGCTGGACGCCCCGCCGAGCGCGTTCTGGCGCGTCGACGTCTCCCCCCTGGCCATCACCGAGCTCCACGCCCACGACGGCCGCTGGACCGTGACCCGCGTGAACGACCGCGACGAAACCAAGGGGCCAGGCCCCTTAGGAGCCGGCAAAGATAAAGGTGCCAGGCCCTTTCGGTTGGAGCGCGCGGCCGGCATCGCGCTCGGCGTCGGCGCGGACGCGCTGTTCGGCGACCCGCGGCGGCTGCATCCCGTCGCCGGGTTCGGGCAGGCGGCGGCGGCGTTCGAGCGCGTCGTCTACCGGCCCACCCGCGCGGCCGGGACGGTGTACGCCGGGGTGCTCGTCGGCGGCGCGGCGTTGCTCGGCGTGGCGCTCGAGCGCGTGTTGCCGCGTTCGCTGGCGCGCGGGGTCGCGCTGTACGTCGCCCTGGGTGGCCGATCGCTGGCGCGCGAGGCGCAGGCCGTCGCGGATCTTGTGGCGCGCGACGAGATCGAGGCCGCGCGGGCGCGCATCCGCTCGCTCGTGGGGCGCGACCCCGAGCACCTCGACGGCGAGGAGCTGTGCGCGGCGGTGATCGAGTCGGTCGCGGAGAACACGGTCGACGCCGTGATCGCGCCGCTGTTCTGGGTCGCCGTCGCCGGCGCGCCGGGCGTGCTCGCGCACCGCGCGGTGAACACGCTCGACGCGATGGTCGGCCGCCGCAACGAGCGCTACGGCCGGTTCGGGACCGCCGCGGCGCGGGCCGACGACGTCGCGAACTGGCCGGCCGCACGACTGGCCGGCGCGTTGACGGTCGCGTTCGCGAGCGCCGCCGGCCCGGCGCGAGACGGCGCGGCACGAGACGGCGCGGCGCAGAGACCGGCGCGCGCGCACGCGGACTCGCCGCCCGCCCCCGCGGCCTCGCCGCCCGCCCACCGCGTGCCTCGCCGCCCGGCCGCCACGCGGCATCGCCGCCCACCCTCGCGGCGTCGTCGCGCGGCCGCGCGGCGTGGCGCGCGTGGCGCGACGGCGCCGCGGCGCACCCGTCGCCCAACGCGGGCGTGATCGAGGCCGCGTTCGCCGGGGCGCTCGGGCTCCGGCTGGGCGGGACGCTCGCGTACGCCGGGCAGGTCGAGCACCGGCCGCAGCTCGGCACGGGGCGCGCGCCCGGGCCCGGCGATGTCGCGCGGGCGATCCGGCTCGCGCGCGTCATCTCGCTCGCCACCGCGGTCCTCGCGATGGTGCGGCGATGAAGGGCGCGATCCTGATCACGGGCACCGCGTCCGATGCCGGCAAGAGCGTGACGGTCGCCGCGATCTGCCGCTGGCTCAAGCGCCAGGGCGTGTCGGTCGCCCCGTTCAAGGCGCAGAACATGTCGCTGAACTCGACGGTCACGCCCACTGGGGCGGAGATCGGGCGGGCGCAGGCCATGCAGGCCGCGGCGTGCGGGATCGAGCCCGAGGCGGCGATGAACCCGGTGCTGATCAAGCCCTCGGGCGACCGCAAGAGCCAGGTGCTCGTGATGGGCAAGCCGTACGCGGACGCGACGGCGCGCTCGTACCAGGAGCTCAAGCACGAGCTCCGAGCACCGGTGGTCGCGGCGCTGGACGACCTGCGCGCGCGGTTCGACGTCGTGGTGTGCGAGGGCGCGGGCTCGCCGGCCGAGATCAACCTGCGCCAGGGCGACCTCGCGAACATGGGCCTCGCGCGCGCCGCGAACCTGCCCGTGCTCGTGATCGGCGACATCGACCGCGGCGGCGTCTTCCCCTCGCTCTACGGCACGCTCGCGCTGCTCGAACCCGAGGACCAGGCGCTGATCGCGGGCTTCCTGATCAACAAGTTCCGCGGCGACCCGAGCATCCTGGACCCGGGTCTGGACATGCTGCGAAATCTCACCGGACGACACACGTACGGCGTCCTGCCGTGGCTCGACGGCCCGTTCATCGACGCCGAGGACTCACTCGCGCTGCGACAGGACCACACGACCCCGGGCACGCTGGACGTGGCCGTGATCCGTCTGCGCTGGATGAGCAACTTCACCGACGTGGACGCGCTCGCGGCCGAGCCGGGCGTGTAGCGTCCGCTACACGCGCTCGCCGGCCGACATCGAGCGCGCCGACCTCGTCGTCCTCCCCGGGACGAAGGCCACCGTCGAGGACCTCAAGCGCCTGCGCGCCGACGGCCTCGACGTCGCGCTCCAGAACCGCAAGGGCCCGATCCTCGGCATCTGCGGCGGCTACCAGATGCTCGGCCACCGGATCGAGGACGGGATCGAGTCCGCCGACAGCGCCACCGGCCTCGGGCTGCTGCCACTCAACACCACCTTCGCGCCCGAGAAGCTGCTCCGCCAGGTCGAAGGCACCGTGCTGGGTGTGCCCGCCACCGGCTACGAGATCCGCCACGGCCGCGTCGACCGCGACGAGCCGCTGATCCAGGACGGCGACGTGCTCGGCACCGCCTGGCACGGCCTGCTCGAAGGCGACGAGGTCCGCCGCAAGCTGCTCAGCTGGGTGGCCGAGCGCACCGGCCGCAGCTGGACGCCGGGCACGCGCGCGTTCCAAGCCGTGCGCGAAGCGCACCTCGACCGTCTCGCGGACTGGTTCGGCGCCCACGTCGACGCCCCCGCGTTCACCGACCTCATTCAGCAAGGCGCCCCGGAAGGGCTGCCCACCATCCCGCCAGGAGGCACTGCGTGCTCCGTCTTTTGACCACGGCCGACACCGAGATCCTCGCCGCCGCGCATGCGCTCACGCAGCTCGGCGACGACTTCCCCGAGGTCCGCTGTGCGAACCCGAGCACGCTCGAGGACCTCGCCGCGTTCACCAGCGGCGCGGGCGTCGTCGTGGTCCGCCTGCTGGGCGGGCGCCGCGCGTGGCCGGAGGGCGTGAGCGAGCTCCGCAGCCGCTGCGAGCAGCAGGGCACCGCGCTGATCCTGCTCGGCGGCGAGGCCGAGCCCGACGCCGAGCTCGCGGAGCTCTCCCTCGCCCCCGCGGGCGCCGTCGCGCAGGCGTTCGAGTACCTGCGCCACGGCGGCGTCGACAACACGCGCGAGCTCCTGAACTTCCTCAGCGACACGTTCGCGCTCACGGGCTACGGATTCGAGGACCCGCAGCCGCTCGAGGACGTCGGCTTCTACCCCGCGAACCCGGAGCGCGACGGGCGCCCGCGGGTCGGCGTCGTCTTCTACCGCAGCCACTTCGCCACCGGCAACACGGCCTTCATCGACGCGCTGTCCACCGCCATCGAGGAGGCCGGCGGCCAGGCCGTCCCCGTCTGGGCGTACAGCCTCCGCGGCGACTCCCCCGCGCTGAAGCTGCTCGACGGTGAGATCGACGCGCTGATCACGACCATGCTCGCGTCCGGGCGGATCACACGGGGCCGACGAGTGGCACGCCGAGGCGCTCGAAGCGCTCGACGTGCCCGTCATCCAGGCGCTGTGCGCGACCACGTCGCGCCAGCGCTGGGCCGAGTCGGACTCCGGCCTCACCCCGCTCGACGCCGCGATGCAGGTCGCGATCCCCGAGTTCGACGGCCGCATCATCGGCGTCCCGATCTCCTTCAAGGAGCCGATCGCCGACGCGCCGTTCGAGGCGCTGCACTACGCGCCCGACCTCGAGCGCTGCGGCCGCCTCGCGCGGCTCGCCGTCAACCACGCGCGGCTGCGGACGCTGGACCGGAGCGAGCAGCGGACCGGCATCGTGCTCAGCTCCTTCCCGACCAAGCACGCGCGGATCGGCAACGCGGTGGGCCTCGACACGCCCGCCAGCGCGATGATGCTGCTGGCGGCGCTGCAGGAGGCCGGGCACCGGGTCGAGCACGACTTCGCCAACGGCGACGAGCTCATCCACGCCCTGATCGCGACCGGCGGCCACGACGCCGAGTTCCTCTCCGACCACCAGCTCGCGCAGGCCACCGCGCGGCTCTCGGTCGCCGACTACACCGAGTGGTTCAACTCGCTGCCGGACGCGCTCACGCAGCCGATGGTCGAGACCTGGGGCCCGCCGCCCGGCGAGCACTACACCGACGGCGACGACTTCGTGATCGCGGTGCTGGAGCTGGGCAACGTGCTGCTCGCCATCCAGCCGCCGCGCGGCTACGGCGAGAACCCGGTCGCGATCTACCACGACCCGGGCCTCGCGCCCGCCCACCACTACCTCGCGACCTACCGCTGGCTGTCCCAGCGCGTCGACGCGATCGTCCACCTCGGCAAGCACGGCACGCTGGAGTGGCTGCCGGGCAAGGCGCTCGGGTCTGAGCGAGGCCTGCGCGCCCGACGCCTGCCTCGCCGACATCCCGCTCTTCTATCCGTTCGTCGTCAACGACCCCGGCGAGGGCATGCAGGCCAAGCGCCGCGCCCACGCGGTGGTGATCGACCACCTCGTGCCGCCGATGATGCGCGCGGAGACGTACGACGAGATGGCCAAGCTCGAGCAGCTGCTCGACGACTACGCGCGCGCCGAGGCGCTCGACCCCGCCAAGCTGCCGACGCTCGCGAACCGCATCTGGTCGTTGATCCACGAGGCCGAGCTGCACCGCGACCTCGAGATCGAGGGCGACCAGCCGGAGCTCGAGGACTTCGGCGACCTGATCGAGCACGTCGACGGCTACCTGTGCGAGATCAAGGACCTGCAGGTGCGCGACGGCCTGCACATCCTCGGCCAGGTGCCGCAGGGCGAGCAGCTCCGCGGGCTGCTCAACGCGATCCTGCGCCTGCAGGGCTTCGCCGACGCCGAGCCGGACTACGACCGCCAGCTCGAGATCCTCGGCGCCTTCCTGGCCGACGGCACCAAGACGGGCGACCCGGCGATCGACACCGTGCTGGAGCTCGCCGAGCACGAGGTCCTGCCGAAGCTGCTCGCGACCGCGGACGAGATCCCGGCGCTGATCGGCGGCCTGCACGGGCGGCACGTGGTCGCGGGCCCGTCCGGCTCCCCCACCCGCGGGCGCCTCGACGTGCTCCCGACCGGCCGCAACATGTACAGCGTCGACCCGCGCGCGCTGCCGTCCGACCTCGCCTACGAGACCGGCACGAAGCTCGCCGACGCGCTGCTCGCCTCCCACGACGAGCTCCCGGAGACGGTCGGCATCGTCGTCTGGGGCACGGCCGCGATGCGCACCGCCGGCGACGACGCGGGCGAGATCCTCGCGCTGCTCGGCGTGCGGCCCAAGTGGCATCCCGAGACGCGCCGGATCGTCGGCCTGGACGTGATCCCGCTCGACAGAGCTGGGCCGCCCGCGCATCGACGTCACCGTGCGGATCAGTGGCTTCTTCCGCGACGCGTTCCCGCACCTCGTCGATGTCTTGGATGACGCGGTGACGCTGGTCGCGGGGCTCGACGAGCCGGAGGACCAGAACTTCGTGCGCAAGCACGTGCTGGCCGACGTCGAGGAGCTCGCGGGCGACTGGAAGGCCGCCACCGCGCGCATCTTCGGCGGCCGTCCGGGCACGTACGGCACCGGCATCCTGCAGCTCGTGGACGTCAAGAACTGGCGCGACGACGCCGACCTGGCCGAGGTCTACGAGGCCTGGGGCGGGCACGCCTACGGCCGCGGACGCGGCGGAGCCGAGGCGCGGAGCGCGATGCGCCGCCAGTTCGCGCGCATCGACGTCGCGGTCAAGAACATCGACACGCGCGAGCACGACCTGCTCGACAGCTCGGACTACTTCGCCGAGCACGGCGGCATGATCGCCTACGTGCGGCACCTGGCCGGCGCCGACCCGCGCGCGGTCATCGGGGATTCGAGTGACCCGTCCAAGCCGGCCTCGCGTTCGCTGGCGGAGGAGGCCCGGCGCGTGTTCCGCAGTCGCGCGTCGCGAACCCCCGCTGGATCGGCTCGATGATGCGCCACGGCTACAAGGGTGCGTTCGAGCTGTCCGCCACCGTGGATTATCTGTTCGGGTACGACGCCACGACGGGCGTCGTCGAGGACTGGATGTACGAGCAGGTGACCGAGAAGTACGTGGGTGCGGACGAGGTCCGGGACTTCCTGACCCGCTCGAACCCGTGGGCGCTGCGCGCGATCGCCGAGCGCCTGCTGGAAGCCGCCGACCGCGGGCTGTGGGAGGCGCCGTCGCAGGCGTCGCTCGACACGCTGCGCGAGGCGTACCTGGACGTCGAGGGCGATCTGGAGGAGACCACGGCGTGAGCGGGCCCGCCTTCCCGTTCTCGGCCCTCGTCGGCCAGGAGGATCTGCGCGAGGCGCTGCTGGTCTGCGCCGTGGACCCGGCGATCTCCGGCGTGCTCGTGCGCGGTGAGCGCGGCACGGCCAAGACGACGGCCGTGCGCGGGCTCGCGCCGGTGCTGGACGGCGCGCTGGTCGAGCTGCCGATCGGCGCGACCGCGGACCGCGTCCTCGGCACGCTGGACCTCGACCGTGCGCTGGGCGAGGGTCGCGCGACCTTCCAGCCCGGCCTGTTGGCCAACGCCCACGAAGGCCTGCTGTACGTGGACGAGGTCAATCTGCTGCCCGACCACCTCGTCGACGTGCTGCTCGACGCGGCCGCGCTGGGCCGGGTCCACATCGAACGCGACGGCATCTCGACCGCCTACGACGCCCGCTTCCTGCTGGTCGGCACGATGAACCCCGAGGAGGGCGACCTGCGCCCGCAGCTGCTCGACCGCTTCGGCCTGTCGGTCGAGGTCGTCGGCAGCAGCGACCCCGAGGTGCGCGTGGAGATCGTGCGCCGCCGGCTGGCCTTCGACCGCGACCCGGCCGCGTTCACCGCCCGGTTCGGTGAGCAAGAGCGCGCGCTGGCGGCGACGATCGTGGCCGCGAAGGAGCGCCTCGCGAGTGTGCGCCTGCCGGACCGGATCCTGCTGCTGATCGCCGGCACCTGCGCCCGGCTCGGCGTCGACGGCCACCGCGCCGACATCGTCACCGCCCGCACCGCGACGGCGCTCGCCGCGCTGGACGGCGTCGACGAGGTCTCAGGCGACCACGTCAAGCGCGCCGCGAAGCTCGCGCTCGCCCACCGCCGCCGCCGCGGCCCGCTCCAGCAACCGGGGCTCGACGATTCCGAGCTGGACCAGGCGCTGAACGACTCGGAGCCCGACGACGATCCGCCGCCGCCGGCGGCGACGACGGCCGCCACCGCCCGAGCTGCGGGATGACAATGGGCGCCGCCACCGCCCGCACGAGGATCGCCCGTACCGCGAAGGCGCCCCGTCCCGGGAACGGATGGACGCCCCGGACACCCCCGGCAAGGCTCCGCTCCTCACGCTCGCCGGGAAAGGCCGCGGCGCCGCCGGCCGGCGTTCGCGCACGACCACCGGCGAGCCCGTGGACGCCAAGCCCGCCGAGGGCACCGTGACCGACCTCGCGCTCGCCGCGACGCTGCGGGCCGCGGCCATCCATGGCGGCCCGCTCGTGCCGTACGAGCACATCCGTTCCGGGCGCGAGGGCAACCTGATCGTGTTCTGCGTGGACGCGTCCGGGTCGATGGGCGCGCGCCGCCGCATGGCGCAGGTCAAGGCCGCCGTGCTCGGGCCTGCTCACCGACGCCTACCAGCGGCGGGACAAGGTCGCGCTCGTCACGTTCCGCGGCGACGAGGCGGTCGTCCAGCTCGCGCCGACGAGCAGCGTCGAACGCGCCGCCGAAGCGCTCAGAACCCTGCCGACCGGCGGGAAGACGCCGCTCGCGCAAGGGCTCGAGCAGACCGAGCTGATCATCCGCACCGAGCAACGCCGGGACCCGTCCCGCCGCGCGCTCGCGATCATCGTCACCGACGGCCGCGCCGGCGACCGCGACCGCCGCGCTGCACGCGATCCAGTCCCTGTCCAAGGCCGCCGCGGGCGTCGTCGTGCTCGACGGCGAGCAGGGCGCCCGTCCGCCTCGGCCTCGCCGCGCAGCTCGCGCAGGCGGCCGGCGCGCAAATCCTTCCGTTGGAGGCCGCATGACTCGCGCTGCGCGCTCGCATGCTCCGGTGGGAACTCGCCTGGGAGGCTCGCTCCCACGCCGCAACGAAGGACAATCCTGATGAGCGACATCGACGTCCCGCACACCCCCGACGACGCAGGCTCCGCCGAGCCCAAGCGCCGCAAGCCGCGCGACAAGCCGCTGCTGATCGTCGTCACCGGCCACGGCAAGGGCAAGTCGACGTCCGCGTTCGGGATGCTCCTGCGCGCGTGGGCGCGGGGCTATCGCTGCGGCGTGTTCCAGTTCGTCAAGTCCGGCAAGTGGAAGGTCGGCGAGGCCAAGGCCGCGCAGGCCCTCGGCGGGATCGACTGGGAGAAGATGGGCGACGGCTGGACGTGGATCAGCCGCGACCTCGAGGAGTCCGCGGACAAGGCGCGCGAGGGCTGGGCGGAGGTCAAGCGCCGGATCGAGTCCGAGCGCTACGAGTTCCTGCTGCTCGACGAGCTCACCTACGCGATCAAGTACGGCTGGATCTCCGAGGAGGAGATCGTCACCACGCTGAAGCACCGGCCGGGCTTCCAGCACATCGTCGTGACGGGCCGGGACGCCTCCCCCGGGCTGATCGAGGCCGCGGACCTCGTGAGCGAAGTCGTCAAGATCAAGCACCCCATGGAACAGGGCATCAGAGCGCAGCAGGGAATCGAGTGGTGATCCCGCGGATCGTCATCGCGGGCACCAGCAGTGGCGCCGGCAAGACGACGATCGCGACCGGGATCATGGCCGCGCTGTCGAACGTCGCCGCGTTCAAGGTCGGCCCGGACTTCATCGACCCCAGCTACCACGCGCTCGCGACCGGGCGACCGGGGCGCAACCTCGACGCGTTCCTGTCCTCGCCGGAGCTGATCGCGCCGCTGGTCCGGCACGGCTCGGCAGGGCGCCGACATCGCCGTGATCGAGGGCGTGATGGGCCTGTACGACGGCGCGTCCGGCCGCGGCGAGCTCGCGTCCACCGCGCACGTGGCCAAGCTGCTGCAGGCGCCGGTCGTGCTCGTGGTCAACTGCGAGGCGATGGCGCGCTCGGTCGCGGCGATCGTCCACGGCTACCGCACGTTCGACCCCGACGTGAACGTCGCGGGCGTGATCCTGAACAAGGTGGGCTCCTCCTTCCACGCCGACATCCTGCGCGAGGCGCTGCCGGACATCCCCGTCCTCGGCGCGCTGCACCGCAACCCGTCGCTGGAGGTGCCCGAGCGCCACCTCGGGCTCGTCCCGGTGGCCGAGCGCAAGCCATCGAGCCCGCGGCGTGATCGAGCACCTCGGCGCGGCGATGAAGGAGTACTGCGACCTCGAGGCGCTCGTCGCGCTGGCGAAGTCCGCGCCCGAGCTGCCCGGCGACGCGTGGGCGCCCAAGGACGAGCCGGCCAAGGTGCGCGTGGCGATCGCGCGCGGTCCCGCGTTCTCCTTCCACTACGAGGAGAACCTCGAGCTGCTGCAGGGCGCGGGAGCCGAGCTGGCCGAGTTCGACCCGCTGCACGACGAGGCGCTGCCCGAGGACACGGACGCGCTCGTCCTCGCCGGCGGCTTCCCGGAGATCTTCGGCGAGGAGCTGTCCGCGAACGAAGGGCTGCGCAGCGCCATCGCGGCCTTCGACGGCCCGATCCTGGCCGAGTGCGGCGGCCTGCTGTACCTCGCCGAGACGCTGGACGAGCGCCCGATGTGCGGCGTGCTGCCGGTCGAGGCGCACATGACGGGCCGGCTCACGCTCGGGTACCGCGAGGCGACGTCGCTCAGCGACCATCCGGTCTGGCCTGCCGGAACCGTCACCCGCGGGCACGAGTTCCACTACTCGCGGGTGTCCGCGGCGGGCAACGCGTGGGAGCACCACCGCGGGCGCGAGGGGCACGTGGCGGGCAAGGTCCACGCGTCCTACCTGCACACGCACTGGGCGGCGACGCCCGAGGTGGCGGATCGGCTGGTGGCGGCGTGCGGCTGATCGGGATCGGCGTCGGCCCGGGCGACCCGGAGCACCTGACTTTGAAGGCCCTGCGGTGCCTGAAGGAAGCCGACCAGGTCTTCGTGCCCGCCGGCGGCCGCGCCGCGGAGATCGTGAGCGCGCACGTCGAGTGCACGCCGCTCGACTTCGCGATGAGCGACGCCGCCAGCCGCGACGAGCACTGGGACCGCGCCGGGCAGCTGATCGCCGCGGTGTCCGGCACCGCGGCGTTCGCCACCATCGGCGACCCGAACCTCTACTCCACCTTCACCTACATCGCCCACACGGTGCGGGCGCTCGTGCCGGACGTGATCATCGAGACCGTGCCCGGCATCACCGCCATGCAGGACCTCGCCGCGCGCTCGGGGACCGTGCTCGCGGAGGGTGAGGAACGGCTCGCGCTCGTCCCGTACACGGCCGGCGACGCATCGCTGCGCAGCGCGTTGGCCGACTTCGACACCGTGATCGTCTACAAGGGCGGCCGGCACCTGCCGGACGTGCTCGACGCGGTGCAGGCAGCGGGCCGCGAGCCGGTCTACGGCGAGAACCTCGGCCGCACCGGCGAGACGCTCACCGCGCCCGACGGCCGCGCGCCCTACTTCTCCACCGTGATCGCGCCCGCCCGGCGCGAAGGCCGCGGGAGCCGCCTGTGAGCCAGGCCCACCAACAGGAGCTCGACACCACCGTCGAGACGCCGCTGCACCGCGCTCCCGCCGAGTGCAAGGTCGCGGCGACGCTCCTGTTCGTGATCGCGGTCGCTTTGGTGCCGCGCGGGGACCTCGTCTGGCCGTACGCGGTGGACGCCGCGATCCTGCTGGCCGTGGCCGTGTTCGCCCGCGTCGATCCCCGCATGCTGGGGACGCGGCTGATGTTCGAGGTGCCGTTCGTGCTGTTCGTGCTCGTGCTGCCGTTCGTGGCCGAGGACGGCTGGTGGCTCGCGTTCGGGATCGTGGCCAAGGCGACGCTGGCCGTGCTCGCGACCGCGGTCCTGGCCTGGACGACGCCGCCCGCGGAGATCCTGCGCGGCGCCGAGCGGCTCGGGCTGCCACGGCAATTGGTGGCCATCGCGGGCTTCGCCATCCGCTACCTGCAAGTGATCACGCGACGAGCTGCGCCGGATGCGGCTCGCGCGCGTGCAGCGCGGGGACACGGCGCGCTGGCTGTGGCAGTCGAGCGCCGCCACGCGCGGCCTCGGCGCGCTGACCGTCCGCACGTTCGAGCGCGGCGAGCGCGTGCACACCGCGATGCTCGCGCGCGGCTACGACGGGCGGATGCCGTCGCTGCAGCTCGCGCCGGCGGCGTCGCCGGTCGCCTGGGTCGGCGCGGCGATCGTGCCCGCGCTCGCGATCGCGGTGCTCGTAGCCGCGCGGGGGTGGCTCGCATGACGCGCCCCGCCACGCCGCCCTCCGAGGCCGCGGCCCGCGCGCACGCGGCGTCACCGTCCCTCATGGTCGTCGGCCACGGCACCCGCGACGCCGACGGGCTGGAGGAGTTCTGGACGCTCGCCGGCCACGTGCGCGAGGCCGCGGGCGAGCTGCCGGTCGGGTTCGGGTTCATCGAGCTGGCCGAGCCGCTCGTGGACACCGGGATCGACGAGCTCGTCGCGCAAGGGAGCCGCGAAGTGGTCTCCGTCCCGCTCGTGCTGCTCGCCGCGGGGCACCTGAAGAACGACGGGCCCGCGGCGCTCACGCGCGCGCGCTCGCGCCATCCGGGCGTGCACTTCCACATGGGGCGCGATCTGGGCATCGAGCCGATCGTGCTCGACATCGTCGAGGAGCGTGCTCGCGCCGCGCTCGGCGACGTCACCGAGGACACCGCCGTCGTGCTCGTCGGCCGCGGCTCTTCGGACCCGGACGCCACTTCCGACCTCTACAAGTTCGCGCGGCTGCTCGCGGACAACCGCGGGCTGGGGCTGGTGGAGCCGGCGTTCGCGGGCGTCGCGCAGCCGACCGTGCAGGAGGCGCTCGAACGCTGCCGGCGCCTCGGCGCGAAACGGATCGCGGTCGTGCCGTTCTTCCTGTTCACCGGCATCCTCGTGCCGCGCATCTACGCGCAGGCGGACGAGTACGCGGCGCACCATCCGGGGTTGGAGGTTCTCGCCGCCGCGCACATCGGCCCGGACCGGCGGCTCGCCCGGCTCGTGATCGAGCGCTACCGCGAGGCGCTGCACGGCGACGTGCGCATGAACTGCGACCTGTGCACGTACCGCGTGCGGCTGCCGGGCTACGAGGACAAGGTCGGCACGCCGATCTCGCTCACGCCCCACGGCGACGGTCCCGCCCGCGGTTCCCGCCGGTCGCGGCGCGCCACCCGGGCGCCGCTCAAGCTGCCCGCGCTGCGGCCCGCCGCGCCCGTCGAGCCCGGCCCGACGATCCTCAGCTGTCAACGACCTGGGCTACGCGTACCCGGACGGCACCGCGGCGCTGTCCGGCGTGAGCCTGGACATCAAGCAGGGCGAACGCGTCGCGATCCTCGGCCCGAACGGCGCCGGCAAGACGACGCTCGCGCTCGCCGCGTGCGGCGCGCTGGAGGAGCTGACCGGCACGCTGTCGATCGCCGGCATCGGCCTCTCGAACAAGACCCGCAACGAGATCCGCCGTCGCGCCGGGATCGTCTTCCAGGACACGGACGACCAGCTCTTCATGCCGACCGTCGAGGAGGACGTCGCGTTCGGCCCCGCCAACCAGGGGCTCGAGGGCGAAGCGCTGCGCGAGCGGGTCGACGAGGCGCTGCAGGCCGTGCGCATCCACGCGCTCGCGACCCGCGCGCCGCACTCGCTGAGCGCGGGTGAACGGCGCCGCGCGGCCATCGCGGGCGTGCTCGCCTGCAAGCCCGACGTGCTGATCCTCGACGAGCCGACCGCGGCGCTGGACCCCGCGGCGCGGCGCGAGCTGCTCGACGTGCTGCGGTCGCTGCGATTGACCACGCTGCTCGTCACGCACGACCTCCCGTACGCGCTGGAGCTGTGCGAGCGCGCGGTCGTGCTCGACACCGGCCAGGTCGTCGCCGACGGCCCCACCCGTGAAGTGCTCGCCGACGAGGGCTTCATGCGCGCCCACCGGCTCGAGCTGCCCGCCGGCTTCAACCCGCTCGTCTCATGAGCCCTGCTGTTCATCGTCGGCCTCGGCCCGGGCGGCCCCGAGCACCGCACCGCGGCGGCGGAACGCGCCGTGCGCGAAGCGGACGTCGTGATCGGCTACGGCCCCTACGTCGACCAGTGCGCCGATCTGCTGGACGGGCAGGAAGTGGTGCGCGGCACGATGGGCGAGGAGCTCGAACGCGCGCGGGAAGCGGTCGAGCGGGCTCGGGATGTCCGCGTCGCGCTGGTGTCGAGCGGCGACGCGGGCGTGCACGGCATGGCCGCCCGCACGCTGGCGATGGCCGAGGGCATCGACGTGACGGTCGTGCCGGGCGTGACCGCCGCGCTCGCGACCGCCGCGCGGCTCGGCGCCCCGCTCGCCGACGACTGGGCCACGCTCTCGCTCTCCGACCTGCACCTCCCGCTGGAGACCGTGGAGCGCCGCCTGACCGGCCTGGCGCTGTCGGGCATCGCGCTCGCGCTCTACAACCCGCGCTCGAAGACGCGCACGGAGCCGTTCGACCGCGCCCTGGCGATCCTGCGCGAGCACCGCGCCGGCGACACGCCCGTGGTGGTGGCGACCGACGTCGCGCGCGAGGGCGAGCGGCTCGAGCGCGCGACGCTGGCCACCCTCGACCCGGCGACCGTGACGATGCGCTCGCTCGTGCTCGTGGCCGGAGAGACCGGCACGCGACGGAACGGGTGGCTCGTCGCGCTACGGGACGCGAACCTAAAGGTGCCTGGCACCTTTAGGTTGGGCGAGGGCGCGGCGTGACCGTCCATCTCGTCGGCGCCGGGCCCGGCGACCCGTCCCTGCTCACCGTCGCGGCCGCCGAGCTGATCGGCCGCGCGCGGGTGCTCGTCTACGACCGGCCGTCGATGGCGGCGATCGTCGCGCTCGCGCCCGCCGACGCCGAGACGCACGTCGTCGGGCTCCAGCGCGGCAAGCGCGCGCTCTCCCAGACGGAAGTCAACGACCTGCTCGTCGAGCTCGGCCGAAAAGGCGACGTCGTGCGGCTCAAGAGCGGCGACCCGTTCGTGGCTTCGCGCGGCGGCGAGGAGGCGCTCGCGCTCCAGCACGCGGGGATCGCCGTGCAGGTCATCCCCGGCGTGTCCGCGGCGCTCGCGGCGCCCGCGGCGGCCGGCATCCCGCTCATGCTGCGCCAGAACAGCGTCACCGCCACGTTCGTCGACGGCAACGACGACGACGAGCACGCGGAGCCGCCCGACTGGCACAAGCTCGCCGCGCTCGGCGGGACGCTCGTGATCCTCACCGGCCGCGGACGCATCCGGCGGATCGCGGCGCAGCTGATCGAGGGCGGTCGCGCGCCCGAGACGCCGATCGCGGCGATCAGCGGCGCGAGCCGCGAAGCGCAGCGCATCCTGCGCGGCACCCTGTCCACCCTCCCGGCCCCGTTGCCGCCGCCCGTCACGTTCGTGGTCGGCGAGGCGGCCGCGCTGGAGCTCACGTGCACATCCCCGAAGGCTTCCTGACCGGCGAGGCCGCCGCGCTCGGCACCCTCACCGCCGTGGTGGGGGTCGGCGTGTGCCTGCGCGGCGCGTCGCGGACGTCGCGGGAGAAGGACCTGCCCATCGCGGGGCTGGCGGCGGCGTTCTTCATCGTCGGCGAGGCGCCGTTCATCCCCGTCACGCTCGGCACCAACGCGCACCTGCTCGGCGGGGCGCTCGCGGTCGCGCTGCTCGGCCCGTACCTCGGCGCGCTGACGATCACGACGGTCTGCATCCTGCAGGCGCTGCTGTTCGGCTCGGGCGGGATCACGACGCTGGGCACGACGGTCACGGTGCTCGCGCTCGTGCCGGCGTTCGTCGGCTACCCGATCCTGCTCGCGCTGCGCAAACCGCTGCCGCTCCACGTCGCCGCCGGGCTCACCGCCGCGGTCTGCGTGCTGCTATCCGCGCTCCTGTTCACCGCGTTCATGACGCTCGGCGCCAAGAGCGGGATCGACCGCTCCACCTTCGCGTCGGTCACGCTCGGCACCTACGCCGTGGTCGCGGTGATCGAAGGCGTCGTCACCGCGCTGCTGATCCGCGCGCTGCTGTCGATCAGACCGGACCTGATCCGCGTCCGTAGGAGGCCGGTCCCCGCATGAGCACTGCGATGTCACTCGCGCTCGGTGCGCCGGACCGCTTCGGCGCCGGCGCGGCCGACCTGCTCACGCTGCGCGCCGCGCGCATCCTGGGCGAGGTCGACATCGTCGTCTGGGCGCGCTCGCTGGTCGACCCGGAGATCCTGCAGCACGCCCCGCAGGCCGAGCAGATCGCGTCCGACGACAAGACGTTCGACGCCATCCTGGCGATCTACCAGCGCGCCGCTGAGGAGGGCCTCGACGTGGCCCGCGTGCACTCCGGCGACCCGACGCTCTACGGCACGCTGCACGAGCAGCTCGGCGCGTGCCGGGCGCTCGGGCTGGACACCGTGATCGTCCCGGGCGTGTCGTCGCTGTCCGCCGCGGCGGCGAGCCTCGGGCAGGAGCTGACGATCCCCGACGTGAGCCAGTCGCTGATCATCACGCGCCGCGCGCAGCGCACCTCGATGCCGCCCAACGAGCAGCTCCAGGCCATGGCCGCGCACGGCACGACGATGGCGCTGTTCCTGTCCGTCCGGCGCCCGCGCGAGCTCCAGCAGGACCTGATCGACGGCGGCTACGCGCCCGACACGCCCGCCGCCGTCGTCTACAAGGCGAGCTGGCCGGACGAGATCGTGTTCCGCTGCCGCCTGGACGAGATCGGCACGCGCATCCGCGAGGAGAAGATCACGACGCAGGCGCTCGTGCTCGTCGGTCCCGCGCTCGGCGGCGGCGCGGGCGCCGGCCAGTCGCACGTCTACGACCCGCACTACGGCCACCGCTACCGGCGCCTCGGCGCGCCGAGCAAGTACAAGAAACGTGCCTGAGATCCACGTTCTCGGAGTCTCCGGCGGCGCCGTGCCGCCCGGGACCGAGCATCTGCTCGAGGCCGCGAGCGTCGTCGCGGGCGGCCGCGCCGTGCTGGAGCAGCTCGCGCCGGGGAAAGAGCACGTCGTGCTGGGCGCGGACCTCGACGCGACGCTGCGGGGACTGCCCGACGGCGCCGTCGTGCTTGCGTCGGGCGACCCGGGCTTCTTCGGCATCGTCCGCGCGCTGTCGGCGCTGACCGACGAACTGGTCGTGCACCCCGCACCGTCCTCCGTCGCGCTCGCGTTCGCACGGCTGGGTGTCCCGTGGGACGACGCGCTCGTGGTCTCCGCCCACGGCCGCGACCCGCACGCGGCGATCAACGCCGCGCTGCGCCACCCGAAGGTCGCGATCCTCACCCAACCCGGCAACACCGAGCTGATCGTCGACGCCCTCAGGGCGCGCAACCCCGTCGTCGCCGAGGCGCTCGGCACGCCCGACGAGCGCCTCGCCACCGAGCCACCGTTCAACGACCCGAACGTCGTGATCGTGCACGAGCCCACGGCCGGCCGCGTCACCGTCTGGCCCCCGCGCACCCCGCCCCGCTGGGCGCTGCCCGAAGACGCGTTCGAGCACCGCGCCGGGATGATCACCAAGGCGGAGGTCCGCGCGCTCGCGCTCGCCGCGCTCGGCCCCGGGACCGGCGACCACATCTGGGACGTCGGCTGCGGCAGCGGCGCGGTCGGGATCGAGTGCGCACGCCTCGGCGCCGCCGTCACCGCGATCGACCAGGACCCCGACGCGATCGCCCTCGCGACCCGCAACGCCGCCGCGCACGGCGTCCCGCTCGCCACCGTCCTCGGCGCCGCGCCCGAGTCGCTGCGCGATCTCCGCGAGCCCGACGCCGTCTTCGTCGGCGGAGGCGGCCCCGCCGTCCTGGACGCGGCGACGAGGGCGCGCCGCGCGGTGGTCGTCACGCTCGCCCTGATCGACCGCATCGCGCCGACGATCGAGCGCCTGTCGCAAGAGTTCGAGGTGACCGCGACGACGCTGCAGGCCAGCCGCGTGAAGCCGCTCGCGGGCGGCCACCGCCTCGCCGCGGAGAACCCGGTGACCGTGATCGTGGCGGAGCGCGACCGCCGATGAAGGTGCCTGGCCCTTTAGGTTGGTGGCGGGCGTCGGGTGCAGCCTCGGGTGCCCGCCCGAGGAGCTGCGCGCGCTGATCGAGGCGACGCTCCCGGCCGGGCGAGCTGGTCGCGCTCGCGACCGTCGATCGCCGCGCGGAGGAGCCGTGCATGCTCGCCGCCGCCGAGCACTTCGGCGTCCCGCTGCAAACCCACACCGCCGAGGCGCTCGCCGCGGTGGACGTGCCGACGCCGAGCGCCGTCGTCGCGCGCCACGTCGGCACGCCGAGCGTCGCCGAGGCGGCGGCCCTGCTGTCCGGCACGCGCCTGCTCGTGCCCAAGACCCGTTCCGAACACGCAACCTGCGCGGTGGCCGAATGCCCAGAGTGATCCATCCGATCGAGGTCGAGAGCTATCGCATCCTGCGGTCGCGCATCGACCTCAGCCACCTCCCGCCGCTCTCGCGCGCGGTGGCCGAGCGGGTGATCCACGCCGCCGCCGACCTGTCCTTCGGCGAGAGCCTCGTCCTGGACGAAGCGGCGCTGGAGCAGGGCCGCGAAGCACTGCTCCGCGGCGCTCCGGTGTACTGCGACGCACGCATGGCCGCCGCCGGCATCACGTCGAGACAACCCATCGTCCCGCTCGACGACCCGCGCGCCAAGACGCCTGACCCGGGCCTGACACGCTCCGCGACCGCGATGCGGCTGGCCACGAAGGAGGCGCCGGCCGGGGCGATCTGGGTGATCGGCAACGCCCCCACCGCGCTGTTCGAGCTGCTCGAGCACCCGCCGCAGGACCCGGCGTTGATCGTCGGCCTGCCGGTGGGCTTCGTCGGCGCCGCGGAGGCCAAGGCAGCGCTCGCGCAGTCGAGCCACCCGTTCGTGACCAACCGCGGCGAACGCGGCGGCTCGTCGGTCGCCGTCGCCGCCGTCAACGCGCTCCTCTACTACGAAGCATGAGCCTGACCCTCGTCCTCGGCGGCCGCCGCAGCGGCAAGAGCGCGTACGCGGAAGCGCTGCTCGACGGCGGCACGTACCTGGCCACCGGCGCGGCGATCGACGACGAGATGCGCGAGCGCATCGCCGCCCACCAGGCCCGCCGCGGCCCCGAGTGGCGCACGATCGAGATCCACGACGATCTCGCGGCGACGCTCGAAGCGACGACCGGCCCCGTGCTGCTCGACGGCCTCGGCGTGTGGATCGCCGGTGTGATGCACCGCCACGACGAACAGGCCGAGCCGATCGTGCACGCCGGCCTCACCGCGCTCACGACCAGCGACCGCGAAGTGGTGGTGGTCGCCGAGGAGGCCGGCCTGAGCCCGGTCCCCGCCGATGCCCTGACCCGCCGCTGGCTGGACCTGCTCGGCGACGCCAACCAGACGCTGGCGAGCGTCGCCGACCGCGTCGTGCTCGTCGTCGCCGGCCGCGCGCTGGAGCTCCCGTGAAGGCCATCCACGGGGACAAGCTGGTCCGCCCCGGCGACGCGGACTTCGCGGTCAACGTCGTCGCCGGGCCGCCGCCGCAGTGGCTGACCGACGCCGTCCAGGAGGCCTGGAACACGATCGGGCCGTACCCGGACGAGGCCGCGGCGCGGCGCGCGATCGCGTCCAAGCACGATGTCGCGCCCGAGCAGGTGCTGGTGCTCAACGGCGCCGCCGAGGGGTTCTGGTTGCTCGCCGCCGCCTTCCCCCCGACCACGCGCAGCGCCATCATCACGCCCGCGTTCGGGGAGCCCGCCGCGGCCCTCAGGGCCAACGGGCACGACCCGACCCGCCTGCAACGCACGCCGCCGTTCGGGCTCCCACCCGTTCCCGACGACATCGAGCTGCTGTTCGTCACCAACCCGTGCAACCCCACGGGCACGCTCCACACGCAGGCCGCGATCACCAGCCTCGTCCGCCCCGGCCGCACGCTGCTGGTGGACGAGAGCTTCATGGACTTCGTCGCGCACCCGCAGCCGTCCGTCGCCGGGCAGCCCGGCACCGCGGTGCTCAGGAGCCTGACGAAGATGTACTCGATCGCCGGGCTGCGCGCGGGCTACCTGATCGCCGACCCGGAGCTCGTCGCGCGCCTCGACGCGCGCCGCCAGGCGTGGCCGGTCAACGGCCTCGCGCTCGCGGCGATGACCGCCTGGGCCCGCCAGCCGCCCGACGACGCCCTGATCGACCGGATCGCCCAGCAGCGCACGCGCCTCGCCGCCGCGCTCACCACGGCCGGCGTGCACGTCTATCCCGGCGCCGCGAACTTCCTCCTGGCCAAGGTCCCGGCCGGCACGGTCGAGCGGCTGCGCACGCTGGGCATCGCGGTACGCCCGACCGAGGATCTCGGGCTCGACGCCGAGCACATCCGGATCGCGGTGCGCGAGGACGCCGAGCGGCTGATCGCGGCCCTGTGAGAACCGCACTCGCCTTCCTCACGCGGCTGCCGGTCCCGTACCCCCCGAACCCGGACCTGAGCCGGGCCGCGTGGTCGTTCCCGCTCGTCGGCCTGCTCGTCGGCGGCGTCGCGGCCGCCACCCGCGCCGGCGCGGACCAGCTCCTCCCGCCGCTCCCCGCGACCATCCTCGCGATCACCGTCGCCATCCTCATCACGGGCGCCCTGCACGAGGACGGCCTCGCGGACATCGCCGACGCCGTCGGCGCGCACGTGGACCGTCAACGCCGCCTCGAGATCCTCAAGGACCCGCGGGTCGGCGCGTTCGGCGCCACCGCGCTGATCCTGAGCCTCGCGCTGGTCGCCACCAGCGTCGCGGCGCTGCCCACCGAGGAGGCGGTCAAGACGTTGATCGTCGCGCACGTGCTGTCGCGCTGGGCGATCCTGCCCGTCGGCTTGCTGCCGCCGGCGAAGCCCGGTGGCGCCGGCGGCCTGCTGCGCGTCGGGAGGAGCGGACTGGCGATCGCGACGATCCTGGCCGCCGCGGCGGCCATCGCCGCGGGCGCTGTCATCGCCCTCGCGGCCGCCGCGCTCACCGCGGCCGCGGCCGCGCTCGTGCTCCACAGGACCCTCGGCGGCATCACCGGGGACGGCTACGGCGCCACCGCGAAGCTCACCGAAGTCGTCGTCTGCGTGACCCTGGTCGCATTGTGGGGGTGAGGTGCACTACGATCCGCCAGTCAGCGCGAGGTGCGAGGAAGCCGGTGTGATTCCGGCGCGGTCGCGCCACTGTGTCCGGGCCGCGAAGCCCGGAAGCCAGGAACTGCACTTCGCGAACTCGCACTCTTGATCCCGGGACGCACGATCCCGAGGAGGACCACTTGTCGGACACCACACTCAATCCCGCCGCTGAGGCCCCCAGCGTCCCGCTGCTGCCGCTCGGCGACCTGATCCCGTACGCGCTGCTCACGGCGCTGCTGGCGATCATCCTCCTGTACTTCGTCGGCGCTGAAGCGGGCGCGACCTCGGTCTTCCCGGGCATGACCATGCACGAGTTCGTGCACGACGCCCGGCACCTGCTCGGCTTCCCCTGCCACTGAGGTGGATAGCCAGAAGCTCGTCCGCGGACTGCTGATCCGCGGATTGCTCGCCGGCCTCGCGGCCGGCGTGCTGATGTTCGCCTTCGCCTGGGTGTTCGGCGAGCCGCAGGTCGACGCCGCGATCCGGTTCGAGGAGGCCGCGAGCCCGCCGTCGAGCGAGGCGCCGCTCGTGAGCCGCGACGTGCAGTCCACGTTCGGCCTGTTGACCGGCACGATCGTCTTCGCGGTCGCCGTCGGCGGCATCTTCGCGCTCGTGTTCGCCGCCGTGCAGGGCCGCATCGGCCATGCCCGCCCGCGCGTGACGGCCGCGACGCTCGCGCTCGTCGCGTTCGTGGTGATCGTCCTGGTCCCGTTCTTGAAGTACCCGAGCAACCCGCCGGCGGTCGGCGCGGACGAGACGATCGGGTATCGCACGCGGATCTACTTCGTGATGCTGCTGCTGTCCGTGGTCGCCGCGTTCGCCGCCCTGCGCGTCGGCCGCGACGCCGTCAAGCGCTTCGGGGCCTGGAACGGCGTGCTGGTCGCCGTCGGCAGCTACCTCGTCCTGGTCGCGATCGCCCAGGTGCTGATGCCCAGCCTCGACGAGGTCCCGCCGGGCTTCAGCGCGAGCATCATCTGGCACTTCCGCATCGCCACGCTCGGCACCCACGCGGTGCTCTACGCCACGCTCGGCCTCGCCTTCGGCGCCCTCGCCGAGCGCTGGATCACGCAGGCGACGCGCGGCGCAGCAGATACGTATCGAACATCCAGCCCTTCCGCAGGCGCGCTGCACTCCTGACGCGCTCGATCTCGCCGCCGACCTCGGCCACCACGCCGGACAGCAGGATCTCGTCCGGCGTGCCGAGGTAGGCGCCCCAGAAGATCTCCGCGTCCGGATACGCGCGGAAGGCCAGGCCGGCGTCGAGCATCACCACGACGTCGTCGGCATCGCTCGGCCAGCCGGCCTCGAGCCGCCGCCCCGTCGTGATCAGCACCGCGCCCGCCACCCGGTTCAGGGCCACCCCGAACCGCGCCGCCAGCGCGGACACGGCGGAGATCCCCGGCACCACGCGCACGCCGAACCCGGCCTCGCGCAGCACGCCGATCAGCCCGTCGTAGAGCGTGGGATCGCCCCACGCCAGGAACCCGGCGTTCCCGTCCGCAAGCGGCGACGGCCTCGCGCACGAGCCGCACGCGCTCCGCCCGCCACGCCGCCACCGCCGCCGGGCCCCGCCCGCGGGGTGGATCCTCGATCACGACCTCGCGTACGCCCTCCGGCAGCAAGGCGCGGCGCGCGGCGGCCAGCTCGTCGTCGGCGCCCTTCTGGAAGACGAACGCGACGTCGAGCGCCTCCAGCGCCCGTACCGCCTCGAGCGTGAGCCAGGCCGGATCACCCGCCCCGATCCCGATCACCTGCACGTGCCTGTCAGCATCGCTGTTCATGCGAGTGCTGATCCTAGGCGGGACGCAGGAGGCGAGGGAGCTCAAGGACCAAGCTCGGTGACGACGCGATCCTCGCGCTCGCCCGCACCACGGTCTTCGGCGGTCCCGACGGCCTGCGCCGCTACGTCCAGCGCAACAGCATCAGGACCATCGTCGACGCCACGCATCCGTTCGCCACGCGCATCTCGGCCCACGCGCAGCTCGCCGGCGTGCCGGTCATCCGGCTCGAGCGCCCGGGCTTCCAACCCGCAGCCCGGCGACGACTGGACCTACGTCGACCACCTCGCCGCGGCGCCGATCCCCGACGACGCGCGCGTCTTCCTCACCACCGGCCACCACGAGATCGAAGCGGTCGCGCACCACCCCGCCCACTTCCTCGTGCGCGCGCTCACGCCGCCGCCCGTGCTGCCCGACCGCCACGAGCTGCTGCTCGCCAAGGGTCCGTTCAGCTTGGAGAACGAACTCGAACTGGTGCGAACCCGCCGGCTGACGCTCCTCGTGACCAAGGACAGCGGCGGCCCCGACGCCAAGCTGCAGGCCGCCAGGATCACCGGGCTCCCGGTGATCCTGCTGCGCAGGCCAGAGATCGCGGGCCCCGTCGTCCGCTCGCCGGAGGAAGCGCTGGAGCTCCTTAGGCGAGCGCCAGGCCGAGCAGACCGCGCACGCGGGGCGCACCGCTAATCGAGGCGGGTCACGGGGACGCCCAGCGCGCCGGCCGAACGCGCGAAGTCCTCGGTGTACTCGCTCTCGCCCGGGGCGGCGATGACGAGCGCGACGACGTCCTTGTCGGCGGCGAGCGCGGCGCGCAGGATGGCGTCGTTGCCGGCCGTGAACGGGTCTTCGCCCGCGGCGACCGGCGGGGCCTCGGTGTGGCCCGTGGTGGCGATCACCGTGTCGAACCGGTCGCGCCAGCCGGGTTCGACGGACTCGGCGCGGAAGCGCGCGAGCGGGGTGGGCAGGACCACCTCGGGATCGATCTCCAGACGCAGCGCCTCCTCCAACACGAGGAGGTCGGCGCCACAGGCAGCAGCGCCGACGACGGCGGTCGGTCCGCTGCGCGTCAGGTACGCGTGGAGCCGCTCACGGACGACGGACTCGTCGCCGAGCGCGGGCGAGCGTCGGCCGGTGAAGGCGACGACCACGCGGCGCCTAGCGGCCCGGCTTGATCTCTTTGACTTTGGGGAGCTTGTACTGGTGGGCCATGATGAGAACCTTCCCAGGAGCGGGTCTTTCTGACCTCACCCGCCGGTATGAAGATCGCCACTCTTGTTTCGACGATCAGTCGTCTTCTACCTCTGGATAACGCGCCCCTGCGGGCAAGGTTTCGTCAACTGTCGTGTGAAGGCCTATTAGCGCGATCGCTCCGCCGGGCTCCCCCACGTCCGCGCGCACGTCCACGTGGTCGTCGATGATCGCGCGGTTGACGGTGGCGCCGGCGCGCACGATCGCGCCTGGGAGCAGCACCGAGTCGCGCACCGTGGCGCCCTTTTCGACCACCACACCGCGCCCGAGCACGCTCCCGCTCACGTCGCCGGCGACCTTCGCTCCCGGGGCGATCAGCGAGGACGCGATCGAGGCGCCCGAGCACACCTGCGCCGAGGCGCGGTTCGCGATCGCGCGCGTGAGGATCGGCCACGCGGGATCGTCCAGGTCGATCGGCGGCTCGTCCTCCACGAGCTCCATGTGGCACTCGTGGAACGCGTCGATCGTGCCGACGTCGCGCCAGTACCCATCGAACGGGTGCGCCCGGGCCTCGCCCGCGTCGACGAGCCGCGGCAGCAGGTAGTGGCCGAGATCGTCGAGATCGTCCTGTCCGCGTTCCTTCTCCAGCTCGTCGAGCACCTTCAGCACCGGGTCGGGTGTGAACACGAACACCTCGTTGCTGATCGTGCTGCCCTTGGGTTCGTCCGGCTTGTAGACGTAGTCGGTGACCTTGTCGCCCTTGACCTGGACCACGCCGTAGCGGTCCGCGTCCTCGGGCTCGACTTCGGTCGTGACGATCGTCACCGCCTTGCCCGCCTCGCAGTGCTCTTCGGCCAGCGCGTAGTAGTCGAGCTTGTAGACGGCGTCCGCGCTGAGGACGACAAGCGCGTCCGGGTCGAATTGGCGGATGAGGTCGGCCTGGCTCCACAGCGCCTCGCCCGTGCCGTCCTGGAACCCGGTTCCGGCCTCGTTGCCCTGCCGCGGGTGCAGCACGAGCAGCCCGCCGGACGTGCGGTCCAGGTCCCAGGGCCGCCCGTTGGAGACGTGGTCGGAGAGCGACACCGGGTTGAACTGCTGCGAGATCCACACGTCGTCGATCCGCGAGTTGTGGCAGTTGCTGAGCGGGAAGTCGATCAGCCGGTGCGTACCGGCGAACGGCACGGCGGGCTTCGCGCGCGTGTGCGTGAGCAGTTCCAGGCGACCGCCGGCGCCGCCGGCGAGGATCAGTACGAGGGTTTTGATGCGGGGCACGAACGCGGTCTACCCGATGAGTGCCGGATGAGGCGCGCGAAGCCTCGCCCTTCGGGCTCGTTTCGCTGAGAGCGTCGCCCTGAGGGCGAAGCTCTCGCGTCTGGCAGGTCTACTTTGCCCTCGTGAGCGAGGATGCACCTGTCCCTGTGGATTGACGGCGAGCGCGGGGGCGCCGGTGTCGGCCTGCGCGGCGCGGGTGACGACGGCGGGCGCGCCAAACGCCTGCACCCGCGGGTCGATGGCGAGCATGTCACCAGCATCGTTCCCCGCTGGCGCGCTCCGAAGCCACCTGGGTGTGGTGTCACCTACACGGGCGATCCCGCATGACGCGGACGATCACCGGGAATGACTGGTCGGTCCGCCAGTGCACAACGTCCCCGCCCCCACATAGGATCGCCCGAACCTTGTTCGAACGCCGTACCCCACCGCCCCGCCTGAGCGTCTTGGAGCCGGGGCGTCAGTCCACGCGGCGACGGAGACGGGCCCCATTGCTGCTGGTCCCTGTCGTGCTCGCCGTCGTGGCCGTGGCGTTCGTGGTGCTGAGCGCGCTGCCCTAGGAGCGCCTAGCGCGAAGACTTCGGCGGCGACGAGACGGAGATCTCGCGCACGCGGCGGTACCGATCGTGCATGAGCACGCTCGTGGCGCTGAAGCGGCGGGCGGCCTGGAACGCGGCGCGCTCGGCGTCCGTCGCGGTGTGATGCTCGGATACGCGCTCGGCGTCGCGACGTACGAGCCAGGAGCCGCGTTGATCGGGCTCGACGTGAATGGTGGTTTGGCTCATCTGGACAAATTCTCCGCTGCGTGGACTTCGTCCACAGTGTCACACGTTCGAGGGATGACGGTGAACGTTTCGATATGGCGTCGGCGCATCACCGTAGCGTCGTTTGAACGCGCGAGAGAAATAAAGTTGGTCTTCGAATCCGACGCGATACGCGATCTCTCCCACTGAGAGGTCCGAGAACCGCAACAGTCGAGCCGCTTCCAGCATCACGCGGTCGGTGATGAGCTGTTTGGTCGTGCGGCCGGTCACGTCGGCGAGGCCGCGCGAGAGCGCCGCGGCGGGCACGGCGAGGGCCTCCGCGTACCACGCGGCGTCGTGGTGGCGGGTGAACTCGCGCTCGAGCAGCGTGACGAAGCGCCGGTAGAGATCCGCCTCGTCGTGGCGTTCGGTGTGCGCGGCGTCGTACCACCGCTCCACCCACAGCAGCAGGGCGGAGAGCAGGTGCTGGATGATCGCGCCGCTGCGCGGGTCCGCCGGCCGCGCGGCCTCGGCCCCGAGGGCCGCGATCGTCGCCGCCAACGCCGCCGGTTCGGAGGGCGGCACCTCGACCGTCAACGCACCCTGGCCGCCGACGAGCCACGCCGGCGCGTCCAGCAGCACCTCGCTCTCGAACCGCACGACGGCGCCGGAGAGCCCGACCGCGCGCTCGAACACGTGCACCCGCCCGCGGCCGATCACGGTCACCGTGCCCGGCTCGACCGGGAACCGCTCCCCGTCGACCGAATGCCAGCCGGTGCCGCTCCGCGTCCACAGCAGCTCGTGGTAGTCGTGCCGGTGCGGTGCCCGCGCGCCGCGCTCGACCGCGTCGCCGAACGCCGCGTCCGCGAACGTGACGACCTGCAGCGAGCCGGGAAGCCGGTCAACGGGTAAGTCCATGTATCAGCGAGGAGTTGCCATGGGAAACCGGCCCGCGCCGCGCGATCCTAACGCCATGACCGCGACTCCCCAGACTCCGACGCTCCCCGCCACGCTCACGCTCGGTGCGGTCCACCTGACCGTCTCGGACCTCGACCGCTCCGTCGCCTGGTACCAGCGTGCGCTCGGCTTCCGCGTCCACGCCCACGACGGCACCCGCGCCTCCCTCGGTGATGGGGCGACCGTCACGCTCGAGCTCTACGAGGACCCGGCGGCCCGGCCCGCCGGGCGCCATGCCGGCCTCTACCACTACGCGCTGCTGTACCCGACGCGCGAGGAGCTCGCCCGCGCCGCCGTGCGCCTGTCCGTGACCGAGACCCCGATCGAGGGTGCAAGCGACCACCGCACGCACGAGGCCATCTACCTGCCCGACCCGGACGGCAACGGCATCGAGCTCGCCGCCGACCGCGAGAAGACCGCCTGGCCCGCCGATCTCGGCTACTCCCGCGGCCCGGCGCCGCTGGACTTCCGCGCCCTGCTCGCCACCGTCGAGGGCGAGACCCCGTCGCCGCAGATCCGTGAAGGGCTGAAGATGGGCCACCTGCACCTGCACGTCGGCGACGTCGACCGAGGCCTCGCGTTCTACCGCGACGTGCTCGGCTTCGAGGAGCAGGCGAACCTCGGCTCGGCCGCGTTCGTCAGCGCCGGCGGGTACCACCACCACCTGGGCTTCAACGTCTGGCGCGGCCCGGGCGTCGGCCCGGCGCCGGAGCACACCGTGGGCCTGCGCCACTGGACGGTCGAGCTGCCGTCGGCCGAGGACGTCGCGGCGGTGCGTTCGCGGGTCGCCGACGCCGACGACATCGCCGGCGGCTTCATCACGCGCGACCCCTGGGGCACCGCCGTGGCGTTCGTGACCGCGTAGAACGGGCGGTTACAGGGCGCCCGCGGCGAACGTGTCGCAGCGCCGGGGATCACCCGCGCGGTAGCCCGTGTTGAACCACTTCTGGCGCGAGGCGGACGAGCCGTGGGTCCAGCTCTCCGGATCGACACGACCCGAGGAACGTTGCTGGATGCGGTCGTCGCCGATGGCGGCGGCCGCGTCCAGGCCGTCCGCGATGTCCTGGTCGGTCAGGTCCTCGATGAAGCCGGTCTCGACCGCGTTCGCGGCCCAGACGCCGGCGTAGCAGTCGGCTTGCAGCTCCAGCCGCACCGAGCCGGACGTCTCCCCCTCGCGATCTCCGCCGACCTTCTGATCGGTCCCCAGCAGGTGCTGGACGTGGTGCCCGTACTCGTGGGCGATCACGTACGCCTCGGCGAACGGGCCACCGCTCGCGCCGAAGCGGGAGCGCAGGTCGTCGTAGAACGAGAGGTCGATGTAGATCTGCTGGTCGGCCGGGCAGTAGAACGGGCCGACGGCGGAGCTCGCGCCGCCGCAGCCGGTCTGCGTGGACCCGGTGAAGAAGTTCGTCGGCGCCTCGCGGTACCCGTCCAGGTGCTGGCTCCAGTACGCCTGCACGGAGTTCACGACGCCGACGATCCGGCAGTCCTCCTTCTGGTTGGCGTCCGCGCCGCTCTGACAGCTCGCGGAGAGCTCCTGCCCGTTCTCCAGCGAGACATCCGGCCCGCCGCCGCCGACCGGGACGTCCACACCCAGCAGCGCGAGGACGACGACCACGAGGATCGTGCCCACCCCGCCGCCGACCGCCACGCCGCGCCCGCCACCGCCGCCGCGCCGGTCGCGGACCTGGCCACTGTCGAGCTTCGCTCCTGGACGGAATCGCATTTCCGCTCCCTACCCAGGAAACCGGGGGCGTCCGAGCACGGACCGGATCCAGGAAGCGATCCGCGAGCCAGCCGGCGGCGCGCTCGAGCCCGACCTCGCGCTGGCGCATCGCCCCGTTGCGCACGATCAATCGCGGCACGAGCGCCAGCTCGCTCGCGCAGCCGAGCCGTTCGGCCACCGGCGTGAGCGTCTCCACCCGCTCGAGCAGGATGTCCCGCACCGGGCGCTCCGCGATGCTCGACAGGTCCTTGAACGTCGCCTCGACCCCGTCGCGCAGCGCTGACCAGCGGTTCTCGGCGATCCGCCACTCCCGCGGCACGGCCAACGCCTCCTGCTCGGACAGCCACGCGACGAGGCAGTGCACGAAGGCGGTCACCGCCGCGGCTTCCTCGAGCGTGGTCTGCGCGTCGCACACGCGGACCTCGAGCGTGCCGAACGTGAGGTGCGGTCGCAGCTCCCACCACCACGACCCCGGCTCCGGCACGGCCCACGCGATCGCGTCGGCGTACTCGTCCCAGGACGCGAACGCCGGCGGGACGCTCTGGCGCGGCAGCAGCCCGTTGATGAGCGGGCGCACGGAGGCGAAGCCCGTGTCGCGACCGGCGTGGAACGGCGCATTCGCGGCCAGGGCGGCCAGCTCCGGCAGATACCCGCGCAGCGCGTTGTAGACCGCGAGGGTGCGTTCCGCCGAGCCGAGCGCCACGTGCACCTGCAGCGCGCAGACGAGCTGCGCGCGGGCCACGTCCCCGAAGCGGGCCGCGACCGCGTCGTAGCGGTCGCCCGGGTTGAGCTCCCCCAACGGCGCCGCGAACGGGTGGACGCCGGCGACGGCGAGCCGAGCACGCCCTTCAGCGGCCGCCGCGGCCGCGTGCCGCGCGGCGGAGAGCTGCGCGATCGCCTCGCCCACGGTCGACACCGGCGTCGTGTTGAGCTCGAGCTGCGAGGCCGGGAGCTCGAGCTTGGCGTCCGGCACCTGGGCGGCGACGGGGGCAAGGTCGAGCGTGACCGGATCGAGGAGCATCACTTCCTCCTCGAGCCCGATCGTGAGCGGCTCGGCCGCGTCGAAGACCTCGCGCAAGCCGGCCATGCCTCTGCCCTACCCGACGACGGCGGTTTCCTTACGGGCGACTGTGTTTCCTGACCCGCCCGCGCGGGTCACCGGCGGTGCAGCGCTCTCGACCGCTGCTCCACCCCCGGCCCGCCGTACGGGTAGTCCGCCGGCGCCGGATCGCTCACCGCGTCCAGGAGCGCCGTCTCCTCTCGGGTCAGGTGCAGGCCGCAGGCGCCGAGGTTGTCCTCGAGCTGCTGCATCGTGCGCGCGCCGAGGATCACGGACGTGACCTGCGGACGATCGACGACCCAGGCGAGCGCGATCTGCGCCATCGACACGCCGCGCTCGGTCGCGATCTGCTGGACGGCGTCGATCACGTCCCACGTGCGCTCCTGCGTGCTGCGGCGGTCGTAGGCCTCCACGCCGCGCTCCGGGTCCTCGCCCAGCCGCGTCGCGCCGCTGGGGCGCTCGTCGCGCGTGTACTTGCCGGTCAGCCAGCCGCCGCCGAGCGGCGACCACGGCAGCAGGCCGAGCCCGTTCTCCGCGCACGCGGGGATGATCTCCCACTCGATCTCGCGGACGAGCAGGTTGTACTGCGGCTGCAGCGTGACGGGCCGCGCAAGCCCGCGGTAGAACGCCAGGTCGGCGGCCTTCTGGATCTGCCAGCCGGCGAAGTTGGAGAGCCCGAGGTAGCGGACCTTGCCCGCGCGCACCGCATCGTCGAGGAAGCCCCAGGTCTCCTCGAGCGGGGTGAGCGGATCCCAGGCGTGCACCTGGTACAGGTCGACGCTGTCCACCTGCAGCCGGCGCAGCGAGGCGTCGAGCGCGTCGCTCAGGTGCCGGCGGGAGAGGCCGACGTCGTTCGGGCCGGGGCCCATCGGGAACCGGCCCTTGGTGGTGAGCACGACCTGGCTGCGCACGGACTCCGGCTGGCGCGCGAGCCAGCGGCCGATGATCTCCTCCGACACGCCGAGCGTGTACACGTCCGCGGTGTCGATCAGGTTCCCGCCGGCCGCGACGAACGCGTCGAGTTGGGCGTGCGCGCCCGCCTCGTCGGTCTCGTGGCCGAACGTCATCGTGCCCAGCGTGAACGTCGAGACGACGCAGCCGCTGCTCCCCAGGGTCCGGAACTCCATGGCCACAACCTAAAGGGGCCTGGCCCCTTGAGGTTCGGACGTATGCGCGCAGACGTTGCGGCGGCGACTGAGGCGCTGGAAAGACGGCGGGAGCGTGGCGAGGGTGGCCGCGTTATGACTGCCGCCACCGGACGCATCATCACCGCCGTGCAGCGCGCGTTGACCGCGCCGGACCCGCTCGACGCGCTCGAGGCGCTGACGCACCTGCGTGCCGCCTTGGACGCCTTCGAGCGCGAGCAGGTGCGCCGCGCGCTGGATCAGGGCGAGAGCTTCGCCGGGATCGCCCGCGCGGTGGGCATCACGCGCCAGGCCGCGCACCGGCGCTACCGCAACCTCACGATCGAGCCACCGGCCTACACGCCGCGGATGCTGCGGGCGCTGCAGCTCGCGCGGGCCGAGGCGGCGCGGGTGGACGCGGAGACCGTCGAGGTCGAGCACCTCGCGCGCGTGCTGGCGGGACGCGCGATCTCCGTGGCGGCGAACGAGGGTCCGACGCGGATCGGGCCGCGGCTCCGCGAGATCCTGCGCGAGATCGAGCGACCCATCGATTGCGACGACGTCCGCCGCGCGATCCACGCGGCCAGCGTGGTCTAGAGATCCGCGAAGCGATCTCTAAACGATCGCGCATGGCGCCGGCGAAGCCGGCTGCCGCGTTCGATCGTCTAGATCTACTTACCCGGGCACGCGATGAGCGACATCGCCACGAGCTCACGCTGGGTGAGCGGGCGACGCTGGTCGGCAACCGGCTGAGCCGGCGCCGCGACTTCGCGTACCTGGGGGAGCGAATATTGGTGAGGCGAGGACAGCCCTGCGTTCATGATTCAGCGAAACTAGCCGGACCCATGCGACCGGTCAAGCGAAAGTTGCCTTGCTTCGGTACGACAATCGTCCAAAAGCGTTATTCGTAACGCCATGCCTCTCTCAGTTCTGATCGCCGGAGCCACGGGTTGGACCGGCGCTCCGCTCGTCGAGGCGGTCGTCGCCGCCGACGATCTCGAGCTCGCCGGCGGGATCGCGCGCCGCGGCGGCGCGACGTTCAGCGCGGTTGACGAGGCGCTCGCCGCCACCTCCGCCGACGTGTTCGTCGACTACACGAGCGCCGCGGTCGTGCGCGAAAACGTGGATGCGGCGCTGGCCGCGGGACTGCACGTGGTGGTCGGCTCCTCCGGCCTCTCCGAGCAGGACTTCTCGGAGCTCGACGCGGCCGCCCGCGCCGCCGGGCGCGGGGTGATCGCCGCGGGCAACTTCTCCGTGCTGGCGGCGACGCTCCTGCACGCGGCGACCGTCGCCGCGCAGCACATCGAGCACTGGGAGGTGCTCGACTACGGATCGTTCGGCAAGCCGGACGCACCAAGCGGTACGTCGAGGGAGCTCGCCGAGCGATTGGCTGACATTCGCCCGCCCGCCCCGGCGACGCACGACGCCGATCTCATCGGCCCGCCCGAGGCCCGCGGCGCGAACGTCGCGGGCACCCGGATCCACTCCCTGCGGCTGCCGTCGTACTCGCTCTCGACCGAGGCCGTGCTCGCCACGCCGCACGAGCGCCTGCACATCCGTCACGAGGCCGGCACCTCCGCCGCGCCCTACATCGCGGGCACGCTGCTCGCGATCCGGCGCGTCCCGGAGGTCAGCGGGGTGCTTCGGGGTCTGGATCGTCTGCTGTTCGGCTGAGGTCCAGCGCCGCCGACAACGCGCGGGCGACCTGCTCGCGCGAGCGCGCCTTCACGGCCCCGCCGATCGCTTCGCGCCAGGTGTCCTCGTCCACCGAGGCGGGCTCCAGGCCCAGATCGCGCAGCACCAGCGTGTGGTCGACGTGCGGGGAGATGGTCTCGGCGCGGCGGCGCGCGGCGAGATGCTGGGCGCGATGCAGCGGCATCCGCCCCTCCTCGGCCTGCGAGAACTCGAGCAGATCCTCGGCCACGAGCGGCACCGCGCGGCGGGCGCAGCGCTCCCACGGCGCGTCGGCGGCCGAGTCCACGACGACCTGGCGCACCACGCGCCAGCCCGCGTGATGGGACTCGCAGCGCGCGACGAGGAAGCGGGCCAGCGACTCGGCGAGCAACGGCGCATCGGGCCCGGACCCGTAGTTGTCCAGGTGCCGTAGCGCCTCTCCCACCGACCGTCCGCTCTCCACCGCCCGCGCGAGCTCCCGCGCGGTGCGTCGTGGTGGGCGGTGCGGAGCGGTCATTCCCCCTCCATGGAAGCATGCGGGCATGCAGTTCGCCGACCCTCCCGCGCAGGTCGCGTGGCGTCACAAGGACCTCCGCGAAGGATTCGAAGTGGTTTTCCTCGAGCCGCGCTGGACCGTCGAAGGCGCGACGACCGCCGTCGAGGACGGCGAGGCGTTCGCCGTGCAGTACGCCATCGACCTCTCCCCGGACTGGATCACGCGCTCCGCCCGCGTGGCGAGCTTCGGCCGCGAGGTGCACCTGTTCGCCGACGGCGACGGCGCCTGGCAGGTCGACGGCCGGCCCGCCCCGGAGCTCGACGGCATCTTCGACGTGGACCTGGAGTCCTCGTCGTTCACCAACGCGTTCCCCGTGCACCGGCTCGCGCTCGCGGTGGGCGAGTCGCGTGACGCGCCCGCCGCGTGGGTGCGGTTCTCGACGCTCGCCGTCGAGCGGCTCGAGCAGCGCTACACGCGCCTGCCCGACGACGAGGCCGGGCGGGCGCGCTTCGACTACTGGTCGCCGGACCTGCAGTGCGAGCTGGTCTACGACGAGTTCGGGCTGGTGCTCGACTATCCCGGGATCGCTACACGCGCCGGCGCACCCAGAACAGCGTGAGGCCGAACAGCCCGCCGGACAGCGCAGGAAGCCGCCGGTCTCGACCGCCTGCAGCGTCCAGTAGCGGTCCGCGGGCTGGTAGGTGACCCGCTGGCGGTAGCCGAGGTCGGCGAAGCGCTTGAAGCAGGCAGGATCGGCGACCGGGCGCCTCGCGCTTCTCGTCCGGACGCACGCAGTCACGCCAGCCAGGACGGCAGCGTGCTCTGGACCTTGCCGTCGGCGTCGATCGTCTCGTTGGCGATCATCCACGCGCCCGGCGCATCGATCTGGACGCCCAGCTCGACCACCGGCCCGCCCGGGCCCGACATCATGAAGCCGCCGAGGTTCTCCGGCGTGACGGTGGTCGTCTTGACGACCGGGTCCAGGTGCGCGCGGACGAGCGGCGGCACGGCGAGCTGGACGAGCGTGAAGACGACCGCGGTCACGGCCATCGCGGCGACGGTGCGGCGGATGATGGTGCCCGGCGAGCACGCCGAGCGCGAAGGCGAACACGAAGTAGCCGATCGGCGCGATCCCGCGCGAGGCGAACAGCGGCGGGCCGATGCGCGGCGAGCCGACGATGCCCTCGGCCTCCTGGCCCGCGATCTGCGCGTCGTCGAACGGGGTCGCCCACCAGGACAGCAACAAGCCGAGGGCGGCCGCGACGACCATCGCGACCAGCGCGATCAGCCCGCACCTTGACCAGCAGCCAGCGGGTGCGGGTGACGCTCTGGTTCCAGACGAGCCGGTGCGTGCCGGCCTCGAGCTCGCGCGCCACCAGCGGCGCGCCCCAGAACATGCCGATCACCGCCGGCGCGACCAGCATCGCGATCGTCGACGAACGTGTAGACCTGGACGTCGCCGCGCTCGTTCGCTGAGCAACTCCGAGCGCCTGCGTCCCGGCTCGCGGGCACGCCGGCGGCGAACAGCATCAGCGCGAGCAGCACGGCGGCGCCGAACACGACCGCGGCCGGGAAGCGGAACTGCCGCCAGGTGAGCCAGATCATCGGACCGCCTCCAGCGCGCGCGGCTCGCGCGGCCGTGGGCCGCTCCATGTAGGCGAGCACGATGTCCTCCAGCGAGAGCTTGCCGACGGTCCACGCGGGGTCGGCGATCGGCCCGTCGTAGCGGACGACCATGGTCGACTGCACGTCGGTGTGGCGGGCGCTGACGAGCTCGCCCGGGTGACCGAGATCGCGCGGGCCGGAAAGGCGCACGTGCGAGCCGACGATGTCGTCCATGTCCCCCGCGAGCCGCACCCGCGAGTCGACGAGCACCACGAGGTAATCGCACGTGCGCTCGAGGTCGGAGACGAGGTGCGAGGAGAGGATCACGCTCAGCTCGTGCTCGGCGACCGCTTCCATCAGGTCCTGCAGGAACTCGCGGCGGGCGAGCGGGTCGAGCGAGGCGACCGGCTCGTCGAGGATCAGCAGCTGCGGGCGCTTCGCGATCCCGAGCGTGAGCGCGAGCTGCGCGCGCTGACCACCCGAGAGCTTGCGGGCGCGCTGATCCAGCGGCAGCCCGAGGCGCTCCACGCGTGCGCGCGCGAGATCGTCGTCCCACCCCGGGTTCATGGCCGCGCCGAGCCGCAGATGCTCGCCGACGGTCATGCCCGCGTACGTCGGCGTGTCCTGCGCGACGTAGCCCGACCTTCGCCAGTTGCTCGGGGCTGCTCGCGGGCTCACCGCCGAGCACCTCGATCGTGCCGCTCGTCGGCGCGAGCATCCCGACCGCGAGGTTGAGCAGCGTGCTCTTGCCGGCCCCGTTCGGGCCGACGAGCCCGACGACGTGGCCCGCGGGCACTTCCAGCGTGCAGTCGTCGAGCGCCGTACGACGCCCGTAGCGCTTGGTCAGCCCATCCGCGCGCAGCACCGTGTTCATGCGACTGCCCTCATCTCACTACGAAACGTGTCCAGGAAGAGCGCCTCGATGCTCTCTTCGTCGAGGCCGGCGGTGCGGGCCTTGCCGAGCCAGCGGCGTAGGTCCTGCCGCAGCGGGCCGTGGGCGGCGAGCGTCGTGTCCGCGAGCGTACGCGTGACGAACGTGCCGACGCCCGGGCGGGCGGCGACGAGCCCCTCGTGCTCGAGCTCGCGATAGGCCTTGAGCACGGTGTTCGGGTTGATGGCCAGCGCGGCCACGACGTCCTTGACCGTCGGGAGCTGATCCCCCTCGTTCAGCAGGCCCAGGCGCAACGCGTGCCGGACCTGCCGGACGATCTGCTGATACGGCGAGAGGCCGGAGCCGCCGTCGAGGTGGAACTCAATCATTGTGCTAGGAACCTAGCACAATAGTTCTCTGTCTTGACGCGAATGAGATGCTCGCCCAAACACCTGGAGGGGGTCGTTATGAGAGGGCTGGTGGCGCTCGGGAAGCGCCAGAGCGGTTGGGTCGTCGCGGCGGCGTCGCTCGCGGCGGTCGGTGGCATGTGGATGGCCGGCTACGGCGCGGAGGGCGCCGACACGCCCGCGCCCAAGACGGCCTCGGTGGCCGCGGCGCCACCCGGCCCGTGCCTCCAGGGCGCGGGCGACCTGGGCGACACGTACTACGCGGGGATCGGCAACGGCGGCTACGACGTCAGCCACTACGACCTGAACCTCAAGTACAACCCGGACACCAAGTGGCTGGACGGCAAGGCGACGATCACCGCCGCCACGACGCAGCACCTGTGCCGCTTCAACCTCGACCTGCGCGGGCTGACGGTGTCTTCGGTGAAGGTCGACGGCGTCAGCGCGTCGTTCGTCCGCGACGGCCGCGAGCTGATCATCACGCCGCCGACGCCGCTGCTGCCCTCGACCGGGTTCGTGGTCGAGGTCCTGTACGCGGGCGAGCCCGGCCCCGCGCCGCGTGACCCCGACGGGTTCCTCGACGGCTGGAACTACACCGAGTACGGCGCCTACACGTCGACGCCGCCGCAGGGCGCCGACACCTGGTACCCGAACAACAACACGACCAACGACAAGGCCGCGTTCACGTTCACCGTGACCGTGCCGGCCGATCGCCAGGTGATGTCGAACGGCATCTTGGTCAGCAACACGATCAACGAGGCCGCGGGCACGTCCACGTGGGTGTGGGACGCGCCCGACCCGATGGCGACCTACCTGGCCACGCTGCAGATCGGCAAGTACACGATCCAGCGCTACACGACGCCCGGCGGCCTCCCGATCATCAACGGCATCCGGCCGGACCAGCTGACGGCGCAGGCCCAGGCGCGCCTGGACACGATCCCCGCGATCCTGGACTTCTTCGGCGAGAAGTTCGGCCCGTACCCGTTCGTGGCCAGTGGCGCGATCGTCGATCTGGTGAACGCCGGCTACCAGATGGAGCAGCAGACGCGGCCGATCTTCACCAGCGCGAACGGCCTCGGCGCGCTGGCCCACGAGCTCGCGCACCAGTGGTGGGGTGAC
Source organism: uncultured Solirubrobacteraceae bacterium (assembly GCA_963724195.1). Taxonomy (GTDB): domain Bacteria; phylum Actinomycetota; class Thermoleophilia; order Solirubrobacterales; family Solirubrobacteraceae; genus Solirubrobacter. The sequence goes on along the minus strand of CAVRTQ010000021.1, from coordinate 239,289 downwards.
AGCGTCGCCTGGCGGCGCGCCCGCGACGTGTGGTTGAGCGAGGGCTTCGCGACGTTCGCCGCGTGGATGTGGACCGAGCAGACGGGCGGCATCACCGCCAAGCAGGCGTTCCTGAACAGCTACAACCGCACCGGCACGTTCTGGAACAACACGGTCTTCGACCCGGGCGTCGTGAACCAGTACCAGAGCGCGACCGTCTACCAGCGCGGCGCCCAGACCCTGCAGGCGCTGCGGCAGCGGATCGGCGACGAGAAGTTCTTCAACACGCTCCGCGCCTACCACTCCACGTTCAAGGGATCGGTGGCCGAGACCCAGGACTTCGTCGCCATCGCCCAGCGCGAGTCCGGCGAGGACCTGCGCGACTTCTTCAAGCAGTGGCTCTACACCCCGGGCAAGCCGCCGGAGGCGTACTGCTACTGCACGTCCACGCCGGGCAACGTCGGCGGCACCGTGCCGGCGACGCTGGCCTTGACGCTCGGCACCGCCACGTTCGAGCCGTTCACGCCGGGCGTGGAGAAGGAGTACACGGCGTCCACGACGGCGACGGTCACCTCGACCGCCGCCGACGCGAAGCTGTCCGTGAGCGAGCCCGGCCACCTGACCAACGGCGCGTTCTCCTTGCCGGAGCCGCTGCGGATCGAGTTCTCCAAGTCCACCTGGACCGGGCCGGTGTCCAACGACGTCGTCACGGTCACCGCCAAGCAGCGCATCAAACCCACCGACCCGTTGCGGACGGGCACCTACAGCAAGACGGTGACGTTCACGTTGAGCACGACGCAGCCATGATCTGAGACCGCGTGCGGGGCGCGAGCGCCGTCGCGGTCACCAGCAGCCCCAGCACGACGGCGACCACCGGCACGAACAGCGCCGCTTGGAACCCGTCGAGCAGCGCCGCTCGAGAAGAGCCGTTTGTGGCCGCCACGTTGACGGCGGCCACGACGGCGAGCCCGACCGCGGCGCCGAACTGCAGCGACACGTACTGCAGCCCACTCGCGAGGCCCTGCTCGGCCTCGGCGATCCCGTCGGTGGCGACGATCATCAGCGTCCCGAACGCGAGCGCGAACGCGACGCCCACGAGCAGGATCGTGGGCAGCATCTGCAGGTACGTCCAGTCCGGCCCGAGCGGCAGGAAGAGCGCGTAGCCGAGCGCGGCCAGCGCCATGCCCGCGCCGATCACGGGCAGCTTGCCGAAGCGCTCCACGAGTCGCGGCGTGAGCGTCGGCGCGAGGATCGCGTCGATCCCCAGCACCATCAGGGCGAGGCCGGTCTCCACCGACGACCAGCCCCGCAGCTCCTGCAGGTAGAGCACGGCGACGAACTGGAAGGCCATGAACGCGCCGATGAACAGCATCGTGCCGACGTTCGCCCGCACGAGCGAGGCCGAGCGCAGGATGCCGAGCCGCACGAGCGGCGCCGCGCGCGCGCCGCTCGATCGCGACGAACGCGGCGAGCAGCGCGGCGCTCCCCACGAGCCCGAGGGCCGTGAACGACACATCGACGTCCGGCGCGCGCACGACCGTGAAGACGAGCAGGATCATCGCGCCGGTGAGGCTCAAGGCTCCGCCCAGATCGAACGCGCCGCGCTCCGCCGCCGGCGTGTCGCGCGGGACCACCCGCCACGCCACCGCCAGCAGCAGCGAAGCCATGACCACCGGCGCGAAGAACACCCAGCGCCACCCGATCGCCGTCAGCAGCCCGCCGACGACCATGCCCAGCGAGAACCCGGCCGCCGCCACACCCGCGTAGACGAGCAGCGCGCGATTGCGCTCGGAGCCCTCCGGAAAGCTCGAGGTGATGATCGACAGCCCGGCGGGCGCCATGAACCCGGCCGCGACGCCGGTGACGAACCGCGCGACGATCAGCAGCGCACCGCTGTCGGCGATCCCGCCCAGCCCGGAGAACACGACGAACACGGCCATCCAGGCCAGGAACATGCGGCGCCGGCCCAGCAGGTCGGCGGCGCGCCCGCCGAGCAGCACGAACCCGCCGTAGCCGAGCACGTACGCGCTCACGATCCACTGCAGGTCGCTGGTCGACAAGCCGAGCTCCGCGCGGATCGACGGGAGCGCCACACCCATCATCGAGACGTCGACGCCCTCCATGAACACCGCCCCGGACAACACCAGCAGCAACGCGATTCGAGATCTGGTCACAGGGTCTCCTTCATCCACGGTTACTTCTTGTTAGTGACCGCACTATGCGTCACCATTCGCGGCGATGGAAGAAGGCACTTCGAAGTCACTCGGTTCCTGCAGCGATACCTCCCCGAACGATGCTCACCAGTGGGACACGCGTGAGGACTGCGAGGTCCGGCAGATCCTGGACCGGATCGCGGACAAGTGGTCGCTGCTCGCGATTGCGCTGCTCGAAGGCCGGACGCTGCGCTTCAACGAGCTGCGACGCGAGATCGATGGCATCTCCCAGCGCATGCTGTCGGTGACGCTGCGCCAGCTCGAGCGCGACGGCCTCGTGACCCGCACCGTCTATCCGGTCGTGCCGCCGCGCGTGGAGTACGCGCTCACGCCGCTCGGCGCGAGCCTGCACTCGACGGTCCAGGCGCTGGTCACCTGGACGGAGTCACACCAGGACCAGGTCGCGCTCGCGCGGGCCACCTACGACGCCCGTGAGGACCAGGTCATGGCGAGCGTTCCCCCCTCGGGCACCTGATCCCAACGCGCGGCCGCGGTGCGCAACTGCGCGCCGACGCGCTCGAGCGCCGCGCGCGTGATCGGCACCGCCCAGCGCTCGCCCGTCTGCACCGGGCGTCCGTCGAGCAGCGCGTCCGCGACGGCGCGCACGACCACCTCGGCCTGCCGCAGCGACTCGCCGGCCGCGTCCGTGATCGCCCAGGCCCGCTTCTCGGCGTGCGGCGGCTTCTTCCCGCCGACGAACTCGGCGTTCTGCACGAGCCCGCCGGCCGCGAGCGTGCCCCACAACCCGCGCTCGAGCCCGAAGGCCTGCTCGCACAGCAGGTGCGCGATGTCGTGCGGGACGCGCACGCCGCCGCCGAGCTTGTTGTAGGAGCCGCCCTGCAGCTTCAGCACGGCGCCGTCCGGACGGGTGAACGTCGAGTGGTAGCGGCCGCGGGGTTCTCGGAAAAACGTGATGATCAAGCGAAGAGCGTCTGCTGGGTGAAACCGGGCGCGCGCTCGATCTCCAGCATCCGCCGCTTCGTGACGATCCCGCCGGGCGCCGAGAAGCCGTGCAGCGCGCCCGTCGATGAGAGCACACGGTGGCACGGCACGACGATCGGGAACGGGTTCGAACCCAGCGCCCGTCCCACGGCTTGAGCTCCACCGGGCGAGCCGACCGTCCGCGCGAGATCGCCGTAGGTGCAGATCTCGCCCGGGCCGACGAGCCGCGCCGCGGCGTACACGCCCGCCGCGAACTCGTCCACGCCCGTCAGATCGAGCGGCACCTCGCGCAGGTCGCGCGGCTCACCGTCGAGCAGCGCGACGATCCCGGCGACCGCCTCGCGCACGAACTCAGGCGGCTCCACGCCGGACGACACGCCGCCGAGAATCGACACGCCCGTCAGCCCAGCAGCGCTCCAGCTGACCCCACACGCGCCGATCGCCGTCTCGAACCGCAACACCCCGCCCAGACTACCCCGCGATGGCGACGGCTTCCTGCGCCGTGGTCTCCTCCACGGCGCGCCGCAGCATCAGCTCGACGCCGCCCTCCGCCGCGTTCGCGCGCTGGCGCGTGGCGCCGTTGCCCCGCTCGAGCAGCCGGTGGACGAGCATCAGCTCCTCCCAGCAGCCGAGGTCGGCGGCGTAGGCGCTCGCGATCGCGACGGCGTGCAGCGCCACCTCACGCACGGGCCGCAGCGCGCCGTTGAGCAGCAGCTGCCCGTCGAGCCCGTCGCGCGTGGCGCGGAAGCTCAGCTCGCGCAGCGCCTCGGGCCCGGGGAGCGGGCGCGGAGGCGAGCTCGCCTCGTGCACGGCCAGGCAGTGGACGAGCGAGACGAGCGCGACGAGGTCCTCGAGCGAGGACTGCGCGTCCAGCGCGCGGATCTCCAGCGTGCCGAACCGCGGGTGCGGGCGCAGGTCCCACCACAGGTAGCTGTCGTCCGGGAACTCGCCGAGGGCCCGCAGCTCCTCCACCGTCGCCACGTAGTCGGCGTAGCCGTCGAGCGCCCGCGGCATCCCGGAGCGGGGCAGCGAGTTGCAGATCACCGAGCGCGCGCTGGCGAGCCCGGAGTCGCGCCCGTACAGGTAGGGCGAGTTCGCGCCCAGCGCCTGCAGCAGCGGAATCCAGCCGCGCATGCCGTTGGCAGCGCGGATCGCGGTTTCGCCGTCCGGCATCCCGACGTGCACGTGCACGCCGCAGTGCGGCGTCTGGCGCATCAGGGAGCGCAGACTGCGATCGATCAGCTCGTAGCGCTCGCCGCCGCGCAGGTGCACGTCGCCGTACGCGCCCAGCGGATGGACGCCGGCGCCGAGCAGCGGCGTGACCTCGCTCAGCTCGCGCGCGCAGCGCGCCGAGCACGCCGACGGCCTCGCCGGCGTCGTCGCACACCGGGGTCCGCAGCTCCAGCACGCCGTCGGTGACCTCGCCGGTCACGTGCTCGGCCGCGAGCCCGGCGCGGTCCAGCAGATCCTCCGTGCCGCCGCAGGGCAGCAGCGTCGCGGGGTCGACGGCGATCAGCTCCTCCTCGACCCCCAGGCTGAAGCGGTTGGATCCGTTGAACCTCATTGGCGAGGTGGCAGGAGAAGTAATCGGCATGCGCGCGGACGCTCTACCCCCAAGTCCGCGACATTCGAACGCCCGCCGAGCGGAAGGTCGGCGTGCCATCATCGGCGACGTGAGAGACGGGGACGAAGCCCTACCCGGGTGGTATCGCACCGCGGCGGCGGTGAGCTGGCGCTTTCTCGTCATCGTCGCCGCGGCCGGCGTCGTGCTGTGGGCGCTGGTCTACCTGCACGTCGTCGTCCTGCCGATCATCATCGCGCTGCTCGCGAGCACGCTCCTGCTGCCGGTGGTGCGCTGGCTCAAGCTCAAGGGCGCACCGGACGCCCTCGCCGCCGCGGGGGCGATGCTCGCGGCGTTCCTGCTGATCGCCGCGATCGTGACCGCGATCGCGCCGTCGATCGGGGATCAGTTCGGCGAGCTGCGCCCCCAGGCGGAGGACGGCCTGCGCCAAGCCACCGACGTGCTCGCCGAACCGCCGTTCAACCTCAGCGAGACGGAGATCCAGGACCGGGTCGACGACGCCATCGCGAAGCTGCGCGAGAACAGCGGGCCACTCGCCCGCGGGCTGTCCAGCGGCGCCGTCATCCTCGGCGAGGTCCTCACCGGTGTGCTGATCGCGCTGCTGCTGACGTTCTTCTTCCTCAAGGACGGAGAGCGCATGTGGGGCTACCTGCTGCGGTTCACGGGGCGAGGACGTGCGCACGCGGACGAGCTCGGCAGCCGCGTCTACGCCGCGCTCTCGGGCTACATCCGGGGCATCGCGCTCGTCGGACTCGCGGACGCGATCCTGATCGGCCTCGCGCTGCTGATCATCGGCGTCCCGCTCGTGATCCCGATCATGGTGATCACGTTCTTCGCGGCCTTCGTGCCCTTGATCGGCGCGTTCCTGGCCGGGCTGGTCGCGGTCCTGATCGCGCTCGTCTCCGGCGGGCTGTTGGACGCGGCGCTCGTGCTGGCCGCGATCATCATCGTCCAGCAGGTCGAGGGGCACGTGCTGTACCCGGTGCTGATGGGCCGCTCCGTCAACCTGCATCCGGCGGTGATCGTGATCGCGCTCGCGGCCGGCGGCATCCTCGGCGGGATCGTCGGCGTGTTCCTCGCCGTCCCGGTGGCCGGGATCGTGTCCGTCGTGCTCGACTACGTCAAGGCGGAGCCGCCACCGGAGTCGCCGGTCGTCGACGAGGACGAGGCGGCGGCTACGGCCTGAACGCGCCGCGCGGGTCCAGCCGCTCGGCGAGCGCGTCGAAGTCCGCCGCGCGCTCGTAGCGTTCCGGGGTGAGATGGACCTTGCCCGGATGCGGGCGCGGGTCGAAGGGCGCGAACGCGGCTTCGATGTCACGCAGCGCACCCTCGATCGGCACCTGCTCGAACGTGAAGTGCACCGCGAGCGTGTCGCGGCCGCAGGATCGGGCTCATCCACAGCGTGTCGGCTGCGACGGTGCGCAGCTCGCACACGAGCAGGCCCGGGAGCGTCAGTGCGCGCAGGACGTCGATCGCCTCGCGGGCTCGCGCACGGGGCAGCAGGTACTCGGCCTGCAGCTCGTCGCCCTTGCTCGGCGTGAAGCCCATGCGGAAGTGCGGCAGCCGGTCCCACCACGGACCGGGCACGCCGAGCTGGCGCGTGCAGTTGACGGGGTCGAGCTCGATGATCGGGTGGCGCTCGACCGTGGCGGGCGTCGCGTCGAACAGCGTCTCCGGCAGCGTGCCGCGTCCCTTGAGCCACACCATGTCCACGCCCTTCAGGCGCGTGAAGACGCTGACGCTGTAGGCGGCGTCGAACACGTCCGGGACGTGCTCCCAGCTCAGGCCCTCGAACACGCGCTGTGAGACCTCGTAGTACGGCTCGGTGTCGAGCGTGAGGCGCGTGACCACGCCGAGCCGGCCGAGGTGCACGACCATGCCGTCGAAGTCCGGGTCGCCGCGCTCGGCCTCGACGATGTCGCCCGTGGAGGTGACGAGCTGCAGGGCACGCACCGCCGTGGCCAGGTTGCCGGTGCCGGACCCGTGCGTGCCGGTGGCGATCGCGCCCGCCACGGAGATGTGCGGGAGCGAGGCGAGGTTGTGCAGCGCCGCGCGGCCCTCCAGATGCTGGGCGAGCGCGCCGTACGTGAGCCCGGCGTTGAAGCTCACGCAGTCGTCCTCGATGACGACGTCCGCGGGCAACCCGTCCAGCGTGAGCTGCTCGTCGGCGTCGGCGAGGTGGTTGAACGTGTGGCCGGAGCCGAGCGCCCGCAGGCTCTGCGCGGCAGCGACGATCCGGCGCAGCTCGTCGAGCGTGCGCGGCCGCTGCACCGCGGCGGCGCGGTAGGTGACGTTGCCGGCCCAGTTGGTGGTCATAGCGTCACCTCGAACTCGCGGTCCTCGACCGTCCGCCGCGTGCCTTCGCACACCACCACGAACCGCTCGCGCGCGAACTCGGGGTAGCCGTCGCCCTCCGTGCGCGCCTGCAGCGTCCCGCCCGTCGAGCGTGAACGTCGTGCGGTAGAAGCCGCCGTCGAACGTCAGCCCGTCGTCCTCGTGCAGGATCGACTCGCCCTGGCCCGGGAACACGTGCAGCTCGATCTCGGCCGGGTGATGGCCCGCCGTCGAGGGCGGCGCCTCCGGCCACATCGGGATCACGGCGCCGGCGCGGACGTAGATCGGGATCCGGTCCATCGGCGTCGCGGCCACGACCCAGCGGCCGCCGTCGTGACGCTCGCCCGAGTGCCAGTCGTACCACTCGCCGCGCGGGAGGTAGACGTGGCGGGCGGTCATGCCCGGCTCGGTGACGGGCGCGACGAGCAGGTCGCGCCCGAGCAGGTACTGGTCGTCGATGTCGCGGACGGTGTTGTCGTCCTGGTGGTCGAACACGAGCGGCCGCTGGACGGGCTCCCCCGTCTCCGACGCGCGCATGAACGCGGCGTACAGGTAGGGCAGGAGCCGGTAGCGGAACTGCAGCGCCTCCCGTGCGAGATCGAGCACGGCGCCGCCCCACGCCCACGCGTACTGGTCGACGTTGCCGATCATCGAGTGGTTGCGGCAGAACGGCGTGAGCGCGCCGTACTGCATCCAGCGCACGAACAGCTCGCCGTTGGAGTCACCCTGGAAGCCGCCGACGTCGGCGCCCACGAACGGCTGGCCGGACACGCCGAAGCCGTTCGCCATCGGGATGCTCACCCACAGGTGGTCCCAGCGGGCCTGGTTGTCGCCCATCCAGTTCGCGGCGTAGCGCTGGATGCCGGCGAAGCCCGCGCGCGAGAGCACGAACGTGCGCTTCTCCGGCATGGCCGCCTTCAGGCCTTCCACCGTGCCCATGGCCATCAGCAGCGCGTACTGGTTGTGGAAGCGCGCGTGGGAGGCGCGGCCACGGTCGAACAGCATCCGCTCGGGCGGGATGCTCCCCGTGGCCGGCTCGTTCATGTCGTTCCAGATGCCGGCCAGGCCGGACTGCACGTGCGCGGCGTTCAGCTCGCCCCACCACGCGCGGCCCTCCTCGGTGGCGAAGTCCGGAAACGCGGTGTCGCCCGGCCAGACCTCGCCGATGTAGATGTCGCCGCCCTCGGTGCGGCACAGCACGTCCCGCTCGATCGCCTGGTCGTAGACCGCGTAGCCGGGCTCGTACTTGACCCCCGGGTCGATGATCGTGATGACCTTGAAGCCCTGCTCGTCCAGCCGCTGCAGCATCCCGGGCGCGTCGGGGAACCGCTCCGTGTTCCAGGTGAAGACGCGGTAGCCGTCCATGTACTCGATGTCCAGCCACAGCGCGTCGCACGGCAGGCCGTGCTCACGGTGCTGCGTGCCGAGTGCCTCCACCGCGTCCTGGGTGTAGTCGAACCAGCGGCACTGGTGGTAGCCGAGCGCCCACAGCGGCGGCTTCGCAGCGCGCCCCGTGAGCCACGTGTAGGCCTCGAGGATGTCCGGCATGCGCGGGCCGGCGAACACGTACTCCGTGTACTGCCCGCCCTCGAAGCGGATCGCGAGCTCCTCGCCGAAGTCGTACGCGGCGCGGTAGCCGTTGTCGATGAACGAGCCGCCCATGTGCCCGTCCTTCGTGTGGTGGTAGAAGAACGGGATCGCGACGTAGTACGGGTCGAACTCGATGTCGTCGCCGTTCCCGCCGAACTCGGCGGCGGCGGCCGGGTGGAGGATGTCGGTGTTCCAGAGGGTGTACTGGCGATGGCGCCGGTTGCCGGGTCCGCCCTTCTCCCCCAGGCCGTAGATCGCGTCGCCCACGGCGGCGCGGCGCCGGACCTCGAACGCGTCGTTGAGCGTCGCGTACGCGCGCGTGGACTCCAGCACCGCCGTCCCGTCGGCGCGGTGGACGTCGATCCCGAACGGGTCCTCGCGCAGCGTGACGGTGAGCGCCGCCGTGCGCAGCTGCGTTGCCCGCGACCGTGAACTCCGCCGTCCCGTCCGCGATCACGGCGTGCGTGGGCGTGTCGTCGAACACGCCGCCGCGGCTGAGCTTGATCCGCACGACATCGTCGCGGACCGGCTCGATCCGCAGCCGCTCGCCGTGCAGCGCGGCCTCCAGGCCGCGCTCGGTCGTCTCGATGCTGTCGACCCGCGTGAACTGCAGCATCAGCGAAGCGTCTCAGTCCGGGACGTTCCGGCGCAGCTCGTCGAGCCACACGGCGCCGGTGCTGTCGCTCGGCGCGCGCCAGTCCCCGCGCGGGGAGAGCGAGCCGCCGGAGCCGACCTTGGGCGAGTTCGGGATGGCCGTGCGCTTGAACTGGCTGATGCGGAAGAAGCGGTCCAGGAAGACGCCGAGCCAGTGCTTGATCTCCGCGCGCGAGTACTTCTCGCCCCACGCGTGCTCGGCCAGGAACGCGACCTTGCTCGGGAGGTAGCCGAAGCGCAGGATGTAGAACAGGAAGAAGTCCTGCAGCTCGTACGGGCCGACCTTGCTCTCGGTGTCCGAGGTGGGCTTGTCGTCCTCGCTCGGGATCAGCTCGGGCGAGATCTCCGTGTCCAGCACCGACTGCAGCACCGCGTTGACGTCCTCGTCGTGCTGCTCGGTCTCGATGACCCAGCGGATCATGAAGCTGATCAGCGTCTTGGGCACGGACGCGTTGATCGCGTAGTGCGACATCTGGTCGCCGACGCCGTACGTGCTCCACCCGAGCGCGAGCTCGGACAGATCGCCCGTCCCGATCACGAGGCCGCCCTCGTAGTTGGCGAGCCGGAACAGGTGCGAGGTGCGCTCGCCGGCCTGGACGTTCTCGAACGTGATGTCGTAGACCTTCTCGCCGCGCGCGTACGGGTGCTCGAGGTCCTTGAGCATCTGCTCGGCGCTCGGGCGGATGTCGATCTCCCGGGCGGTGGTGCCGAGCGCCTCCATCAGCTTCCAGGCGTTGCTCTTGGTGTGGTCGGACGTGGCGAAGCCCGGCATCGTGTACGCGAGGATGTTCTCGCGCGGCAGGCCGAGGCGGTCCATCGCGCGGGCGAGCACGATCAGTGCGTGCGTGGAGTCCAGGCCGCCGGAGACGCCGATCACGGCCTTCTCGATGCCGGTCGCGCGCATGCGGGTCTCGATCCCGCGGACCTGGATGTTGTAGACCTCGTAGCAGCGCTCGTTGCGGGTCTTGGGGTCGGCCGGCGCGTACGGGAGCCGTTCGAGCTTGCGCCGCAGCGGCGTCTTGGCTTCGCCCGGCTCGATCGTGAAGGGAATGCGGCGGAACGTGTTCAGCCGGTCCCTGTGGTCGGCGATCGAGTCGCCGAACGAGTTCGTGGAGGACCGGTCGGAGAGCATCCGGTCCAGGTCCAGGTCCGCGAACAGCAGCTGCTCGTCGTCGGAGAAGCGCTCGGCCTCGTCGACCAGGTCGCCGTTCTCGTAGATCATCGCCTGGCCGTCCCACGCGAGGTCGGTCGTCGACTCGCCGCGGCCCGCGGCGGTGTAGATGTAGGCGGCGATGCAGCGGGCCGACTGGCCGCCGACGAGCGTGTGGCGGAAGTCGGACTTGCCGACCGTGATGTTGCTCGCGCTCAGGTTCGCGAGCACGGTCGCGCCCGCGAGCGCGCCGAACGTGGAGGGCGACAGCGGGACCCACAGGTCCTCGCACACCTCGGCGTGGATCGACAGGCCGCGCACGTCGGTGGCCTCGAAGATCAGGTCGTTGCCGAACGGGACGGTCTCGCCGAGCACCGTGGTCTGGAGGCCGAGGAACTCGCGCGCGGCGCGGAACTGGCGCTCCTCGTAGTACTCGCGGTACTCGGGCAGGTAGGACTTGGGGACGACCCCGAGGACTGTGCCGCGGTGGATGACGAAGCCGCAGTTGAACAGGCCGCCCTGGGTGCTGTGCGGGCCGCCGACGATCAGGACGGGCAGGAGTTCTCGGCTGACCTCGAGGAGCTGCTGCAGCGCGCGTTCGACGCCGTCGATGAGCGCGGACTGGTGCAGCAGGTCGTCGATCGCGTACGCGGACAGGCCGAGTTCCGGGAACACGGCGAGCGCCGCTCGCTGCTCGCTCGCCTCGGTGGCGAGGGCGATGGTGCGCTCCACGTTGAACGCGGGGTCGGCGGGCTTGACGTGCGGGACCGCCGCGGCCACGCGCGCGAACCCGTGCGTGTAGAGGGACTCGTAGGCCACGGGTGCTATCTACGCCGCCGCGCGGTCGGCGAAACGTTGCAGGTCCGGGAAGGTCATGTCGGGCACGGCCGTCGCCGGCGGGGTCGCCCCGCCCGCACGGCCCTGTCGCCGGTCGATCCAGACCGTGGTCATGCCGAGCGCCTTGGCGGGCACGTGGTCGTGGAAGAGCGACTGCGCGACGTGCAGGACCCGCTCCCGCGGCACGTCGATGCGGGCGAACGCGTACTCGAAGTTCTCGATCCGCGGCTTGTAGCCCTCGGCCTGCTGGGCCGTGATGACCCAGTCGAAGTCGGTGCCGAGCTTTGCGTTGGAGGCCGCGAACAGGTCGTCGTCGCAGTTCGTGATCACGCCGAGCTTGAAGCGCTGCTTGAGCTGGGCGAGCGCCGCCGCGCTGTCCGCGAACGCGGGCCAGTCTTTGACCGAGACGCCGAACGTCTCCTGCTCTTGTTCGGTCGGCGCAAAGTCAAGGTCGGTGCCGATCCCGCGCAGGGCGCCCGCGAGCACCGCTGTGTAGGACAGGTACGGACCGGCCTCCAGCGCCGCCTCGTGATGGGCGAACAGTTCCAGCAGCGTGTCGTCGTCGCGGCTCGCGCCGTGGCGCTCCAGCGACCGGCCGGAGCGCCGACAGGATGCCGGTCTCCCAGTCGATCAGCGTGCCGTAACAGTCGAACGTGAGTGCGTCGAACGCACCGAAGTCGATATCGCCCACGGACTCCATCCAATCACGTCCGCGCATGACGGCACCGTCCGGGCAGCCGCTCGACGGCGGGACTCAGCGTGCGCTCGATCGTGGCCAGCCAGGCGGGGACGCCGGCCGGGGCGAAGCGGGTCACGATCACGTCGGGGACCAGCGACGCGATGTGCCAGCCGTCGGCGAACGCCGCTCGGAGCTCGGCCTCGGTCACGGGGTGGGGCACGTCCGCTTCGCCGAAGCAGAGCACGAACAGGCGGCCGCGGGTCACGGCCGCGAGGCTCGCGACGTACGCGCGGCGCTCGTCGGTGTCGAAGGTGTGGAAGAGGCCGCAGTCCAGCACGGTGTCGAACGCGCCCGAGAGGTGCAGCGCGTCACCGACCTGGAACTCGACGTCCAGGCCGCGCGCCGTGGCCTTCTCGCGGGCGCGGGCGATGGCGGTCGGGGCGACGTCGACGCCGACCACGGACAGGCCCCGCGCGGCGAGCAGAAGCGCGTGCTCGCCCGTGCCGCAGCCGGCGTCGAGCACCGCGCCGGTGAACGCGCCGTCCTCGGCGAGGCGCGCGAACGCCGGCTGCGGCCGGTCGATGTCCCAGGGCGCCGGACCGCCGACGTACGAGGCGTCCCAGGACTCACCCGCGCGTTGTTCATGGCTCGTCGGCGGCCGCTCCGGCATCGGACGTATCGTCGCACCCAGCCGGGACGACGAGGACCGGCAGGGCGGCCGCGTGTACGAGGCCGGACGCGACCGAGCCGAGGACGGTGGAGGCGACGGCGCCGCGTCCGCGTGAGCCGACGAGCATCGCGGCGGCCCCGTGTTCGCCGGCGCTGTCCAGCAGGGTCCGCCAGGCGCTGCGGTGGCCGCTCGACGTGACCGCGTGAGCGTCGAGGCCCAGCGACCGGGCGAACGCGGCGCCCTCCTCGGCCACCGCCTCGTCCACCTCGGACGAGCGGGAGTCGACGGCGTGCGCGACGAGCAGCCGGGACCGGCTCAGGCCGGCCGCGGCGAAGCGCAGCGCCCCGCGGGCACCGTCCGAGCCGTCGTAGCCCGCGAGCACCGGACCGGCGACGTCCGTCACTTCAGCCGGCACCACGAGCAGCGGGCGGTCGGCGTGGTAGAGCAGGCTGGACGCGGTGCTGCCGAGCACGGCGCGCTCGATCGGGCCCTCCCCGGCGGTGCCGCACACGATCGCATCCGCGCCGCTCTCGGCGGCGAGCTCGAGCAGCTCCCGCCACGGCGTCAGCGCGAAGCGCAGGCTCGGCTCCGCACCCAGACCGGCCGTGCGCGCAACTCGACGCCCGCGTCGGTGATCGCGCGCGCCTTCGCCTCGACCCCCGCCCGCAAGTTCGTGACGCCCTCGGTGATGACGGCCTGTGGCAGCGCCGCGCGGGCGATGCCGGCACTGGCCACCGTGGGCGGCGGCGGGTGGACGTGGGCGACGGTCGCGTCGGCCGGCCCGAACAGCGCGCGGGCGACGAGGATCGCCGCGCGGGCGGACTCGGAACCGTCGTAGCCGATCAGCAGCCGGGTCACGATGCCCGCTCCGCCAGCTCGGGCGCGAACAGGCGGCCGAGCGGCGCCTCGACGCCGCGCGGCACGACCACCACCGGGCAGTGGGCGCTGCGCAGCAGGCGGCCGCTCACGCCGCCGGCGAGGACCGCGCGCACCGGCCCGTAGCCGCGCGAGCCGGTGACGAGCAGGTCGACGTGGCGGCTGTGCTCGGCGAGGCGCTCGGCGGCGTCGCCGGTCAGCAGCGTCGCCGTCGCGCCGGGGAGCTGCTCGACGATCGCGTCGAGCTCCTCCCGCACATCGCGGACGATGCTCTGGCCGTCGACGGCGCCGTCGAGGTCGTACGCGCCAGGGACCACGACGCCGATCACGACGAGCTCCGCGTCGAAGCCGCGCGCCAGCTCGGCGGCGGCACGCACGGCCGCGCGCGCCTCCGGCGTACCGTCGTACGCGGCACCGACCACCCCGATCGGCCCGACCCGCTCGCGGTACCTATCCGGCACGACCGCGACCGCGCACGGCGCCCCGTCGAGCAGCCGCTCGCCGGTACTGCCGGGAAACACGCGCCCCGCACGGCCCGTGTGCGTGGAGCCGACGATCACCAGCGCCGCGTCCTCGCCTTCCGCCATCGCGTGCAGCGCGTGCGCGGGCGAGACGTTCGTCGCGATCTTCACGAGCGCACGGCCCTCCGGCAGGTCGAGCCGGTCACAAAGGGCGCGGGCGATCTCCAGCGACCGGTCACGCAGTGGCTCGCGGTACGCGTTCGCGACGACGACGGACGCGCCGGACGCCTGCGCCAATTGGCCGCCGAACGCGATCGCGTCCTCGGACCGTTCGCTCGCGTCGACGCCGATCAGAATGGTGCTCACGGTGGGCTCCTTTGGTCTGCCACGAACCTACGAGCACGCCGGCCGCGTTCCATCGGGGCCGGCCCCGTACCCGAGTCCGTGGTTTTCCGCAGCCGCTGCGTTCCTGGACTATCGTCGCTCCCATGAAGCGCATCGGCCTCCTGCACCCAGGCGCGATGGGCGCCGCCATCGGCAACGCGCTCGCGGGCGCCGGCCACGAGGTGCTGTGGGACTCGCGGGACCGATCCGCCGAGTCCGCTGCGCGCGCGGCACGCTTCACCGACGCCGGCGCCGAGCTCTTCAGCCGCGCGGATGTCGTGCTCTCGGTCTGCCCGCCCGACCAGGCCCTCACGGTCGCCGCGACGGCCGCCGCGTTCGAAGGCCTGTACGTCGACGCCAACGCGATCGCCCCGGCCACCGCGGCCCAGATCGCCGTCCCCCACTACGTCGACGGCGGCATCATCGGCTCGCCGTCCGCCCCGCGCCTGTACCTGAGCGGCGCCCGCGCGAACGAGGTCGCCGCGCTGTTCGGCGGCACCCTGGTCGACGCCCACGTGCTCGAGGGCGACCCGTACTCCGCCTCGGCGCTGAAGATGGTGTACGCCGCCTGGACCAAGGGCACCGCGGCGATGCTGCTCGCGATCGAGGCGGTCGCCACCGACCTCGGCGTGGCGAACGAGCTGCACGCGGAGTGGGCCGACTCCGAGCCCGACCTGCCGGGGCGCCTCGAACGCGCCCAGTCGGCCGCCGCCGCGAAGGGCTGGCGCTGGGCGGGTGAGATGCGCGAGGTCGCGGCGACCTTCGAAGCCGCCGGCCTCCCGCCGGGCTTCCACGAGGCCGCGGCCGCCGTGTACGAACGGCCGCGCGTTAAACGGCGAAGCCGCCGCGGCCCCGAAGGACCGCGGCGGCTTCAACACCGCACCGTTACGGAGTCGTGGTCGACAACGTGAAGGTGAGCGTCTTGCTGTAGCTGCCCGTGCGCAACGGATCGTTGGCCTTGATCAGCTGCTTGAACCCGATGTCCACCTTGTCGTTGGACACCGGGGCCGTCCACGCCGACTTGCTCAGCGACACCTGCAGCGGCTCAGCCAGGCTGAACGCGCCGTTGGTCAGGTACGCCGGGCTCGGCGACGACGCGACAGCGCCGCATCGCCCGCCGACGAGATGACGTTCGCCGTCGTGCTCGCCGTGTACTCCTTCGCCACACCCGGCGTGAACGCGCCGAACGAAGCCGGAGCGCCCAGCGTCAGCGACAGCGTCGCCGGCACGGAGCCGCCGACGGTGCCGTCGACCGGCGGCGCCTTGACGACGGTGACGCCCTCGCCCTCGAACTGCACGTAGTTGAGGAGCATCACGTTGTTGGCGCTGAACGTCAGGAACAGCTCGTTCTGGCCCTCGAGCGAGAGCGGGAACGACTGGCTCTTCCAGATCGGCTCGGTCGCCACCACGGTGCCGGAAGCCGTCACCGGGAACGTGCCGACGATCGGACCCGTCTGGGAGCCCGTGCGCAGCACGACGTTCTGCAGCGCGGAGCCCGCAACGCGGCCGGCGGTCGCGTCCGCGAAGCGGAACGTGATGCCGGTGATGTTCTTGAGGTTGAACGGCCCGTTCAAGCGGATGAAGTCCGCGTTGCCCAGGCTGAACATGTGCAGGCCGCCGCCGATGTCGTTCGTGGACGTAGCCAGAACGCCGTTGGTGAACGTCGCGTGCTCGACCTCCTGCTTGCGCTGGCGGATCTTCACCTGCTTGGTGACGGTGATGCCGGGGACGGCACCGTTGCCACGGTCGGTGTAGACCGCGCTGACCACGCCGAACACGTTGCCGCCGTGGGACACGTCCTCTTCGAGGGTCTGCAGGAAGCCGGAGCAACCCAGCTTCTCTTCCTCGCCGTGGCCGTGCTCGTCGTGGCCGAGGATGAACTCGACCTCGACGTCCTGGCAGTCGATGACCTTGTCCTCGGTGTCGGTCACGGTGACCGAGTAGGGGATCTTGTCGCCGAACTGGAACGTGCCGCCCTCGACCGGGGTCTCGATCGTGATCACCGGCGCGGTGTTGCCGGCGGTGATCGTCGTGGAGGTCGACGTGCGCTTGCCCGTCGAGTCGATGACGGTCAGGACGGCCGTGTACTGGCCGGCCTTCGTGTACGTGTGGGTCGGGTTGGCTTCCTCGGAGATCGGGGAGCCGTCGCCGAAGTCCCACTCGTAGCGGATCGAGTCGCCCGGATCCTGATCGAGCGAACCGGCGCTCGAGAAGTTGACCGTCAGCGGCACGCCGCCGTCGGTCTTGTCGGTGGAGAGCACGGCGCGCGGCGCGCGAGCGCCCTTGACGTACTCCCACTTGTACATGCCGGCGTCGAAGTTGGCCGTGAAGAAGCCATTGCCGTACGTCAGCAGGTAGAACGCGCCGTCCTTGCCCCACGCCATGTCCATCGGCGCGTCGCATTCGAACATCGGCGGGCTCACCGGGTTGACCTGACCGCAGTCCAGGAAGTTGCTGACCTTCTGGATGTGGTTGTCACCGTCGAGCTTGAGCTCGCGCATGGTGTTGCGGCCGAACTCGCCGAGGATGACCGAGTCGTCGTAGTACGGCGGGAACTTCACCGCGGACGGGTTGCTCGCGTCGAACTCGTACTTGGCCATGCCGTGCGGCGCGACGCCACCGTCGTAGAGCTCCGGGAACAGGCGCGGGCACTCGCTGGCCGAGCCCGGCGCCGGCGTGCCGACGGTCGGGTTCGTGTAGGCCTGGCACGGCGTGCCGATGCCCACCGGGCGGGTCGCGTTCGGGTTGTCCTGGTACGAGTACCAGACGTCCGGGTCGGTGACCGGCGGCAGGTCCTGGAGGCCAGGCTCGACCGACGGACCGCCGTCACGCACCCAGCGCGACGTGTTCTTCTGCGTCGGGCCACCGCAGTCGATCTGCTTGGCGCCGGTCAGCGGGATCCGGCCGGGGGTGGTGGTGCCGGCGGTGAACTCGCTGAACTCCCACTCCCAGTAGCCGAGCTTGCTCGAGTAGCAGGTCGGCCAACCGTAGTTGGACGGCTTGCGGACGATCTCGTAGCGGCCGACGCCCGCGGGACCGCGGCCACGCGAAGGCGTGTTGGCGTCCGGCGAGTAGTCGGAGGTGTAGATCACGCCGTCCGAGTCGACATCGACGCGGAACGGGTTGCGGAAGCCCATCGAGTGGACCTCCGGGCGGGTCTTGGCCTGCGGCGCGCCGGCCACGAGCGGGAACAGGTTCCCGGCCGGGATGGTGTACGCGCCCGAGCCCGAGCCGTAGTCGGCCTTGTTGAAGTCGGCGGCAGCGATGTTGCCGGACTTCGGCTTGATGCGGAGGATCTTGCCGCGGAGGTCGTTCGTGTTCGCGGCGGAGCGGCGAGCGTCACCGATCGGCGGCAGGAAGTACCCGCCCTCGACCTGCGTGAACGTGAACGTCGTCGGAGCGGTGCCGCCCGTGAGGCCGGCCCCGTCCATCGTCAGCGCCGACTGGTTCTTCTGCGCGCGAGCGCGACGGAAGAACACGTTGACGCCGCCGCCGTTGGCGTTGTTCGCGGGCGCGGCCAGGTTGGCCGGGCCACCCGAGGTCTGGACCTCGTCCGCCTCGATGTTCGACAGCGCCTCGAGGGCCGCGTCGACCTGGGCGGCCGTCGCGTTGAACGCGAGCGGCGCCGTCGTCTGGCCTTCGAAGGTCAGCGTGAACGTGCCGCCGGTCACGCCCGGGTTGACGCGGACGATCTGCTGCTCGTCGGCGAGCTGATCGTTGAACGGGCCGTAGCCGCCGCCGTTGACGCCGCCGGCCTCGTTGTCGTCACCGGTACCGGTGATGAGGTTGTCGTCCTTGTCGAAGACGATGTCGCCACCGACGTGGCAGCAGGAGCCGCGGTTCTGCGCGACGCGCATGATCTGCTGCTCGGAGTCGAAGTCCATCGAGAGGTTGCCCTGGGCATCCTCGACGAGCTTGAAGCGCGAGAGCTGGAAGTAGCCGACCCACGGGTCCCACGCCGTCAGCGACGCCTGCGGCGCCGTCGGGGCGTTGGCGATCGGGGTCGTCTGCGTCACGACCTGGCCGGTCGAGAGCTTGACGTCCGTCACCGTCAGCGGCGAGTAGTACAGATACAGCCACTTGTTGTTGGCGTAGTCGTTATCAATGCCCGGGCCGTACAGGCCGTCCTCGGACACGCTGTAGAGACGGAACTTCGCGCGGCGTGGCGGCGGCCTGGAAGTCGGCGACGACCTTCGTCGTGCCGGCGACCGGGTCGTGCACGCGGACCTGACCGGAGCGCAGCGTCTGGATGATGCGACCGTCGTCGAGGCGCAGGAAGCCGATCGGCTCACCCACGTTCGGCGGGGCGGCGATCTTCGTCTGCTGGTAGTTCGTCAGCACGGTGGCGCCGCAGTCGCTGTAGACCGGGCTGCTCTGACCCGCGGCCCACGCGATCGCGCCCTTGAGGTGCTTGTTCAGCTCGGCGTCGAAGGCCGCGGCGCTGGTGCCGAGGCCCGTGTAGAACGAGCGGCCGGCGCTGAAGTCCTTGCACCACGAGATCGGGTGGTCGGCACCCATGGTGCCGCCGGCGATGCCGTCGAGCTCCTTGCCCTGCGGCTGCTTGCCGAAGGGATCCTCGACGACCGAGGCGAGCACGTGCGACTTGCCGCGCACGTTGGCGGCGAAGTTGTAGTAGGACTCGGTGCGGTCCCAGTACTGGGCCAGGTTCTTGCTCGCGTCGTGGACGCGGTCGATGACCTTGATGGTCGCGGACTGGGACGCGGTGCGGCCCGAAGAGCGCGTGCCGAGCAGGTCGGTCATGAACTGCCAGGACGAGTCGGTCTCGATCGCTGAACCGATGCCGACGTAACCGCCGCCCTTCTTGTAGTACGCCTCGAAGGCGCCGCGCTGCGTGTCGTTCAACGGGCTCGCTTGGCCCGTGTTGAGGAACACGACGGTGCGGTATGCGTCCAGGCCTTCGGCCGTGAACTTGCCTCCGACATCAGCCGGAGCGGGTGCTTCGACGACGCCGTCGGCACCGACGGCACTCGTGATCGCGGCGATGCCAGCAGTGCTGACGTCGTCCGTGGTGCTGGTCACGACCAGCACCTTGTACGGCTCGACTTCCTTCGCGGAAGCCGTGGCCGGCACGGCCAGAGCCAAGCTCGCCAAAGCGAGGCTCCAAGCTCTCCTCCCCATCTACTCCTCCTTATATGTGGGCGACCCTGCTACGCGGAACCTCGCCCTCCCGAGGCAACAACTGGTCCGCGACCCTTCGTAATGGACCCTATCTGCCGATTGTCAGACAGAAGTTACACGATCCAGTGACGAATCCTCGCCGGAACTGCGCCCGAAGTCAAGGGCTATTTCAGGAAAGAAGTTCGAAGTGGCGCGTAGCGAGCCAGCGTCAGCTCGCACCACACCGATTTTCCGTCGCGCAGCGGGCGTGTGCCCCACCGGTGCGCGACCGCGGCGGTGAGCTGCAGGCCGCGGCCGTGGTCGTCGGCCGGGGTCGGACGCAGCTTGCGCGGGATCGCCGCGGCGCCGTCGTCGACCTCGATCCGCAAGTGATCCGGGTTCCGACGCAGGCGCAGCTCCACCGGCGCCCGGCCGTGCAGGATCGCGTTGGTCACGAGCTCGCCCGTGATCAGCAGCGCGTCGTCGCGCAGGCGCTCGTCGAACCCCCAGGTCTCGAGCGTCTCGGTGGTGAAGACGCGGGCCCGGCGGATCTCGCTCAGGTCGCCGTCGAGCGCCAGCGTCGCCGACGTCTGCGGCGGCGCCGCCAGCACGCGGGCGACGAGCAGCGCGACATCGTCGTCGGAGCCGTCGGGCACGAGCGCCTGGACGAGCGCGTCCGGCAGCGCCGCGATCTCCCCTTCGAGCGCGTCGAGCGCCGCGCCGAGCTGGTCGATGCCCGCGTCGATCACCCGATCGCGCCGCTCCACCAGCCCGTCGGTGTAGAGCGCCAGCAGCGAGCCGGGGCCCAGGGTCGCCGTGGCCTCGGTGAACACCGGCGTGCCCGTGCCGAGCGGCGGGCCGGCGGACGCGTCGAGCCGCTGGGGTGGCGCGCCCGCCGTCGCGAGCAGCGGCGGCAGATGGCCGGCGTTGGCGTAGGTGAGCGAGCAGTCGCGCGGGTCGAAGACGGCGACGAGGCAGGTCACGATCTGCTCGGCGCCGAGCTGGCCGACGACGTCGTCGAGCATCTCGAGCACGTCCGCGGGTGAGAGCTCGAGTTGCGCGTAGGCCCGCACGGCCGCGCGCAACTGGCCCATCACGGCGGCGGCGCGCACGCCGCGGCCGATCACGTCGCCGAGCACGAGCGCGGTGCGCCCCGCGCCGAGATCGATCACGTCGTACCAGTCGCCGCCGACCTGCGTGCCCGCCACGCCGGCGCGGTAGTAGGCGCCGATCTCGAGCTGCTCGACGTCGAACGAGCGCTCCGGCATGAGGCTGCGCTGGAGCTCGTCCGCGATCCGGCGCTCCCGCGCGGCGGCCTCGCGCTCGGCGTGTGCGGCCGCCAGCGTCTGCTCGGCCGCACGCTGGTCCGTGATGTCCTGCAGGCTGCCGCGCAAGCGGACGGGCGTGCCGTCCTCGTCGCGTTCGAGCTCGCCGAGGGCATAGACGATGCGCGTGCCCGCGTCGGCCGTGACGAGCCGGAACTCAACCTCCAGCCGCCCACTCTCGAGCGCCGCCCCGATCGCCGCGGACGCGTGCTCGATGTCGTCGGGGTGCACGCTCTGGAAGGCACGGGCGAGCCCGCCGGCCCGCAGCTCCTCCGCGGTCAAGCCGACCTGGCGCAGGTACTCCGGGGAGGCCGTCATCTCGTTCGTGGCGAGATCGATCTCCCAGCTGCCGACGCGCGCGAGCCGCTGCGCCTGGTCGAGCAGATCGCCGCTGCGCCGCAGCGCATCGCGCGTGCGGCGCGCGCGGTCGAGCTCGATGTTGGCGTGCACGCGCGCGAGCAGCTCGCGCGCCGCGAACGGCTTGATCAGGTAGTCGTCGGCGCCCGCTTCGAGCCCTTCGATCGTGCCTTCCTCGCCCGCGCGCGCCGAGACCATGATCACCGGGATGTCGGTCGTGGCGGGGTCGGCCTGCAGCCCCGCGAGCAGCCCGAAGCCGTCGAGGTTGGGCATCATCACGTCGGTCACGACGAGCTCCGGCGGATCACGCCGCGCGAGCTCGAGCGCGACGAGGCCGTCGGGCGCGGTCTGCACCGCGTAGCGGGCGTCGAGCAGCGAGGCGATGTAGGACCGCATGTCGGCGTTGTCGTCGACGACGAGCACGCGCGGGCGCTCGCCCGCGGGCGAGGCCGGGTGCGCGGCCGCTTCGCCCTCCCCGGGGTCCAGCCAGCGCATCGCCTCGGCCACGAAGCCTTCGGCGTAGTGCTGCGCGGTCGGCGCGGCCGGGTCGCTGACGACCTGGTCGGCGGGTAGATGCTCGGCGCCGAACGGGATCGTGACCGTGAACGTCGAACCGGCCCCGGGCGTGGACTGCACGGCCGCGGAGCCGCCGTGGAGCCCGGCCAGCTCGGCCACGAGCGCCAGGCCCACGCCCGTGCCCTCGTGGCTGCGTGACTGCGCGCCGATCACGCGGTGGAAGCGCTCGAACAGCCGCTCCTGGTCGGCCGGGTCGATGCCGATGCCGGTGTCGATGACCGACAGCTCGACGTCGTGGTCGGTGGCGTACAGCCGCACCGTGATCCCGCCCGTGAAGGTGAACTTCAGCGCGTTCGAGACCAGGTTCATGACGATCTTGGCCCACATCTCGGCGTCCACGTACACGGGGTCCGGGAGCGGCGGCGTGTCGATCACCAGGTCCAGGCCGGCGCGGTCGGTGGCCGACTCGAACATGCTCACCAGCTCGGCCGTGTAGCGGCCGAGGTCGGTCGGCGTGTAGGCCGCGTTCACCCGGCCGGATTGCAGGCGCGAGAAGTCCAGCAGCGTGTTCACGAGCTTGAGCAGGCGCTGGGCGTTGCGGTGGATGCGCTCCACGCGGATGCGCTGCTCGCCCTGCAGGCTCGTCGTCGTCGTCGCCGAGCGCGTCCTCGGCCGGGCCGAGCAGCAACGTGAGCGGCGTGCGCAGCTCGTGGCTGACGTTGGTGAAGAACGCGGTCTTGGCCTCGTCGAGCTCCAGCAGGCGTTCGTTGCGCAGGCGCTCCTCTTCGTAGGCGCGCGCGTTCGTGAGGCCCGCGGTGATCTGGCCGGCGACGAGCTCGATGAAGCCGCGGTAGCCCTCGTCGAACGCGCGGTAGCGGTTCAGGCCGGCGACGAAGAAGCCCATCGCGGGCGCGCCGAGCGGGACGACGAACGCGGCGAGCGGCGGCTCGTCCCAGGCGCCGGTCGGCGGATCGAGCGCGTCGATGTCGTCGACGAGGATCGCGTGCTCGGCCTCCGGCCACGTCTCGGCGGCCGGGGTCCACGGCTCCCCGCTGTGCGCGGCCAGGCGAGCGCCGTCCTCGTCGTAGAGGTACACGAGCGTGAACGGCAGCGTGCGGCGGTCGGTATCCAGCGCGCGGGCGGCCGCCGCCAGCACCTCGGGCTCGTCACGCGCGGCCGAGATCGCTGCGCTGAGGTCGCGCAGCGTGGCGAGCTGGCGCCCGCTGACGACCTGCTCGGTGTCCTCGCTGACCACGCACAGCATCCCCTCGATGCGACCGTCGTCGCCGGCGAGGGGGCTGTAGGAGAACGTGTGGTAGGTCTCTTCGACGAACCCGCTGCGCTCGAGGAACAGCAGCAGCGCCTGGTCCCACGTGGCCTGGCCGGTCTGGAGGACACCCTCGATGCGGGGGCCGATGTCCGGCCAGATCTCCGCCCACACCTCCCGCGCCGGGCGACCGAGCGCCCACGGGTACTTCTTGTCGAGCGTGTCGCGGCGGTACGCGTCGTTGCAGAAGAACGTGAGCTCCGGCCCCCACGCCATCCACATGCTGAAGCGTGACGTCAGCAGCACCTGGACGATGCTCGCCAGCGCGCGCGGCCACTGCTCGGGAGGACCGATCGGGGTGGCTGCCCAGTCGACCGCGAGCAGATCCTGCCCGACCGGCCCACCGGCGGTCAGGGCGGCGCGTGCGTTGCCGCTATCGGCCATCGGGGACTACGCGTCTATGCGTTCTTGCGGGTCGGAGACGATGTCCAGCACCTTGACGAGCCCGGAGAGCTCGAGGATGCGCTGGACCGCTGCCGCCCCGCCGACGGCCACTGCGAACTGCTCGTCGTGTTCCTGCGCGCGCTTGTGCTGGCCGACGATCACGCCCAACCCGCTCGAGTCGATGAACGTGACCTCGCGCAGGTCCAGCACCACGGTCGCCGCGCCGGCCGCCGGGTTCAGGAGCGCTTCCCGCAGTTGCGGCGACGTGGCGAGATCGATCTCGCCGGCCGCGACGACGACGACGCCGTTCCCGCGCGACTCGTGACGAACTTCGAACAAGGGATTCGTTGACACCGCGCGCGAGCATACCGGCGCGGTGGCTGACGAGAGCCGTCAGCGGTTCGTCTGTGGCGCGTCAGCGCGCCTTGATGGATTACGGCCCATGCTGAAGACCAAGCTCCTGACCGTCGCTCTGACCTCCGTCGTCGCCGCCCTCGCCACCGCCGGCAGCGCCCAGGCCGCGACCGACTACTTCCTGAAGGTCGAAGTGTCGCCGGCCTCCGGCGAAGCGCCGATCGGGCGAGAGCGTCGACCGGGAGTTCCCGCAGGCGATCGAGATCGAGTCCTTCAGCTTCGGCGCCGAGAACCTCACGACCATCGGCAGCGCGACCGGCGGCGCCGGCGCCGGCAAGGCCACGTTCCACGAGTTGACCATCGAGAAGGCCGTCGACTCCACCACCCCGCGGTTCCTCAAGATGCTCGCCGTGGGCAGCCACTTCGCCAGCGTCGAGCTCATCGCCCGCAATCGAACCGCGGCGGGCTCGGTCATGCCCATGCGCACGCTCTTCAACCTGGTGTTCATCACCAAGCAGGAGCAGAGCGGCACCCGCGGCGAGGCCATGCACGAGAAGCTCACGTTCACCTTCGGCGGCATCGCCCAGGCTTCCGCGTCCCCGGCCAGCCCGACCAAGCCGGACATCTTCTCGAGCTGGAGCGTCATCACGAACACCCCGATCCAGGACGCGCTGGCCGCTCCCTACAAGGCGTAGAGCGCGCCGCGGGCGCTGGTCGCCCGCGCGTACATGAGTGGGCTCGACCAGTGCACGAGCGCGAGGTCGCCATGGCGCTCCAGACCCAGAAAGCCCTGGCGGCCTTCGAAGGTGTGGAGCGCTTCGTCGTAGGGCGCGATCAGGATCGCGCCGCGCTTCGGTGGCCCGTCGACGCTCACGAACCGATGGGGCGTGTCGTCGCGCAGAGCCCGGTAGAGCGTGTGGCCGGGCGGGCCGTCGGCCGCGAAGGCGGCGAGGAACGACTCGTCCTCACCGGGATGGACGGCGTAGAGCTCGATCACGCGAGCGCGCCCGCGATCACCGCGTCCTCCCAGGACATGCCGGAGCTCTTGAACAGGCGGGGCGAAGCCGGGTCCGGGGACCGGAGGCCGGTGACCAGCTCGGCGAGGGTGATGATCTCACCCTCGCCGAGCGCACCGGACTCGATCGCGGCGACGACGTCACCCGCCTCCCGCAGCGCCGACGTGCGCGACTCGACCACCACGGTCGCGCGGGACGCGAGCGCGTCGTCGGTCTCGCGCTTGTCCGGGTCGTGGCTGCCGATCGCGACGACCGTGGCGTGGTCCTGGACGAGCGAGCCGTCGAACACCGGCGTGCCCGACGTCGTGCAGCAGCAGATGATGTCCGCCCGCGCGACGAGGTCGGTGATGTCCCCGTGGTCGCGACCGACGACGTCGACGTGCTCGATCGGCCGGATCGCGCTGATGGCCTCGACGTGCGCCTGAGACTGCGGGCCCCGGCCGAAGATCAGCAGCCGCTCGGCATCGTGGGCCGCGAGGTGCTTGACCGCGAGGGCCGAGACCGCCGCCGTGCGCACGTTCGTCACCCCGATCCCGTCGAGGAACGCCACGGGCGCGAGCGTCTCGGCGTCGAAGACGATCACGACCCCCTGGATACGCGGGTCTCCGCCCACCGTCAGGACCTTCACGGCGATGTGCTTGGCCGCTTCGCTGGGCATGAGGAGCAGCTCGCCGTTGCGGACCCCCACGAACGTGCGGGGCGTGTCGCGTTCGGGGTCGAGGCCGTTCTTGAGGGCGGCTTCGAGCGCCTCGATGGCCTTCGTCGGGGGGAGTCGCTCGGCGATCTCGGCCGCGGAGAGGAGGTTCAGGTCCACGGGTGGGACGTTGGCACGACGTTCAGCTCGAGGCGCTGTGCTCGAACGGCCGGCTCGACGGCTCACCGAGGGGGAAGGGAGCGGCGTTTGGCTCGCGTGCCTGCGCCCAGCGCCTCCCGGGCTCCGCGTGGCGCGCTCGTTGCGCGTGCCGCTCTCCGTCAAGTTACGGGCATCGGAAATCGCGAGGGCGGAAGTGGTCGCTTCGCGCCGCTCCACGTCCGATCGATCATGCTCGATCACGACCGCGCTCCGAACAGAGGGCGGTGCGACCTCGTTCCGAACGCAACACCGTCAGCGCCGCCGCGAGCGAAAAGCCGTCCGCTCACCCCCGTCGCCCCGACGACGCGTTCGTCCGCCGACCCGCACAGCGCCAGCTGTCAGCGCACGGTCGCTTCGCACGCGCCGCAGACCTCGGCTTCGGCGGTCACGGACTGCCGTTCCCCACCATGACTCCATGACGGGGAGGCGGTGTGACGGCCAGCTCGCGCTGCGCCCGGCGTTCACGCAGGTAGCCGACCAGCGCGCTGCAGGCCGTGGCGACGGGCACGGCCAGGAACGCGCCCGGAATCCCGGCCAGCGTGCCGCCCGCGGCGACGGACACGAGCACGACGATCGGGTGCAGCCGGAGCCGGGGACCGACCACGACCGGGTACAGGACGTTGCCCTCGACCTGCTGCACGATCACGATCGCGGCCAGCACGATCAGCGCGTCGGTGGAACCTCCGGTCACCAGCGCCACCAGGACGGCCGCCGCGCCCGCGACGATCGCCCCGATGATCGGGAAGAAGGCCGCGAGCCAGGTCAGGACGATCAGCGGCAGCGCCAGGGGAATCCCGAGGCCGAGCAGGACCGCGCCGATCAGGATCGCGTCGACCGTGGCCACGAACACGACGCCGCGCGTGTAGGCGGTGAGGTTCGTCCACATCCGCTCGCCGACCTCGCCGACGGCCTCGCGCCGGGCTCTTCGGCAGCGAATCGAGCACCCACATCCACATGCGGCGCCCGTCCTTGACCAGGAAGAACGCGAGGAAGAAGACGAGCACGACGCTCGCCAGCCCGCCGGCCAGCGACGTGGTCGCGGTCATCGCGCTGCCGCCGAGCCGCTTCTGCGCCCGGTCGACCGCGGACTCGAGCTGGCGGTCCACCTCCGCGCGATCCATCCCGGCCAGGCTCTCGCCCAGCGAGTAGGCGACGCGCTGGACGCCCTCCTCGAGGCTCGACCCGAGGTCGGTGAGCTTGGCGATGAACGGCGGCAGGATCAGCGCGATCAGCCCGACGAGCACGAGCACGGCGATCAGCACGGAGATGATCGCGGCCAGCGCGGGCCGCACCCGGCGCTGCTCGAGCCGGGTGGCGATCGGCCGCAGCAGCGTCGCCAGCAGCACGGCGACGGCGACCGGCAGCACGACCGCCATCAGCTTCCCGAGCGCCCAGCCGGCGAGCAGGACCAGCAGGGCGACGCCGAGCGCCGACCAGGCGGTGGAGCCGGCGCGATTGAGGCCGCCACGAGGTTCGTCGGTCACACGCCCCGCATACCCCGCCTCAGCCCTTCCTCAGTCAAATCGTCACCGGATAGAGACGCAGCGCGTTCTCGCGCAGGATCGCGCGCGCCGCCTCCTCCCCCTCGCCGAGCAGCGCCAACGCCTCCGCGAGCGCCTCCCGCCACCACGTTGCGCCGAGCAGGTACAGCTCGGGCGTGCGCGCGGCGTCGCTCGCGTACAGCAGCTTCGAGAACGGCGCCAGCTCCAGCGCCTCCAGCAGCGCCGTGACCGGCCGGGCGACGTGCGGGATCGTGAGCGAGAGGTCGAACCACACGTTCGGGTACACGTGCGCGAGCCACCCGGCCTCGCGCACGAACGGGTAGCAGTGCAGCAGCACGAACGGCGTCGTGTCGAAGCGCTCGATCAGCGGCTTGAGCAGGCCCGGACGGGACAGCGGGAGCGAGAGGTCGGCGTCGCCGAAGCCCGTGTGGACCTGCACCGGCAGCGGGGCGCCGGTGGCGGCGTTGTCCTCCAGCGCGCGCACGACCTCCGGCGCCAGCTCCGCCAACCCACCGCGGTAGGCGGCGATCGTCTTCAGCGCCACGAACCCGTCCGCCCGCGCGGTCGCGACCGCGTCCGCGGCGCTCGTCTCGATCCGCAGCACCGGGAACGAGGCGCAGCCGGCCAGCTCGCCCCAGCTCCTGCCAGTTGACCGACTCCTCGGGTGGCGGGAAGCCGTCGTCGATCAGCAACGCCTCGGTGCCGGTGGCCCGCAGCAGCGACGCCGCGTACTCCAGCGGATCCAGGCTCAGCCGGTGCGCGAAGACGGCGCGCTCGTCGGGCTCGACCCCGAAGTGCGCCGCGAGCACGCCGATCGCCCGCCGGTAGGTGACGGCGGTCGCGACGTGCGGCCACTGGCGCGGGTCCTCGCTCTCGGAGAACAGCCCCCGGAACTCGTCGAGCGTGCGCGGCGGCGCCCGCAGGATGCCGTGCGCGTGATGGTCGACGAGCCCGATCGAGCTCAGTACTTCTCGAAGTGATGCTGGAGCGTGAATTCCTCGTCCTCCGCGGAGAAGGCCGCCCACTCGGAGCGGCGGACGGCCAGATACGGACGGGCGAGCTCGTCCCCGAGCGCGCCGATCAGCACGTCGTCGGCGGCGAGCGCGTCCAGCGCCTCGGCCTGCGTCGCCGGGAGCGGCCGTGGGCGCTCGCCCTCCGGCAGCGTCGCCGGGTCGACGTTCACCGGCTCGGGCAAGGTCAACCCGCGCTCCACCCCGTCGAGCCCCGCGGCGATGATGCCGCCGAGCGCGAGGTACGGGTTGCAGGTCGCGTCCACGGCTTTGAGCTCGGCGTTGGTCGATGCCTCTTCCGCCCCCAGGAACGGCGACGGCACGCGCACGGGCGCCTCGCGGTTGTCGTGGCCCCAGCACGCGTACGCGCCCGCCCACATGCCGGGCGCGATCCGCTGGTAGGACTGGAAGCTCGGCGCGGTGAGCCCGCACAGGCCGGGCAGATGCTCG
This sequence comes from uncultured Solirubrobacteraceae bacterium, assembly GCA_963724195.1. Classification (GTDB taxonomy): domain Bacteria; phylum Actinomycetota; class Thermoleophilia; order Solirubrobacterales; family Solirubrobacteraceae; genus Solirubrobacter. The sequence goes on along the minus strand of CAVRTQ010000021.1, from coordinate 210,726 downwards.
AGCACGCCCGCGAGGAACTGCTCCGCGAGCGCGGACAGCCCGCCCTCGGCGTAGAAGCGGTTCTGCTCGCCCTCCCACAGCGAGAAGTGCACGTGCGCGCCGTTGCCCGCAACGTCGGCCCAGGGCTTCGGCGCGAGCGAAGCGACGAGCTCCTTCTCGGCCGCCACGCCGCGGATGGTCTCGCGCACGAGCACCTGCTCGTCCGCGGCCTGCACGGCGGACGCGTGCGCGGTCGACACCTCCTGCTGACCGTGGCCGAGCTCGGCGTAGTACTGCTCGAGCGGGATCCGCTGGCTCTCGAGCGCCGCCACCAGCGCGTCGGCGTACTCGTACGACTTCGCCATCGCGATGGTCGAGAAGCACAGGCCGGTGTCCACCGGCGTGTAGTCGCCCTCGTCGCAGCGCGCGAGCGTGAACTCGTTCTCGAACGCCGCCCGCAGCTCGACTCCGCGTTCGCGCAGCCGCTCCTGCTGGCGCTTGAGGAACGTCCGCTGGCACACGCCCGCGGGCGTCCCGTCGGGCAGGACATGATCGGTGAGCACGACGCCGGTGTTCGGCGCGTACGGCAGCGTCCGGAACGTGTCGAGGTCGGGCACGAGCCGGAACTCGCCGACCGGCCCGTAGCCCTCCACGGGCTGGAGCTGGTCGAGCGCGTTCATCGCCTGCATCGCGCGCGTCACGCCGATCCCACGCTCGAGCCGGCCTTCCAGCCCGTGGCGGCTCGAGGCCTTCGCGCGGATCGTCCCGTCGTTGCCGCACCACAGGAAGCGCACGAGGCGAAGTCCGGCCGTGTCGGCTTTGCGTGCGAGTTCCTCGGGCGTCATGGCTCGATCCTACGAGGGTTGCGCGCCGCGGCCGCCGCCGCGACAATGGGCAGCGATATGCCACCTGCCGCTCGCATCAGTGACATGCACACGTGCCCGATGTTCGACGGACCCAAGCCGCACGTCGGCGGTCCGATCCTGCCCCCGGGCGCGCCGACCGTGCTGATCGGCGGCCTGCCCGCGGCGACCGTCGGCTCCATGTGCACGTGCGTCGGCCCGCCCGACTCGATCATCATGGGCTCGATGACGGTGATGATCGGCGGCAAGCCCGCCGCGCGCATGGGCGACCCCACCGCGCACGGCGGCGTCATCGTCGGGGGCTACCCCGGCGTGATCATCAACTGAATCAGGCGTGAACTCGATAAGCGGTCGATTCGGGACGCGAGGTCGTCGAGCCCGTCGATCAGGCTCGTCACGCGCACGACCGCCGGGTCCGGACCGCGCTGCGCCGGCTCGCGCTCCGCCAGCTCGGCCTCGAGCTTGGCGAGGCGCTCCTCCAGCGTCCCCTCCGGCACCGGCCGCGCGCGCAGCTCCTCGAACGCGAGCTGGATCTCCTGGGCCCGGGCCGTCGACTCGGGCGAGCCGCCGTTGCGGTCGGGATGGTGCACCTTCATCAACCGCCGGTAGGCGTCGAGCACCAGCGCCGGCGACGCGCCGTGCGGAAGGCCGAGCACGCGATATGGGTCCTTGCGCACGCCCACAAACGTATCGTTCGCGAGCCGTGCACGAGTACCTGCAGGAGCTCACGCGCCGGCTCCAGGCGCAGCTCGGAGACCGGTTGGTGGCGGCGTGGGTGGTGGGTTCGAGTGCGCTCGGCGACTTCGACGCCGCCCGCAGCGACGTGGACGTGCAGGCCGTCGTCGCCGAGCGGCTGGAGCCCGAGGCGCTGCGGGCGCTGGCCACGGCGCTGTCGGCGGTCGAATGCCCCGTGCGCGGGCTGGAGTTCGTGCTGTACGCGCGCGAGGATCTGGCGGATCCCGAGGGTCCCGCCTTCAGCTTGAACCTCAACACCGGCCCGGGGATGGATCATCACGAGGGCTACCACCCGGACGCCGAGCCGCGGTTCTGGTTCACGCTCGACGTCTCGATCGCCCGTGAGCATGCCGTGCCGCTGGCCGGGCCGCACCCGCGCGAGGTGCTGCCGGAGCTGCCGCGCGCGCTCGTCCTCGCGCGCCTGCGGGACTCGCTCGCGTGGTGGGCTGACTTCGGCGGCCCGCAGGCCGTGCTCGCCGCCTGCCGGGCCCTCGCGTGGACGCAGACCGGGCGCTGGCTGTCCAAGGGCGAAGCGGCGCGTTGGGCGGACGACCCGATCGCCACGGCGGCGCTCGCCGCCCGCGCGGACCCGTCAGCGGCAGGACCGACGCCGGAGGAGGTGGCGTCGATCCTGGTCCGCGTCGGGCGACACCTCGAAGGTGGCGCATCGTCCTCCCCTCCATGAGAGACGCGATTGAGGCGCAGATTACACGTTTCACCGCCGTACAGGCAAGCGCTGCTCGAACTGTTCGTAAGTAATCGGGCCGCCCGTGGCCCGCGGGTGTCCGCCCGCGCGCAGCGCGTCCGTCACGCGCCGCCCAGCAGAGACGCGGCACCCGCGGCGGCGATCGCCAGCACGGTGTAGCGGTGCACGCTCGGCCGGAGCCGGCCCGCCAGGGGCGCGCCGATCGCGGCGCCGACCGCGAGCGCCGGGATGAGCGCGAGCGCGACGAGCACGCCGTGGAGATCGCTCGTCCCGAGCACGGCGGCCAGCGCGAGTCCCGTCGCGCTGAGCACGACCGTGCAGAGCCACAACCGGCGCCGCAGCGCTTCGCCGCCGGCGTCCGCGCGCACCGTGAGCAGCAGCGCGACGAACGGTCCGATCACCGCCGTGAGCGCGCCGATCGCGCCGATCACCAGCCCGGCGGCCGCGCCTGCGGCGCGGCCGGGCGCACGCGGGTGTCGGGCTCGTGACTGCGCGAGCGCGGCCGCGCAGCCGAGGAGCAGCACGACCGCCGCCGTGATGCGCAACGCGGGTCCGCGCAACCCTCCGAGCGCGAGCAACGCGACCAGCTGCCCCACCGGCGCGAGCGTGAGCAGGCCCTTCGCGGTCGCGTCGAGCTCCGGTCGTCGACCTCCGGCCACCAGCAGACCGAGGGAGAGCAGCACGCCGACGCCGAGCACGCACGGCACGGCTTGCCCTTCCGGCAGCATCGCGATCGCCGCCGGGAGCAGCACCAGCGAGTAGCCGACGCCGACCGCCCGCTGGATCGCGCCACACGCGACTGCGGCGAGCGCAAGTCCGACGAAGCTCACGGAGGGCTACGGCCTCGCCGCGAGCGCCGGATCAGGCGTTTGGCGCGAGCGCGTCTACGTGTGCCGCCGACGCTCGAGGAAGGCCAGCGCGCGCTCGGTGAACAGCGCCGTGGTCGGCGCGTCGAAGAGGTGGTCCGTACCCGGGTACAGGAACAGCTCGGCACCGCCCTCGGCGAGCGCCCGGGCCGCTTCGAGGTCGGTGTTCGGCGGCAGCGCGAGCGGGTCGTCCTCGGTCAGGTGTAACTGCAGCGGGACACCGTCCGGCCAGCCCCGTCCGAACTCGGACGGCGGAACGCAGGAGTGCGCGAACAGCGCCGCGTGCGCGCCCGGGCGGGTCTGGGCGAGCAACTGCGCCGGCAGCACCCCGAGCGAGAAGCCGACGTAGGTGATGTCGGTCTCGACGCCGTCCACGGCCCGCCGGCCGCGCTCGAGGATCGTCGGGACGCCGATCGACTGCGCATGCGCGATGCCGTCTTCCAGCGTCGCGAACGTCACGCCGTCGTAGAGGTCGGGCGTGTGCACCTGATGCCCGCGTGCGCGCAACGCCTCCGCGAACGCGAGGACGTCCTCGGTCAGGCCCTTCGAGTGGTGGAAGACGACGACCTCGGACATCGGCGGCAGCTTAGGGGGACGGCCAGCGGGTACTGTCCGCTTCGGAACCATCGGATGACGGGAGGACAGGGATGAGACGCACTCTGTTGCCGACGATCGCCCTGGCGATCGCGGTGTCGGGAGCGACCGCGGTCGCGGCGAACGCGGGTGACCGTGGAGGCGAACGCGACAAGCCCGGGCACGGGCAGGGACAGCCGGGTCACGGCGGCCATCCGGGCGGCGGCCACGGCGGCGGTCCGGGCGGCGGCCACCGGGCGGCGGCCATCCGGGCGGCGGCCATGGCGGCGGCCATCCGGGCGGCGGCCACCCGGGCGGCGGCCACGGCGGCGGCACGCCGCAGAAGACGGCCACGGCGACCGGCACGGGCGGCGCGGCAGCGACCGTCGACGTGCTCGCCACGGACGCGGCCATCGACACGCTGCGGTCCGGCGGCAACGCCGTGGACGCGGCCGTCGCGGCGGCGGGCGTGCTGGGCGTGACCGAGCCGTTCTCGGCCGGCATCGGCGGCGGTGGCTTCATGGTCATCCGCACCCCGCGCGGGCAGGTGACGACGATCGACGGCCGCGAGACCTCGGGCGCCGCGATGAAGCCGGACTCGTTCTGGGAGAACGGCGTGGCGCTGCCGTTCAACGACGCGCGCTACAGCGGGCTCTCCGCGGGCGTGCCGGGCACCGTGGCCAAGTGGGACCTCGCGCTGCGCAAGTACGGCTCCAAGCCGCTGCGCAAGCTGCTCAAGCCGGGCATCCGGGTCGCGCAGCAAGGGCTTCACGGTCGACCAGACGTTCGTCGACCAGACGACGCCGAACGTCGACTACTTCAACGACGTCCCGGCCACCGCGGCGATCTACCTGGACCCGGACGGCACGCCGCGCGACGTGGGCACGCACGCTGAAGAACCCGGACCTGGCCAAGACCTACGAGTACATCGGCCGCTACGGCGCCGACGCGTTCTACCGCGGCCCGCTGGCGAAGGCGATCGCGGACGCCGCGCAGACGCCGCCGATCGCGCCGGACCGCCAACCACACGTGGCGCAAGGGCCTGATCACCGAGCAGGACCTCGCCCAGTACCGCGCGATCGAGCGCAAGCCGACCAAGGTCGACTACAAGGGCCTCGAGGTCTGGGGCATGGGCCCGCCGTCCAGCGGCGGCTCCACCGTCGGTGAGGCGCTGAACATCCTCGAGGGCTACCAGCCGCTCGGCGCCGACCGCACGCAGGCGCTGCACCGCTTCCTCGAGGCGTCCCGCTACGCGTTCGCCGACCGCGGCAAGTACCTGGGCGACCCCGCGTTCGTGACGGTGCCGCTGGACTGCCTGCTCTCGCAGCAGTTCGCCGACGCCCGCCGCGCGCTCATCACCGACCGCGCCGTCAACGCGGCGGTACCGGGCGGCGACTGCGGCCCGGCCGGCGTCCCGCCGACGCTGAGCGACGGTCCGTCGACCACGCACCTGACGATCGCCGACGACGACGGCATGGTCGTGTCCTACACGTTCACCGTGGAGTCCACGGGCGGCAACGGCATCGTCGTGCCCGGCACCGGCATGCTGCTCAACAACGAGCTGACGGACTTCGACTACACGTCGCTGACCGCGCCCAACCGCTCCGACGGTGGCAAGCGGCCGCGCAGCTCGATGGCGCCCACGATCGTCACGCGCCACGGCAAGCCGTTCATCGCCGTCGGCTCGCCCGGCGGCTCGATGATCATCACCACCGTCCTGCAGACCCTGCTCGAGCGCCTGGAGCTCGGCAAGAGCCTGCCGGACGCGATCGCTGCGCCGCGCGCGTCGCAGCGCAACGGGGCGACGAGCATCGCCGAGCCCGCGTTCATGGCCGCCGAGGCGCCCGCGCTCACCGCGAGCTACGGGCACGCCTTCGGGACCCCGCAGGGCGAGATCGGCGCCGTCACCGGCATCGAGTTCTTCGACCGCGGGAAGATGCTCGCGGCCGCCGAGCCCGTTCGCCGCGGCGGCGGCTCCGCGCTCGTGGTCAAACCGCAGCGGTAGCTCACTGAGGTGGTGGACGCGTCTCACACGAGGCGCGTCCACCTCTCTCGCTACGCGTCTAGTGGCATTTCACTGGTAGCTTTCTACCAATGGAGACCACGATCGATTCAGCCGGCCGAATCGTCGTCCCGAAGCCGTTGCGGGATGCGCTCGGACTCACACCGGGTTCTGTTGTCGACATCTCGCAGTACGGCGCCGGCCTGCAGATCACCCCGGGTGGGCGAACGGCGCGTCTGGTCGAGCGAGACGGCGTGCTTGTCGCCACCGGCGAGACTGAGATCACCGACGAGATGATCTTCGCTTTGATTGACGCCGGCCGACGATGATCGCGCTGGACACCAGCGTCGCCGTGCCGCTGTTGGTGTCGACGCATCGTGACCACGCCGCGGTCGTCGCATGGTGGGACAGACGCGAGGTCACCCTGTGCGGCCACGCCGTCGCGGAGACATATTCAGTGCTGACACGCCTCCCTGGCGATCTGCGGCACACCCCGAAAGACGCAGCCAGTCTCATGCGTGCGCGCTTCGCGTCGCCGATCGCGCTCGCTGAGGCGACCGCTGCACGCTTGCACGAAGTCCTCGCTGAGCGCGGCGTCTTCGGCGGAGCCGTCTACGACGCGATGGTCGCGCTCGCGGCGGTGGAGCATGACGCGGAACTCGCGACACGCGACGCTCGGGCTCGCGCGACCTACGAAGCCGTCGGAGCGAAGGTCATCACAGTTGCGTAGTGACGGCGAGCTCGATCGTGCGATCGAGCGCGACCGCCTCCAGCAGGTGGCGGTCGTGGGTGACGAGCAGGAGCGTGCCCTCGTAGGCGTCCAGCGCTGACTCGAGCTGTTCGATCGCCGGGAGGTCGAGGTGGTTGGTGGGCTCGTCGAAGACGAGGAAGTTCGCGCCGGAGGCCATCAGCAGCGCCAGCGAGGCGCGGGTGCGCTCGCCGGGTGAGAGGCTGCGGGCGACGCGGTTGACCTCGTCCGCCTCCAGGCCGAACTTGGCCAGCAGCGAGCGCGCGTCCTGGAGGGTCATGCCGCTCTGCTCGACGAACGCGTCGATCAGGGTGTCCGGGCCGTCGAACCCGGCGCGGGCCTGGTCGAGCGTGCCGACGCGCACGCCCGGGCCGATCCAGCGCGTGCCGGACTCCAGCTCCAGCTGCCCGATCAGCGCCTGGACGAGCGTCGTCTTGCCGGACCCGTTCGGGCCCACCAGAGCGACGCGCTCGCCCCACGCGAGCTCGACCGTCAGCGGCCCGAGCGTGAACGAGCCGCGCTGCATGACCGCGCCGTCCAGCCGCACGGTGACGTCGCCGGAGCGCTCGCCGCCGCCGAAGGTCAGCTGCAGCTCCCAGCGCTTCCACGGCTTGTCGACGACTTCGAGCCGCTCCAGCGCCTTCTCGCTCGCCTTGACCTTGCCGGCCTGCTTCTCCGAGCGCTCGGCGCGGTGGCGCACGACCGCCTTGTCGGGGTCCGAGCCCTTGGACTTCTTGACGCCGAGCTCGGACCACTGGCGCTGGCGGTTGACGCGGCTCGTGAGCTTGTCGCGCTGCGCGGAGTAGGTGTCGAAGCGCTCCTCGGCGTGCCGCGCGGCCGTGGCCCGCAGCTCCTGGTAACCGGCCCAGCCGCCGCCGTACTCGGACGCGGTGTGCGCGATCTCGTCGATCTCCAGCACCCGGGTGACGGTCCGGTCCAGGAACGCGCGGTCGTGCGAGACGATCACCGCGCCGCCCGGCCGCTCGGCGACGAAGCGCTCCAACCGCGCGAGCCCGTCGAAGTCGAGGTCGTTCGTGGGCTCGTCGAGCAGCAGCACGTCGAAGCGCGAGAGCAGGATCGCGGCCAGCGAGGCCCGCGCGGCCTGGCCGCCGGACAGCGCCACGGTCTCCAGCTCCAGCAGCGCGACGTCCAGCCCGAGATCGCGCAGGACGGTCTCGGCGCGCACCTCGAGATCGGCGCCGCCCAGCTCCAGCCACGCCTCCAGCGCATCGCTGTAGTCCTCGCCGCCGCCGTCGGCCAGCGCGGCCGCCTCGGCGTTCATGCGCTCCTCCGCGGCAGCGACGCCGGTCCGCCGCGCGAGGTAGTCCTGCAGCCGCTCGCCGGGCAGGCGGTCCGGCTCCTGCGGGAGATAGCCGGCCGTGCCCGACGTGAGCCGCACGTCCCCGGCGTCCGGCGCGTCCACGCCGGCCAGCAGTCGCAGCAGCGTCGACTTGCCCGCCCCGTTGGGCCCGACGACGCCGAGCACGTCCCCCGGCGCCACCGTCACCGACACGCCGGCGAGGATCGTCGCCGCCCCGTGCGCCTTGCTCAAGTCCCGTGCGATCAGCGTGCCACTCACGCCATGAGAGGCTAGTGGTGCGGCTCTGAGCGCCCTGTTGCCCCGTAAAGTGTGCGGATGCTGACAGAAGTACTCGCCGAGCTCTGCGCCGTTCCTGCACCGTCGGGTGCCGAATCAGATCTCGCCGACCTTCTGCAGCGTCGCTGGAGCGAGCAGGGCGCCGAGGTGCGGCGCGACCCGGTCGGCAACCTCGTCGCGCGCGTCGGCGGCAGCGGGCCGCGGGTGCTGGTCCAGGCGCACATGGACCAGGTGGGCTACGTCATCCGCTATGTCACCGAGGACGGCTACCTGCTGCTGGACGGCTCCCAGGGCGACCGCCGCTCGGGCCCCGAGCGCCGCCATCCCGTCGGCCAGCCGGTCAAGGCGCTCACGCGCGACGGCACCTGGCTCGAGGGCATGATCGTCGCCAGCTCCGGGCACGTGCTGACGCCCGAGCAGCGCGAGAAGGACCGGCTCGCGTACGACGACTTCTGGGTGGAGCTCGGGCTCGGCGACCGCGAGGCCGTGCTCGCCGCCGGCCTGCACGTCGGCGCGCCCGTCGTGTTCTCGGCTCCGACCCGGCGCATCGGCGAGCTGCTGGTCGGGCCGAGCATGGACAACCGCGTCGGGCTCGCGCTGATGGACGCGCTGCTCGCCGCCGAGGACCTCGCCTGCGAGCTCTGGCTCGGCGCCACCGTCCAAGAGGAGAACGGCCTGCACGGCGCGCGGGCGTTCGCGCTGGCCGAGCGCTTCGAAGCCGCGATCGCGCTCGACGTGGGCCTCGTCGGCGACATTCCCAGCGTCGACGAGAAGGAGTTCGCCACCGGCCTCGGCGACGGGCCGATCGTCGTGCACCGCGACTCCGGCATCGTCTACGACCGCACGCTCTCCCAGCACCTCGTGGCGCTCGGTCGCGCGCACGACCTCCCGGTGCAGGACGGGCTGTTCGCCAGCTACGGCTCCGACGGCCTCGCGCTCGCCGAGACCGGCTCCCCCACCGCGCTGCTGACCGTCGGCTGCCGCTACACGCACACCGCGTTCGAGACGGTCCACCCGCGCGATCTCGACGTGGCCGCCGACCTGCTGCGCGCCCTCGTCACCGCGCCGCTCCCCGAGCGCCCGCGCTGAACCGAACAGGCGCTAACACGCAGCTGGGATGCAAGGGCGTAGCCTCATCGCACCGTGATCGCCACCGACATCCTGAACCTGATCCGCGACAGCAAGGCCTCGACCCGCTCCGAGCTGATGGAGCAGACCGGGTTGTCGCGCACGACGATCGGGGCGCGCCTCGGTGACCTCAAGGCGCGGGGGCTGATCACGGAGTCCGGCAACGCCGCCTCGACGGGCGGGCGCCCGTCCGGGCTGTTGACGTTCCACGCGGCGGCCGGCCTGGTCCTCGCGATCGACGTGGGCGCCACCGGCGCGACGGTCGCGATCTCCGACCTCGCGGGCGAGTCGCTCGCCGAGCGCCACGAGCGGCGCAACATCGACGCCGACCCGGAGGACACGCTGGCGTGGGCGACCGATGAGCTGCGAGCGATGCTCGCCGCGCTCGGGCGCTCGTCCGACGACGTGTGGGCGCTCGGCATCGCGCTGCCCGGCTCCGTGGACGAGCGCGGACGGCCGATCAGCCCGGGGCTGATGCCCGGCTGGGACGGCTTCCCGGTGGCCGAGCGGCTCCGCCAGCACTTCGACGTCGACATCCTGGTCGACAACGACGTCAACGCGATCGCGCTCGGCGAGGCGCGCCAGCACGAGCTCGGCGAGCAGATCGTCGTGCTCAAGGCCGGGACCGGCGTCGGCCTGGCGTACGTGGCCGGCGGCCGAGATCCTGCGCGGCGCCCAGGGCGCCGCGGGCGAGATCGGCCACACCCACGTGCCCGGCCACGACGACATCGAGTGCAGCTGCGGCAAGCGCGGGTGCCTGCAGGCCGTGGCGGGCGGCCAGCGGATGGCCGACCGGCTGACCGCGGCGGGCATCCCGTGCGCGAACACCGCGGAGGTCGCCGCGCTCGCGCGCGGCGGCACGCCGGAGGCGATCGCGATGGTGCGCAGCGCGGGCCACGCGATCGGCTTCGTGCTCGCGACGGTGGTCAACATCCTCAACCCGTCGCGCCTCGTCGTCGCGGGCGACCTGACGGACGCCCGCGACTTCATGCTCAGCGCCCTGCGCGAGACGCTCTACCGCGAGGCGAACACGCTGGCCACCAGCGAGCTCGAGATCTCACGCGCACGGGCCGGAGCGCGTGCCGGGCTCATCGGGGTGTCCACGATGGCGCTCGAGCACGCGCTCTCAGCCGCGCAGTAGCTACTTCTCCCAGGGGCGCGCCGACTGGTTGCCGTGGCCGTTCCCGGGCCTGCCCTGGTCGTACTTCCACGGCTTGCCGTGCGGCTTCTTGGTCTTGATGTTGGTCGGGATCACCCGCTCCTGCAACTGCGGGTTGAGGCGATCGAAGCCGACCAGGTTGACCTTGCCGACCTCCGCGCGGAAGCGCATGAAGCCGTACGCGGCCTCCGGGTAGGTCGCCGGCGTGCCCGGCGGCGAGTAGTTGCGGCTCAGGCCGTCGTTCGAGTACACGGGGATCTGGCTCGAGCGGCCGTTGTGGCGCGGGTACGTGTACGCGGACCACGTGTTCGTGCCGTCCAGGTCGGCGAACGCGATCTCCTTCGGCTTCGTCGGGTCGCTGAAGTCGATCACGGACGAGCCGCCGCGGTAGTACGCGTTGACGAGCAGATAGCGGTCACGGGCCGGCACCGGAATGCCGAGGTGCGACGAGCAGTACTTGCCGGACGTCGGGCTGGTGTTGTCGTTCGTCGGCCGCGGGTTGCGGTACTCCGACAGCAGGTCACCGCTGTCGGTCTCGAAGAAGTACATGTTGCCCGTCTGCCACTCCTTCACGGGCGGGGCCACCGGACCGGTCTGCTGACCGCGCTTCATGGTCACGGTCGGGCAGCCGTCGCCGAACGACTCGTCGATGAAGTTCGCGACCTTGCCGTCCCAGCTGAACGTCGCGGAGTGCCAGAAGTCCACGTTGGGCTGGTCGTACGACCACTTCGGCTTGGCGGTGTTCGGCAGCCCGGTGCTGCGGTTGATCTCCCACACCTGCGCCTGCTCGCCGCAGGCCGCGCCGACGATCCCCAGGTCGGGGAACGAGCTCAGGTCGTGGCAGCCGAGGAAGTTGTCCAGCGGCGCGACGATGCCGTGGTCGCGAACCGGCCGGTAGGTGCCGTCCTCGTCGCCCGGGTACACGACGGGCAGCTCGGTGAGCTCCTTGGCCTTCGACGGATCGCTGAACGGCACCTCGACGACCTGCACCACGCCGTGGTTGACCTTGCGGCCGGCGGCTTCGCCGAGCGGACCGCACGTCGGGCCCTCGCCGAGCGGGTAGCTCGAGTTGAGCACGTACATCGACTTCCCGCCCGGTGCCGGAAGCAGCGTGTTGGTGTGCGAGCCGCAGTCCTGGTAGACCGCCGCGACCTGCTTCGGTGCCTGCGGGTCGCTCACGTCGAAGACGCGGACGCCCTCCCAGGTGCCGTCCGGGTACTTGCCCGTCGTCGCGCTCTTGCTCACCGGCGCGGCGCCGCACTGCGGGCCGGCCAGCGGCGAGTCGACCGAGAGCACCAGCGTGTCGGCGTCGCCGTCGCCGTCACTGTCGAACACCGAAGGATCGCCCTGCGGGCCGTAGCAGCGCACGTCCTTGACGAGCGTTGGCGTCGGCCGCGAGATGTTGAAGATCCGGAAGCCGCCGTAGTCGCCGACGTAGGCCAGATCGCCCCAGAAGGCGATGTCCGAGCTCGTCACGTGCGTGTTGGCCGCGTTGAACGGGTTCGCCGCGGTCTGGAAGTTCGCGTAGAACCAGAAGTTGTGGCCGAACGGTTGCGTTAACAGCGTGCCGCCCAGCTCTTCCGGATCGTGCGCCACCGCTGCGCTCGCCGGCATTGACAAAGCAGCCGCGCAGGCCACGGCCAGGACTTTCCACCGTCTATTCATGCGTCCCCTCCCACGGGAATTCGCTAGTTGTGCGCAACCGTACATGAGCACCTCGTGAGCGCGTAGCGCTCGTCCCGCGGCGTTGACGGTTGCGCACGCGCGAGTGCCGGACATCGCCGAGACCTACCTGACCGCCTGGCGGCGACAAGCCGACATACTCCGCGGTGCGGAGCTGGGCTGGCTGATCGGCGTGACGCGACGGGTGCTCGCCAACGAACGTCGCAGCCGCCGCCGCGTCGGCGCGTTGCGCGCGCTGATCGGCGCGCAACCGCCGCCGACCGCTCCCGACCCGGCCGCGCACAGCGAGGATGTCGAGCTGCGGGCCGCGGTCCTGCGGCTCCCGCCGCTCGACCGTGAGGCCGTCGTCCTGACGGCGTGGCTGGACCTGAGCAGCGCTGGACGCCGCTCGCGCGCTCGACGTCGTGCGACTGGCGCTCACCACCACCGGTGTGTGAGAGTCCCGGCGCAGTGCACGAGACCGACCTTCACCTGGAGCCCAACGAGGCCTCCGACCTGACCATCATCGGCGCCGCGAACCCGGGCTGGGATCGCACGATGCTGACCGTGCTCGACGAGGCCAACGCCGAGGACGCACTCGCTCTGCTGCTCCACAAGGAGGGCTGCCCGCTGAACGACGGCTGGGAGGCCGTTCGGGTTCCCACCAAACCGAGCGCCGGCGAGGACAAGACCGAGGACGCGGAGGCCTGCGCCACGCGGGACGGCTACGCCTACCTGCTCGGGTCCCAGTTCGGCAAGAAGACCGGGCCGCTCTCCGCGCGCCGCTCCTGGATCGCGCGCATCCGCGAGGACGACCTCGTCAAGAATGACGCGCCGACGCTGGAGATCGCCCGGCTGCGCTTCGGGCTGCATCGCGCCGTCAACGACGCGCTGAAGCCGATCGACCTCCTCCCGCTCGGCCCGCTCGGCCGTGAGCGCTACATCGACGCGACGATCAAGGCCGGCGAGAAGAAGCGCTGGGCGGGCCGCGTGCAGCCCGGCGATCAGCCGATCAACGTCGAGGCGATGGAGTTCACCGCCGGCGGCTCGCTCCTGCTCGGCCTGCGCTACCCGGTCACGCGCGACGGCCACCCGCTGCTCGTCGAGATCCTGCGCCCCGAGGCGCTGTTCGAGGACCCCGACGCGGTCCCGGAGGCCGGCCGCGTGTGGTGGCTCGGGCACATCGGCAGCGCCGCGGCGCCCGCGGGCTTCCGCGCGCTCGACACCCGCGGCGACAACGTCTTCGACGCCGTGATCGGCGACCTCGACGCCGCCAACAAGTCCGCCACGGTGCTCGAGGACCACCCCGAGGGCGGCAACGCGGCGTCCGAGCACGTGCGCTTCACGCTCAGCGGCGAAGGCGGCCCGGTGAGCGCCGAGACCCTTCACGACTTCGGCGAGATCCGCCGCGTCGAGGGCGTGGCGATCGACCACGAGGGCCATTCGCACTTCGTCATCGACGAGGAAGGACACGTCGCGCTGCGCACGCTCGTGATCGAGTGAGGGCGCCGCCGGCGGCGACGCCCTCACCAGCGGCTTGTTCTCGTTGAAGTTCGGGTCCAGGGCGATGCCCTGCACGCCTTCCTCGTCGTGCTGGTAGAGCCCCTGAGGCGAGGCCTTCATGTCCGTGACGATGTTGTTCGTGCCCGTCCGCGGGTCATGCAGACGGATCTCGCGGACCCTACGCCTTTCGCCGCGAAGACGCATCCTCACGTTGTGCGAGTATGTCAGGATTCGGCTACCGAGCCACGCGTTCGGCGAGGAACGCGCGCTCGGCGGTGTTGTCGGTGCGCGCGAGCGCGGCCTGGTAGGCGGCCGCGGCCTCGGCGTATCGGCCCATACGGGAGAGGAGATCGGCGCGGGTGGAGTGCAGGTAGCGGTACCCGTCCAGGCCTTCCAGCTCGTCGACCACGCGCAACGCCGCTTCCGGCCCATCGACCTCGGCGAGCGCGACCGCGCGGTTCAGGGCGACCACCGGCGACGGCCACACGCGGAGCAGCGCGTCGTAGAGCTCGAGGATCTGCGGCCAGTCCGTCTCCGCGGAGCTCGGGGCCTGCGCGTGGAGCGCGGCGATCGCGGCCTGCAGCAGGAAGCGCCCGGAGCCGCCGGCCCGGAGCGCGCCGACGATCAGCGCGTCGGCTTCGGCGATGCGCTCGCGGTCCCACTGGGTGCGGTCCTGCTCGGCCAGGCGCAGCAAGCGTCCGTCCGTGTCCGTGCGGGTGTGGCGACGGGCCTCGTGGCACAGCAGCAGCGCGAGCAGCCCGGCGGCCTCGCCGCCTCCGAGCAGCGCGTGCAGCATGCGCGCGAGGTCGAGCCCCCGCGCGGTCAGCTCGGCGCGCACGAGGTCGTCGCCGGCGGGTGCGGTGTGGCCGGTCGTGTAGAGCAGGTAGATGACGGTGAGCGCAGCGTCCAGGCGGGCGGGGAGCTCGTCCGGCTCCGGCACGACGTACGGGATCCGCGCGGCGGCGATCTTCTTCTTGGCGCGGGTGATCCGGGCCGCCATCGTGGCCTCGCTCACCAGGAACGCGTGCGCGACGTCGGCGGTCGTGACGCCGCACACGAGCCGGAGCGTCAGCGCCAGTTGCGACTCCCGCGCGAGCGCCGGATGGCAGCAGATGAACACGAGCCGGAGGCGGTCGTCGCCGATCACGTCCTCCTCGGGCGGGTCGTCGGTCTCCAGCAGCAGCGGGAGCTTGGTGTCGAGCGTCTTCGCGCGGGCCATGACGTTCAGCGCGCGGCGGCGGGCGACCGTCGTGAGCCACGCGCCCGGGTTGGCCGGCACGCCCTCGCGCGGCCAGTGCTCGAGCGCCTGGACGTACGCGTCCTGCACCGCCTCCTCCGCGACGTCGAGATCCCGCGTGACGCGCACCGTCGCGGCGAGCACGTAGGCCCACTCGTGACGGTGCGCGTGTTCGACGGCGTTCAGAGGACCTGGAAGTCGATCAGCGGGACCACTTCCACGCCGCCGTCGACGACCGGCGTGAACTTGGCGATCGCGAGCGCGGTGTCGAGGTCGCGCGCCTCGATCACGAACACGCCGCCGAGCACCTCCTTCGTCTCCAGGAACGGGCCGTCGGTGAGCTCGCCCTTGCGGATCGTCGTGGCCGTCTCCGCGGGCGGCTGCAGCGCCATCCCGGCGACGATCCGCCCGCCCAGCTCGGCCGCGCGTTCCGGCATGTCCATGTGCGCCTGCATGACCTCCGGCGGCAGGTTCTCGGGGGCCACGCGCTCGTAGAGGAACACCGCGTACTGGGCCATCACGCCTCCTGTCGGGTCGGGAACCGGTGGGTCGTGGTGCCCACGGGATAGCCCCAGGTGTCACGCCCGTAGACGCGGAACAGCTGGTCGGCGCCGCGGATGCCCAGGAACGAGGGCGTGAGGTAGTCGATGACGCCGCGCTCCACCCGGTCCCCGACGACGGCGCCCTCCGGCACGCCGTGCCGCGCGCACACCTCGGCGAAGCTGCCGGCGACCTCGTCGTCGGCCTCGTACTCGGCGGTCAGGCCCGGGAAGTAACACGCGGCCACGCCCGAGCGAGTGCTGATAGAAGGCCGTGTGCTCGCGGCACATCGCGAGCTGGAGGTCGTACTCGGCCTCCGGGATCTCGGCCCGGTGGGTGTAGCGCAGGTACGTGATCTCGCCCAGCGGCTCGAGCTCGAAGTGGACCTCGTTGAGCCCGTCGCGCTCGTGCTCGGGGCGGGTACGGGTGGCGAAGTGGCGGTGCGGCTCCCACACGGTCACGGTGCCGCCGCCCTGCGTGAGGCCCGTCTCGGAGCCGCCGACGCGGGGCTCGTACTCGATCGGCCACAGGTAGCTGCCGGAGTGGCGCGTGAACGTGTCCCACACGGCCTGCGGGGAGGCGGGCAGCTCGCCCTCCCAGGTGACTTCCCAGAGCTTGTTCATGTCTCTACGACAAACGGGTTCGCGCGAAATCGACAGCGGTCGTCACAATTTCTCCGATGCCACGATGGAAGTAGATGCTCACTCTGAGTTCGATCGCGCTCAGCAGTCGCTCCGCGGCCGGATGGAGGCGCGTCACGCCGCTGAGGTCGAGGCGGCGCGTGCCGTCCTGGCTCAGCCGCAGCACGCGCTCGGCGGCCGCGAAGTCGATGTCTCCGTGCAGGACGAGCACGCCGTCGCGTTCGGTGACCTTGGCCGCGCGGGCCCCGGCGGTGGCGTCGTGGAAGACATGCAGGCCGAAGCGCTCCGCCATCAGCTCGCACGCGAGCACGGCGCGGACGCTGTTGCCGCGCTCGTTGAGCGGCGGGCTGAAGAGGCCGACGCCGAACTGGCCCGGGCTCACGGCCAGCACGCCGCCGGACACGCCGCTCTTCGCCGGCAGCCCGACGCGCAGCATCCACTCCCCCGCGCCGTCGTACATGCCGCACATCGCCATCAGCGAGAGCGTGTGCTGGACGGTCGTCTCGCTCACGACGTGCGTGCCGCTCACGGGGTCGCGGCCGGAGTTCGCGAGCGTCGCGGCCATGTAGGCGAGATCGCGCGTGGTGACGATCAACGAGCACTGGCGGAAGTAGTCGTCGGCGGTGGCGTGCACGTCGCGCTTGAGCGCTCCGGTCGCGCGCATGAGGTGCGCGATCGCGATGTTGCGGTGGCCCGTGGAGTGCTCGGACTGGTAGACGGCCTCGTCGACCTCGAGCGTGCGGCCCGCGAACGCGGACAGGCCTTCGGCGATCCGCTCGAAGCCGCCCGGGACGAGGCTCGTGGTGAGGATCGCGCCGGCGTTGACGAGCGGGTTCGCGGGGCGGCCCGTGTCCGGCTCGAGGCTGATGGCGTTGAACGGCTCGCCGCTGGGCTCGGCGCCGACGCGCGCGGACACGTCGGCGATGCCGAGCGCCTCCACGGCGAGCGCGTACACGAACGGCTTCGAGATCGACTGGATCGTGAACGGCATGTCCGACTCGCCCGCCGCGTACACGTCACCCTCGTGGCTTTCCAGCACGATCCCGAACGCTTCGGGGTCGGCGTACTGGAGCTCGGGGATGTAGTCCGCGACGCGGCCGGGCTCGGCCTGTGCGATGCACTCCTCGCGGAGATCGTGCAGGCCACGGGTGATCGGGTCGCTCATTGCAGCTCCTCGACGAGGGGGAAGACGTCGCCGTCGCGGTAGAAGTCGACCGCGACGACGTTGGGCAGCAGCTTGCGTTCTTG
Source organism: uncultured Solirubrobacteraceae bacterium (assembly GCA_963724195.1). Lineage (GTDB taxonomy): Bacteria > Actinomycetota > Thermoleophilia > Solirubrobacterales > Solirubrobacteraceae > Solirubrobacter. Next base: position 193,539 of record CAVRTQ010000021.1, on the reverse strand, counting down.
TCGGCATTGCTCGAGCCGGGCGCCGAGGACCGCGCGAGCGTTGACCGCGCGCGCGATCGTCTTGCGCGGCGCCGGCGACGTGTCCACCCAGTGGTTGACGAGCAGCAGCGAGCCGGTGTCGCCGCCGCGGTTGGGCGCGCAGGAGTCAGGCGCCTGCAGTGCGGCGGCGGTCGTGAACCGGTACGGCGTCTCCTGGGCGATCTGATCTTGGGGGTGCATCCACGGCTCCTCGCCCGGTTCGTTCTCGATCAGGACCAGGACGCGCTCGTTGCGCTGGATCATCTGCTGCAGCGTCGGCCACGGAGGCTTGGCCGGGCCGTGGTAGACCTCGCGGATCAGGCCGCTGTCGCGGATGAGCTTCGCCGTGTCGGCCGGGTCCGTGTCGTCCTCGATCGACAGGATCAGCACCTCCTCCGGGTGCTGGACCAGGAACTCGTGGACGTCTCTGAGCGCGTCCACCGCCCTCGTCGCGCCGACCTCGCAGAACGCGTGGCACAGGAAGATCTCGGGCGTGCCGCCGCCTTGATAGCCCGATCCGCGTGCGCAGCCTGAGCGCCGTGTCGATGAACTCCTCCCCGAGCTCGGACGTGACCTTCTCCCGGCTCTTGGAGTCGCGGTCCAGGTCGGTGGCCACGCCCCGCGCCGTCTGGAACCCGTAGTGCGTGTCGATCAGCAGCGCCCGCACGCCGTCGTCGAGTTGTTGCGCGATGCCCGCGTTCTGCGCCGGGAACAGCCACCCGGGCTCCCCGTCCGCCGACATCGAGTTGTGCGTGCCCACGAACGCGACCGCGTCGAGCGTCCGCGCGCACAACGCCGCGCTGCCGTTGCACTTGCCGACCCGCACGGGCTCCGCGTGAGTGGCGCTGAGCGAGAACGCGAGCGCACCCGCGGCGACGAGGAGCGCGCCCGCCCCGACCGCGAGGCGCCGCGGCGAGAACCGCGCGGCGGAGACGCGTCGGCGGCGCCGCGACGACGCGGCGCCCGGCGACGACGCGGCGCGACGACGACGCGACGCGCCGGCGAGGCCGCGGCGCCTGACGACGTCGCGGCGGCCGGCGACGCAGCGCCGCCCGCCGAGCCGCGACGCCGGACGACGTGCCGGCCGGCGCGCGGCGCGGTGGCCGGCGGCGCGACGCGACGGAGCAACTCGGCGGTGCCCCACAGGACCGCGATGGCGCCCGCGGCCAGCACGGCAACGCGCAGCACGACGAGCGGCGCGGCCAGCGCCACGGCCCCGAACGCGATCGCGGCGACCGCGCGGCCCGTCGGCGGCACGCGATCCGCGATCCCGCGGACCTGGGTCCAGAGCGTCCCGGGCGCGGGCGGGTGCCACACCGCGGCCGCCGCGGTCGTCACGAGCAACGCCCCCGCGCACACCACCCAACACCGCACCGCGAGCGGGTCCAGCCACGTGTCCAGCACCGCCCGCACGGCCGCATCGCCGGTGACCACGTGCGGCGCGACCGTCGCGACGAGCGCGGTCAGCCCGGCGACGGCCGCGACCGCCGCGCCGACGCGCATCGCCGCCGCGCGGCGCGCCCCGCCGACCCGCCGGCGCCGCACCGTGCGCCCGGCCGACGTCGGCCCGACGATTCGCCGCCCGCACCCGCCCCGCCCCGCGACTCGCCGCCCGCGCCCGCCCCGCCCCGCGACTCGCCGCCCGCGCCCACGAGCACGGCCGCCGCGCCGGTCAACAGCGCGACGGCGAGCGCGATCCAGGCGAGCCACTTCACGTCTTCGGCGGCCTGCACCAGCGCGAGCGGCGGGCCGTCCGCGGTGTCGGTCAAGGTCACGCGGACGGTGTCCGGGATGCGCGTGGCGAGGTCGGGGCGGAGCCGGTCCAGCGCTTCGGACACCAGGAGCCCCGCGTCGACGACGGTCAGCGTCACGGTGCCCGCGTCGGCGTCGAAGGCGGAGCGGTGGAGGTCGCGGACCGAGCCGCGCACGACCGCGCCGAACGCCGCGCTGCGCACGACGCCCTCAGCCGCGCCCAACACCAAGGGCCGGACGGCGACGAGATCGGGCTGGGCCGTGATCACCGCATCCGTCAGCCGCCGCGCGACCTCCGCGCTCACCGCCTCGGTCTGCAAGGCCTGCTCGGTCCGGGCGGCGAAGCGATCGGCGTCGAACACCTCGCGCGTCGCGAACGCCGCGACCACGCTCACCATGAGCGCGACCGCCGCCAGCACCGCCAGAGCCCAGGAGACCGCGCGCCGCATCCGCCTGGAACGCTACGCGATGGCACTCGTTGCGCGATCAGCGTCCGCGCGTGCCCGCTGAAGTCGGGCGCGATCGAGCGCGGCGTCCGCGCCGGGCAACAGCCGCTCCCCGAGCACCAGGACGATCGCCACCGTCCCGAGCACCAACGGCACGCCGACCAACGCGAACGCGAAGAACCCGAAGCCCCGTCGCCCCCTCGGCCCCGCGTCGGAGACGATCACGTTCACGGGCGTCCCGGTCAGCGCGAGCAGCGACCCGGCGTGCGCGGCGAACGCCAACGGCAGCATCAGCTGCGAGGGCGAGCGCCCCGTCTGCACGGCCATCACGACCGCGACGGGCACCAACGCCGCCACCGCGCCGTTGACGTTCAGCAACGCGGTCAGCCCGGCCGCCAGCGCCATCGTGCATCACGATCAGCCGCGTCCGGCTCCCGCCCACGCGCGCGACCAGCTGCTGCCCCACCCACGCCGTCACGCCGGACACCTCCAGCGCCTCGCTCACCACGAACAGCGAGGCGATGAACAGCACGGTCGGGTCGCCGAAGCCCGGCCAGCGCATCCTCCAGCGACAACACGCCGGAGGCCCACAAGGACAAGCGCCACCAGCACCGCCACGACCGCGACCGGCACCTTGTCCCACCACGAACAGCACCACGGCCGCGCCGAGCACGACATACGTGATCGTGCTGTCGTCCATCCGCCTACGGGTGCACAGGCGCGCCGGGCCCCCAAGGAATCCCGATCAGGTACCACGCCACGAAGAACAGCGTCCACGCGATCGACAGGAAGATCACGTACGGGAGCATCAGCGAGACGACGGTCCCGATCCCCGCGTGCCGCTTGTAGCGCTGGACGAAGACCACGATCAGCGGGAAGTACGCCATCAGCGGCGTCACCACGTTCAGCGGCGAGTCGCCCACGCGGTAGGCCGCGAGCACGGTCTGCGGCGTCACGTCGAGCCGGATCAGCAGCGGGATGAAGATCGGCGCCAGGATCGCCCACTTCGCGATGGCCGCGGGCATGATCAGGTCCACGACCATCGTCACGATGATGAAGCCGATCAGCAGCCAGACCGCGCCGATGTCCATCTGCTCGAGCACGTCGCCGAGCTGCGACCGCCGCCACCTGCGCCATGTTCGAGTAGTTGAAGTACGCGATGAACTGCGCGATCAGCAGGAACAGGAACAGCAGGCACGCCATCCCGGCCCAGGACTTCGTGATCGAGGCCGAGCATCTCGGCGCTGCCCTTGATCGTCCCCGCGCCGCGGCCGTAGGCCAGGCCCGGCGGCGAAGAAGATCAGCGCGATGATCACGATCAGGCTGTCCATGAACGGCGAGTCGCCGATCACGCTGCCGGTCTCCGGGTCCTGCAGCGGCGCGCCCGGGATCGCGGTCAGCAGCGTGATCACGAGGACCACGGCGAGCGTCGCCCACAGCGCGTAGCGCAGCCCGCGCGCCTCGCCCGCGGCGTCGATCTCCGCCGGCTCGTCCGTCGGGCTCCTCGCCCGCGTCGGCCGGGTCCTACGTGCCGATCCGGCCCTCGACCAGCCGCGCCGTCACCAACGTCAGCACGATCGTGACGAACAGCGCCGAGCGATCCCGAAGTACAGGTTCGCCGCGAGGTCGATCTCCGCGTTCGGGTCGACGAGCGCGGACGCGTCGTTGGTGATCTCCGTCAGCACGCCGTCCAGCGGCGTGATCAGGAAGTTCACGCCGAAGCCGGCGGCGACGCCCGCGAACGCGGCCGCGATGCCCGCCAGCGGGTTGCGCCCGACGCTCTTGAACGCCACCGCGCCCGAGGGGTATCAGCACGATGTAGCCCGCGTCGGAGGCGACGCTCGAGATCATGCCGAGCAGCACGATGATGAACGTCAGCGAGCAGGCCGAGGACACCGCGACGAGCCTGCGGATCAGCGCGCCGATCAGCCCGGCCGCCTCGGCCAGGCCGACGCCGATCATCACCACCAGGATGATCGCGACCGCCGCGAAGTTCCGGAAGTTGTCGACGAACGACGTGAACAGGAAGCGGACGCCGTCGACGGTCAGCAGGCCCTGGACCTCGGTCGTCTCGGTCGCGCACCTCGTAGTCGCCGGCCGGCTCCTGCTCGTACGGGCGCGACGTAGACGGGGCTCGCTCGAGCCGCCGTAGTAGGTCTCCTCCGCCGGGCACGGGCGGCGGCTCGATGACCTCGTAGGTCGCCTTGACGTCGAGCCACGCGAGCACCTGCGAGAGCACGATCACGCCCACGCACAGCCACAGGAACAGGATCGCCGGGTCGGGCATCTTGTTGCCGAGGCGCTCGATCCCGTCGAGCACCCGCTCCATGCCGTGTGCTGCGGCGCCGCGGGCTCGGCGAGCGCGCGGCGTCAGCCACGCCCAGCGCTCCGCGAACTCGCCGAAGAACGCGGCCTCGACGGCCACCGCGTTCTCGAGCTCGTCGACCAGCACGCGCTCGTCGGGCGCGTGGATGTTCGCGTAGCCGTCGGTCGCGCCGACCAGCAGGATCTCGGCGTCGGGCGCGGCCGCGGCGAGCGCGTTGACGAGCGGGATCGAGCCGCCGCCGCGCCGCGCTCACCGGCGTCGCTGCCCCACGCCCTCGACCATCGCCGCCCGCGCGGCCTCGTAGGCCGGGCCCGGCGGTGCCGGCGGCGAACCCGTTGCCGGTCGCGCCCGGCCTCACCTCGAGCTCGATCCCGAACGGCCGCTCGCGCGTCGAGGTGGCTCCACCAGCGCGCGCCTGCGCCTCGACCGCGTCCTGCTCGGGATGCACGCGCAGGTTGAGCGTCGCGCGCGCGTACGGCGAGACGGCGTTGAGCGCGTTCGTCGACCGACGGCACGTCGATGCCCGTGACCGTGATCGCCGGCCCCGACCACACGCGCGAGCCGAGCCCGCCCGTGCCGATCAGCGGCATCCCGTGCAGGACCTCGGCCGAGCGCCCGGAACTCCTCGTCGCTGTAGGACTCGCCCGTCCCACTCCTCGCGCCGCAGGCCCGTCCACCGCGACGTTGCCGTCGTCGTCGTGCAGCGACGACGAGCGCGCGCAGCACGCGCCAGCAGCGCGTCGGGCGCGGCGCCGCCGAACTGGCCGCTGTGCTTCGCGCCGGCCGAGCGTGCGCGACCTCGACCGTCGACCTCGCCATGCCGCGCAGCGCCACCGTCAACGTCGGCACGCCCGGCCGCACGCTGCCCATGTCGCCGATCACCATCGCGTCGCACCGAAGGCCTCCGGAGCGGTCGGCGGATACGTCGTCAGCGCGCCGCCACCGACCTCCTCCTGGCCTTCGATCACGAGCTTGATGCCCACCGGCGGCTTCCCGTCCCACGCGCGCAGCGCACCGACGTGGGCGATGATGTTGGCCTTGGAGTCCGCGCTGCCGCGGCCGTAGATCGCGCCGTCGCGCTCCACCGGAACGAACGGCGGCGACGTCCACAGCGCCTCGTCCCCCGCGGGCACGACGTCGTAGTGGCTGTAGAGCAGGACGGTCGGCGCGCCGTCGGGCGCGGGGATCTCGCCGGTCAGCACCGGCGCCGTGTCCGGCAGGTCGAGCGAGCCGAGGTTCTGCACGCCCGCGGCGCGGAACAGCTCGGTGATCCGCTGCGAACGCGTCGAGCAGCGGTTGCCGCGGCTCGGGATAGCCCGCCGCGGAGATCGAGGGGATCGCGACCAGCTCTGCGAGGTCCTGCTTGAGCCCCTCGAGCAGGCTCACTTGGGACATGTACCGGATCTCCTGATTGAAGAGGGTGAGGAGGCATCACCCGGACGGGATGAGCAGGTACCGTGGCCATCACGTACGAGTTGCTGAGATTCCAGAACCGCGACGGCGAGGAGACCACGATCTACCTCGTCCGTCATCCCCTGCGCACGACGCGGGTCTCCGTCGCTGCACTTCGACCCGCCGGAACGGCTGGACCACTGGTGCGCGACGACCGGCCACAAGGAGGCGATCGTCGGCGGTTTCTTCCTCCGGGACCCGTTCCGCCCGCTCGGGGAGCTGTGGCGCGACGGCGTGCGCATCCAACACGAGCCCGTGGCCGCGCCGTGGACTGACAAGCGCGCCTGCGTCCACGTCGATGGCGACGTGAACCTGGCCCCGCGTGAAGCGCTCCCGGCCGACCCGGTCGGCGACCTCGTCCAGGCCGGCCCGCTGCTCGTCCGTGACGGGCGCTCGGTGATCGACGGCTCGGACCCCGAGGGCTTCTCGGCCGGCGCCGCGCAGTTCGACTCCGACATCACGGTCGGTCGCTACCCGCGCGCCGCGCTGGGCGTGAGCGAGGACGAGCTGCTGGCGGTGTGCTGCGACGGCCGCCGCTCGGGCGTCGACGCGGGGCTGGACATGGCGGAGCTCGCCCGGCTGCTGATCTCGTTCGGCGCCCGCGACGCGATCAACCTCGACGGCGGCGGGTCCGCGACGCTCGTGCACCGCGGCCACCTCCTCAACCGCCCGTACTCGAACGTCGACCAGCCCGCGCCGGAGTCGCGCGCGGTGGTCACCGCGCTCGTCTTCACGGCCTGAAGATCACGAGCGCCTCCGCCGGGCGATCGACGGCGGTGACCGCGTGCGGTTCCCAGGTGGAGAATGTGGCCGCTTCGCCGGTCGCGAGCACGCGGTCGGAGGCGCCGACGAGCAGCCGCACGGCGCCATCGAGCACGTACAGCCACTGGTGCCCCTCGTGCTGGTGGCGGACCGGCTCCTCGACCGGCAGGACGATCCGGAACACGCGCGGGCCGTCGGCGCGCTCGGGCCCGACGGGCCACCACGTGCGGCCGTCCTGCGCGGGGGCCGGGACCCGCTCCTCCGCGAGCAGCGCGTCGGTGGAGACCTCGAGCGCCGCCGCGAGCCGCTCCACCTGCACGAGCGTCAGCCGCCGCGCCCCGGTCTCCAGGCGGCTGATGGTCGAGGCCGTCATCCCGGCCCGGTCGGCCAGCTGCGCGAGCGACAGCCCACGTTCGAAGCGCGCCTGCCGGAGCCGCGCACGGACCCGCTCCTCGATTGCCATTTCGGCAACGAGGTTGGCAGCCGCGCAGCGACTCGACAACCTCAGGCCCATGCGGATCGACGTACCCGGAGGCCACATCAACGCGGTGATCGAAGGCGAAGGGCCGCTGGTGCTGCTCGTCCACGGGTTCCCGGAAGGCGCGTGGGCGTGGCGCCACCAGCTCCCCGCGCTCGCCGCCGCCGGGTACCGCGCGGTCGCGATCGACGTGCGCGGCTATGGCGAGTCCTTCGTCCCCGAGGGCGTCGAGGCCTACCGGATGCTGGCGCACGTCGCCGACAACGTCGCGGTGCTCGACGCGCTCGAAGCGGAGACCGCGGTCGTCATCGGCCACGACTGGGGCTCCCCGATCGCGGCGGCGTCCGCCCAGCTCCGGCCTGACCGGTTCACCGCCACCGCGCTGCTCGGCGTCCCGTACTCGCCCCGCAGCGCCGAGCCCCCGCAGTTCCCGCCCGACTTCTACGTCGCCCACTTCCAGACCGACGCGGCGCAGGCCGAGATCGAAGCCGATCCGCGCGGCTGGCTGCAGCGCTTCTACGCCGCGCTCACCGCCGGCACCCCGGGCTGGTTCGGGAACCCGATGCACCTGCCCGACGCCCCGCTCCCGGCCTGGGTCGAGGACTTCGACGCCATCGTCGCCACCTTCGAGCGCAACGGCTTCGCCGGCCCGCTCAACCGCTACCGCAACTTCGTCCGCGACTGGGAGGACCTGGCCGCGTTCGACGGGCTGCAGGTGCCGTCGATCTTCATCACCGGCGAGCGCGACAGCACCCGGCTGTGGATGCCCGCCGAAGGCACGGTGATCCCGGATTGCGGGCACTGGGTCCAGCAGGAACGCCCGGACGAGGTCAACGCGGTGCTGCTCGAGTTCCTGCAGCGCGGGCGATGAGGTCGACGCAGTCCTCGAGCGACAGCGCCGTGGAGTCGAGCGTCATGTGGAACACGCCGGGCTCGCGCGCGTTGAGCCCGTAGAGGTCTTCGAGGTAGGCGCGGCGGAAGCGGTCGGCGCGATTGAGCCGGCGCTCGGCCTCCGCGCGATCGACGCCCTCGATCGCCATCGCCTGCGTGATCCGCGCCGCCTTCGGCCCGTCCAGCAGGACGTGCAGCACGCGCGGGTGCTCGCGCAGGAGGGCGACGCCCGCGCGGCCGAGGATGACGCCGCGGCCGGTTTGCGCCAGCGCGTGCACCTCGCGCTCGAACTCGCGCCGGCGCGCCTCGTCCGGCAGCAGATCCTCGACCGCGAGGCCCGGCGGCGTGCCCCACGACACCGCCATCGAGGCGAGCTTGGACAGCCGCGGCGCCTCGTCGCCGCACTCCTCCGGATGCGGCAGGTGCGGGCGGCCGAGGAACGGGACCCCCAACCGCTCGGCCAGCGCGGGCGCGACGCGCGAGCCACCCGCGCCGTAGAACGCCGCGACCGTCACCAGCGTCATGCGGGCCGCCTCGCGAAGTGCCGCGCGACCAATGCCGCCAGCGCGACCACGGTCATGATCGCCGCCATCGGGACCGCGCTCTCGGTCCCGGCCGCGCCCACCAACGGCGCCACGGCCGCACCGATCACGAACTGCCCCATGCCGAGCAGCGCCGAGGCCGTCCCCGCGACGGCGGCGTGATCGTTGAGCGCGAGCGCGGTCGAGTTCGGGAGCACGAACGCCAAGCTCGACACGATGACGAACATCGGCACGAGGACCGCCACCACCCCGAGGCCGCCGACCGACACCACCACGAGCAGCGCGCTCGCCGAGACCGCGATCGCGACCAATCCCGCCCGCAGCAGGTAGGCCGGGCCGAAGCGGCCGACGAGCCGCGCGTTGACCTGGCTGCCCGCGATCAACCCCAGCCCGTTCATCGCGAACAGCACGCTGTAGAGCTGCGGCGAGACGCCGTAGATGCCCTGCAGCACGAACGAGGAGCCGGAGATGTAGGCGAACAGCGCGCCGAACCCGAGCCCGCCCGCGAGCCCGTGCCCGACGAACCAGCGGTCGCGCAGCAACGCGCGCATCGTCCGCAGCGTCTCAGCCAACCCGCTGGACGACCGTCGCGCCTTCGGCAGCGTCTCCCGCAGCCCGAACGTGACGAGCAGCGCGATCAACGCCGACAGCACCGTCAGGACCCAGAAGATCCCGCGCCACGACGTGTGGTTCAAGACCTGGCCACCGGCGAGCGGCGCGAGGATCGGTGCCAGCCCGGTCACGAGCATGAGCGAGGAGAACAGCCGGACCGCGGCGGCGCCCGAGTGCAGGTCCCGGACCACGGCGCGCGCGATCACGACGCCACCCGCACCCGCCAACCCCTGCACGAACCGCAGCCCCGTCAGCGCCAGCACGTTCGGCGCCAGCGCGCACAGCACCGACGCCACCGCGTACACGCTCATGGCCGCGATCAGCGGGGTCCGCCGGCCGTAGCGGTCGCTCAACGGCCCGATCAGCAACTGGCCCAGCGCCAACCCGGCCACGCACGCGGTCAGCGTCAGCTGAACCGACGAAGCGCTCGTCTCCAGCGACCGCGCGATCTCCGGGAACGCCGGCAGGTACATGTCGATCGACAGCGGCCCGATCGCGTTGACCGAGCCGAGGACGATCACCAGGCGCACCGAGGCGCCGTCGCTCACGGCGACTGCGGCAATTTGTGCGACCCGCGCTTGGCCGGCTTCGCCGACGGCGGTGGGACGACGGGCCCGATGTCGCCGTCGGGTGCCTCGTCGAGGTCCACGATCACGGGCGCATGGTCGCTCGGGCCGGAGCCCTTGCGCGCCTGGCGGTCGATCCACGCCGCCTGCACCCGCTCGGCCACGGGTGCGCTCGCCAGGACCAGGTCGATCCGCATGCCCAGGTCCTTGTGGAACATGCCCGCGCGGTAGTCCCAGTAGGAGAACACGCGCTCGTCGGGCCAGCGGTCACGGACCACATCGCGCAGGCCCAGCGCCTGCAGGTTCGCGAGCGCGTCCCGCTCCGGCTGGGTGACGTGCGTCTGCCCGACGTACGCCGCCGGGTCGAAGACGTCCTCGTCCGTCGGCGCGATGTTCACGTCGCCCAGCACGACCGCGGCTTCCGGGCCCCGCCGCGACCATGTCCTTCAGCGCCGCCAGCCACTCGAGCTTGTACGCGTAGTGATCGGAGCCCGGCGCGCGCCCGTTGGGCACGTACACGCACGTGAAGCGCACGTCGCCGCACGTGGCGCTGACCGCGCGCGCCTCCGGCTCCGGGAACCCCGGGCCGTCCGGGATGCCGCGCACGACGTCCTCGAGCCCGACCTTGGAGAGGATCGCGACGCCGTTCCACGCCGCCTCCCCGTGCACCGCGACCTCATAGCCGCGCGCGTGCAGCTCCTCGTTGAGCAGCTCCCCGAACGCGTCGTCGGTGAGCTTGGTCTCCTGCAGGCACACCACGTCCGGCTTGCGCTCGTCCAGCCACGGCAGCAGCCGCGGCACGCGCTGCTTCACCGAGTTCACGTTCCAGGTCACGATCCGCACGCCTCTCAGCGTACGCACCCGTGCGGCCCCACCCGGAGGCGGGGCCGCACGCAGCGTCTGGCTACGGGTTGGTCGTGGACAACGTGAACGTCAGCGTCTTGCTGTACGTGCCCGTGCGCAGCGGATCGTTGGCCTTGATCAGCTGCTTGAACGCGATGTCGACCACGTCGTTGCTCACCGGCGCCGTCCACGCGGTCTTGGAGAACGAGACCTGGAGCGGCTCGGCCAGCGAGAACGCGCCGTTCATCAGCCGGCCGGGATCGGAGACGCTGAGCGCCGCGTCACCCGCCGTGCTGATCACGTTCGCGGTCGTGCCCGCCGTGTACTCCCGCGCGACGCCCGGGACGAACGGCGCGAACGACGCGTTCGTGCCCAGCGTCAGACCGAGGGTCGCGGCCACGGTGCCGCCCACCGGGGCGTCCACGTGCGTCGCGGCCAGGAACTTGAAGTACGAGCGATGCTGCACGCCCGTCTTCGTCGTGAACACGAACTCACGGCACGTGTCGCCCCACGCCGTGGTCGTCTGCCACGGGTAGGTGTAGGTGCCGGACGCGTCGACCGACAGCGTCTTGCCGGCCGTCGTGACCGCCGCCACCGGGACCGGACGCGGCGTGATCGCCACCTGACCCGGCGTGACCGTCGCCCGCGTCGTGCAGTTGATCTGCCGCGAGTACGGGTTGTTCTTGGTGGCGATGTCGAGCCCGCTCAATCCGGCGTCCACCTTGAATTTCAAGGGAACCTCCGTGCCCGACACGACCGTGGTGATCTCCGGCCCGGGTGGGACGTTCTCGAAGCGGCGCAGGCAGTCCGGGTGCGTGTCGAACGCCTCCGAGTTGTCACCGCGGGCGGTGGTGCCCTGGACGGCGCTGTAGCCGAGGCCGCGGCGGGCGAACGTCGCCCACACCGTGCACTTGTCGGCGGCGCCGTTGTTGCGGGCCTCAGCCGCGGCGATGATCGCCCGCGAGGCGACGACCAGGCCGGGGTTGCAGCCCTGCAGCTTCAGGCCGTCCATCACGTACTGCAGCGCGCGGTTGTTGCCGCCCGTGTTCCACGCCTGGTAGAGCTCGCGGTTGTAGCCGTACTTGTCGATCAGGTCCCAGTTGAGGTCCCACAGCACGGAAGCCCAGCCGTGGCCGAGGCCGTGCGGCAGCGCCAGCGACGCGCCGTTGAGCCAGCCGCCGGTCTTGATCGAGTCGTAGGTGAACGGCTGGATCTCCATGTTGCGCGAGTACGGCCGCGGGCGGATGCCGGCGCCGTTGCGGTTGCCCTGGAACAGCGCGTACGGGCCCATGCCGCGACCCACGTCCGGGTTGTCGACCGTCGGGTCCATCGTGAAGGTCAGCGCGAGGTAGTCGCTCCAACCCTCGCCCGCCTGCTCGTTGCCGCCCAGGCAGCTGTTGCCCACGCCACCGGTCAGGCGGCTCGAGATGCCGTGACCGTACTCGTGGATGATGATCCCGTTCTCGAGGTCACCGTCGCGGATGCCGGTGTGGGCCGGGTTCTTCTTGATGCCGCCCGTCTTCGGGCCGGCGGCGATGGCGGCCTTGAGCGCGGTGCCGTCGGCCTGCGTGACCGCGACCGACGGGATGGTGATCGCCGGCGTGGCGGACAGCGAGCCGTTGATGGCCGGGGCCGCGCCGGTCGCGTTGTGGGCGACCACGACCGCCTTGGCGCCCTTGGCCTGGGCGACCTGCAGACGCGTCAGGTACGGGCACAGCGTCGCGGCGGTGCCGCCGTCGACGACGGCGATCCAGTTGCCGGTCGGGAGCTCCGCCGGGTACAGCGCGGGCGTGCAGCCCGTGCCGGCGTAGACGAACGCGCCCGTCAGGCCGGCGTTGGTCACCGGCGGTCCGAGGCGCGCCCAGGTGGCGTTGATCGGCGCTTCGACGCCGTCGACGGTGATGAGGTTCTGCGCGCCGATCTGGTTGCCCGGCCACAGGTACATCTGCATCCGCGGCGCGCCGCCGTCGTTGGTCGGCGGGTTGAAGTTGGCGTTGTTGGTGCCGTTGCCGTCGGCCGCCTCCGCGCGCACGTAGTCGGTGCCCGTGCCGCCGCGGCCGTAGTTGTTGGTCTGGAAGTTGCCCGACGCCTCGTCGAACCCGTACCGGTACGCGAGGTCGTGGATCATGTTGTTCGCGTAGAACAGGTTCGTGGTCGCGGCGTCACGGTAGGTCTGCGCGTGCTCGGTGAAGTCGATCGGGAAGTCGAACTTCAGCGCCGCGCCGCCGTCCGGGCTGCTGTTCGGATCGGGCACGTTGTCCGCGTCCTGATCCATGAACGCGTGCGCGTTGTTGCCGCGCGTGATCGTGTACTCGGGTCCGGCGGCGCCGTCCTCGTCGTGCCAGCCGAACGGCGAAGCGAGGCTGTCGGCGGAGTTGGTCGCCATGAACCGGTCGGAGTCGTTGGGGCTCTCCGACGGCCACGCGAACACGTTGTAGCTGGACCCGTCGTTGACGGGGCTCTGCGTCTTGAGCACGAACGCCGGCGGCGCGAAGTTCTTGCTGACCTTGGTCTCCCGCGCGAGCGCGGCACCCGTGTGCTGGGCGTCGTCGTGGATCACGAGGTCGTCCGAGTCGAGCAGCTCGCCCGTCCGCGCGTCGACGTTCGCGAGCCAGCGCTGTGACTCCGACGCGGCGTCGATCTCCGTCTGCCACGCCAGTCGCAGGCTGCCGTCGGCCGCGGGCCGCCAGCCGAGCTTGGCCTGGATCGGCGAGGCCGAGATGCCGCCGCCGCTGAGCACGGCGTTGCTGCCCTTGGACTCGGTCACCCGCAGCCCGGCGGGGTCGTCCAGCCCGAGCGCCTGCGCCGCGGCCTCGACCGCTTCGGGGGCGTCGAGCGAAGCGGGCGTGGCGCCCGCGCGCAGGTTCTTGATCAGGTTGCCACCCGCGAACACGATGCGGCCGTCACGGCCGACGTTCACGGTCACCTGACTGCCGAGCACGTCATAGCCCGCGTGCCGCTGCACGAGGCTGACGTGCGTGACCCCGGTGGCCGAGGTCTTGTAACTGCCCTGCACCGCCATCTGGGCCACATCCGCGGCCGTCACCCCGAATTGTGGCGGCGTTCGCGCTGACGTAGTCGCGCGCGATGTCCTCCGTCGTCGCTGCCCACGCGGGCGCCGCGCTGCCAAGGGCAAGCGCCGCCGCAAGGACCGTTACCGGTCCTCGAACGTTGTGTTGCAAGGTCCCTCCTATCCCCACAGTGCCCGGCGGCCACAACCCCTCAGCGCGGCCGCCGGCCGATGTCCGTCTCCCAGCACTCAGGAACCTATGAGAGAACGAGGAGTCGGCGCTAGGGGCAGATGTCCGCGCACGGACTCTGCGGGGAGGTCTATCGGGCCGTTTGGCGTATCGGCGGCCCTGGAGGCGAGCACGACAGGCCGCGGCGCAGGGTCCGTGCGCGCGCGGCCGTCGACCTACGAGGCTGTCGACGACGAGGCCTTAGTGGCCGCCGCGACCGTGGCCGCGGCCCTTCTTGCCGTGGTCACGGTCGTCGTGCCCGTGACCCTTGGCCTTGCCCTTGCCCTTGCCTGAGAACTTCACGGTGTCGAGGTAGTCGAAGCCCACCTCGGCCGCCTCGAACGGGTTGAACGTGGCGTCACCGAAGCGCGGGTCGTGCTCGACCGTGTAGTAGCGGATCTGGCCCTTGGAGGCCGCGAAGATCTTCGGGAAGTCGATGTGCCCGCGGCCGACGATCTCGATCCGGCCGTCGCTCTGACGGCGGTCCTTGACGTGGAAGTACTGGATGCGCTTGCCGTAGCGCTTGAGCAGCGCGACGGGGTCCTGACCGGCCTGGACCGCCCAGTAGAGGTCGAGCTGGAAGGTCACGTTCTTCTTGGACGTGTTGGCCATGACGATCTCGTAGGCCGTGCGTCCGTTGTAGACCTCCTTGAACTCCCAGTCGTGGTTGTGGAGGATGAGGGTCTGGCCGGCCTGGCGCGCCTTCGCGCCCGCCGCGTCGAGGTACTTCGCGTACGCGACCCAGTCGGCCTCGCTGTTGAGCTTGTCGCCGGGCGTCGCGCCCGAGCCGAAGTACTTGACGCCGATGACCTTGTTGTCGGCGATGATCTGGTCCACGTTCTGCGGGGCGGCCGGGGAGCCGACGTCGACGTGGCGACCGGGCGCCTTCAGGCCGTACTTGCGCAGCAGGTCCTTGTACTGCTGCGGGGTCAGGCCGCTGAGCGTGAACGGCTCGACGTTCTTGTAGCCGTAGGAGCGCAGCTTCGCGAAGACCTCTTCGGTGCGCGCGATCGCGGCGGCGCCGGTGCCGAACCCGACGTACTCGGCGAACGTCCAGAGCTGGACGCTGATCTTCTGCGTGGGGACGCCGGGGCCACCGTGGCCCTTCTTGCCCGCCGCCATGGCGGTGTCGGCGACGCCTGCGCTCAAGCCGATGGCGAGCGCGGCGGCGACGAGCCCGCGGGTAAATGACTGCTTCATGGAGTCTTACCTCCCCCGGCTCGCACATGAGAAAACGGATCCGGTCTCATGCGGCGTGACGCTAAGGTCGCCGCGCATGGCTCGGTGGTGGACGCTTTTGGCCGTGTGCCTCGGCACGTTCATGTTGCTCGTGGACGTGACCATCGTCAACGTCGCGTTGCCGGCCATCGAGGAGGATCTCGGGTCGGCGTTCGAGGATCTGCAGTGGGTGATCGACGCCTATGCGCTGACGTTGGCCGCGGCCCTGCTCGCGGGCGGGTCGCTCGCGGACCTGCTGGGGCGGCGCCGGATCTACGTGATCGGCGTGGTGCTGTTCACGTTCGCCTCGTTGCTGTGCGGCCTGGCGGGCTCGCCGCTGATGCTCAACCTCGCGCGCGGGCTGCAGGGGGTGGGCGCGGGCCTGATGTTCGCCTGCTCGCTGGCGCTGCTGGCCAACACGTACCGCGGCAAGGATCGCGGCACGGCGTTCGGCATCTGGGGCGCGACGACCGGCGCCGCGGTCGCGATCGGCCCGTTGGCCGGCGGCATCCTCACCGACCTGATCGGCTGGGAGGCGATCTTCTTCGTCAACCTGCCGATCGGCGTGCTCGTGGTGGTGTTGACCTTGCGCTTCGTCGCCGAGTCACGCAACGAGCACGCGGGCGGCATCGACGTGCTCGGCCTGGTCCTGTTCTCCGCCGCGCTGGCCGCGCTCGTGTTCGGCCTGATCCGCGGCAACGACGAGGGGTTCACCTCGCCGCTGATCCTCACGTTGCTGATCGGCTCCGCCGTGCTGCTGGTGGCGTTCGTGTACGTGCAGCGCACCGCCAAGCACCCGACGTTCGACCTGAGCCTCTTCCGCGTGCCCACGTTCGTCGGCGGGCTGATCGCCGCGTTCGTGCTGAGCGCGGCGATGTTCGCCTGCTTCCTGTACCTGACGCTGTACATGCAGAACCAGCTCGGCTACACCGCCCTGGAGGCCGGCGTGCGCTTCCTGCCGATCTCGCTGCTCTCGTTCGTCGTCGCGCCGGTCTCGGGCAAGCTCGCGGAGCGACTCGGCGTGCGCTGGTTCATCGGCGCCGGCCTGCTGTTCGTCGCGGGCGCGCTGTTCTCGTTCAGCGGGCTCGACGTCGGCGACGACTGGACCGCGCTGCTGCCCGGGATGATCCTCGGCGGCATCGGCATCGGCATGGTCAACGCGCCGCTCGCCACCACCGCCGTCGGCGTGGTGGAGCCCCAGCGCGCGGGCGTGGCCTCGGGCATCAACTCCACCGCGCGCCAGGTCGGCATCGCCACCGGCACCGCGGTGTACGGCGCGATCGCGGCGGGCGTGATCGACGGCCGCGCCCCTGAGTTCGCCCAGGCCGTCGGCGGGCGCATCCCGCAGGGCGTGGAAGGCTCCTTCAGCGACTTCATCCTGTTCGGCGCCTACGAGCAGCTCGGCGAGCGGGCGATCGAGCCCGGCCGCGCCGCGTTCATCGCCGGGCTCGACCAGCTCCTGGTGGTCGGCAGCGTCGTGGCGCTGGTCGGCGCGGTGCTGTGCGTCGTGCTGATCCGCCCGCGCGACTTCGTCGACCACGCGTAGAGCTAGAGCTCGTAGTCGAACCAGACGCGGTGGGTGCCGCCGGCGTCGACCGCCATGCCGCCCGCGCCGCTGATGGTCGCGAGTTCACCCGTGCCGCTCGCCGGGACGATCAGGAAGTGCTCGTGCGCCCGGTCGGTCCCGCTGGTGCTCGCCGCGTGCGTGAAGTTGAACGTGCCGGCGTGTCCGTCGAGTGACCCGTCGAACGACTCCATCGCGACGTACGTGCCGACCCCGCGGGCCTGGTCGAACGCGGACGTGAAGATCGTCGCGGAGCGGCCGCTGACCTCGCCCTCGTAGGCCTTGACCATCGTCGCGACGCCGACGGGCAGGGCGGTCTCGATCGGCGAGTCGAGCGCCACGGCGTTGAATGACTCGACGCGGAAGGTTCCGGTGGCTCGCATCGGGGCGAGATTAGTGGTTGACCGGGGCGGGGCGCCGTGGGACGTTGTGCGGCGTGACGGCCGTGCTGCAGCGCCCCACCCGCCGCGCGATCGCCGAGCTCCCGGGGCCGCGGGGCGTGCCCGGGGCGGGAAACGCGCTGCAGCTGCGCAACACGCGCCTGCACCTCACGCTCGAGCACTGGGCGCGCCGTCACGGGCCGGTGTTCCGCTTCGCGATCGGCCCGATGCCGGTCGTCGCCTTCGCCGAGCCGGACGCGATCAACGAGATCCTGCGCGAGCGACCGGACGGCTACCGGCGCTGGCGCGAGGTCGAGGACGTGTTCCGCGAGGTGGGCATCCACGGCGTGTTCTCGGCCGAGGGCGGCGAGTGGCGCCCGCAGCGACGGCTCGCCGTGATGGCGCTCAACACGAACCATCTGCACCGCTACTTCGACGTCATCCAGCTCGCGACGGAGCGGCTGCGCGGCCGGCTCGACGTGGCGGCCCGGTCCGGCGAGTCGTTCGAGCTCCAGCGCGCGTACATGGCCTTCACCACCGACGTGGCGTCGGCGCTCGCGTTCGGGCAGGACCTGAACACGCTCGAGCACGAGAGCGAGCTGCAGGGCCACATCGAGCGCGTGTTCCCGATGCTCAGCCGCCGCATCAACGCGCCGTTCCCGTACTGGCGCTACGTCAAGCCGCCCGCCGACCGCGCCGCCGAGCGCTCGCTCGCCGAGGTCCGCCGCGCGGTGGAAGGCTTCATCACCCAGGCGCGAGCGCGGATGGACCAGCGCCCGGAGCTCTACGCGCAGCCCGAGAACTTCCTCGAGAGCATGCTCGCCGCGCAGCGCGATGGCCGCCACAGCGACGAGGAAGTGTTCGGCAACACGTTCCAGATGCTGCTCGCCGGGGAGGACACGACCGCGCACTCGCTGTCCTGGGTGTCGTACTTCATCGCGCGTGACCCGGCGTTGCAGCGACGCCTGGCGGAGGCCGCGCCCGTGATCGAAGATCCCGAGACGACGTTCGAGTACGGCGACGCCGTGCTGCGCGAGACCATGCGGCTGAAGTCCGTCGCCCCGTTGATCTTCGTCGAGCCGCTCGACGACGTCACGGTCGCCGGCGTCGACCTGCCGCGCGGCACCCGCGTGATCGCGCTCACGCGCTACGCCGGCGCGCACGGCGCCGCCACCTTCGACCCCGAGCGCGAGCGCGACCCGAAGCGCTTCCTGACCTTCGGCGCGGGCGCGCGCTTCTGCCCGGGCCGCAACCTCGCCCTGCTCGAGGCACGCACCGCGCTGGCGATGCTCACCCGGAACTTCGAGATCACGCTCGACCCCGCGGCGCCGCCGGTGCGCGAGCGCTTCGGGTTCACGATGCAGCCGACCGGCCTGCGCGTGCACGTCCGCGCACGGTCCTAGACGACGGCGACGGCGACGGCGACCTGTGCCGTCCACGCCGGTGCTCCGCGCCGTAGCGCGCCCACTCGTCACACGTGCGGTACGCCCGCGTGCCCCGTTCCGGCTCACGAAAATCCCCGCGGCAGCGCTCCGCATGCGACGATCACGGCCATGGCGCGCGCACCGATTCTCCAGGTCGAGGGTCAGCTGCAGGTGATCGAGACCACCGGTGCCTGGGGCGTGTACGCCGGCGAGCGGATCGTGATCGGCTCCGGCGACAGCTTCCGGGACGACCTCGGCGTCAAGATCCGCGAGACGTTCGAGGCGGGCGCCGCGGAGGCGCTGGACGACGGCCGCTCGCCGTCCGAGCGCTTCGAGTTGCCGCGCGTGCGCGTGACGATCGAAGTCATCGACCCTGCGTGACGCGCGCCCGCGCGGCTAAGCGTGCGCGGGCTCCAATAGCTCGGCGCTCGCCCGGCTGACGGCGATCTCACCGCGGATCGCGATCTCCCGCTCGAGCCGGTACTCCCGCAGCTCGTCGCGCACGAACTCGACCGCGCGCTCCTCGGACACGTCCGCCGTCTGGTCGTCACGCAGCACGGTGACCCACAGCACCTCGTCGTTGTCGCAGTCGAGCACGTGGGAGGCCTCGAAGCCGTCCATCGTGTGCATGCGATCGACGAAGCCCTGCTCGACGGTCTGCAGGAGCTGCGCCACCGAGCCGCTGCGAACGTGGTAGAACCGGATGCTGACGCTCTTGCGCAGGCCACCGTGCCGCACCGGGGCGAGCATGCCCTCCGCCGCGCGGCTGACGGCGCTCTCCCCGTGGATCGCATCGAACCGCGTGTGGTCGATGTCGGCCAACTCGGTCTGGGTCCAGCGTTGCGCCAGCGCCCGTGAAGCCTCCGCCTGCGCGGCCTCCGCGAAGAGGCTGAGCGTGAAGAGGTCGCCCTCCCCGCAGTCGATCAGCAGGTAGGACACGAACCCGGGCTGTGCGGCGATCCCGTCGGCGAACGAGTCGTCGACCCGTCGCATGAACTCGTCCGACAGCTCGGGCGCCAGGCGATATCGCCTCATGCTCGCGAACATGCCCTCGACCATACACCCGCAGGCGACATGATCTCCCCGTGCACATCACGCTCGACCTGATCGGCGTCTTCACGTTCGGCATCTCGGGTGCGTTGTTGGCGATCCAGCGCGACTTCGACATCGTCGGGATCACCATCCTCGCGGTGACCACCGCGCTCGGGGGCGGGATCCTGCGTGACCTGATCCTGGGCGACACCCCGCCGCTGGCGTTCGATCGCTGGGAATACCTCGCGGTGGCGCTGGCGTCCGCGGCGGTGACGTTCGTCGCCCACCCCGAGCTCAAGCGGATCACCCGCACCCTGCTGATCTTCGACGCCGCCGGGCTCGCGCTCTTCAGCGTCGCGGGCACGGTCAAGGCGCTGGACCACGGCCTCGCCCCGATCGCCGCCGTGCTCCTCGGGGTCACGGCCGCGGTCGGCGGCGGCGTCCTGCGCGACGTGATCGCCCGCGAGACGCCCGAGCTCGTCCGCCCGGGGTCGGAGCTCTACGCGATCCCGGCCATGATGGGAGCGACCGTCATCGCGATCGCGTGGGAGCTCGGCGCGTACGAGCCGGCGCTCGGCGCGGTCATCGCCGTCGCCGTGTTCGGCTTCCGCGCGGTCGCCCTGCACCGGCACTGGTTCGCCCCGCGCGCTCCCCGGCGATGAGTCAGGCCACGGCGACGCGGTCGCGCCCGTGGGCCTTCGCGACGTAGAGCGCGGCGTCGGCCTCGGCCAGCAGCGCCTCGCCGTCGAATCGGCCGCCGACAGTGGCCGCAACCCCGAAGGACACGGTCACAGCCAGGTCGGCCGGTGCTCGGTCAGGCGGGGTTCCATCACCCCGAGTAATCGACCGGTCCGTGACGAACTGCACTCAGCGCGGGGAACACCGCGTGCGGCTACGGATCCCCGCGCGACTCCGTGACCGCCGGGGCGTGCGCGCGCGTCCCGGCGGCAACCGTCACTCGTGTCCGCTGGGCAGCGGCTCGCCGCAGCGCACGCACTCGCGACCCAGCACCGGCCCGTCGCCGGGCACCGAGTACACGCGATGGCGATCCATACCCTGAACCTCGTACGTCTCGCCGCATTGACACTGCCACGTCGGCGGGCCGCTCATGCGCCGGCGCTTGGCGACGAAAAACCCCACGGCGATCGCGACGATGCCGCCCAGCGCGGTCAGACCCTTCTGCTCGCTCGTCATCTCCCCGGGCCTACCCAGTGAGGTACTCGACGACCACGTCACCGAGCATCGTGCGGTAGCGCTCGCGGCGCCCCGCTTCGAGCAGGTCGCGGTTGAACAGCGCCTGCCACGTGTGCCGGTTCGCGACGCGGAACACGCAGTAGGAGCTGATCAGCATGTGCAGGTCGACGGCGTCGACGTCACGCCGGAAGACGCCGGCCGCGCGGCCCGCGGTGAGGATGCGCTCGATGCGCTCCACCGCGGGCGCGTTGATCGCCTGCAGCGACTCCCCCATGTGCTCGCCCCGGTGGATGTTCTCGATGCTCACGAGCCGGATGAAGTCCGGGTGCGCCTCGTGGTGGTCGAACGTCAGCTCGGCGAGGGCGCGGATGGCCGCCACCGGGTCCAGGTGCTCGACGTCGACCTTGCGCTCGGCCTCGCGGATGGCCGCGTAGGCGCGTTCCAGCACGGCCACGAACAGGCCTTCCTTGGAGCCGAAGTAGTAGTAGAGCATCCGCTTCGTCGTCCGCGTGCGCTCCGCGATCTCGTCCACGCGCGCGCCGGAGTAGCCGTGCTCGGCGAACTCCTTCGTCGCGACGTCCAGGATCTCGCCCTGCGTCCGGTCCCGGTCCCGCGAGCGTTCGGGCGGCGTGGCGGCTCGTGCCATCGCTGCGCAGTCTAGGTGCGTTTGACAGATCGCGGAACGGGAATACTAACGTACTAGTTCGTACATTATGGGAGAGAGAGCACATACCGTCGGCCTCATCGGGGCCGGGATCGACGCTTCGCTGAGCCCCGCGCTGCACGAGGCCGAGGCCGCCGCGCTCGGGCTCGGCTACGAGTACCGGCTGCTGGAGATCGAGGGCCACGCGCTGCCCGACCTGCTCGAGCAGGCGCGCGCCGCCGGGTTCAGCGGCGTGAACGTCACGCACCCGTGCAAGCAGGACGTGGTCGCGCTGCTCGACGACCTCTCCCCCGAGGCCGCCGCGCTCGATGCCGTCAACACCGTGGTGTTCGACGGCGGCCGCTCGATCGGGCACAACACCGACGCGAGCGGGTTCGCGGAGAGCTTCCGCCGCGGGCTGCCGGATGCGCCGCTCGGCAAGGTCGTGGTGCTCGGCGCGGGCGGCGCCGGCTCGGCCGTCGCGCACGCGGCGTTGGGGCTGGGCGCGCGGGACCTGGTGATCGTCGACGTGGACTCCACCCGCGCGGCGGCGCTGGCGCACCGCCTGGGCGCGCGGACCGGCGCGCTGGATCAGCTGCTCGACGCGGACGGCCTCATCCACGCCACGCCCACCGGCATGGCCGCCCACCCCGGGCTGCCGCTGCCCGAGGAGCTGCTGCGGTCGGATCTGTGGGTCGCCGAGGTCGTCTATCGCCCGCTGGAGACCGAGCTGGTCAAGCGCGCGCGGGAGCTCGGGTGCCGCACGCTGGACGGCGGCGGGATGGCGGTCATGCAGGCCGCGGGCTCCTTGGAGCTGTTCACCGGCGTCACGCCCGACCGCGAGCGGATGCTGCGCCATCTGGCGACGACTGATCGAGCCGGCGGCTGTCCGATGAAGCGCTCGATCGCCACGGTCTGCCTGAGCGGCACGCTCGACGAGAAGCTCGACGCGGCCGCGTCCGCGGGCTTCGACGGCATCGAGCTGTTCGAGGCCGACCTGATCAACTCGCCACTGCGCCCCGACGAGGTGCGCGCGCTCGCCGCCGACCTGGGCCTGACGATCGACCTCTACCAGCCGTTCCGCGACTTCGAGGCGATGCCGGAGCCGGACTTCCGCCGCGCCGAGGCCAAGTTCGACGTGATGGAGGCGCTCGGCGCGCCGACCATGCTCGTGTGCTCGAACGTCTCGCCGCACGCGATCGACGACGACGCGCTCGCCGCCGCGCACCTGCACGAGCTCGCAGTCGCGCGCCCACGCGCGCGGGCTCGAGATCGCGTACGAGGCGCTCGCCTGGGGCCGGCACGTGAGCGAGTACGACCACGCGTGGCGGATCGTCGCCGCCGCCGATCACCCGGCGCTCGGCACGTGCCTGGACTCCTTCCACATCCTCAGCCGCGGAACCTCGCTGGACACGATCGACGCGATCCCCGGCGAGAAGATCTTCTTCCTGCAGCTCGCGGATGCGCCCTACCTGCGGATGGACGTCCTGCAGTGGAGCCGCCACTACCGCTGCTTCCCCGGCCAGGGCGCGCTCGACGTCGCCGGCTTCGTGGAGCGCGTGCTCGCCACCGGCTACAGCGGCCCGCTCTCGCTCGAGGTGTTCAACGACGTCTTCCGCCAGGCCGACCCGTGCCGCACGGCGGTCGACGCCATGCGCTCGCTGATCCTGCTCGAGGGCGCGCCGCTCCCGCCTCCGGCCCAGCTCGACGGGTTCGCGTTCGTGGAGATCGGCGTCGACTCCCCGGAGACCGAGGACCTGCTGCGCGCGATGGGGTTCGCGCACGTCGGCCCGCACCGCACCAAGCCGGTGCAGCTGTTCGAGCACGGGGACCTCCGCGTCGTGCTCAACCACGGGAGCAGCGACCCGGAGGTCGTCGCGATCGCCGTGGCGCTCCGAGGATCCGGACGCGAGCGCCGCGCGGGCAGAGGCGTTGCTCGCCCCGCGGGTGGAGCGCCGCCGCGGCGAGGGCGAGGCCGACCTCACGGCCGTCGCGGCGCCGGACGGCACCGCGGTGTTCTTCTGCGGCCCGGACTGGATCAACGACTTCCTCCCGACCGGCGAGTCCGGCGGCGACGGCGTGCCGATCGAGCGCATCGACCACATCACGCTCGCCCAGCCGTTCGAGGCCTTCGACGAAGCCGGGCTCTTCTACCGCAGCGTCTTGAACCTGCAGCCGAGCGACGCCGCCGAGCTCGCCGCGCCCGACGGGCTCGTCCGCAGCCGCGCGTACACGTCCGGCGACGTGCGCGTCGTGCTCAACGTGCCGGCGCTCGCGAGCACCCGGGACCGCACCGAGCTGCAGCACGTCGCGTTCTCCTGCGCCGACGCCCTCGCCACGGCGCGGGCCATGCGCGAGCGCGGCGTCCCGCTGCTCGCGGTACCCGAGAACTACTACGACGACCTGGAGGCGCGGCTCGAGATCGACACCGCGCCGCTGCGGGAGCTCGGGGTGCTCTACGACCGCACACCCGAGGGAGAGCTCCTGCACTTCTACACGGCCCGCCTCGGCGGGCGCGTGTTCTTCGAGGTGCTCGAACGCCGTGGTGGCTACCAGCGGCTACGGCGCCCTCAATTCACCCGTCCGCATGGCCGCGCATAACCAGAGGAGAGAGACCATGCAGAAAGTGTTGGAGGCTGACCCCGTCAAGACGGGACGGTTCGCCCGGGGCGAACGCTCGGAGGAGCGCCAGCTGCCGGACGCGCCGCCGCTGCGCAAGCTGCTCGGCCCGAGCGTGATCCTCGTCGGCGTCGGCGTGGCCAGCGGCGAGTACATCCTGTTCCCGTACATCGCGTCGCAGGCCGGGCTCGTGTTCCTGTGGGCCGCGATCGTCGGCGTCGCCGTGCAGTTCTTCATCAACATGGAGATCGAGCGCTACACGCTCGCCACGGGCGAGACCGCGATCGGCTCCTTCCAGCGGTTGTGGCGGCCGTGGGGCGCGATCCTCGCCGCCGGCGCGATCCTCGCCACGATGTGGCCCGGCTGGGCGACCTCCGCCGCGACCGTGGGCACGTTCGCGCTCGGCTTCGGCGATCCGAACCTGATCGCGATCGGGATCCTGTTCGTGATCGGCGCGATCCTGACGGCTTCGCCCGTGGTCTACAACACGGTCGAGAAGCTGCAGTTCCTGAAGGTCGGCGCGATCCTGCTGTTCATGGTCATCGCCGTCTTCGCGGCGATCAAGGCGACCGCGTTCGAGGATTCCACCGCGGTCGTGACCAGCTTCGGCACGTTCCCGAGCGAGATCCAGCTGGCGATCCTGGTGGGCGCGTTGGCCGCGGCCGGCGCGGGCGGCGCGAACAACCTCGTCCAGAGCAACTGGATTCGCGACAAGGGCTTCGGCATGGGCAAGTACGTGCCGCGCATCGTCTCCCCCATCACCGGCCAGGAAGAGGCGCGCCCGGACGCCGAGCGGCTCTCGTTCCCGACCGACGAGGCCAACATGGCCCGCTGGCGCGTGTGGTGGAAGCACGCGAACCTCGAGCAGTTCGTGTCCTTCGCGTGCGTCGCGACGATCACGATCGTCGTCTTCTCGCTGCTGGCCTACTCGACCGTCTTCCAGAACCCGGACCTGCCGGACTCGAGCGGCTTCGACTTCATCTCGCTCGAGGCCTCCGTGCTCGACGGCGCGGTCGGCGACTGGTTCGGCACGATGTTCCTCGCCGTCGGCGCGATCTCGCTGTTCGCGGCCGCGCTGGGGATCGTCGACTACGTCTCCCGGCTCGTGTCCGACGTCATCTACACCGGCTACACGCGCGCCAGCGGCTCGACGTGGACCGAGTCGCGCCTGTACTTCGCCGTCGTGTGGACGATGATCGTCTTCGGCTCGGCGATCCTGCTCGTCGGCTTCGACCAGCCGCTCGTGCTGCTCACGATCTCGACCGTCATGGGCGGCGCGATCATGACCGTCTACACGATCCTGCTGCTGATCACGAACCGGCGCTACCTGCCGGATGCGATCCAGCTCGGCGGCTACCGGCGCGTGATCCTCGCGGCGTCCGTGCTGCTGCTCGGCACGTGCACCGTGATCGTGGCGTTGAACGAGGCGAAGAAGCTCTTCTAGCGCGCCGCGACGACCTGTCGGCCCTCGGAGGGCTGGATGAGCACCCAGCCCTCCCCCGACAGCGCGAGCTGCACGCTCTCGCCGGAGCCCATGCCGATCAGCGACTTGGCCTGGACGTCGGTCTTCAGGTCCGAGCGCACGCTGCCGGACCAGGCGATCGCGGCCTGCGGGTCCACGAACGTCGGAGCCTCGGCGACGTCCAGCCGCAGCGGCTCACCGTCGGACAGGAGCGCCACCAGGCCCGTGCCGCGCAGCTCGATGTTGAACAGCCCGCCCGCGAGCACGCCGGACGCGCCGCCCTTGATCCGGGTCACGTCCCACTCGATGCCCGTCTCGAAGGCGAGGATGTTCTTGCCGCTCACCGTCAACGAGTCGTTGTTGAGTGAGAGGACGTGCACGAGCATCGCGTCGTTGGCCAGGAACAGCTCGCCCGTGCCGTTGGCCTCCATCAGCCGCAGCCCTTCGCCGGTCGCGGCCTTCTTGAGCAACCGGCCGAGCCCGCCGCCCTTGTGCGCGAAGCGCACGTCGCCCTGGTAGGCGACCATGGTGCCGCTGCGGGCCATCACCGAGGTGGCCGACAGCTCGACCTTCAGCAGCCGAGGGTTCTGGATCGTGAAGGCCTCGCCGGTCTCCACCTCTGCGTACTGATCGAGTGGTGCGCCCATGTCGGTCATGCGGCCGAGGGTAGTGCGCTCGCGCGCGTGCGACCCGGGATGAGCAGGACGGACGCGGCCGCGACGAGCGCGCCCACCGCGCCGAGCAGGAACGCGAGCGTGAAGCCGGCGTCCTCGACGCCGCCCGTGGCGATCACGTGCGAGGCGATGATCACGCCCGCGACCTGCGCGCCGATGGCCGAGCCGATGTTGCGGATGATCGTGTTCACGCCCGTCGCCTCGCCGGTCTCCGTCGAGTCGACGGCGTTGACGATCAGGTTCGGGATCGACGCGAAGGCGATGCCGACACCGGCGAACAGCAGCGCGCACCAGACGATCACGATCGCGGGCGAGCCGTGCGCGAAGGCCATGGCCAGCAGCGCGGCGGCGACGATCAGACAGCCGACGAAGAACGGCGGCTTGGAGCCGAAGCGCTCGCCCGCTTTGCCCACGAACGGCGCGATCAGCAGCGAGAGGAGGCTGCCCGGCGCGAGCAGGAGGCCGGCCTGCGTGGCGCTCAGGCCGAAGCCCGCGCCCTCGCCGCCGTCGGGCAGCTGGGCGAGCTGGGGCACGAGCACGAACGTCGCGATCATCGCCGAGCCGATCAGCAGCGTGGAGATGTTCGTGGTGAGCACGGGGCGCCGGGCCAGCGTCTTCATGTTCACCAGCGGCGCCTTGTGCCGCGCCTCGAAGACGCCGAACAGGATGAGCACGATCAGGCCGGCGGCGATCAGGCCGATCGTCTCCGGCGAACCCCAGCCCCAGTCGGCGCCGCGTGAGATCGCGATCAGCAGCGCGGTGAGGCCGACGGCGAGGATGCCGGCGCCCACGAAGTCCACGCGGCCGGGCGTGCGGATGGGTGACTCGGGCACGAACTTGATCGTCGTGAACGTGGCGAGCGCGCCCATGATCGCGGCGACGATGAAGATCCAGTGGTAGCCCGGGCCATCGGTGAGCACGCCGCCGAGCGGCAGGCCGATCCCGGAGCCGATCGCGGAGATCGCGCCCAGCAGCGCGATGCCGGTGGGCACTTTGTGGGCCGGGAACTCGTCGCGGATGATCCCGAAGGAGAGCGGGAACACGCCGCCGCCCAAGCCCTGCAGGCCGCGGCCGATGATCATCAGGCCGAGGCTGTCCGCGAACGCGCACACGACGGAGCCGACGGCGAACAGCGCCAGCGAGATGGCCAGGAAGCGCTCCTTGCCGAACATGTCGCCGAGCTTGCCGAAGATCGGCGTCGCGATCGAGGCGACGAGCAGGTACGCGGTGACCATCCAGGCGATCCCGCTCGCGGACGCGCCGAGGTCCTCCTGCATCTCGCCCAGCGCCGGGATGACGGTCGTCTGAGCGAGCACGAAGCCGAGCGTGCCGACGCCGAGGATGGCCAGCGTGCGCCCCGGCGCCTGGCGGATGTCGTCCTGTTGTTCCATTGAAGACCCTTTAGCGAAGTAGCTACTGCGTTTCTGGCGGAGCCGCTAAGGTAGCACGCAACCGCAGTCATGACTTCGGATAGTTCCAGCCCTCGCCGCCGTGACGCCGCCCGCAACCGGGAGCGGTTGCTCGAAGCGGCCGCCGTGGCCTTCCGGGAGGAGGGTCTGGGCGCGAGCGTCAACCACATCGCGGCCGACGCGGGGTTGAACGTGGCCACGCTCTATCGCCACTTCCCGACCAAGGACGACCTCGTCGCGGCCCTGCTGGACGAGCTGCTCGAGCCGCTCGCACGGGCGCGCGACGCGGCGCTGGACAGCGACGACGTGCTCGCCACCTTCATCCACGAGGCGGCGCGCCAGCAGCGTGCGCACCACGGCCTGGTCGACGCGCTGCGGCGCGACCCGGCGGTCGCGGGGGCGCTGTCGAACCTGCGCGAGCCGGCGATCGCGATCGTCACGCCGATCGTCGAGCGCGCGCACGCGGACGGGGAGCTGCGGGAGGACTTCGACGCGTTCGACCTGCTGCTGACGTTGCGGATGGTCGCCTCAGCGCTCACCGACCGCCACGTCGACGTGGTCCTGCGCGGCCTGCGACCCTAGATTGCCGTGAACCCTGAACTCCGCCGCTCCCTCCTGGAGCTCCACCGCCTGCTGCTCGACGTGCAGCGCCGTCAAGTCGAACGGATCAACGGGCGCATGAGCCCGGGCGAACTGCTCCAGGCCGCCACGCAGGACCTGCGCTTCAGCTGGATCAACGAGCTGTTCGAGCCGATCGCGGCACTCGACGCCGCCTACTCGGACGACGACGAAGCGGCCGCGGACCAGGCGCTGGAACGTGTCCGGGCGTTGCTGGTCGAGCCCGATCCCGAGGGGTCGTTCGGCCGCCGCTACCTGCAGGTGCTGCAGGACGAGCCCGGCGTGGTGCTCGTCCACCGAGACGTCACGGCCGCGCTCACCCCTTGACCAGTTTCATCGTGAACTGCGAGGTCACGCGGCCGATGCCCGGCAGCTCGGCCTAGCGGTCCTCGCGCCGGGCCCAGAGCCCGCCGGGCGCCACCGGCTCCTCAGGCCCGTCGAACAGATGCGCCGCCGGCGGCACGGCCTCGGACCCGCCGGCCACCGCGTGCTCGCGCGGCGCCACCGCCGGTTCCTCTTCGTCGCTTTCCAGGCGGATCACGGCGGCGGCCACCGCGAGCACCAGCGCGAGCGCGAGCGGACCGGTCGCGGCTTCGCCGGCCGCCACCAGGGTCAGGGCGTAGGTGATGAAGGCGGCCACCGACCAGGTGCTCAACGGTGCGAGGTACTGGCGGGCGATGCGGACCCAGCGGGGATCGTCGATCTGGGCCCAGAGGACGCCGCGGGCACTCGCGCCGAGCACGAGCAGCACGATCGCGACGGGCAACGCCGCCGACGGAGGCGGAGTGGAAGAGGTTGCTCACGTCGCCGTGCCTCCGTCGGTGCTCGGGGCCGGGGTGCTCGGGGCCGGAGCGCTCTGGCCGTCGCTGCCGTCGGGACCGCCGCCGCTCGGGGGAACGGTCTGGCCGCCGCCGTCGAAGCCGCCGCCACCGTTCGGGGGACCGCCCGGGCCGCCGAAGCCGCCGCCGCCGCGGCGCTCGCGGAACCCGCCGCCGCCGTTGTCATCGCCCGGCTGCGGAAGCCCAGGGATCGTCGCGGGCGCAGAGGTCGGCGCGGCCTCGGCCGGGCCGCGCGCAGCGGCCAGCACCAGCAACGCGACGAACGCCGCGAGGGCGGCCGCCCCCACGCGGCGGTTGGCGATCCGGCGCTCGGCCGGTGTAGGAAGAGTGGAGTCCATATCGATCAGTGAGAGGCACCGGCGAACCTAAAGAGGGACTGTCCCTCTTTAGGTTCGCGCGGCCTCGCGCCGAGTCCTAGGGGGTGGGGGTCGGGGTCGCGGTGCCGGAGGGGCGTTCGCCGCGGGGGCCGCCGCCCTTGCCGCCCGGGCCGAACTTGGCGTCGCCGAGGCGCGCGATGTGCTCGTTCGAGGTGCTCGACGGCCTCGTCGTACTGGGCCTGGGTGATCGTCTTGGCCTTCAGGTCGGCGTCGAGGCGCGCGACCGCGGCCTTCTTGACGGCGGCCTGCACGTCGGCGAGGGTCTTGCCCTCGGCCTTGACGATCGCCGTCAGGGTCTTGCCGTCACGAAGCTGCGTCTTGAGGGCGTCCTCGGTGATGCCGATCGCCTTCGCCGCGTCCGCGAGCAGCTCGCGCCCGCCGCCGCGGCCGCCGTGACCGCCCGGGCCGCCCGGCCCGCGGCCGAGTGAGAGCACCGTGCCATCGGCGGCGCGGCGCGCCTTGATGGCATCCGCCTGCGCCTGCGTGAGGTCGCCGGCCTTCACGGCGGCGGCGAGCCGCGCGTCCTGCGCCGCGGTGAGCGCGGAGGTCAGCTGCTCGGAGCTGACGCCGAGGCGCTTGGCCGCATCCGCGAGGAAGGCCTGCTCCTCGGCCTTGCGATCGGTCGACGTCGTGGCGGCCACGGCGGACGCGCCACCGGCGAGTACGGCCAAGGTCGCCGCACCGGCAATGAGTTTCTTTCGAGACATGCCCTCAGCATCGGCGGACTCGCTGAGGAACGGCTGGGAATGCCCTTAGGAAATCCTGACGGCGACGACCGCGACGTCGTCCGCCGCGCCCGGCTTGACCATCCGCTCGATCAGCGTCTGGACCAGCGCGTCGGGGTCGTCGGGCCCGTGCTCGACGGACCAGCGCAGCAGCTCCGCGCGCTCGAGGTGGTCGCTGTCGCGCCGCTCGACCAGCCCGTCGGTGTAGAGCACGAGCGTCGTTCCGGGCACCAAGTCCTGCGTCGCTTCCGCGAACGGCACGCCCGGCGGGTCGTACGCGAGCAGGATCCCGTCGGGCCCGACCTCGAACGTCGTCGCCGAGGGGCTGCGCACGAGCATCGCCAGGTGCCCGGCCCGCGCCCACGTCCACGTCATCGCCGTCGAGGTCCAGCACCCCGAACGCCGCCGAGCTGAACGCCGCCAGCGGTGACTCGTGCGCGAGGTCGTTCAGCCGCCCCATCACGCGCCCCGGCGCCGGGTCCTCGAGCGCCGCGCCCCGCAAGGCGCTGCGCAATTGCACCGCGGTCGCCGCCGCGTCGACGTCGTGCCCGACGACGTCGCCGATCGCCAGCCCCATCCGCGCGCCCGGGAGCCGGAACGCGTCGTACCAGTCCCCGCCGATCAGGTTCTCGGCCGGCGCGTAGCGCGCCGCGATCTGCATGCCGTCCATCACCGGCAGCGCGCCCGGCAGCACCGCGTGCTGCAACGTCGCCGCCGTG
This sequence comes from uncultured Solirubrobacteraceae bacterium, assembly GCA_963724195.1. GTDB lineage: Bacteria > Actinomycetota > Thermoleophilia > Solirubrobacterales > Solirubrobacteraceae > Solirubrobacter. The sequence goes on along the minus strand of CAVRTQ010000021.1, from coordinate 162,715 downwards.
TGCGCCTCGCGCGCGAGCGCCTGCTCGGCGAGGATGCGCGCCGCGCGGCCCTCGAGCTCCGCGACGGCCGCGTCCGCCAGGTCGTGCAACGTCTCCACGTCCTCCGCCGACCACTCCCGCGGCTGCATGTCGATCGCGCACAGCGCCCCCAGCGCCTCGCCGCTCGCCGTCAGCAGCGGCCAGCCGGCGTACGCGATCACGCCCAGGTCGGGGATGGCCGGGTTCGAAGCGAACCGCGGGTCCTCCCGCGCGTCCACCGTCGTGACCACCTCGCGCGTCGCCACCACCGTCTTGCAGAACGAGTGCGACAGCGGGGTCGAGCGCGTATCCGGCAGCCCGGACTGCCCCGGGAAGACCTGCTCGTCCACGTCCACCAGCGAGACCAACGCCACCGGCACCCCGAGCAGCCGCGCCGCCAGCCGCGCCAGCCGGTCCAGCGCGGGATCGCCGTCGACCGTGTTCAGCCCGAGCGTCCGCCGCACCCGTCCGACGGTGCTGCCGACCAGCTCCAGTGCTGAGAACTCCGACACACGACCACCGTACTCTCGAAGGCATGCCTCCCCGCGCTCCCCGCCGGGTCTCCGTGATCTCCACAGAGCCCGTGACCCCCCACATGGTGCGTGTCGTCTTCGGCGGCCCGGCCTTCGACGGCTTCGCTCCCGGCGAGTTCACCGACCACTACGTCAAGCTCAAGCTCCCGGACCCGCAGGACCCCGAGACGGTCCGCACGCGCACGTACTCGGTCCGCGCCTGGGACGCCGAAGCGCAGCAGCTGACGATCGACTTCGTCGTGCACGGTGACGTCGGCGTCGCCGGCCCGTGGGCCCGCACGGCACGGCCGGGCGACGAGCTCGACCTGGTCGGCCCCGGCGGCGCCTACACGCCCGACCCGGACGCCGACTGGCACCTGCTCGCCGGCGACGCGTCCGTCATCCCCGCGATCTCCGCGTCGCTCCCGCGCATCCCGCACGGCACGCCGGTGCACGTGATCATCGAGGTCGACGGGCCGGAGGAGGAGCAGCCGCTCGACACCCCCGGCGACCTCACGCTCACCTACCTGCACCGCTCGGCCGGGCCGGGCGAGGAGCCCGAGCTGCTGGCCGCCGCCGTCGCCGCGCTCGACCTCCCCGCGGGCCGCGGCCACGTGTTCGTGCACGGCGAGGCCAGCAGCGTCCGCAACCTGCGCCGCCACCTGATCGCCGACCGCGGCCTGGACCCCGCGACGATGTCGATCTCCGGCTACTGGAAGCTCAAGCGCACCGAGGAAGGCTGGCGCGACGACAAGGCCGAATGGGCCCGCCTCGTCGAGGCCGACCTGGCCGCCGCAAGGTAGCTCCAAGAAAGCGCCAAACGGATCCCAAGCCGCGCACGATTGGCTGCGCGGCGTGAACACCTCTCGCGTCACTGCATTCGTCGGTTGGGCCCTCCTCCTCCTGGTGGCGTTCGCGGCGCTGTCGGCCAACGCCTTCGCCGCCGGGATGCCCGCCCAGTGGAACCCGGCCCAGGTCGCCGTCAGCCCTGACGACGCCAACTCGTTCCTGCTGCGCCCCGGCCAGATCCTCGTCGCCCCCGGTGATGCCGCGGCCGTCGCCAACGTCCTGGACGGGACCGGCTGGAAGGGCACTGACACGCGCGCGTACGGCATCACGCTGTTCCAGAAGAAGCCGGACAAGCCCGAGACGGCCGCGCAAGAGGTGCTCGACACGCTCGCCAAGATCCGCGAGGCGACCGCCAAGCGCAGGCAGGGCCCCGCGCGCGTGTCCCCGAACCACGTGTTCGTGGGTGAGGCGGTTCCCGCGACCGCCGACGCGATCAACTTCATGGGCGAGCCGCGCATCCAGGGCGGCCCCGGCTCCTCCGTCCGCCCCGCGTTCGGCCCGAAGGCGCTGCCCAAGCGCAACGCGCTGGCCAGCGACGGCAAGGGCGCCCGGATCGCCGTGCTCGACACCGGCATGTTCGAGCACGAGTGGCTGAGCAACGTGGTGCGCGCGCCGTATGCGGACGACGTCTGGGACGTCGAGGGCGACGGCTACGGCGACAACGAGTCCGGCCACGGCACGTTCATCGCCGGCCTCATCCAGCAGGTCGCGCCGTCCGCGTCGGTCTACGCCGTCAAGGTGCTCGACTCGCACGGCGTCGGCGACGACCTCAAGGTCGCCGAGGCGATGGCGCTGCTCCCGGCCAACGTCAACATCGTCAACCTCTCGCTCGGCGGCTACACGGAGGGCGACCAGCCGCCGATGGCGATCGCCACCGCCATGCAGTCGCAGGCCTTCAACGCCCGCGTCGTCGTCGCCGCGGCCGGCAACCACGCTGAGAAGCGCCCGTTCTGGCCCGCCGCGTTCGGCCCGGTCGTGTCCGTCGGCGCCGTCGAGGACAAGGAAGGCCTGTGGGCGCCCGCCTCCTACAGCAACCAGGGCGCGTGGGTGGACCTCGTCGCCCGCGGCAGCAACCTGCAGTCGACGTTCGCGCACGAGACCACGAAGGTCGCCCAGGGCCCCGTCATCGATCCCATCAACGACCCGTCCGTCAGCTTCGACGGCTGGGCGGAGTGGGACGGCACCTCGTTCTCCACCCCGATCGCCGCCGCGATGATCGCCCGGACGATGACGCGCACCGGCCTCTACCACGCGCCGGACGCCGCGTACAAGCTGACGTTGAACTCCCCGGGTGCCGCGCTGGCGGAGTTCCCGAACGCGAAGCTGGTGGACGAGCTGCGCTGACCGGAGCATTGACACGCACCGGTGCGTGTCACATCATTCGGCGCTTCAGCGACCGAATCGAGGCTCCCCATGCGTTCCCGCAGCTCGATCTTCGCCGCAGTCGCCTCTCCCCGGGCGAAGTGGCTCGTATTCCTGACGTGGTTTGTTGTCATCTTCGCCTCGTTCGGGGCGGGGGTTCCCGAGAAATACACGGACGCGCAGGAGAACGAGTCCACGTCGTTCCTGCCCGGGGACGCCGAGTCGACGAAGGCGCTGACGGCGGCGGAGGACCTGCAGGGCGGCGAGCTCGCCCCGGCCGTGATCCTCTACCGGCGCGAGAGCGGGCTGACCCCCGCCGACAAGCAGAAGATCGTCACCGACGTGGAGGCGCTCACCGCGAAGCGCTTCCAAGCGGTCGTCGCGGACGGCGCGACCGCCGCCGCGGGTGGCCAGAGCGGCGGAGACAGCCGCCAAGCGCCACCGCCCGCCGCTGAGGGCTGCGGCACCCCGGTCACGCCGATCCCGGGCCAGCCGGCCGGCTACGCGCCGTTCGTCGGGCCCGTGTGCTCGGAGGACGGCAAGGCCGCGCTCGTGTTCGCCTACCTGCGCGGCGACGGCGAGGCGGCCAGCCTGCTCGACCCCGTCGACTTCTGGCGCGAGACGGTCTCCGACCCGGGCGGCGGGCTGGAGGTCAAGATCACCGGTGGCGCGGGCTACGCGGCCGACGCCATCAGCGTCTTCGAGAACATCAACGGCACGCTGCTGTTCGCCGCGACCGGCCTGGTGATCGTGCTGCTGATCCTGATCTACCGGTCGCCGATCTTCCTCTTCATCCCGCTCGCCGCGGTCATGTTCGCCGAGCTGTTGTCGCAGACGCTCGGCTACGCGCTCGCCGAGTCCGGCGTGACGATCAACGGCCAGTCGAGCGCGATCATGTCGATCCTCGTGCTCGGCGCCGGCACGGACTACGCGCTGCTGATCGTCGCCCGCTATCGCGAGGAGATGCACCGCCAGGTCGACAAGTACGCGGCCATGCGGGCCGCGCTGATCTCCGCCGGCCCGGCGGTGTTCGCCAGCGCCGCGACCGTGATCGCCGCGCTGTTCTGCCTGTCGCTGGCGCGGGTCAACGGCACGAGCGGCCTCGGCCCGCTCGGCGCGCTCGGCGTGTTCTGCGCCGCGCTGTCGATGCTCACGCTGCTGCCCGCGCTGCTGCTGATCTTCGGCCGCCGCGCGTTCTGGCCGTTCGTGCCGCACACGCCGGACACCCGCCCGACGTCGGCGGAGATGGGCGGCTCGAGCGTCGCCGCGTTCGCCAAGGTCGCCGGCGCGTGCCTGATCGTCGCGGTGCTGCTGCCGCTCTCGATCCTGTCGGCGCTCGTGCGCAAGCTCTCCGGAGGCCGGACGCCGTCGGTCGTCTCGCTGCTGGACGGCCCGGTCTTCACCCCCTACGAGCTGCGCCGCGTCAGGCACGAGCACCTGGTGGACGAGACGCACGGCTTCTGGAAGCGCGTCGGCGACCGCGTGGCCGTCAACCCGAAGCGCACGTTCACCGGCGCGATCGCCGTCCTGCTCGTCATGTGCCTCGGCCTGTTCTTCTTCTCCACCGACCTGACGACCAACGACAGCTACCGCGAGAAGGTCGAGTCGATCGAGGGCCAGGAGCTGCTGGCCAAGAGCTTCCCGGCGGGCTCCGGCGCGCCGACGGACATCATCGTCGAGCGTGCGGAGGACGTGGAAAAGGTCTCCGCGGCCGTCGCGGGCGTCAACGGCGTGCAGACCGTCAGTCCCCCGGTGGCGGCGGACGAGAACGGCCGGACCTTGATCCAGGCGACGCTCGACCCGCCGCCGTACTCCACCGAGGCGTTCGAGCTGATCGAGCCGATCCGCGCCGCGGTCGGCGGCGCCGCGCTCGTCGGCGGCGCGACCGCGGTGGAGTTCGACGTGCGCGAAGCGGCCGCCTGGGACTCGCTGGTGATCCCGCCGATCGTGCTGCTCGTCGTGTTCCTGATCCTGATGCTGCTGCTGCGCGCGGTGATCGGCCCGCTCGTGCTGATCGGGACCGTGATCCTGTCCTACGCGGCCGCGCTCGGCGTCTCGTACTTCATGTTCGACGTCGTCTTCGGCTTCGCGGGCTCTGACCCCTCGCTGCCGCTGTTCGGGTTCGTGTTCCTGGTCGCGCTGGGCGTGGACTACAACATCTTCCTCGCCGCCCGCGCGCGGGAGGAGACGTACGAGCACGGCACCCGCAAGGGGATGCTGCGCGCGCTCGCGGTCACCGGCGGCGTCATCACCAGCGCCGGCATCGTGCTCGCCGGCACGTTCGCCGTGCTCGGTTCCCTGCCGCTCGTGTTCCTGACCGAGATCGGGTTCGTGGTCGCGTTCGGCGTGCTGCTGGACACGTTCCTCGTCCGCTCGGTGCTCGTGCCGGCGGCGACGCTGCTGATCGGCCCGAAGTTCTGGTGGCCCTCGCAACTGGCCAAGACGGACGGCGGCGCCCGCGAGGAGGAGCCGGTAGAAGTCATGGCATGAGAACCGCGTTCTGCGCCGAGCACGGCGTGGAGACCGAGAGCGAGTACAAGCTCCGCCGGCGTGACGCGGGCGAGCTGACCTGGCACGCGCACATCGGCCTGAGCGACTGGGACGCGACGGAGGCCGCGCTGGACGAGATCATCGACGGCCTCGCCGAGCACCGGTACACGCTCGATCGCTTCGGCCTGTGCCTCTCACGCGCGATGAGCCTGCCCGCGGCGGAGCGCACCGGCGCCGCGAAGGAGACCGGGCCGGTGCTCGAAGCCGACGACTGGGCACGCGTCGCCGCGGCGCCCGTGCAGCCGCACCTGGGCGACTTCATGATCGGCACGCCCGCCGGCCTGGAGAACACGCAGCGCGCGTTGGCCGTCGGGATCACCACGATCGGCAACCTCGGCCAGCACTTCGCGTTCGAGCCGCCCGGCGGCTACGACGACGAGGCGCTGACGGGCATCACCGTGGACGCGATCGGCGCGCTGGCGGCGCGCGGCGGCGCTCGTGCACTCCTACCTCGACGACGGTCCCGCCATGCAGTTCAACCACTACGGCGGCTACCTGGGCTGGGCGGCGCTCGAGCTGCACATCGTCGAGGACCTGCTCGGCGCGCGGCTCGCCCACTGCTACGGCGGGCCTCGTGCCCGAACCCGGCGCACCGCGCGATCGTCGGGCTCGCGCTCGACCACCTGCGCGACGGCGACTCGCTCGGCTCGATGGTCTACGGCAACACCGTCGAGTACGGGCCGGACCGCCAGCGCAACCTGGCCGTGCTCACGACCTCGGTGATGATCGACGTCGCCACGCAGCTGCGCCGGCCCACCGGCCACGCCCTCAACCCCGTGCCGCTGAGCGAGGCCGAGCGGATCCCGGACGCGGACGAGATCCTCGAGGTGCACCTGATGGCGCGCGAGCTCGAGATCGAGGTCCGGCGCGGCGCGCCGCTGCTGGACTGGGCGTGGGCGGAGCGCCGCGCGGCGGAGGCGGTCGCCTACGCGCGGGCGTTCCGCGACGGCGCGCTCGCGCACTTCGCCGACGCGGGCGCGGACCCCGGCGACGCCGGCGCGCTCCTGCTCGCCCTGCGGCGCACCACGCCGGCGGCTTTGGAGCGGGCGATCCGCATTCCCGCCTCGCGTGAGCTGCTCGAGCTGGAGACGTGGAAGCACGGCGTCGTCGCCACCGTCGCCGAGCGTGCGCGGCGCAGCCTCCCGCGGCTCGACGGTCGCCGGATCGTGCTCGCGGCGCTGGAGGTGCACGACGTGGTCCGCGACGCGCTCGCCCGAGAGCTGCCGCAGGCGGGCGCGCAGGTGATCGTGCTCCCGAGCTCGATCTCGCCCGAGCAGCTCGCCCGCGCGGCGGCCGACGAGGACGCCGACACCGTCATCGTCGCCACCTACAACGGCGGCGCGCTGACGCTCGGCAAGGCGCTGATGCGCACGCTGCCGGCCGACGTGACGGTGATCTTCGGCGGCGTCCTGAACGAGGACGACGGCGGTCCGCTCCCGGTCGACGCGCGCCCCGGGCTGGAGGCGCTCGGCATCCGCTGCGTCGGCGAGATCGAGCAGCTCGGCGCGGCCCTCGCCTAGGATCGTCGTCATGCGCTACCTGGCCCTGATCTACGGCAACAAAGAGATCTGGAACAACTGGCCCGATCGGCCGGCGGTGATCGCCGAGGTCGACGCGTTCAACCAGCGCCTCACCGAGTCGGGTGAGCTCGTCACCGCGAACGGCCTCATCGGGCCGCCGATCAACGTCCGCCAGTCCGGCGACTCGCCCGTCGTCTCCGACGGCCCGTACCTCGAGGTCAAAGAGCACGTCGGCTCCTACTTCATCCTCGATGTCGAGAGCTACGAGCGGGCGCTGGAGATCGTGCAGGAGTACCCCGGTGTGACCAGCGGGGGCGGCGGTGTCGAGCTGTGGCGCCTGATGCATCAGCGCTGAACGCCGCGCTGCGCGAGCACGCCCCGCGGGTGCTCGCGACGCTGATCCGCCGGCACGGCGACTTCGCCCGTTGCGAGGACGCCGTCCAGGAGGCGCTGCTCGAGGCGTATCTGCAGTGGGAGCACGTGCCGGAGCACCCGTTCGGCTGGCTGCTGACGGTCGCTTCGCGCCGGCTGACGGACACGCTGCGCCAGGACGCCTCGCGGGCGGCGCGCGAGGAGCGGGTCTTCCGCGAGGACGTCACCGCGGCCGCGGTCTCCGATGACGACGACACGCTCGCGCTGCTCCTGCTGTGCTGCCATCCCTCGTTGGCGCCGTCCGCGCAGATCCCGCTGACGCTGCGCGCGTTCGGCGGGCTCACGACGGAGGAGATCGCCGCCGCGCTGCTCACGACGCCCGCGACGATCGCCCAGCGGATCGTGCGGGCCAAGCAGCGCCTGCGCGACGTCGAGTTCGGGCTCCCGCCGGACCCGCCGATCGCGGGTGTGACGCAGGTGCTGTATCTGATCTTCAACGAGGGCCACATGGCGTCGTCCGGCGCCGCGCTGCGTCGCGACGACCTCGCGACCGAGGCGATCCGGCTCGCGCGCGAGCTGCGCCGCATGCGTCCGCGCGACGCCGAGGTGGCCGGCCTGCTCGCCCTGATGCTCCTGCACGACGCCCGCCGCGCCGCGCGCACGACCGACGACGGCTCGCTCGTGCCCTTGGAGGAGCAGGACCGCTCGCGGTGGGACGGCGCGCTGATCGCCGAGGGCATCGAGCTCGTGGAGTTCGCGGTGACCGCGCAACGCCCGCCGGGGCCGTACGCGCTGCAGGCGGCGATCGTCGCCGTCCACGCCGAGGCGCCCACCGCCGAGCAGACCGACTGGCCGCAGATCCTCGCGCTCTACGACCTCCTGCTCGCCGCCCACCCGAACCCGGTCACCGCGCTGAACCGTGCGGTCGCGGTCGGCGAGGTGCACGGCCCCGCGGCGGGCCTGGCCGCCGTCGAGCCGCTCGCCGACGACCCCCGGCTCGGCCACCGCCTGGACGCGGTCCGCGGCCACTTCCTCGCCCGCGCCGGCGACGCCTCAGCCGCCGCCGACGCCTACGCCCGCGCCGCCGCGGCGGCGCCCCAGGACGCCGAACGCCGCCACCTCGCCACCCGCGCCGCCGAACTTAAAGGGGTCTGGCCCCTTTAACTTACGCCGAGGCCCTCGTACTTGCCGCCGCGGGAGTCCAGGACGAGCGGGGCGCGGCCTTCGACGCGGTAGCGGATGTGGGTGACCTCGGGCGTGTGGATCATGCGCTCGGGGACGAGCTCGATGCCCTCGCGGGCGCCGAGGTTCACGTCGAGGAGGCGCTGGCCGTCGCCGAGGATGACGGGGACGTGGTGGAGCTCGAGCTCGTCGAGGAGGCCGAGTTCGAGCGCGTGCTTGATCGATCGTCCCGCCGCCCGCGATGGCCACGTCCTTCTCGCCGGCGGCCGCCTTGGCCTGCGCGATCGCGGACTCGAGGCCGTCGGTGACGAACGTGAAGCTCGTCCCGCCCAGGCGTTCCAGCTTCTCGCGCTCGCGGTGCGTGACGACGAACACCGGGTTGCGGAACGGCGGCTCCTCGCCCCACGGCCGCTCGCCGCCGTCGAACATGCGGCGGCCCATGACGTAGGCGCCGGGCCGCGCGAACGACTCCGCGATCACCTCGTCGTTGACGTTCGCCTCGCCGCCTTCGAGCTGCTGACGGTCGCGCCACGCCATCGATTCCGTGACCCAGCGCGTGATGCGGAAGAAGCCCGGGGCCTCCACGCTCTTGAACCAGTTCGGCTCGTCGTCGCGCGGGCCGGCGTAGCAGCCGTCGAGGGAGATGCAGAGCTGAGCGATGACCTTTGACATGTGAGGGAATCGAAGCCACGCGCCCGGAATCGACAGGCGTGTCTGAGCTGGCGCGTTGCCGCTCAGTCGAGCATCGAGCTGATCAGCCGCAACGGCGGCCAGTTCTCGCGCCCGCGCCGGACGGCGAGGTAGGCGCGCAGGTTCACACCCGGGTCGCGCAGCGGCAGCCGCCCGATGCCCTCGCGCAACGGCATCTCGGACGGCAGCAGGCCGACGCCGAACCCGCCGGCGATCAGGTCCTGGACGAGCTCGAGGCTGTCGGCGCGGTGGGCGATCCGCGGCTCGAAACCGGCGAGCGAGGCCAGCAGGCGCACCACGTGCTCGTCGGCGACGTTGCGGGAGTTCACGATCCAGTCCGCATCCGCGAAGGCCGCGAGCTCCTGCTCGGCGTCCGCGGCCGGGACGCCGAGATCCCAGGCGGACGTCCACAGCGGCGTGATGGCGAACAGCGTGTCCCAGCGCACGGGGGCGAGCTCGTAGTCGTAGACGAGCGCGAGGTCGACCTCGTCATCCGCGAGCAGCGCGACGGCCTCGACCGGCTCGTGCTCGTACAGCCGCAGATGGACGGCGGGATGTTCGGCCGACAGGCGCGCGACCACGGGCAGCAGCGAGCGTCGGATCGCCGTCGCGAAGCCCGCGACCCGGACCGTTCCCGCCGGCTCGCCGGACGGATCGAGATCCGCGCGCGCGGCGTCGACGGCGGCGAGGATCGTCGCCGCGTGGGCGGCGAGCCGTTCACCCGCCGGGGTCAGGCGCACCCGCCGGCCGGTCGGCTCGATCAGCGCGACCCCCGCCTCGCGGGCGAGGACGGAGAGCTGCTGGGAGACCGTCGAGGTCGTGTAGCCCAGCTCCTCGGCGACCGCGCGCATCGACCCGAGGCGGGACAACTCGTGGAGCAGCGTGAGACGACGGAGATCCATTGTTCGACGGCATCGAACGATACATCCACAAATCCGACGTGGAAGTTAACGGTCTGAGCCGCTCAAATGTGCGGCGTGACACGACGGGACACACGCACCGGCGCCGGGATGGCGCTCGCCTCGATGATCTGCGTCCAGCTCGGACTGGCCGCCTCGGTCGGGCTCTTCGACGACGTCGGCCCCGAGGGCGCGGCCTGCCTGCGCCTGACCTGGGCCGGGCTGCTGTTCCTCGTCATCCTGCGCCCGCGCCGCAGCACGTTCTCGTCCCGCGGGCTCAAGGCCGCCGTGGTGCTCGGCGTCGCGACGGCGGGCGTGACCATGTGCTTCATGGCCGCGATCGACCGCTTGCCGCTCGGCACCGCGAGCGCCCTGGAGTTCCTCGGCCCGCTCGGCGTCGCCGTGGCGCGCGGCCACGGGGCGACCAAGCTCTGGCCCGCGCTGGCCGCCGTCGGCATCGTGCTCTTGACGGAGCCGTGGCACGGCACGGCGGACCCGGTCGGCGTCGCCTTCGCCCTCGCCGCCGCGGTCTGCTGGGCCGCCTACATCGTCCTCACCCAGCGCGTCGGCGACGAGGTCAAGGGCCTCAACGGGCTCGCGATCTCGATGCCGGTCGCCGGCCTGATCTCGATCGCCGTCGCCGGACCGTCGCTGCAGAGCGAGCTCACCCCCCAGATCCTGCTCGCGGGGCTCGGGCTGGCGATCCTGCTGCCGGTGATCCCGTTCGCGCTCGAGATGCTCGCGCTGCGTCGCCTCACCACGACGGCGTTCGGGACGTTGATGAGCCTCGAGCCCGCGATCGCGCTCGTCGTCGGCCTGTTCGTGCTCTCGCAGACGCCGGGGCTCGTGCCCGCGGTCGGCCTGCTGTTCGTCGTCGCCGCGGGCGTCGGCGCCGAGCGCACCGGCGCCCGGGACTACGTGACGCGCTCGGCGAAGTCCGCGACGCGCCCGATCGTCTCGGCCTGATCGGTCTCGTTGAACACCTCGTGGCGCGCGCCGTCGATCACGACGAGCTCTGAGTCCTCGCCCGCGAGCCGCTCCACGACGGGCTGGGCGAGCCCGGCCGGGACGAGCTGATCGTCACCGCCGTGCACGTAGAGCAGCGGCAGGGCGCCGAAGCCGGGGCCGGCGGCGATCGCGTCGTCGGCGGCGATGAAGGCCTGCAGCGTCGGGACCTTCCAGCCGCCGTGGTAGACGAGCGGATCGGCCGCGTAGGCCTCCCCCACCGCCGGGTCGCGCGAGAGCACGGCGCCGTCGATCGGGTCCGACGGCGGGTCCTCGAGCCAGCCCTGGAGCACCGGGCCGAGCCCGATCGCCGGCCCGCTCAGCACCAGCCCGGCGAGGTCCTCCGGGAACCGCTGCGCGTACCGGGTGGCGATCAGGCCGCCCATCGAGTGCCCGACCATCACCACCGGCAGGTCCCCGCGCGCGGCCTGCACCACCGCGCGCAGGTCGTCGACGATCGGCTCGAAGTCCTCCACCAGCGCCGGTTCTCCGGGCGATTGGCCGTGTCCGCGATGGTCGGGCCCCACCACCGCGGACCCGCGCGCGTTCAGTGCCGCGGCGACGTGCTCGTAGCGCCCGATGTGCTCTCCGTAGCCGTGGACGAGCACCACCAGCCGGGCCGGATCGTCGATGGGCCAAGTGCGGACGTAGCTCATGCGGGCGATGCTAAGTGGTTCGACCGCGTTTACGGCGCCACGTGGGTCTTCGCCAGCGTGAGCAGCGCCGTGGCGGCGGCGCCGAGGCGACGGGTCGTCGGGGAAGCGATGTAGGTCGCGAACGCCGGCGCGTGATGGCGGACCGGCACGAGCGCGATGCCGGTCGGATCGCGCACGAACGACGGGGCGAGGAACGCGGCGGCGACGCCGTGGCGGACGAAGTCGACCATCGTCGGCGTGTCGTTGATCTCCAGCGTCACCCGCCGCTCGACGCCCGCGGCGGCGAAGGCGCGGTCGACCGCGACGCGCGTGCCCCAGCTCGGCGGCCCGTCCGCGAACGTCTCGTCGGCGAGTGCGGCCAGCTCGACGTCCGCCCGGCCCGCCAGCCGGTGCCCGGAGTGCACGCCCAGCGGCATCACCTCGTAGCCGAGCGGCGTGAGGTCGAGCCCCGGGATTGCGGCGGCCGGGGAGCGCGAGGAACGCGAAGTCCAGCCGCCCTTCGCGGATCTCCTCGGCCATGGCCGCGGACTGCGCCTGACGCACGTGCAGCTCCACCTCGGGATGGCGCGCACGGAACTCCGCGAGCAGGCGCGCGAGGCTGAAGCCGCTGAGCGCGTCGGCCTGCATGGTGCCGAGCCGCACGGTGCCGCGCAGGCCGCCGCTCACGGCCTCCACCGCCTCCCGCGCGGCCTGGGCGGCCGCGAGCGTCGCGCGCGCCTCCGGCAGCAGCGCCCGTCCGGCGTCGGTCAACCCCACCTGGTGCGTCGTGCGGTCGAACAACGGGGAGCCGAGCTCTCGCTCCAGCGCACGCACGCCCGCGGAGACCGCCGACTGCACGACGTGCAGGCGACCCGACGCACGCGTGAAGCTCCCTTCCTCGGCGACGGCGACGAACGTGGCCAGGTGACGCAGCTCCATCCCTCGGTTATCGCAGATCGCGATAGCCGATAGCAAGAACGTTCGTTGAATCCGATGATTGCGCGGGCGACTATGTTGACCATGAGCACACGTCGTCACGGAGTCGGACTGTGGGCCGTCGCCTTCGCATTCCTCGCCGTCCTCGCGTTCTCGGCGGCGCCGACGCCCCTGTACGCGATCTACCAGGACCGCGACGGCTTCTCGACCTTCCTGATCACCGTGATCTTCGCGTCCTACGCCGTCGGCGTGACGCTCGCGCTGTTCTTCGCCGGGCACCTGTCCGACGGGCTCGGTCGCAAGCGCATGCTGATCCCCGCGCTGGTCCTCAGCCTTGTGAGCGCCGCGCTCTTCCTCGTCTGGCGGGACCTGCCCGGGCTGATCGTCGCGCGGGTGATCAACGGCCTGTCGGTGGGGATCGTCACCGCAACCGCCACCGCGTACCTCGCTGAGTTGCACTCGTCCCCCAAGCGCGCGCAGATCATGGCCACCACCGCGAACCTCGGCGGGCTCGGGATCGGCCCGATCATCGCCGGCACGCTCGCGCAGACCGTGGACGCGCCGCTGACCGTCCCGTACCTCTTCTTCGCCGCGCTGCTGGTCGTCGCCGTGATCGTCGTGGCGCTCGCGCCCGAGACGGTCACGCGCCCGCAGACGCGCCCCGCCTACCGGCCGCAGCGCATCGCCGTGCCCGCCGCGGCCCGCGCTTCGTTCTTCGCTGCCGCCGGGGGTGCGTTCGTCTCCTTCGCCGCCTTCGGGCTCTTCACGTCGCTCGCGCCGTCCTTCCTCGCCGGCACGCTCGGCCACACGAGCCACGTGCTCGCGGGCGTCCCGGCGTTGACCGGCTTCGGCGCCGCGATCCTCGCCCAGCTCGCCGCGGGCGCATGGGACGTCAAGCGGCTCGTCGGCACCGGCACCGCGGCGCTCTCGGCCGGTCTCGCGCTGCTCGTCACCGCGCTGTGGGCGCCGAGCCTCGCGCTCTTCCTCATCGGCGGCGTGATCACCGGCGCGGGCGCGGGCCTGCTCTTCAAGGGCGGGCTCGTGCGGGCCTCGGTGCTCGCCGCGTCCTCCCCGAACCGGGCCGAGGTGCTCGCGGGCTTCTTCCTCGCCGGCTACCTCGGGCTGTCGGTGCCGGTGCTCGGCCTCGGCGTCGCCGCGCAGTTCATGGCGCCGAAGGTGGCGCTGCTGGCGTTCGCCGCGCTGCTGCTGACCGGCGCGCTGCTCTCGGCGACGGCGCCGCGCCGCGCGCCGCGCGTGGCGCCGTCGGCAGCCTGAAACCGCCGTGACGGTCGCCCTCCGTCACCCGGTAGCGGCCGGGTAGAGTCCGCCTCATGGCGTTCAACCAGGGCACCGAGCGGACCGAGGAGTTCCGTGTCGAGGGCGAGTTGCTGACCGATGTCGACGGCACGTTGCCGATGCCGGTCCTGTCGACCCCCGGGATGATCTCGATGATGGAGTTGGCGGCGTCCAACCTCGTACGTGACGACCTCCCGCCCGGGCACGCGACCGTCGGCTTCGAGGTCAACGTGCGGCACGTCGGCGGCGCGCTGGAAGGCGCCGAATGCACCGCCACCGCGCGCCTGTCCGAGGTCACCGACGGGCGCAAGCTGCGCTTCGACGTCGAGGTCAAGGAGGGTGCGCGCACGATCGGCGTCGGCACCCACGAGCGCCGCCTGATCTCGGTCTCGCCCGAGGTATGAGCGTCCGCCTGCTGCTGGTCGGCGGCGGCCGCATGGGCGAGGCGCTGCTCGGCGGCATGCTCGCCGCGGGGCGTGACCCGTCGGAGTTCGCCGTGGCGGAGGTGTACGCGCCGCGCCGCGCGGAGCTCGCCGAGAAGTACCCGGGCGTGCAGGTCGTCGCGGCGCCCGTCGCCGCCGAGGGCGTCGTGCTCGCCACCAAGCCCGGCGACCTCGCTCCCGCCGCCATCGCCGCCCGGCAGGCGGGCGCGCAGCGCTTTCTCTCCGTGGCCGCGGGCATCACCGCCGCGGCGATCGAGGACGCCGTGGTCGAACCGGTCCCGGTGATCCGCGCGATGCCCAACACGCCGGCGCTCGTCGGCGCAGGCGTCACCGCGATTGCTCCCGGTGAGCACGCCGGCGAGGAGGACCTGGCCTGGGCGGAGGAGATCCTGTCCGCCGTCGGTGTGGTCGTGCGCGTGAAGGAGGCGCAGCTCGACGCGGTCACCGGGGTTTCCGGGCTCCGGGCCCGCGTACGTCTTCCTCGTCGCCGAGGCGATGGCCGACGCGGGCGTGTTGGCCGGACTTCCGCGTGATCTGGCCGAGACGTTGGCGTTCCAGACGCTCCGGGGCGCATCGGAGTTGCTCGTCGAGTCGTCCGACGGCGCCGCGACGTTGCGCGCGGCGGTGACGTCGCCGGGAGGCACGACGGCAGCGGGCTTGCGGGAGTTGGAGCGCGGGGGCGTGCGCTCGGCGTTCCTGGAGGCCGTGATGGCGGCGACGGAGCGGTCGCGGGAGCTCGGCAAGGCGTAGCCGCGCTGGTCTCCGTCTGCCTGCCGACCAGACCGGCGAAACGGCAGGCACCGATAGAGGCGAGTCCCACCGCGCGGCTCGAACGGTTCGCGCTGGTGATCGATTTCGCGTCCTTTCACCAGGGGGTATGCCCGCTGAGTTTCCCCAGGCGCAACTGAGCGGGCATACCCCCACCCACGCGCCAACTCGAACGGTCGAAGGTGATCGCTATGCGCCGATATGCGGTCGACTCCGCTCGACCCACCCCTCTCGGTGCCCGCCGTTCCGCGACGCCTGGTCGTCAGGCCGAGCGAAGCCACGCAGGCCCCGCCTGGCTCCCCGCATATCATCGCCCCGATGGCCGAACTGACTGATGCGCCCGTGAGCGAACTGCTCGAGAAGCCCAACCACGCCGTGCTCTCCACGATCAACAAGGACGGGTCGGTGCACAACGCCGTCGTCTGGCTCAGTATCGAGGACGGCAAGCTCGCCGTGAACAGGGCGCGCGGGCGGATGTGGCCGACGAATCTGGCGCGTGATCCGCGCGTGAACCTGCTCGTGATCAACCAGGAGAACCCGTACGAGTACGCGGAGTTCGGGGCAGTGCGGCGAGGCGCCGGGCGGCGACGAGCACATCGACACGCTCGCGCAGAAGTACATCAACCAGGACAAGTACCCGTGGCGCGCGGAGGGCGAAGTGCGCCTGAAGTTCCACGTGAGCCCGGACCAGGTCCGCTACGCGAAGGCCGCTAGTCCACGGAGACTGAGCCGCGGCGCGCGGGCGCTGGTCGCGGCCGTGTCGCCGGGCGTGTGGACATCACCGTCGCGCTCGGACGCAGACCGGATCACGTCACACAGTCGCTCCGGTTCCGACAGGCGGTCCACTAATCCCAGGACCGTCTGCCGGATAGGTTCGGCCCGGCCGCTCCGGCGGCGGCGTCGGGTCAACCTCGTCTCGGAGCTCACTTGCGCAGAATCTCTCTCGCGTCAGCAGCCGCATGCGCGCTGCTGGCCGCTTCCGCGTCCAGCGCGTGGGGCTGGACGACGGTGACCAACACCAACGGGGACACGTGGAACGTCAATGACGCCGCGGACCCCGGGATGGACACGGGCTCGATCCACAACACGGGCACGAACTCGCTGCAGGGCTACGGCGGCCTCCGGGTCAAGGTGCCGGGCTCGCCGCGCATGAACGGCGTGCTGCTGCGCGGCTTCGGCCTCACCGCGGACAGCCCGACGATCTACACGAGCAAGAAGGCCGTGCAGCTCGGCGGGGTCGCGGTCAAGCGCTCGCTCACGTTCAACACGGCCGAGGCGTACGCGCGCTTCCTGGACACGTTCACGAACACGACGGGCGCGCCGCTGACGATCGAGGTCGCGTTCGGCGGCCAGCTCGGCTACGACACGGGCACCAACCAGAGCGCGATCGCGTCGACCTCCAGCGGCGACACGACGCTCACCGCCGGCCGACAAGTGGACCGTCTCCTACTCCCCGTCCGCGGGCGTCGGCTCGGCCACCGTCAACGGCACGAGCGCGACCGTCCCGGGCACGTTCGACCGCACCGGCAACTTCCTGCGCGACCCGTTCACGTACGGGCACGCGACCACGGGCGACCACGCGAACCACCTCGGCTACGTCAACACGCTCACGATCCCGGCGGGCGCGACCAAGGCGCTCGTCCGCTACGTCGTGACCGGCCTGTCGGAGACGCGCGCGTCCGGCGGCACCACGCCCGCCGCGGGCTCGCAGGTCGCGGCCGTCACCGCGAAGGCCACGACGCTGGCCGCGGCGCCGCCGCTCGGCGACCTCGCCCCGGCGGAGGCGTGCGCGCTGGTCAACGTCGACATCTCGGCCATCAACTGCGGCACCGCGCCGGCCTACGCGCTCGGCCCGATCGCCGGTGACAAGGCCATCGGCGCCACGACGAGCTCCCCGTACAACGTCGTCGGCAAGACGATCACGCAGCTCATCGCCGACCTGAAGTCCGGCGCCACGACGTCCGAGCAGATCACGCAGGCGTACCTGGACCGGATCGCCGCCTACGACCGCGGCCCGTTCGGCCTGAACTCGATGATCACGCTCGCGCCCGACGTCATGGCGCAGGCCAAGGCCGCCGACGCGGCCCGCAAGGCCGGCGACACGCGCCCGCTGCTCGGCATCCCGATCGTCGCCAAGGACCTGATGTCGACCAAGGACATGCCCACCACCGGCGGCTCGCGGGTCTTCGAGGGCTTCCAGTCGACCACGGACGCCTGGCAGATCATCAAGGTCAAGGAGGCCGGCGCCATCGTCATGGGCAAGGCCAACCTCGCCGAGTACGCCAACGACGGTCACTTCTCCCCCAGCGCCTACGGCCAGGTGTGGAACGCGTACGACCCGTCCAAGTCGCCGATCGGCTCGTCCGGCGGCACGGCCACGGCGGTCGCGTCGTCCTTCGCCGCCGCGGGCTTCGGCACGCAGACCGGCGACTCCCTGTGGGGCCCGTCGAGCGCGGTCTCGCTCGTGTCGCTGCGCGGCACCGACGGCATGCAGTCCTCGGCGGGCACGATGCCGCTGACCTACATCCAGGACTACGTGGGCTGGATCAGCCAGTCGCTCCCGGACCTCGCGCTGCTGCTCAACGCGACCACGATCGACAACCCGGCCGACATCCTCGATGACGTGTCCAACGGCCACCGGCCCGCGGACTGGACCGCCGGACTGGACGCCAACGCGCTCCAGGGCAAGATCATCGGCGTGCCGCTGACCGCGTTCGACGATCCGTTCCGCACGCAGGGCACCGAGGACGCGATGCGCGAGTCGTTCAAGCACTTCGTGGCCGCCGGCGCGACCGTCAAGGAGATCCCGGACCCGCCGGCCGGCCCGGCGAGCCCCGCCGGCGACCGCGGCTACGAGGGCTGGCGCCAGTGGCTGCTCGAGCATCCGAACGCGCCGTACACGCGACGCCGCGCAGATCCTGCGCAGCCCGCTGCGCCTGCCGCAGTTCCGCAACACCAACCCGTACACCGGCACCGGCGCGATGACGCTGGCGCAGGTCCGCGCGTTCGAGGCCCAGCGGGCGGAGTACCGCGTGCGGCTCGCCGCCTGGATGGACACCAACGGCGTCGACGCCGTCGTCTTCCCCGGCCAGCTCTCAGACATCCACCTCAACGACTCGATCCAGCCGAGCTTCGGCCGCCGCGACCCGCAGGCCTCGGCCGCGGGCGTCCCGAACGTGATCTTCCCCGCGGGGACCAACGATCACGGCCAGCCGATCAACCTGCAGCTCCAGGGCAAGGCGTTCGACGACCTGAAGCTGATGGGCTTCGCCTACGCGTTCGAGGCCAAGGCCGCCGGGCGCGTCGCGCCGCCGACGAACGTCACCCCGGTGCTGCCGTTCGCGACGACCACGACCGGCACGGTGGGCGGCACGGTGCCGGCCACGCTGTCGCTCTCGCTCAGCGGTCCGGCGTCGTTCGGCGCGTTCACGCCGGGCATCGCGAAGGAGTACACGGCGGCGGCCACGGCCAACGTCATCTCCACCGCGGGCGACGCGGCGCTGAGCGTGTCCGATCCGGGCCATCTGGCCAACGGCGCGTTCACGCTGGCCGAGCCGCTGCGCGTCGAGCTGGGCAAGGCGAGCTGGACCGCGCCGGTCTCCAACGAGAGCGTCGCGATCGCGTTCAAGCAGCTCGTCAAGGCCAATGACCCACTGCGCACGGGGACGTACAGCAAGACGCTGACGTTCACGTTGTCCACCACCACCCCGTAAGGATTCGGCAAGTTCGGGCGCGAGGGTCTCAACCTTCGCGCCCCAACCGCCGATGTCAGGTGCGTGGGTCCCTCCTCCACCTCCGCGACGACCGCTGCAACAAGACCGCCGGCGATCGTGCTCGTGGACGCCACCGATGTCGCGGCACCCAGCGAGTTCGCCGCGGTCCTGCGCTGCTACGTCCCTGAGTGCGAGGAGAGCGAGCGCACGGGGCGGTTCACGAAGCTGAACATGGCGCTGCGCGGCGGCCCGTCCTACCGGGACGCCGAGGGCGCCCGGTCCTGGTGGGCCTGGTAGCGAGTTGAGGTAGCGTCCTCGCGCATGTTGCGCGACGACTACCCGCTCGGCGTGCCGTGCTGGGTCGACACCTTCCAGCCTGATCCTGATTCCGCCGCGGCCTTCTACTCGGCCGTGTTCGGCTGGGTCTTCGACGCGCCCGCCGCGGGCGGATATCGCACCGCACGGCTGGGCGAGCACCGCGTCGCGGGGATCGGGCAGGCCCCCGAGGGCGCTCCCGCGTTCTGGTGCACGTACGTGCGGGTCGATCGGGTCGATTTCTCGTTGGCGCAGGTGGCGGGCGAAGGAGGCACGGTCCTCGCCGGACCGCTCTCGGCCGGCGCCGGCGGCTCCATGGGCGTCGTCAGTGATCCCGCGGGGATCGCGTTCGCGCTGTGCGACCAGCTCGGCGCCGAGGTGGTCAACGAGCCCAACACGTGGGCGATGGGCGCGCTGCACACGCCGGATCTGTCGGCGGCCGGCGACTTCTACGGCGCGCTGTTCGGCTGGCAGCTCGAGCCCGTGCCCGGTGCCGCGCTGAGCTTGTGGCGGCTCCCCGGCTACGTCGGCGGCGCACCCGGGCAGCCGCTCCCGCGGGACGTCGTGGCCGTGGCCTCGACGACGACCGAGAGCGTCCCGCCGCACTGGGCGGTCAACTTCCGCGCCGACGACGTGGACGCGCTGTGCGAGCGCGCGGTGGCGGGCGGCGGCACGCTGCTGATGCCACCGACGGACGCGCCCGGCTTCCGCAACGCGGTGATCGCCGACCCGCAGGGCGGCGTGGTCGCCGTCAGCGCGCCGAGCGCTGTGTGACGCTCGCTACGGTTCCCCCCACCAGACGGGGGGATCGGCTCTCCACCGTGTCCGCAAGCGCTTGCGGAGGCGGTACCACAGAGCGCATGCTGTCTCGAATCCTCTCTGCTCTGACCCGCGAGATCCCCACCGCGCACGACCGCTCCACGTCGCACTTCCACGCCGGCCCGCGCGGGCCGTACCCGTGCCACGACGAGCGCTGCCGGACGCGCTAGCGGTACTTCTCCATCCGCTTCTGCAGCCGCTCGTTCGCGACGGGGTCGTACGGGCCGATGAACTCCGCCATCGCCGCGTACAGACGTACCAACCGCAGGTTCGTCGCGTCGAGGCGCAGGTGCGTGCCGTCCTGCGCGTCGAGCAGCAGCTCACGACTCCAGTTGGGGTTGACGATCAGCGACGCGCTGCGGAGCTGGTCGAGGCGGACCGGCGGCCTGTAGCCGAAGGTCCTGCGTGAGTAGAGCACCGGCCCGTCGACCCAGACGCGGGCCCGGATCAGCATGGTGAACCCGAACACCCCCAGCAACGTGAACGGGACGCCGATGAGCAGCGCCATCGCGGTGCTTCCGACGACGATGCCCCCGACGCCGATGATCAGGATCAGCGACCAGATCGGGATCGAGCTGATCCGGCCGCGGCCGACGACGCGTGCATTGGGTCCGGGTTGCGGATCGATCATCACGGCCCTTTACCCTGGCACGCCGTGATCGAGCGCTTCCCGTCCGCCGGCCGCGCGGGCCGTACCCGTGCCACGACGAGATCGGGACGGCGCTGATCCGGCCATGGCGACGACGCGCGCATTGGGTCCAGGTCGCTTGTCCATCTCGGCGCCCTACCCGGCACGACTAGTCTGGAGTCGATGGTCCACGCACCACGCCTGACCGCGGCGCTCCTGGTCGCAGCGACGAGTCTTGCCCTGACCGCGTCGCCCGCGACGGCGCACACCGAGCTGACGTCGACCTCGCCGAAGGCGGGGACCTACGCCAAGCGTTCGCTGTCGGTGGTCCGGGCGCGCTTCAACCAGCCGATCCGGTCCGGCCGGCTCCAGGTGCTTCGGGCCGGCAAGAAGGTCTCCCAGGGCACCGGCCGCCGCAGCCCGGACAACGTCCGGACGATCGAGGCGCGGATCCCCGAGGAGCTGGCGGGTGGCGTCTACGTCGCGCGCTGGACGATGACCGCGGTGGACGGGCACGTCCAGCGCGGCTCGTGGCGATTCAAGGTCCGGCCCAAGCCGGCGGCCACGCCCGCCCCGGTGGCCACGACGCAGGCGAGCCCGACCGTCGAGCCGACACCGTCCGCGGAGCCGACGGCGACGGTCGACCCGGCGAGCGCCTCCGATGACGGTGGCGCGGGAACCGGTGTGCTGGTCGGCGGCCTGGTGGTCGTCGGGCTCCTGGCCGCCGCCGGCACCGTCGGTGTGCTGCGGCGCCGCCGGTAGCCGGCGGCGCCGATCCACTTAGAACACGACTTCGCAGTTGACCCAGGTGTCCGCGGCATCGACGTCGCAGACGTCGAAGCCGGGACCGCCGTCGATGAAGTCCGCGCCGGGGCCACCCGCGAGCCGGTCGTTGCCGTCGCCGCCGTAGAGCGCGTCGCTGCCGTCACCGCCGGCGAGCCGGTCCTGGCCGTCGCCGCCGTAGAGCTTGTCGTCGCCGGGGTCGCCGCTGAGGCAGTCATTGTCGCGGTGGCCGTACAGGAGGTCGTCGCCGGGGCCGCCGTTGAGGATGTCGTTGCCCTCGAAGCCCAACAGCTCGTCGTCGCCCGCGAACGCGTTGATCAGGTCGTTCACCGGGGTGCCGGGGAGGAAGTTGGGGTTGTTGTTCCCGCCGGGAACCACGTTCTGGACGGGGCCGCAGGGCGGCCACGGCGGCAGGTCCGGATCCTGGGCCTGGGCGGCGGGCACCGCCACGGCCAGCGTCAGGGTCGTCATGAGGGCCGCGAAGGTGAGTCGGTGGTGCATGTCGCATCTCCTGGGGAGGGGTTGAACGGGAGACATTCTGCTGCTCACCGTCCCAGCCGCCCCGCGGACAAACCACGGGTGAACCCCCTGGAGGACCCCCTTGACCTTGCGGATATGGGCGCGCGCCCCCATATCGGCCGAGCGGCCCCGGGCCTAGGTTGCGCGGTGAAGGCCCCCGACCCCGCTGAGGTGATCATCCGATGGGCTTGTTCAATCGTCTGCTGCACCGAGAGAGCGCACCCGAGGCGTCGTGCCCACGCTGCGGCGTGCCGGCGCCGCCCGAAGACGTCGAGTGCACGGCCTGCGGCTGGGACATGCGCGAGGCCTACCACGACGATCTGAGCGGCGCGGATCACGAGCCGGTGCGCTGAACGCCTGTCGGCACCCGGAGGACGGCGACCGCTGGTGGCCGCAGCCCGCCGAGGGCTGGGCCGCTCCGCTGGCACTTGTGCCGACCTGACGGAATACAGCGCAACGGGGAGCGTCTTGTTGGGCAAATGATCCTCCCCAGATACCGACTCCTCGCCGCGGGCGTTCTCGCCGCCGGCCTCTTCATCACCGGCTCGGCCCAGGCCGCGGTGACCTCGTCGTTCACCAACGGCACGCTCAGCATCTCCGGTGACAACCTCGACAACAACGTCGCGGTCAGCCGCAACGCCGCGGGCCAGATCCTCGTCAACGGCGGCGCCGTAGCCGTCCTCGGCGGTACGCCGACCGTGGCGAACACGGCGCTGATCCAGACCTTCGGCCTGGGCGGCAACGACACGCTCTCGCTGAGCGAGGTCAACGGCGCGCTCCCCCGCGCGAACCTGTTCGGCGGCACCGGCAACGACGTCCTCACCAGCGGCTCCGGCAACGATCAGCTGTTCGGCGAGTCCGGCAACGACACGCTGCTCGGCAAGGGCGGCTTCGACCTGCTGTTCGGCGGCAGCGAGAACGACACGCTGACCGGCGGCGACGCCGACGACCAGGCCTTCGGCCAGGCCGGCAACGACCGCCTGATCTGGAACCCGGGCGACGACACCGACCTCAACGAGGGCGGCGCCGACACCGACACGGTCGAGGTCAACGGCGGCAACGGCACCGAGTCCTTCACGGCCACCGCCAACGGCACCCGCGTGCGCTTCGACCGCCTCAACCCGGCCCCGTTCTCGATCGACATCGGCACGTCCGAGAACCTCGTCCTCAACGCCAACGGCGGCGACGACTCCTTCTCGGCGACCGGCAACCTGGCCACGCTGATCAAGCTCACGGTCGACGGCGGCCTCGGCAACGACAACCTGCTCGGCTCCAACGGCAACGACATCGTCCTCGGCGGCGACGGCAACGACTTCGTCGACGGCCAGCAGGGCAACGACGTCGGCTTCATGGGCGCCGGCGACGACACGTTCCAGTGGGATCCGGGTGACGGCAGCGACGTCATCGAAGGCCAGGACGGCGCGGACCGCATGGCGTTCAACGGCTCGAACATCAGCGAGCGCTTCGAGACGTCCGCCAACGGTGGCCGCGTGCGCTTCACGCGCGACATCGCGAACATCGTGATGGACCTCAACGACGTCGAGGCAGATCGGCGTCAACGCGCTCGGCGGGGCCGACACGATCACCGTCAACGACCTGTCCGGCACCGACCTCAACCGGGTCGAGCCGAACCTGGGCGGCGCCGACGCCGCCGCGGACAACGTGATCGTCAACGCCACCAACGGCGACGACATCGTCTCGGTCCTCGGCAGCGGCGCGACCGCGTCGGTGCTCGGCCTCGCGGCGCGCACCGACATCTCGGGCGCCGTCACGGGCAGCGACCGCCTGACGGTCAACGCGCTGGGTGGCGCCGACGTCATCGACGCCGCCTCGGTGGCCGCGAACGCGATCCTGCTCACCCTCAGCGGTGGCGAGGGCGACGACATCGTGATCGGCGGCGCGGGCAACGACACGCTGCTCGGCAACGCCGGCGACGACATCCTGCTCGGCGGCCCGGGCACGGACGTCACCGACGGCGGCGTGGGCGACAACGTCGTCCTGCAGCTCACGCAGACCGCCCGCACGGTCGCGGGCAAGACGGTGCTGAAGGTCGACGGCGAGCGGGTCACCCTGCCGCGCGCCAAGCGGGCTCAGCTGATCAAGTAGCGCGTCGGGGGCGGAGCGCTGGTCGCTCCGCCCCCGCGCCCTGCACGCACGCCACGGCTGCCTACCCCGGAGTGAGCGCGACCGCCCATACGCTGCGGGAGCCACGGGCGAAGACGAGGCCGAGCACACGCCCCTGGGCGTCGAGCACCGGCGCGCCCGAGTCGCCCGGCTCGACCGTGGCGGCCAGTTCGAGCGCAGGTCGCGAGTGCCCGGCGATGGACGCCGTGACGCGCCGGCGGACCGGTGCGGAGAGCGTGACGACCTCGCCGTCCCGCAGGACCCGCACCACGGCCTCGCCGCCGCCGGCCGCGGTGCGCACGGGCGGGGCGACGAGGCCGGGCACCGCGAGCTCGGCGAGATCCAGCCGCCGGTCCACGCGCACGACCCGCGCCGGCCGGCCATCGACCCGGACGAACCGCGCGCCGTCGAGCACGTGCGCGACGGTGAGCACGCGGCCCGCCCCGGTGGGGATGGCGGTGGCGATGACGCCGCCGGACACGGTGACGCGCAGCGGCTCGGGCGGCGCGGGCGAGCCGCGCCAGGCAGGGACGAGCGCGACGAGGGCGAGGGCCACGAGGGCCGCCGCCCGGCGCGGCCGCACGGCGGCGCGAGGCGCGGCCGCGACGCCGCCACCGGCGGGAGCCGTGCGCGCATCGCCGGCTGCGCCCGCGGTCATCACGGTGGCGGGCCAGTGGTCGAGCGGACCACCAGGGTGGGCTCGTGGACGCGGGTCACGCGCTCGCTCGCGGCCCGCGGTGCGTTCCAGCAACAGCGCGAAGGCCTCGACGCCCATCTCGCGGCGCGGCTGGTTGATCGTGGTCAACTGCACGTGGGCGAGGCCGGCGATGAACGTGTTGTCGTAGCCGATCACGGACACGTCCTCCGGGATCCGCACGCCGTCCTGCTCCAACCGATCGATCAGGCCCACGGCGACGAGGTCGTTCGCGGCGATGATCGCGGTGGGCAACACGGCGTCGCCCAGCAGGCGGCCGGCGGCGTCGACGCCCGCGCGCTCGTGGAACTCACCGGCCAGCACGCGCGCCGCGCCGGACAGGCCCGCGTCGTCCATGGCCTTGAGATACCCGGCCCGCCGGGGCGCGGCACCCGCGCCGTCACCGCCGTCGATGTGGACGATGCGTTCGTGCCCGAGTTCGACCAGGTGCTCGACCGCCAGGTGCGCGCCGGTCGACTCGTCGACCAGCACGCAGTCCAACGCCGGCGAGCGCACGCGGCGGCCGATCACGACGCACGGCAACGCGCCCACGGCCGAGGCGATCTGCGGGCCCGGAACGTGCGGGGACACGAGGATCAGCCCGTCCGTGCGGTACTCCAGCAGCGCTTCGAGCATCGCGTGCTCGCGCTGCTTGCGCCGGCCGCCGGTGATGATCAGCAGCCGCTGCCCGAGCTCCGAGGCCTGCGACTCGATGCCGTCCGCGATCTCCGCGAAGAACGGGTTGTGCAGATCGTTGAGCAGCACGCCCACCGTGTTCGTCCGGTGCGAGGCGAGGTTGCGGGCGATCGCGTTCGGCCGATAGCCGAGCTGGGCCGCCGCGTCGCGCACGCGCCGGCGGCGTTCATCGCTGACCTTGGGGCTGCCGCGCATGACCAGGGACACGAGCGCGCGCGAGACCCCGGCCTCACGCGCAACGTCGTCCATGGTCACGTAGCCGCCTCGCGTCATCACCGAGGAGTATGCTCGTTAGAGCGCTCTAACGGAGGAGGAAGAGTGGGCTCGGGACTACCAGGACGACTGGCCGCCGCCCCCATCTCGTGGGGTGTGTGCGAGGTGCCCGGCTGGGGTCTGCAGCTCGCGCCGGACCGCGTCTTCGCGGAGATGGCCGAGCTCGGCATCACCGCCACGGAGCTGGGTCCCCAGGGCTGGCTGCCCACCGACGGCGCACAGGCCCGGGCGGTCCTGGACCGCTACGGACTGCAACTGGTCGGCGGGTTCGTGCCCGTCGTCGTCCACGAACCCGATCTCGACCGCGAGTACGCGAGACGGGCCGCCGCGCAGCTCGCGCAGGCGGGCGGCGAGCTGTTCGTCGCCGCGACGGTGCAGGACACCGGCTGGTCGGCGCCGCAGCCGCTCGACGCCGCGCAGTGGGCGCGCGCGGGCGACCAGCTCGACACGCTCGCGGCGATCGCGAGCGAAGAGGGCGTGGAGCTCGTGCTGCACCCCCATGTGGGCACGGTCCTGGAGACCGAGCACGACGTGGACCTCGCGCTGGAGCACACGCGCGTGCCGTGGTGCCTGGACACCGGCCATCTGCTGATCGGCGGGACCGACCCGGTGGCCTTCGCCACCGAGCACGGCAAGCGCATCGGCCACGTGCACTTCAAGGACGTCGACGCGGCCATCGCCGCGCGCAAGGATCTCACGCTGATGCAGGCCGTCCAGCACGGCCTGTTCCAGCCCCTCGGAAGCGGAGACGCACGCATCGACGAGGTGGTCGATGCGCTCCGCCGTTCGGGCTACGAGCGTTGGCTCGTGCTCGAGCAGGACCTCGCCATCACCGGGTCGGAGCCCCCGGTCGGCGGCGGTCCGGCGTTGGATGTCGCCTCCAGTATCGAGTTCCTGTCCAGCTTGGCTCCGGAGGAGGCAGTCAACCGATGAAGCGACTCACGATCCTTGCCCTCGCCTTGGTGTTCGCCGCGTGCGGAAGCTCCGGCGACGACACCGCGACGAAGACCGAGGACAGCGGCGGCGACGACGTGCAGCTCACGCAGGGCAGCGATCTCACGATCGCCATGGTCACCCACTCCGACGAGGGCTCGTTCTGGTCCGTCGTCAAGAAGGGCGCCGAGCAGGCGGCCAAGGACCAGGGCGTCAAGCTCGTCTGGAGCCCGTCCAACAACGACCCCGAGAAGGAGGCGCAGCTGATCGACGCCGCCGTCTCGCAGAAGGTCGACGGCCTCGCGGTCTCGGTCCCGAACGCGGACGCCATCAAGGGCGCGCTGGCCAAGGCCACCGACGCCGGCATCCCGATCATCACGCTCAACTCCGGCGCCGATCAGTTCAAGGAACTCGGTGCGATCACGCACGTCGGCCAGGACGAGGCCATCGCCGGCCAGGCCGCGGGCGCGCGCCTCAGGAAGAGGGCGCCAAGAAGGTGCTGTGCATCATCCACGAGCAGAGCAACGTCGGCCTCAACCAGCGCTGCGACGGCGTCAAGCAGGGCTTCGGCGGCGCGGTCGACAACCTCCAGGTCAAGGGCACCGCGGACGTCGCCACGACGCAGACGGAGATCAAGTCCAAGCTCCAGGCCGACAAGTCCTATGACGCCGTGATGGCGCTCAACCCGGACATCGCCAACGCCGCCGCGACCGCGGTCAAGGGCGCGAGCTCCTCGGCCAAGCTCGCCACGTTCGACCTCAACGCGGACGTCACCAAGCGCATCAAGGACGACTCGATCGCGTTCGCCGTCGACCAGCAGCAGTACCTGCAGGGCTACCTGCCGATCGTCTTCCTCAAGCTCTACAAGACCAACGCGAACACCGTCGGCGGCGGCCAGCCCGTGCTCACCGGCCCGGGCTTCGTGGACAAGAGCAACGTCGACACGGTCGAGAAGCTGGCGGGCGAAGGCACGCGATGAACGCGGTGGGCGCCCCGCCCGAACTGGCTCCTGTCGCCGATGAGCGGCTGGCGAACATCGGCCTCACGGCCCGCATCCTGCGCCGGCCGGAGATCGGCGCGCTGCTCGCCGCGATCGTCGTCGCGATCTTCTTCTGGACGCAGAGCTCGCTCTTCCTGCAGCTCGACGGCATCGCGAACTGGACGGACGTGGCGAGCACCATCGGCATCCCGGCCGTGATGGTCGCGCTGCTGATGATCGGGGGCGAGTTCGACCTGAGCGCCGGCGTGATGACCGGCACCGCGGGCCTGACGATGGGCATCCTGGCCACCGAGGTCGGGATGAACATCTGGCTGGCGATCGGGCTCACGCTGGCCATGGCGACCGGGATCGGCTTCCTCAACGGCTACATGGTCATGAAGACCAAGCTGCCGAGCTTCATCGTCACGCTCGCGACGTTCTTCATCCTGCAGGGCGCCAACCTCGGCGTGACCAAGCTGATCACCGACCAGGTGACGGTCGGCGGCATCGATCTGGCCGCGGGCTACGAGAGCGCGAACAAGATCTTCGGCGGCTCGTTCGGCAGCCACGACTTCAAGATCACGGTGCTGTGGTGGATCGCGATCACGCTCCTCGCCACCTGGGTCCTCACCCGCACCCGGACGGGCAACTGGATCTTCGGTGTCGGCGGTGACGCGAACGCCGCCCGCAACGTCGGTGTGCCGGTCGCGCGCGTGAAGGTCGGGCTGTTCATGGCCACGTCGTTCGTGTGCGCGCTCACCGGCATCATGGTCGCGCTGCGGCTGGCGAGCACCCAGGCCGGCCAGGGCGTCGGCGCGGAGTTCCAGTACATCATCGCCGCGGTCGTCGGCGGCTGCGTGCTCACGGGCGGCTTCGGCTCCGCGATCGGCGCGGCGCTGGGCGCGACGATCATCGGCATGGCGTTCATCGGCATCCAGTTCTCGGGCTGGAACACCGACTGGCGCTTCCTGTTCCTGGGCGTGATCCTGCTGGTCGCGGTGCTGGTCAACAACTACGTCCGCAAGCGCGCGGAAGGAGCCCGGCGATGACCGCGCTGCTCGAGACGCGCGAGGTGTCGAAGTTCTTCGGCAACGTCGTGGCCCTCAAGGACATCAGCGTGAGCGTCGGGGCGGGCGAGGTCACGTGCGTGCTCGGCGACAACGGCGCGGGCAAATCGTCGTTCATCAAGATCCTGTCGGGCGTGCACCGCCACGACGAGGGCCAACTGCTGATCGAGGGCGAGGACACGCACTTCGCCAACCCGCGCGAGGCCAAGGCGCTGGGGATCGCGACGGTCTACCAGGACCTCGCCACGGTCCCGCTGATGTCGGTCTGGCGCAACTTCTTCCTCGGCTCGGAGCCGACGAAGGGCGCCGGCCCGCTGCGGCGCATCGACGTCAAGTTCGCCCAGGAGACGATGGTCTCCGAGCTGCGCAGGATGGGCATCGACGTGCGCGACCCCGACCAGCCGGTCGGCACGTTGTCCGGCGGCGAGCGCCAGGCGGTGGCGATCGCGCGCGCCGTCTACTTCGGCGCGAAGGTGCTGATCCTCGACGAGCCCACGAGCGCACTCGGCGTCAAGCAGTCGGGCGTGGTCCTGCGCTACATCGCGCAGGCCCGCGACCGCGGCCTCGGCGTCATCTTCATCACCCACAACCCGCACCACGCGTACCCGGTCGGCGATCGCTTCGTGATCCTCAACCGCGGCCGGCTGATGGGCTCGTGGGACAAGGGCGACATCACCCGCGACGAGCTGGTCAAGCAGATGTCGGGCGGCGCGGAGCTGGACGCGCTCGAGCACGAGTTGAGACGAGCGTGATCGGCGTGGGCGTGATCGGCTTCGGCTGGCTCGGCCAGGCGCACGCCCGGTCGCTGCTGCGGATCCCGACGCTGTTCGCGGAGCGTTCCGACACGAAGCTCGTGGCCTGCGCGGATCCGCTGCCCGAGCGGCGCGAGGACGCGGTGCGGTCCTTCGGCTTCGAGCGGGCCACCGAGGACTGGCGGGAGGTGATGGACGCCCGCGACGTGGACGTGGTGTGGGTCGCGGCGCCGAACATGCTCCACGTCGAGCTCGTCGAGGCGGCGGCGGCCGCCGGCAAGCACGTGTTCTGCGAGAAGCCCGTCGGCGGCACGCCCGGCGCAGACCATCCGCGCGGAGGAGATGGCCCGCGACGGTGATCAGCGGCGTCGGGTACAACTACCGCTGGGCGCCGCTCGTGCGCTACGCGCAGCAGCTGATCGCCGACGGCGTGCTCGGCGAGATCACCAACTACCGCGGCCGCTTCTTCTCGATGTACGGGAGCGACCCGCTGGGCGTGCTGTCGTGGCGCTTCCTCGTCGACCAGGCCGGCTACGGCGTGACGACGGACCTGATGAGCCACAGCGTGGACCTCGCGCACATGCTGCTGGGGCCGATCACGCGCGTGGTCGGGACGACGGAGACGTTCATCACCGAGCGCCCCCTCCCCACCGCCGCCGGCTCGCACTACGGGCGCGGAAGCGCGGCGGACCCGAAAGGCGCCGTCACGAACGAGGACTACGCCGGGATGCTGTGCGAGTTCGCGAACGGCGCGCGCGGCACGTTCGAGGCCAGCCGCTCGATCATCGGCCCCGAGTCGCAGATGGCGTTCGAGGTCTACGGCACCAAGGGCGCGCTCGGCTGGAACCTGGAGAAGCTCAACGAGCTGCAGCTCTACGTCGTCGAGGACGAGCTGCACACGGGCTACCGGACCGTGTTCGGCGGCGACCGCTTCCCGTACCACGGGCACTTCGTCCCGGGCAGCGCGAACGGCATCGGGTTCGAGGACCTCGTCGTGATCGAGGACTACGAGTTCTGCCGCGCGGTCGCCGCGGGTCGCCGCGTTCGAGCCCGGCTTCGAGCAGGCCGTGCAGTGGGTGAACGTGCAGGACGCGCTGCTGCGCAGCGCCGAGTCCGGCCGCTGGGAGGACGTGGGATGAGCGCGATGGCGACCCGCACGGTGCGGATGGGCGTGATCGGCGTCGGCCGGATCGGCAGCATGCACGCCGACCTGCTCGCGCGGCAGGTGCCGGGCGCCGAGGTCACGCGCGTCACCGACGCGCACGCCGACAGCGCGCGCGTGGTGGGCCGGCGGCTCGGCGTGCCCGCGACCAGTGTCGAGGAGCTGCTGGCCGCGCCGGACGTGGACGCCGTCGCCATCTGCACCTCCACCGACACGCACGCGGACCTGATCGTCGCGGCCGCCGAGGCGGGCAAGGCGATCTTCTGCGAGAAGCCCGTCTCGCTCGACCTGGCCGCGGTGGACCGCGCGCTCGCCGCCGTCCAGGCCGCCGGCGTGGCGTTCCAGATCGGCTTCAACCGGCGCTTCGACCCCGCGCACGCCGCGGTGGCGCGCGCCGTGTCCGAGGGCGAGATCGGCGAGGTGCAGATCCTCCGCATCACCTCGCGGGATCCCGCCCCGCCGCCGATCGAGTACGTGCGCACGTCGGGCGGGATCTTCCTCGACATGACCATCCACGACTTCGACATGGCGCGCTTCGTCGCCCAGAGCGAGGTCGTCGAGGTGTACGCCCGCGGCGCGATACGGATTAGCGCCGAGTTCGGCGAGGCGAACGACGTCGACACGGCGGTGATCCTGCTCGAGCACGAGAACGGGTGCCTGACGACGATCGACAACTCGCGCCAGGCCGTCTACGGCTACGACCAGCGCGTCGAGGTGTTCGGCTCGGCGGGGATGGCGGCGTCGGAGAATCCGCTCGCGCACAGCACGATCGTGCGCACCGCGACGGGTGTGCGCGCGGCGACGCTGCCGTACTTCTTCCTCGAGCGCTACATCCCGAGCTATCTGCGCGAGTGGGAAGCGTTCATCACCGCGATCGCGACGCACGCCACGCCGGTGGTCGGGCCGCTCGATGCCCGCGCGCCGTTGGTCATCGGGCTCGCGGCGTGGGAGTCGCTGCGCGCAGGACGGCCGGTCCGCCTATGAAGGTGCTCGTCACCGGCGCGTCCGGCTTCGTCGGGTCCAACCTCGTGCACGTGCTGCAGGACCGGTGCGACGTGCTCGCGCCGTCGCACGCCGAGTTGGACCTCACGACGACGGTGCCGGAGCGGGTCGACGCCATCGTCCACGCCGCGATCTGGAACGACCCCGCCGGCCTGCTGTCGGACCGCCGCCGCGCGTGGGCCGGGTACGTGGAGGCCACGCGCAACTGCGTGCGGTCCGGTGCGCACGTGGTGCTCGTCTCCACCGACTGGGTGTTCGACGGAACGCAAGGTCCGGCGAAGGAGGACGACCCGCCGAACCCGATCAACGCCTACGGCTTCCTGAAGGCCGCGTCCGAGCTGGTCGTGCTCGAAGCGGGCGGGACGGTGGCGCGGATCGCCGGCGTGCAGGGCATCCATCGAGCGAAGCAGAACACGCCCCGAGCGCAGGACGCGGGCTTCGGCTATCTCGTCGCTTCGGTGGTCGACGCGCTGAGCGCCGGACGCGAGTTCACGGTGTGGGACGGGCCCGAGATCAACCGGATCGCCACGCCCGTGCTGGCCACCGACGCGGCCGAGCTCATCTGGCGCGCGCTCGAGCGCGAGGCCACCGGCACGCTGCACTGCGTCGGCTCCGAGCACATCGACCGGGTGAGCCTCGCTCGCCGCGCCGTCGCCGCGTACGGGCTGGACGAGACGCTGCTGCAGGTCGGTGCGCCGCCGTCCCAGCGCGAGCGGATTCCGTACGACACGCGGCTCGACGCGACCGAGACGGCGCGCCGGCTGGACGTCGAGCTGCCGGACGTGAGACAAGCTGCTGGAAGGGCTGGCATGGGCTTCGACGTGATCACGATGGGCCGGATCAGCGTGGACATCTACCCGCAGCAGGTGGGCGTGTCGCTGCGCGAGGTGGAGTCGTTCGGCAAGTTCCTCGGCGGCTCGTCGACCAACGTCGCGGTCGCGGCCGCGCGCTACGGGCGCGACGTGGCCACGATCACGCGCACGGGCAACGACCCGTTCGGGCTGTTCCTCCACGACGCGCTGCAGGCCTTCGGCGTGGACGACCGCTGGGTGACCGCGGTCGACGGCCTCCCCACCCCGCTCGCGTTCTGCGAGATCTTCCCGCCCGACGACTTCCCGCTGTACTTCTACCGCGAGCCCAAGGCGCCCGACCTGGAGATCCGCACGGACGAGCTGGACCTCGACGCCATCCGTGAGGCGAAGGTCTTCTGGGCCACGGTCACGGGGCTCTCGCAGGAGCCGTCGCGGTCGGCCACGCTGGCGGCGCTCGAGGCGAGCGAGGGCATCACCGTGCTCGACCTCGACTGGCGCCCGATGTTCTGGGCCTCCCGCGAGGAGGGGCGCAAGTGGGTGCGTGAGGCGTTGCGCTTCGCCGACGTCGCGGTCGGCAACGAGGACGAGTGGGAGACCGCCGGCGAGGCCGACGTCGCGCTCACCGTTCGCAAGCGCGGGCCGCGCGGCACGTTCGCGCAGCGCGGCACCGAGTCCGTCGACGTGCCACCCGCCCCCGTCGAGGTCGTCAACGGCCTCGGGGCGGGAGACGCCTTCGGTGGCGCGCTCTGCCACGGCCTGCTCGCCGACTGGGACCTGGAGCGGATGATCCGCTTCGCCAACGCCGCGGGCGCGATCGTCGCCGGACGACTCGCCTGCGCCGACGCCATGCCCACCGCTCGAAGAAGTCGAGAGCGAAGATCGATGCTTGAAGTGACGCGACTGCGGATCGTCCACGACAACGACGTCTTCGACACCGGCGGCGACGAGGTGATCGTGCTGCCGCTCGCCGGGTCGTGCACCGTCACGATCGACGGCGAGACGTTCGACCTGGACGGCCGCGAGAGCGTGTTCAGCGCGGTCACCGACTTCGTCTACGCGCCGATCGGCTCGCACGTGGAGATCGCGGGCAAGGGCCGCTTCGCCATTCCCGCCGCCGCGGCGACGCGGCACTTCCCCGCCCGCTACGGCGCGGCCGAGGACGTCCCCGTGGAGCTGCGCGGCGCGGGCAACGCGAGCCGCCAGGTCAACAACTTCGCGTCCGTCGAGGCCTTCGAGTGCGACAAGCTGATCGCCGTCGAGGTGCTCACGCCCAACGGCAACTGGAGCTCGTATCCGCCGCACCGGCACGACGAGCTCGAGGAGATCTACTACTACGAGATCACGCGCGGCGGGTTCGCCTACCAGCGCGTCTACGACGGCATGGAACTGCTGGCGGAGGTGCGCAGCGGTGACCAGATCCACCTGCCGCGCGGCTACCACGGCCCGTCGATGGCCGCGCCCGGCTACGACCTGTACTACCTCAACGTGATGGCCGGCAGCGTCCGCGAGTGGAACTTCGTCGACGACCCCGATCACGCCTGGATCCGCGACAGCTGGGCCGACCAGGAGATGGACCCGCGACTCCCGATGACGAAAGCGAAGACGAGATGAGACTGACGGTGGCGCAGGCGCTGGTCCGGTTCCTGAGCGTCCAGTACAGCGAGCGCGACGGCGTCCAGCAGCGCCTGATCGCGGGCTGCTTCGGCATCTTCGGCCACGGCAACGTCGCCGGCGTCGGCCAGGCGCTGCTCGAGGAGCAGGACGCGCTGCCCTTCTACCACGCGCGCAACGAGCAGGCGATGGTGCACACGGCCGTGGCCTACGCGCGCCAGAAGAACCGGCTGCAGACGCTCGCGTGCACGTCGAGCATCGGCCCGGGCGCGACCAACATGGTCACCGGCGCGGCACTGGCCACGATCAACCGGCTGCCCGTGCTCCTGCTGCCGGGCGACGTGTTCGCCACGCGCGGGCCCGGCACCGTGCTCCAGCAGCTCGAGGACGACCGCACGTTCGCCAACACGGTCAACGACACGCTGCGCCCGGTGTCGAAGTTCTGGGACCGGATCGAGCGGCCCGAGCAGCTCGTGCCCGCGCTGCTCGGCGCGATGCGCGTGCTGACCGACCCGGCCGAGACCGGCGCCGTCACGCTCGCGCCTCCCGCAGGACGTGCAGGCGGAGGCGTACGAGTTCCCGGACGAGCTGTTCGACAAGCGCGTCTGGCGCGTGCGCCGCCCGCTCCCGGAGCCGGACGTGCTGGCCGAGGCCGCCGCGCTGCTGCGCGCCGCTCGCAGGCCACTGATCGTCAGCGGCGGCGGCACGATCTACGGCGAGGCCACCGAAGCGCTGCGGGAGCTCGCGGAGGCGACCGGGATCGGCGTCGGGGAGACCCAGGCCGGCAAGGGCTCGCTCCCCTACGACCATCCGCAGGCGCTCGGCGCGATCGGCGCCACCGGCACCACCGCGGCCAACGCCGCCGCGCGCGAGGCCGACGTGATCCTCGGCGTCGGCACACGCTGGAGCGACTTCACGACCGCCTCGCGGTCACTGTTCGCGGGCGACGCCACGTTCATCAACCTCAACGTCGCGAGCGTCGACGCCTTCAAGCACGCCGGGCTGCCGCTCGTCGCCGATGCGCGGCTCGGGCTGGAGGCGCTCAACGACGCGCTGGACGTCACGTTCGAGACGCCCGCGAACGACTGGGACGCCGTCGTCGAACGCGCGTACAGCGAGCGCCACGACCCGCCCGCGCAGGCCGAGGTGATCGGCGTCGTCAACCGCGTCAGCCAGCCGCGGGACGTCGTGGTGTGCGCCGCCGGCTCGATGCCGGGCGACCTGCACAAGCTGTGGCGCACGCGCGACCCGAAGGGCTACCACGTCGAGTACGGCTACTCGACGATGGGCTACGAGATCGCCGGCGGCCTCGGCATCAAGCTCGCCGCGCCCGACCGCGAGGTGTTCGTCATGGTCGGCGACGGCTCGTACCTGATGATGGCCCAGGAGATCGCGACCGCGGTGGCCGAGGGCATCAAGCTCACGATCGTCCTCGTCCAGAACCACGGCTACCAGTCGATCGGCGCGTTGAGCGAATCCGTCGGCTCACAGCGCTTCGGCACCGCCTACCGGTACCGCGGCACCGACGAGAAGCTGCCGATCGACCTCGCGGCCAACGCGGCATCGCTCGGCGCTCACGCCGTCGACACACACACGCTCGACGAGTTCGAGGCCGCGCTGCGGGAGGCCGTCGCGAGCGATGTGACCACCGTCGTGGTGGTCCACACCGATCCGTCGATCAGCGCCCCGGACTCCGAGGCGTGGTGGGACGTGCCGGTGGCCGAGGTGGCCGCGCTCGACTCCACCCGCGCGGCGCGGGCGGAGTACGAGCGCGACAAGGCCACCCAGAAGCCGTTCCTACGTCCGCGCGAGCGCGGCGCCCTCGAGGTCGAGGTTGGGGACCACGCGCTGTAGGGGGCGCGGCAGCCACCACGCGCGGGCGCCGAGCAGCGTCATCAGCGCCGGGATCAGCGTCATCCGGATCAGGAACGCGTCGATGGCGATGCCGACCGCGAACGCGAAGCCGATCGACTTGATGATCGGGTCGTCCGGGAGGATGAAGCCGGCGAACACGCTGATCATGATCAGCGCCGCGGCGGTGACGACGCGGGCGGAGTGGCGGAAGCCGTCGCGCACCGCGTCGTGGGCGCTCGCGCCGTGCGCGTACTCCTCGTGCATGCGCGAGACCAGGAACACCTGGTAGTCCATCGCGAGGCCGAAGATCACGCCGATGATCAGGATCGGCAGCAGGCTCACGAGCGGGCCGGTCTGCGACACGCCGATCAGGTCCGCGCCGAAGCCTTCCTGGAAGACGAGCACGACCGCGCCGAACGAGGCGACGATGGTGAGCAGGAAGCCGCCGATGGCGGTCAGCGGGACGAGGATCGAGCGGAACGCGATCGTCAGCAGCAGCAGCGCGAGGCCGACCACGACGGCGAGGTACGGAATGAGGCTGTCGGCCATCTTCTGCGACACGTCGATGTTCGTGGCGGTCTGGCCGGTCACGAGCACCTCGCTGTCGAAGCGCGTGTCGCGGATCGTCTTGACCAGGTTCTCGGTGGCCTCGCTCGACGGGCCGCTGGACGGCGTGACGGAGATCAGCGCCAGGTTCTGGCCGGGGATGGCCTGGACGGGTGAGACGGCGGCGACGTCCGGCAGCGTGGCGAGCGTCTTCGCGGTGGCCTCGGCGTCGCCGCGGGCGACGACCGTGAGCTGGCCGTTGACGCCGACGCCGAAGCCCTTGGAGACGAGGTCGTAGGCCTGGCGCTGGGTCGTGTCGGGGTTCGACGAGCCGTCGTTGGGCAGGCCGAGGCGCACGTTCAGCGCGGGGATCGCGAGCGCGCCGAGCGCGACCACGACGAGGCCGGCGGCGATCACCGGGCGGCGCATGACGATGGCCACCCAGCGCGCGCCGAGCGTCGTCTTGTCGGCATTGTGGCCGCCGAACGTCTTGCCGCGCGTGAGGCGCGCGCCGCCGAACGCGAGCAGCGCCGGGACGAGCGTGAGGCTGGCGAACACGGCGATGGCGATCGTGCCCGCGGCGGCG
The DNA here is from genome assembly GCA_963724195.1 of uncultured Solirubrobacteraceae bacterium. Lineage (GTDB taxonomy): Bacteria > Actinomycetota > Thermoleophilia > Solirubrobacterales > Solirubrobacteraceae > Solirubrobacter. The sequence continues at coordinate 125,810 of CAVRTQ010000021.1, read as the reverse complement.
ATGCCCATCTGCGCGAGGAACGGCGTGCCGGTCATCACGAGCGCGACGAGGGCGATCATCACGGTCGCGCCGGCGAACACGACGGCGCTGCCCGCCGTGCCGACGGACAGCGCGATCGACTTGGCCATGTCCATGCCCTCGGCCACCTGCGTGCGGTGGCGCGAGAGGATGAACAGCGCGTAGTCGATGCCGACCGCGAGGCCGAGCATCGCGGCGAGCGTGAGCGAGGTCGAGGTGAGGCCGGTGATGCCGCTCGCGAGCTGGATGCCGAGCATGCCGGCCCCGACGCCGATCAGCGCCGTGAGCAGCGGCAGGCCGGCGGCGAGCAGCGAGCCGAACGTGATCGCGAGCACCATCATCGCGACGACGACGCCCAGCACCTCGCCGATCGGCGGCTCGCTCTCGAGCGCGGCGGCGGACCCACCGAACTCGACCTGCGGCGCCGCATCGGCGGCGGCCTGCTCGATCGCGTCCGTCTGCGTCGCGGTCACGTCCGCCTGGGCGATCGTGAACTGCAGGTCGGTGTAGGCGATCTTGCCGTCCGGCGAGACGATCGGGGGCGTCGCGGAGGCGACGTCCGGCACGGCCGCGAGTTGCTTGACGGCCGCGCCCATGGCGGCGGCGTCGAGCTTGGCGTCGGACGCGAACACCACGCGCCCGGTCGCGCCGTCGGCGTTGGCCTGCGGGACGGCCTGCTCGATCAGCTCGATCGCGCGCTGCGACTCCGTCCCGGGCACCTTGAACTCGTCCGAGAACGTGCCCTTGAACGTGAGCGCGAGGCCGGCGAGCACGACGAGCCCGAGCAGCCAGCTCCCCAGCACGAGGCGTCGGCGGCGCACCGCGAAGGCGCCCAGGCGTTGCAGTAGTCGAGCCATGTCAGTGTCGCTCCGGTTGCAAATACATCACGATGCAAAATTACCACGTATGGCATCCTTGCTATCGACCGCAACAAACGCTAACTTGAACGTGGTGCCCGTCCAGGAGAACCGCCGCGAGCGCAAGACGCTCCGTACCCGCCGCGAGATCGTGCGCGCAGCGGCGGAGCTGGTGCTCGAAGACGGCTACGAGCGCGCCACCATCGCGCGGATCGCCGAGCGTGCCGACCTCGCCCCCCGCACGGTGACGACGCGCTTCCCGTCCAAGGAGGCGATCTTCTTCGAAGGCTTCGAAGTCGTGATGGTCCCGCTCCAGCGACACCTGAAGGGCACCGACGGCGACGTCGTCGACCGCCTGCAGGCCTGGATCGACGAGCTGTCCGCGCTCGAAGAGGCCGAGGATCCGGAGATGCGGCTCCTGCGCAGCCGCGCGATCGCCCGCGACCCCGACCTGCGCGCGCTACGCGTGCACCACTTCAACCGCGCCCACGACGCCATCGCCGCCGCCGTGGCCACCGACACCGGCACCGCCGCCGACAGCGCAGGCCCGCAGATGTTCGCGGCGGCCACCGTGGCCATGTTCGGCGTGGTCGAGCAGACCGCGGCCGAGTGCTCCGCGGACGCGCTGCCGGAGCTCGAGCACGGCTTCCGCGTGCTACGCGGCGCCCTCGCGGCGCTGACCTAGCGGCGCGAGCGCGTTCCCGGCGGCCGACCCGACGAGCACGCCGAGCGCGATCGCCAGGCCCGCCGCCACCGCCGCCGTCGCGGTGGCGAAGCCCTCGGCGCCCTCCGTCGCCACCTGCGTGGCGGTCACGACGCCGAGGCTGCCCGGGACGAGCAGCCAGAACGACGGCAGGAAGACGCTCAGCGAAGGCGGCCCGTGCGGGAGCCGGTGCACGAACGCGGCGACCAGCGCCGCGGTCACGGCCCCCACGAAGCCGCCGAGGGCCGCGCCGCCCACGTGCTGGCCGAGCGCCTGGACGACCGCGGTCGCGAGCAGGCCGAGCAGCATCCAGCGCAGGACGCCGGGCGGCGCGCTGAGGTGGACGAAGACACCCACGCCCACGAGCCCGACACCGGCCACCAGCGCCGCCGGACCGAAGTCGTCGAGGCGCACGTTGGTGAGCGTGTCCGGGTCCAGGCCGACGACCCGCGCGGCGAGGAACACGCCGAACGTGATCAGCAACAGCTGGACGGTGCCGTAGGCGAGCCGGGCGGTGCCGGCGACCATCGCGCCCTGCGCGAGCTCGGACATGCCGGTGACGATGAGCGCGCCCGGCAGCAGCACCGCGATCGGCGCGAGCGCCGTGCGGAGCGGCCCTTCCAGCAGGCCGAGCTCCGCCGCGAGGAACACGACGCAGCCCGCGCCGAACGCCGCCGCGACCGGCAGCAGCGTGCGCAGCAGGTGCGAGCGGTCGGCGAGCAGGTCCAGCGCGGCGACCACGAACGCCGCCACGATCGCGGTCAGCACGCTGGCCCCCGTCGGCTGGATCACGAGCGCGACGCCCGCCGCCTGCGGCACGTGCGCGAGCGCCACCACCGGCCGCGAGACGCGCGGCGGCGTGGCGCGCGCCGCCTGGACCGCGGCGAGCGCGTCCTCCGGCGCGATCCGCTTGGCCAGCAGCGCGGCGGTGAGTTCCTCCACCTCGGCCGCCTGATCGAAGCGCAACGGCGCGCCGACCGTGTTGAACGCCGCCGAACCGCCCGGGCTGAGGCTGATGAACATGCCCGTCGGCGTCCCGGCCACCCGCGCGTCCGGATAGCCGAGCGAGGCCGCGACGCCGCGCACCTCGGCCTCGACCTCGTGCACCGGCCGCCCCGCGGCCAGGGCGGCGACGCCGAGTTCCAGCAGCAGCTCCCGCGGAGAGGTCACGGCGCGGGCACGATAGCTACGGCATGCCGAGCCCCCGGCGGCCGGTGGCGTTGAGCTGGTCGGGTCCGAAGCGGTCGGGCCAGGTGCGCTCGTAGTGCTCCTCGGGGAAGTCACTCGGGCTGTCGCCGGCGAGGAAGGCCTCGCGGACCTGGGCGGCGTAGCGCTCGTTGCGCGGGCACCAGGGCGCGGCGGGGATGTACATCACGTTGCCCCAGCCCTGCTGGTCGGTGACCGGCGCGACGCTGTGGATCATGTCGCAGTGCCACCAGACGGAGTCGCCGGCCTGCACGTCGGGGATGCCGACCAGGGCGCGCATGAGCAGCGGGTGCCAGCGCTCGATCGCCGGGAACACCTGGTTGACCGTGGTGCCGCACATGTCGTCGTCGGCGACGTCGTCGAGCAGCGGACGGAGCATCAGGTACGCCATCGCCTCGGGGATCGGGACGGTGTGCAGCACGCCCTGGTCGTGGGCCATGTCGCTCAGCGCCGTCCAGCCCTGGAAGGTGCGGAAGACCGAGCACATCGTCGTGCCCGGGTACTGCGGGCCCGCGGTGCGGTAGGACGCGTCCCACGGATCGAACTGCTCGACGGAGCCGTCGAACAGGTGCCGGAAGGCCTGCTGGTAGGCCTCGGTCATCCACAGGTCGAGCGTGCCCGGGTCCAGGTGCGCGCCGAGGCCGCTCGAGTTGGCGCCGGGCGGGCGGCGGCGGATGCGGTCCGGGTAGAGCGAGTCGCGGTCCGGATCGAACCACTGCGTGCCGCCCGACTCGTAGGTCCACAGCCGGTTGAGGAACGACTGCACGTTGGCCATGCGGTCGCTCTGACGCGCCTGCATCTGCGCCGGCGACCAGTACACCGGGAAGATCTCGGGCTTGGAGCCGACGCTGCCGAAGAAGTCGTCACCCGGGCCGCGGTAGTGCTCGAAGAACTGGTTGCGCTCGACGTAGTCGACGATGTCCTGGTCCCACGCGAGCGCCTGGTCGCGGTCGAAGTGGCCGCGGATGACGACGCAGCCCCGGCGCTTCAGGTAGGCGAGCTGCTCAGGCGTGACGGTGCCGTCGGCGATGTCGGCGTAGTCGATGACGGGCCACACCTGCTCGCCCCGCGCCTTCGCCGCCTCGATCTCCTCGACGCGCTCGGTGAGCTGCGCGGTGACGACGTCCCAGACCTCCTCGACGGTGCGCCCGGAAGCCTCGATGCGCGCCCGGATCGCAGCCTTGATCTCGCGCGTGGCGGCCTTCAGGTCGTCGGGCGTGGTCTCCCAGTGCGGGAGCGATTGGACGGTCGCGGACACTCGGTCTCTCCTTTGGGAAGGACTACTTACTAGAACGCGCAAGCTAGCACCCACGGCGCATTTAGGCAAGAGTCCTTCCTAGAATCGCGTCATGGCCCCGACCAAGCCCTCGCTGGAGCTCCTGCGCTCGCTCTCGGACGAGCACGTGCTCCGCGCCCTGATGGCCGAGCGGCGGGCGACGCGCGCGGAGATCGCGACGGCGACGGGCCTGTCCAAGCCGACGATCTCCGAGAGCGTCAAGCGGCTCAGCGCGGCCGGCGCCGTCGTCGACACCGGCGAGCGCACGACCGGGCGCGGCCGCGTCGGGACCTACTACGCGCTGCCGGCCACGGGTCGGGCGCTCGTCGCGAGCCTCGCGCCCGAAGGGATCGTGGCCGAGGCGATCGACGTGTACGGCGACGTGGTCGCCCGGGCGCACGCCGCCGCCCCGGGGCCCGAGCAGGTCGGCCCCGTGCTGCGCGAGGTCGCCGAGGCGGTCGCCGACGGCCCGTTCCGGCTCGCGGTGGTGAGCGCCGCCGACCCCGTCGACCGCCACACCGGGCGGCTGGTCGAGCTGCCCGACGCGCCGTTTCTGCTCGGTGCGCTCGACGTGCCGGACGTCCTCGCCGACCTGGTGGCCGGGGCGGTGACCGTCGACAACGACGTGAACTGGGCGGCCCGTGCCGAGGCGCGCCCGGACTTCGCGTACCTCTATCTCGGCGAAGGCCTCGGGTGCGCGGTGGTGAGCGACGGCGAGGTGCTGCGCGGCCACGCCGGCGTCGCGGGTGAGATCGCGCACGTGCTCACCGTCGGCCCGGACGGCGCCGCGATGCGCTTCACCGACGTGTTCGCCGCACTCGGCCTGCGCCGCCCCGGCTCGACCGCGATCGACGTGCCGAAGCTGCTCGCGGCGGACGTCCACGACACGCTGGCGCGGGCGGTGGCGGGCGTGTTGTCCGCTGTCGTCGCGCTCGCCGATCCGGCCGTCGTGCTGATCGGGGGCGCCTGGGGGCGCGAGCTGCTCGACCCGATCGGGCGGGCATTCGCGTCGGCGCCGCGGTCCGTGCCGGTCGAGCCGGCGACGAAGCCGGTCCTCACCGCGGTGCGCGAGTCGGCGCTGCAGCGGCTCCGCGACGCCGTGATCTCAAGCTCCACGTAAGGCTGAGAGATCGAATCCCTCGGGGAGCTCCAGGTCGTGTGCGGCGAGCAGCGCGGTGTCCGCGAGCAGCTCGAGGCACGGACCGTCGGCGACGATCCGGCCGGCGGAGAGGATCACCGCGCGCTCGCACAGGCGCCCGGCGAGCGGAAGGTCATGGGTGACGATGAGCAGCGTGCGGTCGAGCTCGGCGAGCAGCTCCATCAGCTCGCGGCGCGTGCGCGGGTCCAGGTTCGCGCTCGGCTCGTCGAGCACGAGCACGCGCGGGTCCATCGCCAGCACGGTCGCGATCGCCACGCGACGCTTCTGACCGAGGCTGAGCTGGTGCGGCGCGCGCTCGATCTGCTCGATCATCCGCACCGCTTGGAGTGCCTCGGTCACGCGCCGCTCGACGTCGCCGAGCTTGAGGTTGAGCGGGCCGAAGGCCACGTCCTCGCGCACGGTCGGCATGAAGAGCTGGTCGTCGGGGTCCTGGAAGACGAGGCCGACGGCCCGGCGCAGCGGCGTGCCGTCCGCGACGGTGACATCGCCCTTGAGCAGCCCGTTGAGGTGGAGCATCAGGGTCGTCTTGCCGGCGCCGTTGGGGCCGAGGATCGCGACGCGCTCGCCGGTCTGGACTTCGAGCGTCACCCCGTCGAGGGCGACGACCCCGTTGGGATAGGTGTGGCGAAGGTCGCGCGCCCGGATCACGCGGCGAACCGGACGGCCAGCACGGGGACCAGCCCGGCGAGGAAGAGCGCGTCGGCGGGCCGCAGGGCGAGCGTCCCCAGGCGCGGCATCTGCCCGTCGAAGCCGCGGGCCAGCATCGCCAGGTGCACGCGCTCGCCGCGCTCGTAGGAGCGCAGGAAGAGCGCGGTCACGACGCGGCCGAGCGCCCGGGCCTGCAGCGCGTGGCGGGGCGCGTAGCCGCGCGAGAGCAGCGCGGCGCGCATCCGCGTGACCTCCCCCACGATCACGAACAGGTAGCGATACATGAAGCTCGCGATCAGGATCAGCACGCGCGGGACCCTGAGCTTCTCGAGCGCGTGGAGCACGTCCGGGAAGCTCGTCGTCGCGCCGAGCAGCACGGCGGAGAGCGCGCCGACCAGCGCCTTGGCGGCGGCCGACGGCGTGAACAGCGCGACCAGCAGCACCGGGAACAGCACGATGCTCGTGCGGCGGATGAGCACGCCCGGCGGGACGCGGCCGAGCGCGGCGGCGAGCAGCAACGTCAGCATGCAGGCGACGTACGTGGGCCACGCCGTCGTCGAGACGGCCACGATCGTGATCGCGGCGAAGCCGAGCACCTTCGTGCGTGGATCGAGCCGGTGGATCGGGCTGTGCGGGTCCCCGGCGACGCCGACCGCGTCCAGCCCGGCGCTCACGTGACCGGGCGCCTCCGCGCGAGCGTCACGACGCCGAACGCCAGCCCGAACACGAACAACGTGCCGATGAAGCCGGCCAGGCCGGTCGCGAGCCGCTCGTCGTCGATCGCGGGGAACGCGTAGTCGGGGACCGGTGCGTGCTGTGGCACGCGTCCCGCACCGTCGAAGCCCTGCTCGATCGCGACGCGCTCGAGCCCGTCGGGCTGGCTGGACGCGAACGGGGCCGCGGCCGTGGCCAGGCCGACCGCGACGGCGAGGGCGAAGAGCGCGAACGCGCGCCTGACCGCGATCGGCGCGCAGCGTGGGCGCCGCCGAGATCAGATCCGGCCGGGTCGCGAGCACCGCGCTCACGGCGGCGACCGTGATCACCGCCTCCCCCACGCCGATCAGCGTGTGCACGCCGAGCATGGCCGTCATCGCCGTGGCGAGCGGCACGGTGCCGGAGAGCCCGAGCTCGAAGGCCGTCGCGGCCGCGCCCGCCATCACCGCGAGCCAGGCCCCGATGCCGCTCACGAGCAGGAGCGTCTGGCGGCCGTCGCCGAGCAGCCGCCGCGCGGCCACCATCAGGCCGCCGACGAGCAGCGCCCCGATCACGCCCATGTTGAGCACGTTCGCGCCGAGCGCGGTGATCCCGCCGTCGGCGAACAGGAACGCCTGCACGCCCAGCACCACGGCCAGCACCAGGCACGCCAGCCACGGTCCGAGCAGCACCGCCGCGAGCGCGGCGCCCATGAAGTGCCCGCTCGTCCCACCCGCGATCGGGAAGTTGAGCATCTGCGCCGCGAACACGAACGCCGCCGTCACGCCGAGCAGCGGGACGCGCCGCTCGTCGAGATCGACCTCCGCGCGCCGCAGGCCGATGCCGACCGCAGCAACGGCGGGCACGGCGCACGCGAGCGCCACCTCGGCGCTCAGGAAGCCGTCCGGGATGTGCACGTCAGCAGTTGAGAGTCGCTTGCAAGAGCGTGATTCTTGCACTTGCGCGTACGATGGGCCGCGTGACCGTCGCCCCGTCCAGCGCGCGCCTGCCGTTCACCACGATCGACGAGGTCGCCGAGGCCCTGCGGCGTGCAGGGACCCGGCTCACGACCCCGCGCCGGATGGTGCTCGAAGCGCTGTTCGCGGCCGACACGCTCCTCACGGCCGAGCAGATCGCCGACGGCTCGGTGACCGGCGTGCCGCTCGACCTCACGTCCGTCTATCGCAACCTCGAGCGGCTCGAGGAACTCGGCGTCGTCCGCCACATGCACATCGGCCACGGAGCGAGCGTCTACGGGCTATTGAGTGACGGCGAACGCGAGTTCCTCGTCTGCGAGCGCTGCTGGAAGGTCACCGTGGCCGACCCGGAACAGCTCGACCGCGTGCGCGCCGTGATCCGAGCCGAGTTCGGCTACGAGGCGCGCTTCACGCACTTCCCGCTCCACGGGCGGTGCGGCGATTGCGCTACGGCGCCATGAGCAGCTTGCGCGCCTGATCGACGTCGTCGACCAAGGGCAGGAACTCGGTCGGCGCCGGCCAGCTCGAACGCGCGGCAGACGCCCTGGTTCGATGGCCGCAACATCACGAGCCGGTTGGCCGCGACGCGCGCCTCCTGGGCCGCGCCCGCGAGCGCGCGCAGGCCGGTGGAGTCACAGAATTGCAGTGGGGCGAGGTCGATGACGACCCCCTGACCGGAGGCCTCGAGGCATTCCTCGATACGGGCGCACAGCTCTGGGGCCGTCCATAGATCGAGCTCACCGCCGACCTCGAGCACGGGCACTTCCCCGAGCTGATGGCGGGTGATCGCCACGCGGGTGGCGATCTCATGGTTCGACGCTGCGGACATGGGCTCGCGCTACCCGGCGATCTCACTTCGGAAAGCGGCGCGTCAGCGCTCATACGGACCGTCGTCCCAGAGTGACGAGACGCGTAAACCGGGCCCGTCCAGGGTCTTTCGGTGTGGACGTCCTCCGCTCCCCGTAAGTTGCGAGCGTGCGCAAGCGTGATCTGCAGGACCGGGCAAAGATCGAGGCGGCGGTTCAGAAGGTCGCCGAGGAATACCTCAAAGACCCGAACATCACCTCCGTGGGCGTCGGCTACAAGGTCGTCGACGGCAAGCCGACGGACGAGCTCGCGTTGCAGTTCACCGTCGCCACGAAGTTCGAGCCGCAGACCCTCGTCGTCGAGTCCACGCGGCCGATTCCGGAGACGCTTGACGGTCAACGGCATCCGCTTCAGCACCGACATCGTGGAGCGCCGGTTCGCCCCGGAGCCGACCGCGGTGGACGCGCCGCCCAAGACCGACCGCAAGCGCCGGCTGGACGTGCTCGTCCCCGGCGTGAGCATCGGGCAGGAGCGCGTCACCGCCGGGACGCTCGGCTGCCTGGTCCGCGAGGACGCCACGGGCGAGACGCGGATGCTGTCGAACTGGCACGTGTTCCAGGGCGCGAGCGGCGTGCTCGGCGACCGGATCGTCCAGCCCGGCCGGTTCGACGACAACCGGGTGGGCGAGAACGGGTGCGGGCGGCTCGTGCGCAGCTTCCTCGGGCTGGCCGGGGACTGCGCGATCGCCAGCCTCGAGGGCCGGGGTGCCGAGGAGACGATCCTCGAGCTCGACGTGCCGGTGCGGCGGCTCGGCGACCCGGAGCTCGGCGACCGCGTCGTGAAGTCCGGCCGCACCACCGCCGTCACGTACGGCGTCGTCACGCGTCTGCACACGATCACGCGGCTCAGCTACGGCCAGGGCATCACCGAGCAGATCGGCGGGTTCGAGATCGGCCCGGACGCGGAGCGACCCGCCGCCGACGGCGAGATCTCCATGGGCGGCGACTCCGGCTCGGCCTGGATGGCGCTGGACGACCGCGGCGAACCGACCGACATGATGCTCGGGCTGCACTTCGCCGGCGAGGCCGCCGGTGTCGTCGGCGAGCACGCGCTCGCCTGTTACGCATCGTCGGTCTTCAGCAAGCTCGAGATCTCGCCGCTCCCCGCGCCCGCCACCACCGCGCGCATCGTCGTGATCCAGGCCGTCGGCGGCGGCTACGACGCGAACTTCCTGCCCGGCCACGAGCTGCCGATTCCGGTCGCGAACGCGGACGTGGAGGCGGACTACGCGCCGCTGCGGCAAGGCGAGGGCCCGGTTCGCCATCTCACGCACTTCTCGCTCGCGATGAGCGCGTCGCGGCGGTTCTGCCGCTGGGTGGCGTGGAACGTGGACGGCAACGGGCTGCAGCAGCTCTCGCGCACCGGGATCGAGTTCAAGCGCGACCCGGCCTACCGCGCCGAGCACCAGGTCGACGACGACCTGTACTCCAACAACCGCCTGGACCGCGGCCACATCGCCCGCCGCGCCGACCTGCTGTGGGGCACGCGCGAGGAAGCCCAGCGCGCGAACACGGACTCGTTCCTGTTCACGAACATCGCGCCCCAGCTCGACGACTTCAACCAGTCCATCAAGCACGGCCTGTGGGGCCAGCTCGAGGACGCGATCTACGAGGGCGTGTCCGTCGACGACCTGCGCCTGTCCGTCGTCGGCGGCCCGATCTTCAAGCGCAACGACCTCGCGTACCGCGGCGTGCTCGTCCCCCGCTCCTACTGGAAGGCGATCGCCTACGTCGAGGACGAGACGCTCAAGGCCAAGGCCTACGTGCTCACCCAGGACGACCTCGAAGGCAAGCTCGAATCGCTCGGCCTGGAGCCGTTCAACCTCTACCAGGTGGCGATCCGCGAGCTCGGCGCGATGACGGGCCTCGACTACGGCCCGCTCACCACGGCCGACACGATGGCGCCCTCCACCCCCGACGCCCAGGTCGTCACGGCGCGTCCGATCGGCGCGCGCTCCGAGATCGTCCGTTAGGCGGGCGGCGGCAGGTGCGGGAGCCAGTCGAGCTCGGGGAGCGTCACGACGCTCTCCTGCTCGTTCGGGTCCGTGCGCGCGATCACGGCCTCCAGCGTCTCGTCGCTGAGGTTCGCCGGCAGGTGCGGCACGCCCGCGGGGATGTGGATGAAGTCGCCGGCCTCGACCACCGCGTGGTGCTCGAGCTGCTCGCCCCACCAGAACTCGCCGCGCCCGCTGATCACGTAGATCGCGGACTCGTGATCGGCGTGCAGATGGGCCACGGCCCGCCCACCGGGCGGGAGGCTGAGACGGTGCAGGCAGAGCGCCTGCGCGCCGGTGTTCTCGTTCGAGATCCCGGCGGCGTATTCAGTCCCTGGCGCCCGGCGTACGTCGCACCCGGTCGCACCACGGTGCAGTCGCTCGTCTTCACGGTCATATGAGACCAGACGGCGACTGCACCGTGGGCATTCCGGATCTAGCGGCCGACGTGCTTCCCGTGGCCGTGCCAGCGGCCGCCACGGTGCGGCCGCTTGGGCGGCTTGTGACCGCCCGGCTTGGTCCCGAACGCGTCCTTGGAGTCCGCGAAGTAGTACACGGCGTACGCCGCCGCGGCCGACAGCTCGCGGAGGCTCTTGATCGAGCCCGCCGGCCATCTTGCGGCGCGCGGCGCGCTTCTCGGCGTCGGTCCCGCCGGGCGCGAGGCCCTCGGCGCTCAGCGGCATCACGCCGGTGAACACGGTGCTCAGGTTGTCGCAGATCTGGTGGTAGCACGGGTCGTACCACGAGCCCGCGGCGCCGCCGAAGATCTGCTCTTCCTCCGCCGTCTTGACGCCTTCGGCGCCGGCGTAGATGCCGCCGGACGGGATGCCGCGCAGCGTGAAGCCGACGTAGTCCGAGCGCCCGTCGAACGCGCCCTTGACCACCGGCTGGCCCTGCGCGCGGAACCAGTCGTCGAAGACCTGCTCGACCTTGCCCGAGTCCGGCGACTCGGAGGCGTCGTCGCCGTCCTCGGTGTCGTCGCCGTCACCGTCGTAGACGCCACGGATGTAGTTCGCCGACGCGAGCATGTCGTAGTCGAGCATCACGTCGACCTTGTCCGCTTCCTTCTGGCTCAGGTTCTCGGCGTAGTACGAGGAGCCGATCAGGCCGTTCTCCTCGGCGCCGAACCACATGAAGCGGACCTTGTTGCGGAGGTTGTACCGGCCCTCCGCGATCTCCTGGGCCATCGTCAGCAGCGTCGACGTGCCGGAGCCGTCGTCGTTGATGCCCGGGCCTTCCGGCACCGAGTCCAGGTGCCCGCCCGCGATCACGACGTGGTTCGGGTCACCCGCCCTTGGTCTCGGCGATCACCTGCGGCAGCCAGGCGGCGGTGAACGTGCCGTAGACCTTGAAGTCCACGCGCGGGTTCTTGCCCTGCTTGTAGGCCTGCAGCAGCTCGTTGCCGAGCGTGTAGCTCGTGATCACGGCCGCGATCGTCGCGTCCGGCTCGGGCTGGTTGTCGACGAAGATCGGGTTCTGGCGCGCGGGCGTGTTGCCCTCGTTGTAGATGATCACGCCGGTCGCGCCCGCGGCCTGCGCGAGCTGCCACTTGTCGATGAACGCGCACGTGCCGCGCTGGACGAGCGCGATCTTGCCCGAGACGCCCGCGTAGTCGGCGGCCGCGCAGCCGCTGGTCGATCCGCCCGTGGGCGGGTCGATGATGCCACCGACCGGGAACACCGGCGCGTTCGTGAGCACCGTCGTCGGCGAGTTGGCCATCGTGATGAAGTCGGCCGTCGGCTGGTCCGTTGTTGGCTCCGCGTGCCGGGCCGTAGATCTTCGGCGTCGGCGTGACCTGGTTCAGGACCGGCGGCCTGCGCCTCTTCCCAGAACGGATAGTTGAACTGCGTGACCTTCGGCCTGTAGCCCGCCTCCCTGCAGCGTCTCGACCACGTAGTCGAGCGACTCCTGATAGCCGGGCGAGAACACCTCGCGCGTGTCGTCGTTGAGCGTGGCGATCCGCTGCAGCGCGGTCAGGTGCTCACCGATCTTCGGCACCGTGATCTCACCGACGAACGCTTCGCGCCGGGATCACGCGGGCTGACGGAACCGCCGCCGTTCGCGGACGCGGTTGCCGGGACAAGGGCCATTGTGGCGGCGCATGCGGCCGCCAGAGCCAAACGGCTCCGGAACAAAGAAGTACCCCCTACTTGTGCGACATGGGGTCCCTGCAGACCCCCAGATCCCGGAGCGTAGCGTTGCTCCTAGTCCGCGTAGTAGCTGTCAAACGCCGTGACACGCCACTCGGGACAACGGCAACGGCAGACACACCGGCAACGGACGCTACGCGAGCAACGCACCAAACCGGCCGAGGTACAGCGGCCAGCCGTCGGCGCCGTCGACGCCGGCGCGCATGCCTTCCCAGCCTTCGCCGTGGCGTTCGAGGTGGCGGTGCTCGAGCTCGACGCGTGTGCGCTCGGGGCCTTCGGGGACGAAGCGCACCTCGACCTCGCTGGTCTTCTCGTGGTCGGTCTCGGGGGTCCACGAGGCGCTGATGTCCCAGGTGAAGACGACGCGCTCGGGCGGCTCGACGGTCAGGACGCGCGCCCACACGCAGATGCCACCGTTGACGCCGCGGTCGTAGATGCGACCGCCCGGGCGGGCCTCGAACACCGTCTCCTCGATGTCCTCGCCGCCGAGGAGGTTGTGCTCGTGCGGCTTGATGCGGTCGAACTGCTCGGTGAAGACGGTGAACGCGCGCGCTTGGGGCGCTTCGACGACGATCGAGTGCTGGATCGACGTGCCCGTGGCCTGGCTGCTCATGAGCGATCCTCCGGTGGTTCCTCGACGACGGTCTTGAAGGCCGTCAGCGCTTGGCTCCAGAACCGGTCGAGCTCGGCGCGCAGCGCGCTCAGCCCGTCCGGCTGGACGTGGTAGATGCGGCGCGTGCCGGCCTGCGTGTCCGCCACCAGCCCGGCGTCCTTGAGCACCTTCAGGTGCTGGGAGACGGCGGGACGGCTGATCGGCAGGTCCTCGGCCAGCTCACCGACGGGCCGGGGACGCTCGAGCAGCCGCTCGAGGATGTCCCGTCGCGTCGGGTCGGCGAGCGCGGCCCAGGGGTCGGCTTGGTAAGTCGCCACGAACCGTAAGCTACGCCTTACCGATGCCGCGCGTCAAGCGCTCAGTGCGCGCCCTTGCCCTTTCGCAGGTGCAGGACCGTCACGACGATCGCGCCGACGATGGTGCCGAGGATGGCCGAGGCGATCGTGTTCGTGAGCCACCCGAGAACGCCGCCGAGCGCACCGGTCGCCTCGTGCACGTCCTCCTCGAGGTGGTGGACGAAGTCGTAGAGGAAGTGCACGCCGAGCTCGTCGAGCCCGACGAGCAGGATGTGCCCGCCGACCCAGAGCATCGCGATGATGCCGACCTTCGACAGCACGTTGAGGATCACCGGCATCGCCCGCACGAGGCCGCGGCCGAGCGACTCGCTCTTGCCGCTCTCCACGAGCTTGAGGCCGATGTCGTCCATCTTCACGATCAGCCCGACGACGCCGTAGACGCCGATCGTGATCGCGAACGCCACGAAGACGAGGATGAGCGCGCGGGAGAGCAGCGGTTCCTCGGCCACCTCGTCCAGCGCGATGACCATGATCTCCGCGGAGAGGATGAAATCGGTGCGGATCGCTCCGCTGACCAGGCGCTTCTCCTGGTCCGGGCCGGACTCGGCCGCCGGGCCTTCGTCTTCCGCGTGCGCGTGTGCGCCCGGGTTGACCCACTCCCACAGCTTCTCCGCGCCCTCGTAACAGAGGTAGGTGCCGCCGATCATCAGGATCGGCGTCAGCAGCCACGGCAGCAGCTCGCTCAGCAGCAGCGCCGCGGGCAGGATGAACAGCAGCTTGTTGCGCAGCGAGCCGATCGCGATCTTCTTGATCACCGGCAGCTCGCGGTCGGGCTTGAAGCCCTGCACGTAGCGCGGGGTGACGGCGGCGTCGTCGACGATCACGCCGGCCGCTTTCATGCTCGCGCGACCGGCACCGGCCGCGACGTCGTCGACCGAGGCCGCCGCCAGGCGGGCGATCATGGCGACATCATCAAGAAGGGCAGCGAGTCCGGCGCTCATCGCGCTGCACCGTAACGGCTCGCGCGGCGAGATGACTCACAAAGGCCTCATCTCGGCCGTTCGTCCGAGCATGGATCTTCAGCTGAACGGACAGGTGGCCGTCGTCACCGGCGCGTCGCAGGGCATCGGTCTCGCCATCACGCGCACGTTGCTCGAGGAGGGCATGCGCGTCGTCGCCGCCTCGCGCCGCTCGTCCCCGGAGCTCGACGCGCTCGACGTCGTGCACGTCCCCGTCGACCTGATGGCACCGGACGCACCCGCCGAGGTCATCGCCCGCGCGCTCGAGACGTACGGCCGCCTGGACGTGGTCGTCAACAACGCCGGTGGGCCCGTGCCCGGGAGCCCACTCCCCCACGCCGGCTTCCTCACCCGCGACGACGCGGACTGGCACGGCATCTTCGAGCTCAACCTGCACGCGACGGTGCGGGTCTGCCGGGCCGCGCTGCCCGTACTCGTGGAGGCCGGCGGCGGCGTGATCGTCAACGTCTCCTCGGCCAACGCCCGCCAGCCGTCCCCGTTCAACGGCGAGTACTCCGCCGCGAAGGCGGCGCTCACGAACCTCGGCCAGGCGCTGTCGGAGGAGTTCGCACCGCAGGGCGTGCGCGTGAACACCGTCTCCCCCGGCCCGGTGCTCACGCCCTGGTGGACCCGCGAAGGCGGCGCCGCCGAGCGGTTCGGCGCGATGGTCGGCGCCACCTCGGAAGCGGTGCTGACCCAGGTCGGGCCGGAGCTGATGTCGATCTCGGTCGGGCGGCTCGCCGACCCGCAGGAGATCGCCGACGCGGTCGCCTACCTCGTGTCGCCGCGCGCGGGCAGCACCACGGGCGCCGACCTCGTGGTCGACGGCGGCCTGCTCAAGACGGCGTAGGGCGGACCAGGGTGCGGCGCCGCGCCAGCGCGAACGCCGCACCCGCCACCGCGATCCCGCCCGCGGCCAGCACGGCGACCTCGAACGAGGCCGACTCGACCAAAGCGCCGCCGAGCGCGTTGCCGATCGCCGTGCCCGCGACGATCCCCATCACCATCGCCGCGAAGGCCTCGGTCACCGTCCCCCGGGGCGCAACGGTGTCCAGCAGCGTCGAGCCGACCACCGTGGACGGCGCGAGCAGCAGCCCGCACAGCACCAGCAGCGCCGCCAGCGACAGGTAGGAGTCCGCCAGCGCGAGCAACGCGTACGCGCCGCCCAGCCCGGTCAGCAGCACGGGCAGCCGCACCGGGAGCGAGCCCGGCCACGCCCGGCCGCCGTAGATGAGCCCGCCCGCGAGCGAACCGGCCGACAACGCCGCCAGCAGCACGCCGCCGGTCGCCGCCGAGCCGCGCGCGTCCGCGAACGCCGGCACGGCCACCTGCACGATCCCGACCGCTGCCCCGAACGCCACCAACGCGCCGAACACCGTGCGCATCCCGGGCGCCCCCAACGGCCCGAGCCAGCCCACGTCGTGCGGGGCGCCGCGCCAGGCGCGCGACGGACCGGTCAACGTGAACGCCAGCGCCGAGCCGACGCTCAGCCCGCCCGCGATCACCACCGCGACCGTCGGCGACCACAGTGACGCGATCCCCGCGGCCAGCGCGGGCGCCGTCACCACCGCGACCTCGAACACCACCGCCACCAGCGCGTACGCCGTCGCGCGCAGCTCCGGATCCTGCACGAGCATGTTCCAGAGCGAGCGCATCGCGGCCGGCAACTGCGGCAGCGAACCGCCGCCGCACAGCGCGACCAGCGCCAGCACCCAGGTCGGCGCGTCGGCGCGCGCGGCGAGCACCAGCCCAACGAGCGCGGGCAGGTGCGCGCCCGCCGCCACCCGCAGCACCCCCGTCTGCCCGAACCGGTCCATCAACCGCCCTTGCGCGACGGCGCCGAACGCGTTGGCCAGGCTGAACACGCCCACGAGCAGACCCGCTTCGCCGAACGAGCGGTCCATCTCGCGCACGAGCAGCAGGATCGCCAGCCCGTACATGCCGATCGGGATCGAGCCGAGGGTCGAGAGCACCAGCGGCGCACGCACGCCGCGGATGCCGACCAGGGCCCGGTAGCGCCGGACGCCCGCGTCGGTCACGGGCCGGGTGCGAGCTCGCGCACGATCACGTGCGAACCCTTCGCCGCCACCTCAGCCCAGCAGCGTCTCCATATCACGGTGCCGTCGATCTTGACGGATCAGGCCCGCGCGACCGTCGCGCACACGAGGTAGTCCGTCCCTCCCGCGAACGGCCAGCGCCAGAACGCGCGGTCGACGACTTCGGCCCCGGCGAGCGTGAGCGCCGTGCGCCCGTTGCTCCCGCGTGCCGACTTCCCGCGCTCCACGAGCCGCATCGCCTCCTCTGGCGACGCGGCCAGCACGTCCTCGATCGCGAACGGCTGGTCGCGGCCGGGCCACCACCCGAGCACGTCCTCGATGCAGATCACCAGGCCACCGGGCGCCGCCGCGACCAGCCCGGCCACGACCGCGTTCGTGAGCCCTTGGCCGTGCGCGCGCAGCACCGTGTTCACCGCCTGCGGGGGCAGCCGCGAGTCCGACAGCGCCGGATACAGGAGCTGGCTGAAGAACTGGTCGGCGATCACGACGTCGTACGGCGGCGCGCCGATCGTCTGCGGCGCCGGGAGCGCGCGCACCGGCCGCTGCGCGACGGCGTCGCGGATGATCAGCTCGGCGACGCCGCCCGTCACGTCCTGGGTGATCGTGGTGGCGCTCACGCCGGCGAGGCGCAGCCGCCGGCGGGTGCCGCGCAACGCGATCGGGTCCAGGTCGATCAGGTCCAGGCGTCCCGCTCTTCGGCCGAGCCGCCGCAGCGGCAGGTCGTGCCCGTTGCCCGCGCCGACCACCGCGACGGTCGCGCCCGGCTCGACGTGACGTTCCAGCAGCGCCCAGGCGGCGGCGCGCGTGGCTCGCCAGCGCCACATCCGGCGCACGCCTCCGTTCGCGTTGCGGCGCGCGTTCGCGGCCAGAGTGCGCGGCTTCACCGGGTCACGCTGAAACCGGTGTGGAACTGACGATCCTGGCGCTCAGCAGCGCGTCGCGTGCCTCGCGCCCGGCAACATGCACAAGGTCCGGCCGTCGGTCATGTCCCGTTTGCGGACGTCGTAGCGACGGACCTTGCCGATCATGTTCGGGGCCGTGACGATGACGTCGATGGTCCAGCCGGGGCGGAGCCGGCGCGGGACGCGGGAAGCGAGCTTGGCGGTGCCGGTCGCCGAGGCGCGCGTGGTGCGCTGCTTGAAGCAGCGCTTGCCGCGGCAGCGCACGGCGATCTGGGCGCCGGCCGGCGCGTCCTTGACCTCGAAGCGCTTCAGGCGTACGCCTCCCGCCCGGTGTTCCTCCCACTTCACCGTGACCACGGCGGCGATCTTGGCCGGCGCGTCGCCGCCCACGCAGTCGTCGTCGATGGTGTTGCCGGGCACTTCTGGCGCACCCGGGTGTACCGCGGAGTTCGTATCGAGACAATCGGTGGGTGGCGAGATGCCGTCGCCGTCGCGGTCGATGGGCGGCGCGAGCGCCGGGACGGCGATGGTCACCACGAGGTCCTCGAAGTCCCCGTCACCATAGGCGTCGTCCCAGCCGATCCGCCACGTCCCGCCGCTCTGGTCGATCCGCGCGTGAGCCGGGTCGGTGGAGAGGAAGGTCTTCTCGCCGTCCTCGAGGCGCAGCACGATCTCGGTGCCCTTGGACATGGCCCCGAGCGACAGCGCCTCGCCGCCCTTGCAGTCGGTGCAGACGGGTTGGATGAGCGGCGACGTCACCGCGAGATTGAGCAGGTTCAGCGCCGACTTGGACTGCACGAGCAGCGTGACCGGGCCGTCGCGGTCGAGCGTGATGGTCGGCACCGGGTCCGCCGCAGCCCGCGCCGGTATCGCGCACGCCAATACGAGGAATGCCGCTATTACCCAAGTCCGCACCGCCGCCTGCCTTTCCGCGCCAACACCTGCCTCCACCGCGCAAGTCTGCCTGATCCTCGCGCGCGAAGAGCAATGCCTAGACTCTCCGGCGCCGTGGCCCGCCTACCTGCAGGAGATCCGGCGCCGGCGGACGGCGCGCTGCCCGCCGAGGCGCTCGCCGGGGTCGGGACGCGGCCGTTCGGGTTCTACGTGCACGTGCCGTTCTGCGCTTCACGCTGCGGCTACTGCGACTTCAACACGTACGTGCCCGGGGAGCGGGGCGCCGAGCAGGCCGGCGGGTACGTCGACGCGGTGGTCGCCGAGATCGACCTGGCGGCGGGCGTGCTGGGCGCAGCGGTCCCGCGCGTGGACACGGTGTTCTTCGGCGGCGGCACGCCGTCGCTGCTGTCCGCCGCCGAGCTGATCCGGATCCTGCGGCGGATCGACGAGCGCTTCGGGTTGGCGGAAGGCGCCGAGGTCACGACGGAGGCCAACCCCGAGTCGGTCTCGCCGGCGAAGCTGACGGCACTGCGCGAGGCCGGTTTCACGCGCCTCTCGCTCGGGATGCAGAGCGCGGTGCCGCGCGTGCTGGCGACGCTCGAGCGCGCCCACTCCCCCGGGCGCCCGCAGGCCGCCGTCGCCGAAGCGCGCGCCGCGGGTTTCGAGCAGGTCAGCCTGGACCTCATCTACGGCACCCCGGGCGAGACCGCCGACGACTGGCGCGCCTCCCTCGATGCCGCGTTGAGCGCCTCTCCCGACCATCTCTCGACCTACTCGCTGATCGTCGAACCCGGCACGCGGATGGCGGCGCAGGTCCGGCGCGGCGAACTCGAAGTGCCCGGCGAGGACGTGATCGTCGACCGCTTCCAGACCGCCGAGCGCGTGCTCGCCGACGCCGGCCTCGCGTGGTACGAGACCTGTTCCTGGGCGACCGACGAGGCCGCCTGGTGCCGCCACAACCTCGGTTACTGGGGCGGCGGCGACTGGTGGGGCGCCGGCCCCGGCGCGCACAGCCACGTCGGCGGCGTGCGCTGGTGGAACGTCCTGCACCCGCGGGCCTGGACCGAACGGCTCGCGGCCGGCACGTCACCCGCGGCCGCGCGCGAGATCCCGGGCGACGACGAGGCCCGCCTGGAGCGCGTGATGCTCGGTCTGCGCCTCCGGTCCGGCGTGCCTTTGGGCGCGCTCACGCCGGTGGGTCGCGCCGCGGCGGAGCGCCATGTCGCCGACGGACTGCTCGAACCCACCGATCACGCCTCCGGCCGCGCCGTCCTCAGCCTCCGCGGCCGCCTCCTGGCCGACCCGGTCACGATCGACCTGGCCGCCTGACCGGAATACGGCGGCGCGGCAGGCGTCTCCCCGGGCGACCCCTTCAAGGAGGAACCGATGAGCTTCACCCGCATCATCACGCTCGCCGCCGTCGCCGCGTTCGCCTTCCCCACCGTCGCGACCGCCGCCGAGCGACCCCCGGCGAACGCCACGGAGCAGAGCATCATCGCGATCCTGATCGGCTTCACGCCCCCGATCGGCACGGACAAAGGGTCCGTCGCTCCCCGCTGACCCCCTCGCCCCCGGGGTCGAACGTCAAGGGGTTTCCCCCATGGTTCGCTCCCGGGACGGATGGAAGTGTGCGCTGCGACCACCTAAGCGAAAGGCTCCACATGTTCTCCGCTCTCCGCCGCACTGCAGCCCTGCTGGTCGTCCCCGCGGCCGTCGTCGCGTTCGCCGGCCCCGCCTCGGCCGCGACCGCCACTCCCCAGCCGGTCGTGGCCCCGGCCGCCACGGGCGTCTCCCAGCAGGGCATCATCATGAGCGACGGCCGGATCTGCAATCCCCGCTGGGGCTGCTGACCGGTGCTGCGCGGTCCTCCGCAAGGAGGACCGCGCCACACCAATTGCGTACAGACACGGGCGAACCGCGGCGGTAGCTTCGCCGCGATGAAACCCGCTCCCGAAGACCTGACCGGCCGTACCGCACTCGTCACCGGCGCCACCTCCGGCATCGGCCGGGCGGTCGCGTTCAGGCTCGCGGCCGACGGCGCCGACGTGATCGCGGTCGGCCGCGACGCGGCCCGCGGCGAACAGGCCGTCGCCGAGATCGAGGACTTCGGCGGCCGCGCGCGGTTCGTGGGCGCGGACATCAGCTACCCCGAGGACGTGCGCGCGCTGGCGAACGACGCCGGTGACGTCGACATCCTGGTCAACAACGCCGGGCTCGCGCTGTGGGGCCCGACCGAGCACCTCGCCGTCGACGACTTCAACGCGCTGTTCGCGACCAACGTGCGCGGACCGTTCTTCCTCGTCGCCGCCCTCGCTCCCGGCATGGCCGAGCGCCGGAACGGCAGCATCGTGAACATCGGCAGCATGGCCGGGAGCGTCGGGCTGCCCGGCTCGGCCGCGTACGGCGCGACGAAGGCCGCGCTGGAGTCGATGACCCGCGCGTGGGCCACCGAGTACAGCCCGCACGTGCGCGTGAACAGCGTCGCGCCCGGTCCCACGTACACGAGCGCGGGGACGAAGGAGGAGCTGGACTCCTACGCGCCCACGCTCCCGCTCAACCGCGTCGCCGATCCGGGCGAGATCGCGGAGCTCGTCGTCTTCCTCGCCTCGTCCCGCGCGAGCTTCGCCACCGGCGGCACCTTCCCCGTCGACGGCGGACGGACCGCGGCGTGACGCCGCCCGCTCCCGTGCCATGGGGGACACGGGAGCGGAGCGCGGCTCACCCGACGAACGCCTGCAACCCCAGTCCGGCGACGCGCTCGACCCCGCCCAGCGCGTCGATCGCCGTGATCCGGCCGTCCTCGATCACGAACGCGAGCACGGCGACCGGCACGCCGTCCTCGGTGGCGACGAACCCGGCGCGCCCGTCGACGATCGCCGGATGCGCGACGCGCGTGCCCGCGAAGAAGCGCGCGCTGGAGGCGACGGCGTGCGCGCCCTCGAGCACGTTCAGCGCACCGCCGCCCTCGTCGGTGCGCAGCACCACGTCGGGATCGAGGACCGCCAACAGCCGCTCGAAGTCGCCGCCGTGCGCGGCCGCCAGGAACGCGTCCACGATCTCGCGGTCGGCGGTGGGAGCCTCGGGATCGGCGCCCTGCACGCGCCGCCGCGCCCGCGACGCGAGCTGACGCGCCGCGGCCGGCGAGCGGTCGACGATCGGCGCGATGTCGTCGAACGGCACGGCGAACAGGTCGTGCAGCACGAACGCCAGGCGCTCCGCCGGCTGCAACGTCTCCAGGACGACGAGCAGCGCGGCGCCGACCGCGTCGGCGGCCAGCGCCACGCCCTCGGGGTCGGGCGCGCGCGTGATCACCGGGTCCGGCAGCCGCCCTTCCTCGAGCGCCTCCTCGCGCCGGCGCTTGCGCGCGTCGAGCATCGTCAGGCACACGCGCGAGACGACCGTCGTCAACCAGCCGCCGAGGTTCTCGACGTCGCTCGTGTCGGTGCGGTCGAACCGCAGCCACGCCTCCTGCAGCGCGTCGTCGGCCTCCGCCTCCGAGCCCAGCATGCGCGTGGCGACCGCGTGCAGATGCGGTCGGTGCGCCTCGAATTCGTCCATCTCGTCACATCCTCGCGATTCGGTCGGTCAAGCCCATGACCGACGCCCATCCACCGATGTGACGAGGAGTCCTGCCTCATGCTCATGACCGCCCGTATGACCAACCCCGCGTTCGCCGTCGAAGGCGCGATGGACGCGCTCCAAGCGGTGTCGAAGTCCGTCAGCCGCGCCCGGCTGCCGATCAACCGCGCGCTCGTGCACCTGCGCGCCAGCCAGATCAACGGCTGCGGCGTGTGCGTGGACATGCACGCCCGCGAAGCGCGCGAGTCCGGGGAGAGCGAGGAGCGCGTGTGGGCCGTGGCCGCCTGGCGCGAGACGCGCTACTTCAGCGACGCCGAGCGCGCGGCGCTCGCGCTCACCGAGGCGCTCACGCGGCTCCCGGACCGCTCCGAGCAGGTCTCCGACGAGGTCTGGGAAGCCGCCGCCGAGCACTTCGACGAGACGCAGCTCGGCGCGCTCGTGCTCGACATCGCGAACGTCAACGTGTGGAACCGGCTGAACATCGCCACGCGCCAGATCGCGGGCGACCAGAGCTGGTGACGCCGACGACGAAAGGCCCCGCTGGTCAGGCGGGGCCCTTTATTTCGTCACAGCTTCAAGCCGGCGTCGTGGGGAGAGCGAGTGCGGTCCGGGGAGGACGAAGTGCGCTCGCTGAACGACTGGGGAGGAGAGAGAGGAGGTCCTGAAGTCTTCGGCTTGGAGGTCGGTTCTGACAGTGGGAACTCTCCCACTGAAGCTGCGTCGATCCGGGGGTGGAGGCTGGCGTCTGTGGGTGCGGCTGGCGTCGCGCCGACGGGTGGAGAACCGCACCGCTCACACGCGGCGCCTCGGGTACGGTCGGAGTCGTGATCCGAGTCATGGTGCTCGCCGCGCTGCTGCTCAGCCTCGTCGCGGCCGCGCCCGCCCAGGCGGTCATCGGCGGGAAGCCGCTGGCGCCATCCGCGGCGCCGTGGTTCGTGCCGGCCGGGATCTGCGGCGGGGTGCTGATCGCGCCCGATCGGGTCGCGACCGCCGCGCACTGCACGGACCCGATCGACCTGCGCGACTTCGAGAGCGTCAAGGTCGGGCGCGAGACGCGGCGCGGCATCCGGGTCGCGCTGCCGGCCACGTGGCCCACGCGCCGGCCCGGCCGGGCCGGCGACGACGTCGCGGGCGGCACGGTTGACCGCTCCCCCCGCGCGGGAGACATCGATGTGACCAGCGCGTCGAGCCGGTCCTATGGGTAGTCGGGGAGCTCGAACTCGCTCTTGCTGGACGGCGTGACGGAGGCGAGCGCCCGGCCGACCGGACTGGCGGCGGCCCTGGCTCCGAGCCGGAGCAGGTCACCGCCGAGCTTGCTGTCGGGATACGCGATCCCCGGCACGCCCGGCGGAAGTTCGCGGATGTCCTCGGCCAGCGGCCGCAACCGCTCCTCGTAGCGCTCGAACGCCGCACGATGGTCGTCGTCGCTGGTGAGCTCGCCCGCGAGGATGTAGGCGCCGATGAGCGCGAGGCTCGTGCCGAGGCCGGCGAGCGGCGTGACGCAGTGGGCGGCATCGCCGAGCAACACCACCCGCCCGGTGCTCCACTTCGGCACCCGCACCTGGGCGAGTGACTCGTAGAAGAGGTTGGAGTCGCTGAGGGCGTCCAGGATGCGCTCGGTCTGCCAGCCGGCGCCGGCGAATCGATCGCGGAGCACCGTGATCTGCTCGGCCGGCTCGAGCCGGTCGAAGCCCTTGGGCTCGGTCTGGAACGCGAGCATGGCGCGAATCGTGCCGAGGTTGTCGGGCCTGAGGTGGACCTGGCGGCCGTCGGTCGCGACGAACACGCGCCAGCGGTCGGTGTCGTCCGCCCGGCGAGGGATCGTGGCGTACGCGATGTCGACGTTCAGGGGGTCGAGCCGCACGCCGTCGAAGAGGCGATCACGGGTGCGGGAACGCTGGCCCTCCGCGATGGCCACGACGTCGAAGGCGCGCTCGTCACCGGAAGCGAAGCGCACCGTGGCGTGTGTCTCCCCGGCCTCGACGGCGTCGATCCGGTCGCCGAAGCGGTACTCCGCGTCGGCGCTGCGTTCGTGGAGGACGCTCGCCAACTGGCCGCGGAGGATCTCCAGCTCGGCGGTCGGGCCGTCGTCGCCGTCCTGGTCGAAGGACGCCGCGGATTCGCCGTCGTCGTCGACGAAGTCCGTGCCGGTCTCGGTCGTGTTGCGAGACAGGATCGCGTCCTCGATCCCGAGCCGCCGGGCCGCCTCGCGCCCGGCCCCGCGGACGTCGACGTTCTGGCCATCGTCGCGCAACCGTTCGTCACGCTCGACGACGGTCACTTCCCATCCGGCGTCGACGAGCCAGCAGGCAAGTGCGGGGCCGGCGATGCCCGCGCCGGAGATCAGGATGCGGTGGGCCATGCCCTCTAGTACGTCCGCGCGTCGGTGCTGGACCGGTCGCACCGGCCACGCGCTCCACGGTCATGTCGGCGAGGGCGCGCACCACGGCGTCCACGCCGGCGGGTCGGTGCATGCGGTCCGGATCGGCGCCGCCATCACGCGTGCTCCGGCCAGAAGTCATCGAACCGTTCGGCGTCCGCGCGCTTGGCCCGGCCGCCGACGCAGATCAGCTCCAGCCCGTCGGGCCCCGCCTCGAAGGAGCGGATCACGTGCGGAGTGACGCGGATCACGTCCCACAGGCCGACGTCGACGATCTCGTCCTCGAGCTTCGCGCGCCCGGAGCCGGCGACCACGACGTAGACCTCCTCCTGCGTCTTGTGCCGATGGCCGAACGGCATGCGCGCGCCGGGCTCGTAGCTGAAGCGGCTCACGCCCACCTCGGTCGAGCGCACCACGCCCCGCGAGAACAGCCACCGCATCGGCACCTCGGCCGGGCTGCGGTCTTCCATGTCCTCGAAGTTGCGCTTCGTCCAGTCGGCCATCACGCGCAGGCTACGCAGCCGGCCCGGGTCCCCGGCGAGCGCCATCTCTTCGTATGCGGTGCGCCGGCGTGTCGTCAAGCGCCGGACTTGCGCCGCGCGCGGTAGGCGGCGACCGCGTTGCGGTTCGCGCACGTCGTGTCGCAGTAGCGGCGAGAGCGGTTGCGCGAGAGGTCGAGCACGAGGCAGTCGCAGCGTTCGTCGTCGCAGATCGAGAGCCGTGAGAGCTCGTCGGCGCGGATCACGTCGATCATCGCCATCGCGGTCTCGGCCGCGATGCGCTGCTCGAGCGGGGCGTCGTTCGCCGCGGCGTGGATGTGCCAGTCCAGGCCGTCGTGGCGGCGGAGCTGCGGCAGCGCCTGGGACTCGGCGAGCAGGCGGTTCACGAGCTCGGCCGCCGTGTCGCGATCGGCCGTGAGCAGCTCGCGCAGGACGGGCCGCAGTGCGCGCAGCGCTTCCAGCTCGGCCGCGTCGCCATCCCGCCGGCCGGTGAAGCCGTGCTCCTCGTAGAAGCTGTCGACCTGCTCGATCTCCGTGAGCGTGTCCGGCTCGACGGCGCTGTTGACGAGCGCGACCGCCGCGATCAGCGACGCCTCTGTGTCATGGGCAAACAACACGATCACATGTTACTGTCATCGGCCATGCCGGGTATGGCCAATGACATGACTGCCGGACTGATCTTTGCGGTCGCCTCTGCGACGGCCTTCGGGCTCTCGGGCTCGTTCGCCCGCGGGTTGCTCGACGCCGGCTGGTCCCCCGGGGCCGTCGTGTTGGCCCGTCTGGCCATCGGCGCGGTGGTCGTGGCGCCGCTCGCCGCCCGCGCGCTGCGTGGTCGCTGGGGCGTGCTGCGCGCGAACGCCGGCCTGTTGCTGCTGTTCGGCGCGGTGCCGGTCGCCGGGGCGCAGTTCGCCTACTTCTCCGCGGTCGAGCGGATGGACGTCGGGCCCGCGTTGCTGATCGAGTACACGGCGCCCGCTGCCGTCGTCGTGTGGCTGTGGCTGCGCCACGGCGAGCGCCCCGGTCCGCTGACCGTGGCCGGAGCCGGACTCGCCGCACTCGGCCTCGTGCTCGTGCTGGATCTCCTGTCCGGCGCCAACCTCGCTCCGCTCGGCGTGCTGTGGGCGCTGATCGCGATGGTCTGCGCCGCGTCCTACTTCGTGCTCGCGGCGACGCCGCGGCCCGACCTGCCGCCCGTCGTGCTGGCCGGCGCCGGCCTGGCCGCCGGGACGCTCGTGCTGGCCGTGCTGGGGGCCGTCGGCATCCTGGCGATGGACACGACGACCGCCTCCCCCGTCTACGCGGGGACCGCGGTGCCGTGGTGGCTGCCGTTGCTGGGGCTCGGCGTCGTGACGGCCGGACTCGCCTACTGCTTCGGGATCGCGGCGAGCGTGCGCCTCGGCTCGCGGCTGTCCTCGTTCGTCGCGCTGCTGGAGGTCGTCGCGGGCGTGACGTTCGCGTGGCTGCTGCTCGACCAGCTCCCCGGCCCGCTCCAGCTCGTCGGCGGCGCGTTGATCGTGGCGGGCGTGATCGTGGTCAAGCTCGGCGAGCGCCCGCGCGCTCCCGCCCCCGCCCAGCGCCCCCTGCGCGTGGCCGCCGATCGCGCCTGACGCGAACGCGTGATGACTTTGTCAACCTCTGGTTGACAAATCGTTCGCTCGAAACGATCGCGTCGAGCATCGTGTACCCGATGAGCGACGAAGCGCCCGGCTGGGACGCGATCGATGCGGCGCTGCGCGCCGTGCACGGCGACGCGGAGCCGTTGCACCGAGGGTTGGCCCCCGGGGTCGCGTTCGGGTCGCCGCTGCAGGGTGTGAGCGCCTATGCCGAGCCCGACCACTGGCATTTCGTGACCTACGGGCTGACGGAGCTGTTCGTCAAAGATTCCGAGGTCGCCGAGATCAGCGGCTTCGGCTACGAGCTGACCCTCCGTGCCGCGCGTGGCGACGAACCAGAGCCACCCGTGTGGCCGTTCGCGCTGCTGGCGAACGTCGCCGCAGCAGCGCGTGCCGGGCACGACTTCTGCGTCGGGCACCGGCTACAGACGGGCGGACCGATCACCGGCGAGCCGGGCTGCGCGCTGGAGGCGGTGGCGTTCACGTCAGACCCGTCACTGCCGACCTGGACCGAGAGCCCGCACGGCAGCTTCGAGTTCTACACGCTCGTCGGGATCACGCCGCAGGAGCTCAGCGAGATGCAGGCCACCTCGACCGCGGCCGTCCTCGAGCGGCTCGCCGAGCACAACCCGATGCTGATCACGGACGTGTCGCGGTGACGTTCCTGTGCTCTGGCACGCGGCCGACCGGCGCCCCGCACGGCTTGCCGCTCACGCACGACGAGGTCTGCGTCAGCGGCAGAGGTCGAGCCGACGGACGGTGAACCCGTTCGTCCACGGCTCGGGTGGCCCGTACGCCGCGAGCTGGACCCACAGCCGGTCGGTCAACCGCGCGTCACGGAGGACGGTGCGCGCGTAGCCACCGTTCCAGTTCTTGCTGTTCGCCTCGTCCGCGACGTTCTCGTCCGACCCGCGGGCGAGCGACGCGTAGGTCTGGAAATCGTTCTCGATGACCTCGTCGCGCCGGTCGCCCCACGGCGTCGCGGTGCGCACGAGCCACTCGCCCTTGACCTTGTCGCGGCACGCGTAGTGCCGGTACGGGTCCTTGCGCACGTACGTCCAGTCGCCCTTCGGCGCCTGGGCGAGCGCGGACGGGACAGGCACGCAGGCGATCATCAACGCGAACAGCAGGGCACGGCGAACCAACATGGACGAGATCTTAGTCGGCCACGAGCTGACCGGTGCCGAACCCGGTGACCAGCGGCCGCAGCCGCTGGTCATGGGGCCGTAGGCGGGGACCACGACCTGCCGCGCGTCCTAGCGGTCGGTTTCGAGTTTGCGGCTGAGCGTGAGGTGCGTGACGCCGCTGGGTGAGACGACGCTCTCGATCGCGTAGCGCTCTTCGAGCCCCTCGAGGCCATCCCACAGCCGCACGCCGCGACCGAGCAGGATCGGGACGACGACGATGTGCGCGTGGTCGATGAGCCCGGCCGCCAGGAAGTCGCGGATCACGGTGGGGCCTCCGCCGATGCGCATGTCCTGGCCGTCGGCGGCGGCGCGAGCCGTCTCGAGCGCCTCGGCCGGCGAAGCGTCGAGGAAGTGGAAGGTCGTGCCGCCCTCCATCTCGATCGCCGGGCGCGGGTGTGATGGGTGAGGACGAACACGGGCGTGTGGAACGGCGGGTTGGGACCCCACGCGCCCTTCCAGTCCGGGTCGTCCTCCCACCCGGGGTGGCCGAACTTCCCGGCCCCCATGATCTCGGCGCCGATCCCGTGATCGTGGCGCTGCATGAAGACGTCGTCGATGCCGGCGCTGCCGCCCGCCTGCCACGACGCGGGTCTTGAACATCCATTGGTGCAGGCGCTCCCCGGCGTGGCCGAAGTGCAGCTCCTTGGTCTGGCCCTCACCGGTGCCGAAGCCGTCGAGGGAGACGGAGAAGAAGTGCACGTAGACGCGTGACATTGGTCGCTCCCTCTCAGTCGTAGTAGCGGCGCGCGCTGGAGCCGATGCGGGTGATGTCGGTGCCGTAGACGTGGATGGAGATCGCGGTCTGCGCGCCGGTGTTGTGCACGCGGTGGATGTCGCCGGGCGGTGCGAAGCCGCTGACGTCACCGGTGTGGTTCTCGCTGCGGCCGACCAGGTTCAGGTCGGCGTCGAACAGCTCCTCGTGCTCGACGCCCTGGATCACCCCGAACACGCACCAGGTGACGTGGTCGTGGATGCGGGTGATCTGCCCGGGCCGCCAGACCAGCGCGACGATCGAGAACGAGCCGTCGGCCTCGGCGTGCAGCGGAAACGCGCAGTAGTCGTCGGGGGAGCCGAGCCGCTGCTCCGCGGTCAGGACCTCCGGGCCGGGCAGGTGGCGGCGGAGCTGGTCGGCGACGAGCTGCGCGGTCTCGGACCAGTCGGCGTGGGAGTCGACGACGGTGCGGATACCGGCGACGAGTGAGCTCAGCCGTGCGGCGGGGCGAATCTGGGTCGCGGTCATGCCTTCCAGCTTGCGGCCCATCGGCTCATACGTCCAATGCCAACTTTCGTGCTGACTCATAGATAGGGTTGATGCATGCTGGACGTCAACCGGCTGCGCGTGATCGACGCCGTCGCGCGCCACGGGTCGGTCACCGCGGCGGCGAAGGAGCTGCACTACTCCCAGCCGTCGGTCACCCACCACCTCGCACGGCTCGAGGCCGAGACCGGCGCGCAGCTGTTGCAGCGTGTCGGCCGCGGGATCCGGCTCACCCCCGCCGGAGCAGCTGCTGGCCGACCGCGCGGCCGAGATCATCGGCCGCATCGACGCCGCCGGCGCGGAGCTCTCCGCCCACGTCGGCTTGAACGCGGGCCGCGTGCGGCTCGCGGGCTTCGCCTCGGCCAACGGATCGCTCGTGCCCGCGGCGCTGGCGACGCTGGCGGACCGGCATCCGGGGCTGGAGATCAGCCTGACCGACACGCATCCGGTCGACGCGCTCGAGTTGCTGCGCACCGGCAAGATCGAGGTCGCGGTCATCTTCCGCTACGACGAGACCGAGCCCGAACCCGCCGGTGTGCGCCTGCATCACCTGCTCGACGATCCGGTCTACGTGCTGTCGACGCGGCCCGAGCGCGGGCATGGCCAGCCTGCGCGACGCGACGTGGATCGCCGGCTGCGAGCGCTGCCGCAGCCACCTGCTGTCCCTGTGCGCCGACGCCGGGTTCGATCCGCGGATCGGCTACAGCTCCGACGACATGGTCGTGATGCAGGCCTGGGTGTCGGCCGGGCTCGGCGTGGCGACCCAGACCGGCCTGGCCCTCCTCGCCCATCACATCGAAGGCGTCGTCGCGACCGAGCTTCCCGGCTCCAAACGGCACATCTACGCCGCGACCTACGGCGAACCGCCCGACCCGCCCGCCACCGCCGCGCTCCTCGCCGCCCTCATCGAGGCCGCCCGCGAGCTCCAGGCCTAAGCGCCCGGCGGTCCCTCCAGCACCGTCGGCACGTATTCGAGGAGCTGCAGTCGCCCGTCGAACGTGCGCGTCTGCACGACGTCCAGGCGGACGTCGGGATAGTCGTCGAAGATGCGGTCCTTGCCGGTGGCGCCGGTGATGACCGGGAAGACGATCACGCGGAAGCGGTCCACGAGGCCGGCGGTGAGCAGCGACCGGCACAGGCTGACGCTGCCGAGCGTGCGCAGGGGTCGCGTCTCCCGGCGCTTCATGTCGCGCACCGCCTCGACGGCGTCCCCGTCGATCAGCTCGGTGTTGGCCCACGCCAGCGGGTCCTTGAGCGTGGAGGAGAACACCACCTTGGGCATCTCGGTCATGGCCGGCCATGCCGGGATCGTCGGGCATCTCGGCGGCGAACCCGTGCATCAGGCGGTAGGTCGTCGCGCCCATCAGCGTGACGTGCTCGGCCTCGGACGGTTCCCCGAGCCACGCGAGGTACTCGGGCCCCTCCATGCCCCAGAAGCCGGGCCAGCCGTCCGCGGCCCCGTAGCCGTCGAGGGAGATGATGAAGTCGACCATGAGGTTGGACATGGAGCTGAGACGGGGGGTGCAGTCGAAACTCATCGCGCTCCGGCCGCGTCCTCGGCTAGGCTCGGGTGGTGACTCGAGACGACATGCTCCGTGCGCTTCAGGCCGACATCAACGCCTGGCCCCAACGTGTGAAAGCGGCGGGTGTGACCAATGCCGGGGGTGCCGCCTACGTTCCGCAGGCCCGCAACCTGGAAATTCTTCGCACCCCGGATGACCCTGAAGCGACCTACGCCTACATGCAGCGGGCGTGGGAGGCGCCGGACGCCGACTCCGGCTCGACCGGCTGGGAGCGGGTGATCACCCAAGCCGGCCCGGAGCTCACCTGGGAATGGTTCATGGCCGATCCGACGAAGCCCTACGCCGAGCTCTTCGTGGATCTCCGCGAGCGGGTCCAGGCCGCGTTGGAGGCGCATCCGGCCTACGAGATCTGGGTGACGAAGGAGCGCAAGCGCACCACGACGGAAGCCGACGACGCAGGCGCGCATCCAGCGGATGATGGACGACATGCGCAGCGGCAAGCGCAGCCGTCCCCGCATCTGAGCGGTCACATGTCGCGGTAGCGGACCGCCTCGGCGAGCTTGCTCCGCATCGTCTCCTCCGTGACCGGGCGACCTGACCCGGGCGTAGCGAAGCTCTCTGCGCCCGAGTCGCCGAGGTACGGCGTGCCGTAGGCGGGCGTATCGCGCTGGAACCGCCAGCCCTCGGCCAGCGAACCGGCGTCGAGGGCGTCGAAGCCGATCGAGTCCAGGAACGCGGTCACGGTCTGCTTCGCCGCGTCGTCGTCGCCGGCGATCGCGAGCACCGAACGCTCGGGATCGCCGCTCGGGCGCGGCAGCTCGCCGAGGTGCACGGAGCTGATGTTGTTGAACGCCTTCACGACGTGCGACTCCGGCAGGTGCGCCTGCAGCAGCTCGCTCACCGTGGTCGATTCGTCGTCCAGCTCCGGGAACTGCCCGTCCCGCTGCGCGTAGTAGTTGTTCGTGTCGATCACGGTCTTGCCGCGCAGCGGCTCGACCGGGACCTGCTGGTAGGCCTTCAGCGGGACCGTCACCACGACGATGTCCCCCGCCTGCGCGCGGAGCTCAGCGCCGCGGCCCGGACGCCGGTACGACGGCGCCTCGCCGTCCAGCGGAACGGGGGCACCGCGCTGGTCCACGAGTCCGCGGCGGCGCCCGTGGAGGGCGGCGAGATCCTGCTGTGGCCGCCCATCGCCGGTCCGGAGGGTGTGCTCCTGCGCCACGCGATCGTCACCGACGAGGGCAACCACCACGAAACCGCGCCGCAGCCGCCGTGGCTGGTGCGGGCGGACGGCACGGTGACGCAGCTGGTGGGGTTCGAGCTCGGCGTCTCGCCGCTGCTGGCGTTGCCGGGGATCGGTGGCTGCTGCCCGGCGCCGACGCGCTGTGGCGGGACGACTACGACGAGCCGCTGAGCGTCCTGCACGCGGACGGACGGATCGAGCCGCTGCGCGTGGGCGGCGAGCCCGTGCCGGCGTCGCGCGTCCTGCGCGAGGCGGCACCCGAGGTGCTCGCTTCACTGGAGCCGATCGATCCCGATCAGGACGTTCCCTGGGAGACCGTCTCGGCGCGCCTCGACCCGGGGTCCGACGAGCTCCAGCTCGCGATCGAGATCGAGATCGATGCCGAGACCGACACGTGCACCATCCTCGTCGCGAGCGTCCCGCTCTCCGGCGAGGCGCCCATGCGCGTGGTCGCGCAGTCCACGTCGACGCCGAACTCCCAGGTCGCGCTCGCCCCTTAGGGAGAGGATTCCGTAACGCGGGCGGGCTCGTTCGCTGACGGTGCCGCGGCGGCCTTGACGAGCACGTCGAGCGTGAGCGCGACCGAGCGCCGGGTGAGCGCCTCCTCGCGGTGGAGCACGAGCAGCTCGCGGTACGCCGGTGGGACGAGTGGGCGCAGCTGGACGGTGCCCGGCGGGGCGGCCACGAACGACGGCAGGATGGTCACGCCGAGGCCGCGCTGAACGGCATAGAGCAGCGCCTCGTGACTGAAGAGCCGGCCCGCGAAGCGCGGCTCGAAACCGACGCGGCGGCAGCGGCGGATGACGTGTTGCTCGAGCTCGGTGCCGTCGAGCAGCCAGTTCGCGTCGTGCAGATCGGCGAGCGTCTTGAAGGGCGTGTCCAGCGGGAGGACGGCCAGCAGCTCGTCGCGCGTGAGCGCCAGCGAGCGCAGGTGCGGCGTCGGCGGGAGCGAGCCGTCGCCGAAGTCGGCCACGATCGCGAGGTCCACGTCGCCGCGCTCGAGCGCCGGGACGTTCTCGGCGGGCTCGAGCTCCGCGAGCTGGACGGCGATCCCGGGGTGCTGCTGGGCGACCTCGGCCGCGGCGTCGATCACGAACGCGCGCATCGCGCTGGTGAACGCGGACACGCGGACCGTGCCCTCCGGCGCGTCCTTGAGCGCGCGCAATGCCTCCTCGGCCACGTCGATGCGCTCGAGGATCACGCGCGCGTGGCCGGCGAGCGCGACGCCCGCGTCGGTGAGCGCGACCGAGCGGCCGTGACGCTCGATCAGCGCGGTCCCGCTCTCGCGCTCGAGGGCGGCGAGCTGCTGGGAGACCGCGGACGGGCTCAACGCCGCGGCGTGCGCCACGGCCCGGACCGTCCCGAGGCTCTGAAGCTGGATCAGCAGGCGAAGGCGGCGTGGATCGAGCACTGTTCAGCGCAACTGTACAGCCAGCGCAGAAAATGTCGCTGGACCTTCACGATCGCGCGGGTTACCTTCGGTGGCATGAGCGTGCTTGCCGAGACCGGGCTGGACCCGGCGTTCTGGTCCGACGTCGACCGTCATGTCATCCGGTCCGCCCCGTCGTGGGTGCCGACCCTCGTCGAGCGGGCCGAGGGCAGCCTGCTCTACACGAGCGACGGGCGCGAGCTGATCGACTTCACCTCCGGGCAGATGAGCGCGATCCTGGGTCACTCGCACCCGGCGATCACCGCCACCGTCCGTGAGGCCGCCGGCACACCTGGTCCATCTGTTCAGCGGCATGCTCTCGCGCCCGGTCGTCGACCTCTCGCGGCGCCTCGCGGAAAGCCTGCCGGACCCGCTGAACAAGGTGCAGCTGCTCACCACGGGCGCGGAGTCCAACGAAGCGGCGCTCCGGCTCGCGAAGCTGGTCACCGGCGGCCACGAGATCGTCGCCTTCTCCCGCTCCTGGCACGGGATGACGCTCGGCTCCGCCAGCGCGACGTACAGCGCCGGCCGCAAGGGCTACGGCCCGGCCGGGCCGGGCAACTTCGTGCTGCCGACGCCGGACACGTACCGCCCCGACATCGCGACCCCTGACGGTGAGCTCGACTGGCGGCGCCAGCTCGACCTCGGCTTCCAGCTCATCGACGCCCAGTCCACGGGTGCGCTCGCGGCCTGCATCGTCGAGCCGATCCTGTCCAGCGGCGGCGTCCTCGTCCCGCCCCCGGGCTACCTCGCCCGCCTGCGCGAGCACTGCGACGCGCGCGGGATGCTGCTGATCTTCGACGAGGCCCAGACCGCCCTGTACCGCACCGGTGACCGCTACGGCTTCACCCGCGACGGCGTCGTGCCCGACATCATCACGATGTCCAAGACCCTCGGCGCCGGGCTGGCGCTGGCCGCGGTCGTCACGACCGACGAGATCGAGGCGCGCGCCTACGAGCGCGACTACCTGTTCTTCACCACCCACCTCAACGATCCGCTCGTGGCCTCCGTCGGCAACACCGTGCTCGACGTGCTCGAGGACGGCGTCGGCGCGGGCGTGACGGCCAAGGGCGAGATCCTGCACAACGCCCTGCTCGAGCTGCAGGACCGCCACTCGGTCGTCGGCGACGTGCGCGGGCGCGGGCTCATGCAGGGCCTGGAGATCGTGCTCGACCGCGAGACCAAGCAGAGCTCGCCGGAGCTGGGCGCGGCCATCACCGCGCGCTGCCTCGAGCTCGGGCTGCACATGAACATCGTCAACCTGCCCGCGCTGAGCGGCACGTTCCGCATCGCCCCGGCGCTCACCACGCCCGACGAGCAGCTGCGCCTCGGGGTCGAGATCCTCGACCAGGCGATCGCGGAGGTCGCGCCCCGCTTCGTCTAGCGGCGCAGCTGGGATTCGCAGATGTCGATGTTGCGCACCGTCGCCTCGTCCGGGCCGTGGAGTTCGAGCGAGGCTTCGAAGAAGTCGATCGCGTCCTCGTAGTCCTCGAGCTCGAACAGCAGGACACCGATCATGAACGGGAGGTCGTCCTCGCCCGGGACGGGGAAGTGGCGCTCGTAGGTCTTCAGGAGCGCTTCGCGGAGGCCGTCTTGGGCGGCGGGGTCGGCTTCCGCGGCCTGTTCGCGCAGGTGGCCGGCGACGCCGAGCAGCGTGAACGCGTCCCAGCCGCTGAGGCGCAGGAGCGCGACGAGCTCTGCGACGCCCAGCTGCGAGGCGGCGCGCTCGATGCCTTCGGCGAGGAAGGAGAGGTCCTCGGGGCCGAAGCGATCGAGCGCGTCGGCGTAGGCGAGCCGGGTCTCGGCGTGGCCGCCCGGCGGGGAGCCGAACAGCAGGGCGACGACGTCGAGGGCCATGTGGCGGTCGCCGCCGTGGAGCGCTGCGCCGCCGTGGCGTTCGGCGTACCAGGCGAGGGCGTGGAAGTTGACCATCAGCGAGAAGCTGCCGCCGTGGACGCTGAGCTCGGGTTCGGAGCGCTGCGCGAGGGACGCCTCGGTGCTGTGGGTCTTGTCGGCGGCGAGCAGCAGGAGCCGGTCGCCGGCCAGCTCGCGCAGCCGCCGCACGCACCTGATGGCGACGTGCGGGAGCGTGACCACGGTGCCGTCCAGCGTGGTCCGGTAGTGCTCGAGCAGCGCGTCGAGGTCGGGGTCGCCATACGACCGCACCGGGCCGCGCGAGAACGCGAGCTGCATGGACGCGACGTCGGCGCCCTCGACCGACACGAGGCACTCCTGCACCCCACCGTCGCTGATCGCGAACGCGTCGGCGGGGATGCTGTCGAAGACGTAGTTGGCGATCACGACGAGCGGGTTGGCGAGACGGTCCAGCGCCACGCCGCGGCGGCGCAGGTTCAGCACCCCGTCGCCACCCACGTCGAAGCGCGCGAAGTCGAACCGCTCGTCGTCGAGTGCGGGGTTGGCCGCCCACTGCTGGATCGTGCTCTCGCCGAGGTCGGTCATCACGTACACGATCGGGGGCAGCGCGAACGGGAGCGCCTCCACGAACGCGTCCAGCTCCCGCCTGAACCCGTGCGCGAAGCGTCCCGGGCCGGCGCCGAGCTCGACCACGTACAACGGCTCGTCCAGGTCCAACGCGCCGCGCGCGCAGTCGCGCAGGTACCCGACGACCACCCGCGCGTACGCCGCGGCGACGAACGGGTTGTCGACGATCTGGTGCGGGATCTCGGCGAACGCCTCGCTCGCGTTGTCCTCGTAGAACGCGCGCTGCAGTTCCCAGACGCGGGACTGCGAGAGCGGCGCGGGCTCGTCCATGGGGGTCAGCGCCCGCCGGTCGCCAACCGCATCAGCCGCGAGCTGAAATCGACGTCGTCCGCGGTCTGCTCGGCCCGCGCCGCGTTGCCGCCGAACTGGTGCTGGTAGCTGCCCCAGGCGCTGTCCGCGATCTGCTGCTCCACGCCGGCGTTGACCATCACCGCAAGCTCGGTCGCCGCGCGATCCAGTCGCTCACCGAGCGACGACGAGCCCCAGTCCTCCGGCGCCACGTACACGGACGTGGGAAGCGTCAGCGCGCGCATGTAGGCGAACAGCGGGCGCAGCTGGTCGTCGATGACCAGCGCGTGCCGCGGCGTGCCGCCGGTGGCCGCGAGCAGGACGGGCTTGGCCACCAGCAGGTCGTTGTCCAGCACGTCGACGAACGTCTTGAACAGCCCGCTCATCCCGGCCTTGTACACGGGTGTGGCGGCGATGATGCCGTCGGCGGCGGCGAGCTTGTCGATCGCGGCTTGGAGCTCCTCGCCGGCGAACCCGGCGACGGCCGCGCGCGCGATCTCGACCGCCAGCGGGCCGAGGTCGATCACGCTGACCACGGCCTCGCCGTCGAGCCGGTCCAGCGCCTTCTGCGCCAGCCGGTCGGTGAGCTGACGGGTGGATGACGGGTTGCCGGTGCCGGCGTTGATGACGACGAGGCGTTTCATGGTCTGACGCTTTCGGTGAGAGTTTCGCTCAGCGCCCGCAGCTGCTGCAGCTGCTCGGCGGAAAAGGTGCGGGTCATGATCTGCGCGACGTGGCGGCCGTGGCGCAGGCCGACGCGGCGCTGGGCCTCCGTGCCCGCCGCAGTCAATCGGATCCGGGAGGCGCGCCCGTCGGCGGGGTCGGCCACGCGCTCGACGAGTCCCTGGGTTTCGAGCCGCGCGATCAGGCGCGAGATCCCGGCCTGCGTGAGGAGGGC
The DNA here is from genome assembly GCA_963724195.1 of uncultured Solirubrobacteraceae bacterium. Lineage (GTDB taxonomy): Bacteria > Actinomycetota > Thermoleophilia > Solirubrobacterales > Solirubrobacteraceae > Solirubrobacter. The sequence continues at coordinate 89,082 of CAVRTQ010000021.1, read as the reverse complement.
GTCGTCGCCGAGCGACGTGATCCGCAGGCCGTCCGGGGCCTTCGAGAGCGCGTAGAGCACGCCGTAGTCGCTCGGGTTGAGCCCGTCCCAGACGTCGGCGGCGAGCAGCTCCCGCTGCACCGTCGCCTGCGCGCGGAACAGCGCCTCCCACGCCTCGTTCGCCATGCGGGTGCGGCTCGCCATCGTCGTTACGCGACGAGTGGGAGGTTGGCGATGAGCGACGGATCGGTGTCCTGGTAGGGCGAGGTGCCGGTGACGTTGTCGCCGCGGTTCGGGTTCGGGCGCGGCTGGCGCGGCTGCGCGTCGCCGTACTTCTCGCGCACGCGGCTGGCGTGCGTCGGCGCGTCCGGCACGCCCGGGGCGCGGCGCGACTCCATCTCCTTGCGCAGGGTCGGCACGACCTCGGTGCCGAGCAGCTCGACCTGCTCCAGCGCCTCCTCGAGCGGGACCGAGTGATCGACCACCCACAGCTGGCGCTGATAGTCGCCGAAGCCCTCGCGGAAGGTGAGCGTCTTCTCGATCACTTCCTGCGGGCTGCCGACGCTCAGCGGCGTGCCGTGCATGAAGTCCTCGAGGCGATACGACTTGCCGTAGATCGGCGAGCCCTCGAAGTACGGGCGGAACTTGCGCACCGCGTCCTGCGAGTGCTTCGCGATGTACGCCTGGCCGCCGAGGCCGACGATCGCCTGCTCCGGCGTGCCGTGGCCGTAGTGCGCGTAGCGCCGGCGATAGAGGTCGACGAGCGGCTTGAAGTGGAAGTTCGGGGCGAGGATGTTGTTGGCGAAGTAGCCGTTGCCGTAGTAGGCCGCCTGCTCGGCGATCTCCGGCGTGCGGATGGCGCCGTGCCAGACGAACGGCGGGACGTCGTCCAGCGGCCGCGGGATCGAGGTGAAGCCCTGCAGCGCCGTGCGGAAGCTGCCCTCCCAGTCCACGACGTCCTCACGCCACAGGCGGTGGAGCAGGTTGTAGTTCTCCAGCGCGAGCTCGAGGCCCTTGTGGATGTCCTGGCCGAACCACGGATACACCGGCACGGTGTTGCCGCGGCCGAGCATCAGGTCCATCCGCCCCTTGGAGAGGTGCTGGAGCATCGCGTAGTCCTCGGCGAGCTTCACCGGGTCGTTCGTGGTGATCAGCGTCACCGCCGTGCTCATCAGGATGCGCTCGGTCTGCGCCGCGATGTGCGCGAGCAGCGTGGTCGGCGAGGAAGAGAAGAACGGCGGGTTGTGGTGCTCGCCGATGGCGAACACGTCGAGCCCGACTTCATCCGCGCGCTTGGCGAGCTGCACGCTCGCGTCGATGCGCTCCGCCTCGGTCGGCGTGTAGCCGGTGACCGGGTTCTTGGTGATGTCGCTGACAGAGAAGATTCCGAATTGCATGGTGTCCGCCTCGTGTTCGTTGCCTGAGCAACTATAGCGCAAACTACATGACTCGTCATGTATCTGCGAGGCGGGGCAGCGCGGTGCGAAGCGCGTTGCGCTCGGCTGCGTCGAGGGTGCTGAGCAGTTCGTCCTCCATCGCGTGGACGTCCTGCTGGATGGCGGCGAACTTCGCCCGGCCGGCGGCGGTGAGCTCGATCACCCGCGCGCGGCGGTCCGACGGGTCGGGCGCGCGCGAGATGAGGCCGTCGCCCTCGAGCCCGTCGAGGATCCTGATCAGCCGCGTCTTGTCGTAGCCCATCGCCTCGGCCAGCGCGAGCTGGGTCGGCGCCGGCCCGCGCGCGAGCAGCGTGAGCGCCACGTACGCCCACATGCTCACGCCGTGCGCCTCCAGCAGCGGCCGCTCCGCCTCCATGATCCGCCGCATCGCCCGCGCGAGCAGCGCGCCGAGATCCTCACGTTCCATCCGCGAGATGGTACGTGTGGACAGATCGTATGCATATGCTTATGATCTACCTATGCCTACGAACCGCTCCGTCACCAGCTCGATCTCGATCCAGGCCACGCCCGACGCCGTGCTCGACCTCGTCGGCGACGCGCACGCGTTGCCGCGCTGGGCCCCGGGGTTCGCGCGGTCCGTCCGGGCGGACGGCGAGCACTGGATCGTCGACACCGGCGCGGGCGAGGCGCGCGTCGACCTGCGCGTGTCCCGCTCGCGCGGCACGGTGGACATCGTCTCCACCGACCAGCCGGGCCGCGGCGTGTTCACCCGCGTGCTCGCCAACGGCGACGGCTGCGAGTACCTGTTCACCCAGTTCTTCCCCGCCTCCGTCCCCGACGCCGACGTGGACGCCCAGGTGGCGGTCGTCGAGGCCGAACTGGAGACGGTGCGCCGGCTGGTTGCGGCCTGAACGCCTCGCATTTGCCATGAGTCACCCCGAGGGACGGTCACGCCACGCGAGTGTTCACGAGTTGCCACACAGGGAACCCAGTGAACGCTCGCGTGCCCGAGTGGCGCGTTGCCGCTCGCGCGCGCAGATCATCAGCGCTTGGGCGAGAAGACGATCGAGACGCGCCCGCGCAGCATCTTCGTCAAGCTCGGCGTCTCCTCGCACCTGACCCGGAGGCGCCTGATGCCGATCGTCACCGTCCAGCAGTCCCCGCGCGACCTCGACGCCCGCCGCCGGCTCGTCGAGGGCATCACGCACGCGTTCGTCGAGGCCTACGGCGTCAAGCCCGAGGCCGTCCAGGTGTTCATCCACGAGGTCGACCACGAGCACTGGGCCAAGGGCGGACGGCTGGCGATCGACGCCTGACCCCGGGAATACGCGACGCGCCACACCCGTCCAGGTGGTTGACACCTGAACCAGTTGGAGGCCCACCGTGGCGCGCTACGGAGATCTGTACGTCAATGAAGTGACCGGCGAGCGGGCGGTCGTCCTGCGCGGTGACGAGGACGCGCCCGGCGAGCCGATGCTCGTGCACCTGCAGGTGCGTCCGGGCGGCGCCGTGGCGGGCGAGCACCTGCACCCCGCGATGCAGGAGCGCTTCGAGGTGATCGCCGGGGAGCTGGCGACCAAGGTCGACGGCGTCACCCGCACGCTACGCCCGGCCGAGTTCGTGACCGTGCGCGCGGGCGTCTGGCACGACTGGTGGAACGCGAGCGACGAGCCCGTCGACGTGCTGCTCGAGCTGACGCCGCCGACACCCCGGTTCGAGTTGGCGATCGCGACCGGCTTCGGGCTCGCCAACGCGGGGCGCACGAACGCCAAGGGCCTTCCCTCGCTGCTGCAGGCCGCGCTGATGGGCGCGGAGTTCGCCGACGTGCTCGTCCGCCGGAGCCCGCCCGCGCTCGTGCAGCGGATCGCGTTCGCGCATCCTGGGCCCGATCGCGCGCCGCCGCGGCCTGAAGGCGATCTACCCCGAGTACGTCGGCCCGCACGGGTCGGTCGAGCCGGACCCGCGCGCGCTCGCCGCCGCGGGCCTGCTCAGCGGCTCGCTTTCCGCGCCTTGATGACGGCCTTGCCGGCCGCGATCAGCAACGCGTCGTTCGCGCCTTCGCCGATCTGCGTCTGCGGTGCGTCGCGGCGCAGCCGGGCCAGCTCGGTGTCGCCGGTGTAGGAGCGGCTGGCGGCCAGCCGCGAGGCCAGCTCGACCGCCCAGACGGCGCTCTCGGAGGCCATGATCTTGGCGGCGGTGGCCCGGGCCGCGGCGTCGTCGTCGCCGCGGTCCACCGCGTCCGCGGCGGCGCGGATGGCCGCTTCGACCACGAGCTGCCGGCCGCGGATCTCGCCGATGCGCAGCTGCGTGTGACTGTGGTCGCCGAGCAGCGTCCCGCGGCCGATCCCGCGCTCGGTGGCCTCGTCCAAAGCGCACTCCAAAGCCCGGTCCAGGACCCCGAGGCCCCGGCACGCGACGTTCACGCGGCCGACCGCGAGCACGTCCAGCATCTGCCGCGCGCCCTGCCCCATCCCGGCCTCGCCGCCGAGCACCTCGCCGCCCGGCGCGTGGTGTGCGTCGAACACCCACGCCGCGGACTCCACCCCGCGGTAGCCGAGCTTGTCGAGCGGCTCGACCGTCCACGTCGCACTCCCGCGCCCTGCGGAGGGCAGCAGGATGCACGACGGGCGCAGCTGCCCCTTGACGGTGGCGAGCATGAACGCGAGCGGGAACGAGAAGCCACCCGCGATCCAGCGCTTGCGCCCGGTGACCAGCAGCCCTTCCTCGGCGGGCTCGACCCACGTCTCGATCCGGCTCAGGTCGCTGCCCGCGCCCGGCTCGGTGATCGAGAACGACGACCACACCTCGCCGGTCGCGATCCCCGGCAGCCAGCGCTCGCGCTGTGCCTCGGTGCCGTAGCGCACCAACAGCTCCGTCGCCAGCGCGGTGGTGTTGACCGCGCCCGTGAGCGAGATCCAGCCCTGGGCCAGCGTGCGCCACACATCGACCATCGCGCTCACCGGCAGGGCGCGCCCGCCGTACTGCTCCGGCACCAAAGCGCCGGGAACACCAAGCTCGGCGAGGCGCCTGAGCACCTCGTCGGGGAGCTCGTCGTCCCGGTCCCAGCGTTCCACGCTCGGCAGGACGACCTCGTCGACGAGCCGGCGGACCGCTTCAAGCATCGGCGGCAGGTTATCCGAGGGTGAGCCGGTTCACCCGCACCGTGCCTTGCTCGCCTTTCCCCTACGGTGGACGATCCCTGCGTGTTCGAGGATGAAAGGACCGCAGATGGCTCCTAACCGTGTGGTTGCGCTCGCCGCTCCGCTCATTGCCCCGCTCGCCGGCGCGTTCGCCGCCTGGCTCTCGCGTTCGTTCCCGGGACTCGAGGTCCCGGAGGAGGCGGTCGAGGAGGTCTTCCTCGGCGTAGCGGCGCTCGTGTTCGGCCTCGCGTTCCAGTTCAACCACAACCGGTACAAGTGGGACGAGCTGATCGAGCGTCAGTCGGCGGAGACGGTTCCGGCCAGCGACCCGTTGATCGACGCCGTCCATGACGACCCCGCCGACGAGGGCGATGTGCCCGTCGACGACGAGTTCGAGGACGAGCTCGAGTTCGAGGACGAGGACCTGGACTTCGAAGCCGACGAGGACTTCGAGGAGCCGCTCGACGACGAGGAGTCTGAGCCGGCCGTGCCGGCCCAGGTCTGACCCCATGGCGCTGTCATCGAAGACGCTCGTCAAGCTGGGTGTGGACCCGCACACGGCACGCGTCCACGCCCCGTTCCTCGCGGCCGCGATGCGCGAGTGCGACATCACGACGAAGGCGCGCGCGGAGATGTTCCTCGCGCAGCTCTTCCACGAGTCGATCATGCTCAGCACGTTCGAGGAGATCGCCTCGGGCGCCGCGTACGAGGGCCGCAAGGACCTCGGCAACGTCCAGCGCGGCGACGGCGTGCGCTTCAAGGGCCGCGGACCGATCCAGGTGACCGGCCGCGCCAACTACAAGTGGATGAGCGACAAGCTCGGCGTCGACTTCGTCACGCAGCCGAAGCTGCTCGCCACGCCCCGCTATGGGTACCGTGCCGCCGCGCAGTTCTGGACGCGCGCGAAGCTCAACGCCAAGGCCGACAAGGGCGACTTCGAAGGCGTCACCCGCTCGATCAACGGCGCTGCGACGTGGAATGCGCCTTCGCATCAGGCGCGGCGCGTGGCGTTGCTGGCGCGCGTGCGCAAGGTCGACGTGCGGCCCGGCCGCTCGTACCTGCGCCGCGGTGACGAGGGCGACGCCGTGCTCGTGCTCACGCGCCGGCTCTCCTTCATCCAGTCGCCGATGACGGGCACGCACTACCTCGACGGCAAGCGCCAGAAGTTCGACAGCGCGACGGTGAAGGCGCTCAAGCAGTTCCAGACCGAGCACGCGCTCAAGCCCGACGGGCGCTTCGGGCCCGAGAGCTCCGAGGCGCTCGACAAGGCGGTGCGGCGCAAGAAGCTCGGCGGCCACGCCAAGCCGACGCCGACACCGAAGCCGACACCGGTCGCGCACAAGCCGAAGCCGCAGACCAAGCCCGCGCCGGACAAGCGGCCCGTGCCGCTCACGTCCGGCGCGCTGATCGGCGAGCTCGTCCGGCTCGACGAGCGTGAGGACCACATCCTCGACACGCTGCTCGCACGCGGCCAGCGACTCGAGCGCCGGGCGGGGCAGACCGCCCAGCGCGAACGCGTCGTGGCGCCCGCGGACCTCGCGCCGGTGAAGGCGGGGCTCGTGGCGCTGAGCGCCGCGATCGACGAGCTGCAGACGCGCATCCAGCGCGCCGAAACGGCGCCCAAGGACGCGGCGCCGACCAACGGCCACGCCGCGGTCACGTTCGCCGAGCTGGGCGCGCGGATCCAGCAGCACGACGCCGAGGCGGAGCTCCTGCGCTCACTCGTGCGCGAACGCCTCGACGAGCTCGAGCCCGACGGCAAGCCCGCCCCGGTGCCCACCACGCCGAAGGGGCCGGCGCGCACGTTCACGCTCTCGAAGCAGCAGCCGATGAAGGGCGCTGACGTCAAGGCCTTCCAGCGGCTGCTGAACCTGCGCTTCGACGCGTGGAACATCGATCGCCGGATCGCCGAGTCGGGCGTGTATGACGCCGAGACGCGCGAGGCCGCCCGGCAGGTCACGCAGGCGCTGGGGCTCCTCCCCCAGGCCTACGAGCACGGCATCACGCCCGCGCTGCGCAGCCTCATCCGCACGCCGAGCCGCCGCACGCCCACGCAGACCAAGCGGGCGAAGGCCCGCGCGCCCTACCGGGCCAAGCTGCGGGCGCGCTACGGCGAGAAGCCCGCGGCGTCGGTGGCGACGGCCGCGTCGGCTTCAGTGCCCTCCGGCGCGTTCATGGGCTCGCAGGCCGTCGCGCAGTCGCTCGCCGCGATCGGACACGGGCTCGGGCTCAAGACCACCAGCGAGAAGCGCCACAACACCAACCCGTTCTCGGGGTCGCGCAGCGACCACGACCTCGGCAACAAGGACGCGTACGCGTACGACATCTCCGACGGCAGCGCGCCGACGCCCGGGATGGACAAGGCCGCGCTGCGGATCATGCACCAGCTGGGCTTCAAGTCCTACCGGCTGAAGGAGCCGATCAACACCTCGCGCGGCGTCACCACGATCGCGCACGGCGGCCACCGCTTCCGCGTGCAGGTCATCTACCGCGGCTCAGGCCCCGCCTTCGGCGGCAACCACCTCAACCACATCCACATCGGCGTCAAGCGCGTCGGGTGAACGCTGCGCCGGCCGCCGCGACGAAGCGTCGCGGCGGCCGGCACTGCGCCTACGGCGTGGTGGTCGAGAGCGTGAACGTCAGCGTCTTGCTGTACGTCCCGGTCCGCAGAGCGTCATTGGCCCCGATGGCCTGCTTGAACGTGAGCGTCACCTTGTCGTTGGAGACCGGCGCCGTCCACGCCGCCTTCGAGAACGCGACCTGCAGCGGCTGCGGCAGCGAGAACGCGCCGTTGGTGAGGTGGCCCGGCTCGGAGACGCTCAGCGCCGCGTCGCCGGCCGTGGAGATCACGTTGGCGTCCGTGGTCGCGGTGTACTCCTTCGCCACGCCCGGCGTGAACGGGCCGAACGTCGCCGGCGTGCCGAGCGTCAGCGACAGCGTCGCCGGCACCGTGCCGCCGACCGTGCCGTCGGTATGCGTCGCGGCCAGGAACTTGAAGAACGCGCGGTGCTGCACGCCCGTCTTCGTGGTGAGCACGAACTCACGGCACGTGGCACCCCAGTCCGTGGTGGTCATCCACGGGTAGGTGTACGTGCCCGCGGCGTCGACCGACAGCGCCGAGCCGGCCTTGGTGACGGCCGGGACCGGGAACGGCCGCGGCGTGATGTCCTCCTGCCCCGGCGTGACGGTCTTGCAGCGTCGTGCAGTCGACCTGGCGCGAGTACGGGTTGTTCTTGGTGGCGATGTCGAGCCCCGTCAACCCGTCGACCTTGAACTTGAGCGGGACCTCCGTGCCCGAGATCACCGTCGTGACGTCGGCGGTCACCCCGTCGAACCCACGCTCGCACTTGGGGTGCGTGTCGAACGCCTCCGCGCCGTCGTTGCGGCCCAACCCGCCCGCCGTGGCGCCGTAGCCCAGGCCGCGGCGCGCGAACGCGCCCCAGATCGTGCAGGCATCGGTGCCGCCGGTCAGCTCCTGCTCGGCCGCGAGGATGGCGTCACGCGCCCGCACGAGGTCGGGGCCGCAGCCCTGGAACTTGAGGCCGTCGATCACGTACTGCAGCGCGCGGTTGTTGCCGCCGCTGTTCCAGACCCCGTACGCGTTGGGGTTGAAGCCGTGCTTGTCGACGAGGTCCCAGGCCATGTCCCACAGCACGGAAGCCCAGCCGTGGCCGAGGCCGTGCGGGAGCGCGAGCGACGTGCCGTCCAGCCAGCCCTGCGACTTGATGCTGTCGTAGGTGAACGGCTGCAACTCCATGTTGCGCGAGTACGGCCGCGGGCGGAAGCCCGGGCCGACGCGGCTGTCCGCGTACAGCGCCCACTGGCCGTAGCCGCGCGGGCCTTCCGGGCTCTCCAGCGCCGGGTTCATCAGGAACACGAGCGCGAGGAAGTCACTCCAGCCCTCGCCGGCCTGCTCGTCACCGGTCAGGCAGTTCACCTGCGGGCCGCCGGTGAGCCGCAGCGACACGCCGTGCCCGTACTCGTGGAAGATCGTCTCCGAGCGGAACGAGGCGTCGCGCATCACCGGGCGATCGACGTTGCGGTGCACCTTGCCCGTGGCCGGCAGGCCGGCCTTGATCGCGACGCCGGCGTCGCGCGCGATCGAGATCACCGGGATCGTGATCGGCGGGCTCATCGAGCCGTTGAGGATCGGTTGCTCGGCCGCGGTGTTGTGCGCGATCACGAGCGCCTTCGCGCCCGCGTTCTGGGCGTTCGTCGCGCGGACGTACGGATTGCACGGCGGGTTGGTGGTCGTCGCCGTGTTGTCGACGAGCGCGATCGCGCCCGCCGGGACCGTGAACGGCTGGCAGCCGTCGGTGAGCGTGCCGGTGCCGTCGTTGACGAGGTGGATCGGGCCGTCGAGCCCGGCCGTGGTCGGTGCGGGCGAGAAGCGCGCGTAGTTGCCGCCGTACGTGCCCGCCGCGGTGCCGCTGGCGACCGTGAGCGCGCTCGGCATGCCGAACTGCAGGCCCGGCCACAGGAACATCTGCATCCGCGGGCGTCCGCCGTCCTGCGCCGGCGTGGAGAAGTTGGCGTTGTTGGTGCCGGAGCCGTCCTGCGCCTCGCAGCGCACGTCGTCCCCGCCGGCACCGCCCTTGCCGTAGTTGTTGACCTGGAAGTTGCCGGCCTCCTCGTTGAACCCGTACTGGTACGAGAGGTCGTGGACCATGTTGCACCAGTAGAAGAGGTTCGTGACCGTGGAGTCCGTGTAGGACTGCGGCTGGTCGGCGAAGTAGTCGGCGATGAAGTCGAACTGCAGCGTCGGCCCGCCGCTCGGCGAGCTGTTGGCGTCCGGGTTGTTGTCGTTGTCGCGGTCCGAGTACGCGTGCGCGTTGTTGCCCTGCGTGGTCGTGAACTCGGGGCCCGCCGCGCCGTTGGTGTCGTGCCAGCCGAACGGCGAGGCGAACGCGTCCGCCGGGTTGGTCACCAGCGTGCGCGGACCGTCGTTCGGGTCCTGCTTCGGGAACTCGAAGATCCGGTAGCTCGACCCGTCGTTGACCGGGTTCGGCGTCTTCTCGTGCGAGGTCCAGTCGTTCTGCTCGAGCAGCTCCCCGGTGGCGGCGTCGACCGTCGCCTCGTAGAGATGGCCGTCCTCGACGTCGTCGATCGTGACCTGCCACGCCAGCCGCAGGCCGTCCTTCGTCGGCTGGTAGCCGAGCTTGGCCGGGATCGGCTCCGCCGAGATCCCACCGGCGCTCAGCATGCTGGCGCGGCGGTTGGACTCCAGCACCTTCAGGCCCTGCGGCGCGTCGAGCTTCAGCTCGTCCGCCGCGGCCTCGACCGCCTCGACCGCGTCCAGCTCCGCGCCGGCCACGGGGTCGTTGATCCCGCGCACGAGGTTGCCCGCCGGCGAACACCACGCGACTGTCGCGGTTGACGTTGATCGTCACGTGGCCGGTGAACACCTCCAGCCCGTTCCGGCGCTGGCCGAGGTTCACGTGCGTGACCTGGTTGTGCGCGCTGCGGTACTCGCTCGTCACGGCCAGGTTCGTCATGTCCGTGGGCTTCACGCCGAGCGACTCGGCGTTGTCCACGGCGTACTTCAACGCCACCTCACGTGGCGTGGTCTGCGCGGCGGCCACTCCCTCCGATACGCAGAAAAAGGCAAGCGCTACTCCGAGAACCGGCAGCGGTCCTCGATGCTTCGACAGCATTGGCAACACCCTCCTGCCCCCCCAACGGGCCTAGCGATGATGGCGACGAGCAGCCCCCTCTGGCCACCCACGCCAATTGAGCGGCATGCTCTCATCTGGCATCCATGAGCGGTAGGGGCACGAGCAGGACTTGTCCGTGCGCAGACTTCCGCCGCGATGGCGCATCGGCGGTAGGGTGGCTCGGGCTTGAGCGCGCACCGGCACACGTCATCGAACGCGGACGAGCTCCTGCGGCTGCTCGTCGAGTCCCAGCCCGACTACGCGATCTTCCTGCTCGACCCGTCCGGCCACGTGCAGACGTGGAACGGCGGTGCACGGCGGCTGAAGGGCTATCAGGCGGACGAGATCATCGGCCGGCACTTCTCCACGTTCTATCCCGAGGAGGACGTCGAGGCCGGTGTGCCGGAGCAGATCCTCGAGAAGGCGCGGTCCACGGGCCGGCACGAGGCGGAGGGCTGGCGGGTGCGCCAGGACGGCTCGCGATTTTGGGCCGATGTGGTGATCACGGCGCTTCGCGAGGACGACGGCACGCTCGTCGGCTTCGGCAAGGTGACCCGCGACCTCACGAGCCGCCGGCTCGCCACCGAGCAGATGCGGGCGGGCGCGGCGGAGCTGCGGATGGCCAACGCCGAGCTCGAGCAGTTCCGCCTGCTGGTCACGAGCGTGCGGGACTACGCGATCTTCGTGCTCGACGTGACCGGTCGCATCCGGACCTGGAACCCGGGCGCCGAGCGGATCAAGGGCTACAGCGCGGACGAGGTCATCGGCCGCCACTTCGAGCTCTTCTACACCGACGAAGCGCGCGCCCGCCGGCACCCGGACCACGAGCTCCGGGTCGCGGCGCACGAGGGCCGCTTCGAGGAGGAGGGCTGGCGGGTCCGCAAGGACGGCACGCTGTTCTGGGCCAACGTCGTCATCACCGCTCTGCGCGACGCGCACGGCGGCCTCGTCGGCTACGCGAAGGTCACGCGCGACCTGACCGAGCGCCGCAAGGCGCAGCAGCTGCTGGAGGAATCGGAGCGCCAAGCCCGCCTGGAAGCCCAGCGCCAGCGCCAACGCCGCATCGCGCTCGAATCCGTCACGCGGGCGATCGTGGCCCAGCTCGACCTCGACGAGATCCTGCAGACCGCGATCGACGCGGCGATCGAGCTCACCGGCGCGGCCTCCGGCCACGTCGAGCCCGGCTTCACCGGCGACGGCGTGATCGTGGGCGACGACGCCAGCGCGCAGCTCGCTCGCGGTCCCGATCCGCCTGGCCGACGGCGAGATCGCCGGCGGGCCTGTGCTTCGAGCACCCGGCCCCGGACGCCTTCGACGCCGAGGCCGCCGAAGCGGCGATGAGCATCGCGTCCGCGGCGGCCGTGGCGATCGGCAACGCGCGCCTGCTCGAAGCGGCACGGCAGGAGACCGCCGCGCGCGAGTTCGCGCTCCAGCAGCGTGACCAGGTCGCCCTCGCGCTGCAGCAGAGCCTGCTCCCGCCCGAGCTGCCGGAGATCCCGGGGCTGGAGCTCGGAGCGCACTATCACGCAGGGACCGAATTGGTCGGCGGCGACTTCTACGACGTGTTCGCGCTCACGGACACGACGTGGGGCATCGTCCTGGGCGACGTCTGCGGCAGCGGGCCCGAGGCGGCTTCCCAGACCGCGCTCACGCGGCACACCGTCCGCACCGCGGCGATGTTCGACGCCGCGCCCGCGGCCGTCCTGCACGCCCTCAACCGGGCGTTGCTGCGCGCGAACACGGAGCGGTTCACCACCGCGGTGTTCGTGCGCCTGGACCTCGCCGCCGCGCCCGGCGAGATCGGCGCCTCGATCGCGTCAGCCGGCCACCCGCGCGCCCTGATCGTCCGCGCCGACGGCCGCATCGAGGAATCCCCCGCGCGCGGCATCCTGCTCGGCGTCATGGACTTCCCGATCGAGGCGCTGCACGTCGTCGATCACCGCCTGGCCACGGGCGACACGTTGATCCTCTACACCGACGGCCTCACCGAAGCCCGCCGCAACCGCGTGCTGTTCGACGTCGACGGCGTGATGGCCACGCTCACCGCACTGCACGGCGCCGCGCCGGGCGACATCGCCAACGGTCTCGTCGCGGCCGCGCTCGAGCACGCCGACGCGCCGGTGAGCGACGACATCGCGATCGTCGTCATCCGCCTCGCCGATCGTCCCCACCCGCTGCCCGGCTGAACGCCAGCACGCAGACGTCGTCATCGTCGTTGTGGCCCTTCTGCTGGAGGGCGTCGGCCGCGGCGGCCGCCAGGCGCGGCGAGACGCCCGGTAGGTGCCCGCGACCTTCTGACTCGGGACGCTAGTGCTGCCACGCGGCGAACTGCCGGTGGTGATCGCCGTCGTAGCAGGTGTGGTGCATCGCGTAGGCGGTCGGAGCGCCGGCGTCGGTGACCAGGACGGTCGCGAGGAACACGTCCGGCCGCGGGTTGCTGGAGGCCGGCGGCATCGCCCCGTAGGTGAGGGCCTCGACGCGCTCCCCGAACAGCGTCAGGTTGATCGCGCCCGGGACGTCGTACGCGGCCGCGGGTGAGAGCACGCCGCGGTACCCGGCGGCCACGAGCGCGTCCGCGAGCGGCCAGCACGCCGGATGGGGCCCGATCGCGAGCGCGGGGTCGAGCCCGCAGGCGGCGTACGCGTCGAAGCTCGACAGGTCGGCGAGGTCGTGCTCGACCACCTGCAGCTGCCACAGGCTGCGACGGTCCTCCAGACGGCGGCGGTCATCGCGGATGTGCGCGTAGCGGCAGCGTTCCGCCCACGCGCCGTTGACCGACAGTGCGAGGTACTGCGCCACGCCCGCGCCCTCCTGGTGCCAGCGCGCGGACTCCTGCCGCAGCGTCGCGGCACCGGCGCCGTACCACAGCGGCGGAAACCGCCGATCGGTGTGGCGGTACGCGGTCCACTCGCCCGAGACGCGCTCAGGCGGCGTGGACCACATCGGACTCCATCCGCCCGCCGCGCGCCAAGGCCATCAGCGACCGCCGGTGGGTGACCGGGTCCTCGTCGATCAGCTCGCGGGGCGTGCGGCCGGCGAGCATCCGGGCGTCGAACCACAGCAACGCGCCGCGCTCGGTCATCGACCCCAGCAGCTCGTTGACCAGCTGCGCGACCAGCGTGACCCGGGCCGGGTTCTTGCGCAGCGCGCGCACCTCGCCGTTGCGGTAGTTGGCGACCATCCGCGGCGTGGTGTCCAGCAGCGCCGCGACCTGGGAGACCTCCACGTCCGCGAGCGCCTGGGCGACGAACGCCGCGGCGTGTTCGGGCCGGTCGAGCTCGTTGTGCTCGAGCTGGCGGACCATCGCGTGCAGCACCACCCGCGCGCGCTGGAGCGCTTCGCGCACACGCCACTCCGGGTCGGTGCCGTCGGCGTCGGCGTCGATCTCGTCCCGCAGCCGCTCCATGAGCAGCAGCAGCTCGGTGGTCAGGTCATGCTTGCGCCACGCCGGACTGGCGGCGAGATTGCGCACCGCGGCGCGGATCTCGGCGAAGAACGCCCGGCGGCGCGCGAGCCGGTCGGCGACCTGCCCGTCGGTGTGCTCGAGCGCGTCCGTCACCTCGCGGGCGAGCGCGTTCGCGCGGAAGCGGAGCTCATCGGTGGTGGCGGGTGGGTCGAGAACGGCGGCGCACATGTGGGTCCTTCCGAAGTACGGTCTACTTCTCTATATCGGAAGTATACGGGACCGACATGAATGTAGGTCGGCACCCGGCGGATAAGTGATGCTGATGAAGGCGCTCACAAAGCATCATTGGCGCTGATCCGTGGGCGGTGGAACACTCGCCGCCATGACCCACGGCATGGCCCAGATCGAGCCCGGACTGCGACTCCACTACGTGCGCTCGGGCGAAGGCGAGCGGACGATCGTGCTCCTGCACGGCTTCCCGCAGACGTCGCACGAATGGCACCCGGTGACGAGCGGACTCGTCGACGCGGGCTTCACCGTGATCGCGCCGGACTACCGCGGCGCCGGGCATTCCTGGCGGCCGGCGGGCGGCTACGACAAGCGCACGATGGCCCAGGACATCCGGGCGCTCGTCCGCGACCACCTCGGCATCGAGGGCCAGATCGTGCTCGCCGGGCACGACATCGGCCTGATGGTCGCGTACGCCTACGCCCAGCGCTACCGCGACGAGCTCTCGCACCTGATCCTCGTCGACGCCCCGATCCCGGGCACCGCCGTGTTCGATCGCCTGCGCAACGACCCGCGGGTCTGGCACTTCGCGTTCCACGGCGCCCGCGACCTCCCGGAGCTGCTCGTCCAGGGCCGGGAACGCCAGTACCTGCAGTACTTCTTCGACGCCCGCACCACCGACCCGTCCGCCACCGACGTCGACGAGTACGCGAAGGCCTACTCGGCGCCGGGGGCGATGCGAGCCGGCTTCGAGCTCTACCGCGCCTTCGACCAGGACGCCTCCGACAACCGCGCCGCGCTCGCCACCAACGGCAAGCTGGACGTCCCGGTCCTCGCGATCGGCGGCGAGATCTCGACCACCGGCCCGCTGATGGAGGAGATGCTCGCGCGAGGTCGCCGACGACGTGACCGGCCGCATCATCCCCGGCACCGCCCACTGGGTCCCCGAGGAAGCGCCCGCGGCCTTCGTCGACGCGGTCGTCACCTTCACCACGCGCGACGACTAGGGCTTCGGGAGGTGCGCCTGGTAGTCGGCGGCGATGTCGTCGAAGACCTCCTTGACGATGTCCTCGGCGTTCTGGCCCGTGATGTTCTTGAACTTTGCGCGCTTGGCGGGGTCCATGTTCTGCTTGGCCGCGAAGTAGCGCTGCTCGATGTCCGCCAACAACTCGCTGTCCTCCATGTCGAGCATGCGCTTGACCTTCGGTGACGGTGGGCGGCCCTCGAGCGGGCCGCCCTTGTGGTACAGGCTGATGTAGAAGTCGCGCTCGGCGAACTCGGCCACCGCTTCGGACGTGAAGTCGTTGCCGCGCAGGGGGTTGGCCTTGCCGAGCCGGTGGGTCGCCTCGTGGATCAGCTCGCCGGCAAGCTGGTCGCCGGACTTGCCGCCCTTGAGGAAGATGAGGTCGCTGCCGCGGTCGTACATGCCGTCCGCGTAGGACAGCCGGGCCCATTTCTCGGCACCTCGCTCGGGGCCGAAGGCGTCGATCAGGCTGGCCTCGCTGAACACGCGCACACGGCCGCTCGCGACCATCTCGCGCGCGGCGTCCGGAATCCGGCCCTGGACGTGGTCCATCAACTGCGCTGCCGCCTGCAGCTCGCCCTTGAACTGCTTGTGCTCGGAGAGCCCGGCCAGCAACTTGGCGAAGTGCGCGTCGCCCGTCATCCCGCCGCTGCGGGCCACGGTGGTGGCGGTCGCCTCGATGGCGGCGTCGTCGAGGCTCGCGACCGCCTCGCCGACGAGCTGCTGCTTGGTCGCGCCCTGCACGCCGACGCCGTCGGCGAGCTCGACGAACTTGATCGCGGCCTTCACGTCGCCGGCCTTGGCGGCCAGGAACACGGCCTTGAGCGTCTTGAACGCGTGCGCGGCGGCGAACACGTCGGCGACCGCGCCCACGACCGCCAGCGCCAGGTTCATGGCGTCCGGCTCGTTGCCGGAGATCGCCTTGGCCTTGTCGAAGTCGGTCGCGTTGGCGGCCGCGGCGAGGCTGTACTGGTCGATCTCCTTGCCGACCTCGTACAGGGCGAGCCCGGCACCCGCGGCGGCCGCGGCGGCGGCGATGCCGGCCACGAGCGACGATCCGCCGCTCGGAATCGCGGCGAGCATCCCGAGCCCGATCGCCAGCAGCATGAACAGCGTCTTGTCGTCCCCCGCACCCGCCACCGTGCGCACCTTGCGGTCGACGATCGACCGTTGGAGCGGCGTGGCCTGCATCTGGTCCAAACGTCACGCGGCGCAGGTGCGACTGCCCCCAGACCTTGAACCCGGCGCCGATCTCGGGGCGGACGGTGGCGATGTTCTCGAGCCGCTCGTCGATCTCCGCCGTCGCCGTCGCGCCGACCTCGTCGTCGCTCATCGCCGACAGCCGGCGCAGCTTCTCCGCCGCGCCCGGCTGGTCGGCGTACATCGCCAGAGACGGTTGCGCCGCGACGCGCGGCCGGCGCTCGGCCTCGTAGGCCTCCGACGCCTCCTGCCAGCGCTTGCGCCGCGCCTCGGACTCCTCGAACAAGGGCTTGGTCGTGAGCCCGAACGGGTCATTGGCCGAGGCCTTCGTGAACTGTTCGAGCGCCGCCGCGGACTCGCGCGCGAGCTTGTCCACCATCGTCGCGTGCGGGACCAGCTCCAGCGCCGCCGCCTTGAGCCGGCCGCCCTGCGCCTTGTCCCCCAGCCGCTCGCGCTCGGCCTTGAGCTTGGCCTCGCTGTCGTTGAGGATTCCGTGCGCCGCCGCGATCGCCTGCGCCTCGAACTGGCGGCAGAACTCCTCGTGCTCGTGGTCGAGCTGCCGCCGCCGCGTCGTCGAGCCCCTTCAAGATGTCCTGGTAGAGGCCGGGCCGCTCCGTGCCGCGCAGGAGCATCGGCGAGACGCCCGCGGCGCGGAAGCGCCCGATGAACGCGCTGCGCGCGTCCAGCCCCGACTTCTCCTCGATCGAGCGCAGCACGCCGACGAGCACCTCGCGGTCGAAGCGCAACGTCCGGCCCTCGAACACCATCACCTCGGCGTCCACGGGCTCGCTCGCGGTCGGCGGCGGTGTCGACACCGAGCGCGCCAGCGACCGCTGTTGCATCAGCGCCACGACGGCCTGGTTGCCCGCGCTGCGCTGCAACGCAGCCACGCTCATGGGGCTCAAGGCGCGCGCGAGCGGAGCACTCGGAGCGGGAGCGGCGGCCGGCTCTGCTTCCGGCCCAACGGTTCGCGGGGCGAACATATGGCGCACGACGAAACCGCGCTGTGGACTATTCCCCGCCCGTCGTGAGTGAGTCCGCGCGCGAACGCTCCGCTAGCCGGCGCGGGTGAGCGCGACCCACAGTGCGTCGTCGAAGTCCTCGTCGAGCCGGCCGACGAGGCCGCTGATCCAGCGTTCGAACTTCTCGCGCCACACGCGGGCGGCGGCCTCGGCGTCGCGGGCGACGATCGCCGCGTGCAGCGCCTGCACCTCCGCGACGATCCGCGGCAGGCCCGCGAGGACGTCGATGTCCAGCGCGCCGAGGAACATCCGCACCTGCCAGGTGAGCCGGTCGAACTCGCCCGCCACCCGCGGCAGCCCCGCCGCCGCGACGACGCTGGCCTGGTACGCGAGGTCGGCTTCGACCGAGTCCCGCGCCCGCCCTCGCTCCTGCGCGCGCACGAGCCGCGCGAGCTCGCGGTCCAGCGGCGCCAGGTCCAGGGCCCCGGAGTCGAGCATCAGCTTGTGCAGCGCGAGCGTGCCGAGCGAGGCGCGCAGCGCGTAGACCTCGAGCACGTCGACCGCGCGCAGCTCGGGGACGATCGCGCCGCGGTTCGGGACGAGCCGGACGAGCCCGTCACGTTCCAGCAGCCGCAGCGCGTCCCGCACGGGCGCCCGCGAGAAGCCCAGCTCGTCGGCCAGCGGGATCTCCTTGATGCGCTCGCCCGGGCGCAGGCGGCCGGTGACGATCGCGTCGCGGATGGCGTCCAGGGCGAGGTCCACGTTCGACGGCGCGGGGCCGCGCCGCTTGAGCTCAGACGACATGGAACTCGGGGGCGAGCGTCCCGCCCTCGAAGCGCTCGGCGCTGAGCGCCGTCACGTCGACCACCGGCGGCCGGCCGAGCACCAGGTCGCGCAGGATCTCGCCCGTCGCCGGGGCCTGCAGGAAGCCGTGGCCGGAGAACCCGGTGGCGTAGAGGAAGCGCGACACCTGCTTGGCCTCGCCGATCATCGCGTTGTGGTCCGGGCTCATGTCGTAGAGCCCCGCCCAACCGCCCTGGATCGGCGCGGACGCGATCCGGGGCGCGCGCCGCTCGGCGATCTCCAGCAGCGCCGGAATCCACTCCTCGGTCCGCTCCAGCAGGAAGCCGGGCGTCTCGTCCGGGTCGGCCATGCCCATCAGCAGGCCGCGGCCTTCGCGGTGGAAGTAGAAGCCGGAAGCGAAGTCGATGGTCAGCGGGAGCTTGTCCGGCAGGTCGGCCATCGGCGCGGTGAACAGCACCTGCCGGCGCAGCGGCGTGACGTCGAGCGGCACCCCGACCAGCTCCCCGCACGCGCGCGACCACGCGCCCGCGGCGCTGATGACCGTGCCCGTGGCGACGGTTCCGTGCGGCGTGCGCACGCCGGTGATGACGCCGTCGCGCACGTCGATCCCCTCGACCGGCGTGGACACCGCGAGGTGCGCACCGTGCTCGCGCGCGCCGAACGCGTAGCCCTGCACCACCGACTCGGGCGTGGCGTGCGCGTCGGTGTGGCAGTAGCTGGCGGCGAGGATGTCGCTGGCCCGCGAGCAGCGGGCAGATCTCCAGCGCCTCCTCGGGCGTGATCATCCGCGACGGCACGCCGAGCTCGTTCTGCAGCGCGACGCTGCGCGTGAACGCCTCCACCTCGGCCGGAGTGGTGAGCACGAAGAGGTAGCCGATCTCCTCGTAGTCGATCTCCCAGCCCGGCCGCTCGGCGAAGTGCTTGTAGGCCTGCAGGCTGCGCTTGGCGATCTCGATGTTCAGCGCGTCCGAGAACTGCGCGCGCAGACCACCCGCGGCCTTGGACGTCGAGCCGCTGGCGAGCTGGTCGCGTTCGAGCAGGACGACCTCCGCCCCGGCCTCGGCGAGGTGGAACGCGGCGCTGGCGCCCACCGCTCCCCCGCCCACGATCACGACGTCGGCTCCGGACGGCAACGGCTGGCGCGGCATCCGGCCGATGGTACGCGGCCATCTTTGTCGATTGTCAACAAAGTCGGTAGGGTGCGCCGCTATGAGAGCGGGCGTGGATATCGGCGGGACGTTCACGGACCTGTGCATCGCCGGGCCGGACGGGATCGTCGCCATCGGCAAGGCGCTCGGGACGCCGGCCGCCCCGGCCGACAGCGTCGAGACCGTGCTGCGCGAAGCGCTCGAGCGCGAGGCCTATGAGCTCTCCCAGGTCGTGCACGCCACGACGCTCGTCACCAACGCGCTGATCGAGCGCAAGGGCGCGCGGGTCGCGCTGCTGGCCACGGCCGGGTTCCGCGACGTGATGGAGCTCGCGCGCGAACGGCGCCCCGACATCTACCGGCTCGACGTCTGGCGGCCCGAGCCGCTCGTCCCGCGCCATCTGCGCTTCGACATCGCCGAGCGCACGCTCGCGGACGGCACGATCGAGCAGGCCGTCGACGCCGACGACGTGGCCGCGCTGGCGGCCGAGCTCGCCGAGCGCGGCATCGAGGCGATCGCGATCTGCTTCCTGCACTCGTTCGCCAACGCGGACAACGAGCGCGCGGCCCGCGCGGCGGTGGCGCGCGCCGCGCCGGACCTGCGCGTGGCGATCTCCAGCGACGTCGCGCCGGAGATCCGCGAGTACGAGCGCACGCAGACCACGGCCGCGAGCGTGTACGTGCAGGACCGCGTCGTGCGCTACCTGGAGGATCTCGAGCAGCGGCTCACCGGCCTCGGCGCCGGCGGTCGGCTGCGCGTGATGCTCTCCAACGGCGGCGTCGCCACCGCGCGCGACGCCGCCGACCGGCCGATCCGCATGCTCGAGTCCGGGTCCGGCCGCCGGTGCGCTCGCGGCCGCGCGGTTCGCGGGGCTGAACGGCTACCGCGACCTGATGTCGTTCGACATGGGCGGCACGACCGCCAAGCTGTGCCTGATCGAGGACGGCCGCCCGCTCGTCACGCACGAGTTCGAGGCCGCGCGCACGGACCGGTTCACGCGCGGGTCGGGCCTGCCGATCAAGACGCCGACGATCGACATGATCGAGATCGGCGTCGGCGGCGGGTCGCTCGCGCACGTCGACACGCTCGGGCTGCTCGCGTGCGGGCCGGAGTCCGCGGGCGCCGACCCCGGCCCCGCGTGTTACGGCGGCGGCGGGACGAAGCCGACCGTGACCGACGCCGACCTCGTGCTCGGCTACCTGGACCCCGGGTTCTTCCTCGGCGGCGACATGTCGCTGGACGTCGAGGCCGCGCGGGAGGCGATCCGCGCCCACATCGCCGACCCGCTCGGGCTGTCGGTGGAGGAGGCGGCGTGGGGCATCCACCGCCTCGTCAACGAGGACATGGCCAGCGCCGCGCGCGTGCACGCCGCCGAGCGCGGCCACGACGCCACCGGCCTGCCGCTTGTTCGCGTTCGGCGGCGCCGGGCCGGTGCACGCGTTCGGCGTCGGCGCCGCGCTCGGCACCACGACCGTGATCGTGCCCGCGGCGGCGGGCGTGATGAGCAGCGTCGGCGTGCTCGCCGCGCCGCTCGCGACCGACGGTGTGCGCAGCCGCGTCGAGCCGGTCGACGACGACACGCTCACGCGCATGGAGCCGCTGTTCGCCGAGCTCGAGCAGGAGGGCGCCGCGGTCCTGTCCTCGTCCGGCGCGTCCGAGATCACGCACGAGCGCTCGATCGACATGCGCTACGTCGGCCAGGGCTTCGAGGTCACGGTTCCGGTCGAGCCGGGCGAGGACCTCAAGTCCGCGTTCGAGGCGGCGTACGTGCGCTCGCACGGCCGCAAGGGTCCGGACGTGCCGATCGAGGCCATCAGCTGGCGGGTGTTGACCCGCGGCCCGGACCCCGACCTGCGCCTCATCGCCGCGCCCACCGGCGACGGCGAGGCGCAGAAGGGCACGCGCGACGTGTGGTTCGACGACGCCTACGTCGCCACCCCGATCTACGACCGCTACCGGATGGGTCCGGGCACGCGGATCGACGGCCCGGCGATCGTCGAGGAGCGCGAGTCCACCACCGTCGTCGGGCCGGGCGCGACCGCCCGCGTGGCCGAGGACGGCAGCCTCATCATCGGAGGTGACGGCATGACGTCTCGACCCCGTGACCGTCGGGATCGCCGCGGGCCGGCTCGCCTCGATCCTGGACGAGCAGCAGGCGACGCTCGTCCGCACCGCGTTCTCCACGATCGTGCGCGAGTCCGAGGACCTGGCGTGTGGCGTCTTCGACCGGGCGGGCCGGATGCTCGGCCAGTCCCACAGCGGCACGCCCGGCCACATCAACGCGATGGCCACCGGCGCGCGGCACATCGTCGCGGCCTTCCCGCCCGAGTCGCTGGCGCCCGGCGACGTGCTGCTCACCAACGACCCGTGGATGACCGCGGGCCAGATCAACGACCTCACGGTCGCCACCCCCGTGTTCCGCGGCGACCGCGTGATCGGCATGTTCGCCTCCACCTGCCACGCGCCCGACATCGGCGGGCGGCTGCTGTCGGCCGAGGCCAGCGACGTCTACGAGGAAGGCCTGCGGCTCCCGATCATGAAGCTCGCCCGCGCGGGCGAGATGAACGAGGACCTGCTGGCGCTGATCCGCGCGAACGTGCGCACGCCGCGCGAGACGATCGGCGATCTGTACGCGCAGGCGGCGGCCAACGATGTCGGCGCGCGCAGCCTGTTGCGGTGTTTGGACGACCTCGGCCTGGAGGACCTGGAAGCGGTCGGCGCGGAGATCCGGCGGCGCAGTCGAGACCGCCATGCGCGCCGCGATCGACAAGCTCCCGGACGGCCGCTACGAGGCCGTCGGCTACAGCGACGGGCACGGCGAGCGGATCGAGCTGCGGCTCGCGGCGATCATCGACGGCGACGAGATCACGCTCGACTTCGCGGGCTCCTCGCCGCAGAGCGAGCACGGCATCAACGTCGTCCTCAACTACACCCACGCCTACGCGTCCTTCGCGCTCAAAGCCGCGATCGCGCCCGGCGTCCCGCACAACGACGGCTCCTTCACGCCGGTGCACGTGACCGCGCCGGAGGGCAGCATCCTCAACTGCCGCGAGCCCGCGCCGGTCGCCTCGCGCCACGTCGTCGGCCACTTCGTCCCCGGCGTGGTGCTGGCCGCGCTCGCGCCCGTGATCGAGCGCCACAGCGCCGGCAGCGCCGACGCGCTCTGGATCAGCGTCTGGAGCCCGTACAACCTGACGCTCTTCCAGTCCGGCGGCGCCGGCGCCTGGCACGGCCGCGACGGTCGCAGCTCCAGCGGCTTCCCGTCCGCCGTCGCCTCGGTGCCGACCGAGGTGCTGGAGAACTCGGCGCCGCTGATCCAGCGCGAGCGCTCGCTGCGGACCGACTCCGGCGGCGCGGGCCAGTGGCGCGGCGGCCTCGGGCAGACGTCGGTGATGACCTCGCGTGAGCGGGAGGAGTGGCGCGTGTCCGCGCTCGCCGACCGCACCACCGTCCCCGCCCCCGGCGCCGACGGCGGCCACGACGGCGCGCCCGGTGAGGTCTCCGTCGACGGGGAGCCGCTCCCGACCAAGCGCCTCACGCGGCTCGCCCCCGACGCGCGCGTGCGCCTGGACCTGCCCGGTGGCGGCGGCGTCGGCGACCCGCGCGAGCGCGACCCGCAGGCCGTGCTGCGTGACGTGGTCGACGGCTACGTCAGCATCGAGGCCGCGCACGAGCTCTACGGCGTGCGCATCAAACAGAACCGTGAGGGCCGCGTGCTGCTGCCCGAAGACTTCGAGATCGTTGAGGAGCAAGCATGAGCAGACTGGCCGGGAAGGTCGCCGTCATCACCGGGTCGGGGCGCAACATCGGCCGCGCGATCGCGGTCCGCTACGCCCAGGAGGGCGCGAAGGTCGTCGTCTGCGACATCGTCGCCGAGAACGCCGATCGCGTGGTGGAGGAGATCAAGGCGGCGGGTGGCGAGGCGGTCGCGGACTACACCGACGTCTCCCAGCCCGAGCAGGTCGACGCGCTCGTGGCGCACGCGGTGGAGGCGTTCGGCGGCCTGCACGTGATGGTCAACAACGGGGGCGCCGTCCGCGACGCCGTCAAGCACGTGTTCGACGCCGACATCGCGTTCTTCGACCGCGTGATCGCCGCCAACCTGCGCGGCCACTACCTGTGCAGCGTCGCCGCGGCCCGCCACATGGCGAAGCACGGCGGCGGCGTGATCCTCACCACCTCCTCCGGCGGCGCCACCCGCGCGCACCGCGGCATGACCGCCTACGACGCGTCCAAGGGCGGCATCGAAGCGCTCACCCGCGCGCTGGCGCTGGACCTCGCGCCGTACGGCATCCGCGTCGTCGGCCTCGTCCCCGGCTTCATCGCGCCCGACGGCGCCACCGAGCAGGACAAGAGCAAGAACGCCGCGACCGTCCCGCTCCAGCGCGCCGGCGTGTCCGAGGACATGGCCGGCC
Source organism: uncultured Solirubrobacteraceae bacterium (assembly GCA_963724195.1). GTDB lineage: Bacteria > Actinomycetota > Thermoleophilia > Solirubrobacterales > Solirubrobacteraceae > Solirubrobacter. The sequence goes on along the minus strand of CAVRTQ010000021.1, from coordinate 65,725 downwards.
CCGCCGTGTTCCTCGCCTCCGACGACGCCGCCTACGTCACCGGCAGCCTCATCCCGGTCGACGGCGGCGTGCTCGTCCAGCAGCGCTCACCCGAGGTCGAGACGTTCCCGGTCGAGGACTTCCCCGCGCTCGACTGAGCGGCCACCTCAGTGCAGCGGGCAGATGAGCCGGGGCAGCGGCTTCTCGCCGTTCGCTCCGGCCTCCGGGCTGGACGCCGCGACCTGGTAGAGCACGCCGAAGAACGCGATCACGGTCAGCAGGACGCCGATCAACAGGTCGCGCGCCACACGGTTCACGCGGGGCTCACCGCCAGATCGGCCGCGCGGCGCTCGCGAATCGGCAGGTGCACGAGGCCCGCGGCCACGCTCAGCGCGATGCACAGCACCCACATCAGGTCGTAGTTGCCCGTCGCCGTGTAGACGATGCCGCCCAGCAGCGCTCCGGCGAACGCGCCGACCTGATGGCTGAAGAACACGAGCCCGAACAGCATGCCGACGTGGCGCGTGCCGAACATCAGCGCGACGAGGCCGGAGGTCAGCGGGACGGTCGAGAGCCACAGCAGGCCGAGCGCGGCCGAGAACACGATCACGGTCAGCGGCGAGGCCGGGATCAGGATGAACAGCGTGAACGCGACCCCGCGGCCGAGATAGATGCCGCTGAGCAGCAGCCGGCGCGGATACACGCCGCCGAGCAGGCCGGACGAGTAGGCGCCGATCACGTTGAACAGGCCGATCAGCGACAGCGACCAGGCGGCGAGGCTCGTGCTCAGGCCAAGGTCGGAGAGGTACGGCGGCAGGTGCGTCGAGATGAACGCGATGTGGAAGCCGCACACGAAGAAGCCGCTCATCAGCAGCAGGTAGCTCGGGTGGCGCATCGCCTGTGTGAGCGCTTGCCGCACGGACTGCGCCGGCTCGGTGTCGGCGCTGAAGCCCTTGCCGGAGAGCGACATGGCGAGGATCGGGACGAGCGCGACGAAGCCGGCGAGCAGGAGGAGCGCCGTCGTCGGGCCGTACGCCGAGATGAAGCCCTGCCCGATCGGCGCGAACAGGAACTGGCCCATCGACCCGGCGGCCGTCGCGAGGCCCATCGCCCACGAGGCGCGGTCCGGGCGCACGAGCCGCGCGAACGCGGCGATCACGATCGTGAACGACCCTCCGGCCAGGCCGAGACCGACGATCACGCCGCCGGTCAGCGCGAGCGTCGTGCTGGTCGTGGAGACGGACATCAGCGCGACGCCCAGCGCGTAGATCGCCCCGCCCGCCGCGAGCACCCGGCCGGCCCCGAAGCGGTCGGCGATGGCTCCCGCGAACGGCTGCCCGAGCCCCCACAGCAGGTTCTGCACGGCGATCGCCAGCGCGAACACCTCGCGGTCCCAGCCGCGCGCTTCCGACAGCGGCACCGTGAACAGCCCGAAGCTGGTGCGCACGCCGAACGTGATCGTCGCGATCAGGCAGCCGGACACGATCACCAGCGCGGGCTTGCGCCACCACGGGTTCGCTCGCATCCAGGGCAAGGTACCAAAGATGCTTCAACCATTGAACCTTGCTACGGTTCCGGTCGATGCCACTCGGCCGGGACTACGCGGGCCAGAACTGCACGCTCGCGCGGGCGCTCGAGGTCGTGGGCGAGCGCTGGACGATGCTGATCCTGCGTGACCTGTTCTTCGGCGTGCGGCGCTTCGGCGCGATCAAGGCCCACCTCGACATCCCGTCGGCGGCTTTGAGCGACCGGCTGGCAACGCTCGTCGACTGGGGCCTGGTCGAGCGCACCCCGTATGCGGGGACGCGCGCCGAGTACCTGCTCACGCCGCGCGGGCTCGAGCTGTGGCCGATCCTGTTTCAGCTGATGCAGTGGGGCGAGCGGCACTTCGTCGACGGCGACGACGTGGTCCGGATCTTCTCCCATGCCGAGTGCGGCACGGAGCTCTCCGCGGCCGGGAGCTGCGCCACGTGCGCGACGACTCCTACCCCGGACGAGATCGAGACGCGCCCGGGCACCGCCGCGCCGCGTGTGATCCGCGAGGACGCGATCAGCGTCGCGCTGCGGTCGCCGCACCGGCTCCTCGAGCCGCTGCCGCGATCGTCTCCCTGAAGCGGAGCGGCGACGACCGAACTGGCCGCCACGCGCGCGGCGGTTTGTCGACCTGAGCCCGACAAACCCGCCCCTGGCGCGACGAATCAGCCGACGCGGATGAGCTTCTTGTTGACGAACTCGTCGGTGCCGAACGTGCCGAGCTCGCGCCCGAAGCCGGAGGCCTTCACGCCGCCGAACGGCAGCTCGACGCCTTCCGCCCCGACCACGTTGATGAACACCATGCCGGCGTCGATCTGGTCGGCGACGCGCAGCGCCTGCTCGCTGTCGCTGGTGAAGACGTAGGAGCCGAGGCCGTACGGGGTGTCGTTGGCGAGTTCGATCGCCTCGGCCTCGGAACCGACCTTGTAGACCTGCGCGACGGGGCCGAAGAACTCCTCGGTGTAGCCGGGGTTGTCCTTGGTGATGTCGGTGATGACGGCGGTCTTGAAGAAGTTGCCGTCGCGGCCGCCGCCCGCGGCGAGCTTGGCGCCGGCGTCGAGGGTCTCCTTGACCTGCGCCTCCAACCGGTCCGCGGCCGCGGTCGAGGACAGCGGCCCGATCGCCGAGTCGGCCGAGGTCGGATCGCCCGGCTCGACCTCGGTCAGCGCGGCGGTGAACTTCTCCACGAACGCGTCGTAGAGGTCCTCGACCACGATGAAGCGCTTGGCCGCGTTGCAGGCCTGCCCGGTGTTCTCCAGGCGGCCACCGACGGCCTGCTCGACGACGGCGTCGAGATCCTCCGTGGCGAGCACGATGAACGGATCGGAGCCGCCGAGCTCGAGCACGACCTTCTTCAAATGCTTGCCCGCGATCTGCGCGACGGCGGCGCCGGCGCGGCCGGAGCCGGTGAGCGAGACGCCCTGCACGCGCGGGTCGCCGATGACCCACTCGACCTGCTCGTTGGTCGCGTAGATGTTGATGTACGCGTCCGTGGGGACGCCGGCCTCGTGGAAGATGGCCTCCATCGCGGCGGCCGACTCCGGGCACTGCGGCGCGTGCTTGAGCAGGATCGTGTTGCCCGTGACCAGGTTCGGGCCGGCGAAGCGCGCCACCTGGTAGTAGGGGTAGTTCCAGGGCATGATCCCGAGCAGCAGGCCGACGGGGCTGCGGCGGATGAAGGCCGAGCCCTCGCCGTCGAGCAGGTCGATCGGCTGGTCGGCCAGCAGCTTCACCGCGTTGTCGGCGTAGTACTGGTAGATCGCGGCGCTGAACTCCACCTCGCCTTCAGCCTGCTCCTTCGGCTTGCCCATCTCGCGGGTGATGATCGCGCCGAGCTCTGCCTTGCGCTCGTTGTGCAACTCGGCGACGCGCGCGATGACCTTCGCCCGCTCCTCGACGCTCGTGTCGCGGCCCCAGGCGTGGCGGACGTCATGGGCCCGGCCGATCGCGGCCTTCAAATCGTCATCGCTGATGACGTCGAACGTCTTCAGCGTCTCCCCCGTGGCGGGGTTGGTGACTGCGTATTCGATGGCGCTCATGGTCTCCTCCGGTTTGTCGAGACCCTTGGACGGTACCCTCAGCGCGCCGATTCAGCGTTGTTGTGGGGGCCGGGCTGCGTGCACAGCCCGGCCCCCGGTCTCAGCTCACGGTGTCGTGGTCGACAGCGTGAACGTCAACGTCTTGCTGTACGCGCCGGTCCGGAGCGCGTCGCCCGCCTTGATCAGCTGCTTGAACGTGATCGCGACGCTCTCGTTGGAGACCGGCGCGGTCCACGCGGCCTTCGAGAGCTCGACGCGGAGCGGCTCGGGCAGGGTGAACGCGCCGTTGGCCAGGTGGCCGGGATCGGACACCGTCAGCGCCGCGTCGCCCGCCGTGGAGACCACGTTGGCCGTGGTCTGCGCCGTGTACTCCCGCTCGACGCCGGGCGTGAACGTGCCGAGCGTCGGCGCGGTGCCGAGCGTCAACGCCAGCGTCGCCGGCACCGTCGCTCCCACATCGCCCGGCGTCGACACGACCACGGACACCGTGGCGTCGAACGTGCCCGTCGCCGTGTAGCCGCCCGCGTTGGTCGCCGAGCAGGTGACGGTGGTCTTGCCCGCGGGGAACAGCGTGCCGGAGGCCGGCGAGCACGTCACCGGCAGGGCGCCGTCGTAGGGATCGGTGGCGCTCGCCGTGTACGTCACCGGCACGCCGGTCGTCCCGGTCACGCCGCTCGGCAGGGTCAGCGTCGGCGTCCGCTCCGGCTGCAGCCCGTCACCCACGAACTCGAAGAAGTTGATGTTCGCGATGTAGTGCGTGCCGGTGGCGCGGAAGACGAGCACGAGCTTGATCGTCTCGTCGGTGACGCCGGTGAGCGGCGCGTCGAAGTACCGGTAGCTCTGGAAGCCGCCGGTGCTCGTCACGGTGGCGGACCCAGCAACGCGCCGGTGGCCGACCCCTTGCGGATCTCGACCGTGCCGCCGATGGTGTTCGTCGCCAGCCGCAGTCGAATCGCACTGATGCCCTTGAGGTTCACGCCGCTGTAGCTGAGCACCTGGCCGGTGCGGATGAAGCCGACGTTCAGCCCGCCGCCGAGCGTGTCGCCCGTGCTCTCGGTGCGGACGGCGGCGTCGGTGTCGTAGTGCTCGGCCTCCTTGCGGGTGGGCTGGAGCGTCTGCGTGGCGGTGCCGCGGATCAGCGGCACGTGATCGCCGGTGCCCTTGTCGGCCGTGTAGGTCGCTTCCAGCGTCCACGTGCGCAGCAAGGCCGCGGCCGGAGCCACGATCGTGCCCGTGCACCCGCTGGCCGTGCCGGCCACGGTGGTGCCGTTGAGCAACCGCACCGTCACATCCGCACAGGCCTCCGGCCCACGACCGGCCACGGCCACGCGGAACGGCACGCGACCGCTCGCGGGCACGACCGCGTTCGCTGCCGGCCATTCGAGCGCCACCTGCGGCACGGTGCCGCTCGGCGAGGAGAACGACGCGCGCTTCCACGGCTCGGCGTTGCCGGCCGCGTCCAGCGAGCGGTACTCGATCGTGCGCTCACCCGCGGCGGCCGGGAGCGTGACCGCGGCCGTGTAGGCCTGCGCGCTCTCCCCCGCGAGCCGCCACTCCGTCCGCGCCACGCCGGACGTCGCGTCGGTGGCGGCGAGCGTCAGCCGCACGGCGCCGGTGAACGTACCGCCGCTGGTGACCCCGTCCAGCACAGCGGTCGTGGCCGGCACGGTCTGGTCGACCTTCAACTCCAGGGAACGACCGGCCGACGGCAGCCCGTCCTTGCGCGCCCGGTAGTCGAGCCGGAACACGCCGTCGGTGGCGAAGCGCACGGGCGCGGTGTACGGCGTCCATGCGCCGGTGCCGATCCGGTACTCCCGCGCCGCCTCTGAGTTCAACGTCACCTCGACCGGCGACGTGTACCAGCCACCGGCACCCGGCTCCGCCACCGTCGCCGTCGGCGGGCTCACCGCCGACGGGCCGGCCGCCAGGCCCGGGCCGACGAAGTCCACCCAGTTGAGGTTGTACAGGTAGCCGCTCGCCCCGCGGAACACGAGGAACAGGTCGAACGTGTCGCCGGGGTCGATGACCGGGACGTCCACGAAGCCCCAGTTCTGGAAGCCGCCGGTGTTGGGGACGTTCGCGCTGCCCAACAGCTGTCCGGTCGGGGAGCCCTTGCGGACCTCGATCCGGCTGGTCGTGTTCGGCGACGCGATCCGGACGCGCAGCGCGTCGATGTTCACCAGGTTCACGTCGGCGAACGAGATCGCCATGTTGTCGGTCAGGAAGCCGATGTTCTGGTTGCCGCCGAGCGGGTCGGTCGCGAGCTCGTGGCGGATCGTGCCGTCGGGATCGTGGTGCTCGACCTGCTTGCGCTTGGGGTGGAACACGGCGAGGTCGTTCCCGCGCATCGGCGCGACCTGCCCGTTGGGCGAACCGCGGTCGGTGTAGCGGGCCTCGAGCACGTACGTGATCTGGTCCGTGTCGGTGTGCCCGCCGTCGGGCTCGAACACGAACGAGCCTTCGCAGCCCGTCTGCTGCTGCATCGGGTGGCCGTGGTCGTCGTGGCCGAGGATGAGCTCGACGACGACGTTCGCGCAGTTGATGCCGCCGGTGGTGGTCGAGCCGTCCTCGACGTCGTCGACGCGCACCTTGTAGGCGATCCGGTCACCGAACGCGAACACGCCGCCCGCGACCGGCCACTCGATCTTGACCTGCGGCTGCGTGTTGCCGACCGAGACGACGACGTTCGCCGTGCCCGTGCGGCCCTGCGCGTCCGTGACGGTCAGGATCGCGGTGAAGTTGCCCTCCTCCGTGTAGGTGTGCGACGGGTGCAGCTCGGTCGACGTGGCGCCGTCACCGAACGTCCACTTGTAGGTGATCGGGCTGCCCTGCGGGTGCGAGGTGCCGACGCTCGAGAACTTCACGGTGAGCGGCCGCGAGCCCGACAGCGGCGTGGCCGTGGCCTTGGCCACCGGGTTCACCTGGCCGCCCGCGTAGTCGATCCGGATGACCTGCGCGTCGGGGTTGTTGCCGTTGAAGCCGCTCCCCCACTCGATCATGTACAGCGCGCCGTCGTGGCGGCCGAACTTCATCTCGTGCGGGCGGACGAACGGCATCGACGTCAGCAGCGGCGTCGTGTCGAAGAGCTCGCCCTGCTCGTCGAGATGGAACTGGTAGAGCCGGTTCTGGCCCCACTCGTAGAAGATCGCGGAGCCTTCGAAGTACGCCGGCCAACGGCGCTCGGAGGGAACCGCCGGATCGAAGACGTAGCGCGGGCCGCCCATCGGCGCGCCACCGCGACCGAGCTCGGGATGCCCGACGCCGCGGCCGTACCAGAGCGTCGGCTCCACCACCGGCGGGAGGTTCGTGAGGCCCGTGTTGTTGGGCGAGTTGTTGACCGGCTGCGCGCAGTTGAACACGGCGCCGGACTGGCCGGTGGCGAAGTCGTAGTCGTTGAAGGCCGCGCCGCCGTGGCAGTACGGCCAGCCATAGTTGCCGGGCGCCTTGATCAGGTTCCACTCCACGCGGCCGTCGGAGCCGCGGCCGGGGACGGCGGCGCCGGCGTCGGGGCCGTAGTCGGCGAGGTACACCCAGCCCGTCTTCTGGTCCACGCTGAAGCGGAACGGGTTGCGCAGGCCCATGGCGTAGATCTCGGGCTTGGTGCCCATCTGGCCGGGTGCGAACAGGTTGCCGGCCGGGATCGTGTAGCCGCCCTCGAGCGTCGGCTTGATGCGCAGGAGCTTGCCGCGCAGGTCGTTCGTGTTGGCCGCGGAGCGCTGGGCGTCGAACGCCTCACGGCCGGGCCGCTCGTCGATCGGCGTGAAGCCGTCCGAGGCGCCCGGGGACGTGTCGTCGCCGATGGCGAGGAACAGGTTGCCGTCGGGCGCGAACTGCAGGTAGCCGCCGGAATGACAGCACTCGTTGCGCTGATGCGGCACCTCGAGGATGACCTTCTCCGACGCGCGGTCGATCGTGTCGCCGACCATCGTGAACCGGCTCAGGTGCTGGCGCGGTGACGGGATCGTGCTCGTCGGCGGCGAGTAGTAGAGGTAGACCCAGCCGTTGGTGGCGAAGTTCGGGTCCAGCGCGATGCCGAGCAGGCCGTTCTCCTGCGCGTCGTGCACCGGGAGTCGACATCGCCGTCTTCGTGGTGGAGGTGACCGGGTCGATCACGCGCACCTGGCCGGCCCGCTCGATGTAGATCACGCGGCCGTCGGGCGCGATGTCCAGCCCCATCGGGCTCGCGACGTTGTCGTCGAGCACGACCTTCTGGAAGTTGTTGTTGACGGTGCCGCCGCAGTCGTTGGCCTGCACGCCGGCGGCCCACAGGATGCCGCCGAGCAGGTGCTGGCGGAACTGCGGATCGGTGAAGGAGGCGTCGGCGTGGCCGCCGCCCGTGTACCAGGAGCGACCGCCCTGGTAGTAGCTGCACCAGGCGATCGGATGGTCGGTGCCCATCCCGCCGCCGGTGTACGTCGTCTCGTCCAGGGTGGCGAGGACGTGGACCTTCCCGCGCGGGTTGGATTGGAAGTTGTACCACTCGTCCGAGCGCGTCCAGCGGGCCGGAAGGTGCTTGGTCGAGGGGTGCGCGTGGTCGGCGACTTCCACCGTCGCGGACTGCGGATCCGGGTGGCCGCTGAAGTACGCGCCGACGAGGCCGCCGTACCAGTTCCACGTGTACTCGGTGTCGCTCGCGGCGTGCACGCCGGCGTAGCCACCGCCGGCCTGGATGTAGCGCTCGAACGCCGCCTGCTGCGGCCGCGTCGAGCACGTCGCCGGTGGTCGAGAGCCACACGACCGCGTCGTAGCGGGCGAGGTTCTCGTCGGTGAACGCGGCCGCGTCCTCGGTCGCGTCGACGGCGAACTGCGTTGGCCGTGCCCAACTCGCGAATGGCCTGCACGCCGGCCGGAATCGAGCCGTGGCGGAACGCCGCCGTCTTCGAGAAGACGAGCACGCGTGGTTCGTCCGCCGCCTGCCCATACGCCGTCCCGGCCGAAGCCAGGCACATCCATAGCACTGCGCAAACGACCATCAGCCGACGCATTAGCTCCCTCTCCTCGAATTCGTTCTCTCGTGCGCCAAATTAGTCGGTTGTGAAAAGCTTTGTCAAGGTTTGAATGAAAATGCAAGAGATTGTCAGACAATCTGTGATAAACAACTACGCCGTGAGCGTTCCTCCCGCCATGCGCCGCGTGCAGATCCTCGAGCGGCTGTCGCGCGACGGCGGCGTGACGCTGACCGAGCTTGCGCGCGACCTCGGCGTGTCGGCGGTGACGATCCACCGCGACGTGTCGCAGCTCGCCCGTCAGGGACGGGTGGAGCGGGTGTACGGAGGCGTCGTGGCCACGCCTAACGGCAACTCGCCCGCCATTCCCCCGACGGGCTGGGAGCAGCGCGTCGCGCAGGCCGACGCCGCCAAGCGGGCGATCGCCGCGCACGCCGCGCGCGAGGTGCGCTCGGGCGCGACGATCTTCCTCGACTCCTCGTCGACCTGCCTCGCGCTCGCCCGCGAGCTCGTGGCCGGCCCGGCGACCGGCATCACGCTCGTCACGAACTCCCCCGCGATCACCTACGAGCTGGTCGACGACCGCATCGTCGTCGTCTCCGCGCCGGGTGAGCTCGACCAGCACATGCGGATGTTCGCCGGCCGCTGGACGACCGACTTCCTCGCCGGGCTGAACTTCGACGCGGCGTTCGTGTCCGCCGCCGGGCTCACGCTCGAAGCGGGGCTCACGACCTCGCGGCGCCCCCTGGCGGACGTCATCAACACCGCCCGCGCGCACGCCGCGCGCACCGTCGCGCTGATCGACTCGACCAAGTTCGGCCGCGCTTCACTGCTCACCATCGCCGCCGCGCAGGAGCTCGACGCGATCGTCACCGACGCCGGTCTATCCGCCGACGCGCGCGCGGAGTATCCGCGCCGCGGGCGTCGCGATCGACGTCGCCTGATCAGCCGTGGCCGCCGGGGAGCGGCGCGATGTCCGTCCGGTTGGCGAACTTCGTCAGGCGCTCCCAGTCGAAGCCGTTGCAGCGCAGCTCGACGGTGGCGATCCGGGCGCGCACCGGGAGCGCGTCGGGGTCGCTGTCGGGCACGACGATCGGCGTGCGCTTCTCGACGTCCGCGTACGTCCAGTCGTAGAGGCGGTCGCGCGTCTTCTTCTTGGTGCTCGCGGCGTAGGTCACGACGACCGCGTTGTCGATCAGCAGGAGGTGGTCCAGGTCGGCCTTCGCCGGGAACTTCTCCGCGTCGGGGGCGTAGAAGTTCGACTCCGGGTGCACCGTGCCCCCCTCGTCCCCGGGCGTGTACTTGACCTCGTCGCACTTGCCCGGCTTCGGCGTGGGCTCGGCGTCCGCGACCACCGTCGGCGTCGCGGTCGGCGTGGGGGTCGCGGTCGCCTCCGGGGTGGCGGCCTTCGACGACGCAGTGTCGTTGTCGCCGCCGCAGCCGGCCAGAGCCAGCACCACCGCGACGACGAGCGGCAGAGTCCGGCTCCGTGTCATCCGACCGAGCTTAGCCACGGCTCCCGCTAGAGCGTCTTGATCAGTCCTCCGTCGATCACGTAGTTGGCTCCCGTGACGTTTCCGGTGCGCTCGGAGGCCAGCAATGTGACGAGCGTGGCGACCTCCTCCGGCGTGGTGAAGCGACCGGTCGCGAAACCGCCGATGCTGGCGACGACGGCTTCACGGGCGGTGTCGGCGTCGATCCCGTTGGCCGCCGCGACGGTGGCGGCGACGCCGTGGTCGCCGAGCCACAGCTCGGTGGCGACCGGGCCCGGCGACACGCAGTTGACGTGGATGCCCTTGGGCCCGAACTCCTGCGCCAGCGACTTGCTCAGGTTCAGCAGCGCGGCCTTCGCGGCGCCGTAGTCGATCGTGCCGGCATCGGGCTGGAAGAACGCGTTGACCGACGCGACGTTCACGATCGCCCCGCCGCCCTGCTCGACCATGGCCGGGATCGTGGCCCGGAGCGCGCGCAGGGCGCTGAAGAAGTTCATCTGCATCGCCCACTCGAACTCGTCGTCGCTGGTCCCGAGGAACCCGTCCATCCGCAGCCGGACGGCGCCGACGTTGTTGACCAGCACGTCGACGCGCCCGTGGTCGTCGAGCGCGCGCCGGACGAGCAGCGCCGGGCCGTCGGGGGCCAGTGAGATCGACCGGCACGCCGGTGACGCCGTCGAGCCCTTCCAGACTGTCGGTCGAGCGCGCGCCGGCGACCACGTGCGCGCCCTCTGCGACGAGTGCTTGCGTGATCGCGAGCCCGATGCCCTTGCTCGCGCCGGTGACGACGGCGACCTTCCCGTCCAGCCCCAGATCCATGGCTTCAGGCCTCCAGCACGGCGGCGGGGCGCAGCACCCGGTCGAGCCACTCGGCGATGTACTGCGCGACCTCTTCCCAGCCTTCGCCGGCCATCAGCAGGTGCGAGCGGCCGGGGAACTCGACGAACTCGGTGACGGCCTCGACGTCGCGGTACTTGCGGAAGTTCTCCTTGGCCACCGCGGGCGGCGTGGTGTGGTCGTGCTCGCCGACGGTGATCAGCAGCGGGCCGCGGTCCTCGCGGGAGAACTCGACCTCCGTCGGCCCGTGCAGCGTGAAGTTCGCCAGGCCGTCCTGGAACAGGATGCGCGCCGTGTCCGGCACGGCGTAGCGCTCGAAGGCCTCGCGCGCGGCGGCCTCCTCCCAGGTGTTCGTGAACGCGTAGTTGAACTGCTCGAAGTCGAGCGTGACGACGCCGTTGCGCCGCAGCGGATGGCTGAGTGCGGGCGAGGCCACCTTCAAGGTGGAGAGCGGCACGCGCTTGATGCCCTTGGGCGCGGCGGGGTCCATCGCGACCGTCGCGCGGCCGATGCCCTGCCCGAGCAGGATCTGGGCGATCAGCCCGCCGAACGAGTGGCCGATGACGATCGGCGGCTCCGGCAGCTCGGCGATGATCGCCGCGTAGTGATCGACGATCTCCTGCACGCCGAGGCCTTCCAGCTCCTCCGAGTGCGCGCGCAACGCATCGACGTCGCCGGTCTTGCGCGGCCACTCCGGGGTCAGCGTCGCGTACCCGCGCTCCGAGAAGAAGCTCGCGAAGCGCTCCCAGCTGTTGGACGCCAGGAACGCGCCGTGGATGAAGACGATGGTGTCAGGCATACGGCGGACCGTATGGCCGCGCCGAGCGCCGATCCAATGCCGATCACGGCGCGGCGATGCGCTCAGCGCATGACGCCGCGAGGTGGTCCGTGGCGAACGGCGGGAACGCCCGCACCGCGGCCCGGGCCGGACCCGCACGCTGGATGAACTCGAACGGCAGCGTCGGGACCGGGACCAAGGGGACGCGCGTGACCGTCGGCGGAAAATCGTGCTCGCCGCTGACCCCGAGGTAGTCGCTCGAGTGCCCCGCGCGGGCCGGGAACAACTCGGTGGTGGGCACGAACCGCGGCGTCACCCCCGCCGCGACGAACAGCGCCCGCAACGCCGCGTCATGGCCCGACGGCTGGTCGCGCCGGCGGCCGACAACCGTCACCTGCACGCCTTCGAGGTCCTCCAGCGACAGCTCCGCCCGTGCGGCCAGTGGGTGGTCGACGTGCAGGAAGACGGCCAGCGGCTCCTCGTGCAGGTGGGTGTAGGTGAGCGAGGGCCGGCGGGCGGGAGCGAGCCCGATGGCGCCGTCGAGCTCACCGGCCAGCACCTGGTCCTGCAGCTCCTCGGTCAGCGCGATCCGCGGATGGACCTCGACCTCCGGGTACCGCCGCATGAACGCCTGGACCAGGTCGAACCAGCGGTCGCGCTTGCCGGCGAGCGGGAGCCCGAGCATCAGCGGCCCACGCGGAGCCGCCAGCCGCCCGACCGCCAGCGCGTCCTCCGCCGCCTCCAGCGCGACGTGCGCACGGTCCAGCAGCTCGGTGCCGGTCTCCGTCAGCTCGACGCCCTGCGGCGTGCGGATCAGCAGCGGCGCGCCGACCTCGCGCTCGAGCTGCTGCAACTGGCGTGACAGCGCGGGCTGGCTGATGAACAGCCGCTTGGCGGCCCGACCCACGTGCGCCTCCTCCGCCACCACCACGAAGGCGCGTAGATGGCGGAGTTCGACCGACATCGAGCGATCCTCGCACATGGGCGATGATGCCGGCCATGCGCGCCGTCGTACTCGACGCCCCGGGCCCGCCCGAGGCGCTGCAGATCCAGGAACTGCCGACCCCGGTGCCGGAGCCCGGCTGGGTGCTGATCGCGGTCAAGGCGTTCGGCCTGAACCGCTCCGAGCTGCACACACGGCTCGGCCTCGCCGAGGGGGTCACGTTCCCGCGCGTGCCGGGGATCGAGGCCACCGGCGTGGTCGTCGAGGCGCCGGGCGGCGAGTTCGCCGCCGGCCAGCAGGTGGTGGCGATGATGGGCGGGATGGGCCGCCAGTTCGACGGCGGCTACGCCGAGTACACGTGCGTGCCGGCCGCCAACGTGATCCCGTTCCGGTCCGAGCTGGCGTGGTCCACGCTCGGCGCCGTGCCGGAGATGCTGCAGACCGCGTACGGCTCGCTGAACGTCGGCCTGGACCTGCAAGCCGGGCAGACGCTGCTGATCCGTGGCGGGACGTCGTCCGTGGGCATGGTCGCCGCCGTCCTGGCCAAGTCCCGCGGCGCGACGGTGCTGTCGACCACGCGCCGGGCGGACCGGTTCGACGCGCTGCGCGCCGTCGGGGTCGACCATCCCCTCGTCGACGAAGGCGAGATCGAGGATGCGGTGCGCGACCTGTTCCCCGACGGCGTCGATGCCGCGCTCGAGCTCGTCGGCACGAACGTCCTGCAGGACACGCTCCGCGCCACCCGGACGGGCGGCGTCGTGTGCTTCACCGGGATGCTCAGCAACGAGTGGATCGTGCCCGACTTCTATCCCATCGGCTACATCCCGACCGGCGTCCGCCTCACCGCCTACAGCGGCGAGGCCTCTGACCTCCCCGCCGACGTGCTGCAGGCGTTCCTCGACGATGTCGCGGCCGGCACGCTCACCGTCCCGGTCGACCGCGTCTACGACGGGCTGGACCAGGTGCCCGCCGCGCACGCCGACATGGAAGCCGGCAACGCCGCGGGCAAGCTCGTCGTCATCCCTTAGTCACGGCCGCTCTCGCCGCCGCTTCAGAGGTCTCTGAACCAGGGAACGGGGTGATCGCCCGCGAACACGAAGCGCAGCCGCTCTTCGGGCTGCAACTGGCCGACGAGCGCGAGGTCGTCGGGATGGATCACGGCGGGCTTGTCGTAGCCGGCGCTGCGCTGGCGGTCCGCGAGCAGCAGGATCGGCGCGCCGCTCGGCGGCACCTGGACGGCCCCGGGCGGCGGGGACTCCGACAGCAGCTCGCCGCCGGGCACGTCGGGGCCTTGCAGGCGCACGCCCATGCGGTCGCCGGTGGTGACGGAGAACGGCTTTGCGGTGAGCGCGTCCTGGGCTGCCTGTGACCACTGGGGGCCGCGGTGGAGGCGGATCACGACGTGGAACGCGCGCTCCTGCGGCCGGGCCTGCATCTCGTGGCCGAGCGTGGGTTCGTGCGCGAGGCCGAGCACGTCGCCTGGCGCGAGCGGGCGGCCGATCAGGCCGATCCGGTCGACGCACGTCGAGCCCAGAAACGGCTCGGCCTCGATCCCGCCCGCGAGCGCGAGGTAGCCGCGGACGCCGGCGCCGGTCGGCCGCAGCGAGACGCGCGCGCCCTTGCGCACGAGGGTCGTGATCTGCCCGACCGGCTCGTCGTCGACGTACAGCCGCAGACCCCGGCCCGCGGCGCCCACCACGACGTCGCGCAAGGCCAGCAGCGTCGGCCCGCGGAGCGTCGACTCGATCAGGGTGGCGTGAGGCGCGTTGCCGGCGAGCTTGTTGGCCAGCCAGGCCGCCTCCGTGTCCAGCGGCCCGGACTGCGCCATCCCGTGGTGCGCCTGGTTCAGGCGGCCCTGGTCGAGCAGCAGGTCGAGCGGTCCTGCGTCCTCCACGCGGAACGCCGGGAGCTGTGGCTCAGGCGGGAGGAGTAGTCGGCGCTCGGGGGGCGCGGGCGGCTCGCCGTCGCGCGGCTCGAACCGCACCCGGTCGCCCAGGCGGAACGCGAACGGGTCGTCACGGTGCGGGTCGTAGACGTTGACCAGGGCGGTGCCGATGTGGTTCCACCCGCCGGGCATCTTCGCGGGATAGATCGTCGTCTGCTCGTTGGCGATGGCCACGGCCAGCGCGGGCACGTCCGTGCGCGGCGTCTTCCGGCGTGGCACGTGCAGGCGCTCGTCGACGCCGGTCATCATCGGCTGACCGACCGACGCCGCCGCGCTCACCTGGTACTCGGGCTCCGCGTGGCAGCGGGCGATCTCCTCCGCGGACAGGCCGGTCGCCTCCGCGACCTCGTCCGTGTCGAGGCCGCCGTAGGCCACCGGGACGGTCACGTGGCGCGCCTCGTCCAGCTCTTGGTCGGGCGCGTCGAGCGCGGCGTCGACCCACGCCTTCGCCCGCTCGTTCGAGAGCCGTGCGTCGTCCCACTCGACGTACACCGATCCGAACCCGGGGTAGATCTCGCGCACGCCGTCGGGCTGCGACGCGTTCAGGGCCGCGGCGAGCACGCGCACGCGCCGGTTGGCCTCCAGGTCGAAGGTCGTCGAATAGCGCAGGTACTGTCCGACCGCGGGCACCGCTTCAGAAGGCGCGGATGGTCACGCCGGCGCGCTCGAGCGCGACCCGGATCGCCTTGGCCGTGGGCACGCTGTTCGGGTTGTCGCCGTGGATGCAGAGCGAGCCGGGCTGCACGTCGACGACCGTGCCGTCGATCGCCTCGACCGTGCCGTCCAGCGCCATCCGGACCGCCCGCGCGGCGGCCTCGTCCGGGTCGTGGATGAGCGCGCCGTCCGTCCCGCGCTTCGCCAGCGAGCCGTCCGGCGCGTACCCGCGATCCGGGAACCCCTCGGCGACGACCGCGTGGCTCGCGCGCTGCGCGGCCCGGTGCAGGCGCGAGCCCGCGATGGCGATGATCGGCAGGTCGGGATCGAACTCGCGGACGGCCGTGACGATCGCGTCGGCGTGCTCGTCGCTGGACTCGGCGACCGCGGTGTTCAGCGCGCCGTGCGGCTTGAGGTGATGCAGCGTCGCGCCCGCCGCGCGCACGAAGGCGGACATCGCGCCGAGTTGGTAGAGCGTGTCGTCTCTGACCTGCTGCGGCGTCTGCGTGAGCGGACGGCGCCCGAACCCGACGAGGTCCGGCAGCCCGGGGTGCGCGCCGATCGCCACTCCGGCCTCGATCGCCAGCGCGAGGCTGGTGCGGATCGTGCCCGGATCACCGGCGTGGAAGCCGCAGGCCAGGTTCGCGCTCGACACC
Source organism: uncultured Solirubrobacteraceae bacterium (assembly GCA_963724195.1). Lineage (GTDB taxonomy): Bacteria > Actinomycetota > Thermoleophilia > Solirubrobacterales > Solirubrobacteraceae > Solirubrobacter. The sequence continues at coordinate 49,922 of CAVRTQ010000021.1, read as the reverse complement.
TCCGCGAACAGCGCGGCGTCGTCGCCCATCCGCCACGCGCCGAACGACTCGCCGGCGTCGACATTGAGATCGATCTCGGGCATCGCCGTATGGTCGCGCATCGACGATCTACGGCGCGAGGGCCTCCGTGGCGGCCCAGCTGCCGAGGAGCCGCAGCGCTTCCTCGTGCCGGGAGCCGGGCTCGGCGGTGTAGGTGAAGACGGTCAGGCCGTCGTCGGCGGCGAGATCCAGGCGCTCGAAGTGCCCGGTTCCTCTTCAACGGGGCGCTGGTCAGCTTCTTCTTCTTCATGACCCAGTACCTGCAGGGGGTCGCCGGCTTCAGCGCGCTCGAGGCCGGACTCGCGTTCCTGCCGGTGACCGCCGCCGTGATCGTCGCCGCCATGGTCACCGCGCGTCTGCGCGTGAGCAGCCACGGGCTCGCGGTGGCGGGCTGCGTCGGCATGCTCGTCGGCACGGCGTGGGTCAGCCGCGTCTCCATGGACACGCCGTACCTGCTCGGCATCGCCGTCCCGATGGTCATCTTCGGCCTCGGTCAGGGTCTCGGCCTCAGCAGCCTGACCACCGCCGGCATGGCCCGTGTCGAGCCCCGCGACGCCGGCGTCGCCGGTGGCCTCGTCAACGTCTCCCATCACCTCGGTGGCGCCGTCGGCGTCGGCATCCTCGTCACGGTGTTCGCCGCCGCCGGCCCAACGCTCGCCGACCAGGTCGCAGCTGCGCTCACCGGCGCCTGCGTGCTCCTCGCGCTCGCGCTGATCGTCATCCTCGCCACCACCCGCTCGGAAGGACACCATGCAGATCACCCGCAGCAGCATCGACACCCAGAAGGGCCCGGCCGACTGGTTCACCGGTGACGTCTACATCGACGCCGTCGCCGCCCCGGCGGCCAGCTCGATCTTCGCCGCCGCCAGCGTCCACTTCACCCCCGGCGCCCGCACCGCCTGGCACACGCACCCGCACGGGCAGACGATCTTCGTGACCGAGGGCGTCGGCCGCTGCCAGCGCGAAGGCGGCCCGATCGAGGAGATCCGCCCCGGCGACCGCGTCTTCTTCGAACCGGGCGAGAACCACTGGCACGGCGCCGCCCCTGGTCGCTTCATGGTCCACATCGCCATGCAGCAGGTCGACGAGAACGGCTCCCCGGTGACCTGGGGCGAGCACGTGACTGACGAGCAGTACTGCTCGGTGAGCGGCGTTAGGCTGACGGCGGCGTCGCGGAAACGAACGATCGCTCGCCGGTGGAGCGGCGCGTCCGTCGAGCGGGCACGACATCGTGGGCTCGCTCGGCTGGGAGGTGAGGAACAACGTTCGCTCCTGGCACTCACCCCCTTTGTTCGAAGCGCGGTCGTGATCGACAGCGATCGACCGGACGTGGAGCGGTGTGAAGCAACCACAACCGCTCCTCGCGATCTCCGGTGCCCGTAACTTGACTGAGAGCGGCACGCCAACCAGCCGTGCCACGCGGAGCCCGGAGCCGACGTTCGCGCCGCGGGGCGGAAACGCCGCTCCCTTTCCCCTCGATGAGCCGTTGCAGCTAGCGTTTCGAGCCCAGTGGCACGGATTCTGATCACCGGCTCCGCCGGCGGCCTGGGCCAAGCCGCGGCCGAGACGCTGCGAGAACGACGGCCACGACGTGATCGTGCACGCCCGCAGCGCCGATCGCGTGGACGGAAACGCGGTGATCGGCGACCTCGCCGACCTCGATCAGACGCGGGACGTCGCCGCGCAGGTCAACCGGCTCGGCCGCCTCGACGCGGTCATCCACAACGCCGGCGTCTACACCGGTCGCCAGATCATGCCGGTGAACGTGGTCGCCACGTACCTGCTGACGGCGTTGATCGAGCGGCCGCAGCGGCTCGTGTACCTCACCAGCGGCATGCACAGCGGTGGGCGCGCCGACCTCGCCGGACATCGACTGGACGGGCCGCAGCGCCGGCTCGTACTCCGACAGCAAGCTGTTCGTGACCACGCTCGCGCTGGCCGTGGCGCGGCTCTGGCCGGACGTCGCCAGCAACGCCGTCGACCCGGGCTGGGTGCCCACGCGGATGGGCGGCCCGCACGCGCCCGACGACCTCCGGCTCGGCCATCTCACCCAGGAGTGGCTCGCCACCAGCGACGAGCCCGAAGCCCGCTCCAGCGGCGGGTTCTGGTACCACCAGCAGCGCCGCGAGCCGCCGGCGCCAGCCCGCGACCCGCGCTTCCAGGACGAGCTGCTCAGCGCACTCGCGGACTACACCGGGACGCCGCTGCCACGTTGATGCGGGTCCTGCTCACGGGCATGTCGGGGACGGGGGAAGTCGCCGACGTGCCAGCGACCCAGCGCGTTCGACAGCTCGGTCCGGCTAGCTCGCGGCCTGCAGCGCGCTGATCGACCTGCGGATCAGGCGGGAGACGTGCATCTGGGAGAGGCCCATCTGCTCGCCGATCTCGGCCTGGGTCAGGTCTTCCGCGAAGCGCAGGCGCAGGATCTCGCGCTCGCGCTCGCCGAGCGTGGCCAGCAGGCCGTCGACGACGGCGGCGGTCTCGGCGTGCTCGTACCCCGGATCGATCGACCCACCGGCCAGATCGAGGAGCTGCTCGCCGTCCTCGGTGACGGGCTTGTCCAGCGACTCCGGGTGGTGGGCGCTGTTCGCCGCGCGGGCTTCGAGCACCTGCTCCACCGTCGCGCCGGACCGGTCGGCCAGCTCGGCAGGCGTCGGCGACCGGCCCAGCTCGCTCGTCAGCGACTCGGTGATCTTGGTGATGCGCAGGTTGAGCTCCTGCACATCACGCGGGACCCGGACCATCCAGCCCTTGTCGCGGAAGTGGCGCTTGAGCTCGCCGAGGATGGTCGGGACGGCGAAGGACGAGAACGCGAGCCCGCGATCGGGATCGAAGCGATCGATGGCTTTCAGCAACGCGAGCGAGGCGACCTGGTTGAGGTCTTCGATCTCGCCCCGGTGGGCGTACCGGCGGGCGAGGCTGCGCGCGAGCGGGAGGTAGCGGATCACCATCTGCTCGCGATAGGTCGCTGCGCTCGTCGGCGCAATCACGGTGGCACTCATAGCAAGAAGACCCTGGGGCGAGGGGTGGCTGAGACGCAGAGTCCATCCCCGAATCCGCCGTCGCCTAAACCTGTGATCCAATCGGTGTTCCCAGATCCGCTATCGCTACTATCGGCTTCGTGCCCATGCGAGCCACCACGGTGCGCTTCAGCGACGACCTCTGGACGCTGCTGGAAGCCGAGGCGTCGAGACAGGGAATCAGCGCCGCCCAGTTCGTCCGCGACGCGGCGATCATGCGCCTCGGGGTGCTGAGCGGGAGGCGTGGCGACGACGACGCCGTGTTGAGCCTCGAGCAGCTCGCCGCCGGCGCGCTCTCCGGCCGCCCGCCGGCCGACGTGGACCGTCTGGCCGAACTGCACCGCACGCAGCTGCTGGACTCACCGCCCGACCCGGCGTACGACCGGATCGCGGAGGTCGCCGCGCGCATGCTGGAGGCGCCGGTCGCCCTGATCTCGCTGGTCGACGAGGACCGCCAGTTCTTCAAGAGCTGCGTCGGGCTCGGCGAGCCGTGGGACAGCACCCGCGAGACCCCGCTCTCGCACTCCTTCTGCAAGCACGCGCTGGACTCGGCCGAGCCGCTCGTGATCGAGGACGCGCGGGTGCATCCCCTCGTGCGCGAGAACCTGGCGATCCGCGACCTCGACGTCATCGCCTACGTCGGCATCCCGCTGATCACCACCCGCCGCCACGCGCTGGGGACCCTCTGCGTGATCGATCATCGGCCCCGGTCCTGGACGCCGGAGCAGATCGAAGCCCTCCACGTGCTGACCACGAGCGTGGTCGCCGAGATCGAACGCGCGCTCGTCTGAACGCGCGCCGGTCGACCCGCAGTCGGTTCGGTACCGACCGCGGGTCGATAGGACCGGCCGGGGATCGCCGCCATGATGAGCCTCGTCGTTCGTCGCAAACCTCTCCTCCTGCGGCGGTCGGCATGAATTGGTGCGGTGGGCCGGGCTCCTGGACAAGCCCGGCTCACCGTGCTCAGCTCAGCGGATCGTCAGCGGGGATCCCGACCGGCAGCGCACGCGCGAGGCGGACGATGTCCGCGTTGCGCATCCGGATGCAGCCGTGTGACACCGCCCCCGGGATCAGGTCGGGCTCGTTCGTGCCGTGGATGCCGACGTATCCCCCGCCGGGCCAGTCCGTCAGCGTCGTCGACCGCGCGCTCGTGCCCAGGGCGATCGGGCCGTAGAACGCGCTCCGGTAGCGGGTGAGGCGGTTGCGGATGATGAACTCGCCGCGCGGGGTCGGAGCGTCCGGCGCGCCGACGCCCACCGGGAAGCGCATCACCGTGCGACCGTCCCGCAGCAGCGTGGCGCGGCGGCGGTCGAGGTCCACGATCAAGTGCGTGCGCGCCGTGCCGTAGGCGCCGAGCGCGCGGCGCGGTACCCAGCCGGTGGTCCCGTTGGGCAGCGCCGGAAGCCGGACACGGAGCCACAACTCGCCGTCGGCACCTCGCCGGCGAGCGAGCAGCGGGACGATGTTCGTGGTCGCCTCGGGCGTGTCCGCGCGCAGCGTTCCGACGGCGCGTGCGGAGGCGGAGGGCAGGCGGCGCGCAACGACGTCGCGCCGCACGGCCGCCCACGTGGTCTCCTGCGCGTGGCGCTTCAGCGGCACGGGCGTCCCGATCGCGATCGCGGACTTCGGCGCCGCGGGGAGGTCCGCCGCCCGTTCGCCGCCACCGGCGGAGCCGGCGCAGGCGAGGGCGACGCGCCGCCCCGGGCCAGGCCGGCGACGAGCAGGACCGCGGCCGTCAGGAACAGGCCGGCCGCCACGATCAGCCGGGGGCTGCGGCGCCCGCCGCGGGTCATCCCGTGAACTTCGGCTTGCGTCGGCTGCGCGTCTGCACGATGAAGCGCGTGTCCTCGACGATCCCGAGCGTGCTGGCCTTCGACCGAGGCTCATCGAACGCCTCGGCGGCGGGCGTGATGCCCGCGAGCCGTCGGATCCACGCGGCGTGGCGCGCTTCGACGGAGTGGATGGCGAGCGCGGGCACGAGGTAGGCACGGTCCTGGATCAGCGGCGCTTGGCCCTTGTAGGCCGCCACCGCGAGGTCCTCGAAGGCGACGGCGGTCTTGCGGAAGCGCTCTGCGTCCTCGGTCGCGCCGCGGAAGTCGAAGCGCGGCCGCTTGACCGCGCGCGAGCCCAGCACCTCGCGGAGCGCCTTCACGTGCGCGCGCTCGTGGCCGCCGACGACGCGCGCCTGCTCGGCGAGGGCTCCGGTGAGCGATCCGATCCGGTCGACCTCGCTGTAGAACGCGTCCTGCACGTACTCGAGCGTCAGCGCGTAGTTGAGGATCGCGGTGTCGCGGCGCCCGACAGCGGCCGAAGCCGGCACGGCCGATGCGGCCAACAGCGCCCCGCTCCCGACGATCGCGCGCCGCAGGAACGCGCCGCGGGTGGAGCCGTGCAGCGTTTCCAGGGCCTCGCCGAGCGCACCGTCGCGGTCCATCTCCTCGAGCTTCATTTCACGTACCCGCTGCCTTTGAGGGTGTCGATCACACGCTGCGCGTCGATCGCCGGTTCGGCCGCGGTCGGGGCCGGGTTCATGCCGCGGAGGTCGCGAATCCACGCGGCGTGGCGGGATTCCACGGACACGATCCGGGCCGCCGCCTTCAGCGCCGGGGTCGTCAGGTTCGGTGCCTGCGCGGCATACGCCGCCACGCCCAGGTCCTCCAGCTTGAGCGCCGCCAGGCTGAAGCGATCCGCGTCCGCGGTGTCGTCGCCGAAGTCGATCTTCGGGGCGGTGCGCGCGGCCGACCCGAGCGCGGCCTTGAGCGCCGCGACGTGCTCGTCCTCGTGCTTGACCGCGGTCTGCGAGAACGTCCGCAGCTCCCCGGTCAGCTTCGCCCGCTGCAGCCCTTCGGCGTGGAAGGCCGCCTGGATGAACTCCAGCAGCAACGCGAAGTTCAGGATCTCGGCGTCCTGCTTCGCCGACGGGCGTGACAGCGCGGGATCGGCGTGCTCGCCGAGCACCACCCCGCCCACGGTGACTCCCGCGAGCGCCAGCGCCGCCGTCTCCAACGTGGCGCGACGAGTGATCCGGTTCATGGCGTCGGCTCTCTTTCCAGCGGGGATCGGGCGGGAGGCGGTGGCGGCGCGGGAGGCGCGGGGCGCGCGGGCTGCGGGAAGTTGCGGCGGACGGGCGGCGCGCGCTCGGGTACCGGGGGCGGCGGAGGTGCTGGTTCGGCGGCGACCACGTCCTCGCGGTCCCGATAGCGCAGCGCGAGCGCGCGGGACACGCCCCAGCGCGACCGGTGGCGGCGCCACAGCACGACCCCACCGACAACGGCGAGCGCCGCGATCGCGATCATGATCGGGGCGGGCACGAGCGGGGGCCCGCCGCCGCTGGCGGCGTCGCCCGGCGACCCGCCCGAGGTCGCGGCCGCGCCGGCCTCGCCCGACGATCCGCGCGGCGACGTCGCCTGCGCGCCGGCGACTCCGCCCGACGCCGTCGGCGTCGCCGTGGCCCGCTCGTCGGGCGGCACCGTCGGCTCTCCCCCGGGGTTCGCCGGGTACGCGTCCCACAGCTCCTCGGGCGACGGGGTCCGCTCCTGCGCGGACGCGACCGGGGCGAGCAGCGCGCCCGCGACCGCCAGCGCCGTGATCAGCCCGCGGCCGGTCACGCGCTCAGCTCCCCGAACGCCGCCGCGCGCGTCGTGCCGGCGAGGGTCGCCGCGAGCCCGTCGGCGAGCGTCGTGCGCGCGTGCCAGCCCAGCAGCTCGGCCGCCAGCCCGGGTGCCAGGCACGAGCGCCGGACCTCCCCGGGCCGCGCCGGAGCCGCCACCGGCTGCAGCCCGAGCGCGTGCGCGAGTGCCGCGATCGTCGTCTCGCGCCCCGTGGCGACGTTGCAGAAGCCGGCGCACAGGCTCTCCCCCGCCGCGCAGAACGCGTCGACCACGTCCCCGACGTACACGAAGTCGCGCGTCTGGCCGCCGTCGCCGAACACGGTCGGAACCCGCCCGTCGACGGCCGCGGAGCAGAACATCGCGATCACGCCCGCCTCGCCGCGCGGGTCCTGGCGCGGGCCGTAGACGTTGGCCAGCCGCAGGACGAACGCGCTGAGCCCGCGGTCGCGGGCGTAGTACTCGACGTAGCCCTCCGCCGCCGCCTTGGACACGGCGTACGGCGAGAGCGGCTGTGCCGGCGCGGTCTCGGGCGTCGGGACCACGGCCGCGTCGCCGTAGATCGCGCCGCCGGTCGACGCCATCACGAAGCGCGAGACGCCCGAGTGCAGCGACTGCTCGAGCACGGTCGCGGTCCCGAGGACGTTGATCCGCGCGTCGTGCCCCGGGTCCGACACCGCCCGGCGCACGTCGATCTGGGCCGCCAGGTGGTAGACGACGTCCGGCTCGACCGCCGCGAACGCGTTCTCCACCGCCACGGGGTCGGTGATGTCGCCCACGTGCAGCGTCGCTCCGGCCTGGATCGCACCCGCGAGGTTCTCCACGTTGCCGGTCGAGAGGTCGTCCAGCACCGCGACGGAGATCCCGCGGGCGATCAGCCCGTCGACGAGGTTGGAGCCGATGAAGCCCGCCCCGCCGGTCACCAGCGCGCGCGTCATGCGTAGGCGCAGTAGTGGTTGCCCGTACCGGCCGCCGCGGCGCCCGTCGGGCCGGCGTTCACGTACTGCCACTGGTAGTCCGGCCGGCCGCCGACCCAGTAGACGATCTCGTACACGCCGACCGCGACGATCCCCTGCCCGGCCGGAACCGAGACCGGCCCCTCGGTGAACGGGATCGGCGTCGGCGCGCCGTCCGGATGGAACTGCGCGATCCCGCCGACCGTGGCCGTCCAGGTGTTCCAGCGCCCGGAGCCCAGCCAGTGCCAGCCGCCGCGCGCGGTGTACCAGGCGATCCACCCGCGGGTGGAGATCGGCGTCGGCGACTGCGTGGTGAAGTCGGGCTGGGACAGGTACGCCGGCGGCGCGCCGGAGCCGTCCTGTGAGCACTGCAGGTGCCCGTCGGTCCAGAACGCCTTGGCCTTCGCGGCCTTCTGCCCGGCGGTGAGCGAGAACGAGACCCGCTCGGTGCGCGCGCCCTGGCGGATCGTCGCCGTCGCCGCGACGACGCGCAGCTTGGTGACCTTCGCCGCGACCTTCTTCGACAGCGTCAGCCGCGCCGTCGCGCGCCCTGACACGCAGCGGTAGCTCGCGCGCGCCAGAGTGCCCGCCGCCGCCCGCTTGGCCGTCACGCTCAGCGTGCCCTTGCCCTGGCACGCGAACGGCACCGAGAACGTTCGCTTCGCCCGATTGAGCGCCACCGTCGTGTCTCGCAACAGGCCAGGCCCGGCAGCCCCGCCCGGGATCGCCGCGGCGGTGCCGGCCGGGACGAACGCCGGTGCGGTGCCGGGAGGCGCCGGGAGGTCGGTGCCGTTGCCGGGCGGCGGCCCGGGCGGGCCGGGAGGCGCCTGCGCCGAGGCCGCGGCGGGTGCCACGGCCAAGGCCAACGCAATCATCATCACGGAGCGGAACATGCGGAACTCCTTGCGGCTTGCTCTTCGCGCAGATAGGGAGGCGGCGCGCCCCAGGGGTTCGGGAGCGAGCCCGAGGTGACGTACAGCGAGCCGGCGTGGGGCGGCGCGGCGAACAGTGAGATGGCCTCGTCGCGCGTGGCCGCGTACACGAGGTGGGCGGTCTGGGCCGGCGGGACGTCGCGCAGCCAGCCCGGCTCGAGCGCGAGCCGTCGCGCATAGTCCGCGACCGGCCCTTCGTAGGTGACCACGACGTCGGCGAGCGCGAAGTAGCCGCGCGCGGGCACCATGCCCGGGTTGAGCACCACGAACGCGTCGCCGATGGCTCGCCGGAGCGCCACGTAGTACGGGAGATGGACCACGTCGTGGGCGACCTCGTCGAGGAAGATCCCGTCCACCCCGTACCACTCGCGGTAGCGGGCGACGTCGGCCGCGACGCTGGTCGCGGGCCGCGCGCCGAACGTGGTCGCGACGTAGCCCAGCACGCGGGCCCCGCTCGCCTGAGCGTGCTCGATCACGCGCCGGTACGCCGGGTCCGGACTCGGGCCCGGGCCGTTGGCGGGGTTGACGATCAGCAGCATCGGCGCCGGCGCCTCGTCGACCAGCGCCTCGAGCGCGGGCGGCTCCAGGTAGGCCGGGGTGAGCGTGCCGACGCACACGGCGTCACGCTGCGGCGTGCGGCTCCAGACGACGCCCGTCAGCGCGAGCGTGCTGACCGTCGCGGCCGTGATCAGCGCCAGGCGACTCATGTGATCCACAGCGCCGTCGCGAGCGTCCGGGCGGGCCGGGCCAGCAACGCGAGCGCCGGCCCCAGCAGCACGAGCACGGTCACCGCCGCCCCGAGGGTGAGCGGCGCGCCGGGAAACGCCGGCGGCGCCAGCAGCTCCACGATCACGCCTCCGGACGACACCGGCCACCGCCCAGTGCGCACGGCCCAGCGCCTCCAGCAGGCTCGCGAGCAACGTCGCGAGCGCGAGCAACCCGAACGCGAGCAGCACGCCGGCCCGCGAGTCCAGCCACGGCGTGAGCAACAGCGCCGCCGAGAGCACGGCCGTCAACAGGAGCAGGCGGGCGATCGCGCCCAGCAACCCGGCGAGCGGACCGTGCCGCAGGCCGTGGGCGATCGAGTCGCCGACCGCCACGCCGGACACGACCCGCGGGATCAGCTGCTCGAGCCGCCACAGGCTGTGCCCGGCCCACAGGCCGGCGATCGTCGACGGCAGCAGCGCCAGCGCGGGCACGCTGCCCGCGGTCCACGTCACGCTGGGGTCCGAGACCAGCAGCAGGCCGAGGCCCAGGCCGATCGCGGCGCTGGCGCTCGCCCGCGTCCAGCGTCCGGGCGCGGCGGGGTCGCCGGGCGCTCCGGGGCGCAGCGCGACCGCCACGGCGATCAGGGTCACCGCGGTGGTCGCGATCAGCACCTCGACGGCCGGCCAGACGAGCATGGCCGGCGTCGCGCCGGCCACGATCACGCCGTACACGGCGAACCAGCGCCGGCGGATCAACACGGTGCCGCCCGTCCACGTCAGCGTGAGCAGCCCCGCGAGCGCACCGCTCTCACCGAGCACGGCGGTCGGCACGAGGACGATGGCGCACGCGCCCACCGCGAGCGCGAGCGGATGCCGAGCGAACTCGAGCAGCCCCTTGGGCCGCCCGAGGTAGCGGCTGCGCAGGCCCCACTGCAGCGCGAGCGTCACCGGCAACGCGACCTTGAGCGCGCGCTCGACGACGTCCGCCCCGAGCTCCGCCGCCAGCGGCGACGCCCACAGCGCGATCGCGAGGACCGTCAGCACGAACGCCGCACCCTCCGCCAGCACGCCGGAGCGCGGGCGCGCGGCCTGGCGCTTGGACACGCTCGCGCGCGCCGCCACCGGCGTCTCCGGCATCAGCGCGCGCGCCGTCTCCAACGCGCGCTGCGCGGGCACACCCGCCCACGCCTCGAGCACCACGGCGGCTTCGAGCATGTCCTGCGGGTCACGGCCCAGCCGCGCTTCGAGCAGCCGGCGGGCGCGCGTGATCTCCACGACCTCAGCGCTCACGCGCGACCATCTCCCCCAGCAGCTCGCGGTAGCCGTCGACGCACGCGGCCTTGTTGAAGATCCGGCCGAGCCGGGCGTGGCCGCGCCGCCCGAGCCGCTCCGCCAGCTCCGGGTTGCGCAGCAGCATGGTCACGGCCATCGCGAGCCCGTGATCGTCGCCGGGCGCGGTGACGACGCCACAGCCCGTGACGACGTCCGGCACGCCACCCACGCCGGTCGAGACGACCGGCCGACCCTGGCCCATCGCCTCCAGGATCGACATCGGCAGCCCTTCGGAGATGCTCGTCATCAGCACCACGTCGGCGTCGCGGACCGCGCCGTTGGGGTCGGTCGTGCGACCCATGAAGCGGAAGCCGTCCCCGAGCCCGAGTTGCCGGTGCAGCGACAGGCAGGAGCGCCCGTAGGCCTCTTCGCCCGGGCTGACGTTCCCGTAGTGCCGGAACTGGGCGTCCGGGATCAGCTTGAGCGTGTCGGCCGCGACCCGCAGCAGCGTGTGGATGTCCTTGAGCGGGTCGATCCGCCCGACGGACACGACCGTCTTCGTGCCGGGCGGCGCGATCGGCTCGTCCGGCTGGTCGAGGCCGTTGTAGAGCACGCGGATCTTCTCGGGATCGATGCCGAGCCCCATCTCCCAGTAGGCGTTGGCGTCGGTCACGGGGCAGATCACGTCGGCGCCGGCGTAGGCCGAGCGCGTGAGGCCGCGGGCCAGGCGCGTGTTGGCGAAGCGGGTCCCGGGCGTGTCGCCGCCGCGCACGGCGGCGAGGTAGGACTCGCGCAGGTACACGCCGTGCTCGGTCAGCACGATCGGCGTGCCGTGCAGCGCCTTGTGGACGACGGCCGGGACGGCCGCCCAGCCCGCCGCGGTCACGTGCAGCAGGTCGCACGCGGGCGTCGGCTCGGCCGCCGTGCGCGCCACCCAATAGAGCGTCTGGTACAGCGCGGCGGCCTCGACGAGGTCCAGCCGCGGCGGCGTGCCGGCTTCCGGGATCCGCTCGTCGAGCACGTCGCCGAGCGCGCTCAGGTACGCGCTCCAGCCCTGCCGCGAGCGGAACGCGCGGCGCACGTCCGCGGGGTAGCGCCGGCAGGCGATGAACGCGTCCAGCAGTGCCGCGGTCGAGCCCTCCCACCCGATCAGATGGCGGACGAGCACGGCGGGCAGATCGGTCGCGGTCTTCGCTCGCCGCAGCCCGCGCGGCAGCGACTCCGACCACACCTCGATGCGGCCGACCTCACGCGCCTGCGGCGGCAGCGTGTAGAGCGGCTCGCGCTTGCCGGGAGCGACGATCGGCAGCACGAGCCAGTCGAACTCGTCGAGCCCGTTGACCAGCAGGTCGCACCACGAGCTGACGCCGCCCATGACGTACGGGTACGTGCCCTCGGTGGAGAGCAGGATGCGCGGCCGCGAGCCCGCGAGCACGGGGCCGCGCCGAGCGCGCGAGCGAGCGGCGCGCGGCTGGAGCTCAAGGACCGCCAACGCTGCTCCCATCACGGGTCGGGGCGGGCGGCTCGAACCAGTGCGCGACCTTGGCGCCCACCGGCCGCTGCAGCGCGGGCTGCGGCGCGGCGTCGCCGCCGAGCGCGCGCAGCCGCGTCTCGAACCGCACCATGACCCGCTCGATCTGGCCGCAGATCTCCAGCAGCGACTCGCGGATGGCCAGGCCTTCGACCAACACGCTCGTCGCCTCGTCCTCGTCGCTGTCGATCTTCGCCTCCGACAGCCGCCGCGCGCGGCCCAGGACGCCCTCGATGTCCGGGCCGGCGTGCTCGGCGGCCTTCAGGCGCGCGTTCTCCTCGCGCAGCAGCACGAGCTCGGCGTGCAGCTCGGCCAGGGAGTCGTTCTCGGCTCCCGAGCTGATCCGCTGCGCGGCGCGAGAAGCGCCGGGTGCGGTCGACGTCGCTGGTGGCCATCGCTTCAGCCCTTCACGACGCGGAAGGCGATCCGCTTGGTCGCGGTGCGCGGTTGCCCGCTCTTGACCGCTGACACCGCGAGGCGGTAGGCCCGCGGGCTGAGCAGCCGCTTGCCGAAGCGCCCGGTGAGGCGGACCTCGCCGCTCCCGGCCTTGACCGAGCGCGTGACCGTGCACGCCGTGACCCAGCGCGGGCGCTTGCCGCTCGTCCGGCGCTGGACGATCAGGCGCACCTTCGCGCGCACGTTGACGCTGAACGTGACCCGCGTGCCGTCCAGCTTCGTGCCCTTGGGCGGGCGCTTGTGCGAGACCGCGAACCGCCGCGGAGCCAGCTTCACCTTCGTCAGCTTCAGCCGCGTCGGGCGCGTGGACGGCTTGGCGGCTGGGGCTGGGACCGGAGCCCGGCTTCGCGGGCGTCGCGGGCGTCTCGCCCTGGCCGCCGCTGCTCGGCGGGGACTCGGCCTTGGGCGCCTCACCGACGACGACGGTCGCCGCCGACGCGGCCTGGCTGACCGACGAGACCCAGTTGCCGGCGAGCACGATCACCCGCAGCGTCGAGCCCTTGTCGGCCGCCGCCAGTTCGTACTTCGCGGCGGTCGCGCCCGGGACGGTCGCGCACTTCGTGCCGTCGGCCGCGCACCGCTGCCAGCGGTAGTCGTAGGCGATCGTCGGCGTGCCCGTCCAGGTGCCCTTGTCGGCGGTCAGCGTCTCGCCGACGCGCGCGGTGCCGGTCACCTTGGGCGCGGCGGTGTTGGCGGGATCGCTCGGGTCCAGCACCTGCTCGGCGCCCGGCGCGAGCGTGATCCAGCCCGCCTTCTGCCCGCCGTAGGATGCGCCCGCGGTCGTGCCGGTGAGCGGCACGTCCGCCGCGACCGTCCCCGCGTTCTTGACGTGCACGCGACCGTCCTGCAGCCACGCCGTGACGCTGCGGTTCGCCGCCCACGCGTTCTGCTGCGCGAGCGTCTGCCCGATCTGCGTGTGGGTGAGCTGCACGAGCGGTGCGCTCGCGCGATCGAAGGCTCGCCTCGTAGCGCGTCACGAGGCCGCCGAACACCGGGTACGCGATGCCGCCCTGGTCCGGGTGCGGTCTCCGGCAGCGCCGGGTTGTAGTCGGCGAGGTTGCTCTGGTGGATGTAGTGCGGCCGCGGGTCGTTGTCGACGACGTGGCGGAACATGACCCGGTTCTCGCTGGTCACGTACTCGGCCCAGGTCGCGGGCGTCGTGCGGCACGTCGTGACGTTCTCGACCGGCACGCACCCGCCGGCCGGCGGCAGCACGTAGATCCAGTTGTATTCGTCGAGCTGCTGGGCCTGGCGCGAGACGTTGTAGTAGACGTTGCTCGGGTAGCGCGGCACGGCCTGGACGCCGCCGTCGAAGAACGTCGCGCCCGCGGGCGCCGGCGGATAGGCCTTCGACGCGTCGCTGGCGTCATGGGTGATGCCCGCCGCGGTGATGCCGGCCAGGAAGTTCGGGTTCTGGGCGTACGGCGCGAGCGTGGCGGCGTTGGCCGCGGGCGGCGCGCCGGCCGCGCCGATGGCGACGACGTCGGCGAGCGTGAGCTCGATCGGGTCCTCGCCGTCGTCGGTCGGAGCGCTCTCGCCGCGCTGCAGGCTGGCGACGCGCGTCCACGCGTTGGCGTTCGCCGGGCTGCGGTAGAGGTTGTAGGTCACCGCGTGGCAGACGGCGCTGAAGCTCGCATTGACGCGGTTGGTGGTCGAGCCCGCGGTGCCGACGACGACGTCCTCCACCACGCTGCCCGTGGTCTCCCCCGCCGGCGAGCTCGCGGTGAGCGCGTAGTCGTAGGTCCCGCCGGGCACGGCGCCGCCGGTGGCGGCCGACTCGATGTCGCTCACCGACGGCGGATCGATCGTGCCGGGGTTGCCGGGGCGCGAGTTCGCGAGCCCGGAGTGCTCGCCGGTGATCAGCTCGCCCGGGCTCGGCGACGGTGATCCCGCGGCTCTGCGCCCACTCCAGGTTGCGCGTGATCTGCCGCGTGATGTAGGCCGCCGTGGAGCAGTCGAGGTTCGGGTGCTCGTAGGTGTGGTTGATGAAGCCGAACGCGCCGCTGACGGCGGGCTGGCTGAACTTGGTCGTGAGCGGGTCGCTCGCCGCACCGGTCTGCTCGCGGTAGAGGTCGCTGCCGCCGCCGTTGAACGCGAAGTCCAGGCGCACGCCGCGCGCCTGGCTCCAGGCGATCGCGCGGTCGACGTCGGCGGGCGTCATCCGGCTTGCTGCGGCCGGGTCGTAGTTGGTGGTGTTGGTGACCGGGTCCCAGGCGTCGTCGCCCAGGAACAGGTCGTCGACCTGCACCTCGAGGTAGTTGCGCTGGTAGCCGAGGAAGACCCCGCGCGTGACCCAGTTGAGCATCCCGTGGCGCAGCAGCTGGTTGTGGCTCTGGAACTGGTTGCTCGCCACCGTCATGACGAGCTCCTCGCGCCCGTCGTCCGGGTGCGTGTAGATGCCGAGGAAGGCGGTGTTGTCCGGCCCGGCGAGCAGCGTCTGCCAGTCCTTGTCGTTCACCGGCGTCGCCGGGTAGCCGAACGTCTCGGCCGCGGCCGGGTCGTCGTCGGCGATCTGCACCGGGCCCTTCAGGTACGGGAAGGCGAGCTTGCCGGTGGCGGTGAGCGTGCCGACGACGCCGTCCTGCGAGGCGCCGACCGCCGTGTTGAGCCCGTGGGCCGCGGAAGGCGCGGTGTAGTCGCTCAGCCGCCGGATCCCGAACGTCCGCTCGAACTTGGCCAGCGTCGCCCACTCGGCGTCGGTGAACGCGGAGAGATAGCTCGTCGTGCCGTCGGGGTTGGTGACGTTGTGGCCGAGGTCGCCGGAGGCGAGGATCACGGCCTGGTAGCGGGCATGATTCGCGCCGTAGTCCGCCAGCCGCGCGTCGGTCAGCGTCGCGGTCTTGGTCTGCCCGGTGTAGGCGACCACCGTGTCGTACGGCGTGCCCTCACGCGCCAGCTGGGCCTTCCACGCGGCGAAGCCGGACTCGCTGCCGTCGGCTGAGATCAGCAGCACCTTCAGGTCGGTCCGCTGGCCCGGTTCGACCAGCACCGTGCTGGGCGCGGCCATCGCGATCGGTACCGCAAGCGCGGCGATCGCGGCCACGGCGACGCCGGCCGCTCGCAGCCGTTGAATCCTCGTAGTCCTCATGGGCCCTTCCGCTCCGGCCGACGCTTTCGCGCCGTTCCTCAATCCAATGAGTCGCTGTGCGAACGACCCGGGGATTCGGATAACTCGCGGGTTACGTAAGGGTCAGCACGCGGACAACATTGATCTGCGTAAATCCGGAGTCGCGGCGTGAGAGGAGCAGTTCGGGCCTGACACTCACCAGCACGGCTCGCGCACCGCGTCGAGGTCCAGGCGCTTGCGCATCGCCATCAGCCCCGCCGCACGGGCCCGCGCGCAGAACGCGCTCGGCGCGAGCTCGTACTCGGCCACGAACACCGCCTTCCCCGCGGCGGTGAACGGGCGCAGGCGGTCGCACTCGTCGTACTGGAAGCACTGCTCGTTGAGCGCCCAGTCGAACGCGGGCTCGAGCGCCTTTACCTGATCCAGGTCGTTCTTGAGCCCGATCGAGAGGCCGCGCGCGTGGGCCGCGCGGGCCAGGAAGCGGTTGAAGCGCAACTGGTCGGCCGCGCGCAGCGGGAAGCCCGAGTCGTTGGCGTACGCGTCCACGTTGTCGGCTTCGGCCGCGTCGAAGCCCTTGCGGGCGCAGAGATCCAGCCGGCGTTCCACGATCGGAGCCAGCACGTCGAGCGCCCGCACATCGAGCCAGCGCTCGTCCGGGTAGTCCTCGAGCGCCTTCCCGGCCACGGACGCCGGGAACGGATCCGGCCGCCCGCGTTCCCGGGTGCCGGCGCTGAAGTAACACACGGCGCGGGCGCCCTGCGCGTGGATGCGCGCGACCGTCTCGGCGGACGTGTCGAAGAGGTCGACGTCGTAGAGCTCGGCCGGCACCGACAGGTCGAGCGGCCCCGTCAGCTGCCACTGCCACTTCGTGGTGGGCGCGGGGCTGAAGATCACGTCGAGCCGGTCCACGCGGACCGCGCACGCACCGAGACGACGGAGGCTGACCGTCGACGACCCGGCGGCGAGCGGCACCGTCACGATCCGCCAGCCGCCCCGGGCGACGCGACGGGCCTGTCCTCCCGTTCGCACCCGCCCGGTGCACCGGGCGCACGCAACCGCACCCGCACGGACGTGGGCGCGGCGGTCTGGACGACGGTCCGCACCGTGTGCTCCCGCGGCAGCTGCAGCGCCCGGCCGCCACTCGCGGAGGTGTCCTGCACCACCCGGCCGCCCGGCAGCCGCTCGGCCTCGATCCGGTCGGCCGCCATGGCCGTCGGAGCGAGCGCGGCGGCCAGGAGCAGGGCGATCACTCGATCAGGCGAGCCCTTCCGCCTCGTACTCGCGCAGGAACCCTTCGAACAGCCGTCGGTGGCCTTCCTCGTCGCGCAGGATGGCGATGACCATGTCGTTGGTCACCGGGTCGACGCCGTCGGTGAGTTCGATGATCCGGTTGTAATGCTCGATCGCGCCGGTCTCGGCCTCGATCACGCCCTTGATCACGTGGACGATGTCCGTCTGGTGCTCGGGCGGCGCGAGGTAGGTCTGCTCAGGCGTGAAGTCCACCGAGGACGGCACGACGCCGTAGAGCTCCTTGATCCGGTTCGCGAACTGCTGCGCGTGCCCGAGCTCCTCCTGGACGTCCTCTTTCAAGGACTCGATGATCTCCTGCGCGCGCACACCGTCCGGGTTGACCGAGTTGGTGACGTAGTTGATGACCGTCTCGAGCTCCATCCAGTACGCCTTGGTCAGCAGCGCGATGATCTCCTCGCGTTGCTCGGCCTTGTCGTCGGACAGGATGCCCTGAGAACTGCTGCGAATCGTGCTCATACCGACGGCCTACCCATCGCACCGCTGTGAGGCCACAGCGGGTGAGCGTGCCGGCGCCAGCACGAAGTCGTACGTGAACGCGAATGCACGTGCCCGGCAGCGCCGAACAACTGCGCGCAGCCGCCCGCGACGAACAGGCGGCTGCCGAGCAGCACGCGAGCAAAGCGCGCGAAGCCGCTACCGAGGCCGAACGCGCCGAAGAGGAGGCGCGTCGCCGGCGCGAGGCCGCAGCCACGCACGCCGACCGCGCTCGTCAGATCGACCCCGACGCATAGGCGGGGCCGGCGCGCGCCGGCCCCGCGCCGGCGTCAGGAGCGGTTGTCGTCGACGTCGATGCGCTCGGAGCGCACCGTCTCGGAGACCTGGCGCTCGTCGGTCTCGACGTCCTTCTCGAGCCGGACGCGTTCCTGGGGCACCGTGCGCTTCTCGACGACCGGCTCCTCGGCCCGCAGCGTGACCTCGTGCTCCTCCTCGGAGATGGCGGGGCCGTCGGTCGCGCGGTCGACGTTCGCGTCGGTGATCGGCTCGCGCTCGACGCGGACCTCCTCACGCCGGACCGGCACGGTCTTGGTGACCTGGTCCTCGACGACGTACTTCTTCAGGCGCACACTCCCGGTTTCGCGCTCGGTCTTGCCGACCTGCAGCTCCTCCTCGGAGCGCGTCATCGCCTCGTCGGTGTTGCGGCCGCTGGTGTCGACACCCGGGCCGCCGCGCTCGTCGCGGCGCGTGTCGACATCGTCGCGAGTGGTGTCGCGGTCGAGCACGCCGGAGGGACCGGAGTAGTCGGCGTAGTCGCGTCCGTAGTGCTGGTAGAGCGTCTGCTCCTCGTCGCGCGAGAGCTCGCCGTCAGGGTCGATCTTGGGCGCGTCCTTGACCGTGGCCTTCTCGAAGGGGACACGGATGCCGTCCTGGTCCGGCGTTGCCTCTTGGAGCGGCACGAACGTCCGCTTCATCCCGAACAGGCCGGTGGTCACCACGGCCCATTCCGGCTGATCGGTCTCGCGGTCGAGATAGATGTCGTCGATCTTGCCGATCTTGTCGCCGTCGTTGTCGATCAGGTCGCGATCGCGCCAGCTCAGTACGTCCTCACGGGTATGCGTAGCCATGGGGCTGTCCTCCTAAGGTCGTTGATGAGTGTGATGACGACCCTCCCGGGAACCGGTCGTCATAGGGCCGGCGTTTCGGCCGGCCAAGAGAGATGGGCGATCGGCCGCCGCCCATTTCGTGTCGAGCAAAGGCTCACCACGGGTGCGGAACTGGAAACGGGCGAACGACCGAATTCCGACCATCGCGTAAAGCCGATGCGTCACCGCTTGCCACGACGGCCTAGTCGTTTGGACGCGTTGTCGATGGCGAGCCGACCGCGGGTGCCGATAGCGTCGCGTCATGCCCGAGGCAGAACTCGATCAGCTCCTGCGCCGCCCGGCCGTGATCGCCGCGGTCGACGACCTGGGCCTCACATCACTCGCGCTCGAAGACGTCCTGGTGGCGCTGCGCGCGTTCGGCACGGTGCGGATCGACGTCGACCGCGACCCCGAATACCCGTTCCGCTGTCTGCTCGAGGGCGGCGAGGAACGGGCTCGCGGGCGCACCGTGCTTCACGCGGCAGTCGCCTGCTGGGCCCGAGCGCTCGAAGACGTCACGGTGTACACCGAGCGAGGCGTCGCCGAGCTCGAGCAGTTTCTGCTGGGCCCGGACGTCGCCTGAATCAGCCGCGGTTTTCGGCCAACTGCTTCAGGCGGCCGAGCGAGCGGACGTTGCGGGCGTGGATCAGCGGGTCCGAGAAGCGGTTGAGCAGGACGCGGCTGGGTGCATCCCCTGCGCTCTCGGTCATCTGCACGCGGGTCCCGGAACCCTCGGTGAGGAGCTTGAGATCCACTCGTGCGGTGCCGAACGGACGGGTCTTGGCCCGCATGACCAGCCGGTTCGGCGCCTCGCTGGCGATCACCTCGGTGTGGTCGTTGAGCACCAGCGGCGCGACGCCCACCTGGTGATGAAACCGTGACCCGACCGCTGGGAACTGCGGGTCGGCATCGCGGATCTTCCGCGCTCCTACGACCCACTTGGGGTAGTTGACGGGATCGCTGAGAACGCCGAAGACCGCCGCCGGCGGGACGTTGATGTACGCCTCGTTGTACGCCATGGGTCGGGCCTACCCACGGGGCGACCGGGATAGGACGAGGTCACCGGCCCGCAGCGATCCGGGCCACGGAGTCCTCGAGGCCGCCGATGTCGCTCTTGTCGTGGTAGGCAACCGCCCCCGCGTCCAAGAACTCGCCCCGCACCCCAGGATCGTTCGCAGAGCTGAACGCGACGACCCGCGTGCCGGGCGCTCGTGCGCAGATCTGGCGAGTCGCCTCCACCCCGTCGAGCTCGGGCATCTGCCAGTCCATGACCACCAGGTCCGGCGAATGGGCCAGCACCACGTCCACGCCTTCGCGCCCGTTGGCGGCTTCGGCGACGACTCGGTGCCCGGCCGTGGCCAAGAGCAGGCCGACCAGCCGGCGGATGTCGGCAATGTCATCGATCACGACGACGCGTAACGGGGCCACCTAGGCTGCGTACCCGAACCGGGGCAGGCTAGAGCTGCGGCTTGGCGAAGCGCACGGTCACCCGCTGGTATCCGAGCCCCATCGCCAGCTGACGCAGCATCTGCGCCGTGTTGCGCTCAGCCGTCGGCAGCAGGTTGCGATCCGCACGGGCGGCCGCGTCGAGCTTGCGCTGCGCCACCAACAGCAACGCACGTTGCTCGTTCCCGCTGTTGCCGCCGAGTGCGTCGCCGGCTCGATCGAGCACCCCTCGGTCGTGCTCCACCACGCGCGTACGGTCGAGGTCCAGCCGCGCACGACCCACACGCGCGGAAGGCAGCGTGATCACGACCTCACGGCGCTCCCACGACGCCTGCACGGCTTGCGGCCCGAGCTTGGAGAAGTCGATCGTCGCGTCCACGTCGCCCGCCGCCACCATGACCACACGCTCACCCTTGATGAACGACGGGACGTGCTTGGTGTCCTGCTCGACGTCCACGACCTGCTGCAGGTTCGCGCGCGCCGCGTGGTACTCGTCCAGCCGCTGGAGCGACTGCAGCAGCGCAGGCTGCGGCCGATCCTTCGTCTCGGTGGGGAACGGGTTCAGATCCGGCAGCAGGCGCGGGCCGACGACGACGAGCAGCGTCGCGACCACACCGGCGGCGACCAGGAATCCAGCGAGCCGTGTCGCCGCGCGACGGGAGCGAGAGGTACCGATCACGGCGCGCAAAGTAGCCCCGCCCACGCCGCGGTGACGTCGTATCCCAGACACCTCAGGGCTGTAACGCCAAGGGCGGCGAGGGTAGTGCGTGACCTGACACAGGAATCGCCCCCAGCGTGTCCCGCTCAGCGGTCGGCGGTTTCCTGGAGCTGCGCGAGAGAGCCGCGCAGCACGCGCGAGACCTGAATCTGAGACAGCCCGACGAGTTCGCCGATTTCGCGTTGCGTGAGGTCGTCCACGAAGCGCAGGTGCAGGATGAGCCGTTCGCGATACGTGAGATCGCTCAAGAGTGCGCCCAGGAGCGCAGACTGCTCGGCGGTCTCGAAACCCGGTTCGTCGATGCCGACGACGGCGCCGAGCACGTCGGACTCGTCGTCGCCGCGTGTCGGTTGATCGAGTGAGACCGCCCGCCGGGCGGTCACCGCCTGCCGAGCCTCCAGCACCGCCTCGATCGTGCCGCCGATGGTCTCGGCGAGCTCGGCCGCCGTGGGCGGGCGCCCCAGTTGCGTCGTGAGGGCTTCGGTCGCGCGGTCCAGGCGCACGTAGGTCTCCTGGACCTCGCGCGGGACGCGGACAGACCAGGCGTGATCGCGTAGGTAGCGCTTGATCTCTCCGGCGATGGTCGGGACGGCGTACGAAGAGAACGCGAGCCCTCGGCTCGTGTCGAAGCGGTCGATGGCTTTGACCAGTCCCAGCGCCGCGACCTGCTCGAGGTCTTCGACGTCGCGGCCCTGGCTGTAGCGGCGCGCGAGCTGAAGCGCCAACGGCTTGAAGCGCTCGAAGATCGCGTCTCTCGCGTCGGGGGTGCGCTCGCGGGCGAGTCGAGCGAAGAGCGCGCGTTCCTCTTGGAGCCGGTCACGCGGGGGTTGAAATGTGCGAGTCACGGGTTCGCGGAGGCGGGCACGCGGACGCGTGCCCGCCGGACTGCGGCGATTGCTCAGCGGCGGCTCTCGTCCACGTCGATCTCTTCCTTGCGCAGCGTCTCCGACACGGTCTCCTCGTCGGTGACGGTGTCCTTCTCCAGGCGCACGCGCTCCTTCGGCACGGCGCGCTTGTCGACCACGACCTCCTCCTCGTGCAGCACGACCTCGTGCTCCTCCTCGGAGATGGCCGGCCCGTCGAGGGCCTCGTCGACGTTGCCGTCCGTGATCGGCTCGCGCTCGACGCGGATCTCCTCGCGGCGCACCGGCACCGTCTCGGTGACCTCGTCCTCGACGACGTACTTGCGCAGCCGCACGCGGCCGGCGTCGCGCTCGGTCGTGCCGACGCGCAGCTCCTCTTCCGAACGCGTCATCGCGTCGTCGGTGGTCGGGCCGGACACGTCGTGTCCGACGGTGCCGGAGGCCTCGTCGGCGTCGCGAGTGCGCTCGGAGTCGACCTCACCGCGTGATCCCGTGAGGTCGTAGTAGCGGTAGAGCTCGTCCTCCTGTGCACGCGACAGCTCGCCGTCGGTGTCCAGGTTGGGCGCGTCCTTGACGAAGCCCTTCTCGTAGGGCACCGAGAGCGTGCCGCTGTGCTCGTTCGCTCCGCGCAGCGGCACGAAGGTCGACTTGGTGCCGAACAGACCCGTGTTGACGAGCGCCCACTCGGGCTCGCCCGACTCGTGGTCGAGGTAGATCTCGTCGATCGTCCCGATCTTGTCGTCGTGACTGTCGTACAGATCCTGCCCGCGATGCTGGAGCAGCTGGTCCTTCTGCAAGTGGCTCATGCCAGTGGCCTACCCCGACTTGAACTTCGTCCACAGGACCTGGGACAGTGAACCGGTACAAACCGTCCCGGGTCCGGTTAGATCACTCGGGGCCGAGACACACGACGGTCGCGTCGTCGCGCAGGTCCTCGCCGATGGCATCGAGCACCGCGCGATGGACCTGACGGACGGTGTCGGCCGCGGAACCCCGGACCGAGCGCAGCGCCGCTTCGGCCACACCCTCGTGACCGAGTCCCGCCTGTCCGGGACCGGCAGCGAACACGCCGTCCGAACACAGCACGAGCCGTTCTCCCGGGCTGAGCGTCATCGTGAGCTCCGACGGGCGCGGGCTGGCGCGCCCACCCAAGCCGCGGCCGACGGGAACGTCCACCCGTTCCACGGTCTGGTCGGCGTGGATGACGATCGGCGGCTCGTGGCCGCAGCTGACGAGATCGAGCTGAAACGTCGCCGGATCCCAGCGCGCGACGATCGCGGTCATCTCCGCCGCCGGCCCCGGCATCTCCTTCAGCGTGCGATGCATGAGCATCAGCGCGTCCTGCGGCGTGCCGCCGCTGCGCCGGCTGGCTCGCAACGCGCCCAGCGCCACGGCGCTGCTCGCGGCCGCCCGCGTGCTCGGGACCCAGCCCGTCGGCGAGCGTGATCCACACGCCGTCGAGGTTCTCGACGAAGTCGAACCAGTCGCCCGCGACCTCGTAGCTCGGCAGCACGTTCCCCGCCACCTCGCCGCCGGAGATGCGCGAGATGCGCGGCGGCAGCAGACTCTGCTGGATCTCCGCCGCCGCACGCGGCTGCTTGCGTCGCTGCGCCCGCGCGAACGTGTCCGTGTACCGGTCGGCAAGCGTGATCGCGGCCGCCGCCTGGCGCGCGATCTCCGCCAACGGCCGACGCGGGCGCCCAAGGGTGAGCATCACGCCTGTCGCTCGCCCGCGCAGCCACAGCGGCACGACCTCGATTCCCGGCCGGTCCGCAAGCGCGGCACGCAACTGCGACAACCCGTCCGAATCGAGCTCAGGCCCGATCGCCAGCGGCGCTTCGATGCGCTCGGGCAGGCGCTCCGGGCCGGCGACCCGCAGCAGATGCGAACCGTCGATGTCGAGCACATACAGCGCCAGCGGAACGTCCGCGATCCGCTGCGCCTCGGCGACCAGCTGCTCCGGCAACACGGGAGGAGACACGACATCGAACACATGGATGCCCTCCAGCGACACCGGCCGCTCACGACCGAGCTGCCCCGGAGGCAACGAGTGCTCCGAGCGTTCCCCAGGCTCGCGCGGCTGATGAGCGCGAGCGGCCCGCAACAAGCTGTCGCGGTCAGGAAAATGTCGGTACAGCGTGGACCGCGAGACGCCCGCCGCCGCGGCGACGTCGGCGACCGGAGCCGTCGGCGACTGCTCGAGCAGTCGCCGACTGGCCTCGACGATGCGCACCCGCGTGCGTCGCGAGTCAGCGCGTTCTGTGGTCACGACGTACTCCGCAGATGAGGTTCAGACGGGACAGCGTGTCCGGCCTACCCAGCAGGTCATTGGTGCAGCACCGAATTGGGCAGTCCTCAGGGACAGCACTGCCGGTGCACAATTCACGACCTGAATAGAGGAATGGACGATCTCAGCTCGCATTTCTACGCCACGGTAGGCCAGCTCCTCGACCAGGCTGCGGTCGGTCGTTTGCAGGTCTGCGTCGAGCTCTCGGACGGCGCGGCGGCCGAGGGAGTGCCATCAAGAGCCGGGGAGCGTTTGGACCCGGAACTCGACGACACGGGCTATCCGCATCACTTGCGCGTCGGCGGTCGGCTCGTCGCCCTCGATCGAGTGCGTCGCGCGACCATCATGCACCCGCACTACGGTCAGCGCGACAACGGAAACTGACGCGCGACGACGCGTACAACCCGGTGCAGCGACGCCGATCCTCTGCTCGGAGACCAGGTGGCTAGGCGAGCTGGACCGCGCGCTCGAGCAGCGCGGTGAGATCAGCGGCCGGCATCGGACGCGCGTAGTGATAGCCCTGGGCGATGTCGCAGTCGAGCGCGCGCAGCGCGGACACGTGGCCGGCGTTCTCGACGCCCTCGGCGACGATCGTGAGGCCGAGGTTGTGGCCGAGATCGATCGCGGTCCGCACGAGCACGGCGTCGTGCTCGTTGGTGGTCATACTGGTCACGAAGGAGCGGTCGACCTTGAGCTCGTCCACGGGCAGCCGGCGCAGGTAGGCCATCGACGTGTAGCCCGTGCCGAAGTCGTCGATCGAAAGCCGAACGCCGAGGTCGTGAAGTCGCTGCAGGACGTCCGTGGCCCGCGCCGGATCGCCCATCACGGCGCTCTCGGTGACTTCGAGCCGCAGCAACTCCGGCGGGACGTCGAACTCGGCCAACAGGTCTCTCACGTGTTCGGGGAGGTTCGTGTCGAGCAGGCAGCGCGTCGACAGGTTGACGGCGATCGGGACGTGGTGGCCCGCGTCCACCCAGCGCCGCGACTGGGCGAGCGCGACGCGCAGCACGTGTTCCGTGAGCTTGTGGATGATTCCGGTGCCCTCCGCGAGCTCGATGAAGTCCGCGGGCGGGACGTTGCCGCGCTCGGGGTGCTGCCAGCGCAGCAACGCCTCGACGCCGATGAGGCGCTCGTCGTCGAGGGCGTACTTCGGCTGGAAGTGCAGCGAGAGCTGATCGCAGGCCTCCAGCGCACGACGCAGGTCACCGAGGATGGTCAGGCGAGAAGGGGTGTTGACCCGGTCCTGCGGGTCGAAGAAGACCGCGCCGGCCTTGTGCTCCTTGGCCGAGTACATCGCGATGTCCGCGCTCGCGAGCAGCTCGTCCGCCGTCGTGCCGTGCTCCGACGAGAGCGCCACGCCGATGCTCGCCTCGACGTCCAGCGTCGTCCCGCCCGCGGAGAAGCTGCGATGCAGCGCGTCACGCAGTCGGTCGGCGACCAGCTCGACGTCCGCGCGATCCTGCACGGTCGGCAGCAGCACGGCGAACTCGTCGCCGCCCAGGCGCGCCAGAGTGTCGCCATGGCGAAGCACCTCGCGCAGCCGCAGTGCCACCTGACGCAGCAGTTCGTCGCCGTAGGCGTGCCCGAGCGTGTCGTTGATCTCCTTGAAGCGGTCGAGGTCGATGAACAGGACCGCGAGCTCATTGTCGCCACGCGCGGCGAGGGCGAGGGCGCGCTCGATCCGGTCCTCGAGCAGCACACGGTTCGGCAGGCCGGTCAGCGCGTCGTGGGTGGCTTGGCGACGGAGGCGGCGCGAGGCGAGCGACACGATCCGATAGAGCGCCGCCCAGACGAGCAGCAGCCCGAGCGCGATGACCATGTACATGGTGCGCGTGTCCTCGGCGATCGCCTTCTCGGTCGGCGTGTAGGAGAGGTAGACCTCGTACACACCCACGGGCGCAGCGTCGTTCTTGAACCGCAACGGCACGTAGACCTCGAGCGTCCGAGCGCCCTTGTCGGTGTGATCGACCCCGTGGGTGAAGTGCGACACGACCCCGCCGTTGAGCGCGCGAACGACGCCGGGCGAGCCGGCCGCGACGTCGCCGATGACGTCTCGCTTGTCGGAGTAGAAGATGCGGCCGTTGGCGTCGAAGATCTTCACGCGCTGGATGCCCGTGTCGGCGAACACGTCGGTCTGCAGGCGCTGGTCGAGCTCGCGCAGCCGCTCGGGGCGCAGCGTGCCGTGCAAGTCGGCCGGCGTGAGGTTGGGCTGGACGGCCGCGCGTGCCACCAGGACGGCGATCTCCTCGGCTTCGCTCTTGGCGCGCGCCTCGATCTGGTGCTTGAACACGAAGCTGAGGGCCGCGGCGAGGAGCACGAGCATGGCCACGCTCAACACACCGAAGCGCGTGAGCAAGGACATCCGTGAGAGCTGCAGTGACATCACCATCATGGTCGGCCTGGGAGCCGCAAGCTTGAGCCGACGGTCGGCACTCCGTTCCGGCATGCCCGCCGTGGCCATCGTCCTGGTGACCGTCGCTTCGGCCCTGCTGATCGCGCCGGCCCCGAGCTATGACCCGTGGATGTGGTTGCTCTGGGGCCGGGAAACCGCTTCATTTTCGCTCAGCACCGTCGACGGGCCGGCGTTCAAGCCGCTCCCGGTCGCGGTGTGCGCCGTGCTCTCGCTGCTCGGCCCGGCCGCGCCGGTGGCCTGGGTGCTGATCGCCCGCGCAGGGTCGGTGGTCGCGGTCTTCGTCGCGTACCGCGCGGTCGGTACGTTGGCGGCCGTGGCGGTGGCGTTGACGGGCGCGTTCGTCGCCTACGCGGGGGCCGGCGCCGAGACGGGATGGACGACCGCGTTCGCCTTGCTCGCGCTGCTCGCCTGGCGCGACGGCCGGGCGGGCGCGGCGATCGGGCTGGGGGTGGGGTGTGCCCTGCTGCGCGTCGAGGCGTGGCCGTTCCTGATCGTGGCCGGGGTGGTCGCGTGGCGCCGTCACCCCGAGTTGCGGCGCCTGCTGGCGCTCTACGCGGTGGCCGTGCCCGCGCTGTGGCTCGTCCCTGAATGGCTGGGCTCGGGGGATCTCACGCGCTCCGGCGCGCGGGCCCGCGTGTCGATCCCCGGCCTGCCCGCCACCGAAGCCGTGCCGGCGCTCGCGGCGCTGCGGGAGGCGGCCGCGCTCCCGCTGTGGCCGCTGTGGATCGGAGCGTGCTTCACCCCGGCCCGGTTGCGACCCGTCCTGTTCGCCGGTCTGGCCTGGATCGTGCTGGTGGCGCTGATGGCGCAGGCCGGGTTCTCGGGCGAGCCACGCTACTCCCTGCCGGGCGGGGCCTGTGTGGCCGTCGCGGGGGCCGCGGGCCTGCTCGAGCTCGCCCGGCGGCGGGCGGTCTACGCGGCGCTCGTCGCCATGGCGCTGCTCGTGGCCGCCGCGCCCAAGCTCGCCGGCCTGCCGGATGTGCGGCGTGAACAGGCCTACCAGCGGGCGCTCGACGCGGACTTGCGTCGCGTGATCACGGCCGCCGGTGGCCGGACGGCGCTCCTAGCCTGCGGGCGCCCGTACGTCGGCCACTTCCGCGGCCCCCTGCTCGCGTACCGGCTCGAGGTCGAGAAGCGCCGCGTCGCCTTCGAGCCGAGCCCGCCGGGGGTCGTCTTCCGCTCCCGGCTGCGCACCGACGCGGCCATCGAGCCGCCCGCTGAGGGATTCCTGCCGCGCGCACGGGTCGGCCGATGGTCCGTATCGGTCAGGTGCGCCTAGTATCTCGCCGCGGAATGCGACGGCTCCTCATCTTGGTCGCGGCCGCTGCCCTGGTCCTCGGCCTCGCCACGCTGGCCATCGGCGCCGACGGTGACGTCCGCGACTCGATCGAACCCCGCCCGCCGGCCCGCGCGTCCGGCGACGCGCATCACTTCGACCTCGAGCGCCTCGCGACCGGCTTCAACCGGCCCACCTGGGTCGGCAGCGCGCCCGGCGATCCTGACGCGCTGTGGATCCTCGAGCAGCCGGGGCGCGTCGTCCGCCTGCGCGGGGACAAGCGACAGACCCAACTCGACATCAGCGACCGCGTGCTCGTCGGCGCCGAGCAGGGTCTGCTCGGGATCGCCTTCCATCCCGACTTCGCCATCAACCGCCGCCTGTTCCTGCACTGGAGCGACAAGCGTGGAGACACGCGCGTCGCCGAATTCCGAGACGGCGAGCACGTGCGCGAACTCCTGCGCGTCGACCAGCCCGAGGAGAACCACAACGGCGGCCAGCTGACGTTCGGGCCTGATGGGCGGCTGTATCTCGGGCTCGGGGACGGCGGTGGCGCGTTCGACCCGTCCCAGCACGCGCAGGACCTCCGATCCAAGCTGGGCAAGCTGCTCTCGGTCGATGTCGACGCGGCGCGCCCGGACTGGCGCGTCGCGCTCACCGGACTGCGCAACCCGTGGCGCTTCGCGTTCGATCCCGCCCTCGGCGAGATCTGGATCGGCGATGTCGGCCAAGACGACGCCGAAGAGATCAACCGTGTCCTGCTCGAGCCCGACGAGCCGCCGAAGAACCTCGGCTGGGACGCCTTCGAAGGCGACCGGCGCACCAGCGACGAAGCGTTCGCCCTCGATCGCACCGGGGAGCTCATCTGGCCCGTCGCCGCCTACACCCATCGGGACGGTTGCTCGGTCATCGGAGGCTACGTCTATCGCGGCACCGCGATCGCGCCGCTCCAGGGCCGCTACCTCTACGGCGACTTCTGCTCCGGCGCGCTGTGGTCGCTGACTGGCACCCCGGCGGGCGGTGCCGACGACATCCGCCGCGAGCGCGCGCAGGTGCAGCAGCTCACGCACATCGGGCCGGACGCGAACGGTGAACCGCTCTTGGCCTCCGGGGCGGGGGCGATCTTTCGCGCCGTGCCCCGCCCGTGAGCCGACGGCCGCCGATCTCGCCCGGTTCGGATGATGCCCACGCCTCCCACCGCGCGTAGCGTGCGCGCCATGACCGCCGCGGCCGTCACCATCGACCCGGTGCGCTGATTGGCGTTCACCGTCCCCGCCGCCCGCTGGCTGCCCCGGTACGAGCGCGTCTGGCTGCGCGGGGACCTGGTGGCGGCCGTCGCGGTGACCGCGCTGATCGTGCCGAAGAACCTCGGCTACGCCGGGATCGCCGGCGTGCCGCTGCAGAACGGCCTCTACGCCGCGGCCGCGGGCGCGATCATCTACGCGCTGTTCGCCACCTCGCGGCAGATCTCCACCGGGCCGAGCTCCTCGCTCGCCGCGGTCGCGGGCAGCGCGGTCCTCGCCACCGGGCTCGCGGGGGCCGAGGCCGCGGCGCTCGTGGCGGCGATCGCCCTCGTCACCGGGGTGTTGTTCCTGGCGCTCGCGATCTTTCGCCTCGGCTGGATCGCGCAGTTCCTGTCGAAGGCCGTGATCACGGGCTTTCTCGCGGGCGCCGCGATCGATGTCGTGATCGGTGAGCTGCCGAAGCTCACGGGTACCGACGCCGAAGGTGACAGCGCCTGGCGCGAGCTCGGGTCCTGGCTGCGATCGGTGGGCGACGTGCACGGCACGACGCTGCTCGTGGCGGCCGTGTCGCTGGCGGTGATCCTCGGCCTGCGACTGAAGTCCCCGAAGGTTCCCGGTGCGCTCGTGCTGGTGGCCGGCGGGCTCGCGGCCTCCGCTGCTGTTCGACCTGGGCGCTCACGGCGTCGCGCTCGTCGGCGATGTGCCGCGCGGGCTGCCGGCGCCCGCGCTGCCCGATCTGGCGCTGGTGCTCGACCACTACGCGACCGTCGGGATCGCGGCGGCGGCCCTGCTGCTGATCGGCTTCTCGCAGACGGCCGGCGACGCGCGCGCCTTCGCCGCCCGCCACGACTACCGGATCGACGTCAACCAGGAGTCCGTGGCCCAAGGCATGGCGAACCTCGGCGCCGGCGTGTTCCAGGGCATGCCGGTGTCGACGAGCCTCTCGGCCAGCTCGCTCAACGAGTCGGCCGGAGCGCGCACGCAGGTCTCGTCGCTGGCCGCCGGCGGGCTCGTGCTCGCGACCCTGCTGGTTCTGGCGCCCGTGTTCTCGAGCCTGCCCAAGGCGGTGCTCGGAGTCGTGATCATCGACGCCGTGGTGTTCGGGATGATCGACGTCGGCGAGCTGCGACGGCTGTTCCGCGTGGCCCGGTTCGACTTCTGGATCTCCGTCGCGGCCATCGTCAGCGTGCTGTCGGCCGGCGTGCTCGCCGGCGTCGTGATCGGGGTGGCGCTCTCGCTGCTGTGGCTCGTGTACGTCGCCACGCGGCCGGGGATCCCGGAGCTCGGTCGCGAGCCGGGCACGCATGTGTTCCGCGACCTCGTCGAGAACCCCGACGACGAGCTGTTCCCGGGCATCGTGGTCCTCCGGCTCGACGCAGGGCTGTTCTTCGCCACCACGGAGGCGCTCGAGGAGCGGGTCCGGGGCTACACCGATTCCGACACCCCTCCACGCGCGATCGTGCTCGACCTCGAGGGCGTGAACTTCATCGACTCCCAGGGAGCGACGAAGCTCGTCGAGCTGCACCGCCTCGGCGTACCGCTGCGGCTCGCACGACTCAAGCCCCAGGTCCGCAGCGTGCTCGAAGCCGACGGGTGCATCGAGCTGATCGGCGACCGACCACATCCACGGCAACGTCCAGCGCGCGGTCCGGGCCGAGATCGGATAGAGCCGGAGTTCACCCGGTCCGGGTGATGCGTCCGCGCGGCCCCGCCAGGAGCCTCCCTACTCGCTGATGTCGACGACGAGCCCGCAACCGGACGCCGCGCCCGAGACCCCCGACGCGACGCCGAAGAAGCACCGGAACTGGTGGATCTGGGTCAGCGTGGCGGTGGGAGTGCTCGCCCTCGGCCTGCTCATCTGGGCACTCACCCTGCGCTCGGACCTCGACGGGACGCAGACCGAGTTGGACACGGCCACGCAAGCGGCGGCGACCACCGGACAGGAGCTCGAGACCGCCCAGCAGGAGCTGGACTCGACCCAGCAGGAGCTCGACGCCACCGCGGACAAATTGGACGACGCGTCGCAGCCGGCCACGCCGACGCCCACCGCGGAGCCCGACGATGAAGGTGGCGGTCAGACGGCGGCGCTCGTCGCCGCAGGCGCGCTCTTCACCGGCTTGGCGCGCGAGCTCGGCGCGACCCGGGAGGACGTCGAGCAGACCGAGGAGGACCTCGCGGACGCGCAGAAGGCAGCTGACGAGGCTGAACAGGAGGCCTCTGCGGCCAAGCGTCAGGTCGACGACGCGACCGACGAGGCCGACAAGGCGAACGCGCAGGCCAACCAGGCCAACGCCGAGCGGGACGCCGCGCAGGCCAAGGCCACGATCGCCGCCGAGTGCGCGCGGGCCTACATCGGCGCCTTCGGGGGCCTGTTCGGGAGCGGCAACGTACGCGAGCAGGTCCCGGTCGTGCGCAAGGACCTGGAGGCCATCACCGCCCAATGCAAGACGGCGCTCGCGGGAACGTGAGCGACAGCGCGGCGCCGGGAGCCCGGTCGGGCTCACGCTGCTGCGCTCGCTAGTCGGGAGGCCACGCCGCGTCGCCGTTCTCGGAGTCGCGACGGAACGGGCCGGGCTTGGGGCGGGGCCGGCCGCCCGGGAGCGCGAGGCGCAGGATCGTGCGCTGCACCGTGGCCCACTGCTTCAGGAACGGTCCGCTGTTGTAGGGCAGCTCGTAGCGTTCGCAGATCGCTTTGACCTGCGGTGCGATCTCGGCGTAACGGGTGCTCGGCATGTCGGGGTACAGGTGGTGCTCGACCTGGTAGCCGAGGTTGCCGCTGATGACGTGGAAGAGCGGGCTGCCCTCGATGTTCGCGGCGCCGAGCAGCTGGCGGACGTAGAAGCGCCCGCGCGTCTCGCCGGCCACTTCGTCTTCGCTGAACGTGTACGTCTGATCCGGGAAGTGGCCGCAGAAGATGATCGCGTGCGCCCACACGTTGCGGAGGATGTTCGCGGTGACGTTGGCGGTCAGCGTGCTCTTGAAGCCCTTGCGGCCGGAGAGCAGCGGGTACGCGATGTAGTCCTTCGCGATCTGGCGGCCGGCTTTGCGCGCCATGCCCTTGAGCTCGCGCTTGAGCGCCTTGGCGGACTTCTCGCCCTTCTTGATCGCGTCCAGATCGAGGTCGTGAAAGGCCACACCCCACTCGAAGAACGCCATCAGCAGCACGTTGTAGGCCGGCTGGAACAGGTAGATCGGGACCCACTTCTGGTGCGGGTCGATCCGCATGATCTTGTAGCCCAGGTCCTTGTCCTTGCCGCGGATGTTCGTGTACGTGTGGTGGATGTAGTTGTGCGAGTGCTTCCACGCCTCGGGGGTCGACGCCGAGTCCCAGTCCCACGAGGAGGAGTGGATGTAGGGGTCCTGCATCCAGTCCCACTGGCCGTGCATGACGTTGTGGCCGATCTCCATGTTCTCGAGGATCTTCGCCAGCGACAGCGTCGCCGTCCCCGCCACCCAGGCCGGCTTGTACCGCGAGAAGAACAGCAGCACGCGGCCCAGCACCGCCAGGCGACGGTGCATCTCGACCATGCTCGTGATGTACCGCCGGTCGCGGTCGCCGAGCTCGGCGAACACCTCGTCGTGGATCGCGTCGAACTCGCGGGCGAGCTCGTCGAACTGGTCCTCGCTCAGGTGAGCCAACGGGCTCTCGATCATGGTTGCCACGGGGTTCCTCGCTCGTTCAGAGGTCGATCTCGACCGGACCTTCGGGCGCGTTGATGCAGGTGCGGATCATCTCGCCCTCCGTGCCTGAGACCTTCCCCGTTCGCAGGTCGCGTACCCGTCCCGAGCACAGCCGACCGACGCAGGTGTGGCAGATGCCCATGCGGCAGCCGAACGGAAGGGCGGCGCCGGCCTCCTCGCCGGCGACGAGAATCGGCTTGCTCCCGTCCGATGCGCGGTGTCGCCGCTCGCCAGGAAGGAGATCTCGCCGCCCTCCCCGCCCGCGGCGTCGCCCCCGATGACCGGCTGGAAGCGCTCCATGTGCAGGCGCGCGGCGTCCGCGTGCTCCTCCCAATGCGCGTGCATCGCGTCGAGCATCTCGCCCGGGCCGCTGAGGAACGCCTCACGCTCGCTCCAGTCCGGGCACAGCCGATCCAGGTCGGCCGGCGCGAACCGCCCGCACTCGCCGGTGTGCTGCACGTGCAGCCGGTAGCCGGCGTGCCTCTGGTCCAAGGCGTGCAGCTGCTCGCCGAAGATCACCTCGTCCGGTGTCCGCGCCGAATGCAGATGCACGACGTCCTCCAGCGCGCCGCGCCGGGCGAGGTCGCGCAGCATGCTCATGATCGGCGTGACGCCGCTGCCGGCGCTGATGAACAACAGCCGCCGCGGCAGCGGGTCGGGCAGCGTGAACGTCCCCTCCACCCCACCCAGCCGCACGATCGTGCCCGGATGCGCCTTACGCACCAGATACGGCGTCACCTTGCCCGACTCAACCAGCTTCGGCGTGATCGAGATGAAGCCGTCCGGACGCCCGGGGTCCGAGGTGATCGAGTAGGCGCGCCAATGATGGACGCCGTCGACGATCACCCCGACGCGCAGGTACTGCCCCGGCTCGTGCCCTTCCCAGACCCACCCGGGCCGGATCGTCACCGTCACCGCCTCGTCCGTCTCGCGCGTGATCGCCTCGATCCGGCCGCGGATCTCACGGCTCGACCACAGCGGATTGATCAGCTCCAGGTAGTCGTCGGGCAGCAACGGCGTGAAGAACACGCGCGCCACCCGCAACAGCCGGCGGCGAACCGCGGGCACCCGCGGACGAGCGCCGCGCTCAGCCACAGCCTGCGAGCTGCTCGACTCGGCAAAGATCATCAACAGACGTACTGCCCCCTCCGGTGGATCGCAACGCCACGCCACACGATGCCGCGTGCAAACCCGTCGAACGGCATCAGGGTGAAGCGCCTGGGATACGCTCGCGGTCAGCTCGCAGCGCGTCTCCCTGCGTGGGCGGCGACAGCGCCGAAGAGAGGATGACCGCGATGGGTTGGCTCAAGGGCATGCAGGAGGAGATCGACCAAGCGAAGAGCTCCCGCGACGCGCTCTCGGTGGTGCCGGCCCAGCGGATCGACACGGTCGTCGCGGATGCGGTCAGCGGCCAGCAGCGGCGCCGGACCGACTACGCGGGCACCGTGTGGTACGGAGGACGGCCGCAGATGGGCCGGCCCCTCCCCGCCGGCGACGCTGAGATTGCGACCCCGTTCTGGTTGCCGGACAGCCACATGTACGAACGTGAAGCGGTTGGAGACGCACAGCTGCAGGCGAGCGCGGCGGTCCAGAGCGCGTTGATACAGAGCTCGGGCGGGAGCGTTCAGATCTTCGAGGCCAACGCCGCGCTGGGCGAGCATCCTCAGAGCAATGGGGCGCTGCTCGTGTTCATGACCGTCACCGCGTTCGCCAGTCTGCCGCTCGGCGTCGCCTACCGCGTCACCGTCATCTGCGCTCCCGAAGCGCTACGGCCGGTCAGCCGGTGACGAGGCCTGTCAGGCGCAGCGGGAAGCGGGTGCCGGTCAGGTCGCCGCCCCCGACGAGCCGCAACCCGCTGCCGCGGAGGTTGCGGAACGCGCCCGAGCCGCCGGTGATCCGGGCGGTGCCGTTGTAGGAGACCTTCGAGCCAGGGAACGTCAGCTTCACGTCACCGGTGCCCCAGATCTGGCCGCGCCGGTTGACCATCTTGAAGTTCACACGGGCGCCAGAGGCTCCCCGCCCGATCGTGGTCGTCACGGTCAGGGTGCCGGCCCCGAGCGGAGTGCCGTTGAACGGGCCGGACTGGCGCATCGTCGCACCGGTCGGGGCGTTCACCTGACCCGAGATGTCGAAGCGCTGTGCGGCGTGTGATTGCGTGACGGCGATGCCGAGGCCGGCGGCGACCACCGTGGCGACGATGAATGTGCGGGTGATCATGCGGACTCCATCAATGTCTTGTTGTCAGCGAGCAGGTGGTCGAGCGTGGCGACGTCGACCGGCTTGGAGAAGAGGTAGCCCTGGCCGTACTGGGAGCGGAATTCGCGCATCAGGGCGGCTTCGCCGGCCTCCTCGATGCCCTCGCTCACGACCGAGAGGCTCAGGTTGTGGCCCATCTCGACGATGCTGCGGACCAGGCGGGCCCGCTCATCGTCGTGGTCGATGCCCGATACGAACGAGCGGTCGATCTTGAGCACGTCGAGGGGGAACGTCTGCAAGTAGCTGAGCGCCGAGTAGCCGGTGCCGAAGTCGTCGATCGCGAGACGCACGCCGATCTCCTTGAGTGTCTGGAGGCGCCGCTGTGTCAGTTCGCCGTCGTCGAGCAGCAGGTGCTCGGTGATCTCGAGCGTGAGCAGCGACGGATCGATGCCGGCGGCATCGATGGCAGCGCGCACGTGGCGCGCGAGGTTGGGATCCGCGAGCTGGCGCGTCGACACGTTGACGCTCATCTGCAGCTCCGGGGAGCCGGTCTCGACCTGCCAGCGGCGCAGCTGCATGCAGGCGGTCTCCAGGACCCAGCGGCCGATCTCGACGATCGTCCCGTTGGTTTCGGCCAGCGGGATGAAGTGGTCAGGCGCCAAGCGTCCGCGCGTCGGGTGCTGCCAGCGGATCAGCGCTTCGACGCCGATGATCCGCTCGGTGTCGAGCTCGACCAGCGGCTGGTACTCGAGGAACAGCTCGTCGCGCTCCAGCGCCAGACCGAGCGCGGTGCCGAGCTCGACGCGCTCGAGGAGCTGCGCGCGCATCGCCGGCTCGAAGCGTGCCACGCGGCCCTTGCCCGCATCCTTGGCCGCATACATCGCGATGTCGGCGTTCCCGAGCACGGCGTCGGCGGTGACGTCGTGACCGGGGCAATGCACGCCGAGGCTCGCCGACGCAGTGATCTCGCGCCCGTCGAGGTGGACCGGCGACTCGAACGCGTGGCGCAGGCGCTCGGCGATCTCCCACGCCTCGTCGGGGCTCGAGAGATCCTCGAGCAGGATGGCGAACTCGTCGCCGCCGAGCCGCGCGGCGGTGTCCTGGACGCGCAAGCACGTCGCCAGTCGTTGAGCGGTAGCGCGCAGCAGCTCGTCGCCAACCGCGTGGCCGAGGGTGTCGTTGACGGTCTTGAAGTCGTCCAGGTCGACGAAGATCACGCCGAGCTGACCGTCGTGGCGCCGGCTGCGTGAGAGCGCCTGCGTCAGGCGATCCTCGAACAGCGCCCGATTGGCAAGGCCGGTGAGGTCGTCGTGGAACGCCTGGTAGCGGAGCTGTTCCTCGAGCGCCACACGGTCGGAGACGTCGCGGACGTTGAGCAGGATCCCGTCGATCAGTGGATCGCCGATGTGGTTGTGCGCGATCATCTCGACCGCTCGATAGTGCCGTCGGCGGCGCGCAGCCGCAGGCTCAGCGAGCCTGCGCGTCCGAGCGTCTGCGCGGTCTGCTCCAGGAAGCGGGTGGTGGCGACGGCGTCGTCGGGGTGGACGTGGTCGGGCAACCGGATGCCCAAAGCGTCCGCGGGGCGGTACCCCAACGCGCTGCGCACCGAGTCCGCGATCCAGCGGATGTGCGCCTCGCCGTCGATCACAGCGACGACGTCGGAGGAGTGGCGGACGAGCGCGTGCAGTCGCTCATCGCCGCGGCGCTCGGCGTCGCGCGCCTGCTCGGCTACCGCGGATCGGCGCTGGATCCGGTGCAGTCGCCAGCCGAGCATGCACAGCAACAGCAAGCCGATCGTCAGCGAACCGAGCCATCCGAGCCACGTGCGCTGCTGCGCCGCCTGCGCGATGCGGTCCTGCTCCTTCGCGAGCGCCGCGATCGCGTCGTCGAAGCGACGCATGGCGGGAGCAAAACCGGTCCGCGCGATACGAGCACCCGCCGCACCATCGTCCCGCGAGGCGAGCAGCGCCTGCATGCCCTGGCCGTAGGCCGCGCCGAGGCGTTGTTCGACGGGCGCGGTCCGAGCGCGCGGCACTCCGAGCTCCTGCAGGTGGCGCAAGCTCGCCGTCAACTGCTCGTACTGGCGCAGGCCCTCCGAGACGGTGGCGTCCGTCCCCCCCTTGCGCCCGCTGGCAAGCCTTCGCCACGTCAGCGAGTCGATGCCGGCGCCGAGCGTACGCGTGCGCTCCATGACCGCCTGAGCCTCCCGCGCCTTGTCCGCTTCGCGGCGAGCGTAATCCGCCATCACCAGCATCCCCGCGATCACGGCCAGCGCCGCCACGAAGATGGGCATGATGCGCAGCGACCGCCCGCCCAGGAGCGTGCGCGAGCGCAGGTGACGACGTCGTTTCATACCCTGCGTGATCGCTGGTCAGCGCGGGGACTGAAGCCCTGGAGGCGATTCTTACGCGGTTCTTCACCACGCGGGGCATCAGCGACGGGCTCACACAGGCCGGCAGATCATCGCCGGGAGCATGGGCGGCCGTCGGGCGTGGACGGCCACGCCGACAGCGACGCCGGCCTTTCTGAAAACGATCTCTGATCGTGCCATGCGTCGACTCCATGTACCGCCCGCGTGGCGCTACAGCTTGACTAACTGGGCAAGCACGCCTACTCTGAAAACGTTCGCTGAGAGACGGACGACCCTACGAGGAGGAGAGCACAAATGAGCCGCTATCGGAGGATCGTCGCTGCCGCGAGCGCGGTCATCGCACTCGCCGCGGCGCCCGCCGCCGCCGTCGCGCAGACACCGGCGTACAGCGAGCCGTACCGCCCGCAGTTCCATTTCACGCCGGCGCAGAACTGGATGAACGACCCGAACGGGATGGTCTACTACCAGGGCGAGTACCACCTCTTCTACCAGTACAACCCGTTCGGGGACACCTGGGGCCACATGTCCTGGGGCCACGCGGTCAGCAAGGACCTCGTGCACTGGAAGGAGCTGCCGCTGGCGATCCCCGAGCTCGGCGACGAGATGGCGTTCTCGGGCAGCGCGGTGGTGGACTACGGCAACACCAGCGGGTTCGGCACCACGGAGAACCCGGCGATGGTGGCGATCTACACCGCGGCCAAGCCGGACGACCAGGAGCAGGCGCTGGCCTACAGCACCGACCGCGGCCGCACCTGGACGCGCTACGCCGGCAACCCCGTCCTGGACATCGAGGATCGCGAGTTCCGTGACCCGAAGGTGTTCTGGTACGCGCCGGAGAACAAGTGGGTCATGTCCGTCGTGCGCGCCGTCGCGCACCGGGTCGAGCTCTACAGCTCGCCGAACCTCAAGGACTGGACGTTCATGAGCGACTTCGGTCCCGCCAACGCCGTCGGCGGCGTCTGGGAATGCCCGGACCTGTTCCCGCTGGCGGTCGACGGCGACCCCACCAAGACCAAGTGGGTGATGGTGGTCAACCTCAACCCCGGCGGCATCCAGGGCGGCTCGGCCGGGCAGTACTTCGTCGGCGACTTCGACGGCAAGCGCTTCACCGCCGACGACGCTGGCGCCTACACGCCGCCCGCAGG
Source organism: uncultured Solirubrobacteraceae bacterium (assembly GCA_963724195.1). GTDB lineage: Bacteria > Actinomycetota > Thermoleophilia > Solirubrobacterales > Solirubrobacteraceae > Solirubrobacter. Next base: position 11,803 of record CAVRTQ010000021.1, on the reverse strand, counting down.
TGACGTGTATGCAGACTTCGAGGGCGCGGACTACGGCGCCTGGACGACGACCGGTACGGCGTTTGGCGCGGGCCCCGCCGGCGGGACGTTGCCCGGCCAGCAGACCGTCTCCGGCTTCAGCGGGCGCGGCCTCGTCAACAGCTTCATCGACTTCGACGGCTCGCAGGGCACGCTCACGTCGCCCGCGTTCACGGTCACGCGCGACTACGTGAACCTCCTCGTGGCCGGCGGTGCCCATCCGCACCAGCCCGGAGCGGGCGACGGTACGCCGCCCGCGGGCCGAGTGCTCGGCGACTTCGAGGCCGACACGTACGGCGCCTGGACGGCGACCGGGGACTTCGCCGGCACTGCGCCCTTCCGCGGCGGCGACGGCCGCCAGGGAGAGCGGATCGTCGACACGTTCTTCGGCGCGCGCGAGAACGGCGACAGCAACCGCGGCTCGATCGTCTCACCCGCATTCGACATCGACGCCGACTACCTCAGCTTCCTCGTCGCCGGCGGCTCCCAGCCGTCGACCCAGGTCCGGCTGCTGGTCGACGGCGCCGTCGTGCGCACCGCCTCGGGTCGCGAGACCGGGAACCTGAACTGGGTCGCGTGGAACGTCGCCGCGCTGCGCGGCAAGCGGGCACAGATCGTGATCGCCGACGAAAGCACCGGCGGATGGGGGCACATCCTGGCCGACCACTTCGTCCTCGGCGACACGCCCGCGAAGATCCGATCCGACGAGACTGCGGTCAACCTGGTCGTCGACGGCGAGGTCGTGCGCAGTACCGCGGGCAAGGAGAGTGAGACGCTGGACTGGGCGTCGTGGGACGTTCGTGCGCTGAAGGGCAAGCAGGCGCGGATCCAGATCGTCGACCGCAACAGCGGCGGCTGGGGACACATCCTCGCCGACCAGATCATGTTCTCCGACGCTGCGGCGCAGAGCTCCGAGCAGCGCGCAAACTGGCTCGACTACGGCAAGGACTACTACGCCGCCGTGTCCTGGAACGACGCGCCCGACGGCAAGCGGCTGATGATCGGCTGGATGAACAACTGGCAGTACGCCAACCAAGTGCCGACCTCGCCCTGGCGCAGCGCGATGAGCGTCCCCCGCGAGGTCGGCCTGCGCACCGTCGACGGCCGCCCGCAGCTCGTCCAGCAGCCCGTCGCCTCACTCGACACGCTCGAGACCGGCCAGCGCCACACCGAGAACAGCACGACCATCACCGGCGAGCGCACGCTCACCAAGCGCGGCGACGTGCTCGACATCCGCGCCACCCTGCGGCCGGGCAGCGCCGCACGCATGGGCCTGAAGGTCCTCACCCACGCCAACGGCGACGAAACCGTCATCAGCTATGACGTCGCGGCCGGCACGCTGTCGATCGACCGCACCAAGTCCGGCGCCGCGGCCGCCGCGCTGCCCGGGTTCCCCGGCGTGCACTCCGCTCCGGTGCCCCTCCGCAACGGCCGCCTGGACCTGCGGATCCTCGTCGACCGCTCGCTCGTGGAGGTCTTCGCCCAGGGCGGCGAGCGCACGATCGCCGACCAGGTCTACCCCACCCCCGGCAGCGACGGCCTGAAGGTCTTCGCGACCGGCGGCAACGCCACGCTCGAGACGCTCGACATCCGCGATTTGCGCACGACCTGGGGCGCACTCGACACCAGCACCCCGGGCGGCGTCGGCGGCACCGTGCCCGCCACGCTCTCGCTCACCCTCGGCCCGGCGGCGAGCTTCGGCGCCTTCCAGCCCGGCGTGACACGCGACTACACCGCCTCAACCACCGCCAACGTCATCTCGACCGCCGGCGACGCGGCGCTCACGGTCTCTGATCCGAGTACCAATCACCCCGGCCACCTCGTCAACGGCGCGTTCTTCGCGCCGCAGCCACTGAAGGTCGCCGGCTCCGCTCTCCCGGCGACGGTCAAGACCTGGACGCAACCCGTCTCCAACGACGCGGTCACGATCCCGTTCACCCAGTCGATCGCCGCCACCGACGCACTGCGCACCGGCACCTACAGCAAGACGCTGACGTTCACGTTGTCCACCACGACCCCGTAGATCCACGTTCGTCGGGGAGGCCACGGGCCTCCCCGACCCGTCGAAGTGGCCTGCGGCACGTCGCGCAATGACCCACGGTGGGACTGGCTCAGCGCCGGCCTCGCAGGAAATAGAGGACTGGAACGGCACCCGCGGCGTTGACCACCGTGATGGCGGCTGCCCACGCCGCCTTCGAACCCCGAACGTGACGAGCCGGACGCCGCGCAAGGTCGATCAAGGCCGCACTCTTCAGCGCGGCCTCTACGGCACCGGCGAGCATGATCGCCCGGCGCAGTCGCGGGTCCATCTCGCTCCAGCGCTGCTTGGCCATCACAGCAATGTACGCCTCGAAGGCGCTGCAGGGGATGCAAAGGCTCCGGGGAACTCGGCGCTACGTCTGGTCGAACCGCCCGATGTTGACCTGGTTCGGTCGCCGCCGTGCGTGGCAGCGACTGTACACGGCGAATTCGGGCGTGCTGGACGCTGTTGTCAGTCGGGCGATTCCTCGGGAATCACGCGGCTCTCCTCGGCGAGGTTCCGACTTCGGCGGCGCCGTGCCATGCGCCAGACCAGGACTCCGGCGATCCCGAGAGCGAGCACAATCAGCAACGGAGTGCTGACCGCTCCATCGTCAACGGCCACGGCGTGGCCCGGGTCGGCGTGACTTCGAGTCGCATGCGATTAGATGGCGGCATGACGCTCGCTCCCTCTTGCCACGGTTCGGTCTCATGTCGTTGATCGCGCTGCGAGCAGAGATCGACGCGATCGATGATCAGCTGGTCGACCTGTTGGCTCAACGACAGCAGCTCGTCCAGGGTGCGGCCGCGTTCAAGCGCGACGCGGATGAAGTCCGTGGCGCGGACCGGCGCCGTCTGATCATGGAACGGCTACGACGGCGAGCCGCCGACCAGGGACTCGATCCGCAGGTCGTCGACGCGGTGTGGACCGCGATGATCGACGTCTTCGTCACGCTCGAGCTCTCCGAGCATGCCCGTCAGAACGGCTGAAGTGACGAAACCAGGCCGCTGTCGTCGGCTCCACCGAACAGCCGTCCACTGATCTGCGCGACCGATGCTCGTTGAACCGATGATCGGAATGTGCGAGTAAGTCAGACCGTCCCGGATGAGTGCACTCACGCCCGCGGACTCCCTCGAATTCTCTTCGACGAGCGAGGGGCGCCGCGGATGCGACGCCCCTCGGGCTTCATGCGTCGACGATCTGTGTGGTTCCTACTGGGCGATCCCCTTGCCGACGAACTCCGTCCAGTTCAGGTTGAACAGGTTCCCGCCGGTCGCGCCGCCCGGGACGGACGCGGAACACGAGGAACACCTCGTGCAGACCGGTCATCGAGATCGGGACCGTCTGGCTCGACCAGACGGTGGTGCCCCCGGTCGAGACCAGGTTCGCGGTCGCGAGGACCGGTCCGGTGATCGAGTCCTGACGCACCTCGACCGCCGCCAGCGGCGTGCCGGCGGTGCGTCCCGCAGCCGTGTCGGCAACCCGGAACGTCAATCGCGTTGATGTTCACGAGGTTGAACGGCCCGTTGAGCTGGATCGAGTCGCCGTTGCCCAGGCTGCCGCGATGCGCTCCTCCGCCGGCGTCGGACGTCGTCGCCGTGTTGGTGCCCGGACTGGTTGACCGCGACCTCGACTTCCTGGCGCTTCTGGCGGATGGTCTGCTGCGCCGTGGTGCTGATCGCCAGATCGCCGCCGCGGTCGGTGTATGTCGCGCTGACGACGCCGAACACGTTACCGCCATGGGCGACGTCCGTGGCGTCGGTGTTCAGGACGCCCTGGCAGCCGCGGCTCTCCTCCTCGGCATGGCCGTGCGTGTCGTGGCCCAGCACGAACGTGACGACGACCCGGTTGCAGTCGAACGTCCCGTCCTCCGGGTCCGAGCCGGTCACCGTGTAGGGGATGGTGTCGCCGAAGGCGAACGTGCCCCCGGCGGGCGGCGTTTGCACGGTCAACGTCGGCGCCGTGTTACCCGCGGTGATCGTGGCGCTCGCCCGGTCGGTCTTGCCCGACGAGGACGTGACGGTCAACACGACCGTGTACTTCTTCGCGGCGGTGTAGGTGTGCGTCGGGTTCGGATCGAGCGACACCGGTGTGCCATCCCCGAAGTCCCAGCTGACGTGATGGACTCGCTCGGCTCGGGCGTGTTCGAGCCGGCGCTGGAGAACTTGACCGTGAGCGGCGCCGGCCCGTTGGTCCTGTCGGCCGAGAGCACCGCCCTCGGGGCGCGCTGGCCCTTGACGTAGTTGAACTTGTACAGGCCGGCGTCCGCATTCGGGGTGAAGAAGCCGTCGCCGTAGGTCAGCAGGTAGAGCGAGCCGTCGGCGCCCCACTGCATGTCCATGGGGTTGTCGCACTCGAACGCGAACGTCGTCGCGACGTTTGCCTGCCCGCAGGGCAGGAAGCTGTTGATCTTGAAGACCCGGTTCTGCGAGTCGAGCTTGACCTCGCGCATCGTGTCCTGCGAGAACTCACCGAAGATCACCGACTCGTCGAAGTACGGCGGGAACTTCGTCGTGCTGGGGTTACCCGGCTCGTAGTGGTACTTCGAGATGCCCTGCGGACCGACGCCGCCCGTGAACAGCTCCGGGAGGAGTCGTGGGCACTCGGTCGTCGAGCCCGGCGCGATCGACCCCGGGGTCGTCGCGTAGTAGCCGAAGCACGGCGTGCCCAGCGGGGGCGCCGGGGTGTTGTCGCGGTAGGAGTACCAGATCTCCGGGTCCGTGACCCGCGGCGTGTTCCGCAGGCCGGGCTCGAAGCCCGGGCCGCCGTTGGCGACTCAGCGCGAGTCGTTGACGAGGCTCGCGCCGGCGCAGTCGACGGGCTGCGCCGAGGTGTCCAGCGGTGTGCCCACGGTGGTCGTGCCCGCCGCGAACTCCTGGAAGTTCCAGCGGTAGTAGCCGAGCTTGCTCGAGTAGCAGAGGGGATAGCCGTAGTTGGCCGGATGCCGGACGATCTCGACACGGCCCACGCCGGCCGGCCCGCGGCTGCGGGCGGGGGTGTTGGCGTCCGGCGAGTAGTCGGTCGTGTACGCGACATCGTTCTCGTCGACCGAGAGCCGGAACGGGTTGCGGAAGCCCATCGCGTAGACCTCCGGCCGCGTCCGGGCCTGCGGGGCACCGGCCACGAGCGGGTACAGGTTCCCTGCGGGGATCGTGTACGCGCCGCCGCCCGAGCCGAAGTCGGCCGTGTTCTGGCCGCCCGCGGCGATGTTGTCCTTGACCTTGACCCGCAGCATCTTGCCGCGCAGGTCGTTTGTGTTCAGCGTCGCGCGGCGGTCGTCGCCGCTCGGGCGCTGGTACATGCCGCCATCCGTCGGCGTCGTCCTGGGGTCGCCGGTCCGCCGGCCGGGTTGGCGATGGTTCCGTATCGACCGCGGGACCGTACATGCCGTCTTCGCTGTTGGTGTACGTATTGGCGCGCAGGTCGAGGATCACGGTCGAGACGCCCGTCGCGGGATCGTGCAAGCGCACGCGGCCGTCGCGCACGGTCTGGATGATGCGACCGTCGGGGAGCTGGTCAAAGCCGATCGGCTCGTTGATGTTGGGCGGCGAGCTGACCTTCGTCTGCTGGTAGTTCGCCAGCACGGTCGCGCCGCAGTTCGCTGTACTCGGCGTTCGCGCGTCCCGCCGTCCAGGTCAGGCGCCACTCAGGTGCTCGATGAGTTCGCCGTCCGAGCGGGCCTCGGCGTATTGCCGACGCCGGTGTAGAAGGAGCGGCCACCCTGGTAGTCCTTGCATCAGGCGATCGAATGGTCGGCGCCCATCGTGGCGCCCGTGTAGCTCGACTCGTCCACCGTGGCCAGGACGTGGACCCGGCCGCGCGGATTCGAGCGGAAGTCGTACCACTCGTCCGTCCGCCGCCAGGCCGGCGGAAGTCCGCGGGTGGCCGCCGTCTTGGAGTCCTCGATGCGGACGAGGGCGCGCGCGGTGCCCGGGGCATGGCGAGCGAAGCGGGCCCCCGCGAGTCGTTCGTACCACGGCCAATTACCGCGAGTGTCCGAGGCCACGTGGACGCCCACGAAGCCGCCGCCGTCGTGCCGGAAGCCGGTCGTCTTGGTGAACACCAGGACGCGGTAGTCCTCGCGCGCCTCCCTCACGCGCTCGGGCTCCCCCGCGGCCCCGCACGCGGCGGAGGCGAAGAGGAGCCCGAGAACGATCAGGGTGACGATCTTGCGCATTGAGCTCAGGGCGCCGCGCGTCGCGCGATGCCTCGTCACACCTCAGTGCAAGCGGGCGAGGGGCGCCGCGAGCGCGGCGCCCCTCGCCTGGTGGATCAGGCGCCGGAGCTAGCTGCCCACCCCCTGGCCGTTGAACTCGGCCCAGTTGAGGTTGAACAGGTTGCCGCCGGTCGCGCCGGTCGGCACCTCCCGGAACACCAGGAACAGCGGGTGTGTCCCCAACTGCGCTCCCGACTGCGTGAACGGGAACGTCTGACTGGACCAAACCGCCGTACCGCCGGTGGAGGTGAGGTTCGCGGTGGTGAGGATCGGACCCGTGATCGAGTCCTGGCGCAGCTCGATCGACGCGAGCGGCGTGCCCGCGGTGCGGCCCGCCGCGGCGTCCGCCACGCGGAACGTGATCGAGTTGATGTTCACCAGGTTGAACGGCCCGTTGAGCTGGATCCAGTCGCCCGCCGCGAGGCTGCCGCGGTGCGCGCCGCCGCCGGCGTCGGTCGTGGCCGCCGTGTTGGTGCCCGACTGGTTGACCGCGACTTCGACCTCTTGACGCTTCTGGCGGATGTTCTTCTGCCCCGTCGTCGCGATCGGCGGGGTGCCGCCGACGCCACCGGTGTCGGTGTAGGACGCGCTGATGACACCGAAGACGTTGCCGCCGTGCGCGACGTCTCCGGCCTCGGTCGCCAGGACGCCGGAGCAGCCCTGGACGCTCTGCTCGGCATGGCCGTGCGTGTCGTGCCCGAGCACGAAGGTCACGGTGACCCGCGAGCAGTTGATCGTCCCGTCCTCGGGGTCGGTGACGGTCACATTGAACGGGATGTCGTCGCCGAAGGCGAACGTCCCGCCCTCGGGCGGCGTCGTCACCGTGACCGTCGGGGCCGTGTTGCCGGCGATGATCTGGAAGCTCGCCGTGGCCTTGTCGCCCGACGTGTCCGTGACGGTCAACGTCGCCGTGTACGTGCAGCCGATTCGTGGCCGGGGTCTGTAGACGTGGCTCGGGTTCGGGATCGAGCGACGGAGCGACTGCCGTCGCCGAAGTCCCAGTGGTAGGTGATCGACTCACTCGGCTCGGGAGTGTTGGAGCCGGCGCTGGAGAAGTTGACCGTCAGCGGCACCGTGCCGTCGGTCCTGTTCGCCGAGGCGACCGCCACCGGAGGCCGCTGGCCCTTCACGTAGGAGAACCTGAACAGGCTGGCGGCCGGGCTGATCTGGAAGAACCCGGTGCCGTAGTTCAGCAGATAGAAGTTGCCGTCCGCGCCGAACTGCATGTCCATCGGGGCCACGCACTCGAAGGGCGCTGCCGGTGTGCGCACCGCCGCGTTCGTGCAGTTCAGGAACGGACTCATCTTCTGGATCCGGTTCTGGGAGTCGAGCGTCATCACGCGCATCGAGTGCTGAGCGAACTCGCCGAAGATGACTTTGTCGTCCCAATACGGCGGGAACTTCGTCTTGCTCGGGTTATCCGGGTCGTACGTGTACTTGGTGGCGCCGTGCGGACCCACGCCGCCCGTGAACGCCTCCGGGAACAGCCGCGGGCACTCGGTGGTCGAGCCCGGGGCGGTCGGCCCGGGGGTCGTCGCGTAGTAGGCGAAGCACGGCGTCCCCAGCGGGGCCGTCGGGTTGTTGTCGCGGTAGGAGTACCAGACGTCCGGATCGGTCATCGGCGGAGTCAGCCGCAGGCCCGGCTCGTTGCCCGGACCGCCATTGGCCACCCAGCGCGAGTCATTGATGACGTTCGGGCCGCTGCAGTCGTGGGGCTGCGGCGGGTTGTCCAGCGGACTGCCCACCGTCGTGGTCTGGGTGCCGTCCGCCGCCGTCAAGAACTCCTGGAAGTTCCAGCGGTAATAGCCGAGGTCTCGCTTGTAGCAGACCGGGTAGCCGTAGTTGGCCGGATGCCGGACGATCTCGACCCGGCCGACGCCTGACGGCCCGCGGCTGCGTTGCGGGGTGTTTGCGTCCGGCGAGTAGTCGGTCACATAGGCGACGTCGTTCTCGTCCACCTGGACGCGGAACGGGTTGCGGAAGCCCATCGAGTGGACCTCCGGCCTGGTCCTGGCCTGTGGTGCGCCGGCCACGAGCGGGTACAGGTTCCCGGACGGGATCGTGTACGCGCCGCCGCTGCCGAAGTCCGCCTTGTTGGCGTCCGCCGCGGCGATGTCGGAGTCCTTGACCTTGATCCGCAGCAGCTTGCCGCGGAGGTCGTTGGTGTTCAGCGTCCCGCGGCGGTCGTCGCCGGTCGGCCGCTGGATCATGCCGCCCTCAGCGGGAGTCGCGCCGAGGGCGCCGTTGTTCGGCGTGGCCATCGCCGCAGTCACCGTCGGCGAGGTGCCGGTCAGGCCGGCGCCGGCGGCGGTGATGAGGGGCTGGTTCGCCCCCTTCAGCGCACGCCGGAAGAACACGTTGACGATGGCCGTGTGCACCGGGCCGCCGCTGGTCTGGATGTCGCCGGCGCCGATGTTCGAGAGCGCCTCGAGCGCCGCGTCGACGTCTTCCCTCGTCGCGTTGTAGGCGATCGGAGCGGTCGTCTGGCCGTTCCAGCTCAGGGTGAAGGTGCCGCCGGTCGCGTTCGTGACGCGCACGGTCTGCTGCTCGTCGGTCAGCTCGTCCTCGAACGGACCGTAGCCGTTGGCGCGGATGCCGCCGGCCGGCGTGTCGTCGCCGGTGACCAGCCACAGGTTGTTGTGCTTGTCGAAGTCGATGTCACCACCGACGTGACAGCACTCCTGCCGGTTCATCGGGACCTTCATGATCTGCTGCTCGCTGTTCATGTCCAGCCGCGGGCCGCTGGCGTCCTCGACGAACTTGAAGCGCGAGAGCTGGAAGTAGCCGACGTAGGGATCCCACGCCGTCTGCGACGACGCGAAGTTCGGCGGGGTGGTGTTCGGCGTCGTCTGCGTGACCACCGAGCCGTCCGAGAGCTTCACGTCGGTGACCGTCTGCGGGGAGTAGAACAGGTACACCCACTTGTTCTGGGCGAAGTTGTTGTCGATGGCCGGGCCGTACATCCCGTCCTCGGAGTTCGTGTAGATGCGCTGGGTGAGCGGCACGGCCGGGTCGGCGAAGTTGGCGATGACCTGGACCGTCCCGGTCGCTGGTTGTGGAGGCGCACCGAGCCACGGCGAGAGGTCTGGATGATCCGGCCGTCGGGGAGCTGATCGAAGCCGATCGGCTCCTCCAGCGGCGACGTCGCCGCATCGGCGGTGTTGTGCGCGATCGTGGTCTGCAGGTAGTTCGCCAGCACGCTCGCGCCGCAGTCGCTGGTGATGGGGTCCGCCACGCCGACGCTCCAGTTGACCGCGCCGTTGAGCATGTCGCGGAAGTTGGCCTCGTCGAAGCTCGAGGCCGTGTTGCCGAGCGCGCTGTAGAACGAGCGCCCGCCCAGGGAGTCCTTGCACCACAGCACGGGATGGTCGGCGCCCATGCTGCTGCCCGCGATGCCGTCCAGCACGTTGCCCTTCGGCTGCGGGCCGAACGGATCCGTGACGACGGTGGCGAGGACGTGCGAGAGACCGCGCACGTTGGCGGCGAAGTTGTAGAAGCGATCCTCGCGGTTCCAGTACTCCGGAAGGCTCCTCGAGGCCTGGTGCACGCGGTCAGAGACGACGATCGTCCCCGACTGGGGGTTGGTCGGGTTGGCCAGGCCGGTCGTGACCGCGGGCCGAGTGCCGAGCACGCTGGTGAGGAACTGCCAGCTCGGGTCGGTCTCGATCGCGGAGCCGATCCCGAGGAAGCCACCGCCGGCTCGGTAGTACTTCTCGAAGGCGGCCTGCTGGTCGGCAGAGAGGCCGCTGTCGGCGCCCGTCTGAAGGAAGACCACCGCGCGGTAGTCGTCGAGCTTGGAGTCGGTGAACTCCGGTCGCGCGTTCGCCGGCGCATGGACGATGAAGTCGGGTTCGGCGACGGCCTTGATCGCGGCGATGCCGGCGCGGGTCAGGGCGTCATTGCGCGTGGTGAAGACGAGCAGGTTGACCTTCTTAGGCTGCGCCGGCGGAGACGCCTGCGCCGCCGGAGCCGGAGTGACCGGCTTGGGAGCCGCCGGCGCAGTCGCGGGCTTGCGCACCTTGATGCGTCGCGTCGCGAAGCGGCAAGCCGCCGTCGGGTTCTCGAGCGGCGTCCGGCGCCCATAGTCGGCGCAGGCGCGCACGTAGTAGGTGCCTTCGGCGAGGTTGCGCGGGAGCGAGACCTTCACGCTGAAGTTGAGGGTGCGACCTGCGCGGATCCGGGCCAGTGTCTTCAGGCCGACCCGCTTCGGGAACGCGCCCTTGGTGCGCCGCAGCGTGATCCGCACCGTCGCGCGTTGGGTGTTGCGTCGCGTGTTGGTGACGCGACCCTTGAGCGTGAAACTCGAACCGGGAGCCGCCACCCTGGGTGGCGAGTTGATCGACTTGAGCTTGATCCGCGTCTTAGACGCGGCGGCTGTCGTCGCCACCACATCTACCGGCGCAGCACTTGCGACCGATGGCGCCAACAACACAGCACCTAGACTCGCGCAGCAGAGTACGCGACTCACAGTAAGCACGGACAACCTCCTCCTCAGACCTCGCCCAAATGGGCGACGCGGCACTACCCACAGCACGCGATCCTTATGCACGAGAATCTCGTGCGGCAAAGATCATGGGGTTTTTCGCACTCGCGTGCATTGGGTGCGTCCTGAATCGGACTCGCATGTCTCTTACGTGGGACTCACGAGCGTCTCGCGTTCAAGGTGGCGCGTAAGCGGTCGAGTACCAAGGTGATGGACCGTGGCTCCTGGCTCTTTCACGATGGCGTCGATCGCGAGCGGATGCTCGAGATGGATCGTCAGCTCCGACCCGCGCGGCGGATGTGCTTTGGCGCGCTCGCCTTGGCCCTCCTCGCGTCCGGGCCGTGGCTGGGTGGTGGACGCTGGTGCCTTTGGCCGTCGCCGCGCTGATGTTCAGCCTCGCTGATGCCCGCATCGCCAACCTTGAGCGGCCGGAGTACGCCCTGTTCGCCGCATGGATCGGATCGCAGCTCATGATCGCCATCAGCGTGGTCCTCACCGGCGGGGCGGCGGCGCCGATGCTGGCGTGGCTCGCGATTCCGCTGCTCACGCTCGGGGCTCGGTTCTCAGAGCGCGGGATCGCGGCCGGGCTCGGTTTCTCGCTCGTGATCCTCCTCGGCGTCTCGTTCACCGGCAACGCCGACGCCGTGTTTGAGAATCCGCCATTGCTGTTCGCTCCGCTGGCCCTGATGACGTGTGTGGCGATCTTCCAGGCCGTCTTGATGCGCTCGGACGTGAAGTACCGCGCGGCGGCGGTCATCGACGCACTGACCGGCATGCTCAACCGCCAAGCGCTCGCCCAGCGCGCGAGCGAGCTCGAGCAGCAGGCGGATCTGACCGGGCAGCCAGTTGGGATGATCGTCGGCGACATCGATCACTTCAAGCGCATCAACGACGCGCACGGGCACGCGGCCGGGGACGCGGTGCTCATTGATGTCGCGTACACGCTGCGCAAGCAGCTCCGCGCCTTCGAGCTCTGCTATCGGATCGGCGGCGAGGAGTTCCTGTTTCTGGTGCCGGGAGGCGATCTCGAGCGCGTGGCGCACTTGCCGAGACGCTGAGAGCCTCG
>CAVRTQ010000020.1:0-49494 GCA_963724195.1 uncultured Solirubrobacteraceae bacterium | reverse complement strand
GCAGGTCGCGGGCTACGACGCGCTCGAGGCCGGGATGGCGACGATCCCGACGACGCTGGTGATGTTCACCCTGTCCCGCCGTTTCGGCCGGCTCGCCGACCGCTTCGGCCCGCGCTGGTTCATGGGCTGCGGGCCGCTGCTGGCGGCGGTCGGGATCGCGCTGATGCTCCGCCTGGACGCCGAGTTCGACTACTGGACGGAGCTCTTCCCCGCGCTGCTGCTGTTCTCGGTCGGGTTGTCCGCCACCGTCGCGCCGTTGACCGCGACCGTGCTCGCCGACGCCGACGAGCACAACGCGGGCATCGCCTCGGCCGTCAACAACGCCATCGCCCGCGTCGCCTCGCTGCTGTGCATCGCCGTCGGTCGGCGCCGTCGTGACCGCCGTCGCCTCGAGCACGCTCGACGTCGAGGGCTTCCACATCGCCGTCGCGATCTGCGCCGGGCTCATGGCCGTGGGCGGCGCGCTGGGCCTGACCGGCATCCGCAACCCGCGCCGCGAAGTCCGGTGCGCCGACTGCGCGCCGGGTGTGCAGGCGGTGAGCGAGCCGGCGATGGCGCGGACTACTTGACCTGGACCGTTGTTGGGGGGAAACGCGGCGATCTGCTCGCTAGGTTGAACGCATGGCCGACGTCACCCAGTCCCTCCTTGCCGCCGGCTTCGTCGAGACGGTCTTCCAGTGCCCGGCCTGCGGTCTCTCCGGTACCTCGCTCTCCCGCCCGGCGGCCCTGCTCGACCGCACCTGCGCGGCGTGCCACGAACCGGTCGTGACCACCGTGTTCGACCGCTTCTCGCGCGGCTAAGCGGCGCGCCACTCACGCGCGAGCAGCGCGTAGATGCCGGTGTCGTCCCACCGGCCTTTGACCCACATGTCTTCCACGTGGTAGGCCTCCTCGCGCATGCCGAGCCGGCGGCAGAGCGCGATCGAGGCCGCGTTGCGCGGATCGAGCACGGCGATCACCCGGTGCAGGCCGAGCGTCTCGAACGCGATCCGCAACCCCGCGCCCGCCGCCTCGGTCATGTAGCCGTGGCCGTGGAAGTCCGGGTGCATCGTCCAGCCGATCTCGCCCGTCGAGTGCTCGACGCTCTTGATCGTGAAGAAGACGTCGCCGATCACGTGCCCGTCGTGCTCGACCGCGATCTGCCAGTAGTCGCCGTCGCCCGCGAGGGTGGTCGCCTGCGCGTGCTCGGCGACCTTCTCGGCGACGGTCGCGCGGTCGCGCGGTTCGAAGAGCAGGTAGCGGCAGACGTCCTCTCGGGACTGGTAGGCGTGGATGGCGTCGACGTCGTCGGCGACCATCATCCGCAGGAGCAGCCGCTCCGTGCGTACGGGCTCGAACGTGAACGGCAGGTGGGGCGGCATCGCCTGCATCATCGCGGCCTCGAGCCGCACCTTCTGGTCAGCGCGAAAACCACCCGGGATCCGGTCGAACGCGCGCCGTCGCGGTTGTGGAACAAAAGTTCCCACGGACTTGCGAGCTGCTCGATCGTGCAAGTCGCCGTTCCTCCTCTGATCGGGCGGGGCCGCGCCCGCCGACACGGGCGCGGCGTCCCGCGCCCGATCCGCATGGCGGTTGTCCGCCACCCGGCAGGGAGGTCAGCTCGATATCGCCTGAGCGGACGGTGCCGGATGCTCAACGGCATGAACCTCTCCGCCCTTGAGACCAGCTTCGACCTCGTTGCGCCTCACGGCGATGAGCTCGTGGAACGCTTCTACGCCGACCTGTTCGCGGCCGCGCCCGCGGTGATCCCGATGTTCGCCAACACCGACATGGTCCGCCAGCGCCAGATGCTGCTGTCGGCGCTCGTGCTGCTGCGCCGCAGCCTGCGCAACCTCGAGGCGATCGTCCCGGCGCTGCGCCAGATGGGCGCCCGGCACGTCGCCTACGGCGCGCGCTCGGCGCACTACCCGATCGTCGGCGCGGTCCTGATCGGCGCGATGGCGGACGTCGCGGGCGAGGCGTGGACGCCCGAGTACACGCAGGCCTGGAGCGAGGCGTTCGAGCTGGTCGCGCAGACGATGATCGAGGGCGCGGCCGAAGTCCGGATCGCCGCCGCCGCTTAGGGGCCCGCTAACGGCCGAAGGGCCGGCGCGGACGCCGGCCCTTCGGGCTTCCTCCCACGACGACGGGCTACCAGCCGCCGCCGAAGCCTGGGACCTCCTGCTGCGGCTGCTCCTGCTGCGGAGCCTGCTGCGTCTGGGTCTGCTCGGTCGTGGTCGGGCGCTGCCCGAGCTTGATCGTCAGCGTCTGCTGCTTGCCGCTGCGCGTGATCTTCACCTGGACCGAGTCGCCGGCCTTGTGCTCGTCCACGAGCGAGGAGAGGGCGCTCGAGTCGTCGACGCTCTTGCCGCCGAGCGCGGTGATCACGTCGCCCTGCTGCAGGCCGCCGTTGGCGGCCGGGCCGCCCGCGGTGACCGCGCCGACCTGGGCGCCGGCGCCCTGCGCGTCGCCGGTCTGCACGCCGAGGTAGGCGTGGCTGACCGTGCCGGTGGAGCGCAGCTGGTCGATGATCGTCTTCACGGTGTTGGAGGGGATCGCGAAGCCGATGCCGACGTTGCCGGCCTGGCCGCCGTTGCTCGAGCCGGTGGACTCGATCTGCGAGTTGACGCCGATCACCTGGCCCTGCGCGTTGAACAGCGGGCCGCCCGAGTTGCCGGGGTTGATCGCGGCGTCGGTCTGGATCACGTCGTCGATCGAGAAGCCGTTGGGCGAGGAGATCTCGCGCTGGAGCGCGCTCACGACACCGACCGTGAGGGTGCGGTCGAGGCCGAACGGGTTGCCGATGGCGTAGGCGTCGTCACCGACTTCGACGGAGCTCGAATCGGCGAGCTGGAGCGCCTTGAGGTTCGTGGCGCTGACCTTCAGCAACGCGAGGTCGGTCGAGGCGTCCTCGCCGACGAGCTTGGCGTCGAGCGTCTTGCCGTCACCGACCTTGGCCTTGATCTGGCCGTTCGCGCCCTCGATCACGTGGGCGTTGGTGACGATGTAGCCGTCGGGTGAGACCACGAAGCCCGAGCCCGTGCCCGAGCCGGTCGTGATGTACGCGACGGAGTCCTTGGAGGCTTGGTACACGTCGTGCGGGGACAGCGCGGTGGACGTGTCGGACGGGGAGGCGGCGACCGTACGGGTCTGGGTGACCGTCTGGACGGAGGGGGTGTCGTCGTGAAGAGCGGTGGTAGCGACGGCGCCCGCGCCACCGCCGATCACCGCAGCGGCGGCGAGGGGGAGGAGGGGCTTGACGAGCTTCATGTGATGCATCCTCGACCGCGCCCCTGAGCGCTTCCTACGCCGCCGCTAAGCCTGTGTTCGCGCCTTTGTAAGAACTCCGTTATTCGAACTGGAACCAGGCGCTCTCCCGGATGGTGAGCAGCAGGTTGATCGCCTCGCGGCCCTCGATGTCGTTCACGTGCGCCTCGACGCCGATCCGCGCGGCCTCGTCGAGGTAGAAGAGGTGCGGTTCTCCGGCCTGGTCATCGCAGAACTGGCTGGCGGCCGGCGCTCGCACCGGCTCGCCGAAGCGTTCCGGCGCGCAGTCGCCCGCGCCATCGGCGCTGAGCTCGGCCTGATCGAACCAGCGCTGGGCGGCCTCGGGCGTCGGGAACTGGTGGTACTCGGTGACCACGCGGGAAGCGGGGCCGCAGCTCACGCTGGCGTCGGCCTCCGGTGCCGTCTCGGACTTGGGGTTGCAGGCGTCCGGGTCCGCGGCTGCCCCGGTGATGCGGGAGACGAGGCGCTGCTCCGGCTCGTTCAAGGACGGTTCGCCGTTGTCCTGGAGGGCGAGCGCGACGGCCACGCCGACGAGGGCCAGCACGCCGACGGCGGCCGCGACGAGCAAGGTCCGCGTGCGGCGCCGCGGTGGACGGCCCTCGAGTCGCCGGACAAGGCGCTCGACGTCGTCGTGCCAGCTCGCGTCACCGAGCTTGGTGCCCTGGCGTTCCACGAGCGGGGCGAGCGAGGGCGGGAGGACGTCGGCGGATGGCAGGTCGGCGCCCTGGACGCACACCGGCACCACGCGGACGTCGCTCGCCAGGGCGCTCTCGACCTCCTGCCGCAGGTAGTCGTCTGCGTCATCGAGGCGGCGGCCGCCGTCGGGCCCGGTCACCTGCGCCCAGCGCGGGCCGATCAGGGCGATGAAGACATCGCACGACGCGACCGCGCGGTGGATCTCCTCCCCGAACGCCGACCCGACCGGGATCGCGTCGATGTCCATGAAGATCTGCTCGGCGCCGTACCGGCGGACGAGCAGGTCGTAGAGCCGCCCCGCGTGCCCGCTCGTGTCTTCGCGCCGGTAGCTCAGGAAGATCTTCATGGCCCGCGGCCGTCGACCTCTTTCAGTAGCGCCTGGACCTGCGCGTCGCGCTCCGCGCGCGCCTGGATCAGCGGGTTCAGGACGCCGCGGAGCACGGACAGGATCGTCCAGCGGCGCGGGCGGATGATGCGGGCCTGGCGGCGCTCGATCCCGGCCACGATCGCCTCGCCCGCGACCTGGGGCGGCAGGCGCTTCTGCAGCACGCGCGGGATCGTGGCCCACAGCCGGTCCGCGAGCGGGTCACGGTCGATCGACTCGCGCACCATCTCGGTGTCGATGAAGCCGAAGTACGCGACGCTCGCGCTCGCGCCGTGCTGGACCAGTTCGACCCGCAGCGCGTGGCCCAGCTGCTCGACGCCCGCCTTGGCCATCGCGTACGCCGCCGTGCCCATCCCGTTGGTGAACGCGTAGACCGACGCGACCACGACCACGTGGCCGCGGTTGGCGATCACGTGCGGAAGCGCCGCGCGGACGGTGCGCCACACGCCGAGCAGGTTCACCTCCAGGATGCGCTCGAACTGCTCGGGGTCGCTGGCCCGCGCGGTCGTGACCCGCGCCGCGATGCCGGCGTTGGCCACCACGACGTCCAGCCGGCCGAAGCGCTCGACCGTGGTCGCGACGGCCGCGGCCATGGCGTCATAGTCGGTCACGTCGGCGGCGAGGCCCAGGTCGAACTGCTCGCTCGCCTCCAGGTCGACCACCGCCACCTTCGCGCCGCGCGCCTGCAACGCCCGCGCGGTCTCGAACCCGATCCCGCGCGCACCGCCGGTGACGAGCGCCACTTTGCCGTTCAAGTCGTAGCGGGCCATGCCGCAGCATCCCACAGGCGAGGCTCAGCTGACCGCGCGCAGCACGAACGGCCCGAGGGTGCCCGCGAACGCCCGCGTGAGGTGGCTGCCGTCCTTGCGCACGAGCACGCCGCCGATCACCGAGGGGCACTTGCTCGCGTCACAGAAGTACGACGTGAAGTCGAGGATCTTGACGCGGCCGCCGGCTGCCCGAAGCTGCGGATCGGCTGGCTCAACGCCGTGCTGCGCGGCACTGCGCAGACGTCGAGCCGATCGTGACGCGCGCTCGCCGGCGGCGGTCCACGCAGCCGCCTCCGATCCGCGGCGCTTCCGGCGTGGCGCGCAGCACGTAGATCCGGCGGACGCTCTTGGGCAGGGAGCGGAGCGCTTCGCGGGCGCCGTTCGCCGGGTCACGCGCGAATTCCGCGCTCGCGCGGGCCGCGACGAAGACCGTGTGGATCTCCCGGTGATCGGCGAGGAACGCCCGGACCTGCCGATCCAGCGGCGGCATTCGGTCAGTCGCCTGAGCCGTGCGCAGCTTGGCTCCCGCCGTGTTGAACGGGCAGCCCGTCCGCGAGAGCGAGATCCCGCGCCAGCGCTTGGCTGGGCGACGACCTCGATCGCCGCTCGCCAGTGCTCGGCATGGCTGTCGCCGAGCAGGGCGACGGTGCCCTTGGCGCGGTAGGCGGCGACGCCGAAGTAGCACGGGTAGACGAGTCCGACGGGGTTGTACGGGCGCGCACGGCGCGTTCGGCGTCAACAGCGCCTCGTCGGGTGTGGGCGTCACCACGGTGCGCAGCAGCGGGTTCGCGCACGGGCGTCCCGGTGCGCGGGCCGCCGCACCGAAGCACTCGGGCACGGCGAACAGGCGGGCGCGCGCCTCGACCTCGGGCAATTGGTCGATCGCCGCCGTTCCACGGCGACACCACCGACCACTTGAACGGGCCGAACGGGAGACCGACGTCCGCGGGGGTGAACGCCGCCTTGAGCGTCCGTCCCTCGCTGCGTCACGCTCGCGGCGATCCGGCCCGGCCGGCCGGCCGGCGCGAGCGGGACGCGGCGCAGGATCGGCCTGCCCTTCGCGCCCGGCGACGCAGAGGGCGGTTCTCGTGGTCCCGTACGTGAGCGTCAGACACAGGCGTCGCGGGCCGCGATGGCGGAGCTGGCTCGGCTCCCACGCGCCTCCGCGCGTCGTGACCTCGAGCTGGAACTCCGTCCCTTCCTGGTCCAGCGACGCGGACGCCATAGTCCAGCGGCCCGGACTGAGGGTTCGCCGGTGACTCGTGGACCACCGGCGCGGGATTCCAGGGCGGTGGAGGCGCGTCGAACACCGTCGGCACCCTAAACCGAAGCGGTCGGAGATCGCAACGCGGCCTTCGTCGAGGGGCGCGTCAAGGGGTCTCCCGGGTGGTTCGACGGCGCGAGAGCCGAGACGGTGGCTCGCATGCACGCTCCCAGCATCCGCACCGCCCCGCACGGGCGGCGTACCACTCGCCGCCGCCTGCTCACCGCCGCGGCCATGATCGGCGCACTCGGTGTCGCCGCGCCCGCGACCGCCGGCGCGCAGGCGCCGCCGTCCTGCGCGACGGACGGCGCGATCGGCCTCGCGTACGCGGAAGGGGTCAACTGCCGCACCGTCGAGCTCGACGGCCACCCGCGGCGGTTCCTCGTCTACGTGCCGCAGACCGCGCCTCCCGCGGGCGCCCGTCGGCCCGTCGTCTTCATGTTCCACGGCAGCAGCGGCACCGGCGAGCAGTTCCTCGGCATGTCCGGCTGGCGCGAGCAGGCCGACGCGACCGGTCTGATCGCGGTGTTCCCGACCGGGCTGCGCTACCGCGTCCTCGACTCGGGCCGCCTGACGACCAAGTGGAACGCCTTCGACCTCGCGGAGCAGATCGACACCTCAGAGCTCCCGCCGGGCTCCGATCCCGGAGCGCCGGTGCCCGCCGACGACGTCGGCTTCGTCGACACGATGGTGGCCGACCTGCGCGCCGAGCTGCCGATCGACGGTCGCCGCATCTACGCCTCCGGCTTCTCCAACGGCGCGGACTTCACGGCCCGCCTGTCGATCGACCGCTCGGACAAGCTGGCGGCCGCCGCCTACTCCGGCGGTGCGCTGCCGTTCGCCGCGTCGCCCGTCCGAGCCGTGCCGACGCTCGTCACCGCCGGCACCGACGACCCCAAGATCATCGAGCAGGTCGACCCGACCCTCCCCGCGCTGCCGCTGGACCCGGTGGAGATCCTCACCACCGCCGGCCTCACCGACGTCCTCGGGCGCTACCACGCGACGTTCGGCCTCGACCCGAGCCTCTACAGCGCCGTCGCGGAGCCGACCTCGACCACCTTCCGCTGGCCCGCAGGCGCCCCGGTGTTCTCGTTCGCGATGCTCGCGGGCGTCCGCCATCAGTATCCGAACGGCGCCAACAACCCGAACGGCTTCGCCGCGGCCCCCGAGTTCTGGGACTTCTTCCGTCAGCACCGCCTGCCGTGACACATCACAGTGTCGCGAGTTGGCCCTCGAGGTGACCGTGGACGGCGAAGCGGTCTCCCGCTTCGCCGAACGTGACCGTCGAGGGCAGCAGGATCGGCTGCTTGAACTGGACGTCGACGGCAAAGGCGTCCGGCAACCGCAGCGACGCGAGACAGCGCGCCTTCGTCCACATCCCGTGGGCGATCGCGCGTGGGAAGCCGAGGGCCTTGGCGCTCAACGCGTGCAGGTGGATCGGGTTGTGGTCGCCGGACACGGACGCGTAGCGGCGGCCGAGGTCGTCGCTCACGCGCCACTGGGCGGTCACCGGCGGCGTCCTCGAAGGCCGGCGGCTTCGGGACCGTCTCGTCCCCGGGGCCGCGCTTGAGGTTCGTCGCGAACCCCTGCCAGACGAGTTCGCCGCCTGCGCGCGCCTCGGTCACGAAGTCGAACGTCTTGCCGCGCCGGTGCGGCGCGAAGCCTTCCACGCGCGCGGTCAGCGTCAGGTCGTCGCCGAGCAGGAGCGGGCGCTGCTGGATG
Organism: uncultured Solirubrobacteraceae bacterium; assembly: GCA_963724195.1. Taxonomy (GTDB): domain Bacteria; phylum Actinomycetota; class Thermoleophilia; order Solirubrobacterales; family Solirubrobacteraceae; genus Solirubrobacter. The sequence continues at coordinate 41,390 of CAVRTQ010000020.1, read as the reverse complement.
ATCCGGTTGGCGATGTGCACGACGCCCACGGCGCTGAACGGGGCGCGCGCCAGCAGCGCCATGTGCAGCGGGAACGCGAGCACGTGCGGGTAGGTGGGCGGGAGCTCGTCGCGCAGCGTGAAGCCGCACAGGTGCGCGTAGTCGGCGAGGTGGTCGGCGTCCACCGTCAGCTCGCGCGTGAGCAGGTCGCCGGGCAGTCCGTCGCCCCGCCCGGGCAGGGCGGCCTTCAGCAGGGTGAACATCAGGCCCCCAGCAGCGACTGGCCGCACACCCGGACGACGTTGCGGTCCACGCCGGAACCCGCGAGCCACGCGACGGTCTCGGCCACGTCGACCGGGAGCCCGCCCTGGCGCAGCGAATTCAGGCGCCGCCCGACCTCCCGTACCCCGACCGGCATCGCCGCGGTCATCGCGGTCTCGATGAAACCCGGGGCCACGGCGTTGATCGTGATCCCGCGCTCCAGCTCGGCGTCCGTGACCAGATCGATCAGGCCCGGCCTTGGAGGTCGCGTAGTTCGTCTGGCCGGCGTTGCCCGCGATCGCGCTCAGCGACGACACGCAGACGATCCGGCCCTCGTCGCTCAGCACCGGCAACAGCGCCGCGGTGATCCGCTCGGGCGCGAGCAGGTTCACCTCCATCAGCGACTGCCAGCGGTCCTCGGGCATCTTGGCCAGCGTGCGGTCCTTGGTCACGCCCGCGTTGTGCACGACGATGTCGAGCCCGTCGGAGAACCGCTCGGCCAGCCGCGCGGGCGCGTCCGGGTCGGTGATGTCGAGCTCGATCTCCGCGTTCTGCAGATCGAGCCGGACGACCGACGCGCCCTCGCGCTCGAGCACGTCCGCGATCGCCGCGCCGATCCCGCGCGAGCCGCCCGTGACCAGCGCGGTCCGGCCGCCCACCGGCCGCTCCTTGCCCGCACCCACCCGGATGACCTGGCCGGAGACGTACGCCGAGCGCGGCGTGAGCAGGAACTTGAGCGTCGGCCCGATCCGCTCCTCCGCGCCCTCCTCGACGTGGACGAGGTTCACGGTCACGCCGCGCGGCCCGACCTCCTTGCCCAAAGACCGGGTGAAGCCCTCCAGCGCGCGCCGGCCGCCGCCGAGCACGATCACGCGCCCGCTGCGCTGCAGCCGCCCGACCGTCGGGTAGAAGAACCGCTGCAGCTCGACCAGGTCCGCCGACTCGACGATCCCGGTCGCGTCGAACACGAGCGCCTTGAACTTGTGGTCCGCCGGCGCGGCGGGATTGAACACGGCGGCGTCGAGCCCGGCCCGCGCGGCCAGGTCCCGCACCGGGTCGTCCAGCGCGGTCGCCGAGTCGGCGCGCAGCTCGGCCAGCACCCGGGCGGCGGCCTCGGCCACGCGCCCGGCGCCCCCGAGCAGCACGCGCCCGCCCACCTCGGACGACCCGCGGTCCAGCTCGACGGGCTGCGGGAGCCCGATCTTCTTGCCGACCGTGGAGGTGACCGGCATCCGCATCAGCTGCGTGTAGAGATCAGCCATCGCGCTACTTCTCCAGGATCGCGACGACGCCCTGGCCGCCCGCCGCGCAGATCGAGATCACGCCGCGGCCGGAGCCCGCGTTCGTTGAGCGCCTTGGCCAGCGAGGCGACGATCCGCCCGCCGGTCGCCGCGAACGGGTGCCCGGCGGCGAGCGAGCCGCCGTTGACGTTCAGGCGGTCCGCGGGGATCTCGCCCAGCGGCTTGTCCATGCCCAGCCGCTCGCGGGCGAACACCGGGTCGCGCCAGGCCTTCAGCGTCGCCACCACCTGGGCGGCGAACGCCTCGTGGATCTCGAACAGGTCGAAGTCGTCGAAGCCGAGCCCGTTGCGGTCGAGCATCCGCGGCATCGCGTACGCGGGCGCCATCAGCAGCCCTTCGCCCTTGTGCACGTGGTCGACGGCCGCGGTCTGCGCGTCCACGAAGTAGGCCAGGATCGGCAGTCCGCGCTCCTTCGCCCACGCCTCGCTCGCCAGCAGCACGGCGGAGGCCCCGTCCGACAGCGGCGTCGAGTTGCCCGCCGTCATCGTCCCGTCGTTCCCCGCCGAACACCGGCTTGAGCTTCGCCAGCTTCTCGACGGACGAGTCCGCGCGCAGGTTCTGGTCGCGCTCGAGCCCGAGGTACGGGCTGATCAGGTCCCCGAAGAAGCCGCGCTCGTAGGCGGCGGCCATCCGCTGGTGCGACGCCGCGGCCAGCTCGTCCTGCTCGGAGCGCGTGACGCCCCAGTCCTTCGCCATCAGCGCGGTGTGCTCGCCCATCGACAGCCCGGTGCGCGGCTCGCTGTTGCGCGGGACCTCCGGCACCACCTGCCCCGGCCGCAGCCGCGTCAAGGTGCGCGCCCGCGAGGGGAGCGACTTCGCGCGGTTGAGGTCCAGCAGGATGTTGCGCAGGTCCTCGTTGACGGCGATCGGCGCGTCGGAGGCGGTGTCCACGCCGCCCGCGATCCCGACGTCGATCTGCCCCAGCGCGATCTTGTTCGCGACGGTGATCACGGTCTCCAGGCCGGTGCCGCACGCCTGCTGGACGTCGAACGCGGGCGTCTCGGGCGCCAGCTTGGAGCCCAGGACGGCCTCACGGGTGAGATCGCGGTCGCGGGCGTGCTTGAGCACCGCGCCGGCGACGACCTCGCCGAGCCGCTCGCCCTCCAGGCCGAAGCGCTCGACGAGCCCGTCGAGCGTCGCGGTGAGCATGTCCTGGTCGGACGCGTGCGCGTAGGGGCCGTTCGCGCGGGCGAACGGGATCCGGTTGCCGCCGATCGATAGCGACGCGGTTCGTGTGTTCATTGTGTCCTCTTCAATCCGGGTTCGATCGTGCGAATCAGCAGGTCGGCGGTGCGCTCGGCACTGAGCGTGCCCGTGCGCAGCCACCACCGCCCCAGCGCCTCGGCGGCGCCGAAGATGGCCACCGACAGCGGCTCGACGGCACGGCTCTCCGTGCGCGAGGCCAACGCGGCCGTGACCATCGCTTCCATCCCGTCGCGGTACTCCTTCACCCGCGCGGCGATCTCGCCGCCCGACGGCAGCGAGTCGTCGTGCAGCATCCGCCACGCGTCCTGGTCGCCGTCGAGGAAGCTGAAGAACGCGTGGATGCCGTCGCGCAGCGCCTCGGCCGCGTCCGAAGCGTCCGACACGGCGCTCACGACATGCTCGGTCAGCGCGTCGGCGGCGGGCTTCATGCAGGCCAGGAACAGCTGTTCCTTGTTGCCGAAGTAGTTGTAGAGCAGCGGCTTGGTGACGCCGACCGCGGCCGCGACCTGGTCCATCGTCACGGCCGCGTACCCGTGCGCGGCGAACAGCGCACGGGCCTGGTCGAGCGTCTGCTGCTCCCGCTCGGCGCGGGGCAGACGCGTCCTCACGCCGGCACCCGCTCCTGCTCTTCGGCCACCACGCGGGCGTCGCCGAGCGCGGTCTCCGGCACGCCGAAGGCGTCCACGAGCGCGCGCACATCGGGGCGCAGCTCGCCGCACAGCGTGTTGACGGCTTTGACGACGGCCTTCGAGCGCGCGGCCGACAACCGCCCGTGCTCCTGGAAGTAGCCGCGTTCGGTCTCGATCACGCTGAGCGCGTAGAGCGTGCAGAGCTGGCCGAGCAGCGCGTTGCCCTTGGCGCCCTCCACGAAGGACTCCAGGATCACGAGATCCACCCACGAGCGGGCCACCTCGAGCACGTGGTCCTGCGTGTCCACGAGCACGTCGAACGGGTCGCGCTTGGCGTCGATGCCGCCCTTGAGCCGCCGCGCCGCGCCGTGCGAGCAGGTGCTCGTGCCGCCAGCGAAACAGCTCCAGCTGCGTCTTGGGGTCGAGCAGATCGGCGTCGTCGTCGCGACCCGGGCGGAGCGAGTCGGCGAGCTTGCGCAGCGGCACGCGCTCGCCCAGCACGCTGAGCGCCTGCCCGGCCACGAACTGCGCCATCCCGAGCTTGTCGAGGTCGCCGAACGCGTCCTTGTAGTCCGTCAGCAGGTTCTTGGCCGCGAGCTGCAGCAGGATCGTGTTGTCGCCCTCGAAGGTCGTGAACACGTCCGTGTCGGCCTTCAGCGACGCGAAGCGGCTGGAGCGCAGATAGCCCGCGCCGCCGCAGGCCTCGCGGCAGCCCTGGATCGTGTCCGTCGCGTGCCAGGTCGCGATCGCCTTCACGCCCGCGGCGAGCGTCTCCAGCTCGCGCCGCTCACGCTCCGGCGTGTCCTCGTCCGTGAACACGGCGTGCAGGTCCTGGACGAGCCGGTTCTGGGTGAACGACAGCGCGTACGTCTTGGCCAGCGGGATCAGCAGCCGCCGCTGGTGCGTGCGGTAGTCCATCAGCAGCGCTTCCTGCTCGGCGCCGGGGGCGCCGAACTGGCGCCGCTCGAGCGCGCGGCGGACCGCGATCGTCAGCGCCACCTTCGACGCGCTGATCGACGCGCCGCCGACGCTGATGCGGCCCTGGATGAGCGTCCCGAGCATCGTGAAGAAGCGCCGCGTCGGGTTCTCGATCGCGCTGAAGTAGGTGCCGTCCTCGTGCACCTGCGCGAGCTTGTCGAGCAGGTTCTCGCGCGGGACACGCACCTGGTCGAACCACAGGCGGCCGTTGTCGACGCCGTTGAGGCCCAGCTTCGCGCCGCAGTCCTCGATCCGCACGCCGTCGCACGGCTCGCCGCGGTAGTCGCGGATCGGCACGAGCAGCGCGTGCACGCCGCGCTCCTCCCCGCCCGTGATGAGCTGGGCGAAGACCACGGCCAGGCGGCCGTCGCGGGCGGCGTTGCCGATGTAGTCCTTGCGCGCGTCGTCGTCGGGTGTGTTGACGACGAACTCCTGCGTGTCCGGGTCGTACGTCGCGGTCGTGCGCAGCGCCTGCACGTTGGAGCCGTGCCCGGTCTCCGTCATCGCGTAGCACCCCGGCAGCTCCATCGAGCCCACGTCCTGCAGGTACCGCGCGTGGTGGCTGCTCGGTGCCGAGATGGAGGATCGCGCCGCCGAAGAGGCCGAACTGCACGCCGCACTTCACGAGCAGCGACAGGTCGCCCATCGCGAGCGTCTCGAACGCGGTCACGCCCGCGCCCGGCGAGTTCTTGCCGCCGTACTGGACGGGGTAGCCGATCGCCGTGTCGCCTTGCGAGGCGAGCTCTTTCACCCACTCGAGCACGCGGGCGCGGTGCGCCTCGAGCGGCAGGTCGTCGGCGGGTTCGTTGCCGGGCTGCGACAGCCACCACCGGACCCGCTCGCGGGTCTCCGGGTAGGGGCCGTCGAGCAGGGCGCGCAGGGTTTCGGCGGTGCTCATGCGTAGAGGGTTACCCAGATATAAATTTATGGGCCGGTATGTGTGCGCATACACACAGCTAAAGGTGGAGGCCCAGACTGCCGATGTATCCCGAGCATGCGTCTGGCCGTTCTCCTTGCTTTCTTCTGCCTTGCCGCGCCCGCGACGGCTCAGGCGGCTGAAGGCGACATCATCGTCATCCGCGAGCCCGGCGCCGACGCCCGCGAGGTCCGCCAGGACGCCGAGGTCAGGCTCGTCAAGCCGCTTTCGATCGAGCGTGCCGAGCTGGTCGAGCCGCGTGACGGCGACGTCGCCTCCGCGCTCGCCGAGCTGCGCGCCGACGACGACGTGCTCGCCGCCGACGTGGACAGCGTCGTCTCCGTCGCCGACGCCGCTCGACGACTCCTACTTCTCGTGGATGTGGGGCCTGCGCAACATCTTCACCGCCGACGCCTGGGCGCTGACCGAGGGCGAGGGCGTGACCGTCGGCGTCGTCGACACGGGCGTGCAGGCCGACCACGAGGACCTCGCCGGCCAGGTCATCGGCGGCTACGACTTCCTCTCGCGCGACAGCATCGCCCAGGACGGCAACGGTCACGGCACGCACGTCGCCGGCATCATCGCCGCGCTCGCGAACAACAACAAAGGCATCATCGGCGTCGCGCCGTCGGCCAAGGTCGTTCCGCTGCGCGCGCTCGACGACGGCGGCAGCGGCTACATGAGCGACGTCGCCGCCGCGTTCGACTACGCCGGCGACCAGGGCCTGCGGATCGTCAACGCCTCGCTCGCCGGTCCGCTACGCGGCCGTCCTGGAGACCGTGATCGCCGCGCACCCGGACACGCTCTATGTCGTCGCGGCCGGCAACGACGCCAAGGACAACGACCAGCCTGCCCAGGCGAGCTACCCCTGCGCGCTGCCGCAGCCGAACATCATCTGCGTCGCGGCCAGCGACTCCCTCGACAACATCGCCTCGATCTCCAACTACGGCGCGACCACCGTCGACCTCAGCGCGCCGGGCATGAGCATCCGCTCCACCGTCCCGAGCAACCGCTACGCGTACGATGAGCGGCACGTCGATGGCCGCGCCGCACGTCGCGGGTGCCGCGGCGCTCGCGCTGGCCGCGAACCCGTCGGCCACGACGGCACAGCTCAAGTGGGCGCTGCTGTCCACGGTCGATGCCGCCCCGGCCTTCGTCGGCAAGTCCACCACGGCCGGGCGCCTGAACGCGAGCGCCGCGGTCGCCGCGATCCGCGGCCCACTGCCCGAGCCGGAGCCGGAGCCGACGGCCCCACCGGTGGCGCCGGCGGCGCCCGTCGAGACGCCGGCACCGGCGCCCGAGGCCCCGACCGCCCCGCCGGCCGCGCCGCGTGTTCCGGAAACGCCCGCCTCCACGCCCGCGCCGGTCGTCCCCACCCCCGTCACCCCCACCCCGCAGGCGGCTGCGCGCCTCACCGACCTCAAAGTCGGACGCTCGCTCAAGGGCGCCAAGGGCAAGCTCCGCGTCACCTTCAAGCTCACGCAGTCCGCGACGGTGCGCTTCACCGTCACGGCCAAGGGCAAGTCGCTCGGGACCTGGACGCGCCGGGCCCACCGCGGCGGCAACCAGTTCACGCTCACGCGCAAGCTGCCGACCCGCAAGACGCTCAAGCGCGGGAGCTACAGGCTCTCGGTCGCACTCAGTGGGAGCGCTAAGGCTTCTGCCGGGTTTTCCGTCCGGTAACCCGGCGCGGCAGCGGCACCGGAGACAGGTGGTCGGCCGCCGCGCCGGCGAACGCCCACGGCTCCAGCTTGGCGGCGATGCCGATCAGCTCATGGCGTTCGGCCGGTGTGAGCTTGCGAGCGTTGAGCACCAGTTGCGTGGCGCGCCGGCGCTCGTCGGGTGTCAGGACGCCGAGGTGACGGCGGGCGAGAAGCGCGAGCTGGACGATCGCGATGACCTTGAACAGCGGCAGGTGGCGGACGGTGCGGAGCATCGGAGCGGAGGCTACCCAGCTCAAGTCTGTGTCAACTAAGCCGATCATCTGGGACGCTCCCATGTTTCCTGCGCCCCTACCGCCGCTGTCGCTGGCTCTGCTCCCGGAGGCGGCCGTCGTGCTCGCGCCGGGCGGGCTCGTGCTCGCTTCCAGCCCGCTCGCCGCCGAGCTGTTCCGCGCTGTGCCGGTGGGCTGCACGCTCGGAGACCTCGTGCCGGATCCCGCGCGCCTGTGGGCGGCGGTCGAAGGGCTCGCGACGGGGTCGCACGTTCCGGCTGTGCCGCTCGAGGGCGTGCGCGCGGACGGGGTGCCGTTCGGCATGGACGCGAGCGTGCGGGTGCTCGAAGGCGGAGGCCTCCTGTGTGTCTTCCGCGAGCTCGACCCGCAGCTGACCACGTCCCTCGACGCCGCCTTCGATCACATGCCGATCGGCGTCGCCCTCTTCAACTCGGACGGCGAGTTCGTGCGCGTGAACCCGGCGATGTGCGCGCTGCTCGGCCGCGACGCGGACGAGCTGCTTCACACCCGCGATTCAGAGCTCACGCACCCCGACGACCGGCAGCACGACCTCGACGCCGCCGGGCGCATCCTGCGCGGGGAGATCGCACAGCCGGCAGGCCGAGAAGCGCTACGTGCGCCCGGACGGCGAAGTCGTCTGGGTGCTGGCGAGCGTCACCTTCGTCCGCGATGAGCACGGCCGCCCGCTGTGCTGGGTCGGCCAGTTCCAGGACATCACCGAGCTCCGCCGCCACGCCTCGCGCGACCCGCTCACCGATGCGCTCAACCGGCGGGCGTTCGAGCTGGAGCTCGGCCGCTGCCCCGACGGCGCCCTGCTGCTGCTCGACCTCGACGGCTTCAAGGACGTCAATGACATCCACGGCCACGAAGCCGGGGATGCGCTGCTGCGCGGCCTCGCCGGCGCCATCACCAGCCGGCTGCGGCGCGATGACGTGCTCGCCCGCCTCGGCGGCGACGAGTTCGCCGTGCTGCTCCCGGGGTGCCCGGTCGACGAGGCCGCCCGCGTGGCCTTCGACCTCACCGTGCTGATCGCCGAGCAGCGGTTCGTCTTCGACGGCTTCGAGCGCGGCGTGACCGCCTCGATCGGGCTCTCGCCGGTGCGGGCGGGCGTTGCGCCCGCCACGATGCTCGCAGCGGCTGACCGGGCGATGTACGACGCCAAGGCGGTCGGTGGCGGGCGGGTGCGCACTGTGCGGGGTTGAGCTCACGTTTTCGAGGCGCTGGGTCTCGGCGTGGTTCGGAACGGCTGGCACCGAGGGGGAAAGGGAGTGGCGTTTCCACGCCGGAGCGTGAACATCGGGGTCTGAGCTCCGCGTGGCGCGAACATCGGCGTGCCGCTCTCAGTCAAGTTACGGGCACCGGAAATCGCGAGGAGCGGTTGTGGTTGCTTCACGCCGCTCCACGTCCGATCGATCGGGCGCGATCACGACCGCGCTTCGCACAAAGGGGGTATGCCCGCTGAGTTTCCCCACGCGCAACTGAGCGGGCATACCCCCTCTCCGCGCGTGTTCGTTTCCACGAGATCCGCAGGAGGTCGGCGGACGAGGGTGGCGCCCCACGAAATGTCAGTGGCCCGTACCTTGACTGAGAGCGGCAAGCCGCTCCGGCCGTGCCACGCGGGGCTCGGACCCCGGTGTTCGCGCCGCGGGGCGGAAACGCCGCTCCCTTCCCCCTCGGTGCCCGCCGTTCCGGACCAGGCACCGAGCCCAGCGCGCCGAAACGTGAACGCCGCTACCGCGCCTGAGCCTCCGCCCAGCCGCCAACCGTACGCGCCGTCACCAGGCACGTTCCGCCGCTTCGTCGCACCGTCACCCTCGTTCCCGCCGGCAGCCAACGCCCACGTTCGCAGCGCCCGCGCGCCGACACCCGCGGCGCCCGGACCGCATACGGCGCGAGCCGCTTCGGGGCCGGGCCGGTGAGCAGCGCCAGGTGCGGGAGCACACGCTCGGAGACATCGGCCGGGCCCTCGCCGCAGACGCGGCGCTCCGTCTCTCCGCCCCAGCTCACGACGCCCGCGATCTGCAGCACGCCGTCGCGCCGGACCAGCACCGGGCTGCCGCTGTCGCCGGGACAGGCCTGGGCCTTGGTGTCCGTCGGGTCCTGGGTGCAGAGGTGGAACGTGGGATGCAGGAGCCGCTTGAAGTAGCCCTTGCACGTGGCGGAGGACAGCGCCTGCTGGTTCGCGGAGAGCGGCGCGGCCGACACGTCGCTCGATGGGCCGGTGATGCCGCGTCCGATCGTGACCGTCGCCTCCCCGTCGGCGGGAGCCGTGGCGGCGAGTGGGAGCGGAACGACGTCGGTGACGGGCGCTCGCAGGACGATCACGGCGAGGTCACGCACGGCGGCGGACGCGCTTTCGTCCTCTGGCGCCACCGGGCTCGGGATGAGGCGGTAGCGCGTCGGGAAGTAGCTGCCGCGCCACGCGCGGGAGCGCCCGCCGACGACCACGTCGAAGCTGCCCGGCCCGGCGCCCTGGACGCAGTGGGCGGCGGTGAGCACGCGGTCCGGGGCGATCAGGCTGCCGCCGCAGAAGTGCCCGCCCTGGCGCAACGAGACGAAGGCGGGCAGCTCGGCGGGCGTGCCGTGGAAGATCGACGCGGAGGCGAGCAGGACGCTGGCGAGCATCGATGAGTCATCCTACGGGCATGGCGTCGAGGCCGTCGGAGGCGATCGAGGACTACGCGAAGGCGATCTACTCGCTCTGCCGGCAGGGCGACGGGACCGCCACCACCAACGCGTTGGCGGAGCGTCTCGGCGTGACCCCCGCGTCGGTCTCCGCGATGGTCAAGAAGCTCGACGAGCGCGGGCTCGTGCGCCATATCCGCTACAAGGGCGTGGCGCTGACGCCGGACGGCGAGCGGGTGGCGCTGGAGGTCATGCGCCACCACCGGCTGCTCGAGACCTACCTGGCCGAGCACCTCGGCGTGCCGTGGGACCGCGTGCACGAGGAGGCCGAAGCGCTCGAGCACGTGCTGTCGGAGTACCTGGAGGCGAAGATCGCGGCCAAGCTCGGTCATCCCACGCACGATCCGCACGGCGACCCGATCCCGTCGGCCGACCTCGAGATCTTCGAAGGGGACGCCACGCGCCTGTCGGCGCTGGAGCCCGGCGATCGCGGCGTCTTCGTGCGCGTGTCCGACTCGGATCCCGCGATGCTCCGCTACCTGCACGAGCGCGGGGTCACGCTGGGGATCGAGCTCGAAGTGCTCGAACGCCAGCCGTTCGACGGGCCGCTCACGGTGCGCTTCGGCGAGGCCGAGCACGTGCTGGGTGGCACGCTCGCCGACGCGATGCACATCGAACGTTTCTAGATACCCCCGGGTGGTATACTGGTCGCATGAGCGATCAACTGACCTTCCGCGTCGACGGCATGAACTGCAACCACTGCGTCGTGGCTGTGAGCGGCGAGGTCGGTCAAGTGGCCGGTGTGACGGACGTGGATGTCGATCTGGACACCAAGCTCGTGCGCGTGAGCGGCGCGGATCTGGACGATGCGGCGGTGGTGGCCGCGATCGATGAAGCCGGATACGACGCGGTGCCGGCATGAGTGCGCCGCTGAAGCTGGCCGGGTTCGCCGCGCTGCTCGTGCTGGTGTTCGGCGTCGCCGTCGCGGCGGGTGACGTGATCGGTCCGGATCGGCAGGGCTCCGCGGTACCCGAAGGGGGTATGGGTGAGCACGGCGCCGCCGTCGACCCGATCCGCGGCCTTTCGATCTCCGAAGGCGGGCTCGCGCTCGAGCTTCAGCAGACGTCGCCCGAGCTCGTGTTCACGATCACCGAGGACGGCGAGCCCGTGCGCGAGTTCGAGGTCGAGCACGAGCGTCGCATGCACCTCATCGTCGTGCGGCGCGACGGCACCGGCTTCCAGCACCTGCACCCCGAGCTGGGTGAGGACGGGGCGTGGCGCACGCCGCTGACCGTGACCGAGCCGGGCGTGTACCGCGTGTTCGCGGACTTCAAGCACGACGGCACGGCCTACACGCTCGCGTCCGACCTGACCGTCGACGGCGCCGCGAGCTACGCACCGTTCCCCGCGCCCACGACCGTGGATACGGTGGACGGGTATCGCGTGGAGCTGCGCGCGGACGGCGAGGAGCTGGCCTTCGACATCACGCGCGACGGTCAGCCGATCGAGACGGAGCAGTACCTCGGCGCCGGCGGGCACCTGGTCGCGCTGCGGGAGGGCGACCTCGCGTTCCTGCACGTGCATCCGAACGAGGGCGAAGTCGCGTTCGAGACGGACCTGGAGCCCGACACGCGCTACCACCTGTACCTGCAGTTCCAGCACGAAGGCGTCGTCCACACGGCGGAGTTCACGCGATGAGCACGATCGAGCTGCCGATCACCGGCATGACGTGCGCGTCGTGCGCGAACCGGATCGAGCGCAAGCTGAACAAGCTCGAGGGCGTCAACGCGTCGGTGAACTACGCCACCGAGAAGGCCACGGTCGAGTACGACCCGGCGGCGGTCGAGCCCGACGCGCTCGTCGGCGCGGTCGAGGCCGCGGGCTATCACGCGACGCTGCCGGCCGATGAGCCTGAGCACGACGCGCCGGACGAGCTCTGGTCGCTCCGCCAGCGGCTGATCATCAGCGCCGTCCTCTCGCTCCCGGTCCTGCTGGTGTCGATGATCCCGGCGCTGCAGTTCGACAACTGGCAGTGGCTGGCCTTGACCGCCGCGACGCCCGTGGTCATCTGGGGCGCATGGCCGTTCCACCGCGCCGCCTGGCTGAACCTGCGCCACGGCACGGCGACGATGGACACGCTGATCAGCGTCGGCACGCTGGCCGCGTGGCTGTGGTCGCTCTACGCGCTCGTGTTCGGCGAGGCCGGCATGGCCGGGATGCGGATGAGCTTCGACCTGATCCCCGAGCAGGGCGAGGGAGCCGACCACATCTACCTCGAGACCGCCGCCGTGGTGACGACGTTCATCCTCGCCGGGCGCTACTTCGAGGCGCGCGCGAAGCGCAGCGCCGGCGCCGCGCTGAAGGCGCTGCTCGAGCTGGGCGCCAAGGAGGTCTCGCTGGCCGACGGGCGCACGATCCCGGTGGAGCAGCTCCAGGTCGGCGACGACTTCCTCGTCCGCCCGGGCGAGAAGATCGCCACCGACGGCGTCGTGGTGGAAGGCCACTCGGCCGTCGACCTGTCGCTGCTGACGGGCGAATCCGTGCCGGTCGAGGTCGCGCCGGGCGACGACGTCGTCGGCGCGACCGTCAACGCGGGCGGGCGCCTGGTGGTGCGGGCGTCGAAGGTCGGCGCCGACACCGCGCTGGCGCAGATCGCCAAGCTGGTGACGGAGGCGCAGACCGGCAAGGCGCCGGTCCAGCGGCTCGCCGACCGCGTCGCGAGCGTGTTCGTCCCGGTCGTGATCGCGCTGGCCGTCGCGACGCTCGGCTTCTGGCTCGGCACGGGCGAGAGCGCGACGTTCGCGTTCACCGCCGCCGTCGCCGTGCTGATCATCGCCTGCCCGTGCGCCCTCGGCCTGGCCACGCCGGTCGCGCTGATGGTCGGCACCGGCCGCGGCGCCCAGCTCGGCCTGCTGATCAAGGGACCGGAGGTGCTCGAGTCCACCCGCCGCGTCGACACGATCGTGCTCGACAAGACCGGCACGGTCACGACCGGCCGGATGACGCTCGTGGACGTGACGGTCGACGGGATCGCGCGCGAGGAGGCGCTGCGCCTGATCGGCGCGCTCGAGGGCGGCTCCGAGCACCCGGTCGGCCGCGCGATCGCCGCGGCGGCGCGAGTCCGACGCCGCCGATCGTCGCGTTCAAGAACCGCGAGGGCCTGGGCGTCGAGGGCGTCGTCGAGGGCCGCGCGGTCGCCGCGGGGCGCCCCGCGATGTTCGCGCCGGCGCCCGACGCCTCGTCGGCGCGGTCCGCGCAGGCGTCGCCGCGCTCGGCCGCGCCCACCGCGGACGCGTCGCCGCTTGCGGCCGCCGCTGACACGTCGCCGCGCTCGGCCGGCCAGCCTGTGGCCGCGTCGCTCGCCGCCGGCCCCCTCGCGGACGCGCTCGCGGCGGCCACGGCCGCCGGGCGCACCGCGGTCGTCGGCGCCGTCGACGGCGTGCCCGTCGCGGTGTTCACCGTCGCCGACACCGTCAAGCCGACCTCGCGCGAGGCGGTCGAGCGGCTGCGCGCGCTCGGGCTGCGTCCCGTCCTGCTCACGGGCGACAACGAGGCGACCGCCCGCGCGGTGGCCGCCGAGGTCGGGATCGACGAGGTCATCGCCGAGGTCATGCCCGCCGACAAGGCCGACGTGGTCCAGCGCCTGCAGGGCGAGGGCCGCGTCGTGGCGATGGTCGGCGACGGGGTCAATGACGCGCCCGCGCTCGCGCAGGCCGACCTCGGCCTGGCGATCGGCACCGGCACCGATGTCGCGATCGAGGCCTCCGACCTCACGCTCGTCGCGGGCGACCTGCGCGCGGCACCGGACGCGATCCGCCTCTCGCGCGCGACGCTGCGCACGATCAAGCAGAACCTCGTGTGGGCGTTCGGCTACAACGTGGCCGCGATCCCGCTGGCCGCGGTCGGCCTGCTCAACCCGGTGATCGCCGGCGCGGCGATGGCGTTCTCGAGCGTCAGCGTCGTGCTCAACGCGCTGCGCCTGCGACGCTTCAAGGCGCATGGATGACAAGCGCCGCGTCAAGGTTTCGAAGTACCTCTCCAAGCACCTGCGGCACGACCGGAGCGGCTCGGGCTGACCCTGGGGCCGGGCGGCTGGGTGGCCGTCGACGACCTGCTGCAGGCGTGCGCGGACCACAACTTCGCGGTGAGCGCCGAGGAGTTGCGCGAGGTCGTGGAGTCCAACGAGAAGCAGCGGTTCGCGTTCGACGAGACCGGCGCGATGATCCGCGCCAACCAGGGGCACAGCGTGACCGTCGACCTCGAGCTCGCGCCCACTGCGCCGCCCGAGCGGCTGTTCCACGGGACGGGCGAGGGCTCGGTCGAGTCGATCCTGCGCAGCGGGCTGGAGCGGCGCAACCGCCACCACGTGCATCTCTCCCTGGACCAGGAGACGGCCCGCCGCGTGGGCATGCGCCACGGCAAACCGGTCATCTTCACGGTCGCCGCGGGCGAGATGGCCCGGGCCGGGCACGAGTTCTTCGTCAGCGCCAACGGCGTCTGGCTCGTGGACTCCGTGCCGCCCGATACCTGCACCGATGAATTGCGTGGCGGTGCTCGTCTAACGAGCGATCGCCATCGCTCGTCGCCTCACCCGTGTACGCTCCTGCCCGCTGTTGCCCTGCATGACCCCGAGAAAACTCATGACCGATGTCACCGGCGTCGACTTCGTCGCCATCATGACCAAGGACCACGATGCCGCCGTCAAGTTCTACGGCGAGACGCTCGGCCTCCCGTTCCTGAAGAAGTGGGGCAACATGCCCGGCTCGGAGTTCCAGGCCGGCAACCTCACGCTCGCGGTGATGCAGCCCGACGCGTTCGGGTTCGAGTGGTCGCCGAGCAGCACGATGATCGCGCTGCAGGTCGATGACGTCGCCGCCACGCGCGCACGGCTCGAAGCGGCCGGCGTGGAGTTCCGCGGCGAGATCCTCGACTCGGGCGTCTGCCACCAGTCGTTCTTCGCCGACCCGGACGGCAACCCGCTGAACCTCCACCACCGCTACGCGCCTAAGGAATGACCCGCTCGTCACCCGTGTAGACGTTCACGCCGCCGTGCCGCGCGAAGCCCGCGAGGGTGAGCCCGCGGTCGGCGGCGAGTGAGATCGCGAGCGAGGTCGGCGCGCCGACGCCGACGAGGATCGGCGCCCCGGCCACGGCCGCCTTCTGCACGAGCTCGAACGAGAGCCGCCCGCTCACGCACAGCACGCTCCCGTGCAGGGGGAGCGCGCCGTCGAGCAGCGCGCGGCCGATCACCTTGTCCATCGCGTTGTGGCGCCCGACGTCCTCGCGCACGCACAGCAGCTCGCCGTCCGGCGTGAAGCGCCCCGTGGCGTGCAGCCCGCCCGTGCGCGCGAAGCCCGGCTGGTGCAGCCGCTCCGGGAGGTCGGCGAGCAAGGCCCGCGGGATGCTCGGCCCGGGCGGGAGCGGCGGGGCGTGCACGGCGACCTCCTCCAGCGCGCCCTTCCCACAGACCCCGCAGGAGGACGTGGTGTAGAACGACCGCGCGGACGGGTCACGCGTCAGCGGTCCCGTCACCTCGACGATGTTGGCCGCGAGGTCCTCCGTGAGCCCGGCCGCGCGCGGCCCGTCGATCAGGCCCTCGCCCCACAGGAACCCGAGCGCGAGCTCTTCGTCGTGCCCGGGCGTGCGCATGGTCACCGCGAGCGGCGCGCCGTCCACGCGGATCTCCAGCGGCTCCTCGATCGCGACCTCGTCGGAGATCCCGTCGTGCTCCACCGGGCGAGTCAGGCTCATGCACAGAGGTCTAGCAACGTGCGCTCGATCACCAGGCGCCGTCGCTGACCTTGTGCTGGTCCAGCTCGTCGACGCTCTTGACGGCGCCGAGGGTCTTGGACGCGGGGAGGTCCTTCAGGTGCTCGTCGTAGAGGCCGAACCACGGGTAGCCGTGCGCCTTGTAGGCGTCGGCCGTGACGGGGGACGGCGGCACGGGCTCGCCGGTGATCTCCCGCCAGGTCTCGCTGTTGACGATGTGGACGAAGCAGCGGCCGAACGCGTCGGTGTCCCACGCGTCGACGCCGAACGGGTCCGGGTAGAGCTTCTGCACCATGCGGCCGCCCGCGCCGAGGCCCATCTCGGTGGTGGCGCGCTGGCGCTGGTCGACCCCGGCGCGGGCTGCCGGGTACGGCGCTCCCGCTGCGGGCGCGGCCGCGGCGACCGCGTCGACGCTCTCCGCGCCGTGCGAGTACACCTGCGGCGGCGGCTCCGGGAACCGGTCCGGCTTGGGCTCGAAGCTCACGAGCTGGATGCCGCCGAAGCGCTCCTCGCCCGTGACCTGGCCCTCGACGGTGTAGCCCTGGCCCAGCGGCATCGCGACGAACTGGCGGATCATCCCGTCGCCGGCGTTGATGCCGTCCAGCCACGGCTGCTGCGGCGCGACCAGGTAGTTCTGCTCCTGACGGTCCAGAGCCATCGTGAACGGCTTGCCGGTGAGCGCGTCGACCTTGCCGACGCCGACCTTGAGCGCGTTCGGCTTGTGGTAGGCGCCGTCGAAGCGCATCCACAGCGCCTCGCGCTGGTACATGGGGATCATCACGCCGCCGTGCTCGCGCCACTGCTCCGGCACGCGGTCGCGGTGGTCCTGGATGCGGGCGACCGGGAAGCGGCCGAGGCCCGCCGGCAGCGGGTACGTGCGCCCGTCGTCGGGGATCCGCAGCGTCCGCATGAACGAGATCTGCAGAAGCGCGGGCCGATCTTCAGCGTGTCGTCGTGGACTTCAACGTCGAGTCGTGGCATCGGGCCGCCCTCCTTGGTCGTTGTCGGACGAGAATAGCATCAATCGACTTATGCTATAAATCCTGGGCGTTGGCTCGCTATCCGATCGACCGCTACGAGCACCCGGAGCTCCCGGCCGCGCTGCGCTACCTGCGGACCCGGGCCGGGCTCTCGCGAGCGCAGGTCGCGGCGCGCGCCGAAGGGCAGCTCTCCGCCGTCTATCTCGCCCAGTGCGAGGCGGACCCTGCCACGGCGTCATCGCGCACGCCGTCGAAGGCCAAGCTCGACGTGATGCTCGCGGCGCTGGGTTCGAACCGTGCCGAGTTCGAGGCGCTGCTCGCGCAGCGGCCCTGGGCGCGGCGCGTGGCGGAGGGCACCGAGTGGGACACGCGGCCGGCGGCGGTCTGGGACCGGGGGCGCGACGAGCTCCTGGCGCTGTACGACCGGGCCTCCGACGCCGAACGCGCCGAATTGCTCGCCTTCGCCCGCCGCGCGCGCAGAGCTTAGGTTCATGTTCACCTCATACGGTGCGCGGCGTGAAGCTCTTCGCCCTGACCGCTGCCGCCCTCTGCGCCATCGCCCTCGCCGGCTGTGGGGAGGAGGCGGCCGAGATCCGCGACAACGTCGATCAGGTCCAGGACGGCGTCCGCGACGCCGAGCGCCTGCGCGACGCCGCGCGTGACTTCGACGTCACCGGCGCCGAGCAGCGCGTGCGCGCAAGCCGTCGGCGACGGGCAGCCGGTCAAGGACGTCTCCTGCCCCGTCCGGCCGCGGATCAACTGGGACCTCGGGGCCGTGGAGATCGAATGCAGCGCCGTGCTGGACAACGGCGGCCAGGTCACGGTCCCGGTGCGCTACGTCCCCGGCGAGGGCTTCTCCACCGGCCGGGTCGAGGCCGCCGGGTAGCCCGTCGCCTATGCCAGTGATTCCAGGACGTCGGAGGCGAGCGCCCATGTCGCCGCTGCCACGTCCTCGGGCGAGCCAACGTACTGCTCGGCGCGACCGGCCATCACACAGAGTGGCGAATCCGGATTGGCCGACAGCCGGCGGAGAGTATCGATGGCCATCGTGGTCACAGACGTTGCCTCCTCAACGGTGCGCAAGCGCTCGAGACCTTCTACGACCTCTGCGGTCGAAACCGCGCGCAACAGCCTGTAGACATCGTGGGCGTCCTTGTCGTTGGTTCGGTCTCGTCCGCCAGCCTGGGCGTGGTCGTAGCGATCGCCAATCTTGTGCATCTTCGCGACAATCAATGCTGCCGGGCCGGCGACGTCCATCACCTCGCGGCGGTCATCGGCGGGCTCGATTGCACTGATCGTCATCGGGCGGTGGTCGAACGCTGCCGCCTCCAGCCCTGGGACGCGTTTCGCCGCCCGCTTGTCATGCGGCGGAATGCGCGCTCCACGGGTGTTGCCGGGCTGTAGGCCCGCCGGCACGAGAAGCTCCACCGGGATCCCGTCGTCGTTTAGCCACTGACCTTGCTCGCCCAGTGGGTCGAGATAGAACCCCGCTCCCACCATCGCCGCCTCGAGCGTTGGATCGGCGCCGAGGCGTTCAGGAACGACGACCACGTCGCTGTCCTTGGTCTCGGTCGCGATGGCGACGTCGCTGTCGCCGGTGTAGAGATAGATCGCCTGCGCGCCGACGAGTACCAAGGCATCACGATGGGCACGGAGTGCGACCAGTGCGTCAAGCAGCGCACTGCGGGTCGCGATTGTCAGCGTCGAGTAGGTCACGTGCGCCAGGCCTGCGCGTGAGCTCGCATCCAATCCAGCAGCGCAGATGCCTCCTCGGTGCTCCGCCCTGGACCATTCATCAAGTCGGCGTAGATCTGGGAGGGCGCGGCGAAGCGCAACCCGTCTTCGATGCGAGCCCGGACGAAGGGGAGCTCGTCTCGCGGCTCGATCAGAAGCAGGTTCGGTCGTGACGGAGCTTCTCGCACCTCGAGTTGCTCGCGGAGTTGATCGATGTCCGTGGTGTAGACGATCCCGAGTCGCGCCTCCGCGTATGGTGCGATCCTGCGGGCAGCGAGCGAACCGCTGATTGCGTAAGTGGCGGTGGAATCGCCAAGCGCGCGTTCTATGGCGTCCAACCCCCGCGGGGCAAGAACAGAAACGAGCCTCCGACGCCCGACGAGATCGTAGTCTCGCGCCCATCGGTCCAGAATCCCGGGCCAGTCGACGTCTACGATCGATCCGTTTTCGCGTGTGATCAGGGCCTCGCGGTCCAGGAAATCGACAGTCCGCGCCGTCGAGCCCAGAGAAGTGCGCGCCTCGTCGGCGAGATCTCGCATCTTCCATGGTGGGCGGCGGTCGACTAAGGCCCGCGCGACCTTCGCGGCCGGTTCGCCCTTGAGGCTGTTCGTTGGCCGGTCCGACGTGCGGAACGGGTCGCGGTTCGCTCCCGGCGCGAGGACAGCGAGCCCTGGAGCGCTGAGCATGACGCGGACGTTGCCCGTCCAGTCCAAGTAGGAAAGTTCGGCCCGGGCCAGCGCGTCCCGTGTGCTCGGAGACAGGTAGCGGGCCACCACGAGGCCGGCGTCGGCACGTGGACTTCGCTCCCGCAAGTGTGCCGCGAGTCCCGGTACATCCTTCGGATTGACGAGCGAACGAGCCTCGATGGCGACGGTCCCCTTCGTGCGATCAGGCGCGATGATCTGCATCGCGCCCTCCGGTCCTCCTCGTCCGGTACGTCCGACTCCGTCGGCCGGAGGCATAGTTTCTACGGTCCACATAGGGGGAAGCAACGCGCGCAGTGTCGGTGCGACGCTGGTCTTTAGTTCGCGTTCGGTGGGTGGTTGGGTGCGCTGTTCCATCGGTGGAGGTGTTCCGGTAGTAACGGAACATCCGAGTACTTGGAACCACTGTAGCTTGTAAGGCGATCGCGTGTTCCACAGTGCACGCCGTTCCGCGATTTGCGGAACGGTCCTGATCCTGGAACTCCGGTTTCGGCGCTGCGCGAGGTGACCGACCTCGAGCTCGCGGTGGACTTCGGGGCGATCTACGGCGCCGAATGGGCCTGGCTGCGGGACGCGACGCCGAGCCACCTGTCGCTCGCGGTCGGCTCGCCGATCACCGTTTCGCGCCCGCTCCCCGCATAGCTCGTAGGGTGGACGGTTCACTTCGGGGAGGTTCGGGATGCGGGTCGCGGTTCTGGGAGCGGGCAACGGTGGCGTCGCGGCGGCGTTCGACTTCGCTCAGCACGGCCACGAGGTGTCGCTGTGCGCGACGCCCGAGTTCGGGACGAACGTGGTCGCGGTCAACCAGGCGGGCGGGATCAACGCGAGCGGCGACCTCGAAGGCTTCGCGCCGATCCGGTACTCCGGGCACGACCACGGGGAGGCTTTGGAGGGCGCCGAACTCGTGGTGCTCGTGGCCCCGACCTACGGGATCGAGCCGCACGCCAAGGCCGCCGCGTCGTATCTGACCGAGGTGAAGTCCGTGCTGGTCTGCCCCGGGTCCTGCGCCGGGGCGATCGCCTTCAAGCGCGCGGCCGGGCTCGAGCTCGACGATGAACGCGTCATCGTGGGCGAGACCAGCACGCTGCCGTACGCGGTGCGGGTGACCGAGCCCGGCGTCATCAACGTCTTCCTCAAGCTCAAGACCGACGTGTACCTCGCCGCGCTGCCGCGCAGCGGCACCGACCGGCTGTACGACCTCGTCAAGGACGTCTGGCCCGCCGTCGAGAAGGCCGAGAGCGTCTTCCAGACCACGCTCCAGAACGGCAACCCGGTGATCCACCCCGCGGTGACGCTGCTCAACGCCGGCCTGCTCGAGCGCACCCACGGCGACTTCCTGTTCTACGAGGAGGGCGTGACCGAGGCCGTCGGCCGGATGATCGAGGCGGTCGACAACGAGCGCCTCGCGATCGCCGCCGCGCTCGGCGTGTCGATCCTGTCCGAGCCCGAGATCGGCGTCCGCCAGGGCTACATGCGCGAGCACAACTACTCGACCGCCTACAGCACCGCGCCCGGGTTCCTCGGCATCAAGGCGCAGAGCGAGCTCGACCACCGCTACCTGACC
The DNA here is from genome assembly GCA_963724195.1 of uncultured Solirubrobacteraceae bacterium. Taxonomy (GTDB): domain Bacteria; phylum Actinomycetota; class Thermoleophilia; order Solirubrobacterales; family Solirubrobacteraceae; genus Solirubrobacter. Next base: position 20,790 of record CAVRTQ010000020.1, on the reverse strand, counting down.
GAGGACGTCGGCTACTCGCTGGTCTTCCTCGCCGACCTCGCCGCCCGCCTCGGCGTCCCCACCCCGGTGATCGACTCGCTGATCACGGTCACGTCGGTCGTGCTGGCCCGCGACTTCCGCGCCGAGGGCGTCAGGACGCTGAAGACCCTCGGCCTCGACAAGCTCTCACCCAAGGAGCTCGCCGCGCTCTAGAACGACGAAGGGCCGCCCTCACGGACGGCCCTTCGACCAGGTGAAGCTACTAGCCGGCGCATCAGCCGCAGCCGGTGTTGTTGCCGCAGCTCGAGCACGTGTAGCAAGAGCCGGTGCGCTGCATCATGCCGCCGCAGTTGTTGCAGGCCGGGCCGAGGTCCAGGCCGACCATGCGGACCGGGACGACGGGCGGGGTGTCGGTCATCGCCGAGGTGGCCGGCTTCGCCGCCGCGGGAGCCGGGGCCGGGGCCGCGAGCGCCTTGGGGGCGCCGTTGCCGTTGGCCGGGCCGGCGGTGTCGCTCGACGGCAGGGTGTTCTGCGCGATCGACTTGGCGCGGACGTCGGCGGTCATGATGCCGAGCTCTTCCTGCGTGTCCGCGTCCAGCCAGCGGGAGGCGAGCCAGCGCATGATGTAGTCCGGCATCGACTTGGCGAACGGGATCTCCGGGTTGGTGGTGATCCCTTCCGGCTCGAAGCGCATGTAGGCGAACTTGCGCACGAGGGTCTCGAGCGGCACGCCGTACTGGAGCGAGATCGAGATCGCCGTCGCGAACGAGTTCATCATGCCGCGGAGGGTGGAGCCCTCCTTGCCGATGTCGGTCAGGAAGATCTCGCCGACCGAGCCGTCCTCGTACATGCCGGCCGTGATGTAGCCCTCGTGGCCGCCGAGCGAGAACTTGTGCGTGAGCGACTTGCGCTCGCGCGGCATGCGCTTGCGCAGCGGCTCGTCCTCGCGGGCGAGCGCCTTGTCGACGGCCTTCTTGATGGCGGTCGCCATCAGGTCGTCGACCTCGGACTGCGTGAAGATCTCCTCGCCGGCCTCCAGCGCCGCCTCGGCCTTGGCCGGGAGCTCCTTCGTGTCCTGCGCGTCGGTGCGCAGCGCCTGGGCGGTCTTGGAGCCGTCGCGGTAGATGGCCAGCGCCTTGACGCCGAGCTTCCACGCGTTGATGTAGGCCTCGGCGATGTCCTCCACCGTCGAGTCCTGCGGCATGTTGACCGTCTTGGAGATCGCGCCCGACAGGAACGGCTGGACCGCGCCCATCATCTTCACGTGGCCGGAGGCGGAGATCGCGCGCTGGCCGACGGCCACGTCGAACACCTCGAGGTGCTCGGCCGCGAGGCCCGGGGCGCCGACGATCGTGCCGTGCTCGGCGACGTAGGCCTCGATCTGCTCGATCGCGACCTCGCCGTAGCCCAGCGTGCGCAGCGCCATCGGCACCGTGCGGTTGGCGATGATCATGTTGCCGCCGCCGACGAGCTCCTTGTACTTCACGAGCGAGAAGTCCGGCTCGATGCCCGTCGTGTCGCAGTCCATCAGGAACGAGATCGTCCCCGTGGGCGCGAGCACCGTGGCCTGCGCGTTGCGGTAGCCGTACAGCTCGCCGAGCGCGACGGCCTCGTTCCACGTCTCCCGCGCGGCGGCCAGCAGCGGCGCGTCCTTCACGGCGCTGTCCGGCACGTGGTAGGACGCGTCACGGTGCATGCGCATGACGTTGTTGTGCGCCTCGCGGTTGACCGCGTAGTGGTCGTACGGGCCCATCGCCGCGGCGATCTTGGCCGACTGCGCGTAGGCGCGGCCCGTCATCAGCGCCGTGATGGCGGCGGCGGCGCCGCGACCCTCGTCGGAGTCGTACGCCACGCCGTTGGCCATCAGGAACGCGCCGAGGTTGGCGTAGCCCAGGCCGAGCTGGCGGAACGCACGCGCGTTCTTGCCGATCTCCTCGGTGGGGTAGCTCGACGGCGAGACGACGATCTCCTGCGCCAGGAACACGATGTCCACGGCGTGCTGGAAGGCGTCGGTGTCGAACGTGCCGTCCGGGCGGCGGAACTTCATCAGGTTCAGCGAGGCCAGGTTGCACGCCGAGTCGTCCACGTGCATGTACTCCGAGCACGGGTTGGACGCGTTGATGCGACCCGAGTTCGGGGACGTGTGCCACTGGTTGATCGTCGTGTCGTACTGGACGCCCGGGTCGGCGCAGCGCCACGCGGCCTCGGCGATCTCGCGCATGAGCTCACGCGCACGGACCGGCTCACCGACGGGCTCACCCGTGGTGCGCGCGATCAGGTGCCAATCGGCGTCGTCCTCGACCGCCTGCATGAACTCGTCCGTGACGCGGACCGAGTTGTTCGCGTTCTGGTACTGGATCGAGTGGAAGCCGTCGCCGTCGATCGACATGTCGAACCCGGCGTCGCGCAGCGCGGCGGCCTTGTCCTCTTCCTTGGCCTTGCACCAGATGAACTCGCGGATGTCCGGGTGGTCGACGTCCAGCACGACCATCTTGGCCGCGCGGCGCGTCTTGCCGCCGGACTTGATCGTGCCGGCCCAGGAGTCGGCGCCGCGCATGAAGGAGACCGGGCCGGAGGCGGTGCCGCCCTTGGCCAGCGGCTCCATCGAGCCACGGATGTTCGACAGGTTGATGCCGGAGCCCGAGCCGCCGCGGAAGATCCGGCCCTCGCGCGTGTTCCAGTCGAGGATCGACTCCATCGTGTCGTCCACCGACAAGATGAAGCAGGCCGAGCACTGCGGGGACTCCTCGAAGCCCACGTTGAACCAGACCGGCGAGTTGAACGCCGCGATCTGGTGCAGCAGGATGTGCGTGAGCTCGTTCTCGAACGCGTCGCCGTCCTCCTCGGAGGCGAAGTAGCCGCGCTCACGACCCCAGTCGGCGATGGTGCCCGACACGCGGTTGATCATCTGCTTGACCGAGCGCTCGCGCGTCGGCGAGTTCAGCTGGCCGCGGAAGTACTTCTGGGCGACGATGTTGGTGGAGTTCTGCGACCACGACTTCGGGAACTCGACGTCGTCCTGGCGGAACGAGCCGACAGCGGCGGTGCGGAGCTCCCACTCCACCGCGTCGTAGGGGTGCACGCCAGGCCGCGTGAACAGCCGACGCACGCTCAGCGCTTCAGGGGCGCGAGACGGTTGCGTGAGCGTGGTTTGCGGCGACGTCTTTTCCATGGTGCTTTCCATCTCCCTCGGGCAGGGACTTTAAATCGTGCGGGCGGTGGATGATGCACCTCGGCCCGGACGGAAGGCAACCGGCGCGGGCGGTACGACAGAGGGCGCGAAAATCCTGCGTTTGCAGAGAAATTGTACCGCGGAAGGAGGTACGGGCAGCCGTAGAATGGCCGCTCAGTGCGGTTTAAACCGTCATCGCCCGAGGCGCAGCCAGTCGGTGAAATCCGCCCACGTTGCGCGGGTGCGGAATGTGGCCTCGCGCCAGGCCGGCGACTGGCGTCCGAAGAAGATGAGCGCGAGCGCGCCAACAATTGCCAGCGCAACCAACAGGCCCGGCAGGAGCAGCTTGCTCCGGTCGGCCGATGTGGACACCGACGCGGGCGTCGGGACCGCGGACGCGGCGGGCGGGACCGTGGCCTGGGCGGCCGGCGGGACGGCGCTGGGGGCCGGGGTCGGCGTGGCCGCGAACGGGTCGTTCTCGTCCGTGGGCAGGGTGCCGTCGTCGGGCGGGGGCGTCGTGGTGCCGTCATCCGGCGGCGGGATCGCTCCGTCATCGGCGCCGCCGTCGTCCTCGGGCGGCGGCAGCGTGCCGTCGTCCGCGGTGGCGGTCGGGGAGGCCGTCGCCGTCGCGGTGGCGGTCGCCGTGGCCGTCGCGTCGGCGTCACAGCGCCCGTCGTCGTGGTCCGTGACCCCGGCTTCGAGCGCCTCGCGGAAGTCGGGGTAATCGGTGTCGAAGTCGGGCTCGATCGTGTCCAGCGCGTCCTGCAGATCCGCGCGCTCGTGCTCGCAGACGTCGATCTTCCCGTCGCGGCGGTAGTCCTCGTAGATCAGCTTCACCGCGTCGGACGCGCTGTTGGGCGGGCCGGGCGTCGCGGTGGGATTCTGGGCGGAGGCGGCGGCGGGCCAGAGCGCCAGCGCGGCCACCACGGCCGTGATCAGGCGCAGGGACATCGCCCTTCGAGTGTACGATCCGCCGCGCATGGAGGAACGCGCATTCGCTTCCCGCGCCGAGTGGGAGCGCTGGCTCGAGGCCGAGCACGCGGACTGCGACGGCGTCTGGGTCAGGTTCCCGAAGAAGGGCACAGGGCTACCAACGGTCGACTTCGTCGAAGCGATCGAAGTTGCCTTGTGCTTCGGCTGGATCGACGGCCAGCGCAAGGGTCTCGACGACACGCACTACCTGCAGAAGTTCACGCCGCGGCGGACGCGGTCGAAGTGGTCGCAGATCAACGTGGGGCGCTGCGGTGAGCTGATCGAGGCGGGGCGGATGCGGCCCGCGGGACAGGCCCAGATCGACGCCGCGAAGGCCGACGGCCGCTGGGACGCCGCGTACGCACCGGCGTCGAAGATCGAGGTCCCGCCGGACCTGGTGGAGGCGATGGAGGCCGCGGGCGTGACGGACGTATTCGCGGGGCTCAAGAGCCAGGACCGCTACTCGATCCTGTTCCAGCTCCACGACGCCAAGCGGCCGGAAACCCGCGCCCGGCGGATCGTGAAGTTCACCGAACAGCTTCGAAGTCAGCGCCCCGCAGGCGCTTGAGCGCGGTGTCGTCACACGAGAGGGACCGGCGCGGGAGGCTTGATCGCTTGCAGGCGCAGCATGGTCAGGGCGCGTGACGCGCCCATGCGCTTGAGGGCGAGCACGAGCCGGTGCAGGTCCTGCGGCGTGGCGGCGGCGACGTGCAGCAGCGCGTCCTGGTCACCGGAGATCGAGTCAGCGCGCAGCACGCCGGGCATCTGTGCGACCCCGCGGGCGAACCGCGCGTCCGCCTCCGCGCTGTGGTCGGCGAGCGTCACGAGCACGAACGCCTCGAGCACCAGGCCGACGGCTTCGGGAGCGACGACGGCGCGGATCGCTTCGATCACGCCTTCGGCTCTCAGGCGGGTGACGCGGCGCGAGGTGGCCGCCGGCGAGAGCCCGACGCGACGGGCCAGCTCGAGGTTCGGGAGGTCGCCTTCTTCCTGCAGGATCGCCAGGATGGCGCAATCTTTGTCGTCCAGGATGGCCACAACATGTCAATCATTGCGCACGGTCGAGTCGAGTCGCAACGATGAGCACATGTACGCCTCAGGAACCGACTACGCCCATTCCGTCGAAGTGCCTGCGCCCACGCGCTGGCTGTTCCTCGCCGGGACGATGGGGCTGGACGAGCGCGGGGAGCCGGGCGAGACGCTCACCGACCAGCTTAAGCTCGTGTGGGCGAACATCCGGGAGATCCTCGCGCAGGCGGAGATGACCGTCGACCACATCGTGCGCGTCACGAGCTATCTGCGCTCGACCGACTATGCCGAGGAGAACGCGGCGGCGCGCCTGGCGGCGCTGGGCGGGCGGCGGATCCCGACGACGGCGATCGTGGTGGGAACGCTGGACGAGCGCTGGCTGATCGAGCTGGAGGTCGTCGCCGCCGCGTAGCTACGATGCCGCGCCAATGCGACTTCTCGTCACCGGCGGTGCCGGCTACATCGGTTCGATCGTCGCGCAGCATCTCGTCGCGCGCGGCGACGACGTCACCGTGTTGGACTCGCTCTACAAGGGCCACCGCGGCGCGGTGCCCGAGGGAGCCGACTTCGTCGAGGTCGACCTGCTCGACGCCGAGGCGGTGAACGAGGTGGTCGCGCGCGGGTTCGACGGCGTGCTGCACTTCGCCGCGCTCTCGCTCGTGGGTGAGTCCCAGGAGGTGCCGGAGCAGTACTGGCGCGGGAACGTGCTCGGCGCGCTGAACCTGCTCGACGCGATGCGCGCGGCGGACGTCAAGCGGATCGTCTTCTCCTCGACGGCGGCCACGTACGGCGAGCCCGACGTCGAGCTCATCACCGAGGACACGCCCAATGTCCCGGTGAACACGTACGGGAACACGAAGCTCGCGATCGACCGGATGCTCACCGACGAGGCGCGCGCGCACGGGATCGCGGCGGTCTCGCTGCGGTACTTCAACGTGGCGGGCGCCAGTGGGCCGCTGGGCGAGGATCACACGCCCGAGACGCACCTGATCCCGTTGGTCCTGCAGGCCGCGGCCGGCACGCGCGAGAGCATCGGCATCTTCGGCACGGACTATCCGACCGAGGACGGCACCGCGGTGCGCGACTACATCCACGTGGACGACCTCGCGGTCGCGCACGCGCTGGCGGTGGACAAGGCGGTCGACGGTGAGCACGCCATCTACAACCTCGGGTCCGAGACCGGCTACTCGGTGCGGCAGGTGATCGAGACGGCGCGCACGGTGACGGGGCGCGAGATCGTCGCGGTCGAGCAGGAGCGCCGGGCCGGCGATCCGCCGCGGCTGGTGGCCTCCAACGCGCGGGCGCGCGTCGGGCTCGGGTGGGCGCCCGAGAAGACGCTCGAAGACATGATCCGGGACGCGTGGGCCTGGCACTCCGCCCACCCGGACGGTTACTGAGCCAGCAGCTCCAGCAGCGAGTCGGCGTGCTTGTCCACGAAGGACGGGCCGATGCCCTTGATCGCGAGCAGGTCGTCCGGCGTGCGCGGTTGCTGGCGGATCACCTCGCGCAGGGTCGCGTCGGTCGCGACCGTGTAGGCGGGCTTGCCGTCCGCGCGGCCCTTGCGCCAGTCCTTCAGGGTCTGCAGCTCGCTGTCTGAGACGGGCGGGCCGTCGTCCTCGGTGACGACCTTCCGGGTCTTGGCCTTGGCCGCCGTGATCGGCGGGAGCCAGTCCGGCGGGTCGTGCACGTCGCAGCAGCGGCCCGTGGGCGCGCCGGGCGACTGGTCGCCGAAGTGGTCCAGGAGCTGGCGTCGTCGGCAGCGGTCGCCGGTGGCGGCGTAGTGCTCGATCGTGCGGTACGCCTGCCAGCGGCGGTCCTTCGCGGCGCGGCACAGCTCGGCGATCCGGCCGCGGTCGATGCCGCCGGTGGCGAGCTTGATGTGGACGCGGCCGCCCTGCCCGGGTGAGAGCTGGAGCGCTCCCGCCCGCTCGGCGACGGCCAGCAGGATGCGGTCGCGGTCCTGTCCCGGGTCCATCTCGATGTCGCCCTGGGCCCGGAGCCGGTTGATCAGGGCGACGACCTGCTCGACCGTGACCTCCGCCTCCTGGATGAAGCGCACGAGGCGGCCGAGGTCGCTGCGGGATGCGAGCAGGACGGCGCGTCCGGGTGCGCCGTCGCGGCCGGCGCGGCCCGCCTCCTGGTAGTAGGCCTCGAGGCTGCTCGGGAGCGCCCAGTGCCAGACGGAGCGGACGTCCGCCTTGTCGACGCCCATGCCGAACGCGTTCGTGGCGACGACGACGTCCGTCTCCCCGCGCATGAACGAGTCCTGCACGCGGGTGCGCGCCTCGGGCGGCATGCCCGCGTGGTAGGCGGGCGCGTTGAGCATCGCCGCGATCTCTTCCGTGGACTTGCGCGTGCCGCAGTAGACGACGGCGGGGCGGTTCTCGGGCATCTGCACGCCCGCTTGGAGCGTGGCGCGCTTGCGGGCGACCGAGCCCTCGCCGTCGAACGCGAGGACGTCGAACGAGAGGTTCGGGCGGTCGAACCCGGAGCGGACGCGCTCGGGCTCTCTGAGGCCGAGGCGCGCGACGATCTCCTCGGCCACCTTCGGGGTCGCCGTGGCGGTGCAGGCCATCGTCGGCGGGTGGCCGAGCTCTCCGATGATGGCCGCGAGGCGCAGGTAGTCCGGGCGGAAGTCGTGGCCCCACTCCGACACGCAGTGCGCCTCGTCCACCACGAACAGCGCGAGCGTGCGAGCCGCGATCGCCTGCCGGAACGCGGGGCTGGCGAACCGCTCGGGGGCGGCGAACGCGACCTGGGCGTGCCCGTTGCGGATGTCGCTGAGCGCGGTCTGATTGTCCTCGCCCGACGCCAGCATCACGGCCGGGTGGCCGAGGTCCGTGAGCCGCTGGCACTGGTCGCGCATGAGCGCGATCAGCGGGGACACCACGACCGTCAGGTCCGACGTCGCGAGCGCGGGCAGCTGGTAACAGAGGCTCTTGCCCCCGCCGGTCGGCATCACCACGAGCGCGTCGCGCCCGTCGAGCGCGGCCTGCACCGCCTCGCGCTGGCCGGGCCGGAAACTCGGGAGCCCGACGAGGGAGAGCAGCTCCTCGGGGGTCGCGTCCGTGGTCGCGCGCGGCGCGCGCGGGGATGGAGAGACAGCGGTGTCGAGGAGCGAGTCCGCGGGGTGAGGAGGCTCGGCGGCGTCTCGCCACGAGTCGGCGGGCGGCGGCGGAGCGGCGTGCGACGGCACGCCGGGGTGCGACGGGCCGCCGGTCTGCGATGCGGCGACAGCGCGCGGCGGCGCGTCGGCCGGCGATGGGGCGCGCGGCCCGGCCCCGGCCTGTGACGGCGCGGACGCGCCTTGCGCGGCGGCGACGCGGGTCGCGGCGAGCTGCGCCAGCGGGGTCAGTGCGGCGCGTTCCTCCGGGGTGAGGTCGCGCCAGCGGGCGCGCAGGTCGTCCAGCATCGCCGCGTTCGCGGCGGGCGCTTCGAAGACGTCGGCGAGCAGCCCGAGCGCTTCGTGCATGTCACTCCGGGGAGGGGGCGACGCCGAAGCGCAGCGCCGCGCGCAGCTCGGCTTCGTCCGGGGTCGCGAGGTCGGCGTCGGTGGCCGGCGGCGGCGCCGCCGCGCCCTCCGCCGGCGGTGCGGCCTTGGCTTCGGCGATGCGTTGGGCGGCCAGCTTGGCGAGCGGCGTCAGCGCGTCGCGCTCTTCCGAGGCAAGGTCGAGCCACTGGCCACGGAGCTCTTCGAGCGCCCAGGCGTTGTTGATCGGGTCGTCGAAGACGTCGGCGAGGAGGGAGAGCGCTTCGTTCATGTCGAGGGCTTGTCGCAGGGCGGCGGCGAGCACGGTCTCGGGGGGTTGGGTGGCGTCAAGGACGACGAACCGCTCGGGCGCGGCCGCCGCGAGCTCGTCATAGGTCTTAGCCACGCGCGCGAAAAACTCTCCCCCCGCGAGTTCGAGGCGGTCCGCCTCGCGGTCCGCGATCCGCCCGAGACCGACCGCCGGGTCGACCCGGAGCAACAACGTCTTGTCGGGCTCCAGGCCGCCGGTGCCGAACTCGTTCAGCGTGCGGATCTCCTCCACCCCGAGCCCGCGACCGCCGCCCTGGTAGGCGAGGCTGGAGTCGATGAAGCGGTCGAGGATCACGGTCGTGCCGCCGTCCAGCAGCGGCCGCAGCTTCTCGGCGACGAGCTGCGCGCGGGCCGCCGCGTAGAGCAGCGCCTCCGCGCGCGGATCGACGGTCAGCGCCGGGTCTTTGACCAGCTCCCGGATGCGCTCGGAGAGCTCGACCCCGCCGGGTTCGCGCAGCACCGTGGCGTCGAGCTGCTCGGTGAGGCCCGCGATGAGCGTCGTCTTGCCGGCGCCGTCGAGGCCTTCGACCGTGATGAGCACGCCGAGCAGTGTGACGCGTGCGCAGGACGCCAGCTCATCCGCGCTAGCGGCTCGCGGGGACGTCGCCGCAGCGACCGGCACGCCGTCCGCGGCGATCGCGTCGGCGTAACCGCGCCTCGCGGCTGGTCCGCTTCGACCCGCCGCGGCGCGTGCGCTCCTGGCGCGGGTCGAGCGTCGGCTCGGCAGCGGGTGCGCTGGGCGCGGACGTGTGTCGTCTCAACGCACCCGCGCCGCCGCGCGAGCGGCGAGCGGTCACCAGCGATGAGCGATCGCGTCCGCGTGGCGAGCTTGCGCGGCAACGCCCAGCCCGGGCACCGACGAGCCTCACTCGGCATATCGCGAGTCGGCCTCACGTGCCGAGCAGACGCGACCCGCGGCTGGGACGGCTGAGCCAGGCCGTACACGCCAGGCCAGGCATCGCCGCACGCGAGTCCGCACAGCCGGCGCAGACGCGGCGCTCGCCGTCGCGGTTCTAGGATCACCGAGCACGTGCTCGCCCTCGACCAGCCCACCCCCACGCGAAGGCCGTCCTCGGCGCGGCGCTGAAGGACTCGCCCGCCCACGCGTACCTCTTCCACGGCCCCGCCGGCTCGGGCAAGCGCGAGACCGCGCGCGCCTTCGCCGGCGAGCTCCTCGCCAAGCGGCGCGAAGGACCCCGACGAACGCGAAGACCCGGGCCGCAGCACGGCACCCACCCCGACCTGACGTGGGTCACGCCATCGCGGCGCCCACGAGATGCTCCGCACGCGACGTCGACGAGGCCGTCGTCGCCGCCGCCGCGCACACGCCGTTCGAGGCCGTCGCATCGCGTCTTCGTGCTCGAGCGCGTCGACGTGATGAACGACGAGGCCGCCAACTCGCTGCTGAAGACGCTCGAGGAGCCACCCGTCTACGTCGTGCTGATCCTGCTCACCGACCGGCCGACGCAGGTGCTGCCGACGATCGCGAGCCGCTGCCAGCCGGTGCGCTTCGACCCGCCGACCACCGAGCAGCTCGCGCAACGGCTCCAGACCAAGGGCGTCCCACAGGACACCGCGCAGGCGGCCGCGCGGCTCTGCCTCGGCGACGGCGAGAAGGCGATCCAGCTCGCGACCCGGCGACGGCCTGCAGCTCCGGGCAGGCGGCGGAGCAGTTCGCCCGCGCGCCGATCCACGGCACGGTCGAGCGAGAAGCCCTGGAAGGCGATCCTCGACCGCGCCAAGCCAGGCGCGGCGCAGCGCCAAGGACGAGGTCGAGCAGCAGCTCAAGGAGGAGCTCCAGTTCCTGCCCAAGAAGGAGCACAAGCGCCGCGAGACGGAGTTCACCGAGCGGGCGCGACGCGCCGAGCGCCGCGCCGCGACGAAGGCGCTCGACCACGCGCTCCAGCTCGCCGGCCTCTGGTACCGCGACCTCACGGCGTCGCAGGCGGGCGCGCCCGAGCTCGTCTTCCACAGCGACCGCGCTCGGCAGCTCAACGAGGACGCGACAGGCCCAACCTGCACAGGCGCAGGAGCTCGTCGACGACACCCGCGCGCGCCTGATCCTCAACGTCAGCGAGGAGCTGGCGTGCGAGGCGCTCGCCTACCGGTTGGAGGAGACGCTGGCCGCATAGCGGCCGCGCCTGAAGAACTCGTCCGATCGGCCGATTCACTCGGTCATGCGTATGAGTGAATTCCGGCGGGCGGGCCATACGCCTTCGCTCGTCGCCGCCCTCCTCCACTTCGACATCTCCTTCGCGATCTGGGTCATCCTGGGCGCGCTCGGGGCCTACATCGCCGAGGATCTCGGCCTCAACGCCGCCCAGAAGGGCGTGCTGGTCGCCATCCCGCTGCTGTCGCGCCGCCGTCTTCCGCGTCACGTTCGGCGTGCTCGCCGACCGCTTCGGCCCGCGCCGGATCGGCACGATCTCGATGTGCATCGCCCTGCTCCCGCTCCTGTGGGGCTGGCTCGGCGCGACGTCGATGAACGAGCTGCTCGGCGTCGGCGTCCTGCTCGGCGTCGCGGGCGCGTCGTTCGCCATCAGCCTGCCGCTCGCTTCGCCGCTGGTACCCGCCGCAGCACCAGGGCCTCGCCATGGGCATCGCCGGCGCCGGCAACTCCGGCACGGTCGCCTGCGCGCTGCTCGCCCCGCGCCTGGCCGAGCACGTCGGCTGGCACGGCGTCATGGGCCTCGCGATCATCCCCGCGCGCGCTCGTCCTGATCGCGTTCCGCTTCCTGGCCAAGGAGCCGCCCGCGCCGGCCAGCGCCTCACGCTCGGCGCCTTCGCGCGAGATGCTCGGCGAGGGCGACACGTGGAAGCTCTGCGCGCTCTACGCCGTCACCTTCGGCGGCTTCGTCGGCCTGTCGTCGCTTCCTGCCGATCTTCTTCCACGACGAGTACGGCCTGTCGAAGGTCGACGCCGCGTCGCTGGCCGCGATCGGCGGCGCCGCGGGCAGCTTCGTGCGCCCGTTCGGCGGCCACCTCGCCGACCGCTTCGGCGGCACGCGCGTGCTGACCGTCGTCTACGGCCTCGCCGCGCCGCTGCTGCTCGCTGCTCTCGCGGCATCCCGTCGCTGACCTGGGCCGCGATCGGCTTCCCGGTCGTGATGGCGCTTCCTCGGCCTCGGCAACGGCGCGACGTTCCAGCTCGTCGGCCTGCGCTTCCGCGCGCGGATCGGCGTCGTCACCGGCCTCGTCGGCGCGGCCGGCGGCCTCGGCGGCTTCATGCTGCCGATCGCGCTCGGCTCGCTGCACGACAGCTTCGGCGGCTACGGCGCCGGGCCTGACGCTCGCCGCCGCCGTCGTGCCGTCGCGTTCGTCGGCGTGGCGCGTCCTGCGCGTCGCCTGGCGCCGCGGCTGGGGCGCCACCGCCGAGGCGCCCGTAGTGATGATCAAGACCGGATGCCCGTACTGCGGCGTCGGCTGCGGGCTCGTCGCGGAGGTTCGCGACGGGCGCCTGCATGCCGTGCGCGGCGACGAGGAGCACCCGGTCAACCAGCGGCCGCACGTGCCGCAAGCCGCTGGCGCTGCCCGAGGCGTCGCGCGCCGGCGACCGCGCGGTGACGCCGCTGCTGCGCGGCGCGTCCGGACGAGCGGTTCCGCGAGGCGGGCTGGGACGAGGCGCTCGACGAGGTCGCCACGCGCCTGCTCGCGATCCGCGCCGAGCACGGCCCGGGCTCGATCGCGTTCTACATCTCCGGCCAGCTGCTGACCGAGGACTACTACGCGGTCAACAAGCTCGCCAAGGGCTACCTGGGACCAACAACGTCGACTCCAACTCGCGCCTGTGCATGTCGAGCGCCGTCGCCGCCTACGACGCCACGTTCGGCGCCGACGGCCCGCCGCCCGCCTACGCGGACATCGAGCTCGCCGCCTGCATCCTGCTGCTCGGCTCGAACACGTCGGCGCTGCCACCCGATCCTGTGGGGCCGCATCCGCGCGGCGCAGGAGCGCGGGCGCGACGCTGATCGTCGTCGACCCGCGGCGCACCGACAGCGCGGCCGTCGCCGACATCCACCTGCAGGTCAAGCCCGGGCACCGACCTCGCGCTGCTCAACGCGCTGATCGCCGGGCCACGAGCTGGCGGGCGACTGGGACGCCGGCGAAGGCCGCCGAGGCGTGTGGCGTGCCGGCGGTCGCGATCGAGCGCGCCGCCCGCGCGTTCGCCGACGCGCGACGCCTCGCTGGCGATGTGGTCGATGGGCGCCAACCAGTCGATCGAGGGCGTCGCGATCAACCGCGCGCTGCTGAACCTCTGCGTCGTCACCGGCCAGATCGGCCGCCCGGGCGCCGGCCCGCTCTCGCTGACCGGCCAGCCGAACGCGATGGGCGGGCGCGAGACCGGCGGCCTCGCGCACCTGCTGCCCGGCTACCGCAAGATCGTGCGCGAGGACCACCGCGCCGAGGTCGAGGCGCACTGGGGCCTGCCCGCCGGCTCGATCTCGCCGCAGCTCGGCCTGCCCGCGACCGACCTCTTCGAGGCGCTCGAGGACGGCCGCGTGAAGGCCGTCTGGATCTGCGGCACCAACCCCGCCGTGTCGATGCCCGACGCCGAGCGCGCCCGCGCGGCGCTGCGCAACGCCGAGCTCGTGATCGCCCAGGACGCCTACCACCCGACCGAGACCACCGCGCTCGCGCACGTCGTGCTGCCCGCCGCGCAGTGGCCGGAGAAGGCCGGGCACGATGGTCAACTCCGAGCGCCGCATCGCAGCTCATGCGCGCCGCGATCGACCCGCCCGGCGAGGCCCGCGCGGACTGGGAGATCTTCGCCGCCGCCGCCGCGCCGGATGGGCTTCGACGGCTTCGGCTGGGCGGACGCCGCCGCGGTCTACGACGAGTTCGCGGCGCTGACCGCGGGCCGCCCGTGCGACCAGTCGGGCGTCTCGCACGCGCGGCTCGGAGCGAGGGCACGCTCCAGTGGCCGTGCCGCTCGCGCCGACCGACCCGGGCACCGCGCGGCTCTACACCGACGGGCGCTTCCACACCGAGTCGGGCGCGCCGACCTCGCGCCCGCCCTCCCCGGCCACCCCGCCGACCCGCCCGACGCCGACCACCCGCTCGTCCTGACCACGGGCCGGATCGCGAGCCAGTGGCACACGATGACCCGCACGGGCAAGTCGCGCGGAGCTGGTCGCGGCCGAGCCCGAGCCGTTCCTCGAGCTGCACCCCGAGGACGCGCGCGCGCCTGGCTGAAGCGACGGCGAGCTCGCGCGCGTCGTCTCCCGCCGCGGCGCGGTGAAGCTGCGCGTGCGCTTCGACGCGACGCTGCGCGCAGGGCACCGCGTTCGCCCCGTTCCACTGGGGCGCGCTGCACGCGCCCGCCGGCGCCGGCGGCGTCAACGACCTCACCCACCGCGAGACCGACCCCGTGTCGCGCCAGCCCGGCCTGAAGGCGACCGCGATCCGCGTCGAGCCGGTCGCGCGCGCGCAAGCGCGCAGGCGCAGACCAAGCACGTGCTGATCGTCGGCGGCGGGCCCGCCGGCGTCGCCACCGCCGAGGCCGCCTCGAGCACGGCGACGTCGCGCAGTCACGATCGCCAGCGACGAGCCCGGCCTGCCCTACGACCGCGTCGGGCTCAGCGACCACCTCGCCGGCCACCGCGCCGCCACCGACCTCCCGCTGCACCCCAAGCGCTGGTACCTGGACCGCGAGATCGACGTTCTGCGGCACGGTCGTCGACGTCGACACCGAGCTGCGCGTCGCCACCGCTCGCCGACGGCACGCAGATCGCCTACGACGCGCTCGTGCTCGCCACGGGCTCGCGCGCCGCTGCTGCCGCCGATCGCCGGGCATCGAGCACGCGACGCCGTTCCGCACCCGCCACGACGTGCGCACGATCCGCGGCCGCGCCAACGGCGCCCGCCGGGCGGTCGTGATCGGCGGCGGGCTGCTCGGCCTGGAGGCCGCGCGCGCCGTCGCCAACCGCGGGATCGCGCGTCACCGTCATCCACCTCGCCGACCGCCTGATGGAGCGCCAGCTCGACCACACCGCCGGCCGGATGCTCGAGCGCGCGCTGCGCGGGCAGGGCATCGACGTGCTCTGCTCGCGGACCACGACCGCGATCCACGACGACCGCGTGGAGCTCGCGACCGGCGAGGTCATCGAGGCCGACCTCGTGATCGTCGCCGCCGGCGTCATGCCCGGAGATCGCGCTGGCGGCGCGGATCGGGCTGGAGGTCGGCCGCGGCGTGCTGCGTCGACGACTCGCTGCGCACGAGCGTCCCGGGCGTGTGGGCGGTCGGCGAGTGCGCCGAGCACCGCGGCGTGACCGTCGGGCTCGTCGCGCCCGCGCTGGCGATGGCGCGCGCCGCCGGCGCCGACATCGCCGGCGTGCCCGCGTCCTACAGCCCGGCGCCGGTCTCGACCAAGCTCAAGGTCGCCGGCATCGACCTCTTCTGCTCGCGGCGCGCTCGAGGGCGACGACGAGGTCGTCGCGCTCGACACGCGCGCCGGCCACTACCGCCGCGAGGTCTACGCGCGGCGAGCAGCTCGTGGGGCAGATCGTGCTCGGCGAGCCGCCGGTGCTGGCGCGAGCGCCGAGCCGGTCGACCCGATCGTGTGCGCCTGCAACGGCGTCCCGCGCAGCGCAGATCCAGGCCGTGCTCGTCGCTGGACGAGGTCAAGCGGCCGACGAAGGCCACGACCGGCTGCGGCGGCTGCGCGCCGCCGTCCGGTCATTCCTCGAGGAGGCGGCCGAGGTCGGGTTCCAGGCCGTACAGGTGGAAGGCGCGAAAGCGATTGAAGTGATCGTGCGCCGGCCCGTGAAAGTCGGCTGAGCCGGTCGTGATCAGGCCCAGCTCGCGCGCGAGCGCGTGTAGGTGCCGGGTCTGCTCCTCCGTGTGGGTGACGTAGAAGGCCTCGACGCCGTCGATGCCGTCGGCGGCGAACTCGCGCAGCGCGCCCTCCGCCTGCTCGACGTCCCAGTACGGGTGCGCCCAGACGGCGAGCCCGCCCGCGGCGTGGATGACCTCGATCGCCTGCTTGACCGTGGGCCGCGAGCGCCCGACGTAGGTCGGCGTGCCCGGGACGAGGTACTGGGCGAAGACCTCGTTCTTGGTCAGGTTGAGGTCGTTGTCCTCGAGCAACGCGGCCGCCAGGTGCGGTCGTCCCGGCGACTCGTGCTGGAGCCGGGCCGGGTCGATGGTGAAGCCGAGCGCTCGCAGTTTCTCGGCCATGGCGAGGATCCGGCGGATGCGGTCCTGGCGGAAGTCGGCGAGCGTGGCGAGCAGCGCAGGGTCGGTGTGATCGAGCCCGTAGCCGAGGATGTGCAGGTCCTCGTGCTCGCCGTGGACCGAGCTCAGCTCGACGGCCGGGACGATCCGAACGTCACCCGCGGCTGACAGTGCCTCGGTGACCCCGTCAACCGTGTCGTGGTCGGTGAGCGCGAGCACCTGAACGCCCGCATCCCGCGCCAGTTTCACCACCTCGCGCGGGTGGCAGCGCACCGTCGGAATACGTCGAATGCGACTGGAGATCGAACGTTGGCGCGGTTTGGTGGTCGGGCATCACCGGGAACCCTTGCATCAACCCCATTCAAAGGAGGTTCCCGATGACCACCGGCGCAATTATCGCGATCGTCGTCGTGGCACTGATCATCATCGCCGTGGTGGCTTTCCTGCTGCCGCGCATGCGGCGCAAGGCGGAGCTCCAGAAGCGCGAGCGTGAGCTCCAGAACCGCCGCGAGCGCGTGGCGAACGAGCATCGTTCCGAGGCCGAGCAGCGCGAGCGCCAAGCCAGTCAGGCCGAGCAGCGCGCGCGGATCGCCCAGAAGGAAGCCGAGGCCGAGCGTGCCCAGGCGCAGCTCCACCAGGAGCGCGCGGGCCTGCACGAGAAGGGCATGGCCGACGACGAGCTGATCGACGAGTCCGAGCGCGAGAAGTTCGCGGGCACGTCCGCGATGTCGCCGACGGGCGACCGCGACGGTCGCACCGACCACGACCGTGACGGCGATGGCCGTGACGACCGGGTCGAAGCGGTGACCGACCGCCACGACGCCGACGGCGACGGGCGCGACGACCGCCGCGAGAACCCGGACGGGACGCTCGACGACGACTACCAGCGCGGCCGTCACGACCAGGCGGTCGACGACCGGCAGACGGCCCCGCGCGCTTCAACCGCGACGATGTCGCCGCCGAGAGCTCCCGCGAGCGCTCCGAGCAGCGCTACTGAGCGAGCACGCCACTCTCCAGCATCGCTCGCGCCTCCTCGGCGCTGAGCGGTGCGGAGACGTGGAAGCCCTGGGCGAACTCGCAGCCCAGGACCTTGAGGTAGTCGAGCTGCTCGCGCTTCTCGACGCCGTCCGCGATCACTTCGAGCCCGAGGTTGTGCGCGAGGCCGACGACCGCGCGCACGATCTCGAAGGCTCCGGCGTCATGGCCGATGCCGGCCACGAGGGCGCGGGACACCTTGATCGCGTCGCCCGGGAAGCGGTGCAGGAGCCGCAGCGGGGACGCGCCGGTGCCGAAGTCGTCGATGTGCGTGCGGACGCTGAGCTGCTCGAACGCCTGGTCCAGGACGCGGCGGGTGGCGTCGTCGGCGCGACCGCGGCTCAGGTCGTGCTCTGAGACCTCCAGGCGCAGCGCGCGCGGGTCCAGGCGCGTCTGCACGAGGATCTCGTCGAGCATGTCGACGTAGCCCGGCTCGCCCAGCTGGCGCGCGGACACGTTCACGCCGATCGTCAGCCCGGCGCCGCTCGGCAGCAACCGCCACTCCGCCAGCTGCGCGCACGCCGTCTCGAGGATCTGACGGCCGAGCGGGATCGAGAGCCCCGTCTCATCCGCCATCGCCAGCACCTCGGCCGGCTCGCCGTTCGGCCACCGGCAGGACGCTTCGAAGCCGACGACGCGGCCGGTCGCGGCCTGCGTGATCGGCTGGTAGACGACTTCCAGCGCGCGCGTCTCGATCGCGCGGCGCAGGTCGCCTTCGAGGTCGAGCCGGCGCATGACCTGCTGGTGCATCGCGGCGTCGAACACGGCGTGGCGGCCCTTGCCGTCGGCCTTGGCGCGGTACATCGCGACGTCGGCGTCGCGCATCACCTGCTCCGGCGCGGACTCCGCGGTCGCGAGCGCGATCCCGATCGACGAGTCGATGAACAGCTCGCGGTTGTCGATCACGAACGGCGGCTTCAGCGACTGCAGCACGCGTTCGGCGATGACGGTGGCCTCGCGCGGGTCGGACACGTCGTCGAGCAGGAGCGTGAACTCGTCGCCGGAGAGCCGCGCGACGGTGTCGTTCGGGCGCAGCGCGGCCTCCAGGCGGCGCGCGACCTTCTGCAGCAGCTGGTCGCCGCACGCGTGGCCGAGGCTGTCGTTGATGACCTTGAAGCGGTCCAGGTCCAGGAACAGCACCGCGGCGCAGGTCGCCGGATGGCGTCTTTGGGCGCGCCGGATCGACTGGTCCAGGCGATCGACGAACAGCACGCGGTTCGGCAGGCCGGTCAGCGCGTCGTGGAGCGCGTCGTGCTGCAGGCGGCGCTCGGACTCGCGGCGGTTGGTCGTGTCCGTGATCGTGCCGACGACGCGCGTGGCCTTGCTGCGGTGGTCGCGCACGGCGGTCGCGCGGGCGCACAGCCAGCGGTAGCCGCCGTCGCGGTGCTGCACGCGATGCTCGAAGTCGAAGTGCGTGCCCGTGCCCTGCAGGAACGCGTCCATCGCCTGCGTGAACGGCGCGCGGTCGTCCGCGTGGACGCGGCCGAGCCACTCGCCACGCGTCTCGCCGATCTCGGACTCGCGGTAGCCCAGCATCGCCTTCCAACGCGGGGAGTAGTCGACGCGATCGTCGGCGACGTCCCAGTCCCACACGCCGTCGTTCGTGCCTTCGAGCGCGAGCGCCTGGCGCTCCTGGACGGCCTTGAGCGCGTTGACGGCGTGCTGGTGCTTGAGCGCGTAGCGGATCGAATGCTCCAGGCGGTCCGTGCTCAGGCCCGCGATGTGCAGGAAGTCGGCGATGCCGGCCTCCGCCGCGCGCGCGTCCGCCGCCCGGTCCCGGCGGTGCGCGAGCACGATCACCGGCGCGGGCGTGCCGACGAGCTCGGTCGCCAGATCGAGGCCGTCGACGCCGTGCGGGCCGATCTCGCGGTCGACCATGATCACGTCGTAGCGGTTGGCCGCGACCGCGTGGTGCGCCTCGTCCCCCGTCACGACATGGTCGATCTGCGCGCCCTTGAGCAGCGCGCGGATCGGCGCGTGGTGCGCGTCGTCGGCCGCGACGGCCAAGACGCGGAGCGGGTCGAGGGGCAGGCCATGGGGCTAGGCCGCGGCCTCGCTGCCGGGCGGCAGCTCCGCGGTCTCCAGCCAGTAGGCGGTGAAGACCTTCATCAGCCGCACGAGCGCGAGGAACGTGACGGGCTTGACGATGTACGTGTTCGTGCCGACGTCGTACCAGGAGGCGACGGTCTCGGCATCATCGTCGCCGCCCAGCACCACGACCGGGATGCGCTTCGTCCTGGGGTCGGCCTTGATCGCCGCGACCGCCTCCCTGCCGGGCGGCGTGCCCGGGAGGTCCGCGTCGATCACGATCAGGCTCGGCACCGGCGTGACCGCGCCTTCCGTGGCGCCGGCCCGCTGCAGGTACGCGAGCAGCGCGCTGGAGTCGCCGACCGTGCGCATGTCCGTGGCGTTGCGGCCCTCGAGCAGCGCGTCGCGGGCCATCGCCCGATAGTCCTCGGACGCGTCGGCGAACAGCACCGTCGGCAGCGCCGGGATCCGGGAACGCTGAAAGCGATCGCTCACGCTCGCCCCTGGGTCATCCCGGGGCGGAGGACCATCCGTGGCCACCGCATACGTCAACTTGCTCCTTCGATCCGTCGAGGCCGGGCGCATTCGTACGCCCGGCAAAAGGTTGTCGAAGTTCGACAGTAGGCGCCTTACCTGAAGTGGGCAACGGCCCCCGGGGAAGTTCGGCGTATGTACGAGTTTCTCCCACTGGACTTGGGTTCAGGGCGCTTGCTGGCCACTTGGCGGTTGGCCGCAGTCCGGATGCGCCGCGTAGGGCGGCGCGCAAGCCGTGCGCTGACGCCATTTCGCGGTGAATTGGGCGGTGAATGCGTCGAGCGCTCGCTGCTGCGCCTCGCCCGCGAGCGTCTCCCACGCGAGCGCCTCCTGCTGCGCGCGCGGCACCGGCTTCTCCGGGATGTGCCTGATCACCCGGAACACCACGCGCCCGTAGCGCGTGGTCCGGTTGAGCTTCGCGCGGAAGACGGCTCTGCCGGCCGCGGTCTCGTCGGCTGTGTCGAACGTCTCCTTCGTCGCGCCCACCGACGACCACGTCGCGCCGCGCCGGAGCTTGTTGAGGACGGCGATCGCCGCGCGCCGGTTCTTGGTCTGCACCAACCGCACGGTCCTCTGCTCGGGCGTGACCTGCGGGTTCGCGTCCACGTAGGCCTTGACCTGATCCGGCGTGACCGACTTCGCCGCCGGCTCCGTGATCTGCGCGTGGATCTCGGCCGTCAGCGCCGCGGTGCGGTCTTCGCCGGCGGCCTCGGTCACGACGATCCCGCGCTCGTTCGCTTCGCCCTCGATCCACTGCCGCCGGATCAGGACGCTCAGCGCCTGCGTCTGCCGCTGGCTCGCCGAGCCCTCGGCCCGCTTGGCCTCCCGCGCGATCTGGCTGTCCTCGATCGTCCCGCTGTACGTCGGCCCCATCACGGTGATCGCGGCCGCAAGCGCGACGAACTTCAACACGAGCCCCAACCTACCCGCGGCTTCGCTACCCTGCACACCGCGCCGACGTAGCTCAGCTGGTAGAGCACTTCACTCGTAATGAAGGGGTCAGCGGTTCGAATCCGCTCGTCGGCTCTCTCGAAAACCCTCGCAGTAGCGGGGGTTTTGTCGTTCTAG